>CAVXTM010000019.1:0-32102 GCA_963764725.1 uncultured Gammaproteobacteria bacterium | reverse complement strand
TTCGATATGGCCTGGGAATTGGACGTGTGGGGAAAATTTCGTCGCTCGATCGAAGCGTCCGATCGAGGGGTCCACGCCACGATTGCCGCTTATGACGATTTCCTGATCTCTCTGGTCGCCGAAGTCGCGCGCACCTACGTATCCTTTCGTGATTTGGACCAACGGCTCAATCTGGCTCGAGAGAACGTGCGTATTCAGGAGCGAACATTACAAATTGCCGACGTGCGCTACCGAGCTGGAGTCGTCACGCAGTTGGACGTCACGCAGGCTAGAGCGCTCCTAGAAGATACCCAGGCCTTGATTCCGAGTTTGGAAGCGAGTATCAGCCAGGCGAAAAATGCTTTGAGTGTCCTGCTCGGCGAACCGCCGGGCCAACTCCAGACAGAACTTGCTGGACCAGCGATCATCCCAAGCCCGCCATCTGAGGTCGCAGTGGGCCTGCCCGCGGAACTGCTGCGCCAGCGTCCCGATATTCAACGGGCTGAGTTTCAGCTCGCCGCCCAAAGCGCTCTCATTGGGGTCGCTACCGCGGATCTCTATCCGCATTTTGTCTTGGCGGGCTCTGTCGGAGTGGAATCGACCGAATTCAGCAAATGGTTCAACCATCGGAGCGGGACTTGGCTGGCGGGCCCCTCTTTTACGTTGGGACATCTTTAACTACGGGCGGATTCGCAATAGAGTCCGAACCGAAGACGCTCGGTTCCAAGAATTGGTGGCCAACTACCGGAATACGGTGCTGCGCGCGGCCCAGGAAGTGGAAGACTCCATCGCGGCGTACCTGCGTGGCCAAGAGCAAGTATCGTTTCTCGTCGAGAGCGTCGCTGCCGCGAGACGTTCCACGGATCTGTCCTTGATCCAGTACCGTGACGGAGCTGTTGACTTCATTAGGGTTCTCGATTCGGAGCGATTTTTAGTGCAACAACAGGACAACCTGGCCGCCACCCAGGGCAACGTTGTAATCAATCTCGTGAGCCTTTACAAGGCGCTTGGCGGAGGCTGGCAAATTCGTGATGGCAAGCCCTTTGTGCCGCCAGATATCCAGAAAGAGATGGTCACCCGGACGGACTGGGGCGGGATTCTTCCGGAAGAACCCGGCCGGCCTCCAGAGGAAAGGAAACGCTGGTGGTGGCCATTATGGTAAGAGGGACCGGATGAGCTCAAGAAACTCATTTGTTTCAATCGTGCTGCTTTCGTCGCTTTTGTTCTCGGCTTGCGATCGGAAAGAACCACCACCCGAGGAGATCGTTCGTCGGGTCCCTGCGATGAGGGTGGGAGAGATTGTCGGAGAGCTGGGGAGGTCGTTTCCGGGACGGGCCCAGGCCTACCAGGAGCTCAATCTCTCTTTTCGGATTGGCGGTCCACTGATCCAGTTTCCGGTAAAAGTGGGGGAAGTCGTGAAAAAGGGTCAGGTGCTCGCGCGCATCGACCCGCGGGATTACGACGTCGGGTTGCGCCAGGCCCAGGGACAGCTCGAGGAAACGCGCGCCTCGGTGGCGCGCGCGGAGAGCGATTACGAGCGGCAGCAGCGAATTTTCAAGGAAGACCCCGGCGCCACCAGCGAGTCGGCCATTGACCGGGCCCGGGAGCAGCGCGACCGCGCCCGGGGAAGCATCACATCGCTGCAAGCGGCGGTGGATTCCGCGCGCGATCAGTTGGAAGATACCCATCTACGCGCGCCCTTTGGCGGCACTGTCGTGGCGACCTACGTGGAAAACTACGAACAGGTAAAGCCCAACCAACCCGTCGTGCGGGTGGTCGACACCTCCCGCATCAAGATGGTTGTCAATATTCCGGAGAATCTTATTTCCGTAGCGAAGCGGGTTAAGGGCCTTGCCGTAGTTTTTGATTCGTTCCCGGATGAGAAAGTGGCGGCGCAGATTCTCGAAGTCAGCCCCGAGGCGTCCCAGCTGACGCGGACGTTTCCGATGACCTTGGTGATGAATCAGCCGAAAAACGCGAAGATCCTGCCGGGAATGGCTGGGCGGGCCGAGGCAGGATCGCTGGAGCGGGCCGGGAGCGACGGCGGCCAAATCATCATTCCCATGGGAGCCACTTTTTCCTCAGGCGAGGGCGGTAAGACTTACGTCTGGGTGATCAATGACCCAACGAAGACAGTCGCGCGGCGCGAAGTAACTTTGGGCACGGTCACCAATGCCGGAACGGTGGTGCGCGCCGGATTGCAGCGGGGCGAGTGGATCGCAACCGCCGGCGTTCATTCTCTGCGCGACGGGCAAAAGGTTCGAATGGCGGAGCAGGTTCCAACGTCGTGAGCATCGTCTTATTCGCCATCAAAAATAAGGCGGTCATCTATTTCGCCGTGTTTCTCCTGGCGGCGGCCGGTATCGCCAGCTATTTCAGCCTGGGAAAACTCGAAGATCCTGAGTTCACGGTCAAGACCGCCATTATTGTCACGCCCTATCCGGGCGCCAGTCCAGCCGAAGTCGAGCTCGAAGTCACGGACCGCATCGAGGTCGCGCTCCAGGATATGACTCAGCTTGACTACCTCAAGTCCTTCTCGAGAAGCGGCTTGTCGCTCATCGAAGTTAACATCAAGCCGGAATTCTGGTCCGATCGACTGCCACAAGTCTGGGACGAGATGCGGAGAAAAATCCGCGATATCGAAGCTACTCTTCCTCCGGGAGTCGGCAGGCCGATTGTTTCCGACGACTTCGGCGACGTCTTTGGCTTGCTGCTGGCCATCACCGGCGATGGTTACAATTATGCCGACCTGGAAAGATACGCCAAGGATCTGAGGACGGAGTTGAGCCTGGTCAAAGGGGTGGCGCGAGTGCAGCTATGGGGGGTGCGGGATCAGGTTGTTTATCTCAATGTTTCCGATACCCAGCTCGCCAACCTCGGGCTGACCGAGCAAAGCATAGAAAATGCCCTGCAGCGACAAAACGTGGTGGTCGATGCCGGCAAGGTGGATGTCCAGACCGGCCGGCTCCGCATCGCGCCCACGGGGGAGTTTCAATCACCCTCCGACATCGCCGATCTTGTGCTCCGTGCGTCCATAACCGAGAGGCTGCAAGATCGCGCGACCCAGACCCAGCCTGCCGACGGCGATGAGTTGATTCGCATCCGGGACATCGGCACAGTGAGTCGCGGCCATGTTGACCCGCCGCGCACGATGATGCGCTACAACGGCCAACCGGCGCTCGCCATTGCGATCACCAATGTCTCGGGGGCCAATGTGGTTGCCGTTGGACGGGCGGTGGAGCGCCGCCTGGCGGAATTGACGGGAGAACTTCCGATAGGCGTCGAGGTGCACCGCGTGCACTGGCAATCGGATTACATTGCCTACGCGGTGACAGGATTTTTCACCAAACTTTATCAGGCAGTGCTGCTCGTGCTTGTCATCGTGACGTTCGTCCTGGGCTGGCGCATCGCCCTGATGATTGGCTCATCGTTGGTGCTCACCGTTCTCGGCACTTTCGTGATGATGGCGATCTGGGGCATCAATCTTGAGCGCATGTCTCTTGGCGCGCTCATCGTTGTACTGGGCGAGATCGTGGATAACTCGATCGTGGTCGCGGAAGGCACCGCCATGCGCCTCAAGAAAGGCATGGAGCGCGGGCAGGCCGTCATCGAGGGCGCCGCTCAGTCGGCCTGGCCCTTGCTCGGCGCCACGGTGGTGGCAATCATGGCCTTCTATCCCATCTTCGCCTCCACGGAGGGTGCCGGCGAGTACTGCCGCACGCTTTTTATCGTCGTCGCGATCTCACTGCTCTTGAGCTGGCTGCTCGCGATGACGCTAACACCGCTACAGTGTTTCGACATGCTGCCCACCCCCAAGGAGGGCGGCACGGCCGGCGATCCTTATGCCGGTGGTCTCTATCGCGGCTACAGAGCGTTTCTTGAAGCGGCCGTTCGCTATCGATGGTTTACGATTGCGAGCATGGTGGGGCTTTTAATCGTTGCGGTTTTTGCTTTCGGCAAAGTGGAGCAGCTGTTTTTCCCGGACGCTTCGATGGCGAAATTCATGATCGACTACTGGGCGCCGGAAGGCACGCGGATCCAGCAAGTCTCGTCGGATCTTAAGCGCCTCGAGCAGAAGCTCCTATCGGACAAACGGGTAGAGAGCGTGAACGCTTTCATCGGCGGCGGACCGCCGCGTTTCTACCTTCCGGTAAGCCCTGAAGCGCCGAACCCCTCCTACGCCCAGCTTGTTGTCAACATGCATTCGTTCAGGGACGTTGACGCGTTGATCGCGGATCTGCACGCCTTGGGTCACGGAAAACTTGCGGGAAGCCCTGGTGCCTATCCGAAAGTACGGCGTCGGGCCCAGCAATACCTGGAGATTCGAGGTCCGTTTTAGCGGTCCCGCGCTTGCGGATCCTGGTTTGCTGCGGTCGATCGCCGAGCAGGGCACAGCCATCCTGCACGCCAGTCCTCTGGCCGGTCCGATACAGGCAGACTGGCGCCAGAGAGTGCCGAGGGTCGAGCTTGAATATACCCCGGAGCGCGCACGCTGGGCGGGCGTGACGCGCGGCGATATTGCCAAGGCAACCAAGCGGTCATTTGACGGTCGGGTCGTCGGAACGTACCGCGAAGGCGACGATCTGATTCCCATCGTTTTGCGCAATGTCGAAGCGGAGCGCGCCAACATCACTGGGATGGATGTCCTGCAAGTACAGCCAGGCTTTTCCAGTCAGACCATTCCGTTGTCCCAGGTTACCGGCCAACTGCGCACTGAATGGGAGGATCCGGCTATCGTGCGCAGGGACCGGCGTCGCACGATTACCGTGCAGGCCAATCCGATCAGCGGCGTGACCCTGCCGACCTTGCGTCAGAGTGTTCTCGCCGACTTCGAAGCGATCAAACTGCCAGCCGGGTTATCGCCTGGAATGGGGCGGCGAATATGAGGACACTGTGCAGTCCCAAGCCTCTTTGCTTCCCGGAATCATTCCAATGGCCGCCGTCATGCTTTTGACTATCGTGGCGTTGTTCAATGGGCTCCGGCCGCTTTTCGCGATCCTTCTCGCCCTCCCGTTTGCCGCCATTGGCCCCAGCCTAGGGTTGTTAGCCTTTGGCGTGCCCTTCGGCTTCCTGGCTCTGCTCGGCGCCATGGGCGTCGCCGGCATGATGATCAAGAACTCCATCGTGTTGCTCGAGGAGGTCCATCACAACCTCGCGCACGGCAAAAGTCCCTACGACTCGCTGATCGATGGTGCCGTCTCACGCTTGACGCCTGTGCTCCTGGCTGCGGGGATGACGGTCGTCGGTGTTACCCCGTTGCTGCAGGATGTTTTTTGGGTCGGCCTGGCGGCCACGCTCATGTCGGGTTTGGCATTTGGAGCAATAGTGACCCTAGTGGTGGTCCCGGTGCTTTACGCCACGCTTGCCAAAATCAAACGTTGAACAACGCGACCTCCATCGGACCCTCGACGGCGCCGATGCCCAAACAGAAAGACAGAACCTGCAACCAAGGAATCCAGCTCGGCTCGACATCCATGTCGGCGAGCTGAAGCAATTGTTCAACGCGATGGACCCGGACGCCGTTCCGCGAGCGTGACCTCGACCCGAACGCCGAGCGGTTCATCGTCGACTGAGGCCGCGAGCATGCGTCGCGACGCATGCTGGGAACGCTGCCGGCCAGCGGGGGTGCGTGCCGCCCGACATCCGGCGAACCATCGCCAACGCAAGGCGCGCTGCACGCACGCCCGGCGGTCGATCAAAACGATCCAAACACCGAACCCAGCACGATGACGGCAACAAGTGCAATAATGCAACTGACGATCACGGTCATCACCATGTCCAAATAGCTTTCACGGTGAGTCAGACCACTAATTTGCAGTAACAGCAACACCGTGCCATTGTGGGGCAGGGCGTCCAGGGTACCGGCGCTCATCGTTGTTATACGATGCATCAATTCGAGATCGATGCGATGCTCAGTGGCAAGACGCAGAAAGTCGTTGCCAAATGAATTGAGTACAATCGCCATACCGCCAGAAGCAGTGCCGGTCAGCCCCGCCAGCACATTCATAGAGACGCTCAATGAGACCAGCGGTCCTCCACTAATCGAGAATACCGCATCGCGAACCAATGCAAATGCCGGCAACGCCGCAACTACTGCGCCGAAGCCGACAAGACTGGCGATCATCAGCATCGGCAAGGCGGCAGAATTCGCACCCGCGTCGAGACTTTCGCGGGGGGATGGCAAGCGCCGAAAGTTGATGAGAAGGACCGTCAAGTTAGCCGCCGCGAGAGCCACCACAACTGACCAGACGCCGGACACGGCTCGGAGCGTAGTACCGCCCCACTGGGGCTCGGACAGGAACGAAAAATCGAGTCGCGGGAATACGACAAGCGACATTAAGAAATTCGTGACGATAACGACGACGAGGGGCAGCACGGCCAGAGCGAAGGGAGGGCCGCTCTCGGCCCGCTTGCCATGCGGTAACTCGGCCGGGTCGAAGTCGCCAGCCGGCGCCGCCTGCTCGCGAATCATCTCGTCAACGACAGGAACGGTTCCCGCCTCGCCATCGTAACCTTCGCCAGCCTTGCGCGCAGCTGCCTCAGCACGGCCGAGCCACCACATCCCGAAAACGAAGATGATAGCCGACGCGATGATACTCAGCCCGGGGGCCGCGAAGGCGGTGGTTCCGAAGTATGGCATCGGAATGGCGTTGTTGACCGAAGGGGTTCCCGGCATCACTGACATGGTGAACGTGAATGCCCCGAGGCCGATGGTGGCCGGCATCAACCGGCGCGGGAGGTTCGCGGCTCGAAACATCTGCTGCGCCATTGGCACAAGGACGAAAAAGGCGACGAAGACGCTGACGCCGCCATAGGTGACGACGGCCGAGGCGAGCACGACCGCGAGCATCGTGCGGCGTGTCCCCAATCGTTCGGTCAAGAAACGCGCAATCGAGGTGATCGAACCGCTGTCGTCCATGAGCTTGCCGAACAACCCGCCAAGCAGGAACAGGGGAAACCATTGCGTGACGAAGCGGGCAGCCCCGACCATGAAAGTCTGCGTCCAGTGGGCGAGAAGCGGCTCGCCCGAGATCGCAGCGGCCGCGAGTGCTGCCACCGGCGCCACCAGCAGTACGCTCCACCCCCGATAGGCGAGCCACATCAACAATCCGAGCGCGAGCAATATCCCCAGGAGTCCCATAGCTCAGTCCCTCCTCCAACTACAATCTACAGGCCTACATCGCACCGGGCTTCGCGGCATCGGCGGCGGCCGCAGCCGGTTCGAAACACTGGCGCGGAAGCAGGAACAGCCACGACGCCAGGACGAACGGGGCGGTCAGCGTCGGAATGGCGAACGGTGTCAAGGCGACATTCATTGCCCCTTGCACGATGACCGTGAACACCGTGCCCACCAGTGCGTACGCCACCACCCGCGCGCTCGGCTGATAGAACACCGCGCCGAGCGCGACGGCGGTGAGCACGGGGCTGAAGCCGAGGAGTCCACCGGTGATGAGATCGCTCTCTGCGCCGAGAAGATGCGCGGTGACGACCGCCACGAGGGCGCCTCCGAGAGCAAATACCGCAGCCGCCAGCGAGCTCACCGCCAGCCCCGCGAGAAACAGCAAGGCCGACAGGGTGTTGCCCTTGAGGAAGACTTGTGAAACGCTCTTGAGGATGCCCTGGACGAAATCGGCTGCAGCGAGCGGATTCGCGGCGGCCGGATCGATCGGCATGAGCTTGCCGCCGTACCCCAGCGCGCTGCCGTCGATCCCGGAGAACGCAAAGGTGGCTAACAGCAGCAGCCAGGCGACAAGCACGAAAGGCGCGGTGAGGGCGGCCACGCCCCAGGTCTTGAACATGTTGGCGGTGGCCAGCGTTGCCACCACCGACACGGCGCCGCCCAGTACGACATAGGCCCACAGCAACGGCCCGGGGGCCAGGAACGTCCCCAGCGCCAGGCCCACCAGGTAGGCGTTATAGCCATACAGGCCGGAGGCGAGCTCAGCCTCGTCGAGGCGTAGCCATTGTGCCGTCAGGGTTGCCGCCACCACCGCGAGCAGGCCCCCGATGAAGACCTGAGGCACGCTGGCGGCGTACGAGCCCCAGCCGACAGCAAGCAGGAAAAGCAGCCCGGTGAGCGGATTGTTCTGGAACATCACCTGCCCGATGCCGCGCAGATTGATGTCTAAGAAGCGTAAGGCTCCTGACGACCCACATAGGAGTTCCCACTTTGCCAACAGTTTCTCCATTGTCGCCTCCACCAACGTGTCGACTCTGTGGTTCGACGATCTCTGGGATCGGCTTACCGATCAGCGCCATAAAAAGGGCGAAGGGATATTGGCGCCCATGACCTCCTGGCGCGCCACGCCCCAGAACTCGCGCACCTTGGCCTTCACCTGCGCGGTTTCGCGTCCCAAGACCTTGAAGATCAGGCCGGCCTCATTGGGCAGCCGGCAGGATCCGAACGCTACGCCGCGCGCAAGATCGACATCGGTCCCCACGCGCTCATAGATGCGATCAGCTCTGTCCTTGGGCGTGCACAGGATCACATTGCCGAACACGTCGAATGAGTCCATCACACCCGTCTGCCGCATCGGTTTCTGCTGCGGCTCGATCACCAGCTTCTCTTTGAACAAGGTGCGGCCATCGGGGCGCGCGGCGGCGATCGCTATCGACATCACGGTTGCGCCGAAGCATTCGTCCGGATGATGATGCTTTCGGCCCGGTTGGATGATCTCCGAATAGAGGAGCGTTGCCGTCGAAGCGATGGAGATTCGTGTATCGCTGACGAACCGCGCGCCCCGATGCGGGATGACAGGATCGGGAAGAAACTCCAGGTAGGCATCGTCGGCAAGCGTGATGGTCTGCGCTTGCGCCGCGTAATTGGCATCCATCGAGTGGATCTTGGTTGCCGACTGCGTGCTAACGTGCGCCTGAGCGCGAGGGCCGAGCATGACTTCGAGAGCGAGCCGGTCGCCCTGTAACAGGCAGCCGGTGGTGGTGATCAAGAACACGTGAGCCAAGTCCGGCATTTCCTGGTCGCAATACAGCGCGCGCTGCGCCATGTACGGAACGCGGCGCTCGAGGTCCGCCAGGATCGTTCGCCCGCCGCGCTGCTCGAAGCCAAGACGCAGGAAACCGGTCTTGCCGACCGTGCCGCTCTTCATCTGCAGGGGCTCGTCCTGAAACGCCGCCAGCTCTGGAGCCGATGCGCCGACTGCTTCCGCCGCCGCCCGCAGAGCAGAGTTCGGGGGCATCATGCTGGCCTCCGAGCCCGCAGATTCATGTCGAATAGAAACTCCCTTTCGATCAGATCGACCAGTTCTGGAATGCCCTCACCGGTCTTGCAGTTGGTGAACAAGAAGGGCTTGCTGCCGCGCATCAGCCGGGAATCGTGCTTCATCACGTCGAGGCTGGCGCCGACGTGAGGCGCGAGGTCGGTCTTGTTGATGACGAGGATGTCCGAATGCGTGATCCCAGGCCCATTCTTGCGAGGGATCTTGTCGCCGGCGGCGACGTCGATCACGTAGATGAAATAGTCGACCAGCGCCGGCGAAAAGGTGAGCGTCAGGTTGTCGCCACCGCTTTCGATCAGCACGATATCGCTATCCGGAAAACGCCCCTCCATGTCTTCGACCGCCGCGAGGTTCATGCTGGGATCCTCGCGTACCGCTGTATGGGGGCAGGCACCCGTCTCCACCCCGAGGATGCGTTCCTCGAGCAGAACGCCCTTGAGGGTGCGCTGGACGTGCTTCGCGTCCTCGGTGGTCACCACGTCGTTGGTGATAATGAGCACCTTGATACCAAGGTCGAGCAACCGCGGCGTAATGGCTTCCACGATTGCAGTCTTGCCTGCGCCGACCGGGCCGCCTATGCCGATGCGTGTGATTTTCTTCGACATTCGACGCTCCAATCGAGGTCTAATTCATGAACAGGCGCACGTGCGACTTGGCATGGACCGCAGCCAGGATTTCCGTTAGCGGCGCGTAACCCGACATGTCGGACAAACCAGACGCCGCCGCGATCTTATAGGCCGCTTCCGCTCCCCCATTGAGTTCATAGAGGATCTTCTGCGTGTCAACATGGCTGATTTTCATCAGCCGCAACGCCGCGCCCAGGATCGCCGCCGCCAGACCGTACTGATGAACGACGAACGCTTCGAGCGCTGGCAGACCTTGAACTGCAAAATTTACCGCCAGCGCCACCGGATAGCATCCCGGAGTAACGGAAGTTTCGATGCATTCGCGCCATCTGCAAAGCAGAGGCGCGCCGATCACCTGCACACCCATTTCCGTGAACTTTTTACCCGTGCGCACCGACATAGTGCGCATCTCGTCGGAAAGCTTGCGGGCGTATACCTGCTGCATCGATTCGGATGAGCGCGTCAACGTCGCCGGCCGCCGCCCTGCCATGCGCGACGATCAGTGCGATACCGTCGCCACGCGCTGCTTGCTCCACCGCAGTGCGCGTAAACGCATGGAGAGTGGCTGCATCGACTACAACACCTTTCTGGATTGCGGATTCTAAGCCACAAGAAAACGAGAACCCGCCAATGGGGAAGGTCGAGTCCCCAAATTGCAGCATGCGCGCAAGAAACGCCGCGGTCTTTGGCGCTTCGACACCATCATTTCCCATGGTCATTCGCAGAAAGGGGCTTGGCCGGCGTTCCGTGGGAATGAGCATCGATCCCCGAACGCGCGTCGGCGCGCACCGGTGGGCGCCCATACGCGCGTCCCGTTTCGGCCTCGACGACGGCATAGCTCTCATGCGTGTGCGAATGCACCGGACCTTCGGCGCCGCCGAACAGCCGGCGTGATTCATGCGGAGCCAGGTAGAGAATGACCTCTCGGCCCGGCACAAACTCGTAGCGGATGCCTTCGAAGCGATGCGTGTCCATGACGGCTGCCATCACCTTGCGGTCGACGGTGAGCGGCACATAGACGAGATTGCCCTTGACCAGCGCGGGCCAGTGCTGGTTGCCCATCGCGTGCCCCAGCTCAACGCAGGTGCGGATCGCGATATCGGATGTGAGGCGCTTCAGACCGTCTAGATGCACGATCATCACCTCGCGCAAGGCGATTCGCGCAACGACGGCCGCGGCTGCCTGAGCATCCCACAGCAGTACGTCGCCGTCGCGGATATACATGCCGCGGTCGAGCGATATCGCCACCTCGGTACCCTTTGCCGTGGTCTTTCGGAAGCGACTCTTCTGCGCTTCCCACTGGTCGACCTCCAGCAAGTCGACGTTGGCGGCAGACAGCCGTTCGGTCCAATCGGGATCGCCGCTATTGCCCAGAACGGTTTCAATGATAATCACAGTGCGCCCATCAGGAAAAAAAATACCTTTGGTTAAGCGAGATCGTTTTCAAGGGCGCCACGGTCGCGTGCTTGCCGTCGACGGTGACCGCGAACGTCTCGGGACTCACCTCGATCTTCGGCGTGCCGGAGTTGCGCACCATGTCGCGCTTGCCGATCTTGCGGGTGTTGCGGATCGCAACGACCTGGCGGTCCAGGCCGAGCTTCTTCTTGATGCCCGCCGCGTGCGCGGCCCCCGAGACGAAGGTGATGCAGGTGTCGGGAAGCGCCTTGCCGAACGCCCCGAACATCGGCCGGTAGTAGACCGGCTGCGGCGTCGGCAGCGAAGCATTCGGGTCGCCCATCACCGCCCAGCTGATGACGCCATTCTTGAGCACGAGCTTCGGCTTCGCGCCGAAGAACGCCGGCTCCCATAGCACCAGGTCGGCGATCTTGCCGACCTCCACCGAGCCGAGCACGTGGGAGATCCCGTGCGTGATCGCCGGGTTGATCGTGATCTTCGCCACGTAGCGCAGGACGCGGAAGTTGTCGTTGCCCTTGGCATCTTCCGGCAGCTTGCCGCGCCCGGTCTTCATCGCGTCGGCGGTCTGGATCGTGCGCAGCCAGCACTCGCCGATGCGACCCATCGCCTGCGAATCGCTCGACATCATCGAGATCACGCCGAGGTCGTGCAGCACGTTTTCCGCGGCGATCGTCTCCGCGCGGATGCGGCTCTCGGTGAACGCCACGTCCGACGGGATGTCGGGACTCAAGTGGTGGCACACCATGATCATGTCGTAGAGCTCCGCCTGCGAGTTGATACCGTACGGGAGCGTCGGATTGGTCGACGACGGCAGCACGTTGGGCAGGCCCGAGATCTTGATGATGTCGGGCGCGTGGCCGCCGCCGGAGCCCTCGGTGTGGAAAGAGTGGACGGCGCGGCCCTCGAAGGCCGCGATCGAGTCGTCGACGAAGCCGGATTCGTTCAACGTGTCGGTGTGGATGCACACCTGCACGTCCATCTCGTCCGCGACCGTGAGCGCGGAGCGCAGCACGGCCGGAGTGGTGCCCCAGTCCTCGTGGCACTTGAAGCCGACCGCGCCGGCCTGGATCTGCTCGACGAGCGCCGCCTTGCCGTGGCCGTGGCCCTTGCCGAGGATGCCGACGTTGATCGGCCAGCCTTCGAAGGCGCGCAGCATCGTCCGGATGTTCCCCGGTCCCGGCGTGACGGTTGTCGCACTCGAGCCGTCCGAGGGGCCGGTGCCCCCGCCGATCAGGGTGGTCGTGCCGTTCGACAGAGCGGCGTACGCCTGCTGCGGCGAGATGTAGTGGATGTGCGTATCGACGCCGGCGGCGGTCAGGATCAGATGCGAGCCGGAGATCGCGTCGGTGGCGAGGCCGCACTCCAGACCCGGGGTGATCCCGTTCATGGTCTGCGGATTGCCGGCCTTGCCGATCGCGCAGATGCGGCTGTCCTTAATGCCGACGTCGGCCTTCACCACACCGAGCACCGCGTCGATGATCGTCACGTTGGTGATCACCAGGTCGGGCGCGCCGCCCGCACTCGTGATCCGGTTGTCCATGCCCATGCCCTCGCGCAGGCTCTTGCCGCCGCCGAAGACGATCTCGTCGCCGGATGCCCCGCGCAGGTCGCGCTCGATCTCGACAAAGAGGCCGGTATCGCCCAGCCGGATGCGGTCGCCGACGGTGGGACCGAACAGGCCGACATATTCGTTGCGTGAAATCGTTGCCATCGGGTCCTCCTGTGTGGGGTGCGGCGGCTAGCGCTTGCTGGTCTTCTTTGCGGCAGACGAGCGGAACCCGCGCTTCGCAGCGAGCGCCACTGCCTTGGACTTCCGGGGGTCGGCGGATTTGCCCGCGGTTGGGCCGTCGACCAGGTTGTTGAAGCCGTACACGGCGCGCTTGCCGCCGTAGGGAACCAGCTTAACCTCGCGTTCGTCACCCGGCTCGAACCGCAGCGCAGTGGACGCCGGGATGTGAAGGTGCTGCCCGAACGCCGCCGCGCGGTCGAACTCCAGCGCGCGATTTACCTCGAAGAAATGGAAGTGCGAGCCCACCTGCACCGGACGGTCGCCGGTATTGCGCACAGTGAGCGAAGTCACTAGGCGCTCCTCATGGAAGGGGACTGGCTCCGGGCTGCACACATAGCCGCCCAGTGGTACATCGGCCGTCGCCGGGTCGACGTTGGCGGCAACTGTGGGACCTGCTTTGACGTTGGCCATATTACGCTCCTCTCTCGCGCGTCTTACTGGATCGGCGTGTGCACGGTCACCAGCCGGCTGCCGTCGGTGAACACCGCCTCGATCTGCACCATCGGAATCAGATCGGCGACGCCGTCCATGACGTCATCCTTGGTCAATGCGGTGCGCGCATCCTTGGTCACGTCTTCGATCGTCTTGCCGGCGCGCGCACCATCGAGGGCGGTCGCGGAGATGATTGCGACGGCTTCTGGGTAGTTGAGCTTCAGGCCCTTCGCCTTCCGCTTAAGCGCAACATCGGCCATCATGTAAATGAGAAGTTTATCGAACTCTCTCGGCGTTAGTTGCATGCTGTCCTCCCGCCATGTATTTGCCTACCACTCACTTGGCACCGCATGAAATGAATGATCTTTGTTGGTTTCTGTGTGTGTCCTCAACGATACTTTTCAACCAGATTTCTGTTAAATCTATTTGATGTATTGGTCAATACTTGTAGACCGTTTTAGGCCACATCTATAGTTGGCCTGGAATCTAACAGTGTGTCGGACTCATATCAGTTCGAAGAAATAGGGCCATAGGGCAAGGCTGAGTTTGGCGTGCGTTTTTCCTTAGTCCCAAGCGTGATCGATTGTATTTTGTCAAGCAAGTTTCCTGCGTGGTAGTGACTCATTTTCAAGTGAGTCACTACCTCCTGCGTACATCGCCTTACCGAGCCTCCCTTAAAGACATAGACAACTCGCTGGGGCTGTGATTCGATGGTAAACTCACGCGGGCAATTTTCTGCGGCAAGAGAACTTGTTAGGGCGGCAGAGGATTCTCGCTACGGGAGACCTGCCAAAGCCTAAACTGGTGACTGTGGGAACCCATGCCCGCTAAAATGTCGGTGTGAATTTGGTGAAACGACTAGTGTTTTCATCGCCATGCCCGATCGAATGACTAGAGAACAGCATCAGGCCCTGGGCTCGTCCAAATCGTTGACTTCCAGCCAAGTTTGGATTTGGCGAACCACTCTCGGGCTGTACCTCGCCTATCTTTTGTTGCGCGCGTGGCAAGCGCGAAACGCACCCTTCGTGCAAGTCGATTGGGCATTCCAAAGCTCAGACGATGTCATCGCCTGGATACTTAGCCTGGTCCGGCGCGAGGTGGTCGTGTTTAGCCTGTCTTTCGTGCTTGGCTTGCTGACGCCTCCGGCGTTCAGGCCGACGACGGCTGGCGGAGATCGCCTCGGCCGCTGGCTCGTGTGGCTGGGTTGGTGCAGCTTGGGTCTGGCTACTCTCGCGGTCTGTTTCGCGATTGCCTGGAACGCGGTTCCGCCCTTGGGGTCGCTGCTGCTGCCTTTCCTGAGTTACCTCGTGGGGATTCGCTTGAGCTCAGCCGCGTTGCGCGGCGTTCGCCCCTTTGCTTGGGCTGCCGGACAACTTGGAGTGCTATTGCTGTTACTGCTTGTGACGACGGCGGCCATGACCGGCAAGGCACTCTCCACAGCGCCTTTGTCTTTCCAGACCGCCGGCATGGGTATGGCCGCCAAGCGGCAACTTGCACAGCGGATTCGCGACACCCATCCGCCGCAAGGCCAACCACGCCATCTGCATCTGACCGACGGTGAAATCAACGCGATCGTCAATTCGGCACTCGGCCGGGGGGGCGGGCAGCGCCAGGCAAGTGTGCACTTCGAACCCTCGATGTTCGCCGCCCAGGCCTCCCTGGCGGTGCCGCCCCGGTGGGGGCGAGGTAAGTTCTTGAATGTCCGCCTGGCAGGCCAGCTGTCGATCGACGAAGGACGCCTGCATTTGGGCATGCAAGAATTCCAACTGGGGAGCCTTTCGGCGCCGGCGATTTTGCTCCGAATGCTGTCGTCGTCCGTCTACGCGACGCTCATGGACGATCCGCAGATTCGACGCATCATCGAAGCGATCGTCACCATGAACACGGAACCGGGGGCGATCAACGTGGTATTTGAATCAGGAGCGCTCAGCCGGCAAGTGGTTCCCGCGTTGGTGCAGCTTCTCTGGGAGCGCCCTGACGTGGCGTTCGAGACCGGACTTTACCTTCGGCAGTTGATCGCGCTCAACGAACGCCTTCCCGCGGACGCGGATCGCTTTGGCTTACTGCTCCAAGAAGCCTTCACCATGGCGGCTGAGCGGTCAACGGTCCAGGATCCTCTGTTGGAAAACCGCGCTGCGATTTTTGCCTTGGCGATTCTCCTGGGACATCCGGATCTTGAGCCGTTCGTGGGCGAGCTACTCGATGCGGACCTGCAAGCTCAGGCGCGCCGGATGGTCGGAACGGTTGCTTTGCGTGGACGGAGAGACTGGACGCGTCACTTTTGGGTCAGCGCGGCGCTGGTATTGTTGTCGAACGAGGCGACCAGCGATCGCATCGGACTGTTGAAAGAACAACTCGATTCACAGGATGGTGGAAGCGGGTTTTCGTTTGCCGACATGCTGGCCAACGCCGCGGGAACGCGCTTTGCGATCGCCGCGATCCGCGATCAGTCCAGTGCGCGCGCCATGCAAGCGCGGCTGGCGCGTGGCTTTGACCTCGATGCATTCTTTCCGCCGGCCGATGGGCTACCCGAGAACATTCCCGCCGCCGAATTCCAAAAACGCTACGGTGGCGTCAGCGGTCCTCGCTACCAGGCGATCGTCGACGAGATCAATCGCCGACTGGACACACTTCCGAAGGTCTAATGATAGCTGCACCGCTGGTGGACTTCCTATCGACTGATGCGCATGGCAAAAGCAATTGGTCCGCGAGTGTGAGCTTGACCCGTTTTGAGCTTTGAGGCGCGGGCATTCAGACCTAGGTGTCGACTGCTCCCTGGCCGTCTTTCGTCAGGTCTACCCTGGCGTTGGCGAGCATGATTTCGTAGGCGGCGCGGCGGCCGGAGAGGAACGCGCCGTGAACAGTGGACGGAAAGAATTGCGAGGTGGCTTCGCCTGCGAAGAAGACCCGGTTCTCGATGGGCATCGCGATCTGCCGGCGCAAGCTCTGCTTGGAGCCGACAGGCACGTAGGAGTAGGAGCCGAGGCTGAAGGGGTCCTGATTCCAGCGCGTGACGAGATGGCCCACCGGCTCCGGGATGCTCTCTCCATACATCTTGCGGAGGCAGTCCATCAGGCAAGCCACCAGCTCGGGATTGCCCCGAAGCTCGTTTTTCTCGCCGGCCGTTCCCGCGCTGAAGGCGAGCAGCACCGGAAGGCCGGCAATCTTATGGAAGTTGACGATCTCGGGCCAGTCTTCGTCCTGGCTTCCTATGTAGCCGATCAACTCGTCCTCCTGGTCCCAGAAAACCGAGTCGAACTTGAGGAAGATCTTGTTGAAGACACCCATGCGCGTTTTGCGAATGGCATCGCGCTTGGTCTTCGTTAGGCGCGGATGGAAGGCGATTCGTCCTGCTTGCAGCACTCCGAGCGGCACGGTGACGAGCACGTGACTGGCCTGGAAGCTGCCGCGGTTGGTGAGCACGTCCACCCGTGCGCCCGAATAGTCGATTTGCGTGACCTCGTGGCCGAGGAGGATCTTGGTACCCTCGGCCAACCGGTCAGTGATCTGGGCGTAGCCCTCAGGGAACACCCGGTCGTGTCCCGCGAAGCCGAGACTCTTGTCGTACTCGAGGAGGGAAACGTCGGAGCGCGGGCCCGCCCATTCGTGCTCGAGATAGGTTCGGGCGATGAAAGTCAGGCGGCGGCGCTGATCGGGGTCGTAGCCCTGGCTCGCGGCGAAGCTCTCTTCGACCGCCAGCATTGACTTTTCGTGGCCTTCCTTCTGTTTGGCAGCTACGAAGTCGAGATAGTCCGCCATCATCTCGGACATCTCGGCGGTCTCGCCGCTGCTGAGCCGGTGGCCGTCCTCGTCGTAGAGGGCCATCGAGCGGTAGCGTGCCGGGGTCACACTGGAGATGTTGGTGCGGACGATCTCGATGGCGTGCCGCCGGGCGAGCCGCGCGATCGGATTGTCTTCGAAGCCATGAATCCACGATGCCCCCAGGTCGGCAGGCAGGCCGAGTTCGTGCGAGGTCCAGATGCGCCCACCGATGCGCTCACGCGCCTCGAGGATCGCGACGTCATACCCGTCGACGGCGAGGTCCCGTGCCGCGGTCAACCCGGCGATGCCAGCGCCGATCACCAGGACCTCTCGCGACTGGGCGCTCATGTGTTCCCGAGCCTCCACAAACTACATTTGGTCTCGCCGCGCAACCGGGTCGCGTGCACTTTCTCGTATTTGTTGGGGATCAAAGGGGAAGCGTCCTTCGCATCAAGCGAATTAATACATACATGACGACAAGGCGGACGACAAGCCTGTGCAGGACATTCAATAGGTCCTCGTACACGTCGGCTCTTTAGAGCTATCTGCCAGAGGCGATTCGCAGTGATTCCGCCAGGCGCCATGAGTGGTAGAGGGCAAGATCGGCCCACACGAGGATCTCAAGAGCGGCGCGGGCCGTCGCCGTAGGCATGCGTTGCAGGGCGACATCGTCCAGCATCTTCTCGCGGTTGGCCTTGCGTTCGGCACTGAGCTGTTTCGAGGCATCTTCGACTGCCTTGAAGATGGCCGGGTCAGGTGCCGCCTGAGGATCCTTTGTGGTGTCCAACCACCTAGCCAACGCCTGAGCGCCCGCTTCGAAACCGGCCGGGGGCTCGGGTAGGGCGGCGGCAGAAATCCTGAAACGCAGACCGAAGATCGCCACCAGCCAGATCGTCGAGGTCGTTCCGAGCGTCGCACCGATGATCATCCCGACTGCTTGCGAGAAGGTGACCAGTCCCGCGTTGACGAAGCCGATGACGGTGAGGATGGCCGCGGTGGAGGATTGAATCACCGCCGTAAAGAACGCGCCGGATACAACCGCGCTGAATCGGCCGGACACGAGCCTCTGGAGCGCCCGACGCAGTGAGTCGCCCGCGAGACTCCTTGAGACCTTCGGTGAGGTGGTGGATACCGAGCAGGAACAAGCCCAGTCCACCCAGGAGCGTTACAGTGGCAGAACCATTCATGGACTGAGTTTACCGGCGTTCACAACCTAGCCGCCGGTGCATCGTTTACTTGTCGCCATGGTCTGTCTGTTCGCCCGGATCGACAGACTGTGTGAGAACTCGACAGGAGTCCTTCGAGGGCCTCAGGGCGAACCGTGAACCAACTGAAATGACGTTCATGAGCGTTCGTGCTGAGCTTTGTCGAAGCACTCCTAGATCCTTTTCACACAGTCTTCTTTATGCTCGGGGCTCGTGTGCCGTCCGCTGCAAATCGGTCACCGACCTATCAGATAGTAAAGCCCCCACACATAAAGTGCCGACACGGCCAGCTGGAAAAGCATGATCGGTATCCCGTAGCGCATGAACGTTACGAACGTCAATGGTTTGCCGTGCCTAGCGGCGATGCCGGCGCAGACGATATTGGCTGAAGCACCGATGAGTGTCCCGTTACCGCCTAGAGTTCCTCCGAACATCATTGCGACAAAAACGGGTAGGGTGGTTACCGGCCATTCCAAAAAAGTGGCCCCCAAGGCCTCTTCCGGCACCAGCCGCGCGATCACAAAATAGCCCTTGACGATCAGGACCATCGCCGCGACCACGGGAATATTGGCCACGACACTTCCCACCAGTCCACCGCTGGCAAGCATTACGAGGGCGACGGTCAGCACGTCCACGCCAAACTTGGCATACAGTCCCTGAGACAAACCATGAAGAACCCCGGTCTTGGTCAACGCCTCCACCAGGCAGAACATACAGGCGAGAAAAACCAGCGTCTTCCAATCAATATCGCTCAGCACTTTGTCGATCGGTTCGATCTTAGCGCTATAGACTGCGAGCAATGCCAGGGAGCAACCGATAATCGCGGTGCCGGGAGGAACAATGCGTACCGGTAGGAAGTCACCGAAAAGAAATAGCAGAACCATTATGGCGAGAACCACCAATGAAGCCGTGGCGAAAAACGGATGCTTGAGCGGCTCGTGCTTCAAATTCGCCGTCAGAGCACACTGAACCCGCCAGATATCACGCATGACCCAGGGCAGTAGTGGCACAATCACCAACAAAGATAATAGGCCGCCGAGACTTACTTGCCTTAGATACTGCGTGAATGTCATGCCGATGGAATTGCCAACCAAGAAGGTGGCCGGATCACCGACAAGAATCAGCAGGCCGGCGGAGTTACTCACGATGGCGATCAGCACCAGCGGCGCGACCAGATCCACCTTCAACGCCGAAGCGACCCGGATGACAATCGGCGCCAACAGTAACACCGTGGTCGCATTGGGTAAAAACGCGCAAAGGACCACCAGCACAACCACACCCAGGAGAAACCGTTTCCCGCTGCCCCGGGTCGCGCGCAGAAAGATGTTGCCGATGTAGTCGAACAGACCGGTGGGCATCAACGTCCGCGCCACCACCATACCGCCGAACAAGAGAGCCAGCGGTGCGCCGAAGGTTCTAACAACATTCAAAATATCTTGCAGGCTGAAAACCCCAACCGCGGTCAGGGTACTAACTCCAAGCAGCGCGGCCAGCGCCATGTCGAGGAGATCGAAGACAATCGCCAGGAGAACACTGCCAAAGACAACGAAGGTGATAATTGCTTGCAGATCGCTCATGAGGATTAGCGGAACGGCGGAGCGTACATTAAACCGCCGTGGGTCCAGAGACGATTGAGCCCTCGCTCCAGCTTCAGAGCGCTTTGCGCGCCAAGGTTACGCTCGAAAATCTCGCCATAGTTGCCAACGCTCTCGACCGTTTTCGCGGCCCAGTCAGGTTTGACTCCCAAGGCTTTGCTGTAGCGGCCGCTCGCCGCGAAGAAATCTTCCAGGATCGGATCCGTTTTTTGTTGGCGCTTCGCGTGGACGTTGTCGCGGGTAATGCCATGCTCCTCAGCGGCGACCAGCGCGAAGAGAACCCACCTGACCAAAGTGAACCATTCCTCGTCGCCACGGAGCACCGCAGGACCCAGGGGCTCCTTTGAGATCTCACCTGGCAGGATGAGGTAGGCGCCCCCGGCCGGTGCCGTCACTCTTGCCGAAGCAAGCTGGCCGCGGTCTGAAGTGTAGGCCCGGCAGCGCTCTGCGGAGAAAGCAGCCATCGCTTCGACAGGCGATTTAACAAGGACGGGCTGATATTTCCAGCCGCGCGCCTGAAAATAGTCTTTCAAGTTCTCTTCACTGGTGGTTTCCGCCTCGACGCAGATCGTCGCGCCGTTTAATTGGTCGATCTTACCGATGCCGCTCTTATGCCGGACCATGAATCCTTGACCGTCGTAGTACAAGACTCCCGCAAACTGGACGCCCAACCCAACCTCGCGCCCAAGCGTCCAGCTCGTATTGTGGGCAAGGAGATCGATTTGACCGGTACGTAACGCAAGAAATCTCGCAGACGTCATCAGCGGAACGAAGACAACCTTCTCTGGGTTCCCCAAAGCCGCCGCAGCCACCGCACGGCAGAAATCCGCGTCCAGCCCGCTCCATCTTCCACTCGGTTCCTTTAGAGAAAATCCCATCAACCCTTCACTGACGCCGCAACGGACCGCGCCCTTGGATCGTACTCCCGTGAAGACATCGCCTGCCTCGACCCGAAGCGAGATTCCGCCCAGGGCGAAGGCCATCACGGTCAGACCCCAAATACGTCTCCAGAGCAAAGCGTAAATCAGTTTGTTTATGACCATGGCGGTCCGCAGAAATCCCCAGCCGATGAGCAGAATGTTTGGCGACCGCATAGCGCAGCAATTCCCCAGACCTTCTGGCAGCTATTCGCTAGTATCTCGCGGGAATGAACCGCCTGCCCTTGAGCGTTGCCTGATCGTCGTAGGCGTCCTTCTTCGATCGCTTGGGGAGTTTCACCTTTTTGCGCGATAGTTTCTTGTAGGGGATCAGGCTGAGCAGGTGACGGATGCAGTTGAGGCGCGCGCGGCGCTTGTTGTCTGAAGGGACGATGTGCCAGGGCGCAAAGTCCGTGTCTGTGGCCTCGAGCATGATGTCGCGCGCCCGCGAGTACTCGAACCATCTGCTTCGCGAGCACAGGTCCGTGGGGCTCAACTTCCACTGGCGCACCGGGTCCGTGATGCGGGCCTCGAAGCGGCGCTTTTGCTCCGGCTCGCTCACTTCGAGCCAGTACTTGATCAGCTTGATGCCATCGTCGACAACGTACAGCTCGAACTCGGGGCAGACCTTGAGGAATCGCCGGTGCTGCGCCTTGGAGCAGAAGCCCATCACGTACTCGATGCCCGCCCGGTTGTACCAGCTGCGGTCGAAAATCACGATTTCGCCGGCCGCGGGAGCGTGCTGGAGGTAGCGCTGCATGTAGAGCTGGGATTTCTCGCGTTCGGACGGCGCCGGCAGCGCCACCACGCGGAACACGCGCGGGCTGACGCGCTCGGTGATCGCCTTGATCACGCCGCCCTTGCCGGCGGCGTCGCGCCCCTCGAAGACTACGATTACCCGCTCACCGTGTTCCTTGACCCAGTCCTGCAAGGCGCACAGTTCGACCTGCAGCTCGCGCAGCGCCTTCTCGTATTGCTTGCGTTTCAAGCGTTCATCGGTAGTTGCCATTGGTTTCCTCTCTTTTCTGAGACAGTGTCGCAATTCATTCGGAGCCCTTCGACTAGCTCAGGGTGAACGGATAAGTATCTAAACTTTCGATCAAGCGATCCCGTTCGTGGTGAGGCTCTCGAACCATGAACGGGATTGCGACACTGTCTCTCTGGGTCGAGGACGCGTTTTCGTTTTGTGTAAGCAGGAAGGGTATCCTCACTCACTCACCATGCCTTACGCCCCCGCTTCCACCGCGGTCACGGCACTCCGCAAAGAGGCCGACGAACGGATGATCAGCTTCTCCGCCTCCACGATGAGGAAGAACATGAAGCCGGCGAGGAAGAGCCGTGGCCAAACGTGAAGCGGGATGGCTTCGTTGTCGAACAGGGCCTGGAGCGGCGGCGCGTAAGTGAACAGGAGCTGCAGGATCACGACCGCACCGATCCCGAGCGGCAAGTACTTGTTGCCGAGATGCGCCTTGAAAGACAGCGAGCTGTCCAGCAGATAGCGGCTGTTCAAGAGGTAGAACACCTGACCGATCGTGATCATGTTGACCGCCACTGTTCGGGCGAGTGCGTCCGAGGCGCCCTGTGACTTCATCCAGAAGAACGCCCACAACGTCACTGCTACGAGCGCCAGGCCGACGAAGATGACGCGCCAGATCCCGAAGCCCGTCAGGATCGGGCGGTCGACCGCCCGCGGCGGCCGGGTCATCACGTCGAGCTCGTGCGGTTCGAAGCAAAGCACCAGGCCAAGCGCCACCGAGGTCACCATGTTGACCCACAGCACCTGTGGCGCGGTGATCGGCAAGGTAAAGCCGAGGAAGATCGCCACGGCGATGACCAGCGCCTGGGCGACGTTGGTCGGAAACAGGAACAGGATCGCTTTCTCGATGTTGTTGTAGACCGTGCGCCCTTCCTTCACCGCCGCGCCGATCGAGGCGAAGTTGTCGTCGGCGAGGATCATCCCGGCCGCCTCTTTGGTTACCTCGGTACCCTTGATCCCCATCGCCACGCCGATGTCGGCTTTCTTCAAGGACGGCGCGTCGTTCACACCGTCGCCGGTCATCGCCACGATCTGCCGGTTCGCCTGGATCGCCTTTACAAGACGGAGCTTGTGCTCTGGGCTCGCGCGCGCGAACACGTCCACGTCGCGTACCGTTTCTTGCAGCGCCGCCTCGTTCATCTCTTCGATTTCCGCACCGGCAACTGCCGTCTTGCCGTCGCCGATGCCGAGCATCTTGGCGATCGCCGCGGCGGTGATCTTGTGATCGCCCGTGATCATCGTGACCCGGATGCCGCCGCCATGGCACTCCTTCACCGCCTCGATCGCTTCCTTACGCGGCGGATCGAGCAGGCCGATCAAGCCGAGGAGGACGAGATTCTTCGGCAGATCTGCCGGACCGAGGGTCCCGGCTTTGACACCCGGATCCTGGAGCCACGCGAGCCCGAGCACACGCTCGCCCTGACCGGCGAGCTTGTCCGAAACCTTCGCGAATCGCTCGCGGTTGAGCGGTGCACCCTTGCCGTCTCGGGTCTGCTGCCGCTCGCAATTCTCGAGGATGACCTCGGGCGCGCCCTTGACCAACAGTATCTCTTTGCCGTCGGCGCTTTTGTGCAGCGTCGCCATGAACTTGTGCTCCGACTCGAACGGGATGGCGTCGATGCGAGGATACGCCTTCTGCTCGGCTTGCCTGTCCATCCCGAGCTTGGTCGCAAACGGATAAAGCGCTCCCTCCGTCGGATCGCCCTCCACCTTCCACACCCCTTCTTGCTGAAACAGCTCGGCGTCGTTGCAGAGCATCGACACACGGCCAAGCAGCCCGAGCACGGGGTCCCTGTTGTCCGCCGGCTTTCCGTCCTGCTTGATTTCGCCGTCGGGTGCGTAGCCGTTGCCGGTGATCTGGTACTCCGATTCGGCGGTGGCAGCAGATACGACCATCATCTCCATCAAAGTCAACGTGCCGGTCTTGTCCGAGCAGATCCGCGACACTGAGCCCAGGGTTTCTACGGCAGGGAGACGGCGGATAATCGCGTTGCGCTGCGCCATACGCTGGACGCCGATTGCCAAGGTGATCGTGATCAGCGCGGGCAAGCCTTCCGGAATCAGCGACACTGCGATTCCGGTGATCGCCTGGAACAGCTCCACGAACTCCATCCCCATCACCCAGCGGCCGTAGGCGAATACCAGAACCCCCACGACGCCGACGGCGGCGGTGATCAGGTAGCCGAGCTTCTTGATCTGCTGCAGGAGCGGCGTCTCTAGGGCGCTGACGCTGGCGAGCAGCTGGTTGATGCGGCCGAGCTCAGTCTCGCTCCCGGTGGCGACCACCACCCCGGTCGCGCGGCCCGACACGACCATGGTGCCGGAGAAGGCCATGCTGTCGCGGTCGCCGACGGTGGACTTCTCGGCGACCGGATCGGTGGTCTTCTCGGCCGGGACCGACTCGCCAGTTAGCGCCGCCTCCTCGGTGCGCAGGTTCTTTGCGTCGGCAAGGCGGAGATCAGCCGGCACCTTGTCGCCGGATTCGAGCAGCACGACATCCCCCGGCACCAGCTCTTCAGCCGGGATCATGCGCGTCTCGCCGCCGCGCGTCGTCCTGGCCTCGGCAGAGAGCATGTTGCGAATCGAGTCGAGCGCCTTCTCGGCCTTGCCTTCCTGGATGAAGCCGAGCAGCGCGTTGAGAAGCACAACCCCGAAGATGATCCCGGCATCGAGCCACAGGCCGAGCATCAGCTTCACGAAGCCGGCGCCGAGCAGCACGTAGACGAGGATGTTGTTGAGCTGAGAAAGAAAGCGCATGAACGGCCCGCGCTTTTTGCCTTCTGGCAGGCGGTTGGGACCGTATTTTTGGAGGCGTGCGGAGGCTTCGCCTCCATCGAGACCTTTCTCGGCGCTGGTAGCAAGCCGCTTTAGCACCTCGTCGACGGCGATGGCGTGCCAGGCCGTGGCGACGGCTGCTGACTTGGAGTTTATTGTTGCGTCCAACTACTTACTCCCTTCCGGTTCGATCCGCCCCGGCGGACGAAAAAGTGCTCGCGAAGGCACTCTTGCCAAGCGTCCCGATTAGCAGCGTACGTCACGACTAACAGGATGAGCTTTGTGTTGTTTGGATGCCCCCGACGTTAAGCCGTTCACCGCGAGCCGCGCGAGCGGGGTTCAAATTCTGCGATTCTATGCACGGAGACAGCTTTATAGTCAACCTTGGTATTTCTTGTTAAGTAAATTAGTGGTGCGAATCCGGTAATTCCCGATAGAAGATTTGTCGACTCAAAAGTTCAACTTGTGGTGTTACAGTTCACTAGTCCTGCAGCGGCTCGCGTTCTCGCCGGTCAGGGCGGAGAAGGGTCCTCTTGCAGTAGCGGAGGGTCCACGGACCAGACGGGGCCCGCAAGTGCGGTCCGGTAGCCGACCTCGTAGAGCTTCGTCATCTTCGCCGGGTCGAAGACTGCGGTGCCGGGGATCTCGACGCCTTCTGGGATGGTGACCCAGTGAAAGCTCGCCTGCTCGCGCTGCGCGAACGCATAGATGATAAAGAGAGCCCCGACCACCCCCGCCCGGCCGGAGGCCTCGATGACCCGCGCGGTGATCCCACGCAGGGACCGCGGCGTCGGGCTCGGGTCACCGCTCAGTTGTCCGTTGTGGATCACGAAGATGTCCTCCCGCCCTGCCCCGAGTCCGGCGCGCTCGCGGATAAGGGAAGGCCTGAAAACGCCGACGTTCAGGAAGACGGTCGCCGCGACGGCGCCGTCGACGTGCATCTCGTCGTAGAGCCGTCCGCCGGCTTCGACCTCGAAGAAAACCGGCGGAAAGGCGATCGGTACCGAAGCGGACGCGAACATGACCTTGCGAAAGAGCTCCAGCGCTGCCGCGTTACCGTTCGCCGCGATCAGTCCCATGTTCCACACCACGAACGCCTGGGAATCGAGGTCCACGGTGCCGATGTAGAGCCGCCGGCCGCGATTGTGCGCGCCGGCGACTTGACGCAGGAACTCGGCGTCGACGTGCCGCGCGATCAGTGCAGCGAGCGGCCCAGCGTCGGCGAGCGAATCGCCGCGCAGGAGCGAGATCAGGATCGATAGCATCGATCCGATGTTGAAGAGGTCGCGCGTGGTCGTCGTCGTGTAGAACTCGTGCAGCGCGGCATCGTACGGCGTCCCGAGAAACGCAAACGGGGCCATCACCGCGCCGGTGGACACGCCGGTGACGATCTTGAAGACCGGACGGCTCCCGGTCGTCGACCAGCCGTTCAGGAATCCCGCGCCGAAAGCGCCGTTCGCGCCGCCTCCGGACAAAGCTAGATGAGGGTAGCGAACAACACCGTCGGCGCCGCGCGGGAAGTCGGCAGGCGATTCCTGCTCGAAGGATCGCTCAAAGTCGCGCTCCATCGCCGCGCTGACTCGGCCGGCCCAGGCGCGCACGTCCGGCATGCCCGGGATCGACGCCACCGGCGTCAGCTCCGGGGGCACCGGGTTGCGGGTCAGCGTGCCGCACCCCGCCAGTAGCGCGGCTAGGTAGGCGAGGGCGACGAAGGTGGTAGTTCGCGACGGGAGGAGATGCGAGAGAGTCTGCTGGCTCTTCAGGCTACCATTACTCACCGCGCCTTGTCGCAAGCCGCACCGCGCCGGTTCCAGGGTCGCGCGATGCACGCGACCGGTCCGCGAATCAACAAATAAAGGAGACACGTTTGCTCAGTGATCACGCTTGCGAGCTCGTCAATAACTGTGATCCACGAACCCTCGGCCGGAGACGAGCGGCATGACTCCAGGAAGCAGATAGTCTGACCCGTTGATCAAACGCCCTTGCCAGTCGGTACGAGCGAGCAGAATCTCTAGAAGAAGTCTACCGTTGCCGTTTCCAGGTCGTACATCGATCCGGCGATCTTGATCGTCCCTTTGGACGCAAGCTCTTTCAGCACGGCGCTGTTATTACGAATGCCGGCCATCGTCAACTCCACGTTCTTTCGCGCCACCGCGTCGACAAAAGCGGCGTTTTTCGAGGCGCGTTCGCCCTTGAACGAGGTTGCCTTCACCGCCGGTTTGATCTTCGTGAGCAAACCAGTGAGATTGCCCAACTGGACGTTGTCGATGGCGCCCTTGATCGCGCCGCAGGCCGTGTGTCCCATCACCAGGACGACCTTGGCGCCTGCTGCCTTGCAGGCAAACTCCATGCTGCCAAGAATGTCGCTGTTAGCGATGTTCCCGGCCACACGTGCGTTGAAGATGTCACCGATGCCGAGATCCATGATGACCTCGGCAGGCGCTCGCGAGTCGATGCAGCTCAGGACAACTGCGGCAGGATACTGTCCCTTAGCACTGGCTTGCTGTTCCTTAAGGAAGTCGCGCGCTCGCCTTTCCCCTTTGCGGAACCGCTCGTTGCCGCGCTTCATTTCCGTGATGATCTCCTCCGGGGTCATCTTGTCGCGCTGTTCTTTCGTCAGCGCGTCAGCGTATACCAGGTTGCCGAACAGACTTTCGCCGAGAACGCCCAAGCCAATAGCGGCGCTCGTTACCGTGAGAAATGTCCGGCGGTCCAAATGGCCATATTCTCCCGACGCGCCCTCGATGGATTTCATGAAGACTCTCCTTTCATGGGTTCGGTGTACCGTACCAACCAAACACCGAAGCGATGGTTATGTCCACCGGCCCCTCGTTCATGTATGGCGAACGGCTACTTGGCGTCCTTAGACGATTTTGTGTCCTATTTCGCTTCTTTTTGATCCTTCGTTGATTCGAGCTTCTGTTCACGGATCTCTTTTTTGTCCTGGACGATTGCTTTCTGTCCTTCCGCAACTTGGCTTTTCCGTTTCTCGATTTCCTCCTCGCTGGCTCCCGACTTTACCGCGTCTCTCAGCTCTGCTCTTTTTTGTTGCTGTTCTTTGCGGCTTTCAATCAGCCGCTCCTTGTCGGTCTGGGCATCGGTTTTCTGCGGTGCCGTTCCTTTATCACACGACGAGGCACCGAATGCGCCTAGCGACAGCGATGCAATGATAACAAACAAAAACCTTCTTGCTCGACTTACAACCATCTTTTACCTCCGTCTTATTTGTTCATCGATTGTTGAAGAGCGAATCAGCTCAATCGGCCCTGACAACCAAAACCGGATCGCCCGAGTGACGCACGACCTTTTCGGTTACGCTTCCCAGCACCCAACGCTCCACCCCGGAGCGTCCGTGCGTGCACATGGCGATCAAATTGTCCGGTGTTGTGCGCGCCAATTCGATGATCTCGTCGGCTCCGGAGCCTAACAACAACATGGAGGAGACCTTCTCAATGCCGTTTCCTCTAAGCTCGTTGACCTTCGCCTCGAGGTAAGCGCCGGCTTCCTCTTTGACCAGGGTCAGGAGTGAGTCGAGGTCCGCGTAGTAGGGAGCGTCTGCTCCGGCGTAGGTAGACATTGGAATCTGATACGCGCGTGTGAGAACGATTTCGAGGCTCAGTTTCTTAGCAAGGTCTATAGCAGGCGGCAGAACGGTCTCGGCCCGTTTTGAGCCGTCTAAGGGCACCACAACGCTCTTCAAGGCCGCTTCACCATCGTTCTTGCCTTCCTCGTCCCCGCGTACGAGCAAAAGGGGATTGCTGGCGCCCCGCAGCACCTTCTCGGCGACGCTACCCATCAGCCAGCGGTGGATCCCCGAGCGGCCGCGGGTGGCCATGGCGATCAAGGTTTCTTTGTCGCGGGCGGCTTTCTCGATGATGATCTTGTCCGCTTGTCCCTGTTCCACGACACAGTTATCGACAGTAATCCCGGTGAAAGACCGCGCGACACCCTCGAGGTATTGCCCGCCCGCCTGCACAGCCGCTTCAATAATCGGGTCAAAGTCACGCACATGGCCAGCATGCGTCGTGCTTGCGAAATCCATCGTGTCCACCACACTCAACAGATCGATGCGGAGCTTTAGCGCTCCAGCCAACGCGCGGGCGTAAGGCAGGACATTCTCGGCCAACTTGGAACCATCCAAAGGTATAAGCATTCGTGTATACATGGGTTCTCCTCCTGTGTAGGACCTGATCAGCTTTACGGTTCTCTAGATTCCCGCTCTCTCGGACATTTGGCCAAGTGCGACCGCAAACGAACGCCGTAGCTTCGATCCACGCTGACAGAGCAAATCAGAGCTCGGTTACTTCGACAGCGGCTCAAATAAACCTGCAGTCGAAACGGCAAGAAAGCTACTGCTTAACGGTCATGCTGACCGTGGGCTCAACGGGCGCCCAATCGTCGACGTTTCCTCCGGAAGCTTGCGGCCGGTCAAGCTAAGCATGACTAGCGACCAGCCGTTGAGCAGCATTTCGATGCCCACGAACAGACCAATTACCCATAGACCTGAATAGGGCCACTGCCGCCAGATCATAATGCCCAATATAAGAGAGATAACACCGTTGAACATGACCCAACCCCAGTGCGGATAACGGGCAGCGACCGCCGCCACGATCCGAAACACCCCCTCGAAAAGCAAGAACATGGCGATGATCAAAGTCAGCAAGAGGGCCGATTCCTTGGGATTGGTCACCATCATCCAGCCTACAACGACGTACAGGACGCCCGTCAGTAAGTCGAGAAAAAAGCCGGCCCAGCGTTTGTGCCAGAAAGCATGGATAACTTCCATGACTCCGCCTATGATGAGAAGCCAGCCGAAGAAAAAAACCGACGCGATGGTCATCACGAACGTCGAGCCTATCGCGATCGTGCCCAGGACGATCATCACAATCCCCAGAGCCAAATACCATCCCCAACTCCGTTTGAGTTCACCCTCGCCTGTCAGTTGAATGGCCTGCTCCATCGTTCTTCCTTCCCTTACCGATTTGATTGAAGCCTATTGACCTTTACTCGCGTCTGCGCGGCCTTGTCGGTAAGCTGCATCTACCGCCTCGTTATGCCTGCCCAAGAGAAAGCCTCCGGTGCCTCCGAGTCCGGCGCCAATGGCTGCGCCCATCCCGGCATTCCCCGCGGCGGCGCCAATGAGGCCTCCCCCGGCGGCACCGAGGAAGGAGCCAGTTAAGGCCCTTTGTTGGGTCTGGGACATGTCCGCGCAGCCCGCGAGCATAACCAACAGGGCGATGATTCCTGACATCGTGCTAATTCGCTTCATGGTACTCTCCTTTTCGATCTGTTCCGTCACTTCTTGCACGGCCACTTAGCGCTCAAAAACCTGAATTCGCTTTCCACCGGCGCCTCTTTCATATATTGCGGATTAGCCTTAGCCCACTCCACGAACATGGCCACCGCTTCATTACGCGAAGGCGGTGGATTGGGCATACAAACCAGCCGCATACTGCCTTTACCCGAATTGGTCGCAACATAATAGTCATAGGCCCCGACTAGATAGCCGTAACACATTCCAATCGCTTCCTTTGCCCGCGGATCGTCCGCCGAAACAGTGCAGAGGTCTACCAGATCCTGGGTGGTCATGAGCCGCAAATCTTCATCGGTCACCGCTGCTCCGGCCAGACCGGTAACGAGGAAGCTAACTAGAACCAGCGACGGAATTAGTTTTTTAAACATGACACTTCTCCTTGTTTCACAGAATTTTATTTCTTTCGTATTTTCGAACTCTAATAGTTTTCCCGGTTCATCAAAATCATTATTTTTATCATGAGGAGAAAGTCGGTCGATATCCGGCCTCCCCTGATTTTTGTTTCCAAATCCCTTAGGCGAAGGAATTCGGCCGATAAGGGATGGTATTCAGATCCTGTTCTTCGATGATCCGTTTTTTGACAGATTAGTGTGGTGTGTCTCAGAAAATCATTTAAAAACTCTCAACCATGGCAGCGGCCGAACTCCATCTCGGTACGGCTTTAACCCTTCTTTGGAAAAAGGGCAAGGGGAGATTTTCAAGCCAAATGAGCTGAAATCATGTGGCCGATTTTTGGGACAGAACACCGGGACGGCGGAGTTCGCTATGCCGCATGTTCTTTCCAGGGCACGGCTACTGTATTTATTCTCCTTCGCCGAATACCTCGCAGCTTGCTGCGAGGATGAAGGTGAGGAGAACCCTCCGTAGCCTTGGCGAAGGAGGGTGGAAGGGCTTCGGAGAATTTCGCAAGATACCTCGGAGCTTTGCTCCGAGGAGCTTCATTCGGAGGTCGCAACGCCGCGAAGCGAAAGATCAGCTGGGTGGTGTCGGCAGCGATTTGCGAATGCGCTCGGAGAAATCCTTCGCGTTCCCGGCAGCCTGCGCGGCCTCATTGATGTGAGAACGCAGGCGCAGTTCTGCAAACGGCAAGCTCGTATCCAAGAGGCCCGCTCTATAGAGATAGCGATCGCTCCACCCATTAAGGATGTGGCGGATATCCAGCCGGCCGACCCGGCCAGCGAGGTTTGCATAGCGGACGATATTGATCGTGCAGCTGTTACTGAACAGATGGTAAAACTCGGGTCGATCAGCCAGCTCGTTGATCCGCTCCAAGTAAACCAGGAAGAGCCGGCGCGCAACTTCGGGTGAAGTCCGGAGGCGGTAAAGAAAGGTATCTTCGTTGCGGTAATTGGTGCGGACCCGCACCAGATCGCGCTCGTCGCCGACCACGTAGATCAGCTCGAACTGCTTGAAGAGCGAGGGGATGGGGTCGAAACCTTCTCCGATTTCCGGCCTGGTCTCGATGGAAATGCTGATGGGAGGAGCGTTGTCGAAGCCAAAGCTGACGAAGGTGTGTGCTACGGGTGAATCCGGCCAAAAATAGGACAGGTAGAAATCCAGCGAGTTCAGATGCGAGAGCGAGACCTCGCGCTCTTCATAGCGCACGTCAAAATCATCCCGGCTGCGGTATTCGAAATTGCGCACACCGGTGATGCGTACCCGGTCGCCGTCGATGAACGCCCGCGGCATCACCGCCACTTCCGGCCGCCAGGGACGGTCATGGGAAGGCTGGATAGTGCTAAACCAAACCACCACGCCGAGAAAGAGCGCGGCAAACATCGCCTTGGCTCCTAGGGTGCGCCTGAACCCTAGGGCCCAAACACCGAAAATTAAAAAAGCCGCCGCCAGTGCCTGACGCGCCCAGGCCCAAGGCAGGTTGGAATAATAAATTGCCAGGGTAGCCCAGGCGAGGACCAAGATTAGACAAAGCGATCGGATGCCGACGAATAGCCATCGGAGTGATTTGGCCAAACGGCCTGCCGGCGGCTTGGTGGAGCGTGACTTGCTTTTCAATACCTTA
>CAVXTM010000018.1:0-715629 GCA_963764725.1 uncultured Gammaproteobacteria bacterium | reverse complement strand
GTTGTCCTCCAGATAAAGGCCCAGAACCGCATGAACGACATCCGGTCTTTGATCTGGTATTCCATCTGCTGATCCGATATGTATATACAGACTTTGCAACACTAACACCTTGAACATCATCACCGGATCCAAAGGCTGCGACCGGCAGGCGATTTACGCCTCTTCTCATGGACCTTCGCCGCATAGCGGACGAAATTCCTCCCAAGGGACCGAATTCTTGAGCATCACCAACGGGTCACCCATCGCGTCCAGTGCGCCATAGCGCTCCTCTACATCGAACCCCGGCTGCCCCATGAACGATCTCCCCTGGTGCTCTGCTGGATAAGGGTTCCTATTCTAACACGACTCGTATGCCCGAATCAGCTACAAAATCCTATAATAAGGCCCGGAGTCGGTGAGTTAATGAAATGCCCACGAATCGATTTCAGACGGAAACGCGGCCGTGAGGTCCGTTTCTCATCGTTCAGGGGGCCATTTTCGCCCCGTTTGCCATACTGCAGACACACTACGCCCCCGCCAGTCGCCACAGCCGCCGGCGCATCAGGTACAGATTGGTCAGCGCACAGGTCACGAACAGCCGGTGTGCGTTCTTCGCCAACCCCTTGTAGCGGGTCTTCACGAAACCAAAGATGCGCTTGATGATGAGAAAGGGATGCTCGACCTTGGCGCGCACGCTGGACTTGGTTTTGTTCTTCGCCCGTTCTTCCTCATCGACCGTATCCTTGTAACGGTAGCGGCGATGGGTGAAGTCGGTGGCCTTCGGTGCGTGCTTGCGTATGACCTCGCTCTGCCCCTGATAGGCCGAGTCGCCCCAGACGCGTGTCTCCTCCCCGTGCAAGAGATCGGGCAGACACACCGAGTCGTGCACATTGGCAGGGGTGGCGGCCACCGCATGGATGACCTTGGTCTGGCTGTCCACGCCGATGTGCGCCTTCATCCCGAAATACCACTGATTGCCTTTCTTGGTCTGATGCATGTCCGGGTCGCGTTGCTTGCCCTTGTTCTTGGTCGAGGCCGGGGCGCTGATAATCGTCGCATCGACGATGGTGCCGGTGCCGATCTTGATGCCCTGGTGCTCCAAGTACGCATGCACCTGCTCGAAGAGCTTCTTTCAAGCCCATGCGCCTCCAGCAGATGGCGGAAGCGGCACACCGTGGATTCATCGGGCACCGGCATCTCTCCAAGGTCAATGCCTGCAAACCGACGCATCGACACCGAGTCATACAGCGCTTCTTCCACGCCCGGATCCGAGAGGTTGAACCACTGCTGCAGAAAGTACACCCGCAGCATCATCTCCAGCTCCTTCGGCGGGCGACCGTCCCCGGCCTTCGGGTACACCGGCGCAATCAACGCGCACAGCTCGCTCCACGGCACAATGCGGTCCATCTCAGTGAGAAATTTCTCCCGACGCGTGCTCTTGCTGTATTTCTCGAAGCCCGTGCCCAGTGTCAATCTGTTTGATCATTATCGTCCTCGTCCGAATTCGGCGCCTACCATTGATCTGTGGACTTTTGCAGAGGTTCCTTAGGTCCTCGCTTCCGGCAAGCCAGACGAAAGCCGCCGTTCGCAAGCGAGAACCCGGCCGCCCGGTGGAGCGAAAAGGCACGCCAAGTGGCGCCCAACCCTACCGCTTTTGCCGCCAAAGATCGCAGAGGGTGTGCTGGAAACGGTGCAGGCCGCGCTGCTGGCAGATGAGAAGCTCGATGTCCCCTATCAGCGGCCAGGCTTAATACTCGGTGCGCAACCGGCTGCACCCACTTGCGCTCGTACAACGGGGACCGATCACCTATCTCATTGCCACGGCCTTCCACTACGACGATCTTCGGCTGACGCCGTCCATCGAATACACGAGGCTAAGCTTACCGGAGAGCCCGCCCAGCGCCCGCACGACTTCGATCTCGACACCTATATCGCCAGCGGTGCGCTGCAATTTGGAAGCTGCGAAAGCATCCGGCTGAAAGCGCGGGTTTCCGAAGAGCTGGCGCACATCCTCGCGGAGACGCGACTTTCGGTGGATATGCAGACTGGAATTGACGGCAACGGAAAGACGCTTAGTGCCACCGTGCCGGATACGTGGCATTGCGGTGGTGGGTGCTGTCGCAGGGCGAGGCGATCGAAGTGCTGGCGCCTACCAACTCCGGAAGAAATAGCAGCGACGCTATCTGCCGCGCTCAAACGCCTAGCCCTAACGGCGCGGAAGGGCGACAGTCGTAAAACGCGTCCGACCAAAAACTGGAACAACGCAATGACGCTTGGGCGTCGCAGATCTCCGTTGCCTTCGGGTGCTGCTTCCGGTCTCTGGGAACTCTACATTACTCTGCGCCCAAGAGCGGGAGCAGCTTCACCCCGCTCCCTAGGGCCGGGTGCTGACCTGCACGTCAACGCGGCGCGGTGATACGGTTCCGAATTGGTCCTGTCATTTCCGGTCGCAGATATTGACTGGCGCGTTGGCGCTGATTATCTCGTAACGGATTAGGGTGGTCGGGCGTCGCGCAGGCTACGGCCACAGTGCGGCGAGACTGAACCGGATGGCGTCGAAGGCGGGCTGCGCAGACTTCGTCGGAGTCCTCCAGTGCCATATCGAGCCGCCAGCGTCCTTCGACGAGAGTAAATACCTCAACGTCCAAGCGTCCGGATCGATGAGCCAAGCGTAGGCGACGCCCTGCGCCGGCGTAGATGCCGAGCTTGTCCACCCGATCGATCCGCGCCGTCGCGGGCAGAGCACTTCGCACACCCAATCGGGGGGTAGTTAAAATAGGCGGTCTCCGGCAATGCGTGCATCCCGTTCCCGTCGCCAGCCGGCGAGATCGGGGACCAGGATGTCGGCGCCCAGTGCAACTCCGGCTCGTCCATACCCACCACCCGCCGGGGCCGCCCGGAACCGGCACTCCATCGGTTGAACAAAGCCCCACCAAGGGGAGATGTGACCCGCGCATGTCTGGGCGCGGCCGGGGCAGCGTGATCAATTGGCCGTGAATAATCTCGGAGCCACGAGATGCGCCGACACCTGACACAGGTCTTCGTAGGTGGCGGGGCGTTCAAACGGGGTGCAAACATAGGCGCGTTCCTTTTCGGGACTATGTCGTGATTGTCCCTCTTCGTGGTCAAAGCGATCAACCGTTACGCTGGTTGGCCGCGCCGCTCAGAAGCCCCCGAAGCTCGCTTGCCACCAGTCTCTGCAACAGCCTTTCGCGCATGTTCTGCGGCCGGTCGAGCCGCATGCGCTGCAGATACGGCCGCATGGGCGCCGAAATCCCCGGCCGCAGGAGCGCCGTCGCCACGGCCGCGGCCTTGCCGGCCGCCGTATCCATCCGCTCGCGCAGCCGCTTCAACGCCTGGGCCAGCACCAATTCCTCGGCGGTGTAGTCGCTGCCAAACGGAAACGCCGAGAACAATCCCGCGCGGCGATGTCCCGCGAGCGCCCTCTCCAGCGCTTCGGGCGTGTTGTTGCGGTGAGCTTCAGGGATCCGGTAGTCGCGCGGGAGTTTGCCGGCAGCCTGTGCCTGACGCTAACAGCTTGTCCTGAAAGCGCGCATCGGCGATGTTGAGCAGCGCTGCGATGACCTCGCTGTCCGTCTTGCCGCGCAGTTGCGCAATGCCGTACTCGGTGATCACCACATCACGCAGGTGTCGCGGGATAGTGGGGTGGCCGGAACTGAACACGAGGTTGGAGGTCGTGCGGCCGGCCTTGGTGCGCACACTGCGCACCGCCAACACCGAGTGCGCGCCCGGCAACGCATGTGCCATCGACACGAAGTTGTACTGTCCGCCGACGCCGCTCACGACTTGCCCATCGTCCAAGGTGTCCGAAACCGCCGCGCCGGTGAGCGTGATCATCATCGCAGTGTTGATGAAGCGCGCATGCTGGCGCTGCGCGATGCGCCGCGCCGCGTCCTCACCGTAGAGCTGGTTGATGAAGCCCACGCCGGTCATGTTGAAAAGCCGCCGCTCGGCTTCGGGCAGGTCGCGCAGCGCGGCATAGAAGCCCTTAGGTCCGAGGAAAAAGCCGCCGTGCAGCAGCACGCCTTCGCGCAGATGCGTGCCGAGACACTCGTGCGCAAGCCGTTCCCGCGTCACCGCGTCCGAGAGGTCCGCCGGCAGCCATTCGCCCTGTGGAGTGCGGATACGGCCGCTCTCGTAACTGCACTCGGCCGCAATGATACCCACCTGCTGCAAGGATGCGAATGCGGCTTCATTGATGAGCGGCGGCAGTCCCGCCTCGAGTAGCCGTGCGAGGGTTCGAGAGTCGAGGCGTTCCGTGATCTTGCCTTCGTTGAGCAGCCGTTGGACAAGCGCGTGGCTATACACGCGCCGCTTGAGGATTCCGGATCGATAGAGATCCAGAAAGCCGTCGACGAACATCTCGGTGCAGCCGTAGAGGCCGCGCTCGAACCGCTCCGTGTCGCCGATCTGCTCGATCTGCGGACCGAAGCGTTCGCGCACGCGACAGTCGTCGAGGACGCTTCGCCAGGTAGCGTTGTGCTGATGCCGCATCTGCAGGCAATAGACGATCGCATCCCCGAGCTCACCGATGCCGATCTGGAGCGTGCCCGCGTCCTTCACCAGGGCGCTGGCGTACAGCCCGATCAAATAATCCACCGTGCCGATGGCGAGGTTCGGGGGGCAGTACAGATCGTAGTCATAACGCGAATGTTCGACGACGAAATCCAGAGCGCTTTCCGCGATCTCGGCACCGCCGAACATGAAGGGCAGTTGGCGATTCACCACGCCGATGGTGACGATCTCGCGCCCGCCGCGGCGGGCGGCGTCGAGCTCCGGTAGCAGATCGACGGTCACGTCCGGGTTACAGCTGCAGACTATATTCCGTGCGCCCCTCGCTCACCCGCGTTGCGATCATCTGCGCCACGACGTTCACGCCGTGCGCGAGCAGCTCGCGGACGATATGCGTGTAGTTTGCGCTGAGGTAATGCTGTTGCGCGTAAGCGTTACGCAAATAGGCGCCCGGCTCGAGGAAGAACTCGATGACTTCGATGTTGGGCGGCACCTGGCCCGCGCGCACGGCCGCGACGTAGTCGAGCTCCGGGTAGTTGCCGAAGACCCGTGCGACGAACGGATCGAGGAAGCGGCGTTCGAGCTCGCCCGACGCTTGCGGCTTGCGCAGGCTCAAGCCGGTGAAAATTTTAAGCGTAATCGACCGATCGCGGAACGCGCGCCGGTAGAACTCATTTGCCAGCGGCACGGGGTTGCCGAGTGCGAGCGGGAGTGCCAGCACGATGCGCTTGCCGACACGCCGGAGCGCGGCGTCGACACAATCACCGACATCGTCGAACTGCTGAGGCATGGGGAGGAATTGTATGGTTAGACAGCGCCCGCCCGCGCGGTGACTACGAGCGCCCGCATCGTTGAGCGGAACGGATGATCGCCACCGACTCGCGCCAGAGCAGCTTCGAGTGCGTCAACGATTGGATCTAGGGCGACCTCACGCTCCTGGATCGCGATGCTTACGGGGTTGCCTTTGACGAGTCCGACGGCAAACGATTTCGCGGACGGGCTGCGAGCCTCAAGGGTGACCCACTCAAGTTCCACTTGACCGAAGTCGTTTGCATCCAGGAAACGCCGCAACACATCGGGATCGTGGAATCCGAACGGCACCTGATAGAAGTTCGGCGGGTCTACGGAAAAGAAACTTCCAATGGTTTCATGCGCGATGCGCCCAAACGGGTTGTGTTCAAAGCTAGCCCACACGTTGAAGGCGAACAAACCGTCCTTCGCTAGAACTCGCCGGGCTTCACGGAACGCCGCTTCCTTGTCGGGGACAAACATCAGGCCGAATTGACAAGCCAGGGCGGTGAACGAAGCGGAAGGAAACGGAAGGGCTGCGGCATCGGCCGGGCGCCAGTCAATGGACGTCATCGCGCCTAGCTTGGAGCGTGCATAGTCGATCATTGGCTGGTTCAGGTCGGTGGCGACCAACCGGACGGTGGGAGACAGGCGCGCGCGCAGCTGCTGAGTGAGAATCCCAGTTCCGCAGGCTACCTCCAACACGGGCGCAGCCGTAGCAGCCGCGACTCGGCGAGCCAGGTCCGCAGCATACGGCTCGAAGATCACTGGGCCGAGATGGCGATCGTATAGCTCGGGGATCGTACCCAGGAACCTAGCGTTTGCTTCTGACATGGTAGCTCTCCACCGTAAAGGCTGGCCGAGGAGCCGACGAGGGCTGTGTAAACGGTCCGCTTGAGGGGCCCGACGTTAGGGGGCGTCCCTCTCGAAGCGGTGGTTAGCCATCTCCGATTCTATGGCTTCCGCCACGGAAGCGAAGCCTCGTGATGTTGTCTTGTACTCCTCAGATATCTGCTCCTGGCTCTTGTTCGCAAGAAAGAACAGCTTTTCAGATGCAGACGTAATAAGCTCCACTAATCTGCATTTGGGGTTAAGTCGGTTAACCGATACCCACCGCTCAATCGCCTTGCTGGATAAACTGAACAGCTCTTCCTTCTCCCATGCTCTAGCGTTCACTAGGCGGAGAACTGTTCTTTGAGCTGCAACTCGGTTATTGAAGTCGCTCATCGTCTTCAGCTCTCTCTATAAGTCTGGTCATCCATTCACTGACCGTCCCCAAAGACCGGATCGCAAGGGCGGCGTCATCTGGCGAAATGCTAAGTCCATAGCCTCTGGTGCACAGTATCCGCGCCCTTTCCAAAACACGATAAGGCTGTGCTGCAAGATGGATCGCATCATCACCCAAGTTTAAGGCCGAATGCCTCCCGAAATCCGGGACTCTCCTAACACCTAAAGAAAAGCAGCTGGCAAAGTTCCGTATGCTTAGAAAAGTGGTCGAACAAATCGAATACCGTGCTTCTATCGCTTGCATTTAATGAAACACGTGCTTCCTTGAAAAGGGCAAAGAATCGTTGGCAGTCTGTGCGACAGTGCCGATAGGTATTCGGATGGCCTAGGTGCTTTAGGTAGTCGCGCTCATCAGGCGCATGAATCAGCCGCGCTTCAAGTGAAAGGTGCCAAGCAAATGGGTTTCCCTGATGCCAAAGTTCTTGGAGTCTTTTGTAGGAATAGATGGAGAACAGCTTCTGATCGAGACGACAGTCATGACGGTCTACTATCGCTAACAGATCAATATCCGAGTCAAGGCCTATATCCCCTCGGCATAGCGATCCAAATGCGTATATATGCATAGTCATCGCCGGTTGAAGCGTTTGATGATTATGGACATGAAAAAGCCAAACGCGATTAGCCTAGTAAGCAGTATCACAGTCACATACCCGCCCGGATAATGCTTCGGCGTGAACGTACCAAGGAAAATCTGTGGCGCCTCAACTAGGGCAGCCGTGTAACTGCCTAGACTCTGCGGGTCTCGAAACGCAAGAACATCGGCCAGAGCCATGACTGCCAGCATAAAGGCGGTCGAGCGCAGCAGCTTGAGTGTGCTTTCACCATTGCCCCATACGAAGTCCAGCAATTTGAAGTCGATCCACTCCACGAAAACCTTAAACCGTCGCCACCCGGCGTATTTGTTCCGATAATACGATTCGTTGGATTGCCAAGCCTTATGTAAGTAAACCTCGCTCGCTTGCAGCTCCACGCCAATTGCCTTATTCGCCGACTTGGCATCCCCAAGCTGCTGATAGTTCATTCGAAGCGTACGAGCGAACCTCATCTTCAGATTCTCGTGGCCAGGGCATCCCGAGTCCAATACGTCGTTGTCGACTAGCGTCCGCTCGAAGGTGGTGTAGTCGAACTTGCAACCCGTGAAACTTGAGCCATGAAGGTTTGTCGCTACGAATCTACAGCCTGTGAAATCGCACGAATTAAAGACGCAATTACGGAGGTAGCAGCTCTCGAATATCGAGTATTTGAAGTCAACCTCGGTGAATCGCCGTCCCTTTGCGATAAGTCGAGTGAACAAATGGTTGCAGAATCGCTCCTTTGTGATATCCCCTATGAACGTCTTGTCCTTCTGCTCGACTCTACGACTATCTGTCAGCACATATTCTCCTCGGGCTAACGAAAATCAATTAACGGCCGCGCGACGGAATGCCAAGCGAAGGAAAAACTGCGGTTCCGCGCATGCGGTTGAATGTTTGGTTTAGCTGTCTTTGTCTCCACGGTGAGATTGATCAATGGCCGTTATTCGTTCTATGGTTCCCCGGACGATCCAGTCGTATGTATGAATGCTGATCTGCAAATCTTGCACTAGTTGGCGTCGTCGATCATTTGTTTCGGAACTTACGTCACGCTCGCGGCCGATGAGGATTAGTCCTCTCACAGAGGAGTCAATATCGATCAAACCAAGGCCCTGCATTTCCCGACGGCGGGACGCGTAACCTTGATTTCTCTTTATCCATGCTCGCCAGTCCGTGACTTGTCGAATGGCGTGGTTCAGTGCGGCGGATGGATCGCCTTTCTTCGTGAAGAGATGAACCGATGGACTTTCTAATTCAACTGCCTGCCACTCGAAACCATAGGAATGACGTTCACCAATAACAAAGTCAGTGATGAATTCTGTGCCGAGTTGCTTTTGGGGAATAACCCAACGGCCGTGTCCACCTCCAAGGTGCTGAACTAAAAAGTTCGGGTGGCTCTCTAAGAATATCTGTATGTCGCGCTCCTTAGAGGCTTTGTCCAGGCACTGGTTATACTCTTCGACTTGTGTTGGCGTGACGTTGTCCCACCAGGTGAAGTATTCTGGCAAATAGTCGGGCTCGAAACTGACTGCCCTCGCAAACTGCATCAACTGTGGCTCATCCATTAAGAGCAAATCCTTGATCAGAAGGGCTAACATATATGGACTAACGAACCCGCCATCATAAGCATAAATTTTCATATACAAACATGTGTATATAGATATACCCATCTAGCCTTAGATGTGTGTAGGTTTAGTCCATCTCAATGCGGTTCGCGAGGTTCAGTGTGGCTGCGGTACCGTAGGACATTTCCCAAACTTTCTGCTTGGGTCTCCATATTCTCCCGACCGCCTTGACCTCGGGATAATCAATACGAACGCCGACGCGGTCGGACGGTTTGCGGTGCATCGAGCCGTTCTGGACGGTCTCCTTGGGGGTCTACGAGACTTCATCCAGGACGAGCTCTGCAGTTTTGTAGCGCCTATTGCGCAGTTTGTCATAGCGATACCGAACGCATACCAGTTTCTCCGATAACGTGACATTCATCAAGCATAAGCCTTGTTCCGCGTGCGCTCAGCGCACCGTACGTGCGCTTTTTGGTCCGTTGGATTCTCCCACAGCCAATGGAATACAGACTAACTTCAACAAATCTGGAAGTGCCTTCTCCCTCCGGGAGAAGGCTGGGATGAGGGAATACAATAAAACAATTGCGTCTATTTCGATCCCCTCACCCCCACCCTCTCCCGGCGGGAGAGGGAGAAAACACAGTGCCTGTCGCGGAAGGGCAGGGGGCCTTGCAGTGGTACCTCAAATTTGAAATATGTTTGGTTAGGTTTCAACGGGACCTCCGCGATGATTCCAGCTCGGGTCCAGATCCTTGCCGGGCGGTCAAGCCCTGCGGGACTTGGAGAGGCGGGCGAAGAGGATCGCGCCGAAGGGCAGGACGAGGCGAAGCAGCATCTGCATGCTGAGCAGGGTCCCGATCTGGCTTAGTCGGCGTGCGCCTGCGGGATCACGGACCTCGCGGGTGACGATGAATACCTGGTTCAAGTGCTTGCTGCCGAGCTGGCTTAGCGGCGCTTGAGGATCTCATCGACTGTGAGCCCGACGTCTCTTGCGATCTGCCGAAGCAAAACCGGCGATATATGTCGCGGCCCTGATGAAACGGGACCGTCGTGCAGCGTCCAGAGCTGTCGCGGAACTGCTTGTGCGATCCGCGCTGGCGCACTTCCACGAAGCCTAACTGAGTAGAATTGCCTCGACCTCGATCGGCTTCAGAACAGGAACATTGCCCACGGTCTATGCAACGGCAACGTTCTGGACCCCAATAAATTCTGATTCGAGCTGAGGGTCGCCATCCTCCAGAAGCATGGCAATGACCTCTTTGAGATTGCGATTGAGCTCATCGAGAGTCACACCCTGTGAATGAGCCTCAGGGAACCCAGGAACTAATCCCACAAACAGGCCGGTGCCCGGATCACGCTCGATAATGGCGGAATATACCTTCATTAGGACACTCCAATTGAACAGTCGGGGGAATTATCAGTCCGTCTCCACAAACGGTGCAACTCTCGGGGCCAAACGATGAATCCGCAAACCCCTTGTAGCGTTTCGAGACGGTCGCCCAATAAGGAACCAGAACGCGCACATTCGATCGTGGCCGGAGCCGATACCCGTGCTCACCAACAGGCCGGATATATACATTCCAGTCTTCCTTTACACGCCATCATCGATCCTCACCTTGCAAACCGGTGGAAACGCTTGCTGTGAAATCGGACCGAAATTACACGTTCCATCGGTAAACCGTTCCGGAGCCTCGCCCGCGGAGCGCGCTCATACACTCAAGCGCGACACCCTATCTCACTGAAAATGAATAGCTATCGCTAGACCTAACTAGCCATGGCACAGCAGTTGCCGCCCGATATAGATCAAAGTTCCCAAACCCTGCTATCAAAAAGCAGGTTCGGAGGTCATCATGAATCGGGAAGAGATTAATTCACTTTGGAGAAACGAGCTGTCAGCGATTGAGGCCTATCAAGAAACCCTAGGTGCCAAAGAATGGAAGCTTGGTGAGGGTGATCCGGAAGTTGACGAATTATTTCGCATACTCGTCGATCATGTACAAGCCGCTTCGCTGCTCGGAACCAAGATCCGCCGGCTGGACGTTATTCGGGCCGCCGACGAGTTAGAGCCACAAAGTAAGTGGTCCGAGTTGAGCACGCTGGCCAGTGGACTGTTTCACGATGCCCATGTGTTTAGCGATAAAGCCGGGTTAAGAGTTCTAATGCAGGGCGAGGAGTGCAGCCTCGAAAACTATGAGCATATGCTCCAAGACACTGCTATGTCACGAACCTTGAAGCCCTTGATCAGTAAGCTCGTGAGCAAGCAGCGGACACACATACGCGCTTTGAGCGGCTTGATGTCCAAAGATCCGTTATCGTTGCGCCGGTCGAATTACGAGGTTGGGAAGCGCGATCGCGCCGCATTAGCGAAGCTCGCCGGTGGTTCCGCCCGAGCGTCACCCGACCAAGGAACAGGCCGAACAGCCAGCCTAATCAATGGGTAAAAGGCTGGCACTCCTTCCAGCCTTAGGAGTTATGATCGTGCGCAAGGCGAGCGACTGAGCTCTGACTGTTTCGGCAGCCGTCGATGGGATCCCAACGAACAGACGCGCTGTGAATAGGCACCGTATTTCGATCTGAAAATTATCCTTACAACGATGTTCATAGTGTTTGTCGGAAAGAACGCCTATTACCCCTCCGTAGTGAAGATTGCCGCAGAGATCCGTGTTGCAGCCGTCATATCGGAAACATTAACGCTGGGGCTTGAAATCGGCATTCGAGGGAGGATCTATTGATTTAGGCCTGCATCCCCCAGCTCGGGGCCAGATCCTTGCCGGGCGCTATGTCAGACCGCTGCGATGATGACCTCGAGTACGTGCCTACGATCGTCTGCGTGTCGCATGCTCCTACGCTACGTCGCGACCAGAATCAGCCCGCGCAAGGTGCAAGAGTAGATAGTGAGCCCGTGTAGGATGTGCTAGAACGAGCGCATCGTTCGAGTTATTCACCCGCGCAAACGTCGAATATTCCCTCGCAACCCCAGTTTACCGGATAAATGCCACGGGCCGATAGTCGTGAAAGCTCGAATGCGGCCAATCGGCAACCTGCTTTACCCAGCCATGTTTTACAGGTTCCAATGGATGTAATCGACGTGTTTGGTGAAATCCTCCTGATCGCGTAGCAGGTGCTCGCAAAATCGACGTTGCCACAAGCCCCGTTCTCGTCGTTTTACCCTGCTTTTAGAGATGCGTTCCCTTTTTCGATGGCACGAGAAAAATGTCCTTCAGCAAATTCCAGCGCATGGAAAAATCCGTGTCACCGGGAGGCAACGTCCAAATACAATGGAGATGATCCGGCAAGACCACCACCGCATCCAACCGGAATGGATGTCTTTCCCTGACGTACCGAAAAGACCGGCGCAACGCATCGAACTGCTCGACCAGCAAACGGTTACCCCTGCGCTCGGCGAGATTAACCGTGAAAAACCACGTTGCGCCTGGAACATGAGCACGGCGATATTCCGTCATGGAGTCCGTTTGACCTTTGAAAGGTTTCTCACTCGACGATGCGCTTCGTTCCTCAGCACATCCTCGCGGGCTTACCAAAGAAGACACGAGGTGAATCGAGATTTTCGAAAGGGTCACGGGAACATCCCAAGAGGAGTGCGAGATGAGATGGCGAAGATATGCCAACGAGTCATTCTGCTCATGTGTACTCCGGCTCCATAACCGCTAATGTAAAGTTACACCGGCGGCGGAATCGCCGCGAAGCGGCTTCCGCCGCCGGTCCGTGTTGAACGACATGTTGGGGGTCGCCGCGCTTGGCCTTGAATATGTCCTCATCAAGGACCTCTCTGATCTTCCAGACCGGCGCTACAATTGAGATGCCTGTATTCAGGGGCACCTCCAGGTCGGTTTTCGCTCCATCCGACTTTTGTGCACCTCGGCCATTGAAGCCTTGTGCCCAGTATCTATCTCCCATAAGGCCGATAGTCTCAGTGTAGAAGGGCATCATCGTGCCATTGCCTCGGTAGGTCCCCGGACCCACGTTAACGAGTACGGGAGAGCCGCTGAATCCGGAAAGAGACCGCATCTCGACCAAGAATGCCTCCACAAGCAGGTTTCTCCCATCCTTCACCGGCTCTCCAGGCATCATGGCGATGGTTCCAAATCGTGCCAAGGGTTGATTCAGTTGGAGGCTACCGTGGGAAATGAAGCGACCCAGCATGAAGTATTTCGTCACCCACGCCCATGTTGAGCTCGGCCATTCTTGAGGAAGTGACCGCGAGCGCAGACCAATCTAGTGCCGTAGCAATGGATGGACCGTTGGCCTCGTCGGAGAATCTAAACGAGTTAGCTCACCGGCGCGCCGCTTTTTGGCGCGTCCGGTGGAGCGCCTTGTTGGGCACATTGCCGGTGAAAACAGCGACCGGCACGTGGCGAGCGACTGCTACGGACTTACGAAGTGTCTTGATACGCTCAATCTCGTGCATGGTTTGAGCCGTGAAATACGATTCACCGCAATGGGGACATGACCACATCGGGATGTTCTCTATCACAAGAAGTTTAGGACCATGACCAAAACTACGGGTCACCTCACGAAGCTGAACCCCAGCTTGCCCACACGAGGCGCAACGTTCGCTAGGCGAGGTATACGGTAATGACAACAAGTCTTCCGGTGGGGCCAACTTTGACAATGGTTTCTGCTTCGAGGTCATCGAGGGTGAAACCGCGGATGACACACTTGACCTCGCGGGTTTGGTCGTCGCGCTGGCGTTCGATGATTTTGCCTGTGAGGATGATGTTTTCGAGATCGAGGATCGTGAGGTTGTCATCGTCTAGCTCTTCGGCGGCATGAATAGAGACTACATAGTTTAGTGCGCGAATAAGGTCGCGCAGCCGGGACATTGTCAGCTTCGGCACGCATGAATTCTATCAACGATCTATCTGCGTGCCCAACGCCTTGTTGGGCCGTAGTTACTTTTTGCAGAGATGAAGAACACCGGAATAATACATGAAAAATCAGCTTGTCGTTCCCGAAAGTTGGCACGTGCCTATTCTGGGACGATACGCTCGCACCCCTAAAAAAACCGTTTTCCAGATAGTGTAGGCGGCCGACCTCCGGAAGTCGTCAAGCGCTGCGGAACTTGGAGAGGCGGGCGAAGAGGATCCCGCCGAAGGGCAGGGCGAGGCCAAGCAGGATCTGCACGATGAGCAGGGTTCCGAGCTGGCTGTAGTCGGCGGGCGCCTGGAGGACCCCGGTCGCGGGATCACGGACCTCGCGGGTGACGATGAAAATCTGGTTCAAGTACTTGCTGCCGAGCTGGCTCAGCGAGAGCGCGAGGTTAGTAAAGGAAGCCATCACTGCGAAATAGGTGGCCTTGAGGTTGGCGGGCGCAGAGTTCGCGATCCAGGCCAGCATCGGGATCATTGCGATCTGACCGAGCGGCGATTCAAGCGCGGTGTCAACCAGCGCGATGAAGCGCGCGTCTACCACCCCGCCGGTGTGCGCGGCGGTCCACTCGTGCAGGCCGTGGTACATGCCGAGGATGGGCAGCGCCAACACAAAACCAACAAGGGTCAGGAAACCGACGACATAGGCGATCGAGCGCTCGGCCATGAAACGGCGGAAGATGAACATGCCGACCAAGGTGAGCGCGCTTGCGATTAGCGATAGCACTGAGAGGAAATGTTGATCGAACTTGAGCTCATCGATCATCCACCAGGTGACGCCGGGGCCCGGAGTGGGCGTGGCCCGGAAAGCAAAGATGACGATGGCAGTGCCGATGAGCGTCGCCCGCGCCTCGGGACTGAGCTCGCGCGTCAGCCGCTCGATGAGAAAGGTGACGATGGCGAAGGAGCCTACAAATACGATCTCCTCGTTGTAGGGCAGATTACCGAGACCGACGGCGAGCGTGAACACTACGAACAGCAGGCTGCCGCCGAGGATCCACCAGTTGGGTTTGGTCGGATCAACGTTCTCCAGGATCAGCGCCTGCACCTCGGCGCGACTCTTGCCCGCAAGAAGCAGGCGGCGCCGGTCGCGCGCCTTGAGGAGCGAGGCGCTCACCACACCCAGCACCGAGATCGCGGGGATGCTGAGCGCCATTAAATAGACGTCTCGGTAAATCTGCGCGATCTCCGCTTGCGGAAGCTTCTCCACGCCGGTGAAGAGATAGAGGTTTATAAGCGCCACCAGCGTGCTGCCGCCGATGATAGCCACACGCCCGAGCGTCTGCATGGTGGTGTGCATGAGCTTGCGGGTGGCCGGATCGATGGGCCGCCCATCCTCATCGACGCGCGGCACCGCCTCGACAGTCATCGCGTCGGCGACCGCGTCCTGGATCACATAGCCGATCGGCGCGAGCAGCGCGCTCACCACGAACCACGCCTCCGCCGGCATGATGGCCGTCATGGCCTCGCGCTCGCCGATAAGGAACACCATGATGCAGAGGCTCACCGTGATGAGGCTCGCGCCCAGATAGACAAGCAGGCTTTTCCAGCGCCAGATGAGATCGACCAGATGCCCCAGCGGCATCTTGAGCACCCAGGGGATCCCCGCCCAGAAGCCGAGTGCGGCGAGGAAGGCGGCGGAGAGGCCTAGGTAATCCTTGACGAAGAAGGTGCCGACGATGCCGGTCAGGCCAGAGATGCCCGCCCCAACGTAGACCATGAGCGGCGGCAGATACGACAGCCGCATCTCGCGGCCGAGCTCAAGAATGTTGCGATCGATCCAGCGATAAGCGGCAGTGATCATTTTAGGGAAGCTCTGCAAAGGTTACTGCGCAGCCCATCGGCGTTCCTCGCTTCTCAAAGCGCGGCCGTCCCTGGGCCGCTCTCCGCGGCTTCGCGCATCTGGGCTTGCTCGCGACATTTTTATGGAGCTTCCTTAGGTATCTATTCGCTGCGCGCAAGGCGGTAACCGTAATACCAATGGTTCGTGGTCTTGCCGATGTTTCTGACCGTGTGGCTCGTGCCGGCCGGTATTAAAACCTCCTCGCCTGGCTGAGGCTGGAGCGTTTGACCCCGAAATGACACCTCGATCTCCCCATCGATTAGCATAACGATCTCATCGGCGTCGTGGACGAAGTCGGCCCAGACCCGTCCGGGCGGGTCCGTCCAGATAGCACAGCTAAACCCACGCCCCGCCCATTGTTCCGCAACGTTTGTCTGCTCCATTGCCCCTCCGTCTACCGGACGCGCCTCACTATACAACCCGTATTCTAGCGCGATTGGCGCCTTGCGCCTCTAGCGTCCGTTAGGCTGATGTGGTTAAGTTAGGGACATCGTCAGGCCGGCACGGCGGGGGAGGTGCACCCGTGAGCAACGTTATCGAACTGATTGGCAATACGCCGCTGGTGGAGATCACTCAGCTCGACACCGGGCCGTGCCGGCTCTTCGTCAAACTCGAGAGCCAGAATCCAGGCGGATCCATCAAGGATCGCATTGCCCGCTCCATGATCGAGGCGGCCGAGCATGAGGGCAAGATCAGTGCGGGTGGTCTCCTCATTGAGGCGACGGCCGGGAACACCGGGCTTGCGCTAGCCCTCATCGCCGCCCGCAAGGGCTACCAGCTCCTGCTCGTCATCCCCGACAAGATGAGCCAGGAAAAGATTTTTCACCTTAAGGCGCTGGGAGCGGAAGTAGTGATGACGCGCTCCGACGTCGGGCGTGGCCACCCCGAGTATTACCAGGACATCGCCGAGCGCCTGGCACGCGAGCGAGCGGGTGCCTTCTACGCCAATCAGTTCTCCAACCCCGCCAACCCGAAGGGGCACGAGGAAGGCACAGGGCCGGAGATCTGGTCGCAGATGGGCCAGAGGCTCGACGCGGTGGTCTGCGGGGTCGGTACGGGCGGCACGCTGACGGGCTTGAGCCGCTACTTCGCGCGGGTCGCTCCAGATGTCAAGATGGTGCTTGCGGACCCCGAGGGCTCGGTGCTCGCGCCCTACGTCAAGACGGGGACACTGGGTGAGGCGGGCTCCTGGATGGTTGAGGGCATAGGTGAGGACTTCGTTCCCCCTATCTGCGATCTCTCGCGGGTGCGCGAGGCCTACACGATCACGGACGCGGAGAGCTTCGAGGCCGCAAGGCTGTTGTTACGCAAGGAGGGGATCTTCGCTGGCTCCTCGTCGGGGACCTTGCTCGCCGCAGCGCTGCAGTATTGCCGGACGCGCGACCAGCCCGAGCGGGTGGTGACCTTCGCTTGCGACAGCGGTAACAAGTACCTGTCCAAGATGTACAACGACTACTGGATGGCGGACCAAGGGTTCCTTGAGCGCGGGCGGCAAGGGGATCTGCGCGACCTCATCTCGCGGCCGCATTCGGCGCGGGCGGTCGTCACGGTCGGGCGCGGGGACACGCTACTCACGGCCTACGGGCGTTTCAAGCTCTACGACGTGTCCCAGCTCCCCGTGCTCGAAGGCGATAGGATCGTGGGCATCATCGACGAGTCCGACGTGCTCCACGCGGTCTACGGCGACGACAAGCGGTTCGGAGAAAAGGTCGCGGCGATCATGATTACGCGCTTGCAGACGGTCGCACCCCAGACACCCATCGAGGATCTCTTCGGCATCTATGAGCAGGGCATGGTCCCCATCGTCGTCGAGGATCAGAAATTCCTTGGCCTCATCACGCGCATCGACCTCTTGAACTATCTCCGCCGCAGGATGAAAAAGTAGAAGATTAGCCATGTCCCCGCCCGACAAACCCCACGGATTCGCGACCCGCGCCATCCACGCGGGGCAGCCTCCGGACCCCGCGACCGGGGCTGTGATGACCCCGATCTATGCAACCTCGACCTATGTGCAATCGAGTCCGGGCGTGCATCAGGGTTACGACTACTCGCGCACTAAGAATCCCACCCGGCTCGCCTATGAGCGCTGCGTGGCCGACCTCGAAGGCGGTAGCGACGGCTTCGCCTTTGCCTCGGGCATGAGTGCCATTGCCACCGTGCTTGAACTGCTCGACAGTGGTGCGCACATCGTGGCTCTCGACGATCTTTACGGCGGCACGACTCGGCTCTTCGAGGGGGTACGACGGCGCTCGGCGGGACTCGATTTCACCTTCACTCCCTTACCCGATCGCGGGACGCTCGAGCGGGCCATCCGCCCCAATACCCGGATGATCTGGGTGGAGACGCCCAGTAATCCACTGCTCAAGCTCGTCGATCTCGGAATGGTCGCAGAAGTGGCGCGCGAGCGCGGGATCTTGAGCGTCGCGGACAACACCTTCGCCACGCCCTGGGCGCAGCGGCCGATCGAGCTCGGTTTCGACCTGGTGGTGCACTCGGCGACCAAGTACCTCAACGGCCATTCGGACATCGTGGGCGGGGTGGTGGTCACCGCAAACGGGCCCTTGGCCGAGAGACTCGCGTTTTTGCACAATGCGATCGGAGCTATCGCGAGCCCCTTCGAAAGCTTCCTCGTTATGCGCGGTATGAAAACCCTGGCGCTGCGCATGGAGCGGCACACGGCGAACGCCACGGCGATTGCGGAGTGGTTGGAGCGCCACCCCAAGGTCGAGCGGGTCTATTACCCAGGCCTCGCAAGCCATCCCCAGCATGCGCTCGCGCGGCGCCAGATGCGAGGTTCGGGCGGCATGCTGACGGTGGTGCTCAAGGGCGGGCTCGAGGATGCCCGGCGGTTTCTCGAGCGCTGCCGGATCTTCGCCTTGGCCGAGAGTCTAGGGGGTGTCGAGAGCCTCATCGAGCATCCCGCCATCATGACCCATGCCTCATTGCCGGCCGAGACGCGGGAAGCGCTCGGCATCGGTGATACCCTGGTGCGCTTATCCGTGGGGATCGAGGATGTGGAGGACCTTATTCAGGACCTGAAGTTCGCACTCGCCTGAGAGCTTGTGAAAAAATCTGCTGCGCTCGAAATCTCGCGTTGCATCCTCGGCGCGCCAAGCAGGGCCACTCCCTGGCCCTGGCTTCCCGGCGGTGCTCGGAATCCTCATGTATTTCCACATACACTCCGGTTGCTCGTCTCATCCTTGAGACTCGCCCTTCAGGGCTTACGCGCCTTTTCGCTCCCGGCGAAACCGTCCTGCGCTCCGGCGGAACCCCTGTGGGTGCGCAATCTGCACTTTTCCGTATCCTGACGCGTGCTTGTAAAATCTACGCACCACGTTGGAAGTCCTATCGTTCACAGAGGATACGAGCTTGGGCCTGAATATCGAAAGAGATCATTTCGAAGAAGACGACTACGCGCGCTTCTCGCAGCGCCTGCGCGAGGACCTGCGGGCGCTCGCCGAGCTCCTTTCGCGAGAACGCTTCGGGGTCGGCGCGCCGTCGTTCGGAGCAGAGCTCGAGATGTCGATGGTCGGAGCCACGTGCCGCCCGCGGCCGATCAACGAACGCGTGCTCGCCGACGCGTGCGACCCGCGCTTCGCGGTTGAGCTCAACCGCTTCAACCTGGAGTGCAACACGCTCCCGATCGCGCTGGCGGGGACACCCTTCGCCTCTCTCGGCAAGCAGCTCGACGAGTGTCTGACACGCCTGCGCGCCATCGCCAGGGCGCACGATGCGCGCATCGCGCTGACCGGCATCTTGCCGACGCTCACGGCCGAAGACCTGGAGTCTTCGGCGATGACCAACCTGCCGCGGTATCGCGCACTGTCGACCGGCATCCGCCGCCTGCGGCGTGAGCCCTTCCACGTGCGCATCGACGGCGAGGACCCGCTCGACATCCGCTGTGACGACGTCACCTACGAAGGCGCGAACACCTCGCTGCAGATCCACCTGCGGGTGAACCCTTCCGAGTTCGCCGCGGTGTACAATGCCGTGCAGCTCGCCACCGCACCGGCGCTCGCCGTGTCGGTAAACTCGCCGACGTTCCTCGGCCATCGGCTGTGGGAGGAGACGCGCGTCGCGCTGTTCAAGCAGGCCGTCGACGATCGTCCGGCCAACCACGGGCCGCGGAGCGGCGTGCCGCGCGTGTGCTTCGGTGTCGATTGGCTGACGCGCGGCGCGCTCGAGCTGTTCCAGGAGAGCGTCGAGCTGCACGAGCCGCTCTTGCCGGTCATGACCGACGAGGATCCGGTCGCCGTCACGCGCGCGGGTGGCATTCCGCTGCTCGGCGAGCTGCGGCTTCACCAGGGCACGGTGTGGCGCTGGAACCGAGCGGTGTACGACCCGGCGGAAGGCGGCCATCTGCGCATCGAGATGCGCGCGCTGCCCTCGGGGCCGACCGTCGCCGACATGATGGCGAGCGCGGCGTTCCTCGTGGGCCTCGCGCTCGAGCTGTCGCGAAGCCCCGCGCTGCTCGACTCCGTTCCCTTCGAGGTTGCAGAGTGCAACTTCTACCGCGCCGCGCAACACGGCCTTGCCGCCGAGTTGCTCTGGCCGCAGGGCAAAGGGCTGCTCGCGATCGGCGCGCGCGAGCTCGTGCACGAGCTCCTGCCCAAGGCCCAGCGCGGGCTCCTACACGCAGAAATCGACGCCGGCGAGTGCGAGCGGTGGCTTGCGATCGTCGGGCGCCGCGCCAGCACCGGACAGACCGGCGCGCAATGGCAGCGCAGCCGACTCGCCGCGCTCGAGGACAAGCTCGGGCGCAAGGAGGCGCTCGCGCGCATGCTCGGCGAGTACCTGGACCACTCCGAGCTCGGCGCGCCCGTGCATACCTGGCCGATCCCATGACGCAGCGGATCCAGTTGTTGGACGAGGCGCGCGTCGCGCACCTGCCGGGCAGCGTCGAACACTGGTTGCGCGAGCTCGATCGCGCCACCTTGCTGCGCGTTCCCGGGCGCGACCGGTCGCGAACTCGAATCGTCACGACGCTGCTCCATGGAAACGAGCCGAGCGGCATCCGCGCGGTTCACGCCTGGCTCCGCTCCGGCGTCGCGCCCGCGACCGACGCGGTCTTCTACATCGGTTCGGTCGAGGCCGCGCTCGCCGCGCCTCCGTGGTCGCACCGCGCATTACCGCACGCCCGTGATGCGAACCGCTGCTTCGCGCCGCCATTCGGGGGGCTCGAAGGTGAGCGCTCGCTGGAGCTGATCGAGCGGCTCGAGGCGGTGAGACCGGAGGCGCTCATCGACCTGCACAACAACAGCGGGCGCAGTCCCGCGTATGGCGTCGGCACGATCGCGGATGCGGCTCACCTGGGCCTCACGGGCCTGTTCGCAGATCGCTACATGCTGAGCGATCTGCGCCTCGGCACGTTGATCGAAGCGACCGAGCGCTTCACGGCGAGCATCGTGGTCGAATGCGGGCGAGCCCAGGACCCCGTCGCCGACGCCGTCGCGCTCGCCGGCCTCGAGCGCTATCTGTCGGTCGAAGACCTGAGCGTGCATGCCGAGCGGTGGCAGGCCATGGAGATCCTGCATCATCCCGTTCGCGTGAGGGTCCACCCCGACGTGCGCCTCGCGTTCGGTGACGCTCCGGTCGAGGGAGCGAACCTCACGGTGCGCAGCGACATAGACCGCCACAACTTCGACCCGGTCGAGCCCGGCATGGTGCTCGGATGGCTCGGGCCTCCGGGCACGTGGCCGTTCGATGCCCGCGGCGGCGACGGCGTCGAGGTGAGCGCCGAGCTGTTCACGAGCGCCGATGGGCTCTTGCGCATCCGGCGCGCGATGGTGCCGGTCATGATGACCGTGTCTGCGGCGATCGCGCGCAGCGATTGTCTGTTCTATGCCATGCAGAAGCGGTGACGGATCGGAGCCGAGCTTGACAGATCGGTTGGCGATTTTCCCCGGGATTCGTTGCGCTCAACCCATTAGGCTACATGACTGTGATTATCGTCTACATTCATTCAGCGCAACCCGCGTCACGGTTCCGCCCTACGCGAGCTTCCTGATACAACGTTCTTATGGGTGGGGACACCTAAAACGCTGACCCCTTACGCCAAAGGAACTGTCGGCGAATTGGCGCTTGCTAGTACCGCCGTCCTCCGCCTCCATAACCACCGCGTTTGTCGCCCCCACCTCCGCCGTAGCCACCCGGGCCACGGCCACCACCGCCTTCCTTGGGGCGGGCCTCATTGACCGTTACGGTCCGGCCGTCCATCTGCGTAGCGTTGAGGGCGGCGATGGCCGCCTTCGCTTCCTGGTCACTGCCCATCTCAACAAAGCCGAACCCTTTGGACTGCCCGGTGCTACGATCCGTGATTACCTCGGCGGAACGTACAGTACCATGAGCCGAGAACAGCCGTTCCAGATCACTGCTGCGGATGCCGTAGCCCATGTTGCCAACGTATAACTTCATACCCATATAGTAACTCCTCAGAAAACCGTCGTGCGGTGCCACGCCCCCCATGGGCCGGCTCAGACGGAATAAGTTCTGTGATGCGATTATGATGACGCTTTGAGTGCCTATCGCATCACATTAGCGGTAGCCCTCATTGTACCTCAAACACCTCTTCGATTCGTCATCGGGTAATGATCCTAGGAAGGAGCGCGAAAGATCAACAATGCGAACTCGCGATTCAACAGTCACAGAGTGACCGTACTTGTTTTTTTGACATTGTGTTGAGCCTGTGCCCGAAGCGACCAGCCCGAGAGACGCTGCCGGAAGGCCTCGTCGATGCTGTTGACGGTTTCTCGACGCGCTCGCGAATTGAGAACTTGCCGCGGCTCGGCTTGAATGGCATCATCGTCGGCGGCATGATAGCTGTCAAGCGGGGCTGGATAAGAGCAGCCGGGGCGCGATCAAGCCCGCGAAATGAGGCTGCTGTAGGCAAGACCGGATCGTCTGCTGACGCTGCGGGCACGCCGACCGCTTTCTTGACGACGAGGTAAGGCTCTTGAAGAAGGGTGGTAACAAGATCTCGGGGCTTGCTTATACCTGCAGGGCGCGGCCCTTTGCTTGGGCGCCGTGGTTCGATCTTGCTGTGAAGACCGGGGAGATGCTTGGGGCTTCTGCCTACGTGATGGGCCATCGAGCGGACCGCTTGGCCCGCGCCGCGACCAAGCCCTCGGCCCGCGATCGGCGCGAGTTCACGCGCATGGTGGAGGAGAAATTCGAAGCCGCGGCGGAATCGGCGGCTGCCATGGCTCCCGCCCTTTGGAGTCTGCAGGTGCGTGGTGCCGAAATAGCCACTCGTCAAATGCTGGCCGGTCTGCAAGCGATGATTGCCGTGGGCCGGCGAAACATGCTGCCACGGAGCAGTGCGGCGGTCAGCCGGGCCGCCGCCGGATCACGCAAGGTCGGCTCGAGCCTTGTGCAATGCGCACGCAAGGGCTTAAAGCCGGTGCATGCACGTGCCGTGGCCAATCGCAAACGGCTGAGCAAGCGTAAGCGGGTTTGAACGTTGCCCGGCTCGCAAGCGCAAAGCCGCAGCGGTCGTGTTGATCTTGAAAGGTTGAGGATGACGGCTAGCTTCAAGCGGGATTGAGAGAGGCGAGCCAAGTGCGAAGGACGTCCGCATCGATAGGCTTGACGAAGTGATGGTCGAACCCGGCGGTGCGAGCACGAAGTCGATCTTCTTCCTGACCCCATCCCGTCAGCGCTGCGATCGCGATCCGTTCGAGTCCAGGCTGCTGTCGTAAGTGACGCGCCACCTCGTACCCATTTATGTCGGGCAACCCGATATCCAGCAGCACCACATTGGGACGAAATGCGGCTGCGGTTTCAAGGGCGCTCGCGCCGTCATGGACGCAACGAACCTCGTGGCCTATCAGCTCAATCAGGGTCGCGAGGCTTTCCGCAGCGTCCTGGTTGTCCTCCACGACGAGGATGCGACGTGCCGGTCCAATCGCCGACTGCACTGGCGCGGCCTTTATTGCGCCCCGGTCCTGCTGCGGCATCGTTCTCAAGGGTAACCGCACGATAAACTCGCTGCCCTGGCCCACGCCGGTGCTGGTGGCTTGGACAGTCCCACCATGCATCTCGACGAGGCGTCGGACGAGGGCGAGCCCAATTCCGAGTCCATGCTGTGTGCGTTCGAGAGACTGGTCGACCTGCGTAAACATCTCGAAAACACGCGACAGCATCTCGGCGGAAATCCCGATGCCGTTGTCCCGCACCATCAGGCACACCCCTCCATTCTCTTGCTTGGCAATCAGGTGAATGCGACCGCCTGGGTCTGTATACTTGGCCGCGTTGCTCAAGAGATTCACCAGAATCTGCTCCAACCGCGTCGCATCCGCCTCGATCCGCAGGGGAGCATCCGGTTCGGATACGATGAGCTTGTGCAGGCGACTCTCCATCAAGGAGCGTGTGCTCTCGACCGCGCGACTGATCACGGGGTTGAGCGCAATCAGTTCCTTTTCAAGGCGAATCTTGCCGGAGGTGATGCGCGAGATATCCAGCAAATCCTCGACCATGCGGGTCAGGGTCCGGGTTTGGCGAGTGAGCATTGACTGGAGTCGCGTAGTCTCACGATCGGACGTGCGCTGCTGCCACAGGATCTCGGCCACGTTCGAGATCGCCGATAACGGGGTCCGCAGTTCATGTGCAAGCATCCCGAGAAACTCGTCCTTGCGACGGTCGGCGTCCTTCAACGCTTCCTCCGCCCGCTTGCGCTCGGTCACGTCGATGCACGCGGCCAGCACGTATTGCGGTTTGCTTCCGGAATCCCGAATCAAGGAAACGGAGTTGTTGACCCACACGAACGAACCATCAGGACGAATGTAACGCTTTTCGACAATGAAATCTGGTCCATCGCCTGACACCATTCGGGAGAACTGCTCGATGTTCCTCGGCAGATCATCCGGGTGGGTGATATCTTGCATCCGCAGTTGCAATAGCTGCTGGCGAGAACGGCCGACGATTTCGCGGTAGCGTTTGTTTACCAGCACAAAACGGCCCGTCAGGTCGGTCTGGGCAATGCCCGCGTTGGTTTGCTGCACGATGCCCCGGAAGCGAGATTCGCTGGCGCGGATTTTCTGCTCGGCCTCTTTGCGCTCGGTAATGTCGTTGTTCATCCCAACCCATTCGCGCACTGAGCCGTCGGGGTACAACACAGGCACGGCTCGTACCGCCATCCAGCGCCATTCACCGCTGACGTGTCGGAGGCGATATTCGGTTTCCACTGGGGTGCGTTCCGCGACTGCCCGCTGCCATAGGTGACTTATGCGCTCACGGTCTTCAGGATGGAGCGCGTCGAGCCAGCCTAGGCCTTTCCATTGCTCGTACGTTTGGCCGGTGAATGCCCGCCACGAAGGCGAATCGTTTACCACCGCACCGGTGGCATCAGTCGTCCAGACAATTTGCGCGGAGGCTTCGACAAGTGCCTGATAACGGATCTGGTTTTTGCGCGCCGCATCCTGGAACTGTAAGACTTCGGTGATGTCCTGGATACCCAGGAGAGCTCTCGCGGGGGCGCCGTCGATAGCGCTCAGCTTGCGGGCGTTGAGCAGCATGACGCGGCGGCCGATGGTTGCAAAGTCGTGCGTGACCTCGAAGTCGTCGAAGACACGGGTTCGAGGGACGACGTCTTTCAGCAGTTCACGCAGCCGGGGAATGTTCCATTGGCCGTCGCCTAATTCATAAATCAAGCGGCCCTCGGTTTCCGCCGGAGAGACGTTGAATGTTTGATAGAACGCCTCATTGGCTTTGTGGACGCGCAAGTCGGCCTCCAAAACCACCAGCGGGGCGCGCGCGGTGTGAATAATGGCTTCGGCGTAATCACGTGCCTGCCGCAATTCCTGTTCGGCCAGTCCCCGCACCCGAGCAAGTTCCAGACGAGCTGACACGCGCGCCAGTAACTCACGGGCGCCGAATGGTTTAATGAGATAGTCGTCAGCGCCTTTTCCGAACCCGTCCACACGCGATTCTTCTCCCGCCCGGGCAGAAACGAGAATGATGGGAACGCCACGCGTTTGTGGGTCATTCCGCAGTTCGCGCACAAGGCCAAGCCCATCCAGCTTGGGCATCATCACGTCCGCGAGCACTAAACGGGGCGGATGGGCGCGAGCCGCGTGCAGCGCTGCCTCGCCATCCGCGACCGCTTCGACTTCGTAGCCTTGACTCGAAAGCAGGCGTCGCACGTACCCGCGCATGTCGGCGTTGTCGTCGGCTAGGAGAATTCGGGCCTTGTCAGTGCTCACTGGTCCATAGCCGGTGGTTGTGTTGACGGGCGGAAGGTCTGACAACTGGCTACTGACGACTGACTCATCTGACAACCAGTGAAGGGCTTCTTCAACAAATGGAGCGGCGACCAACGCAGTCGTGCTCGGTGTGCGTGGCGCACCAATCTGCTTATGGGGAAGATAACCTTTGCCCAGGGGGATGAACACGCGGAAGGTGCTTCCTTTGCCATAGGTGCTTTCAACTGAGACCGAACCACCGTGGAGCTTCGCTAATTCTTGAACGAGCGCCAAGCCGATGCCGGTGCCTTCGTGGGTGCGGCCTTGCGCGCCGGGGACACGATGAAAGCGTTCAAAGATCTTCGGGAGTTGGTCTTCAGGAATGCCCGTGCCCGTGTCGCGAACGGCAAGTTCCACGTGCTTTCCCGTTTGTCGGAGCTTGACTTCGATCTCGCCTTGAAAAGTGAACTTCAAGGCGTTCGAAAGGAGATTCAGGATGATCTTCTCCCACATCTCGGGAGCCACGTAGGTCGGCTCGGGCAAAGTCTCGCAATCGACGATGAGTTTCAGTCCGGCCTTTTCGATGGCAGAACGGAACACGCTGGCAAGCTCGGCAGTGAGAGCGGCCAGATTGGTCTCTTCGTAGATGGCTTGGACCCGCCCGGCCTCGATGCGGGAAAAATCGAGCAGGGTGTTGACCAGCTTGAGCAGGCGGAGACTGTTGCGATGCATCAGGTCGATCTGCTGATACTGCACCATCGAGATCGCCGAATCGGACCGGCCAAACTGGGCTTTGAGGTCCTCGATCGGTCCAAGCATCAGTGTCAGCGGCGTTCGGAACTCGTGGCTGACATTGCTGAAGAAGGCGGTCTTGGCGCGGTCCAACTCGGCCAGCGCCTCCGCCCTTCTGCGCTCGGTCTCGTACGCGCGCGCATTCGTGATCGCCGCCGAGATGCGCGCGGCGGCAAGGTCGAAAAAGTCGCGGTAGTCGCCGGCCAGACGGAGAAACCGGCTCACGCCGGCGATCAGCGCGCCCACAGTCTGCGTTCCCGACGAGATCGGCAGCACCAGCGCCCGCTCGGCCGCGGTCTCCGGCGCCTGGATGACGAAGACCCTGGTCCCGACGTCGGCGGCCCGGCCGTTGCGCGTGGATGCGAGGGCCTCGACGTCGCTGACCGCGATGTGTCTGGAGGCGAGATCGTCGAGCTCGATGCCGACGACCCCGACGATTTCCGCGCGGAGCCCCGGGCCATCGAACAGGTACAGCAGCGAGAAAGGAATGTCGGCGGGATTCATCGCCAGAGCGGCCGCCGCCTCCCGGAAGACATCCTCGGCGTCCTTCGCGTCCGCCGTCCTTGTGCCGAGCTCTCTTAGCGTGCGGAGGCGGCGTTCGCCGAGAACGCGCCCCGTCTGCTCGCTGACGATGCAGAAGATTCCACCGACGCCGCCGCCCTCGATGCGGACCGGATCGTACGAGACGTCGAAGAACGTCTCTTCGAGGAACCCCTGCCGGCGGAGAAAGAAGGGATGGTCCTTCGCCCAGAATGCCTCACCCGTCCTGACTACGCCATCGAACAGCGGTCCGATGACGTGCCACACCTCGCTCCAGCAATCGCGCGCAGGACGACCGAGTGCCCACGGATGCTTCGCGCCAAACGTCGGCGCATAGGCGTCGTTGTAGATCGTGATGAGCTCGGGACCCCAGAAGAGGACGATCTGCGCCTTCGAAGGCAGCAGGATGCTGACCGCGCTCCTGAGACTCTGCGGCCACGTCTCCACGGGACCGAGCGGCGTTGCCGACCAGTTGTGCTCGCGGATGAGCTTACCCATCTCGCCGCCCTGGGTATTCTTAGGAGAGTGGCTCATCAGAGCCACTTCCGACTGTTTCTCGTGGGCCCTATCGGCTGGTGAGGTGGATGACGTCCGGGCAGTGGAGGACTGGCTTCGTCGCTTGGCGCGCTTCATGGCTGATTCGCTGCAGGACGGGATCGTAGAAACAAGGAAATATGATTTTAGGTCGCCGGAGGGGGGGGAAGTCAACCATCTCTCACCGCTATGTGAGAGATTCGATCAGGCGGAACTTCGAAAATAGAAGGTGGACCCGGGCCAGCAAGCTCGATGACGCCGTAGGGCCGGACCTGGTGCCCTTGCTCCGGAGCGCTAAGCGACACAGGCTCCCGTTTCTGGTTGGGGACGCCGTGGTGCCACGGGATTATCTTGAGCTGCTAGTCGAATACCCAGTCTTGGACAGGAGTCCGTCCAATATACGTATATGCGCTTGCTGCTCCGCGAGCAGGTCCAGGAACAGGGGCTTCAGCTCCGCTGGCGTGGCGGTAGGCTCCAGTACCTCTTGATAGCGCTTAAAGCCGGATTCCTCACCTGCTTTCAAGGCCCTGAGCACTATCCGATCGCCGAAGATGGTTGCTGCTCCCATGACGACCTTGGACCAGGTACTCCATCCCCCGAAGTTTTGGGCGGCACTGCGTTCCGGCTGCTGGATCCGACCCTCGAGCTGCGAGACGGCCCACTCATGGTCTCTAAGGATGGTGACTAACTCTTGAAACTCCCCCCGCCGCCCCGATTCTTGCCCCTCTTTGCGCAACACCTGTTGATACGTTTCCACGGCTGCGCATTCCCTTTTCAAGAGTTTATCGGTGGTCTCGTCCCAATTCATGTCGGTAGCCTAGTGAAAGATTGGCTGACTATCGGTTCTCAGTTATGGAAGGTGCGTCAATATCCGCGCCATACCGGGTCCTGGACCAATATCGGCTTACATTCAGTTAGTTCCACGATGCCACGAGGTGCTGAGATCGGTAATAATTACACGTACCCCTGTAGGTCTTACAAGAGGTAGCCGGTCGAAGAGCAGCGTGCCGACGACCTGACGGCTCTCCTTGCTATCGTCCGTAATTCTTACGGTGCGAAACGGTAAGAAACTCCTGAGTAGCCTGGTTGCCAAGTCCGTTGTTCGATTCAGCCGCCGGGCTATTGCATCAAAAAATAGGGACAATAGTTGTCTCGCCGGTTCCGGCATGCAACTTGATCTCGATCAGGCTGCCCTGATGGAGCGGGGAAGCACATTTCCATTTTCGATGCGTCCAGCACTCCGAAGGACACAGTGAAACGCACGATCCGCTCGTGTTCAACCCAGGCGCCTCAGGGACGAGACCAAGGCGCGGGGTTACGCTTCTAGCGCATTAGCCCCAGAACTCCGATGATGATGAGATAGACGGCGACGATGTAATTCAACAAAGCGGGACGCACGAGGATCAAAATGCCTGCAATAATGGCGATAAGAGCAGCCGGGTCCAGGTACATGACACACCTCCTTCGGTAGGTTGGCGCAAGTAGACGAAAAGATCAGTGGAGAAGCAATCATGTGAGTACCACGGTTGCGACGCCGGATCAAGCCGGATCGATAACTGGCAAGGCGCGCCCCTCGCTTGATTTCATGAGGCGATCGATGGTATCCAGTACGCGCGATGAGGATCGTGATCGGATCTCTTGCGATGACGCGAATGGACCGCTACGCGGCACTCTCGGGCGCCCCGGCGCGAACCCACAGGCAAGCCGCCGAGAAGCGAGCAGGCGACTGATGGGCGCCAATCTGTCAATGTTCAAGAAGGGGGTGATCCTCATAACGATCCCCTTACTTTTGCAATGGGCGTTCATCGGCCTCGTCTTCCACATCCGCGAGGAAGGGCAGGAGGACCACCGTTGGCTCTCCGGTACCAAAAAGGTCATTAGCGAGATCGAGCACACCCACCGCCTGCTGATCGAGGCCCATAACGATACGCGCGGGTTCGTGATTACCGGCGATCCTGCCTTCGCTCAGACCTATGAGGAGGCCGTCCGGGTTGTGCCCCAAAAGATAGCAGCGTTGCAAGCCCGGGTCTACGACCCGGGACAACGGTTGCGCATCACCCGGATAGCCAATGACGCGACCGCGCTGCTCGGCTACCTCGGCGAATTGACCGCTTTCATTCAAGCCGGAAAGCCGGAGCAGGCAGTCGCCGCGATCAAGGCCCTCACCGGCCAGGAACGCATGACCGATCTGCGACAGGAGATGGATACTTTTTTGCAGCGGCAGCACGACCTGGACGCCGCACGCGATGCCGCGGTGGAAGAACGGTGGCGGCAGGAGGACTGGTGGCTGGGCACGGGGGCCGCAGCGAGCCTCGTCCTCGCCCTGGGGCTAACCTATGCCTTTAGCCGGGGGATCAGCCGGCGTCTTGATGCCGTGATGCAAAACACAAAGCGGCTGGCCGAGGGCGAGGCGCCGCTCTCGGCGCTCGGCGGCGAGGACGAGATCGGCCGGGTGGACCAGGCCTTTCACACCATGGCCAGCACGCTCAGGCGTCGCACGGCGGATCTGAACGCCTCGAACCGCGAGCTGCAGGACTTCGCCGCCGTCGCCTCCCACGATCTCCAGGAGCCGCTGCGCAAGATCGAGGCCTTTGGCAGCCGGCTGAAGACCAAGTATGATCAGGCCCTGGACGAACCGGGGCGCGATTACCTCGCGCGCATGCTCGCCGCCGCGGCGCGCATGCGCCAACTCATCAACGACCTCTTAAGCTTCTCGCGGGTGACGACCAAGGCCCGACCCTTCGTGCCGGTCGACCTCGCCGAGGTCGCGCAAGAGGTGGTGTCCGATCTGGAGGGGCGTATGTTTGCTACGGGCGGGCGGGTGGAAGTCGGAGCGCTTCCCACCATCGAGGCGGAACCGCTGCAGATGCGCCAGTTGCTGCAGAATCTCATCGGTAACGGGCTCAAGTTCCATCGCCAGGGTGAGCCGCCCGTGGTGCGGATCGAGGCAAGGCTGCTCGACACCGGTGACCCGCCCGCCGAGAGCCCCGCACTCGGCCCTCGCCAGTGTGAAATCCAGGTGCAGGACAACGGCATTGGCTTCGAGGAGGTCTATAGCGAGCGCATCTTCGAGCTGTTCCAGCGCCTGCACGGCCACGATGAGTACGAGGGCACGGGTATGGGGCTCGCTATCTGCCGCAAGATCGTCGCGCGCCACGGCGGCACTATCAGCGCGCACAGTACCCCCGGGCAGGGGACCACCGTCATCGTCACCTTAGCAGTCACACAGCAGGAGAACCCGACATGAGACCACAGGGGAAATCCGTCACGATACTCATGGCCGACGACGATAAGGACGACCGTGTGATGACCCAGGAGGCCTTCGGCGACGCGCACCTGCGCAACGACCTGCGCTTCGTCGAAGATGGGGCCGAGTTGATGGATTATCTCCATCACCGGGGTCAATACAGCGATCCCGCGGCGGCCCCGCGCCCGGGCTTGATCCTCCTCGATCTCAACATGCCCAAAAAAGACGGGCGGGAGGCGCTCGCGGAGATCAAGGCGGACCCGAATCTCAAGCACATCCGCATCGTCGTCCTCACCACTTCGAAGGAGGAGGAGGACATCTACCGCAGCTATGACCTCGGCGCGGCTTCGTATATTCAGAAGCCCGTAACCTTCGAGGCCCTGGTCAAGGTCATCAGGACCCTGGGGAGGTACTGGCTCGATATCGTCGAGCTGCCGGGAGATCCGAATGCAGGCTGAGGCGCAAGCGCCCCTGATCCGGGTGCTGCTCGTCGAGGACGACGAGGACGACTATCGTCTCACCCGCGAGCTGCTCGCCGAGGTGTCGGCGTATCGGATCGAGCTCGACTGGGCGCCGAGCTATGAGACCGGTCTTAGCGCACTGGCGCGCCGTGCGCACGACGTGTGTCTGCTCGACTACCGGCTCGGCGAGTGCAACGGGGTCGACCTCCTGCGCCGGGCGGCGGCCGAGGACTACGGGATCCCCTTCATCGTGCTGACCGGGTACAGCGCCTTCGAGGTCGACGTCGAGGCCATGCGGGCGGGCGCGGCCGACTACCTCTTGAAGGACCGGATCGACGCCGCGGCCCTGGAGCGCGCGATGCGCTACACCCTCGAGCGCAAGCGGGACCGGGAGGCACTGGCGAATTTCAACCAGCGTCTCGAGCGCCGGGTGCAGGAACGGACCACCGAGCTGGAGCAGGCGAACGCGGCGTTGCAGGCAGAGATGTTGAAGTCCCGCCAGGCCGAGGAGGGGCTCAAGGAGAGCCAGGAACGGCTTCGCCTGGCTATGACCACCGCGCACATGGGCTATTATTACCGCGACTTCGAAACCGGGATGACGATCTATAGCGATCACCTCGGGGCGCTGTGCGGTCTGCCCTCCGGGTCCTCATTCGCCAACTATGAACAGTTTTTGAGCGCCGTCCATCCCGACGATCGCGAGCGCGTAGCAGAGACAGTGGCCCGCGCGGCGCGAGAAGACACGGATTATGTGGAGGAGTTTCGCATTATCCGGCCGGATGCAACGGTGCGCTGGCTGGCGGACCGGGGCAGGGTCTATCGGGATGAGCACGGTGAGCCTCTCTACGGGATCGGTCTGGCGTGGGACATCACCCAGCGCAAGGAGGCCGACATTGAGCGTGAGGCCTTGCATGCCGAGGAGCATCGATTGCGCGAGCGGGCCGAGGCCGCCGATCGCGCGAAAGACGACTTCCTGGCCCTGGTCTCGCACGAGCTACGCAACCCCTTGAACGCGATGGTCGTCTGGCTGCACATCCTGGAGACCACACCCGAGCCGGATGCCGCGACCCTCGCAAGGGCCACCGCATTCCTCAAGAGTAGCGTCGATCAGCAACGGCGGCTGATCGACGATCTCTTGGACTCGGCCCGCATCACCAGCGGCAAGTTGCAGCTCGAGGTCCAAGCCCTCGATCCCGCGGCCGTAGCCGAGGCGGCGCTGAACGTCGTGCGCTCGGCCGCAGAGGCCCGTGGGGTCGAGATCTACACGCTCATCGACGCGAATTCGGGACCGATCACGGGTGACGCCGGGCGCCTACAGCAGGTCGTCTGGAATCTGCTCTCCAATGCTATCAAGTTCACGCCCCGCGGGGGCCGTGTCCATTTGCACATCGCGCGCGTGGAAGCGCACAGTCGGATCGTCGTGAGCGACACGGGTGCGGGGATCGACCCCGAGATCCTCCCCTTCATCTTCGAGCGCTTCCGCCAGTCGGACACATCGAGCACGCGCCGACATAGTGGATTGGGTCTGGGACTGGCCCTGGTGCGGGAGCTCGTCGCGTTGCATGGGGGGAGCGTCCGCGCCGAGAGCCCCGGCCGCGGGCGGGGCACGACGATCACCGTTGAGCTGCCGTTCCGCGCCGTGCGCCTCCCGGCTTCGCCCGTCCCACCGGCGCCGATGGGGGAAGGACGCAAGGTAGAAGATGAGGCCGCAGCTTCCGGCGTGAAGACACCCTTGCTCACCGGTGTGCGGCTGCTGGTGGTGGACGATCGGGAGGATGGGCGCGAGGCGCTGGCCACGATGCTGGCGCGCCACGGGGCCGAGGTGAGCGCCGCGGGCTCGGGGCGCCAGGCGCTCGCATTGCTCGCCGAGAGTCTCGAAAGCGCACCGCCGCACGTCCTGGTCTGCGACATCGCGATGCCCGAGCTGGACGGCTATGCGGTGATCGGAAAACTCCGGGCCTTGGAGAAGGAGCACCGAATACCGCTGTCCGGGCAGATCCCGGCGATCGCGCTCACGGCCTATGCACAGCCCCAGGACCGAGTACGCGCGCTACGCGCGGGCTTTCAGGCGCACCTGGCGAAGCCCGTCGAGCCTGCGGAGCTGATACGGGTCATCGCGAACCTCGTGAAGGAGAACGGGAAGCGGCCGGCATAGCCGTTGAGACGCCAGCACCGGGCGATGGGCGTGAGGACCGGCACGCGCCGGCAGGACTGGCTTTCGCGTCGCCAGCCGTGACATCGCTGTAACTCTTTCCCCGTGGCTGGTATTTCTTACCGACGTTATCCGCGTTGACATCCGGATCCTACCGGCAGGCCCGGTCTTAACCCTCTGAGTTTACGTCTCTTAATCCAGGATAAAGGGCACGGCATATGGATTGCTCATGTCTGGGTGTGGCCAGTGTGTACGACCAGCAGCCGCGACATCGGTTTGCGAAGTCTGCCGCCGTGGCCAGAGGCCTCTCATGATCTATGCGCATGAGGGGTGAGTGTGATACTTGAATCTTCGGAGTGAGTCCGAGAGGAGATTTGCGATGAACAATCGAATAAAACACAAGCGTTTAATGGCTGCGGCGCTGGCCGTCGTCTTACTCGGCGGGTGTGCGGGGAGCCCCACACAGGAAAGCACCGGAGAGTACCTCGACGATACGGCGCTGACCAGCAAGGTCAAGACCACCCTGCTCCATGACCCGGAGGTCAGTGGGCTTGCGATCAATGTGGAGACCTTCAAGGGAGAGGTTCAGCTCAGTGGGTTCGCCAACAACGAAATGGAGCGACAACGGGCTGCGGATCTGGCTAGCTCGGTCGACGGAGTTGCGGCGGTTAAAAACGATATCCGTCTGAAGTAACGGCGGCCTGCCAATGCAGCGACAGGAAGATGGGTCCCATCTTCCTGTGCCCACGGCCAAGCAGCAGGCTATGCCCCTTGGCCACCAGTCCTTTAAGCATTCATTTGCCTCTGATTGTCACGGCGATCTGGCGTGCCGCAATCCCGCCGATATCAGCCAGCGATCGAGCAGTACGAATCCGCGCTCGATAAGAAGCGCCAGCGCCGCAGCCGGAATCGCTCCAGCGAGCAGTACTGCGTTATCGTTGACTGCGAGCCCCGCGAGGATGCGTTCACCGTAACCGCCGGCGCCGATGAAAGCGGCGATCGTGGCGGTGCCGACACTGATGACCGCAGAGGTCTTGATTCCCGCCACAATCGAGGACGCCGCGAGCGGCAGCTCGATCAAACGCAAGCGCGCAAGGGATGGCAGGCCAAGGGCACGTGCGGACTCCTGGAGAGAAGAGGGGATCGAAGTCAGCCCACTGTGGGTATTGCGCACGATCGGAAGAAGCGAGTAGAGAAACAACGCTATAAGCGCTGGTAGCGTGCCGATGCGATTCAAGAGCGGGATCAAAAACGCCAGCAGCGCGAGCGATGGAATTGTTTGAATTACGCTGACGACTGACAGGATGGGTTGCGCGGCTTTAGGCACTCGCGCAGCCACGATACCGAGAGGCACCGCGGCAAGGCATGCAAGGCCAAGCGAAATCAGCACGAGCGCCAAGTGCTCTCGGGTCAGCCGCCAGAAATCCCCGCCGAATAGAAGATCGCTGAAACGTCGATCCCGGCTCGCGGCTGGTGAAGGCGATCCTCCGTGCAAGAACTCCTCGGCGATTTGCGCGAACGCGCGGCCTTCGAGCTCGGCCGCGGCATTCATCTCGATCATTTGCGCCGCAGTAATCTTGCCTTCGAGACTCTGCAACGCGGCCCAGGCTTTTGGCCAACGCTGTGGCAGATCGGCGCGATGTAGCAGCACGGCTTCGTACGCCGGAAACACCGTGCGGTCATCGCGTAGCACGCGCAGCTTGTACTTGGCGATCTTCGCGTCGGTCGAGTAAATGTCCATAACGTCTATTTCGCGCGCGGCAAGCGCTTCGTATGCGAGGCCGTGATCAATTGTGCGCGGCGCGGCAAACGGCAGCTCGTATCGAGTTGTGACGAGCGGCCAGCCGTCGTTGCGTTGCAGGAACTCCTGTGAGAGACCCAGTTCAAGCGTCGGGTGATCCGCGAGTTCTGAAATCGTGGCGATACCGAGTTCGTTTGCTTTCGCTTCCAGCATCGCGAGTGCGTAGTTGTTGACAAAGCCGAACGGAATACTGGCAGCGAGCCCAAGCGGCGCGAGCTTGCGATTGATTTCCGCGATGCTCGCATCTTCTATCGTCAGCAACTCTCGAACGATCGTGCCGGTATATTCCGGGTAGGCTGCAACGCGGCCGGTTTGCAACGCTGCGAACAATATTGCCGTGTTGCCCAGACCTGGCTTGTAAAAAACGGGCGTCTCGTCCGCGCTCTGCGCGGTCTGGGTGACGATCTCACCCAGGATGTAGGATTCGGTGAATCGCTTGGACGCGAAGTTGAGTGCCTCCTGCGCAAACACCGGAAAGGCTGCGAGTGCCGCGACCAAGCTAATTATTGAAAACTGTGTACACAAACCAATCACATTTCAGCCATCCGTTCGGCGAGGAGCGAACGCTGGGCGCGAATGAATTCGAGCACGAAAGGATCGGCCGGACGCTTGAGCAAATCGTCGAGCGCTCCATGCTGTACGACCTTGCCATCGCGCATGAGCACAATCTCATCGGCGAAATACGCAGCCTCGTTCATATCGTGAGTGACAAAGACGACAGTCTTGCCAAGCTTGTTGAATATGGTTTTCAACTCAGCTTGAAGCTCGGCCCGCACGATGGGATCGAGCGCGCCGAGCGGTTCGTCGAGCAACATGAGCGGCGGATCAAGCATCAACGCCCGCATGAGTGAAATGCGTTGGCGCTGCCCGCCCGACAACTGCTGCGGATAGCGCGCGAGCGCATTCTTAGGAATGTTTACCAGCGCGGACAAAAATTCGACGCGCTCAGCGATCCAATTCGCGGGGCGCTTTAGAAAACGCGCAAGCAAACTGACGTTCTGCTGCGCTGTCAAGTGCGGAAAAAGCCCGCCTTCCTGGATGACGTAGCCGATTGCGTGACGCGCCTTGTCAGCGTTGCCGGCAGTCAGCCCAACTCCGTTGATTGCTATACGTCCGCTGTCGTAGGAGATCAAACCTGCAATCAGCCGCAGCAAGGTTGATTTGCCGCAGCCGCTCGGCCCAATCAACACTGTTGTCGCTCGCGTTTGGAAAGTGAGCGTCGTCGGCAGCAGCGCGGCTTGCCCGCCGAAAGTTTTCGAAATGTTCTCGACCGATATCATGCGGCCCTCGATGAACAGCCATGATAGTGTACGGAAAAAACGACGAGGAAGCGCAACGCTAACGATATTTCGCTTCGTAACGCCTTATTTCAGGTATTATTAAAGGCACTTCGATTAATTCGGAGTGCCCGCCCTCACAGGGACGTGAGGACATTGGTCGATCACGTTAAGTGATTGACCAATGGAGCAGAGCGAGAACCACGCTTTTTGCTTTGCGATTCGATAAATTGCAGGGAAGAAATTGATCGAAGTGCCCTTAAATAATAAACAAGGAGCGATCCGTATGCAGATCCCCAAACCGTACTGCGCATTGGCAGCATCGACGTTTCTGTTTCTACTCTGTCCGGCGTGGGCACAGGCCGCGGAGGAGCCCGCGATCAACGCGGCCAATACCGCCTGGATGCTTACCTCGACGGTCTTGGTGCTGTTCATGACGCTCCCGGGCCTCGCCCTGTTCTATGGAGGGCTGGTGCGTACCAAAAACGTCCTCTCGATCCTGATCCAGTGCTTCACCATAACCTGCGTGGTATCCCTTTTGTGGGTAGCGTTCGCGTATAGCCTGGCCTTCGGTGATGGCGGTGCGCTCAATCCATGGTTGGGCGGTTTCCACGGCGCCTTTATGCTCGGGATCGAGCCGGGCACACTCAAGGGGACCATCCCGGAGACCGTGTTTGCGATGTTCCAGATGACCTTTGCGATCATCACACCGGCGCTCGTGGTCGGTGGCTTTGCCGAGCGCATGAGGTTCTCGTCTCTGATTTGGTTCTGCATCCTGTGGCTGGCGCTGGTCTACGTGCCGGTAGCCCACTGGGTCTGGGGAGGCGGCTGGCTGCAGCAGCGCGGTGTCATGGATTTTGCCGGCGGTACCGTGGTGCATATCAACGCCGGGATCGCCTCACTAGTGGCTGCCCTCGTGATGGGACGGCGCAACGGATTCCCGGAAATCGCCATGCCTCCCCATAACCTCACGATGACGGTGACCGGTGCGTGCATGCTTTGGGTCGGGTGGTTCGGTTTCAACGCGGGGAGCGCCCTCGCCGCCGATGGCACCGCCGGGATGACCATGCTGGTGACCCACATCGGTGCTGCGGCTGGGTCAGTGGCCTGGATGTTGATCGAGTGGATCCGTTATGGCAAACCCAGCGTGCTCGGCATGGTGACCGGGATGGTCGCAGGCCTTGGTACGATCACCCCGGCCTCCGGCTACGTCGGGCCACTAGGGGCGCTCGTCATCGGCTCGGCCGCCGGTTTTATCTGTTTCTTCGCGACCAACTTCATGAAGCGCACCCTGCGCGTGGACGATTCCCTCGACGTGTTTCCGGTTCATGGAGTCGGCGGCATCATCGGCACCACCCTGACCGGCGTCTTCGCCGCCGAGGCTTTGGGCGGTGTCGGTTTCGCCGAGGGTGTGACAATGTCCAGCCAGGTCCAGACGCAGCTCATCGGTATATTTGCCACCGTGGTCTGGTGTGCTGTCGTAACCTTCGTGATCTTGAAGCTCATCGATCTCACGCTGGGTTTGCGCGTGAGCGCCGAGGAAGAGACTGAAGGCCTCGATGTCCGCATGCACAACGAGACCGGATATAATTATTAGTACCGCTCATTCCTACAAGCTGATGGACTGAACGCTCCGTGCAACCCTCGCGCCGCAGTCAGCGCGGGCTCGACTGGTTCGCTTTCTTTCTTGCCGATGTGCAGACCGGATGGGGTCCGTTCGTCGCGGCCTATCTGACGTCCGTTGCGTGGACGCAACTCGACATCGGGCTGATCCTGACAATCGGCACGCTTACCGGCCTCGCTATGCCTCGCGCGCAGCCGAGCGCTGCTAATCTTTGCCGCCGCGATCGTGCTCTTCCAGCTCGCCAATGCGGCAATGCTGCCGATCATGGCAGGCCTGTTGACGATGCGCGCGCCCGAATGGGCCACGCCTGTTCTGGCGATCTGCATTCTCGCGCCGCAATTCCTGGTCGCAGCCATCGCGCCCTGGGTCGGGCGCAAGGCGCAGAGCTGGGGCCGGCGTCCGCTGCTGGCTTCGTGCTTCGTGGCGTTGTCGATCCGGGGCACCGTGTTCGCGGCGACAAGCGAGCCTTACGTCATCGTCGCGGCGCAGCTCCTCGACGGCATTTCGGCAGCGACGCTCGGCGTGCTTGTGCCGCTCGTCATCGCCGATACCACGCGCGGGAGCGGCCACTTCAATTTCGCCCAAGGCGTCATTGGCGTCGCCGTCGGCATCGGCGCGTCGATCAGCACGACGCTCGCCGGCTACATCGCGGATGCATCCGGGAGCGTCGCTGCGTTTCTTTCCTTGGCCGGGGTCGGCGCAGTCGGCCTTGCGCTTGTTCTTGCTCGCATGCCCGAGACGCGAGACGCGCCGTTGGGCATTTGAGCGGTGATTACACCCCCTTTGGCCGGTGCGCGGGCGTTCTCCACCTTCACGCTATTGGTCCCGCGCAAGTTCGCCGAGGAGAACCTCTTTACGACCCGACAGAAGTCATCCGCGGGTGTTGAACCTCAGCATAGCGCATCGGGTGTGTAGGACGGAACATAAAGGCCAAGCCTTATCGCGTGCCACCAGTCGAGCATGAAAGTGCCGCCTCATAAACCAAAGCCGATCCCGACACCAAAGTTAACCTGGGGGTACCAAGTACCGTTTCCGTAGTCACGCTGCTCTGGCCACAAGTAGAGCTGAGTCGCTTGGACGGATGGGTACGCGTAAGGGTGTTCACCGATGTTGCGCATGAGCACGTTTTCCAAAACTCCATAGACCGTTACTTCGCGCCCGGCACCGTATGTCACCGGGTCAAGAAACCCATCGTTGCTGACCAAGAACCGCCCGAGCGATGCGTCGCCTGGTTCGGGACGGCCGTCGGTGTCGATTGCTTTGGCAAGTATTTCCACCTCGGATTTATTTCCGACACTCTTTGTGGACACAATTGTCCCACCCCACCGAACGCGTCGATTCATGGATGCCTTGGGGTTGCTTTGCACGTCAGCCAAATTGGGGTTGCCTGCCAGTGGTTCTCGGATCACGAGAGGGACGTCGCTCGCACACCCGCCAAGCAAAGAGAAGAGAAAGAGACCGGCTAGGATCTGCTTCATGACGGCTCCAAATCGCAAAAGATCATTTTCTGCTCGAACAGGTTAGAAGTCACCTGTATTAGGCGAAATCCAAGTTTAGGCCGGCACAGGTGTTTTGAATAGACCGTGACAATGCGACATCCAGCTAGCGATGAAAGGCTATTTGCCCTGCTCAGTAGCCCGCTTGCACGACTGCAAGTGAGGGATGAATTGTGGCAGTATTATTTTGCCTTTTACACGATGCTGATGGCCCCGCCCTTGCGCTGTTGGTACGGTTCGGTTTCGATTTGCTCGATCGCTGGCTGATACCTGCCCCATTGCGCAAAGCCGGCCGCATAAGAGTCAAGTGCCGGTGATTTATGCCAACGACAACTTTGGGCATTGGCGGCAGCGACTTCAGCAAGCCTTTGAGCAGCTAGCCATGCACCGGGATGTCAGTGTAGTCTAGATGCATGGAATTTCTCGCGCGCCTGGTTCACTGTTTAATTGATCTCGCTGCATTGGGCTGGGCGTTTGAATTCCTATTTCCCAGGTCCATGCCGATCGAGTGGGCACCCTCTGCTCTTACAGCGGGTGCTGCTTCTGCGCGATGGCGAGCTCCTTGTCGTCAGTGAGATCGAGCCGCAGGGGCGTGATCGAGATGTAGCCGCGCTCGAGCGCCCAGCGATCGCTGCCCTCGTCGGTCTCCTTGATCGGGATGACGGTGAACCAGAAATGCTTGCGGCCCATGGGGTCCTGCCCCGCCACCACTTTGCCGTCGTAGAAGCGGACCGATTGCCGCGTCCACAGGATGCCGTTCGGCTTCGTGGCCGGGAAGTTGACGTTCACCAGCGACAGGACGGTTTCCTCCAGCAGCAGTTTGAGCACCTGCCTGATGTGAGGCTTCAGGGCCTCGAAGTCCGGCTCCTCCTCGAGGACCGGGATGCTCATCGCGATGCCACGCATACCCATGAGCGCTGCCTGCTTCGCTGCGGCGAGCGTGCCCGAGTGCCAGATGCCGTTGCCGATGTTGGGGCCGAGATTGATTCCGGCAAGCACGACGTCCACGTTCTCCCACTGGAAAGCGCCGAGCGCAACGCAGTCCGCCGGCGTCCCATCGACGCGGTAGGCCTGTACTTTCATGTGCTTCGTGCGCTTGTACGAGAGCGGGCGCCCGGAGGTGATGGAGTGGCCTACGGACGATCTTTCCATGTCCGGAGCCACGACGCGCACCTCGCCGAACTCGATCGCGACCTCGGCGAGCGCCGCGATGCCGGGGCTGTATATGCCGTCGTCGTTGGAGATCAGCAGGCGCATGACGGGTTTTTTACGGCCATTTCAATTTAATGCCCGACACGGGCTTGAGGTTCGAGATCCATGCGCGTGACACTCATACACAATCCGGGCGCTGGGGACGAGAAGCAACCGACTGCCGGACAGATCGAGGCGCTAATGAAGGAGGCCGGCTACAAGGTGCGCTACCAGTCCACCAAGGAGAAGGGCTGGCAGAAGGCGCTTAAGCAATCGGCCCACCTCGTCGCCGTGGCCGGCGGCGACGGCACCGTGGGGAAGGTTGCGAGGCGTCTCATCGGGAGCGGAGTGCCTATCGCAGTGCTACCCCTGGGCACCGCGAACAACGTCTCGAAAACGCTCGGTATCGCGGACCTGCCAATAACGCAGCTCATACCGGGCTGGGAGTCCGCGCGCCGGCTCAAGTTCGATGCCGGCATCGCGACCGGGCCGTGGGGCGAACGGCACTTCATCGAGGGCATTGGCACCGGGCTGCTGACGTTCTCCATACCGAAATTGCAGGATAACAAGACGATCGATCGTTTGAAAGACACCGGGATCAGGATCACCTACGCGCAGCAGATCTTCCGGGAGCAGCTTTCCGATTGCCCGGTGGTCGAAATCGAGGCCGCGCTGGACGGCGCGGATATTTCCGGACGCTATCTGCTGTTCGAAGTGCTCAACATGGCATACATCGGGCCCAATCTGTTCCTAGCCCCGGATATCGTGCGCAACGACGGCGAGTTCGACGTCGTGCTGCTCGCCGAGAAGCACCGCGACCTACTGCACGATCATATCAAGGACTGGCAGGAGGGCAAACCGTGGCCGCCCCACTTCGGGGCGCGCCGCGGCAAGTGCCTGAAGATCGAATGGACCGGGTTCGTCGTCCATATCGACGACAAGCTGTGGCCGGCGGAGGAAAAGAAAAAGCCGAAGCCACCCGCGACGATAGACATCAAGATCGAGCCCAAGGCGATCGAATTCCTCGTCCCGAAGGAAGTGGACGAGGAGAAGAAGCTGGCGAAGAAGAACGGCGCGAAGGGCAGGAAGAAGGCCGGCAAAAGCCGCAAAAAGTGACAGTTGCTCGCTCACGTTGATAACTGCCGTGACCCAGAAACCCCTGTCGGCCGTCCACGCACGTGCTAGCACAAAAGCGGGAGGCGCGAAAATGTGTGGGCCCCGTTAACCCATCATAGACCTCGCGAGCGGCGATCGATCGATGTCTGCGAGCAACGCTGCCGGATCGTCGTAGATCGCCACCGCGCCCGCGAGCGCCGCATCGTCCCACCAGCCACCACAGCGTAGCGCAAGCGTCGGCACGCCGGCGCGTGCCGAAGCCCCGTAGCGGTGGAAGATCTCGACCCATGACTGCGCGTGCGCATCGTTGCTGTCGAGCAGCGTGCCGTCGATGTCGAGGAGCACGCCGGTCACACGCCGGAAGGAAGCGCTCATCCGCGCGGATTGAATCGAGTCGATTCCATGACCGCATGGACTCCCGGCGGCGTCTGCAGTTTCTCGATGCAGCGTGCTGACATCCGTCAGGGCGTCTCAGTATGGCGTCCCGGATGAAGCGTCTCAGATACAGCGTCCCGGACAAGGCGTTTCCTGGAAATGCTCTTCTCAAGATCCTTCCCAGCTGCGCGGAAACATGTTGTGGGTATAATTGGGCAAAGGTCCTGGCGACGGGTGAATAGGATATCGGTCGAGTGTTCGCTTCGAGCGCTCACCGAGTAGTACTGGCGGTGCCCGGTCGCTCGGGGATCGGTTACGGCTTCACCGAATGCATCGGGCCTTACGTACAGAGAGCTTGCCGAGATACTCGGAGTTGACCCCGGCTCACTGTCTCAATGGGAGACGGGCGAGCGACAGCCGAGGGAGGAATACCGCGAAATCATTGCGAAGTTTCTCGGGGTTCCTCGATGACGCGCAGCCACAATCCCCCTCCAATTTGGCTTTGACCAACCGCCAGCGCGAATTGTCCGTCAACCCAGATAATAAGAGCCCGGCACAAGGCCGGGCTCTTGGAATCATAAATGAGCAATCTTAACGAATCACGAAACTTCTTCAGGTGCTCTCTCTGATTCTAATGGAATTGGGCCACCTTCGGTGCCGGCGGTAGGCTCAATTTCAGTGGCCTCATCAGCCGTAGCCGCAGCCTCATCGCCGGCGACAACACCGCCCTGATCGGCCCGGAGATATTGAGCACCCCCTTCGGGCTGAACAACTTCTTCTTTCCTCGCCCAGTAAAGCGCGTAAAGACCGATGCACGCTACTAGTACTGGAATAAGCATACCAATCTCGTCCATAACTTCCTCCTATATTCCCTTCTATTATTCGTCACGTGCGACCCTGCTTCCCGTAGCTCTCATCACCAAAGGGAGCAAAATTATTATAGCGTAGCGCGTGTCCCTGATCTATTGCCAAGAGCGCAGGCGATGCGATAGATATCCCTGGCAAGCGGAAGGCCCTGACAGGATGGCAGGGAACCCGCTCGCCGACCATTCGGTCAATGGAAGTTTGCCGGAATATTGGGGTTGGCAAAACTCAATAATGACCAAGGGGGAGGAAGCCACTCGTGGGGGCCACGTGATCCGCTGGCGCGAAGAAAATGCGTTGCACCACTGATGAGTCGCGGGGTGGGTTTCTCGGTACAGCTCCGCGGAGGAGAAGAGGGGTATAATCGTGATGAAGTGCCTTTGAGGGATACCGCCATGAGTGGGCTATTGGATGGGAAAATCGCTCTCGTGACTGGCGTAAGCAACGACGGGCAGATCGGACAAAGTGTCGCACGGGTCTTCGCACAAAACGGCGCCGGCTTAGGGATCGCTGCACGGTCACAGAAAAACGTTGAAGCGCGTGCCAAAGAGCTTGAGGCAGAAGGCGCGAAGGTGCTGGCTTTTCAGGGAGATCTCACCGATGAAACCCAGGTCGGCCAGGCTGTAGAGCGTATGATCGCTCACTATGGCAGGATTCACATATTGGTCAACCTCGCGGGCGGTTTGACCCGGTACAAGTCTACGATCGATCACACCCTCAATGACTGGAACGCCGAAATCAACAACAATCTTCTCACCGCATTTCTTTGCTCTCGCGCGGTGTTTTCCCACATGCGGGAAAGTGGCGGCGGGTGCATTGTTAACTTCTCGCGCGCCGCGCGCCCTCAAGCCAACATGGTGGCCTACAATTGTGCCAAAGCCGCAATCGAAGCGCTGACCCAAACGTTTGCCCTGGAGGGACGGGATGCCAAGATTCGGGTGAACGCCGTGGCGCCCGGCTTAGTGGACACGGCGTCCAACATCACTGCGATGAAGCCCAAGGACCTTGCTAAATGGACGCGACGAGAAGACATTGCGCAAGCGGTGCTCTTTCTCGGATCCGACGCGGCAGCAGGCATCACAGGACAGATTCTCCCGGTGGCGGGATGGGGAATATAGCTTGTCGGTGCAAAGCGCGGACAGCGAGCCCCGTAAAACGGCCCTTGCAGGTTGGGAGGTTTAAGCTGGACACCCTGCAGGAAACGTTAGCTGGTCTCTTCGCCGCAAGCGATGGATGTGGAAGATTTTGGCGAGTGCCTGGGAGACTAAACGCCGGGAAGCGGTGGGTAAAGCCGCGTGACCGGGCATAGAACCTTGTTCGCTCCTCCTTCGAACATTGGTTCGCTTACGCTGGTACGCATTGAATGACTGAACACGTTGAACTCGGGCTCGCCAGGCTATCGGATGCCAAGCGCATAGCAACCATGTCTCGCGAGCTCATCGAGCACGGTTTGGGGTGGTCCTGGACGCCCGATCGGGTAGCCAAGCACTCTTGTCGTTCGGTATGGTACTCGTCATCGGTTTCCTGCTGCTCACCTCGCTCGTGCTCACCACGGCGCTTGCGGCGCTCATGAAATAGAATGGCGGGATGTAGCTTGGCGTTAGGCGCGAGCACACCATGGAAGCGAATGAGATGCACCATTTGAATCCAAATTTCGCGTTTCAACGGGCCGGTGTCTCCGACACTTCGGTGTTCGACTCGCGCACTTCAGTCAACAGATCCCGGCACGGGCTGTCATTGGCGAGCACCATATCCATCGGCGGCAACAGGCCGATGATCGCCGACAACGTCGTGCTCACGATTTGCTTGAGCCTGTCGCCGGGGCCCAATTTCGCGGCGTCCGGGAACACGTCCCGATCGGCGAGCTTGCCGCCGATCCGAATCGGGGAACTCAACGTGAACGGGCTAAAGTCCTTGGAATGGGGCGTGACCAGCACGTTGATCTTTTCCGAGGCGAGGTCCACCTCACCCTTACCGGTGATCTTGGTATCGGTCGTGTCCATGACCAGCGGATCGACCTTCACGCGTCCGTTTTCTGCCGCGAGTTTGGCGAGCGCGCAACGGATCTCGATCGGCTCGTCGCCGCTGATCGCGACGCCGATCGATTCGAATACGTCGAGCCCGATGAGCTCCATCAGCAAGTGGCTGATCTTGCCGCGCGACATCGCGACGAAGGCCTCCCCGTCGACGTGAGCCGCCATCTCGCGCACCGAGCCACCCTCGGAGCGGAGATGCATTCGCCCGTCGATCATACCGCTGCTCTCGTCTTGGAACGCCGTGCTCTTGAACAGCGCCCGTAGCGGGACGTTGCGAAGGTCTCCCTCGATCTCGGCCCGCACCGGCTTCCTATCGGCGTGCAGGGTCACTGCAAGGTCGATCGTTCCTTCGCCGAGCTTGAAGCGAGCCGGCTTGGCCTGCAGCACCCCGTCTTCGACCACGATCGCGAGCGATATGTTGTCGATGGGGATCCGCTTCGTGCTCACGCGCTTCGCGTCCAGTTTCGCGTGTATGTCCATGGCGTGCAGGCGCTCGAGCTCGATCGCCGTCGCGGGAATGATTCGCTCCTCGGCTTCCTGCTGCTTCGCCTCCGCCTTCTGCTCGGCTGATGCGGTCTCCCCTTCTCCAGTTGAGGGCGGTGCGCCAACCAAGCCCGCGAGATCGTCGAAGTCGAGCTTGTCGGAAACGAAGCGTGCGTCCATGCGCGGTGGATCGGCGGCGGAGCGAATGGCGAGGTCTCCCGCTAGATCGCTGTCGCCCATACGACCCTGAAAGTCGTCGAATCTCCAGTCGTTGCCTTTGTTACCGAGCATGCCCGTCAACGAGTACGGCGGCGTCTTGGGAAGCACGACGCCTGCGAGTGGATAGAGCTGAGCCATGTCGGAGCCTTCGACTGTGAGCTTCAAGCCGAAGCGGCCCTGGTCGAAAGCGTTGGTGAGCGTACCCTTCGCGTGCGCCGCGAACCTCTCCTTGGGTGTGTCAGGGGGTGCGCCGGTCTCGAGCTTGATCTCGATCGCATAAGGACGGTCCGCAGCCCACAGTCGCCCGACGGAGTCTCCATAGACCCGCAGCTGCGACGGCCGCTCCTGATATTTCCCCTGCGCTCGGAGCGCGACCCCCCTGTTGTCGCTGTGACCGGTTGCCTCGTCGATCTGCGCGTCCCGCAACGTCTTGCCGGCGACACGATACACGACGCGCGCATCCCGCACGCTGAGGCTGCCGATGGCGGGGAAATCTGTACGACCCTCGGGCAGGATCGTCTCGGCCGCGGCCTCTGCCGGGGATGCGCCGGTGAACTGCCAATTGGCCCGGCCCTCCGCGTCTTTCTCGAGGTTCACGCGCAGTCCCTCTATCTTCAGATAGGGCATCACCACGCGGCCGCGAAGCAATTCGAGCAGCTTGATGCGGACGCTAAGCTTCTCGATCGCCACGAACTTCGGATCCTTCGCCCACTTCGCGTTCTCGAACCGGATGTCAGAGATCTCCACACTTGGGCTCAGCGACTTGCGAACGTTGAGATCGCCGCCGATCTCGAGCTGGCGTCCCGAAAAGTTCGCCACTCGCGCCGTGATGAGCGGTTTGAGCCGGTTGAAGTCGAAGACTGCGACGACCACCACCAGCGCCACTACGGCGCCAGCGAAGAGGATGGCTACGGCGATTGCGATCCTGAGAAGCATGAAACCACTGGGGTACTTGCAGTGAGGCACAATGTCGGCTCCGAGATCCTCAGATCATTGGCGACCTCAACACCGACGTGGCGCCTAGTCAAAAGCACGCTATAGCCCCAGTGTCCGTCACGACCTATGGTCGTTTGAACCGCTCAGTTCGCCTGCCGGTACCGGTTGCGCAAATCCCGCACGCGGTCATGATTCTCTACTACGCCCTGATACTGGCGCTGAACGATAGATCGGATATCGTCCGGTAAGCCTTTTACTAAGGCTTTCTCATAGGTGTTCTTCGCCACATCTTCTCCGCGCTCGCATTCCTCGAGCACGGCCTGCTCGTCTTTGCCCGTGATTGCCGCTTTGATATCCACCCAGGCGCGATGAAGGGTCCCGGCGACACTGCTATGTTTGTCCGGATCTCCACCTAAGCGGCGTACTTGTTCTTGCAGTTCATTGGCGCCTTCGGCACATCGCTGCGCCGCCGCTGTAAAAACCTTTTTGAGTTGCATGTCTTTAACATTTTCCGCACAGGTGTTAAAACCGTATTCCCCATCCTTGGAGGTTTCAATCAAGTCATCAAGGGTGGAGATTATCTCGTCGTTGGTCATGAATTACACTCCTCTTGTTGGGTTCATAAAAGCGTGCGCAGCAATCGTCTGCTCGCCCTTCTCTCCATAGCGCGGCCATCGTTAACTTCAGATTACGCTTTAGCGTTCATACCTGACCGTGGGAGGCCGGTCGCCCGGTAAAGACCGAAACCGAAAAAGGGAGGCTGTTGGTTTTAAACCGCCGGCGTGTGATCGCGTGGCTCGATTCTCTGTACAGGGATTCGCCGTGCGTCACGTGCGCCTATGTCACCCCCTAACCCAGCTGCCATTGCGCCGAGGATAAGGGATAAAGCCCCCCAGAGCATTACGTGGGCTAAAGCTTCAGCCGTCTTATCTACCGCGACGCGCGCTGTCCGTTGCGCTTGCTCCACCGCTTGGATGGCCTCTGCCCGACTCATCCTCGTACGTACCACTACCGTATCGATTAATGCTTCCGTGGTATTGCCCTCACTAATGAGCTGATTGATCAACACTCGGAGATCTTCCGCGCTAATCGGAGCACTCGTCGGCGTTCCTGGTTGGGCCACCTGCGGCGCCACTGCCGCTGCTCCGTAACCGAGACCGTTCAATGTGCTTCCCAACAAAGAGCCGAACACCGTCATTAAGAACAGCACTACAAAGAGAGTGGAAAGACCCCAGACGGCCAAACCGTGCAGCGTGCCGTCTTCATCGCGCGTCACGCCCGCGAGATAGCTGGCAAGCCATCCACCCGCAAACAGTGCAAGCATGCTCGACACGACCATCCAAATCCCGCCCGCTACGCTAAAGGTCGTAGCGCTAGGGGTTTCGCCTTGCAGCGGGTCGATCGCGCTAAAGCCGATTCCTGCGCCTATCATGTTCAGGACTAGTTGAACCGCTAGCGCAATAATGACGGCGGCGACAACAGCGGCCCACGAAATCCGCTTCGTCGCTATAACATCCGCTGCCGGGCTAGTGTAGGGTGCGCTTCTCGTGGTCGCACTTTCATCGTATGTGGTTACCATATGCCTTTCCTCCAAAAGTTGATTTAGCCGCGGACGCTTGAGTAGCATGGCGTATACCGCTTTTGTAACTCATTGTTTTACTGCGAATGCTCAGCGAAGTACGAGAGAAGCCGTGCACTGAACCGGTAAAAGGTGCGGGTTTATTGTAAGAATTGCAGGCGGGGAGGAGAAGCTTACCCAGGACTCTGCGCGCGGTGCAGTACGAAAATGATCCACCCGTGTGGCTGACAACGACGCAAGCCATGCGGCGCGGTGGAGGAATTCCGAGGACTCTTTGAAGACATAGACCGGGATGACGCATGCGGCCCTGGACGAAGGGAATCTTGTTCGTGCGGATGAAGTGAACTATCACGCGTTTGTGCGATCAGCGGCTCGACAAACCAGATCCGGATCCTTTGGCGTCGATGGCCTGGCATCGTCCGAACCCGGCGGCCGTTTACGGCCACCCGGCCACCAGTTCGCCCTACCCAGCAGTCGCATCGTCGCCGGTAGCAGGAAGAGTCGGACAATCGCGGCATCAATCGCGATGGCAAGTCCCAAGCCAATCCCGATTTGCCGGATGATCGGAATTGAACTCGTGGCAAAGGATCCGATTACAACCAAAAGCAGGAGAGCGGCCGAAGTAATGATGCCGCCCGTTTTTTGGACACCGGCCGCCACCGCCTGGGTGTTGTCGCCGGTGCGGTCATATTCCTCCTTGATGCGGCTGAGCAGAAATGCGGCGTAGTCCATCGATAGGCCGAACGCGATCGCGAAGATCAAAATCGGCTGGGTCGCATCGATTGAGCCGACCGGGGCAAAGCCAATCAGGTCGGTAAAACGTCCGTCTTGGAAAATCCAAACCTGGGCGCCAAAGGCAGCCGACAAAGCCAGAATATTCATGACGATCGCCTTGAGCGGAATGAGCAGCCTGCGGAGCATTATCATCAGGAGAATAAACAGCGTCCCCACGATAATCGCCAGGGCATAGGGGATGTATTCGCGCAGGGCCGCCAGCAGATCGACCAGGGCGGCCGTCTCGCCGCCAACCTCCGCTTCGAACCGCTCCGGGGCCGGCACCTGGCGAATCCGCTTAACCAGATCCTGCGTCTGTTTTGACTGCGAATCGCCGTCGTAATAAACATTAAGCATGATGTAGGGGCCGCTGGCGTAGCGCTCCTTGGGCTTAAGGGTGCCGGGGTTGAGGGCGATCTGGCTGTAGGACTGCTGGTAACGGGTCACTACCCGCTTCACCCCCGGCTGAGTCCGCAGCCGACTGGCATATTCATGGACCGCCGCGATGTTGGCTGGCTCCATCGCCCGGGACGGTGCCTCATGGGGGTCTTCAAAACGACATCTCATCATAGTACAGCACCCTGGTTTGTCTATAGTTTATGGGCACGGCACTTTTAGAACGATGCTTGGCGTCATGCCATGGTGCGGCATTGTCCGCCACGAGTCATCCTTCGGTGGCGGCTGCGGGAACCACACATCCCCGGCGTACCCGGCGAGCTGCCCGCTCTCAAGCGCCCGCACAACCGCGTCACGGTCACAGATCTTGCCACGCGCCGTATTGACGATATACGCGCTACGTTCATCTTGCCGATGAGCTTGTCGTCGAACATATGTTCCGTCTCGGGATGCAGTGGGCAGTGGGGAGTGAATTTCAAGGACGGCATGTGGGAAGATACCGATAGAATCGCCGCCTGACTTGGCCTCGTACACAACATTTGACTATTTCTATGTTTTCGACCTGGTGCCTAATCATCGGCGTGCTGCTGATCCTGATCGGCCTGTCGGACACCTGGCGACAGAAGCTGCCGGTCAGCACCTCGGCACTGTATCTCGTCGCCGGGTACCTGCTCGGACCACAGGGCTTCGACTTCATCCAGATCGGCTTGCCGAACGATGCCGGCATCGTCGAGATGATGACCGAGATAGCGCTGCTGATATCGCTTTTCGCCGTCGGGCTGCGGCTGCGCGTTGCATTGTCCGACCGCATGTGGCTTGCACCGGTGCTGATGGCGACGCTCGCGATGGTGCTGACGATCGCCGCGATGGTTGTCGTCGGCATCGCGCTCGGCCTGACGCTCGGCACGGCGCTGCTGCTCGCATCGATCCTCGCGCCCACCGACCCGGTACTCGCCTCCGACGTGCAGGTTGACAACATCAAGGACCGCGACCAGCTTCGTTTCAGCCTGACCGGCGAAGGCGGCCTGAACGACGGTGCCGCGTTCCCGTTCCTGATGCTCGCGCTCGGCGTGCTCGGCCTGCATGAACTCGGGCCGCTCGGCTCGCGCTGGTGGAGCGTCGATGTCGCATGGGCCACGCTCGGCGGCCTGGCGCTCGGGTGGGCCCTTGGCCTCGCGTTGAGCCGAGCGATCGTGTACCTGCGACACGAACGAGAGCAGGCCTTCGGCATGGAGAGTTTTCTGACGCTCGGCCTGATTGCGCTGACCTACGGGCTCGCGTTATCGATCGCGACCTACGGGTTCCTCGCGGCGTTCGCGGCGGGGCTCGCGGTACGGCACATCGAACATCGGCACAACCTCAACCGCAGCCCCGGCGCCGACAAGACGATCGTCAGACCCTAGTTTGGCTGCAAGTGCCATGGGTCAACCGCTACCTAGAGCATCCGGTTTACTATCGTCTTAACAACAGCATGGGCGCAAACGGCAAAACCGTGAATCCGGACCAGCGCATCAGCGAAGATGTGGGCGCCTACAGTACTCTCATTCATGCTCATGCTGCTTAACGCAACCCTTGACGGTGAACGCCGTATCGATGGCCGAGGACGGTGTCCAGGTTGTCCCGGTTTAACCGGATAGGCCTATAATGACGATGATTATGAAGATTTTGTTTCCGCTGTTAGCGGTGCTGCTGTTTCCTGTACAAATGATCAAGGCGGACGAGTTCGATCTCAGTCACCGCGCCTGGACCGAACTGCTCGGCAAGCACGTCGTGTTGATGGACCAAGGGCGGGCTTCGCGCGTCGCCTACGCAGCTCTGCAGGCCGACAGTGGGCGGTTGCAGAACTATCTCGCCGTGCTTTCCCGAGTCACCGCGCGGGAATTCGCGGCTTGGGACAAGCGCGATCGATTGGCCTTCCTCATCAATGCAATGCCTACAATGCATTTACGCTAAAACTCATTCTTACCCGCTACCCGAAACTCGAATCGATCAAGGACCTGGCCAGCCTGTTACGAAGTCCCTGGAAACAGCGGTTTTTTATGCTGCTAGGTCAGGAACAAAGCCTAGACGACATCGAGCATGAGATCATCCGTAAACCCGGCGCCTTCGACGACCCGCGCATCCATATGGCCGTAAACTGCGCGTCGATCGGTTGCCCGATGCTGCGTGAAGAGGCCTACGTGGGCGCGCGCTTGGACTCACAGCTCGACGATCAAGTCATACGCTTCCTGTCGGATCGCAGTCGCAATCGTTATTCGGCCGCGAGCCAGTCGCTCGAAGTCTCGAGTATCTTCGAGTGGTATGCCGAGGACTTCAGCCGCGGTTACCGCGGCATCCGGTCAGTACCGGCATTCCTCGCCGCACATGCAGAGCTACTTGCCGATCGGCCAGCGGATCAGGAGTTGATCGGAACAGAACAGGCTCCGCTCGATTATTTGGACTATGACTGGAGACTCAACGACCGCGAGCTTTAGCGGGAGATCTATGGCGATGCGTATTTTTGTCTACCCAACCCACGGCGTCCGGTGCCAGCCACGGGTTGGAACGGCGTGGGACGACGGTACCGACAGGGAGCGCACGTGACGCTGCATCAGGCCGACGGACTGGAGATCAACTATCTTAGCCCCGAGGAGATCGAGGCCTGGGGGCCTGACACGCAGCCCCCAGACAGCGATGGGCACCACGAGCGGCTCAGGCAGCGCCTCGTCGAAGTCGGCCAGTGGGGTCCCAACCAGATTGCCGGGCGCCGCTGGCCCATCGGCTGTGTTTCCCTCGAGATCACACAGCGCTGCAATCTGGATTGCACCCTTTGCTATCTCTCCGAGCACTCCGAAGCCGTTCAGGATATCCCGCTAGAGGAGATCTTTCGCCGGATTGATCTTATCCATCGCCATTACGGCAAAGACACCGACGTGCAGGTGTCGGGCGGCGATCCCACGCTGCGCAAGCGCGCGGAGTTGGTGAGTATCGTCCGGCGCATCACCGAATTGGGCATGCGCGCGTCGCTCTTTACCAATGGAATACTCGCGACCCGCGATTTATTGGAAGATCTCTGCGCCGTTGGGCTCAGCGACGTCGCCTTTCATGTCGATACCACCCAAGGGCGCAAGGGCTATCGAGTCAGAAGCAGATCTCAATTCCGTGCGCGAGAAGTACATCAGCCGGGCCCGAGGCCTTCCATTGGCGGTTTTCTTCAATACGACCATCTACGCCCGCAACTTTGTGGAGATCCCCCAACTCGTGCGGTTCTTCCGTGCACACACCGATGTTGTCTCCCTCATCTCCTTTCAGTTACAGGCCGACACCGGGCGCGGCATCCTTCGCGAACGCGCACCCATCATCCATCAGCAATCGGTCATCGAGAAGATTCAAGAGGGGGCCGGTATTCCGCTGAGCTTCGATACCTTGGCCGCGGGCCACCCGCATTGTAACCGTTACGCGATGGCCTTTGCGATTAACGGTAACCTCTATGACTTTTACGATGATCCGGGCTTCATCGTGCCGCTTCTCCAAGCCACCGCCAACGTAACGTTCGAGCGTACCAAGCGCAAGGCCGCAGTTCGCGCCGCCCTCGCCGCCTTTGCAAAAGCTCCGACATTGTGGTGGAAAGGCGCACGCTGGTTGGGCAAGACGCTCTGGTCGGCGCGCCGTGACTTGCGGTCGGCGCGGGGACGGATTAACAAACTCTCCTTCGTTATTCACAATTTCATGGACGCCTCGCGGTTAGAGCCCGACCGGGTACAGGCTTGCGTCTTCATGGTGGCCACCGCGGAAGGACCGATGTCGATGTGTCTGTACAACGCCAAACGCGATCGGTACATTCTGCCGAGCGAGGCGGCTGCCGAAGCAGGTGCGGTAACGCATGGATCCACAGGCACCGAGTCCGCGAATTCGGGATCGCGACAACCACCGCCCGGGATCCATTCGACCTTCGTCTATCCCTTGAAATACCTCAAGGGTCGTGCCCGCCAGCGGGCGTTAGCCCACGCACATGCCGATCAACAAGAGTCGTAGTGGCGATACCACGGGGCCGTGACGGTGAAGCGCAGCGCAGTCTATTTCTTCGTATTGCTACAACTGACACTGCAAGCCTGTGCGACCCTGGTGCAAGCACCACAGTACCCGCCCGATCCCGCGCGCGGAGCACCGCTCGAGGCCTATGCGCGAGTCTTAGCCCGCTACGTCAACGAGCGCGGCGAAGTGGATTTTCCGGCGCTAGCCCGCGATCGAGCGGACCTCGACCATTACATCGCCTACGTCGCGCGGACGCCCGACCACCAATTCGCGACCCCCAATGATCGGCTCGCCCACTACATCAACAGCTATAACGCCTTGTCGATGTACAACGTCTTGGAGGCGGGGATCCCGGAGACGCATGCTGGTCTGGCCAAGGTCAAGTTCTTTTATCTGCGCAAGCTGGTGATCGGCAACCGCCGGCTGTCGCTCTACCAGTACGAAAACGATATCATCCGTCCGCTCGGTGACCCGCGCGTACACTTTGCCCTGAACTGCAGCGCCCTGGATTGCCCCATACTCCCGCGCACGCCGTTCACGGGCAAAGACCTCGAAGCGGAATTGGAGCGGGAGGCGCGCAAGTTTTTCGCCGAGGCGCGCAATCTCTTGGTTGCGCACAGCAGCCGTCTCGTCTACCTGAGCGAGCTGTTGGATTTCTATCCCGAGGACTTTCTCACTGCGGCCAGACCGAGCTGGATCGCCTATGTGAATCAGTACCTCCCCGAGCCTATCCCACTGGACTATGAGGTCCGCTTCACCGACTATGACTGGACGATCGCCAATTCGCGTCGGGGATCGGTGCGCTCACAAGACAGCATTCGCGCGGAGACTCCGGTAGGCACTTTTCAAAACCCGTAAGCCGAGCTTCTTTATCGACCGATCGAGATCTGTGGAGAAAATGTTGTCGCGATCATGGAGAAGTACTGGTAAGTGTAATCGCCAATTCCTGTGCCAGGAACTTGCCCTTAGCTTACTGGGGAAGTGGGATGCCACCCGGAGCGGCACGCCATCAGCCCGCGCTGCGTTTTAGGAATTTGAGCAGTGAGTTTTCCGCTCGGTGCAGTTTCCTGCCGCGATAGGCGACGAATTGTTCGAGTGTTTCAAAATAGTCGTCAATAATTCGCCCCTCCTCGAAACTGTTGATCACTCCAGGGCAGATGTAAGCGCTGCGACAAACCGCTGGCGTATTGCCAAGCATCTCGGCGGTCTCCTTGATTGCGGCCACCACCTTTCGCTTGCGAGCCGCGCCTTTCTCGATCGTCTCAGTTCCCAGACGCGCCAGGGCGCAGGCACAGATAATCGTGCCTGCCCAGGTGCGAAAGTCTTTGGCGCTGAATTTCTCGCCCATGATCGCCTTTATGTATTCGTTGATGTGACGGTTGGTGACATTGATAAACTCGCCGTCGCCGTTTTGATACTTAAAAACTTCCTTGCCGGGGTGCTTGAGCAGACTTCTCACAACTTTCGCCACCGGCCGATCCTTCAACTGCCGTTGTTGGCGCACCCCAGACTTGCCAGGGAAATCGAATTCCACGGCGCCGCCTTTGACCTTTACGTGCTTTGGCCGCAGCGTTGCTATGCCATAACTGCCATTTTCGCTTGCATAGACCTGACTTCCCGGCCGCATAAAGCAGGACGAGAGAATTCTAAGCATGCAGGCCAGCACTCGCTCTCTACCAAGGTCGGGTTGCCGGAGATGCCGACTGATGGTCGAACGCAACTTAGGCAGGGCTTCCGCGAATTTGATGAGCCGCTGAAACTTCTTCAGTTCCTGCGCGCGAGTGTGATTCTCGTGGTAGAGGTACTGCCAGCGGCCAGCCGCATCTTTGCCAACTGCTTGCAGCCTGCCAGCAGGCAGCGAGTTGATAGCAACTTCTGTCCAGGCTGGTGGAATTACCAGATTCCTTATCCGGGAGAGATCCGCAGCTCTAACCTTGGCACCATCGGCTTTCTTGTAGCTGAAACCTCTCTTCGGCGAGCCGGTGCGTATGATGCCCGTCTTTTGAAGTTGTTCAATTCTCGTCATTGGACCCTAAGGGCTGACCGGAACGGTAATTGGGTATGAGTATAGGAATTTTAAGCGCCGCTGACGACTAGCCCGAGAGTTCCCCGATTCCCGACCGAGTAGCGCGTGATTGACAGCTCACAGGTCCAGTCGTATCTTCCTTTTTAAGATTCTTATTCACCTACCATCACCATCGGGCGAAAGGGATCTTTCTATGATAGTCGTAAAACCAGGCATCGTCGATCCGGAGCTGGGATGCGTTCCGAGCAAAGCGCTGCGGCATTCGGCGAATGCCCAAACATGCGTGAGGCTGGGAACGGATGGAACAAAGGTTGACGCCAACGGTGAAAAAGTTGCTGAGTTGGACCTTGAGTTTGCGGGGGCCGGCGAATACCCGGAAGCTCTGCAAAAGCTATTGCGCTGCCCATCTGCATTGTCGCGTGCTCGCTCGTCACTCGCCTATCTACCTGATATGTCTCGTGACTCGCTCCGCGGCTTCGCGCATCTGGGCATGCTCATAACACTTTTGCAGTGCTTCCCTAAGCATTTGCGCGCGAATGGCAAACGCTTTTCGATTTGAAGGAGCACGCGATGCCGGAATCGAAAGAAAAAGGAATCCCCAGGAATTTGATTATCCCGGCTATCGCCTTGGTCGCGGTTTTCGCCGCCTGGTTTTTACTACCGCTAAAGGACTGGCTAGATTCATTCAGCGGATGGATAGAGGGACTGGGTGTTTGGGGCGGAGTGGTTTTTGCAGCCGCGTACATCGTTGCCACGGTAGTCCTCGCGCCGGGCGCGCCGTTCACAATCGCAGCCGGTCTGGTGTTCGGTTTGGGATGGGGGTTCCCCGTCGTTATGGTCGGTGCGACGGTCGGCGCGGCACTTGCCTTTTTGACCGCGCGTTATCTCGTGCGTGACCGATTAAAAGGTATGATCGAAAAGCGGCCCAAGTTCCAGGCAGTGGATAAAGCAGTCGCCGAGGACGGTTGGAAGGTCGTTCTGCTGCTGCGGTTGAGTCCTTTGGTGCCGTTCAATCTTCAGAACTACTTTTTTGGTATTACGCAGATCAAATTTTGGCACTACGTCCTCGCGACCTTCGTCGGGATTATTCCCGGAGTCATACTGTACTTATATCTTGGTGCAATAGGCGGGGCTTTAACCGGCGGAGGAGGCGAGTGGGGCACGGCGCAATGGGTCTTTTTCGGAATTGGTCTCGCCGCGACTATCGTAGTCGCATTCCTGGTCACCAAGAAAGCCAAAGAAAAGCTCGCGGAAGCAGGCGTTGGAGAGGACTCGCGGTAGAAGGATGGCGCCAAAGCTTAAAAAAACTCGCGCGATCTTAGGAGGACTCGAAGTGCGGTGCAGGCGACCGATGTCTTCAGCGGCGCGGTGCGATTTTCCAGAGCTCGCCGTTTGCCTCGTCCGTGACAACGTACAGCGCGCCGTCCGGACCTTGCCGCACGTCGCGCACGCGCTGACCGCGGTCGGCGAGGAGGTGCTCCTCGCCAGTCACGCGATCGTTCTCGAGGGTCAGCCGCACGAGCCTCTTTTCTTTGAGGCTGCCGACGAAGAGACTGCCGCGCCAAGCCGGGAAGGCATCGCCGGTGTAGAACTGTGCGCCGGATGGCGCTATCACCGGGTCCCAATAGTAGCGGGGCTGCTCGAAGCCGGGGCGATCGGTCACCGCCCCGCGGATCGGCAATCCAAAGTACTCCTCGCCGTACGCCACGAGCGGCCAGCCGTAGTTCTTGCCCCGCTCGATCAGGTTCAGCTCGTCCCCGCCCCTCGTACCATGCTCCACCACCCAGAATCGTCCCTGTGGATCGAACGCGGCGGCCTGCACATTTCGATGACCGAGCGTCCAGATCTCAGGCAGCGCGTTGGGCTGTCCGGCGAACGGGTTGTCGGTTGGGGCCGAGCCGTCCGGCCTGATGCGCAGGATCTTGCCCATGTGGCTGTCGAGCTGCTGCGCCTGCGGCCGCATCGGTGCGTCCGAGCGCTCGCCGAGCGTTATGTACAGCATCGCGTCCGGACCGAAGGCTAGCCGCGAGCCGAAATGTTTGTTGCCGTCGTAGGTTGGCATCGCGCGAAAGATCACCCGAACCTGCTCGAGGCGCCGCTGGTCGGCCGACAGCAGCCCACGCGCAACGCTGGTGGCGTTGCCTTCCTGCCGAGGCTCGGTGTAGCTCCAATAGATCGTCCGGTCGGACTCGAATGCCGCGCTCAGCGCGACGTCGAGCAGGCCGCCCTGCCCGCGTGCATCGACGGCTGGCACGCCACCAATCGGCTGCCCCAGCTCACCCGTTGCCGAGACAATGCGCAGGCGGCCGGGCTTCTCTGTGACCAGCAGGTCGCCGCCGGGGAGCGGCTCCACGGCCCACGGGTTCTCAAGTCCCTTCGCGAGCACGCCGACATCGAACGCGACGTTCGATTGGCTCGCGCATGCTCGTGTCTGGCCGGGGAACGCCGGACGCTGGTCTGGCGCGTTTGCCTCGCGTGTTTCGAGCGGCATGCAGGCGGCCGCGCGGCCGGGAACGCTGTCGCCAGACGTCTGAGACCCGGCATCGTCCGCGGCCACGCCGGAGCGTTCGCTACAGGCCGCGACCGCGACAGCCAGAACGATCATCGAGATGAATTCTACGCGGGGAGTACGCATGGGCCCTCTCAGGATTGGCAGTTCTACCACACAGCCGCCCGCGACTGCAATGACCATCCCAACCGCACGACGGAAGTACCCCGCGAACGTTGCCTACCAGTTAGATGTTCCACGGCGTAAACATGATGGCGGCGCGCACATTACATAGTTAAAATGAGAGTTCACGAGGAAAAGCCGAATGTCGAGACCTGTCACTGTCAATATTCCCCACAAGCTTGGAAAGGCTGAGGCGCGCCGCCGTATTGGGGAAGGATTCGGGAATATGCGCGCACAAATGACCGGTGGCGTTACCGGTTTGATGTTGTCGTTTGATGAACGTTGGGAAGACGATCGTCTTTATTTCGAGGGCGGCACATTTGGTCAGGCGATACATGGGCACCTTGATGTGTTCGAAGAGTCGGTGATTTTGGAAGTGGTTTTACCAAACATCCTCGCCACCATCGCCGACACCATTATGGGTAGAGTAAGAAAGGAAGGTCAACTTCTGCTGGAGAAGAAGTAACGCTTTTTCAGCATGTCGGCGGGATTGCCGGTCGCCCCGCCCTACAAAGCCCGACCAGCGGAGCGGACAGTGTCCATCGCGTGGTCTCCTCGCCCGTGCTATTTCATCGTCACAACCTCGCGCGCAGCGCTTGACCCGTGCACTCGCTGTAAGGTCTACAACGGAACGGTAATCTTTACCGGACCTCCTCGCAAAAATGTTTTTTATTCTGATTCGCCCTAGCCCCAGATGCTTGATCGCTAAGGCAAGAGTAGGGAAAAGAAGCCTATGGCATATGCGTTGCTCACCCCTGAACCAAGCGGGTGACCCGCCACACGCGTCGATCAATCGATGCAGATACGCTCTGCGTCACTTAGTAGAGGAGGACCCTATGACGACACTAATACTCATGGGCATCGGCGCTGCGCTGATGTATTTCTTTGATCCCGATTCGGGCCGGCCGCGCCGCGTACGTTTGCGCGACCGATGCACGAGCGCCACTAATAAATTCCAGGGCTCGGTGCGCACCCCTGCGCCAGTAATCCCGGCAACACCACCGGAGGCTTGGGACGACCAACCGCCGATGAAATTCTAGTGAATCGGGTGTAGACAGCGGCTTCGACACACATTTAAATTTATTTATTTTAGGAGAACGGCAATGGGCAAATATTTTATTGGATGGCTTCTGGGTGTACCTGCCATCGTGCTGGTCATTATTTATCTTGTTATGAATTGAGCAGGGTTGAACACTCACCCGCGATGCCGAGGGTTGCAATGTCTTTTGATCGAGCTATCGCACACCATCGAACGATATTTCGACGGCCGGTGAAACGGACGTAAGCTAGAAAACGTACTCTGTGAGGCAACTCTCTCGAGTCCCCCCGGTGCGCCGATCACGGCTGAAACACACGATATAGTGTAGCAGTTAGCAGTCGGCACATCAGGCATAAGCGCTTCTACGCTAGACGCACCTATGGAGACGAAAATGAACGAACAGGTTAAAGAACTCTTGTACCAGATGTTGGAAACCGAGATGGGTGGCGCGCAGGTTTATACCAGCGCTTTGCAGTGCGTGGTTAACAAGGACCTGAAAGAGGAATGGACAGAATACCTTGAACAGACGATGCTTCATATCGAAGTCGTTCGCGATCTCTTTGAGAAATTCGGTCTCGACCCGGAACAGCAAACACCGGGACGCGAGGTTGTTCACCATCTCGGTGAAGGACTGGTGCAGGCTATTCAAATGGCAAAAAAAAGCGGCAAGCGGGAAGCTGCCGAGCTTCTCGCCTGTGAGTGCGTGGTACTCGCCGAAACCAAGGACCATCAAAACTGGGAACTGCTTTCGAGATGCGCCGATAAAGCCAAAGGCGACGAGAAGAAAGCGTTAACAGCGGCGTGCGAAGAAGTTGAAGGTGAGGAAGACGAGCACCTCTACCACAGCAAAGGCTGGTGCCGCGAATTGTGGATCCAGTCGCTCGGAATGCCCGCGGTCCTGCCGCCCCCCGAAGAAGAAAAAGACGTGAAAACCGCTATTGGCGCGGCGCGCGCGGAACAAGCGCGCGAGAAGATGCTGTAACACGTATCGCGCGATTCTGGCGTAACGGGCTCCCCGGCCGCCGAGAGTTCTGATTTAAAACCGCAGTTGGTACACCCACTACGCCGAGTGAGTGGACGGCAACAAGATCCGCGCCCGCAGCGATAGCTTCAAAGACCACTACAGTCAGGCGACGATGTTTTTGAAGAGTCAATCGGCGCCGGAACGCGAGCATCTGGTCGAGGCGTTGCAAAGCGCGGTCGAGGCCGACAAGAGTCATCTCACGGCGGCGTCGGTGTTTTACGACGCGGTGTTTGTTCCCAGCGGGAACGCAAGCGCCATGGCGATGACGAAGCAGGGCGATGCGATCCATTTTGTTCAGGAAGCCTTCCGACATTGCAAGACGCTAGGCGCGAGCGGGGAAGGCATACAGCTTATGGCCGCGGCGAACTTGCCCGGTATTGACCTCGCTGGCGAAGCGACCAAATCGAAGATCGTGAGTCACAAGGGTGTGATCACTTCGCGCGTCGATATCAAGACACTAGTTCGGGAGTTTATTGAGGCGATGAAGCAGCATCGCCACTTCGATCGCGCGGATAAACAAGGTCCGGCGTGAATAGGATCGCTACTGTTATTTCAGGTGGAGGAGAGCGCGGCTTCCTTTTCTGGGGACGCTCTCCAGCGAGTTGTCGATCAGGAAGATCCTGCCCGGTTCCAGCGCCCCCTGGCGGAGAAGATACTCTTTTACGGTTTTGGCCCGGTTGGCGGCGAGAAGTTGAAGATTACCGGTGTCCTTCTCCGCGTCCACGGAGCCCTCGATATCGAGTATGAGCTCCGGCCATCGCTTCAGGCCTTGGAGGATCTTATCTAGCTTTCGTGTTTCCTGCGGGGGGAGCTGGTCACTCCCGGGAAAAAATTCCTGGAAGGCGAGCTCTTCGCCTCCGCCTCCCAATTGGGCACCCAGCGCCGCAAACGGGGCCGTGGCGGTTTTCGTGAACGGATTAAGCACTGCTTTGATGATCGCTTCCTTAAGCTGAAACTTGGGATCGTCCAACGTTCCCGTGATGGGAACGTCCAGCGTGATCTTTCCGCTCGTATCTTTGAGAAGGGTGATGGCCAGATTCACCGGGAGCTCCGTGGCGTACTTGCTCTTTGTCTTCTCGCCTAACGTAAGGTGATCAATTTCTATTTTATTTTGGGCGCTGAGCTTCCGGCGTTGAATCAAATACTTTACGTCTAGACCGAGCTCCCCTTTCGTCAGTTCATAACCGAGGTACTTTGCGACGTACGGGCTGAGCGGGACGAGATTGACGTTTTGAAGGAGCCCGCGGACGTTCGTCGCTCCTTGCTTGTGGATCGGATTGGTCTCCCCGGAAATCTTAAGCTTGGCGACATTGTCGATTTTGGCCGTGACCGCTACGCTGGCCTCTCGGGGATTGTCCGACGAGAATCCTCCAATTCGGATATCCAGATGAGTCAGGGCCATCCTGACGGGCGGCGTTAAGGAGTGATCGCTGAACATTAGCTTTCCATCCTTAAGCGTGACCGCGGCTATGGAGGCGGCTAGAGGATTCATCCGGAATGTCGGCTTGGAAAACCGGAGTTCCTTCCACTGCACGGTTTCCCGGCCGAAAACCTGGTTCATCTCCGCGCCGAAATCCGCCAAACGGATTTCGCCTACAGACACATGCCAGTTGGCAGCAGTCGCTGCCTTCGTCACCGAAGGAGTGGTCACAGGCTTTATCACGTGCTGGACGTTGAACGAGTTGTCCGGAAGGCGCCTGAGAACTACCGATCCGCCAGTGACTGCGATCGAGGCGACCTCGATCTTCTGCTGCACAAAATCCAAATGGGCTTCGGTAAGCGCGAGCTCCGCGAGACCAAAAAAGGCCGCGCCACTCTCGTGCTCGTGCACTTTGAGAGAGCGGGCCGTGATCGTGCTGTCACTCAGAAGTGCCTTGAAGTGGTCCCGAGAAAGATCCAAATCGTATGTCGCACGCGCCGTGAGCGTTCCGCCCGCGATCGTAAAGTTCAAGAACTCCTCGAAGTACGGGTAGTACTTCCTTATCCGGACGTCCTCCGCTGCGAGTTCCCCATGCGAACTCAATGGGTCCAGACGAACAAATCCGTTCCACGAGAACTTCTCACCTGCTTCAGAGACGGCGGTAAACGAATACGGGTTTTTGTGGTCGGGGCTCATCGAGAAGTCCTTGAAATTTCCTGTGATGGAGCCGATGGTCGTGGAGAACCTGCTGGGGAGAGCCGCGTCGTGAAAGACGACTTTTCCATCTGCGAGACGCATTAGGTTGAGGCGGAACTGGGGGATTTTCGGCCATTCCAGGAGGAGCAGATCGGCGAAGTTCAGCGTGCCATCGGCGTTCCGAACGACGTTCACGTGAGGTTCAAGCAGTGCTCCGTCCTTGAATACCCAGGTGCGATGAAAGAGCGACGACCAAGGCTCGAAGTTGACGTAGAAGGTGTCCCAGGAGAGGAACGCCCCGCCTTTTAGCTCATCGATCTGAAACCCTTGGACGGTTACCGACAGGTTATAAGGATTGAAGTGGATTTTCCTGATTGTTACATTGCGCCCCAAGGCCTTTTTCAGCTCTCCGACAGCAACCCTCTCGACGAGCATCGGGAAGAGCAGGAACCCGATGACCGTGTAGAGGAGGATGGCCGCCCCTAGGGCGGTCAAGAATCTACTGGGCTTCATGGCGTTTCTCGTACACGGCGCGGACCGGGGTGTATTCCCTCCACGCCGCCCGGGACTGGTGAGTCCCAACTGATGGCGCGATCGGCATTGCCGTGATGAGACGGCCGGTGTCCGAACCCGTTCTGACCAAATTCTAGATCGAGCCAACTTACGCGGCTTCTCGATAGTAGAAACGCCCGTCATCCTGGCCTTTATAGTGGTGGCGGTGTCTGTACCGCTGTCGTTCGCAATAATGGTCACCATGAATCATATCCGTCATGCCGTTGCCCTACCGCGGCACCCCATGGTCCGCCCAATGCCGACCCAACGCCCCGCGATTCATCGTGGCGTGGCACCCGCTAAGAGACAAACACAGCGTGAACAGCTACGTGTAAGATTCGGCCGGCATCTGCATCGGTAATACTTTCGCCATGATAGAAGGAATTTTACTGACTATCGCACAGAATTTTCGTTTTGAGCTTTATCGGAGCATCCGGTTACCCCGGATGCCACCGTTACATTGCGGCCGCGCTATGGAATAAAAATACGCTTTAGCAGGCGGTATAGGACCTGCAATGTACTTCAAGGGATCGCCCCCGCTGGCATCTCGTCGAGAACCAAGATGTGGTCGGGATCTGCCAGCGCTATGGCGTCAGCCGTCAGCCGTTTTAATTCGCGTGCTTTACCCCGAACTGTTACACTGACTGTTCGTTGAAGGAGACCACTATGTCTGATTCAACTCAGGTAGCAAGCATTGATCTCAGGCCGAGCGGCCCTTACCTGGTTAACGGCATAACGGATTGCCGCAACTCGAAGGGCGAGCCGATCCGAACCGAGCCGACGATGTACCTGTGTCGCTGCGGCGGGTCGAAGAACAAGCCGTTCTGCGATGGCACACACAAGAAGATCGGTTTTTCCGGGGAGCGCTTGCGCGATCCGTCAGCAAGCAAGACCGATGACTACGTGGGCAAGGAACTCACCATCCATGACAACCGGTTTACGTGCTCACACGCAGGGTTTTGCACCGAGCACTCACCGAATGTCTTCAGCCTGAAGACGGAACCCTGGATCAACCCCGACGGCGATCCCGCAACCAAAACCATGGAAACCATCACAATGTGTCCTTCCGGGGCGCTGAGTTATACCTTGAATAACATCCTGTGCCGGGATCAAGTGCGCACGCCGTGCATCCATGTGATGAGGGATGGGCCCCTGTTCGTGGTCGGTGGCCCAGAACTGAGGGGTGAGGCCCGCCCACTGTCCCCTGAGCATTACACGCTGTGTCGCTGCGGCGGGTCGAAGAACAAGCCGTTCTGCGATGGGTCGCACTATCACATGGGGTTCAAGGATGATAAAAACTGACTGTGCAAACCGCCGCGTGCCAGGACCTCTTCGATAATGTCGACCGCGGCGGCGGTCCCTCGTTCGCATCGTACCTCCTCGGCCGTGGTGCGCGCTCTTTCGACGTAGCTCGGCTCTTCTAGCAACGCCCGCAGCGCGGAGACAACCTGCTGCTTTTGGTAGCGGCGGCGGGGAAGGGTGCGGGCGACGCCGAGTGCACCCACACGCGCCGCGTTGTCGTATTGGTCGTGGGCGATCGGCACGACAAGCATCGGCCGCCCGGCACGCAAGACCTGGGCGGTCGACCCGATCCCCCCGTGGTGGATAACGACGCTCGCGTGCGGGAAGAGCGCGCCGTAGGGGGCGTAGTCGTAAGCCGCGATGCCAGCCGGCAGGGGATCGCGGGGTAGAAAGCGATCGTCGCCCACCAGCAAGACGGCACGTTGGCCTAGGGCCACCGCAGCCTCGATACTCTGCTTGAAAAAATCCCCCGCCGCCCAGAAGGCTGCGGAGCCAAGCGAAAAAACCAGTGGCGGCGGACCGGTTTCGAGGAATCGTTGCAATCCGCAGGGCAAGTCGACGGGATCCCCGGGTCGGCCGCGAAGATCGTGGTAAGGAAAGCCTGTGACTCGAAGCTGTCGCGGCCAATCGCGCTGATCCCGGACCAAGAGCTTGGAAAAGAGCGCCAACGCCGCGCTCGGGGCATGGAGCCCTTCGATAAGCGGATGCGGTCCCGGCGGTAACCCCAATTCCGCCCTCAACGCATAGAGCGGTCTCAGCATCCGGTCCGACAATCGTCTGACGAGATGGATGCTGGCGCGACAGAGGGCGGGCGATAGCTTAAGGAACGGGTGTAACCACGGCATCTGGGCGTTAACGGCGGGATCATGGACGGAGAAGAGCGACATCGGGGCAAGCACGCTCGAGACCCACGGCACGCCCGTCCTCTCCGCGACGATCGGTGCGACCAGCGGGAGGGGATGGCTCAACAACAAGGCGGCGCCTTGCACCGCCTGACAGAGATCGTCGTAGATGCCGCGTAGATAGGGCATGATCAACTCCCCGACGATGGTCCGAATTCCGGTCATCGGGTCTATGGCACCTCGTACGATCGCCTCGAGTTCTTCGGGGCGGTCGTAGGAGGGCAGGTCTGGGCGGACCGGATGAAACATAAGCCCAAGCGAGGTGATCTTATCGCGGTAGAGAGGCGTGGTTGCGATCACCGGCTCATAGCCCCGGTGCCGAAGCTCTAGCGCGATCGCGACGTAAGGGTTCAGATCGCCAAGGGAGCCAAAGGTCGAGATGACCACCCGCGGTCGGATCATGCGCGCGTCACGTTAGAGGCCAGGCATGCTGGGTGGGGGTGAGAAACGCCCGGTCGGTACAGCTTATAATGTTCAGGGGGTCGCAAGGGCGGCTTGGTATTCAAGTACCGAACTACTCGCACTGGGCTGAGGGGTTGCGTATGGAATTTAACACGCTATTGAACTCGGTTGATCCGGCCATCCGCGAAGAGATCGTGGGGCTGCACGCGGCCGTGGATGAATTCGCCATCGAGATGAAAGCGAGATTCGCCGAAAAAGCGATCAAGGGCCTGCGGGGTTGGAACCAGAAAGAGAATTACCGGGCTCTCGCTAATCGACTTCGCGATCAGGCCCTCTCGCCGACCGGCCAAGAGGTGGATATTGCCAATGTCGCAATGATCCTGTGGTATCTGAACGGCGAGACGAAGGCGCCTCGATAAACGAGCTTACTTATCGTGGAGCAACCCGCCGGGGTGCGTGCCGCCTACCTGTCGAGGTCACGTTCCCCAACCGAAACGATCCACGGAGCACGGCCGCCTACCAGGCGAGTGGCAACGGCACCTTCAGGATCCCCGATTCGATCGCGCCGGCCAGGCGCTCGAGTCTAGGTTCGCAGCACCGCCGATGCGCCCTACCGAGTCGCTTTTGAGACCCGGATGCGCTTTCATTGCCGGGGGCGTTTTGACCGCCGGGATCCGTCTCGCGCTGCTGCCCCGCACCTGGTACCCCTGCTTTTCCTCAAGCTCTATCAGCTTCGCTTCCCGAAGCCGCACATAAGCTCGTCTCACCGTTTCCCGGCTAATACCGAGTTGCGCACCGAGCGATTGGGTCGAGGGCAGCGCCGCCCCGGGTTTAAGCTTAGCACTTTTGATAATTTCGCTTATCTGCCGCACCACTTGCGCCTTGAGGGGCTCCTCAATGTTGCGCTTGAGCCGAATCGGAAGTTTAGCCACACCGTCTCCTTTCGAATGGTTCGTCTGTTAATCGTCGCGAGATTATGCGAGCTTATTGCCTTTCAATCAATGCGGCGCGGTCCGCGCTAACGTCCGCCACCGCCCTTTTTCTCGGTAGTCGGTGCACTGGCCTTGATGCTATCCACAAACGCGTTCTGTAGCGCTTCGATTGTTTGCAGTTGTGTCGGCCATACAGACTTCATGACGGTAAACGGGTCGAAACCTGCAGTTCCCTTTTTCATGTGCTCAGATATCGAGTCAACGAGCCCCTCCTGCAATTGCTTCAGGTTAGGTAGGCCAAAAAACTCGCGTACCTCGGCTGGGGTAGCCTCAATATCGATACGGATCTTCATGTCATTTAATCCTTGCAAACGTTATGTCTTATATCGCAAAACGCGGACAACTGCATATCATCCATGTCCGCGGTGGACACTCGCCCCGTTATGTACGCCAGGGGTGCGCAGGCAGGTCGGATACACCGATGAGCTGCACACCCGCAAGCGCTACGAGGTGGTCATTCTCGACCGAGCTACCACTGACGCCGATTCCTCCGATTAATACTCCGTCTTGGTCCACAATCGGTAGTCCACCTGGAAAAGTGATCAATCCGTCATTAGAATGCTCGATTCCGTACAAAGGAGCTGCCGGTTGCGAGAGCTTTCCGATCTGGCCCGTCGGCATGCCGAAAAAGCACGCGGTCTTCGCTTTCTTGATAGCGATGTCGATGCTCCCAACCCAGGCATCATCCATCCGGGCAAATGCCTTAAGATTCGATCCCGAATCCACCACGGCGATACACATTTGAGTGTTTAGCTCGACTGCTTTCTTTTGTGCCGCAGCCACAGCGCGCTCGGCCAGTTCAAGCGATACGTGCATGATACTCCTCCTCAACGCGGCGCTAATGGGCCGCTATGATATTCAAAGTTTGCAGGAAGCGCGTCCGTACGTTTCTCTACGACGGCTTGCCGGCCGCCTGCGCTGAAGTAATGCGATCTAGAAGCAGAGGAACGACCTTGAGAAGCTGGATCGTGCGTTGAAAGTCTTTGTCGCGTAAAAGGCGGATCAACCCCAGAAACCCGCCGAGCTTCATTCGATCCTTTTGAACTTCTTGGACCGCGCCGAAGAACTCGCCTAACAACCCTTGCATAGGCCTTATGATTTGTCCGGTTTTCGATATTCCATGGGCGATCGACGCGAGACCGTTGCCAAGTTGCACAATGCCATCGGCGATTTCTGCGATACCCAGGGCGTCTTCTGGTAAATCGGTCGATGTTTTTTCTAACGATGAAGAATCATTCATATGATGCGCTTCTCCTAACCAAACCGTGTGATGTAAAGTGCGAAAGCTCACGCCGAAGACGATCCGCTTAAAGATCAAGAAGTCTGTTTATCCAAGTATTTCGGCGATGGCGTCGCGTTCTTCTTCCAACTTGTCGTTCCTGAAAATTCATACGTGCGAGTTTGGAGGGCGATCTAGCTGCTCCTATCTCAAGCCGCTTGTCTGAGATAGTGATAGTGTAGACCACCGAACTGGCGCAAGCTCGCTGAGCATATAACAGACCAATTGTTTTTCAACAGAATAGGACCGATAGCCGAAATTCAACTGAGACACCAGCTGTTTTGCTTACTCTTTCTTTCGTTCAACCTCATGTGCGTCTTCTACAGCTTGTTGTAAGGTGATTTGCGCTGGATGAGGTATGCCTCGTCCCCTTTCCCGTTTGAGCTTGTAGCCTCTATAGAGCAGCGCTACTGCGAGCCATACGATAATGGCGATGAGCGGATAGGCAAGCAGGCGCGGAAAAAGTGCAAATAGGACGGCCAAGCCTAGAAGCAGCAAGCCAGCGGCAGTCATAATGCGCATTTCGACCGGTTCGAGAACCCGGCGATCGCTCATTGCCGCGCCGACACTATTCCCGATGCGAAACACGCCGGCGGCCGCGCGTCCCGCACTTCCTGCCCCGCTCGATATCGCACCTCGCGCGCGTGTAGGCGCGCCCGGAGCACGCACTCTATGCTTAGCGTCCAAGACGACCTCCGTCGCGTTCGTCAGATCTTCGAGATACATCTCTTCCATCCGCTGTCCGAACTCTTCGTCCTCCACGACGACGTCCAACTCCCAGTTGCCAAGCCAGCTGGCAAGGTTGAGGTTAGTTGAACCGACGCGCGCCCACCGCCCGTCAGCGACCGCCGTCTTTGCGTGCAGCATCGAGCCGTTCCACTCGAATATTCTCACGCCCGCTTCTAACAGCGGGCGATAGCCGGCTCTCGATAGCAGTCTCAGCACCGGTATGTCGGTCACGCCGGGGACCAAGAACCTCACGTCCACCCCGTGATGGCGTGCGGCGCGCAACGCCTGCACGTACGATGGGGTTCCGGCGTAGTAAGCATCCGTCAACCATAGCCTCTCGTGCGCGAGCGTGGCGACCAATTGATCCAAGCGAAGCATCCCGGCGGCGTTCGGCACGCTCGCAACAACACGTAAGGCGATATCGCCGGCGGGAGTGGCTAATTCTTTGCCGAGTGAATGCGTTTCGAGTATCGGCTCGCCCGTCATCGCCCAAATTTGCTTGAATGCCCGCTCAATTTCGGCGACCGCCGGACCGCGTACCTCAACACCGGTGTCGCGCCAAGGGTCGAGATTCTTTTCAGGCTCGCCCACCCACTCTCGGCCGACGCACAGGCCCGTGACAAAAGCCACCTGCGTGTCTACCGCCAGCATCTTGCGGTGATCTCGCGAGAGCCAGCCAAGTGGACTATCGAGGCGCGGCGGGTTGTAGCAACGGACTTCGATCCCTCCCTCGCGCAGGTGATTCCAGAACTTACGAGAGGTCTTGCCGAAATTTCCCATCCAGTCGTAAATCAGCTGCACGCGCACGCCTTCCCGCGCTTTAACAATCAGTGCGTCGGCGAACATGCGTCCCGTGTCATCCTCTCGGATGATGTAGTTCTCGAAGTGGATAGTTCGCCGGGCGGAAGCAATCGCCTGCAACCACGCCGGATAGTTCTCCTGTGCATCTTTCAAGAGGTGTACGCTGTTGCCTGGAATGAGCAGCGCACCGGCAGCCCTTGAGAACGCTTGGTCGGCAAGCTGGCGAACAAGCGAGACTGGCTCCGGAGCCTCTGCTCCGGCGATCTGGTTCATCCCCTATCCCGCTCTCTCCGGATGAGAAACCGAACGAGTGTTCATCTAACGCGGGGAAAATCCTTTGGGTACGCTTCTGCGGATAGATAAACACATCAGCACTGGGAATGTCGCTACTGACATGGTAAGGCGCGGGGAGGTGCCATTTCGCGCCATTGCTTTTCGCCGATGCTTCGGAATCAAAGTCGCTGCCCGCCGTTCCACGCCAAAAGATTCAAAAATTCGCGGCGCGTTCTCGGCCCATGCGTGCGAAAGTGCGGGTTCGGCGCTTCCCGGTAGGCGATTCGGTCATTGGCGATGCGGTCATGCGTCGTGTGCCGTTTCATCTCGTCCGCGCTGATGCGGTAAGGCTTCATCGCGTTCAATCCGAAAACCTTGGCCCGGAGGTTGGGCGTAATTTCGGGGTAGCCGTGTTTTTCACGAAGCTGCTCCGAAATCTGAAAAGTCCGGAACGCTTGGATCTGATCCTGCGGCGAGCCGTACCAAATAGAATCCGTACCCCACAGCACGTTGTCCTCGCCGATGTATCTGAACAGCTTGCCCAGCGCATGCGTAGCGCTTTGCGGATCGCGCATGAGCAGGCGCCAGGTGCTGCCGAGCTCCGCATACACGTTGCTGTTCCGCGGCACGGCGTTCTCGACGACGGTCTTGATCAACGAATCGATGCCTTCGTTGCGCGCCGGATCGTATGGACCTTCGGGTTGGCCGGGCACAAACCCCGAGTGGTAGATCAGAAAATTGACATCGGGATAGCGCTTCGCGACTTGGCCTATGTCATTGCACAGCGAGTGCTCATAAGATTGTCTGCCGAATGGAATGCCCTTGTGCACGCAGATATTCTTGATGCCGAGCTTGCGCGCCTTGTCGATGAAGGCGAGGCCGATGTCGTCGCTTAGAAAATAGCCTTTGCCGTCCGGCCCCCACTGGGTGTAGGTCTTCCAGGCAGAAACTTTCCAGCGCTCGGCCAGCTCGTCCATGCCCTGCATGTCGCCGTCCTGATTGGGGTTCACGCGCCCGTGTATGAGCAACCGGTGCGTTCCCTCCATGCGTTCGACGATTCCGGCGGTGGCGGCGGCCTCTTCGATGGTGAGCGGTTCGGCGGCGCGGCGCGAGGGCACGAAAGAAAGCACCATCATGTCCGTGTCCGAATCCATGAAGACGTCCTTGATGAATTCGTCCGAGTTTAAGCACTGCAGGTAGCTGCGTTTGCCCGGCTCGGCCGCGAGCGCGCAGGCCGACTTCTCGAAGCTGGAAAGCGGCTTTGCATCCGGGGGCAGTTGCTTGAGCCAGGCGCCGTCCGGGTTCACGAAGTGTCCTTGCACGTCGAAAATAAACTCATTGCCCTCCAAGGCCGCAGTCGCGATCTCAGGATCCACCGCGGCCGCGTCGGCAAGCTCATAGAATCCGCCGCTGCGCCCGGCGGCCGCATAGGCCGCGTTCATCGCCAGCAAGGTCGAAGCCGCGCCGCAGGCCGAGACGAGAAAAGATCGACGCGAAACACCTCGGCGTTTGGCGTTCTCGGTCGAGAGATCGGACGCGAGTCGGCGCGCTTGGTGATGCACCCGCGCCAGCGGTATGGGTGCAAATTCGCCGTTGGTGGTGGTATCGAGCTTGATGGGCAGGCGGCGCCCTTCGGGATCGTGTTGTCGAGCCATAAGGTCCTCCGTTGTGTGAGTAATCTGCCGGATGGGTTCTGTCAAATTGATGGATACGGAAACGTATATTTCCGGGAGCTAATGACTTCCGGCGGGTAGCGGTAACCGCGATCACTAATAAGCTCGTGCATGCGATCATGGTGCATGAATGTTTGCCAATTTGACAGAGCCCCGGTGCATAAAGCAGGCTTGATCGCATACCATTACACATTGAATACGAAGTGACAGAGGCTCTGCGCCGACTCGGTTCGGACGGACTCTTCACCGATGCCGCGGAGCGGCGGCGGTTCCGCGGAAGTTCCATTGCGCTCGAACAGGCATTTTCAGAAAGCGGGGTATTGATATGGCGGTTAAGTCAAAGGCCATGCCGGCAGGCACTGCGCTCATTCCCTTCACGCTGCCGGATGTTGACGGCAGGTCCGTGAATATCCTGGACTACAGAGACAACCTCCTTCTTGTTGTTTTCACGTGCAATCATTGTCCGTATGCCAAGGCCTCGTGGCCCACCTTGATCGATCTCCAAAAGCGTTACGCAAAAGACGGATTCCAGGCCGTTGCGGTGAATCCCAACAACAACCCGGCGTATCCCGACGACAGGTTCGAGGCGATGAAACCCTATGCAGAGTCCATCGGATTAAATTTTCCGTATCTCTTCGACGGAGACCAGAAAGCGGCGAGCGCCTACGGAGCCGAGTGTACGCCGGACCCATATCTTTTCAAGGATGGAGCACTGTATTATCACGGCCGGATCAACGACAACTGGCAGAATCCGGAAGCAGTAAAAGAGAAAAGCCTGGAGAACGCAGTCCTCGCCGCGCTCGGCCGGGGGCAGCTCCCCGGTGAGATTTTTCCGAGTATCGGCTGTTCCATCAAGTGGGTGGCGTAAATCAATATACTTCGCGGGCGGGGTATGAACCCCGCACTTGCAAAACCTCTCAGTAGCTACGCGTTGCTGGAAGCAAGCAGAGCCTCCGGCGTGGGGCAGCGTGGCGGTCAGCCCTTCACGCACACCACCTGCTTCAACGTGTGCACCACCTCGACGAGATCGCGCTGGTTCTCCATCACCGTGTCGATGTTCTTGTAGGCCCCGGGGATCTCGTCGATGACGCCCTCGTCCTTGCGGCACACGACACCCTCGGTCTGGCGCGCGAGGTCCTCGCGGGTGAAGGACTTCATGGCCGCCCTCCGGCTCATGCGCCGGCCGGCGCCGTGGGCGCAGGACTGGAAGCTGTCCGCGGCGCCCTTGCCGCGTACGATGTAGGACTTGGCGCCCATACTGCCGGGGATGATCCCGAGATCGCCGCACCTGGCCCGGATGGCGCCCTTGCGGGTCACCCATACGTCGGCGCCGAAATGATGCTCGCGCTCGACATAGTTGTGGTGGCAGTTCACCGCCTCCGAGGTGACCTCGAAAGGCGGCAGGTGTCTCTCTAACGCCGCCAGGATGAGCGTCATCATCGCCTGGCGGTTCCGTGCCGCATAGGCCTGCGCAAAGCCCACGGCCTCGATGTAGTCCTCGAAGTGCTCGCTGCCCTCGGACAGATAGGCGAGGTCACGGTCCGGGAGTTGGATGAACCAGCGCTCCATGTCGCGCCGGGCGAGATCGATGAAATAGGTGCCGATGGCGTTGCCGATCCCGCGGCTGCCCGAGTGCAGCATCACCCACACCCGCCCGTCCTCGTCGAGACAGATCTCGATGAAGTGATTGCCGCCCCCGAGCGTTCCCATCTGCAGGACCCAGTTCGTGGACTTGCCGCAGGCTTTCCGGACCCCCGGGTGCTTTTCGAGGATGCCACGGAGCAGAGGTTCTAACGCCCGCGCCGCCTCGCCGGACGCCCGCTCCTCGCGGTGCTGGCCGCGGCCGACCGGCACGTCGCGACCGATCTGATTGAATACGAGTTGCAAGCGTTTCTCATCGAGCGCATCGGCCATGAGCGACAGGCGCGCGGCCATCATGCCGCAGCCGATGTCCACCCCTACCGCGGCCGGGATGATAGCCCGATGGGTGGCGATCACGGACCCGACCGTGGCCCCGATCCCGGTATGCACATCGGCCATCGCCGCGACATGGTGATGCACGAAGGGCAAGGTCGCGATGTTCAAGAGCTGCTGGCGCGCCGAGCCCTCGATCTCGTCGGTATAGAGCTTGACCGGGACGCGGCTTTCGGTGAGGACTTGCTTGACTGGCATGATCCTGATTGTAGCTCACAAAAAACGAACAAAAACGATCTTGGTCCCACCTGGCACCGTCGAGATCCCGGACAATGTTGTTCTCTTTCCTCCGACAACAACATCGGCGCGCTCCATGACCCGGCGTTTGAAGTACTCGGCCATGATCCAATCGTTCGCTAGCTTGAGATGAGGCCCGTGTTCCTTCGCTGCGGCACCGAGTGCGATGACCACCACAGTGTCGGCGGAGAGCCGATCCCTTGCCTCGATCCACGTTAGGTTTTCGAGGAGCACACCGGGGAGATCCACCGCCCTACGCTCCGAGTTGCCTAAGCTGGGACGGGGTGAGTGCCCACACGAGGGTCGCTGCGCCGGCTTTTGGCTGCTCCCGGAACTCCAGCAGGCACGCTGCACCCTTCTTGAGGGAGATGAACGACGGTTTGCGCCCAGTCAACAGCCAGCTCGTGAGACCCGAGAGATGCGGCTCGTGCCCCACGATCCCGATCGTGCCGCCGGCATTCTGCGTGCGCAACCACCGGAGGAACGGGGGGAACTCGCTGTCGGGGGAGAGCTCCCTCACCGTGACTATGTTCCGCCCGTTGTAGACCACAGCAAGGATCTCCGCCGTCTGAACGGCGCGGAGGAGCGGGCTCGTCGCGAGGACGTTGATCGCCGGCGCAACTGCCCGCAGCCCGGCCGCGCCGCGCCGCATCTTCCTGCGCCCATCATCCGTGAGAGGACGCTGAGAGTCGTCTTTCCCGGTGCGCGCGAACTCCTTTTGCTGCTCGGCGATGGCGTGACGAACGACGAGTACCTGCATGCAAACCTCTTCTACGATGGTTCGGTCGGCTGATGGGTCCTACACCTTCGCGAGGCCCGCCGTGCAAGCCGCGCACTCGCCTGAGCACGCGAGCAACCTGCCAAGCGTTGGGCAGCTCGGCATCCACCGTGGCCGTGGAGGTATATGTGTGGTTAGCGTACGGCGACAAGGAAACCAATGCCGCCGCGTCGCTCGCTCAGCCGCGAGCGCACAGACTAAAACAGGCGAACGAGATGATCAAGGTCGCTGGCGAAGAGAATAGCAGGCCCTGAAGGAGATCGAATATCTTGCTATCAGCAAGTTTTTCTGTGAACTGATGAACGGCACGATCAGTGTAGAAAGCCGCATCGATGCCGGATCCATTTTCACCGTCGTCATTTCGCTTCCCGTTACTTTAAGGCCGGATAGGTGAAAAAGACAAAGTGCAGCGCATTGACCATGAAATGCACCAGTATGCTCGACTCAATTGCGCGAGTCCGTTGATAAATCCAGCCATAGCCGAAGCCCGCCACCGTCGCCAGGAAAATATAGCGTAAGCCGCCGGCGAAATGCGCGATGCCGAATAGAATGGAGGCTACAGTCAATGCGATCAGCTCCCCATGGCGGGAGCCGCGTAGACGGTCCTGCAGACCCTGTTGCACAAAGCCTCGAAACAGTGCCTCTTCAGGAATGCAGGTAAAGAACAGATTAATCCACGCCCATAGAAAGAACTCCGGCGGGAATTTAGGATCGAACCGGACATACCCGATCAGGATCGCTAAGGAGAGAACCACGATAAAGACAAGCAAGCTCCAAGGTAGGGTTGCCGTGAGCATAGCCCCCCAGTGTGATCTCTCCCTACACACCGGAACACAAAACGCAACGAGGGCTAACCCAATCAGCGCTTTGTCGTAGTTAAAATATTGGCTGTAAGGTAACGCCCCGGGGCTGAAGGTCACATCGGAAATGACCTTGTAATTGGCAAATCCCGGCACGACATGCGTCATAAAGCCGGCCGACAAGACGATGATGGCAACAATGGCGGCACGGCGTTGGTAGGGTACCGCCCGATCAGTACCTACAATATAGGCGGTAAAAAAAAAGACGGCGATAAACGGTAATGCAACGGTTGTGACAAAGCCGGCCCCAAAGCCTACCGCCAGCGACGCCAGAAACGGAAGTAACCAGACAGCGGCTAGCCCAGCGTAAGGCCGCGTCCGATAACCGAAACCAGAGAGCTGCGATCGACGCAGTGAAGAGACCATAGGTAGCGAGAACGTCAAGTGGTAGCATGAGCAGCGGTTCTGGTATGGTCTCATGAAATGCACCAAGTTCAATCACTACGAACCCTTTTTCGACCCTCGGCGCGTCTCGTATCGGTGGGATTCGAGAGCACATCGCCCTCGCGTACGCAGCGGGCCTCAAGGACGGCCGCCGCGCGTTTCAGGATAGCCTCGTCGCTCCCGGCAACCATCCTCTGAAATTGTCCGGTAACTGGTCGTTTTCCGGACAGTTTTTATCCTTGCTATTGGTAGGAAGAATTGCTACTAATGAATAAGGAGGTATTCTTATGTCCAACGTCGAAAAAGTCAGCATCGCCCTGACCACCGAGATGGCGGCGGCGGTGCGCGCCGCCGTGAGTAACGGCGAATATGCTTCGAGCAGCGAAGTGATCCGGGAGGCCCTGCGGGACTGGACGCTCAAGCGTTCCCTGCGCCAGCAACGGATTGAGGAGCTGGGCCAGCTTTGGGATGCAGGCATGGCCAGTGGGCCGGGCAAGCTCGGGGAGATGGAAGCGATCAAGGCCGAAGCGCGCCGCCGTCACCAGGCCGCCCAGGACGAGGCGAAGTGAGCCTTAGAGGATGCCCCGCTTCACCCGGACAGAACGCTGTGAACAGGACCTCATCGAACTCTGGCTCTATATCGCCGAGGACAATCCGGCTGCGGCTGATCGTCTTCTCGATGAGATCGAGGCCAGATGCCAGATGCTTGCCGAACAACCTCGCCTTGGCCCCGCCCGGCCGGACATCCGCCCCGAGCTTCGTACTTTCCGGTCGGCAGCTACCTGATTCTTTACCGTGAGATCACCGGCGGCGTCGAAATCGTCCGGGTGGTCCACGGCGCACGGGACCTCCCGGACCTGTTTGAGACGTCATGAAGGACGCGCGTGCACGAGCTTTATCCGCCTCAGACCATTTTGTCTTGTCAAGTGCAGCGACTTCCCGTGCAACGGCTGTAAACCCTTTAAAAGATCGTTCTATAGCGTCATCAGGCATTACTGTTCGTCGATGCGTTGTCATGCTGCTTGAGCTTTCCTGTGTCGCGCCAGAATATCCTTCACGTCGCCCGGATTCCTTGAAACATCCCAGGACCCCTGGCCGAACCCCCGTGCGCGTTCACGGCCTTCACCCATTCATCCAGGAACCGCCGCTTGGTCTGGTCCTGCTCGGTGTCTTTGCCCTTGGTCTCCAGCACGAGCATCGTGCCTGATGCCAGACGGATGATGAAATCCGGGCGGTATTTCCGCACTACGCCTTTGTAGATGTAGAGGACCTCGAAGCCGAGGTGATCGTTCTTCACCCAGGCGGCCACAGCTGGGTTGCGGTCAAGCTCGAAGGCGTCCGAGGACTCCCATGTACTATCAAAAACGCAGAAATTGATGTGCGAGCGCTTTGTGGGCTCGCACGGCTTGCCGGTGTACCAGGTCCCCATGTCGCCGGTGGAGCGGATCGGGTGATCTTGATCGAAGACCGGCTCAAGGCTTTCCGTATTCTCGAAGCGGATCGCTTCCCAGATATGCTGAACTACGCGGGTCATGTTGAGCGTGATGATTAGGCGGCGCTTGAGCTCATCCTCATGGAAGAGCGCCGGCGTGATGCTGATCTTGTCCGAGCCGATGAACTGCTCGACCAGGCGGACGAGCTGGGCGAGCAGGAACTCCTTGCTGCCCTTCCAGTCCTTTTGCATCTGGTCGTAAACGTCGCGGGCCGTCTCGAAGACGATCTTTTGCATCCGAAAGTCGCGTGCCAATTGCTCCAGATGAATTTCGGCGATCTTGGTGACATCCGGTTTGCCCTCCAGGATCGGGGCAAGCTCGGCCAGCTTCGCGGTCTGGCTGGCATTGAGCTCCAGGGGCTTTGAGATATCGAGGTCGAAGGACTGCGGAGCGTATAGCCGCGACAATCACCAGTGCGTTCCTGCGCCGTCGTACCGACGATGTTTTGTGAAGTCACCTGCGTTAAATCGGCGACTGCCTGCAGCACAACCTGGACGTTCAGGATTACCCAGGCTTTCCGGGGTTGGGGCACGATACTACCCGGGGTTAACGGTGAGCCCAAAAGCGCTTGCGCCTCAAAGAGTGCAAGTTGGTGATCTTCCGCCAAATACAGGATCTCGAACTGCGGGTGGGCGTTGGCGCCTTCGTTAAACCGGGTGGGAAACGTCGTTGTTTGCGACGTTTGCAGTGCCGTCGTCCAGAACTGCGGCTGAATGGCTCGGTACCAGGTCTGGATTTCCGGGCTTGTGGACAGTTGACCACAGGCCCAGAGATTCATAGAGGTATGCCGTGCTTAATGGCGCGAATCAAATCTCGTAAATTCTCTTCCTCTGGGGTTCCAATCAGATCCTGAGGCATTTTACCGCCCAACTGGTCATTAGGCAGCTCCAACCACAACTCAGGATCTTTCACGACCGAACTGATTTCATCTCGAGTATCCGTCGCTTCACCTTCCAACCGCCGGCGCAAGACTTTCATGGACGTAGGCCTCGCAGCTAGTTAAATATGACGCTAGTGCGTGTTTATCACGCCTCGGATGATACTACATTTCGCCGCGCGCCCTTAAGACAATATTATGAAATGCGTACGCCTCTCAGTGCCATTCATGGCAATGCACAGTTGGTGCTTGAAGCCCTGCATATCTATGAGGAAATGCCGGATGCAACGACGCGGTTTCCGCGCATTCCTTCGTTTGGTTGAATGATGGAGGTCGTCCCTGATGTTTCGCCATAGACCACTATGTATGGTGATCGTAACAGGGCTTTTCATGGCGCCCGCCGCCGCTGTACGGGGTATTGGCAAAGCTGTTTGCCCGCTCTGCCATGAACAAGGTACTCAAGCGCGATCTGGCGCGGGATGCAGCCACGACGGCTACGCCTCTCACGAGACCCATAACGGTATCCGTTACACGACCCGTGCTCAGGCGCGGCACGAAACCCGGCACGGGCTAGCGGTCGGTAACCACATGACCTCGCGAAGCAGGGCCGGTCGTCCCCTGTCGCCGAAACAGGCTCAGAAGCGCTATGGTTTACCCGAGACACCGGAGGTCCGGCAGACTTGGACTATTCCTGCGGGCACGCCATTGCGCCACAATAAAGCGATCGCCGGGGCGCGGGGGGAGGGAGAGGTCACTTCGACCGCGCGCAGACCGCCTGAGGCAAGTGTAAGGACAATACAGCTAAGATAGAAAGTGAAGCTAGAAAAGCTATTAGCACAACGAAGCTGCTATGATTTGTGTGCTGAGCGTGGAGTAATTTTCGTCATGCCTACCGTTCAAAAATTAGTTCCGATACGCCCTGAAGATTACTTGGAAGGGGAAAAGAACAGTGCGATAAAGCATGAATACATCGCCGGGCAGGTGTACGCGATGGTCGGCGCGAGCCGCAATCACAACCAGATCGCGGGGAATCTGCACACCGCCTTAAATATCCATCTTCGGAGCCAACCCTGCCAGGTATTCATGTCCGATGTAAAGGTCCGGGTAGGAGAAGCATTTTATTATCCCGATCTCGTTGTGACCTGCGACCCACGCGAATCCCAGGACTATTATTGCGAGTATCCGGTGCTTATTATCGAAGTGCTGTCGCCCTCGACTGAAGTACGGGACAATCTGGAAAAACGCGTCGCTTACCAAACACTCGACAGCTTGCAAGAGTATGTCATGGTCGCTCAGGACTCCTGCGAAATCCGTATCTACCGCCGCACCTCCGATGGATGGGAGCTTGAGACGTGCACTGAGAGCGATACGATGCATTTGCACTCGGTGGGCTTATCGGTAGCCGTTGAAGCGATCTATGAAAAGGTTCGAGGGTGAATCAGTGAAAGGTGCAGGCACTTCGTAATCCGTATTGTCGGAGCTTGCAAGTTGGGCAGCAAAGTTTGCTGCTGTTAGAGGAGCTGGAGTCTCTCCAGAACACCGACGGCCGGGCTCCATGAAACGTGGCGACTCGTGACAGTCGCCGGGCATGGTGATTTCGGCAGACCTTGCCCGGTGCTCGTTTTAGTTGCATACGGATGTTCGGGAATGACAGCCGTCCTTCCGGTGTTTAGCCCCCTCGCGCCTAAGCATGGTTAATTGGTCCGTGCGTGATCCAGAAGAAGTCCCGGAGACGCTGCGAGGAATAGACAACCAATAGAAAGAATTCAGGGATTGATGTCGATTTCGCGCAACCGCATTCGACTAATTGTCAGCAATAAACCAAACCCTGAAGGGAGACATCATGGCCGACCGCTTCGGCGTGTCGTGGATGGTACTGACCTCGATGCCAAATCCCTGACCTGGAGCATGCAATGAAATACCTGTGCCTGGCTTACGAAGCTGAAGAAACGTTCCATGCGATGTCGCGAAGCGAGTGGGATGCGCTAAGGAAGGAAACCCTGGTCTATGCCGAAGCGCTACAGCGAAGCGGTCACCTGATCCTCACCAACGCCCTGCAAAGCGCCCGGACTGCGGCGACCCTGCGGGTTCGCAACGGCAAGCTGTCGGTGACCGATGGCCCCTTCGCAGAGACGAAGGAGCAGCTGGGCGGATTCTTCCTGATCAATGCTCGGGACCTGAATGAGGCCATCCAGGTGGCATCCAAATGGCCATCGGCACGGCTGGGCAATATCGAAGTCCGTCCGGTCGAGGAAGCGCTCAGAGTGGAGCGGCGCTACGGCTAATCACAATTGGATGTGAATTTCGATGTGTCCCCTATGCATGGCATCCATTGCGTTGATGGCCACCGCTGGCAGTACTGCGGGCGGGCTGGCCGCTCTCGTTATGACGCGGTTTGGGTGCAGCACAAGCATCCAGTCCGGGAGATCGGAACGGAAAGATGAATCTTCGCAAGTAACTGGAAACACCGACAAAGGAGACGACCATGACTGAAGCAACTATTCCACACCCCGAAATCGTATCCCAAACCGAGTGGCAAGCAGCTCACGATAAACTGCTCGCCAAAGAAAAAGCGGCCACCCGTGCGCGAGACGCGCTGGCCGCGGAACGTCGCAGGCTGCCGAGGCTCAGGATCGAAAAGAACTACGTCTTCGAGGGACCCCAAGGCACGGCAAGTCTCCGCGACCTGTTCGAGGGACGCCGCCAGCTCATCCTCTACAGCTTCATGTTCGCGCCCGGCGTCAACGGCTGGCCCACGGCGGGTTGCCCCGGCTGCTCGTTCGTCGTCGATAACATCGGAAACACCGACCACCTGCACGCTCGCGATGTGTCCCTCGTGCTGGTGTCGCGAGCACCGCTCGAGAATATCGAGCGATACAGGAAGCGCATGGGTTGGACCTTGCCGTGGTACTCCTCGGCCAAGAACGACTTCAACGTCGACATCGGTGTCACGAAAGACGACGAGGAATTACACCGGGTCAACGTATTTCTCCGCGACGGTGACGGCATTTTCTACACGTACTACACCAGTGCGCGTGGCACCGAAGCGATCGGAGCCACCTGGGGCCTGCTTGACATGACACCGTTCGGCCGCCAGGAAACCTGGGAGGACTCACCGGCTGGCACGCCGCAAACCCCACCGTATGAGTGGTGGCGCCGCCACGACGAGTACGGCAAGCAGCCACGCCACGAGACGTAATTGAACGAACAAAAAACCCATGTATCCAGTCAATCACAGTGCAACCAAGACAAACTGAAAGGAAAACATCATGCTGAAGCTGCAAAAAATCGCTCCTTGCTTGTGGTTCGACAATCAAGCCGAAGAAGCGGCAAAGTTCTACACCAGCATTTTCGAGAATTCAAAGATCACCAATATTTCCCGGTATGGGGAAGCGGGGCATGAAATTCATGGAAGAGCGGTGGGCTCGGTGATGGTCGTCGCGTTCGAGCTCGATGGACATGCGTTTACCGCCCTCAACGGCGGCCCGCTATTCAAGTTCAACGAAGCGATTTCGTTCCAGATCAATTGCGAGACGCAGAGAGAAGTGGACCATTATTGGCAAAAGCTGTCCGAGGGCGGCGACGAAGCGGCCCAGCAATGCGGCTGGCTCAAGGACAAATACGGTGTGTCGTGGCAGGTGGTGCCTGTCGCCCTGATCGAGATGATGACCGACCCCGATTACGTAAAATCGGAAAGGGTGATGGCGGCGATGCTGCAAATGAAAAAGCTCGACATCGACGGACTGAAGCGGGCGTACGCGGGGTAGCGCTGCCTTTCGACGGCAAGCGCATGTTCTGGGGCGGCTTCAAGGCCCAGCTGGTTGAAGAATCGTATCGAGTGCTCTTACCCACTGCCCTCGACTACGACCCACAATTGTCTCTTCGCTATTGCGCGAGGGGCGTGATCTGGTTGGCAACCATCTGCCAGCGCCCATGCATCTTCACCCAGACATTGGTGAAACGGTATGGCCCGCTGCTTTCCTTGCCGCTATAGATGACCTTCAGCACGACACGGCCCGTGACCACTGCTGTGTCTCCGAAGACCTGGATCTCTTCGTCCTCGCGGCTGATGGAGTCGAATTGGGTTGCGCCGCTCTTGATGTTCTCCATGCGGTCCTTCTTGGTGAGGAATTCGCCACGGCCGTTGGTGAAGGTGTAGCCCTCGGCCCAGATTTTGTCCAGCGCCGCCAGATCGCGCTTGGTCAGCGCTTCGGTGTACTCGCGGAACCGGTCTTTCAATGTCTGCTTCACGTCAGCAGTTGCGGCCGGTTTGGCCACCGGGGAGGACTTCATCGGCTCCATCGGCTGCGCGGCCAGGGCCAGCGCGGCACAGACCACTACTACAGTGCAGAGAATTCGTCTCATGGTTGTTTCCTCTCGCGAGAATTCAAGCGGAACAGGATAGGACTTTCAACCCGATTTAACAAAGGGACATGGTGCGCTGATGCCGGAGGTCCGTCCGGCATATCGAAGAAGCCGCGATGCAGGAATGGCCGGTCTCGGAAACGTGCCACGCTGAAGATGATCCCAGCCCCTTGGCCGTGGCGCTGCAGTTAAGCCTCGCCGGGACGCCTGATACGCTGATGGCCTGGCACCGAAAGCTCATTGCGATGAAGTGGGACCCCACACTGACAAGCGCGGACCCGGGCGTCCGCGCCAGCGGCCTTACCCAATCGACAGGCGATTGTCGACGCTCGTTACGCCTGGTACCGCCCAAGCAGCCCGCATTGCATCGTTAAACTCAGAACGAGAATGAACTGTTCCCGAAAGAACAACCTTGCCGTCCCATGCCTCGACACGAATCTTTTTCGCGTCTTTTTCTGCTGAGCGCACCAAGGCTTTTTCAATCCTCTCCTTGATGTCATCAGGGCGCACTCGTGCGCGAACCGCAATGTGATTCGTTACGCCCACAACTCCGTTCAAAAAGCGTACGGCGGCAGCGGCAGCCTCGCGCTGGTAAGCCCAATCTACTTCGCCCCGTAGAATGACTTGCCCATCTTCGACCGAAACTCGCACAGTAGAAGGAATATTGCTACGCCATTCCAATGCATTGGCAGCTGCCTTTGCAATATCGACATCTGTTTTAATACTTGACCCCGGTAATTTTACATCGATCTCCTCAGCCACGGCTTTAACGCCGGCTACGCGAAATGCCGCTCTCTCAGCCGCATATTTCTCGCCGTAACTTGGCACAAACCCACTGAGCGTGACCACGCCGCCCTTTACTGACACTCCAATGTTCTCGGATGTTACACTCGGATCAAAAGCCAGCTCATCCATGACATCTTTTTGAATCTGACGGTCTGTTTTCATACCCTTACCCTTCAAATGAAATTAAACTGTATTTTAACTCCGTTAAAAGCTAGGATAAGAAGATCCCGTACGGCTTTCTTGATCTGGATCAGCCGATCGCAGGATGAACCCGACGGGTCGGTGAGCGACGCAGGGCAAGCATGATCGAATTCGAAGGTCTGCGCGAGCGGATGACCGAGGTCCTCGCGCGGCGAGGCATCACGGACCGGCGCATCCTCGAGGCGTTCCGTAGCGTGCCGCGAGAGGTGTTCCTGCCGCCACGGCTCGCCGAGTTCGCATACGAGGACACGCCGCTGCCCATAGGCGAAGGGCAGACGATCTCGCAGCCGCACGTGGTGGCGATGACCGTCGAGGCGCTCGGGCTCCGCGGAGGGGAACGCGTACTGGAGATCGGCACCGGCTCCGGGTACGCCGCAGCGATCCTGAGTCGGCTGACCTCCGAGGTGTACACGGTCGAGCGCGTGCGCTCCCTCTTCGAAGAGGCGCGCAAGCGCCTCGCGCGCCTCGGCTATGAGAATATCCACATACTCTGCGCGGACGGCTCCGTCGGGTGGGCGGAGCACGCGCCGTACGACGCAATCGTAGTTTCGGCGGGCGCCCCCCGGGTGCCTCGCGCGCTGCTCGAGCAGCTAGCCGTCGGCGGTCGGCTGGTCCTGCCTGTCGGTCCCGACGAGGCGCTGCAGACGTTGGTCCGTGTTACCCGAGACGGCGAAACGGACTACCGGCAAGAGCCGATCGCCGAAGTGCGCTTCGTGCCGCTGGTCGGGGAGCAAGGGTGGGGCGAGGAGCCGGCTCGCCTGCGCGGCGCCCGTTTCCCGACGAGATCGACCGGGCTCCCGACCCTCCTCCGCGAGGCGGCCGAGCCGATCGACGACATCGAGACCACCGCCCTCGACGCGCTGCTTGAGCGGATCGCCGACGCTCGCCTGGTCCTGCTCGGCGAGTCGACGCACGGGACGAGCGAGTTCTACCGCATGCGGGCACGGATCACGAAGGAGCTGGTGAGCCGGCGGGGCTTCCAGTTCGTAGCCGTCGAGGCCGACTGGCCCGACGCGGCGCGCATCGACGACTACGTGCGCGGGGAGAGGCCGCGCTCGACGCCCGGGTTCACCCCCTTCTCGCGCTTTCCCACCTGGATGTGGAGGAACGAGGAAGTCCACGAGCTGGTCGAGTGGCTGCGCGTGCACAACGCGGCGCTCGATGTCGGCGCGGCCAGGGTCGGCTTCCACGGGCTCGACCTCTACAGCCTGTTCACGTCCATCGCGGCGGTCCTCGCCTACCTCGACGAGGTCGATCCCACCGCGTCGCGCGTCGCGCGGCAGAGGTACGGCACATTGACGCCGTGGCAACAGGACCCGGGGGCCTATGGCCGGGCCGTGCTGGCGGGGCGCTACGAGAGCGCGGAGCAGGCCGTGGTCGCCATGCTCCGCGACATGCTGGCGCGCAGGATCGAGTACGCGCAGAAGGACGGCGAGCGCTTCTTCGATGCCGCGCAGAATGCGCGCCTGGTCGCGGACGCGGAGCGTTACTACCGCGCCCTGTACTACGGTTCGGTCGCGTCCTGGAACCTGCGAGACGCGCACATGTTCGACACGCTGCAGTCGCTGCTCGCCTTCTACGGCCCCGGTTCGAAGGGGATCGTCTGGGAGCACAACTCGCACGTGGGCGACGCCAGCGCTACCGAGATGAGCGTTCGTGGCGAGCACAACGTCGGGCAGCTGTGCCGCGTCGCCTACGGCGAAGCCGCGTACATCGTCGGCTTCGGCACCGATCGAGGGACCGTCGCGGCGGCTTCCGACTGGGACGAGCCCATGGAGAGGATGTCCGTGCGCCCCGCCCACGAGGCCAGCTACGAACGCATCTTCCACGACACCGGTGTGCGCGCGTGCGCGTTGCACCTACGGGAGCCCGCGCGCGCGGCCGTCCGCGAAGAGTTGGCGCCGCCGCGCCTCGAGCGGGCCATCGGCGTCGTGTATCGGCCCGAGACGGAACTCGCCAGCCACTACTTCCTGGCGAGCCTACCGCAGCAGTTCGACGAGTATCTCTGGTTCGACGAGACGCGCGCGGTGCAGCCGCTGGAGGCGGTTCGGCGGCCCACATCGGAGGAGCTGCCCGACACCTACCCGTTCGGGCTCTGACGCTCGCCCGTCGTGCAGCCGTGGACGACGCCCGCGAGCGGACTAGCCGTGCTCCAGCTTTCGGAAGAAGGACGGAAGGTGCTCTTGCCGCGCATTATGAACTGACATACCGACAAGTGTCCTGTTTCGAAGTCCTGTGAAGCAGAACGCTGAGCTCCTTTAAACTCCGGGTGTTGAGGATGTCCTGCTTTTCCAGCCATCCGCGCCGCGCCTGCCCGACACCAAAGCGCAGGCCATCGAGCTCGAAAGTATTGTGGGCATCGGAATTGATCGCCACGCGCGCCCCTTCCTCCTTAGCCATCTGACAGTAAATGTCGAGCATGTCAAGCCGCTGCGTATGGGCATTCACCTCCAAGGCGACGCCGCGTGCCTTGGCTTTACGGATAACGCGTTGCATCATTGCGACGGTAGCGTTAACGACGGGCATGACGATTGGAGCGAGCCGCGGCCCGCGTTCACATTTGGATGAGCGGACGTGTCGCTGCAAGGCGGCCCTTTTACTGCGCGACCCTGGTGGATGCGCCCCTTCGACGGGGAGCGGCGTCTGTCCCGGCCACCGCGTGAAGTGACATAGTAGATGCCGCCCGGAAATTCGATTCGAGGGGAATGGGCAGCGGAGGTAGATCGATCCGGACTTCCCCGTTCAGCGCGGCCAGCAGCCTGGCATCCCGCTCGTAGACATCCTTGTAGAACCGCAGCGTCCCGTCGGGATCCACGGTCGCGGTGAAGTAGAGGATGAATACCGGCACGGGCTCCCCCAGCCGCACGACCTGCGTATTCCCCGCGTCGACCGCGCGTTGCAGAGCTTGCCGCGTCCATTTCGGATCGTCGAGCAATAGCTCCGCCAGCCGAAACGGATCTTCCACCCGGATGCAGCCGGAACTGAAGGTACGCTCCGGCTGCTCAAAGAGGTTTCGGGCAGGCGTATCATGCAGGTACACGGCGTGCGGGTTCGGGAACACGAACTTGATTCGGCCGAGCGCATTGTCCGCTCCCGGATCTTGACGCAGCGTATACGGGACGCTGCCGCCATAGGCCCGCCAGTTGACCGATGACGGATCGACCCGGCGGCCATTGCGATCGATTACCCGGAAGTTTTCCCGCCGCAGGTAATCGGGATCCTCCTTCACCTTTGGTAGCGTGTCGTTGCGCAGGATCCCGGGCGGCACCGTCCAGGTGGGGTTGAGCACCAAGTATTGCATCTCGCCGCGGAACACCGGAGTCTGCCGGTACGCCCGTCCGACGACTACCCGAGCTGTCCAGACGACGTTGCCCTCGCGGACCATGGCTGCGCGAAAACCGGCAGTGTTGACCGCAACATAGCGCGGGACGACACTCTCGAGTACCCATCGCGCCCGCTCCAGGGAGAGGCGCAACTGGTCGATCCGGGCCTGCAGCGGCACGTTCAGCGCCGCCAATGTCTGGCGACCTACTATGCCATCGACGCTCAGTGCATGGCGGTCCTGGAAACGCCGCACTGCCCGCTCCAGTTCGTCATCGTATAAATTTCCGGAGCCGGCTCCGCGCGCACGGAGATCGCCCGTGATCCCGAGCCGCTCCCGCAACGCCGCTACCCTCGGATCAGCACCGCCGGGCTTAAGCGCCCGACCGGTCGGCACCGCAGCCCAGCCGCCGGACGCCGCGATAGACCGGTAGTGCTTCAAAGCTGCCTGAAGCCTTTTGTACCAGGGGCCGTGTGGGATCCGCTCCTCGACGAAGTCAGCGAGCGACTTCGCATGGACCGCCTCCTCGAGGAGGCCTACCGGGTCTACACCCGGCGCAAATGCCCGCTTGAAATTCCAATTGGGCTCTACTGTCGTCGGAGTCACCTTGCCGAAACGCCGGTGGTAACCGTAGCGGATCAGGGCTTCGGTGAGCAGTATGTCCAGCTCTGCCAGCCGGCTCGCCTCGTCCGGTATCGCCTGATCCTCAATGCCCGTTCCCGCAACCGCCGGGTCCGTCACCGGTCGCGATCCATCGCGCCTGGTGTTTTTCACTTGGTCTTGCAGCTTGCTGAGAAAGTAATCCTCCGGGTTCAGCCCATGGTCCCCGGACGTCGCAAGCAGTCGCAGGAGCTCTTGCACCTGCTCCGCGCGCGTCCAGACCCGGCGGAAATCGCGGCGGGTATAGAACTCGGGCAGCGGATCCTCGACCCCGATGTTCGCGCCCTGCACCACCAGAGAGCCAGTCTCCATGCGCTGGCGCAACTGTTCCGATACCCTGTCCTCGGATGGAGATTGAGCGACGGCAGCCGATACGGCGAAGAGCCCCGTACACACGAGCCGGAGGCTTGCCTTAATCAACGTCGTGGGCCGATCCATCTGCGAGCTGGAGCGCTCCGGGCTGCACGGCAGCGGCGGTCGTTGCGGACCCGCATCGAGTCTGGGAAAATGCCGAGGGGTTCGTTGATTCATAGCATAGCTTGGGAGGTTCAGCATGCAGTTTACCCGTAAGCGTCGCCGTCTGCTCCAAGCGGCGGGCCTACTGCTGCCCGTAGCGCTCGTCCCGGTAGCCGGCTTCGCCAGGTTGCGCAGCGCGCGACACCTGACATTTACTCACATGCATACGAGCGAAAAATTAAGCATCGTCTATTGCGAGGACGGCCGGTACGTTCCCGAAGCGCTCATCGAGATCAATCAGTTGCTGCGCGACTTCCGCACCGGCGATGTGCACGCGATCGACCCTCGGCTGCTGGACATCCTGCACACCGTGCGGATCCGAACAGAGAGCCGTGGCCGGTTCGAGGTCATCTCGGGCTACCGCTCGCCCAAAACCAACGAGATGCTACGCCGGCACAGCAGCAGTGTCTCGCAAGGCAGTCTGCATCTCAAGGGTCGGGCCATCGACATCCGCCTCAGCGATGTGCCCACCCGCCTGGTCCGCAAGGCGGCGATCTCGCTTGCTCACGGCGGGGTTGGTTATTACCCCAGTTCGGATTTCGTGCACCTAGATACGGGCCGCTTCCGTACTTGGTGAAAGTCTTGTGGTAGTTTTTGGTCCAACGCCGAACTAACGCAATGAAACGCAGCACACTCTCCGCGCTCGTCGACGCAGCGGCTTTGATCGGCTTGGTCGCATTGATGGCGACCGGGTTTCTCATCCGTTATGCCTTCCCCGCCGGCAGCGGTGCGCTCTACGGCCTCGGCATCGGCCCGAGATCGGCGCTTAAACCGATTACACTCATCTGGGGGCTCACCCGTCACGAATGGGGGGAGGTGCACTTTTGGATCGCGGTATGCCTCATGGCGATCCTGGCCCTGCATCTTATCCTGCACTGGCGTTGGATCGTAAACGCAATTCGTGGACGGCCCGGCGAGGATGGCGCGTGGCGTGTGGGACTCGGCGTCGTGGGTCTCCTGGGCCTCCTCGCCGTCGCCGCGGCCCCGTTCCTGAGTCCCAAGGAGCAAATACCTCGATCGGAGCTCCAAGAACGCCGAGGTGTGCTCAACGGCCCTATCGAGGTACCTGGCCGCAACCGGACCCGATAAGCGATCTATCGAAGCGTGGGCTCGATAGACGTCCGTGGCTACGATGGCGACGCCCACCGCCCGCCGCTCAAAGACCTAGATCTTCGATCCCGCGATAACGGTCGAGGAGGTCCAAGGCCTCCGCCACGGGCTTGCAGGTGAGGTAGCCATTGCAGGTGTTCACGGCCTTCGCAAAACCCGGATCGCCGCTCACGGCTTCCATGCCTCGATCCGCAAGGCGACACACGTAGGGCAAGGTCGCGGCGGTGAGTGCCAAGGTCGAGGTCCGCGGATAAGCCCCTGGCATATTGGGCACGCAATAGTGGATAACGCCGTGCTTCTCGTACACGGGGTCGGAATGCGAGGTTGGGCGCGAGGTCTCGATGCATCCTCCTTGATCGATGCTGACATCGACGATGACGGCACCCGGCTGCATGGCTTTTACCATGCTCTCGCTCACCACCCACGGCGCGCGTGCCGCGCGCAGGAGAACCGCCCCAACGACGAGGTCCGCATCCTGTAGATGTGCGACGATGGCCTCGGGGCTCGATAAAAAGAAACTTACCCTCTCCGAGGTATCATGCTGAAGTCCTTCGACCCGCTCCGGGTGGCGCCCGGCGATAAAGGTCGCGGCCCCGAGGGCGTCGGCGGTGCGAGCGGCATGGCGCCCGACCACACCATCGCCGAGGACCACGACCTTCCCATGACGCGTTCCTAGCACTTCTCCGAGCAGCGTCCCTCGACCCCCATGGACCTTGGCGAGATGGTAACTGCCTACCGTGATCGCCACATCGCCGGCAACAGCGCTCATAGGCGCCAGCAGCGGCAACCTTCCGTTCTTATCCTCCAGAGTCTCATACGCCAAGGCCGCGGTCTTGTTCGCGAGCAAGGCCTCGGTCAGCCTGCGGGGCACACCGGCGAGATGCAGGAAGGTAAAGAGGATCTGGTCCTTGAGAAAGCGATACTCGGGACTCGAGCGGCTCCTTGACCTTGAGCACGAGCCCGGCATCCCAGGCGAGATCCGCGGAGACGATCGCCGCCCCGCATGCCCGGTAACTCTCGTCCGAAAAACCTGAGCCCACGCCCGCCCTTTCCTCGACCAGGACGGCATGCCCCGCCTCGCACAGTTGCTTCGCGCCGGCCGGCGTCAATGCCACGCGGCCCTCTTTGTCCTTGATCTCCTTCGGTACACCGATCCGCATCTTCGGTCACCTCGTCTTGAACAGCACTAGGTCATGTGAAACACGCGCGTCGCGCCGTGTTCGAGAAAGACGGGCGCGGCCCTCTTGGCCAGCGCAAGATAGGCGTCCCGGTTGCCGTTCGGCACGGGATCACAAAACCGTCGATATAGGCCATCGCTCAAATCAGACATGGAATCTAAGGTGTCAACCCGCGTAACTATCGGTGTCTTACGCCATTTTTGCTACGGGATATTGAACACTGCCTCGCAGTTTCGTGCCATGTCCGTCCCGAAGCCGACATGGCAAACAGCGTTAGCTCGACACGCTACCGGGTGAAACGGCTCCCACACAGTCCGCGTAACGCCCTTCTGCTTATTCAAGTATAATGCGAACCTAAGGAGCAATCGACGAGATCTACCGTCAGGTTGGCGGGGAGTACGTAAAGACAGTCGGGCCAAGGGACGGTACTCCGTAGCGCGCTGCAACAAAGTTTCGCGAATGCCGGGACCAGGGGGCGCGCTCGCGTCGCGCCCCGAGGGTGGAATGAAATGGACATGGAATGCGGTGATCGGAACCTTAGTAACCGCGGCGAGTTGCTTAAGCATTGGCTACAAAACGTACTGGCGACGCACTGCGCCGATCTCACCCCGGCGTCTGGCGACGCGAGCTTCCGGCGCTATTGGCGCGTCAGCCATCAAGGCGAGTCCTTAATCGTGATGGACGCGCCACCCGAGAAAGAGGACTGCCGGTCGTACATTGCGATCGCCCAACGCTTAATCGCTGCGGGACTTACAGCGCCACGAATCGTCAGCCGGGACGTAGAACACGGCTTCCTCCTGCTGACAGATCTCGGTAACCGAATATATCTCCAGGAACTCTACGGGGACAAAGTTGCGCGCTTGTACGGCGATGCAATCAATGCGATCCTCGCCATGCAGGCGCGGGTCGAGGGACACGGATTACCGCCCTACGGGCGCGAATTGCTCATGCGAGAGATGGAGCTCTTTAGGGAATGGTTACTGCGGTGGCATCTCGGTATCAACCTCACCCTAAACGAACATGACATGCTTACGGATAGTTTCGAGCTGCTAGCCGATTCCGCCTTGTCACAGCCGCAGACCTTCGTGCATCGGGACTATCATTCGCGCAATCTGATGGTCATCGGCAGCAACAATCCGGGGATCCTCGATTTCCAGGATGCGGTCATTGGTCCGGTCAGCTACGACTTGGTTTCGCTGTTAAGGGATTGTTATGTATGCTGGCCGCGTCCGCAAGTGATTGCTTGGGCCACGCGTTATTTTGAGCAAGCGGTCGAATTCGGTATCTTAGGCGGATTGAACCTTGCCACATTTCTACGCTGGTTCGATTGGATGGGTATGCAGCGCCATCTGATGGCCGGCGGAATCTTTGCGCGTTTATGGCATCGCGACGAAAAGAACGGCTTCTTGGAATATATCCCGAGAACGCTTGGATATATCACAGAGGTGAGCGCGGAATATCCCGAGCTACGCGGGCTACACGATTTTATACTTCAGGTGGTCCTACCCGCTTTGCATAAACGCACCGGATCTAGCTTTGCCGCGGCACTTTCCGGATCGGTAATCTTCCGCTTTATTTTTCGGAGATAATTCGGTTTGAGGGACTGCCTCCGGAGGCAGTGCAACAGCCTTCGCTTTTGGGAGGAGCTCGCGGGCTAACGACCATCCGCCCAAACTGACGAACTGACAGCTTCGCTTGACACTATTGGCGAGATTTCCACGCCGTTGGGTTTCGATGCCCGTGGAAACAGCCGACCACCACCGCAGACGTCAACTCGATCCGGAAATATAAGAAATATAACCCGTACGGAAAGCGCTTCAGTAGCGCGCGACGCTTGTCGCGGTGTACGACGGGAAATTGCTGTGGGTTGTCCATGTCACGCTCGGCCCCTTCGGTACAGGATCAACGCGTCCATTTTCAAAGCAAGTTGCGCTCAATGCGCTTCCTCACCGCCTCCCACGGCTGCGCGTTGACAGCATCCTGCTCGTAGGTCTCCATGCGACGATCAAGTTCTGCCGCTTGCGCAGGTGTAATCGGTAAGTCATCTTGCTCCAGGCTATCCCACAGCGCTTCGATCAGCGCGAGACGCTGCTCGGCTGTAAGTTTGGCGATTTGCTCAGGAGAAAGGATGCTGGTGCTCATCGAATAGGCTCCTTTGCATCATATGTTACTCGTGCTTCTAGGAAACTCAAATCTCTCGCTGGGCCGCGTAATGTCGGTAGCACGATTGAACAGAGGAAGATCTCGGGTCCGCTGAGCGGGCTGTAGGCGAATTAGGATCGCCAGATTTCCTTCTGTTCAGCAGTGGTCAAGGGTGTGGCCCGCTTCGGATTCGGAATTGTTGCTGTCCGTCGTAAGCTTCTTCACCCCAGGCGGTGCTTTCCCGATGGGCGCAGTAACGACCCGGAGGAGTCATTCACACCGACATCGTGATTCACCTCAAAGCGGACGCTGAACGTGCCCAGCTCAGGGCGTGCGTAATGTGGCATTGGAAGAACCACTTGTCCCGCTCGGCACGGTTTGAATGTAGCTGCTTGCAAGTACCGCGTTCAGCATCTCCTTCAAAAAATCACCGATTGCATCATAGTATTCAAGGTAACGAGCTTGCGTGGTCGGGAACTGCGTCCCCAGAAATGGCCTTAATCCGTCAATCTGGGCTGCTCGATCGTCGATGATACCGCCGCGGTGCAGGATGCAGTTCCTCACGCAATTTATTTCATCCAGTTTGGAAAGGGTGTGGCGGCTGCAGCTAAACTTTACTCCAAAGAGACCGAGGAGTTGGACATAGAACTCTCCCACTTTTCCTTTTAGGCTTTCCCGAAGCTTCCGCTCAAGCCGAGAGAATAGAATTCGGGCATCGTCTTCCGATACTGGCCCCTCGAACTTCGCTATCTTGACACCAGCATTGGCTACCACGCCGAGGGCGGAGGTTTCCTTGGAGAGTACGAGCACTACCGTATCCTCAACCGCGATCTCTACGGCACCCCACATTCCGATGAGACTGTGGCTATTCACCACCGAGTAGTCGTTCTGCCGGAGTTCGGCAGCTTCCTTACTTAAACCTGGTGCCTGCGCGATAAGCTGGTCGATGTAAGGTAGGCCCTCTTTCGTTTCTGCCTCCACGAACTTCTCTCGAGCCAACCGCAGGAAAATCTCATGACCTTCCAACACGGCAAGGCTCCTGTGGAGAGTACCTACAATCTTCGTTTCTTCGAGGACGTATCCAATCGCCCGCGTGACAGGGTCAATCACCCAGTTGATGGCGCCGCTGTTCGGAATCATTCTCCTAGCCTCCTTCGGGAAGGTTTTGCCACATAACGCTCCCGGTGAGCTGCGGCCCATAGAGTAAATAAACGGTCTCTGGCGCGCTTGGCCAGTTGCAGTCGGATCCGAATCGCACAGATCTCTTGCGGTTTCAATGGGGGCTTCGGTCCGATCAGTCGGCCTTTGTTCCACGGATTGTGAATGGCACTGGACATCTGTGCTATTTGCGTTGCTGTACATGGTGTGTTTTCTCCATACTCAGTGGGGAAACACAAGTCTGGCTCGTCACAATATGAGGCGCTTGCCGACCCGGAGGAGTCATTCACTCCAACATCGTGATTCACCTCAAAGCGGACGCTGAACGCTTGAGATAACCGGACGACAAGAAGCGTAGCTTTTTGGCGGTCCGGTTGATTGATGGGTTAGCCGACTCTTGCGAAGCCATTTCTAATAATCTCGATCCAAGTGCTCTGGATTTCGGATTCTGCCTCCGATGGGAGCGGCACAATATCCCCGAAGACTAGACTCGTACCCTCGATTCCTTTGGCGAGAAAGCCCGACGCGTATTGAACAGGCGAGGACATTAGCCTCAAACTCTCCGGGTCACCGGCCCGAAATTCCATTAGTTGGTGAACGGAAAACGGGTGGGTGTGGACATAGGATGAAAGAAACATTAGGGCGGCGTTGTAGTACTCGTGATTCACACCGGCACGCTTGTTCCGCCCCGCCTGACTCAGGTGAAAAGGTGGAACGTTGCCATTCCGAGCCTTTCTTTTCAGCCCTGCTTCTACGCTGTCGAAGAAATCATGCGTGGTTAGTTTCTGGCGCAACTCAGTGACGTTCTTGTCCACTTCCAAGACGGCCGGCGCGGTCGAGCCAATGAGCCTAAGCATCTTCTGTCTCCGTTCTGCGGAATGCAACTTCCACAATAAGATTCGGAACTCTCGTTCGCCAACCTGAACATCCTCAATGGCGACGTAGGCCAGCGTGTCATATGCTTCAAGCAACGCTCGCGAGACAGCGCACGCCGATGAGACATCCCAAAGTTCGGAGTAGCCGGCAGCCACGGGGGACAATCCCGTTGGGACAATATGCTTGAGCGTGATTGCATGGCAAAGCAGCTTGCTAAAGATCCGATCAGCGTAGTATTCGCGATCGTGCGGAGCGTTTTTTCCTCCGAGCGATGTAGATACTCGAATCCCGTAGGTGACGAGCGTGTCGAAATCGGTGCAAATCGTCTTGTAGCGATCCTCGACTTCGCTCATAGGCATTCCACACTTTCGAGATATCAGGGCTAACGAATTGCGTCAGCGGCGCGCCGGCACTTTGCTGGCAAAGAAGAACGCTGCTTCCGGCGCGTCCGCTGCACGCAAAAATTAGCTTCGCTCATCAGGTGCTGCACGATAGAGAAAGCACAATGAGAAAGGTGCCGAACCAATACTGCGAGCGAAACAACCATCGGTTGACCTTCTCCGGCAGGGAGACGCCCTTGTACGATTGGATTTCCCAGCCCAGAAGCGCGAGCGTGGCGACGAGAATGACGGCCGCCCCGGAGACCGCGAGAACAGAGACCACCCAGAGAGGTGGTTTCCCACAGTATGCGGCGACGCCCCACCCCACAAGGTAACCAAGCAGAACGGCGGTACCCGTTGACCACAGCGCAGACCCAAATGCACTCCGCATCTTCCGGGTACGATCTTGTGCGTTGTCCTCGAAATTCTTCACCCTTTCGGGTGGGAGCTCGCGGGAGGGGTAAGCAGCAAGCAGTTGGGGGTTCCGTTGGAACTCCTGGTCGATGTCATGGCGAGTCGCCAGTTCGACAAACCGACGAGGTCTCGCAATGAGAAGCCAAACCGCACGCAATGGATGGACCGTTGGCATGGTCGAGGAATCTAACTGTTATGTGAACAGAACATCATTCCGTCTATCTCTTCCCGCAATAGGTCTGGTCGTAGCCAGGAAGCCTTTTCCGAACAACATACTACCTCTGACGCTTCCGTCTATCCAAATCTGGATGAACGGGTCCGGCAGCTCGGCCAGCTGCACTTCGCGGGCGAGCACGGTGCTTCCCCGAGTGTCCGCTACCGCGGTGTCTTGGGCTACGCGCCACTGACTGTTTCTGGCCGGCAAGCGACCGCACTGGGCGGACGCTGCCGGTTTTAAATGGTTTCAGACTTCGGTTTGCTCCGACATCTCTAAGGCATCATCGACCTCGATGCCGAGGTATCTGACCGTGCTTTCCAGCTTGGTGTGCCCGAGCAATAGCTGCACCGCTCGGAGGTTTTTCGTTCGCCGGTAGAATCAGTGTCGCCTTGGTGCGGCGCATCGAGTGGGTTCCGTAATCTCCCGGGTTCAATCCGATGCGAGCGACCCACGATTTCACGATCCGCGCATACTGCCGGGTCGAAATATGCGGTGAGCGGGTCATGCGGCTTGGAAATAGAAATTGACTGGAGCAAAGTTGCGCCTTGGCGATCCAGGCCTCGACCGCTTCTCGCGTTTGCTCGGTCAATTCAAACTTGACGGGCTGCCCCGTTTTCTGCTGCATGACCGTTGCCCGGGGAATGACCCGGCCGCTATGCGCGACATCGCGTACCTGGAGTTTGACGAGATCACAGCCCCGAAGCTTGCTGTCGATGGAGAGGTTGAAAAGGGCAAGGTCTCTGGCGCGCTTGGCCAGTTGCAGTCGAATCCGAATCGCCCAGATCTCGGAGTTTCAATGGGGGTTTCGGCCCGATCAGTCGGCCCTTGTTCCACGGATTGTGGTTGGCGCCGATGTCGGCGCTATTTGCGTTGCTGTACATGGTGTGTTTCCTCCATTCTCAGTGGGGAAGCACAAGTCTGGCTCATCACAAATATGGGACGCTTGTTGACCCGGAGGAGTCATTCACACCGACATCGTGATTCACCTCAAAGCGGACGCTGAACGAAAAGCGTCGGTGCGCGCGGGCACGTTGCCGGCAAGCAAGAACACCTGTCTTCCCGAAAATCCATATGTAGTTGAAAGGCTGCAGATCTAGCTTGGGGAAAGCATTTGGATGTAGGGTGACAGGGAACCCTCGACACCCTCGCGTGTTCCATGATGTCTACCCTTGTGTGCACCTTCTTTCGCTCTCGCGCAGCACTACAGATGGAGAACACAATGCTTCGGCACCAGCTTAACGTGTATCAGCGCCGTCAACCCCCGGCCGAAGCTTCGCCGTATGGACCGCTTTCTCAGGGCCTGGGTCTCTCGGATCTGGCCAGGCTGGCGCGAGGAATTGACGCTAGTTAAGCCGGCGACTGTCAGGCCAAGTCCCCCCCGGTTGCTGTAAATTTCTGAGCGGGATGCGGGTTTTATGGATACAGTATTTCGTTCATGAAACTGTTGTTCGAGTTCCTGGCGCAGTGCCTGAAGCTGCCGCCGTTCGAAGTCGTTCATACCGATCCTGAGCCAGGGTTGGGAAGCCCGTAGGATAGCGGCGAACATAAGTTTCAAGACGGCGCGTTTACCGAACGCATGAGGAATGGTTTTTGTTCGCCGGCGTTCTTCAAGGAACAAGCGCTCTAATAGATTTGTTGTTCGCGTCACCCGCCGGTGTGCGATCGGGAGCCGCAGATGGGCGATAAGCGAAATCATCCTCAAAACAGGCCACGGCCGAAGGCAACTCTTTGCTCCAGCTTTTGACGGATGCCTTCATCCACGCGGCAATGGCCCGCGGCATCAAGGTCGGCTTTACGCTTAATAGCGACTGCGCGGGCGCGGGACCCCACGCGCTGCTGCGGGACCCTGACGACGGCGCTTCGCAATACCACGCTTGTCGTCAAAAGTCACAATCCGGATGTGAGATATCTCACTAACTATATTGGAATCGACGTGTAATATAAGTATGAACAGGACCGGTAGAGCATCGGTAGAGCCTGAGCTATTCGGAAAAAGTCTCAGTAGTGAAAATAATACCGTGACCACACTGCTTCATTCTGTGAATGACCTGAGGCGGCGCGTCTCAATCTTAGACTTGGCTGGTTCAGCGGCAGTTTCGATAGACGAGGACCCAGGCTCGCAGGGGTCTGGCCTACGGACCGCGTTGTCACCCGAAGACCATTTATTCTTACGTGACCATGCCACGGTTAAGTCCTATAAGAAGTTTCGTCATGTTTTCGAGAAGGGCGACGAAGATAATCGCTTTTTCTTCATCCTCGCGGGCCAGGTCGAGATCTTCCTAGAGAATGACGGTTCTCGGACCTTGCTTCGCCGCAAGGGGCCGGCCGAATTCTTCGGCGAGCTTTCATTGCTCACGGGCGGACCGCGTACGGCTTCCGTGGCCACAATCGAGGACTCGCAATTCGCGGTCTTACATAAGAGCCGGTTTTTCGAATGTCTCGCCGACAGACCGACATTATGGCATGCGATGGTGCGTCAACTGGCCCACTTGGTCAACGAACTCACTGAAACACGCGCGATGCTCGCGGTCGATGCCTATAGACGCCTGCGTTTCTTCCTCTACCGCTTAGCGTGCGAAGTGGACGGTGAGCTCGTCATTCGCGGGCCGTGGACCCAGCAGCACTTGGCGGAGCTGGCCGGTTGCGCTAGAGAAACGGTCGCTAAATTTATGATGGAATTAAAGCGCGGTGGTTTCGTCAAATGTGAAAGAGAATGTATTGTTTTACAAAGGCCCTTGCCGCAGCGCTTTTAGCGTCGCCAAATGCGTCACAGAGGCTGCCGCGATGGATCCTCAGTTGTCAACCAGATCGAGGGTCGAGCTTGCTCTATAGCCTTTGGACCGAAATGTGTCCACGGCCTTGTCGAGCACGTCCTCTAATTAAATTCGGTAAGCCCGGGACTCCCAAAAGTTTGACCTTTACGTATGCCATCGCTTTGCCGGTGGTCATTTAACTTCATCTCGGATCGAGTGGCGAATCTAACATGGTCGGTGTAGCGAATGCCACTGTTTCGGAAACACCATCCTCCTATCCTAAAACCAGCTAATACCTCGTTTGTGTTAGCACTTGGTTCTCAATCAACAGCAATGGAGGAATTTCCATGAAAATTCGTTTATTCAGTAAGACAGGCCGTACCTGCTTGGTAGCCGCACTGCCACTTTGCGCTACCATAGTGTCAAGCCCTGCGCTGGCCGTCGATGCGGTTGGCGGTAGTGCGAGCAATATCAATGTCGTAGTCCCTGGCGCGGGCTGGACCATCCTTCGATCGGTCAACTTCTCTAATCCAGCGCAGCGCTACTGTACTGCGACCGGTAGCGCGGATGCGGTACGGCCCACGCTTGCCAATGGCGAAAGTGTTTATTACTTTACGGTGAGCAACACGCCTAATCCCATATTCGACCAAGGGCAGGAACGCACCCTGACGTTCTGGAACCAAGCGGGAATATGGGATAACCGCATCAAGGAAATCACCACGACGGGCGGTTGGATGTCGCCGGCCAATGCCGATCCGGGCTATTTCACCGTCGCGGCCAATCCCTTCATATTCGGAAGCCGCACCCTATATTTTCTGGCGCGCAAAGCCGCCGCGGCCACACCGAATCTGACGGTAATCGATGCGTCGCTGACGGTGACCTGCACGGATAATCGGCTCGTCCCACCTCTGATTATTTTTGACCCAGTGTCGACAAAGTGACGACCGCACACTAATCCGACACTGGTACAGTTGCCGCCTCTCCGTCGCTCGCGGAGAGGCGGCTTTGCCTGAACCGCTATAATTGCGCGAGCTGTATGAAGATCTTCGTTACGAAGCGAAAGTGGCGGTCCGCGCTGAGTGCTTGTTGCGCGTTAGCCTGCTCCGCGAACGGTAGTGCCGCTCAGGATCGACGGATTGCAGAAGAGCTCGCAGGCGGCGCTATCGAGATCCGCTATGAGGGGTGGCTGCTCGATGCTGAGATTAGAACAGCGCCGCTGGGTGCTGTCGCCAAATCCCTGCGAACGAAGGCCGGAGTCCAGATGCTGTTCAACGACCCGGCTATCGCCGAGAAACCCATCTCGGCGAGTATCCGCAGTCGCTCCATTGAGCAAGGCATAAAGATAGTACTCAGCGGATTCTCCTACGCGCTGCATTGCTCGGCGCGAGGTTGTACGGCAGTGGTGCTATCGACACCCCCAAAGCGCAAGGGCACAGACACTATTGCGGTGTCCGGCCGCAACGACATTCCAACCGCGGAGCCGCCCGCTAAGGGACCGCAAACGCTTGACGATTTCCGATCATTGGTCTCGGTCGCCAACGGCGAGACGATTGGCCACTCCGGCGACGACCCGGCAGCGTTGACCGATGAAGCGCAAACACGCGAGGAGATGCTACAGCGGGCGTTGGATGTGCTGAAGTCTCCCCATCGCCAGTTGTATGCGTATGCCATCGATCAATTGGGTATGCTCAATGATCAGCGCGCTACCGACATGCTCATCAAAATGGCTCAGCAAGGGCCGGGGCGCTACCTGGCTACGGAGGCCTTAGCGCGTATCGCGTCGCAAAGCCAGTTCGACGATCCGAATACGGTGACGGTACTGCAAGGGCTGGCGTCCGATCAGGACGATGACGTGCGTCGCTCAGCTTCCCAGGCCGTGGAGCAAATGCGGCAAGCGCACCTCTAACGGTCCGCGGACAATAGCGCGCCTATGGCTCACGCCAGCGTTTGCAATGCCTCGACGATGCGCTTTTGTAGGGGCCCCTGCCCCCCGTCTCCGAAACACAAACCTAAAAAGTTTTATAGAAATTCCGGGTTGTTTTTTGTCTGGGAGATAGCCGAGCAGTACTGCCCGCCCTCGAGACAGTACGCGCCGTAGAACAGAGCGCCGCACACCACGATCGACGTGGCTAACAGCCATCGCCGTGAAGCTGAAAGCGCGGTGCGGTACGCCAGCCCAGAGGCAGCCCGCATACACCGCGAGCCAGAGCAGGGCGGCGGTAGGAGCGAACCGAGTACCGGGAATAGTGAATCCCATGTAGAACAGGGCTAGGTTCGCCGCAGACACACCGGCCACCGGCAACCCGGTCAACTCTCGGTGAGCGACGGCGAAGATCACGAACACAAAGGCTGCTCCGATAAGCCGGTCTTGTGGCGGCAGGTCGAGCCGGAACCACTTCGTATCCATCCCCTCAGTAGTGTCGTGCGCCGTTCTCGCTTCAGCCCCCCGGCCTCGGAGAATCAGAAATCTCTAAAATTTTTATATTTTTGGTAGTGTCCCAGTTCGACCCTGAGCGGACTTTCACGAACCGGGTTCCGAACGATGCAAAAGTGGTTGCGGTTGCTCTTTTTGGTAGAACCCGTCGTAGAATCCAACCGGGGATCGGCTAAGTAAGCTTGTCATCCGCTACACAGTCGCTGGGTTTTTCGGAGATCATTATGTCAACGTCGGTACGTTTTTCTTTGCCGGCTTAGTGAACCATGCCAGCGACCTGTACGGATACGTCGGTTCGTCAACGTTGAGCGTGATCGCCACACATTGGCGCAGGGCTGCATTTTCGGAGAAAGCCTGTGCGGTAAGATTCTCCATCAATTGACGCCGATCCGGTATCTCCGTACGCATTAATGCAAGCACGGCGATTGCTTCGCTGCGGCCTTTGGCCGGTCTGAATATCAATCCGTTGCGCGAAGCCGCACGCTCACGGCGTTTCTTGACATCGGCGATAACGCCCTTTGTCCGATTCTCGATTTCCATCTGCTGTTCAAGTCCGGCACACAGCAAGACGGCTGCGGCCTCGATCCAGCGGTGCGGCCTCTTCGTCCGAAGGCGCTGAAGCATATCGCGCCACCAGGGCGTTGCTTGGTACTGTGGTCTTTCTTTGGAGATACCTAGCTGCCTAGCTTCGTAATAATCGTCGATCGATTTCGATTGGCCAACTAGCATGAGATGAGCGTGCGCGAACTCTAGATCGCCTACGTTGAGGCCAGTCTTGAGGTACGTTCCGAGCAGGTCGATTTCATTCGCGGTGTAGTCTGCGCTGCCTTCCCACTCGCCGCGTCGGATCAAATAATGTATGCGTTCGGGTGAAGTCCTTAGTATATCAAAGACAATTTCCAGATCTGCGAGAGTCAGTGCAGGCGCTACCTTTATGTCGGGCGGTACATAGCCCGCCGTTCTTAGGCCATTAATGTTGGTTTGAAGAACGCCCATATATTCGAGTGTCACGGACAAACGCAGCACTTGATGGATCGTCGAAAGGTTAACGGGGAACGCCTCAGCAAAAGCCTCCGTTTCTGCCTCGCCTCTCTGGGCCGACTCTATGGCCTTTTGGAGCCGTTGTGATTGACGAGACGGTTCGATCAGTAATTTATCGATATCCTCTCCCAAGCTCTCTGGAGCGCCGCGGCGAGCTGCTGGTGAAATGCGCCCGGATTTGGCTTCCATGAGGATCAAGAAAGAATCGACCTGCACGATGAGGTCGCTTTCGATTTGTTTTTTGTCTGGCGTATACCCTTTGAAGTTCTTTATGAGCTTCGCGCCCGGGAAAGCGGCCTCAAACACCTTTGCGCTCGTTTGCTCCAGATAGTCCGAGCGTCGATTTTCGTACGCTTTGCGCAACGCCTCGTCTTCTCGAACCAGTGTGGTAAACGTTTCGAACGGGAATGCAAAGAACGATCGGGGCATGATGCAAAAATAGGAGCGGTCCTCCAGCTTGACTACGGGTTTTGTCCAAACCGGATTGTTCATGAAGAAGTGCTCGACGTTGGTGCCCTGCAAATCACCAAAGCTAAGGCTGAGTTTTCCAAGCGCTCTGATAACCGTGTCTGCCGTTCGTCCAATCGCTGCCGCGATATGTGCAGGTGAAAAAGTGAAGATCGCGGGCAGCCGCAAATCCGAGTGGGATAACATCATCGTCTTGGCCTGCATGAGATTGACACGGCGAGCGCGTAGGTGCGCGTGAAAATCCTGCACGTTATTCTTGAGGTCGGGAAACGCGGTGTAGTACGCGACGACCGCATGGCGAAGCGTTGTCGCTTTTATCATGCCGCGCAGGCGCTCCCAGTGAGCGTTGAGTCGAATCTCACATTCGTGAACGAGATGATCGAACATCGCAAGCAGTTCGGTAGCCTTGAATCCGTAGAGGGCCTCGAAGCGCGCATCGAGCGGCGCCATGATCTCCTGTGCGATGCGTTTGACATGATCGTAGTAGCCCCAGTTTCGAACAATCTGCGTGTCTAAACGGATGTGCTCTTGGACTAGCAAGCGATCGCGCTCCGCTTCGCTCAGAGCGGTGTCAAGTTGGACAAGGCGCTTCCAGTGGAATTGATCCGACCAATCGCCGACGGTATCAAACACGGATTGCATACTTTTGCCCAAGACAGGCATGTGCGAATGCGAATGCGCCGGCACACGAAGGCATAGAGCCTGTGCTAATTCGACGTGCGCAGGAAGGATTTCCCGTTTGTTCGACCCAACGATCGAAACGATCGATCCATCGTCGCGAATGCCTACGATAAGCCCGTAGAAGGCCATGGATGCCATCAGGCACAGAGGGTTGGTGGCATCGATGAGGTCCTGAATCTTAGCGGTGGTCGTGACAAATTCCTGCGCTTGTTTTCGTCCGACCTCAGTCAATCATTGCGTGAGGTAGTTGAACCGGAATTCCTGCGAAAGGATCCTGGAATTGTGACAGCTCAAGTCCTAGCGGAAGACGCTTTCTCGCCTCTCGGCGAGTCTTTTTTAAACGACTCTTCTTACCCATTTCAAAACTACACGCATGGGTACGACCCGCAATGCGTATGAATTTCAATAGGTGTGGCGCGCACCTGTCAAGGCACAGATAGGGGTGACCGTCCGCTTCTGGGCCGGCAGCTGCCATTATTGAAAGAAAGAATGCAACGGGAAGCGGGGCATGCGCCCATGGGGTCAACCCAAACGCACGGCGAGCGGCATGACGAGGGACTGCAATACCCTTGTGACACGAATGTTATTCCGTGCAGTGCTGATTGGACTCGTCCCCTGAAACGGGACGATCGGCCTGACGGCGTTCGTGCTAACGCCAGACGTAGATAAGCGGATATAATTGCTTGGCGAGTTATTCCTTGTAGTAGCCGACAGCGCAAATCTGGTCACTGACCTTAGTATAGAAGATAGTCTTCTCCAGCGGCTTGTCTGTGCCAGGGCGCGGCCACCAATAGGTGGTCTCTTTTATCGTTCCCTCGGTGGCATTCTGCATAATCGTTTCACCGAACGGAGCACCGTGCTTGCCCTCAATGTCTCTCACCTGTTTTCCCCTATTCCAGTAAGGTGTCGCCGTTATGATGCCGTCCGAGGCGTTAGCGCACCACACATAAAGGTCTCGATCCTTGAAGCCGCCTTCGGCCTTGTTGAACATATCAAGCGCCTTCGCCTTGTCCTCTTTCACTGCGGCCACTGCTCTCTCAAGCATAGCTTTGGCTTCCTCTGCAGTGCCGAAGTCAGCTGCCGCAACTGAGGCGGTAGTGGAAAGCACCTGGATCACGGCATAACCGACGACGAATGCGAGATTGCGTAACATTACTAACCTCCACAGGGTGTTCTGCTGGTGAATAGTATTTTCAAACCGCCTTTTTGGGTTGGTGAGAGTTTATAGCGGTGGGTGTGCGTGTTCAATCACACGGGATAGTGAGTCAGGGAGTCAGAAACTGTGCGCTGAGGCATGGTCGGGGCAGTGAAATGGCCTCGGGAGGCGGTGGTTTCGGTCGAAGGGGCGAAGGGCGTGAATTGAGGCCGAACGAGAATCCGGGGCGGTGGAAGAAACGTTGTCGGTTAGGCGGCTTCGAAAAGATCGCGTCGGCGCGCGGGTGCGCGCGGCGGTGCTCGGGCGGACAAGCCGAGATGCGCGAGGATCTGGGTAATCACGGTGGGGTCGAGGATGGCGGCGATGATCGTTAAGGCGCCGCCGCAGTTGGGGCAATGCTCCAGGTCGATATCGAATACACGCTTGAGCAACCGAGCCCAGCTGATACGCGCCGAGGCTGAGGGCTGGGGTATCTCGGCCTGATCTGGCGTGGCCGCGTTCGTAATCCGGCGATCGTGAGATCCGGGAACCGCGCCGGAACGCCGCCGATGGCGTATCGCGGTCAGCGGCCGAGTGAGTCGAGCACCGAATAGCGATACATCTGCTTGAGGTGCTCCAGCTTGACCGGGTCTAGTAACTCCCGGTCCGCGCTCTGCTCTCGGGTATGCGGTGGGTTCAGAAGCTCCGTCAGCCGTATGTTCTCCGCGAGGTCTTCCAGGCGCTGGCGGCGCTCCGCGCGGGTCAGCTCGCCCTTCGCGATGCGCGCCGTCATGGCCTGGTCTTCCTCGATCGCCTGCTGATACAGCCGCGGCACCCGCGCCTGCGGCATCAGCACCTCTCGAACGCCGCGGTAGACGCAGTGCCTCCAGGGCACCTCGTTCTCTCCAAGCTCACGGGCTCCGAGGACATCCCCTTTCGCCCGGCTGTATCCGTAACGGGCGGTGCACGCAGCGATCCGATCCTGGAACCGGGACAAGATCTCATCCAAGGCGCCGCCCCCGCCATCTTGAGCCCAGGAAGCGCCCGGGTTCAGCCCGGCGAATGCGAACGCAACCGCGAGCAGGAAAGCACGCGCGGATCTGTGGGAATGCCCGGTCATGCGCTGCGTGGCCCTCGAACTTTGAAACCTCGCTCGGCCATAGCCGCCTGGAACACGCGACCCTCTTGGTTATGGGGATATCGATGGTTTTTTTCGGCGCGAGGAAATGTATCGATGGACCAACGGCTTGTCAACGATGCGATGCGCCCTCCTGGGATGGGGGATCTTGGGGGATCTCCGCATAGGAGCGCCGCGTCGGGGTCGTTTCGGCCTGTTATTCCGCTACGCTGATGCCCGAGCCACCCATTTCCTTCGGGACGTCCTTCATCTTCGGCAACCCGTCCTTAATTCGCAGCTTCGTCTCCTGATAGTGGACATGGACGCCGGCGTGGTACGGGAAGTTCGGAATGACCGCTGCATACACGTCGGTGAGTCCCATGCCGGGATGCTCAGTGAAGATGTGGCCTCCACACGTCTTGCACCATTTGCGATAACTGTGCGGCGTCTTGTTGTAAGTGCCGATGTTGTCTGCTCCCCGCGTGATCTGCACCGCTTCGGGTTTCCATAAAGTGAAGGCGTTGACAGGCCCTGCCGACCAGCGCCGACATGACTCGCAATGGCAATAGCCCATCGCGACCGGCTCACCGTTGACGGTGAACTGCACGTCGCCACAAAAGCAACTACCCGTGTAAGTTTTTCCGTTGCTCATGACGTATCTCCTTGGTGAATTGCACGACGACAGGGACCAGAGCACAGCTTCGCTTAGATCAACTCCGACGCAAAACCTCCTAGATCTTTTGGACGCCCGACTGTTATGTGAACAGAGCATCCATTCCGTCTACCTCTTCCCGCAATAGGTCTGGTCGTACCGAGGATGCTCTTTCCGGACAAGATATTACCTCGGGCGCTTCCGTCTATCAAAATCTGGATGAACGGAAGCCTATCGTTCACGCATTCGCTCGTCGAGCATGCGGTCTTCGCCAGCGCCAGTCATCGATGACGTGGGTACAGTTTAGGTGGCTACCAAAGAACCGTGACTATTTGGCGAGCGGTCTCACCAAGAACTGTTTCTAGTTGGAGAGCAAGTTGACGGCTACTAGACAGTGTCTGGTGATCTGGGATGACTCGGTCTACTTGGGGAAGAGGCTTTGTTGCGACTATACTGCGGCAACTTACCTGAGGACTCTTGGCGAGAGGGCGTTGCGGAACGAGATGCGGGTGTTCATCAGCTACGGCCACGATCGGCACGCCGCGCTGGCAAGGCAACTGAAGGAGACACTGACGGCAGCAGGTCATCAGGTGTGGTTCGACGAGACCAACATCAGGCACGGAAGCGCCTGGGAAATGTCTATCGAAGAAGGCCTCGCCGCGAGTGACGTAGTCATCGCAATGATGACGCCCCATGCCGTCCGCAGGCCCGACGGCGTCTGCCTCGATGAGTTGAGCTTCGCTCGTTTCTCCGGAAAGCGCATTCTGCCGTTGATGGTGGAGGACTCTCGTCCGCCGCTCTGCATCAGCCGGCTGCAGTGGCTGGATCTCAGGGGCTACGAAGAGGCTCCCGACCGAACTGTCGAAAAGCTGGATCTCGTTCGGTCGGCGATGGCGATGGACGGTGGCGAATTCGAAGGTACGCAGGCGCGACTTATCGACCTGCTGGCACCTCTCGACTTCGACGCGGAGATCGAGCAGAAGTCACGGGGCTTCCTCGGCCGGCGATGGTTGCTCGACGCCCTGGAGGGTTGGCTTGCGGCGCCGGACGCGTCCAGAGCATTCTTTCTGACCGGCGGGCCGGGAACCGGCAAGACGGCCCTGTGCGCCCATCTGAGCCAGCGACATCCCGCGGTGGGTGCCGTCCATCTGTGCAACTACTCCGATGTCGTGAAATCCGATGCGCGTCGAGCCATAGGCTCGATCAGCTATCAGCTCTCGACACAGCTTCCCGAGTACCGAGGGCTATTGGCAAACCACCGAATGGAGGGGTACAAGACGTGGAATGCGGCGACCGCTTTCGACCAGCTGATCGTTCAACCACTGAGGCACGTTGCTCGGCCCGAAGCGACGATCTTCGTCGTCGTCGACGCGCTAGATGAAACCCTCCGTGAGGGGCGGAGCGAGCTCGCCGAACTCCTGGGGCAATCCTGGTCTCTCGTTCCGAGCTGGTTCAGGCTGTTCGTAACGAGTCGCCCCGAGACCGCTGTGCTGAACATGCTAGCGCGCCTGACTCCCTTTTCTCTCGACACCGGCCACCCCGACAACGTCCAAGATATCAGGACCTACTTCAAACGAGAGCTGAAGTCGCTCGTCGGCAACACAGTACTCGTCGACCGATTGGTCAGGAACTCGGAAGGCGTTTTTCTCTACGCTTCCGTGGTCGTTGATGAACTCAAGAGCGGGAGAATGGCGCCGGAGGATCTGAGCACGCTGCCGGGCGGCCTCAAATCTGTCTACAGGCTCTACTTCGATCGTCACTTCTCGTCCGGAGCCCATGAGCAGTGGCGGCAGTTCGAAGAGTACGTGCGGCCCTTGCTTGAGATCCTTACGGCAGCCTATGAGCCGCTGCCGGTGGAAACGCTCTCGGAGATACTCGGTTGGGACAACTACGCGCGAAAGCGAACTCTGGAACCGCTCGGCTCTCTGATAACCTCGAGAGACGGACGGCTCTCGTTCTTTCATCTATCCTTTCGGGACTGGTTGACGGACGAAACTACCGACTTGAGGTACTTCGTGGATCCTATCCGAGGGCACAAGCGCTTGGCGGATTTCGGTTGGGCTCTCTACGTGCGGGGCAAGACGGAGATGCGCGGCGAACTCACCTACCTGCCGGAACATCTCAGCGCAGCGGGCCGGCCCCATAGCTTCAGCCATTGGTGGGAGAAGGTCAAGCGATCGAGGCTGGGGGTGGCTAACAGACTTCATTTGCGGTCGGTGCGGTGGCGGCGAATACATCGAGCCGCGCCACGGGGAGAAACCTTCGGAGTTCTGCCCAACGTGCTTCCCCGAACGACGCGCCAAGGGCTTGGCCTAGCAGGACTTCGCGGAACCGGTGGGCAAGCAAGCTCTCCGTGTGCCGGAGTGGCCACCAAAGGCCGGAATGAGCCAAGCTGGAGCAGCTGCGAGGAGTGCGCTCATTGCGGACCCCAAGAGCGAAACGTCACGGTCCGGATGATTGCTGTGTCGCTGGGTTCCACTTTCTGTTGGCGAGCGAAATATCGATAAGCGGACGAAACGATCTAGGCGCGCAAGCTCGATACCGGTCGATCACGTCCACCTTTCACCCTGACGCGCGGTGTCCCCCAAAACCGCACCCACAGTTAGCGCTTGAAAATGGCCGTCAGTCCCGCATCATTAAACACAAGTATGACTAAACTCTTGTCAGGTTGCACGTAAATCCATTGATTCCCTCTCACAGCAACAGGGCCCCCACAATCTCTGGTCACCTCAAACTCGGTAAGTGCGACCCTCAACCCACTCTGAATGATCTTCGTGCCACATACGAAGCTATCTGCTAGCACAGTTTCAGAGGAGAATAGTAAAAGGAGCAAAACCATGCAAGTGAACAGTTTTGCCGGCGGCGTTGGCCGCCACGGCTTCCTCTGAGCAAAGGTGGGGACAGTAGCGAGGCTGAGGCTGAGAGCGATAGGGAATAGCGGTCGTTTCATTTTTACTCTCCTTATTGCAATGTTCTCCCCTCCCGCTCTCCGTACACCAAACTGGCACGAATCACACGGTAATTCTTCTGCGAGTGAGTGTCAATACCAAAACCCGTGAGGTGCCACTGCGCCAGGTAGCGAGCCGCGCGGTCCGACCGGCGTCATTCGGTTCGGAACGCTCTGCAAGGTCAGTACTTTTTGCCCCGCGCGCAGCCCGAAGGCGATACGGTAGGTGCAGGCCGCCGCTTGCAGGGGCGTCAAGGCGCTATCGGGATCGGGGTCGGCTAGGTCGGTATTCCCTGCTCTTCTACGAGATAGCCTTGGCGGGTCAGTAAGCGCATGAGGCGCCGTATGATCTGATTGAGTAAGCTCTGCAGTTTTCCGGTCGTGGGGTAGCACGCACGGGGTGCAATAAACTCCATCAAGGACTAGGCAGTGTGAATGTATGTTTAAATTGGCCGTCGATCCGAAGCGTTGTATCAGCGTGACGGCGCCGCTCTGGGCTTCGGCGCGCTTGAGTCCCGCTTGTTGGATCAGAAACGTGGAAATCACCCGGTGGACTATCTGCAAGACCGGTGTGAGCAGCTCGGGGTGAGCAGCGAACAGCAAGTGCAGCGGGATGGGAAACGAGAGCACCCATTGCCGCACCGGTACCCGGGGGGATGATGTGATCGACCAGGTGGGCGACGGTTTCCACCATACGCCGGGGCGCCACAGCTCGGGCAGAAGCCCCGCTCCTTACACGAAAAAGCGACGAGCTTTTCATGGGCACAGTCGGCGCAGCGTAGGCGTAGAAAGCCATGGGCAAGGATGCCGCATTCCAGAAAGGCATCGAATTCCGCCGCGACAAACTCGGGTAGGCTCGATCCGGTCTCGGCTTCGACTTGGGCCAAAAGCTGTCGAGGTGCTCTTGGACTACTTGGTAAAGGACGGTGTCTTCGGGACAATACCTGGCGCTCCTCGCCTCCAGAAAAGCGCTCGGAGTTGTTCCGGGCCCAGCACCCGTTCCAATTCCTTGAACGAGAAGAAGGGAATGAAGGCCACAAAAATCACAATGCATCGCGAGAGTAATTCGTACCAGCCTCTGCTCGCTATCTCCTCAACGCCGCTCGCTAGTCCGTTCCCGTGGAGCAGCCCTCGGACGGTTTCCTCCAGCACGCTAAAAATCCCCACCCACACGCTGAACATAACCGTCCGGTAAAGTGTGGGCAGGATCAGCGGCTTTTGCTCCAGCCCCCGACCTACTCGCAGGTAATCTCCTATCATGATCACTTTGGCCAAGACTGCCGCCTCGATCAGGGGAAACCAGTAATCCGTGTATTGGACCTGATATTCGGCCAGGACCAAGCGGCGATACCAGATAAACGCAACCAGGAAAAAAGCCAGATACCCGAAATTGATCCAGTACTCGATTAGTTCGTGGACAATTGTCCGTTTCAAATCGGCCCATTTTTTTTGCATGTCATTCATTTCCACTTATCTGTCTCGTCGCAGTTCGCGACCACGCCGTCGCGAGTGTCTGCAGCCGCTACGATACCGTCGCGACTTTAACTGCTGTTAATACCCTCATTTCTACCGCAAATGACACATGAAATTTGTGGGGATCTTTAAGCGTTTGAGGTTAGCGGCAGACGAAAGGACTGGAGACCTCCTAAAACTACTGGTCCCGGATCAGGGTTAGAGTGTGCGGGGCAGTTGCTCCCGAAAAATTCGTACAACGGGCATTGAGGGTATAAGCCTCAGATGTTGAGCTGCCAACGTGCCTGCTAACGCTAATGTGGGCTGGACGAAAAGACCCCGTTTCAACGGTTTTAACGATGACCGTAGTTGACGTCCCCCCGTCAGGAGCAGTCGTTTTGCGTGTTTGGTGAAGGGCACTGCTGGTGGCGGTATTGGCCATGTGTAGATAAATACGCGTTCCATCGACTCCCCCAGTGTCAGTGACGCTTGCCCTCACCGTGGTGCCGATGGTTGCATCGGTGCAGGTAAGGAACCACACGTCCACGGCATTGATCGACATTCCCACAGACTCGTGTACTACGGCGGCCAACACAACAGGTGTCGTGCCTAGCAACAACGACACACATGTCGCTACAACGTTCATAAGCCAAATCTTGGATCTGCTTCTCATGAGCTCTCCTTCCTTATTTGGGTTAGGGTTAAATCACCACTATCATGGGTTGTTAAACGGAGATTGCCTTGCTTTTGTGAGCTGTTTCAGCAAGAAAGCAGCTAAGGTGCGCACTTTTTCGTCCTCATCCGAGAGCGCCTGTTGAAGGAGAGCTGTCCGCCCGCCGTATTGAGCAACATTCTCAAGAACAGTCATGCGGACATTCGGATCCGGGTCAAAAGACACTTGGCTGAGATATTCTAGCGCCTGGGAGTCCGAACGCCGCGCGAGGGACTCGATTGCATATTCCTTGACGTTCCGCTCGGTGTTGCTCACTGCGTTACCCAGAGCCGACAAGGCTGTCACCTCGTCAACGTGGCCGCTCTCGTTCAAGAGAGTAAGCGCCTGGAGTTGGATTGCGCTATCGTCACTCTTGGTGAGCGCGACCAGCCGATCGAGCGCGCCCGGCCCCTCCCGGGCGAGCAGAATCTCCAGGGCCTTCGCCTGAACGTCTCGGTCGGGATCAGCGAGGGCTTCCTGTAATGCTTCGCTATCCCCTGCGATCGAGGGCTCATCCAGACGCTGGAGCCGAGCCGCGCGGTCCATCTCAGGATCCCACGGCGATTTCACCGGAGCCACTTCTGCAGACGGGTTAGACGCTTGTGTTGTGGCTGAGGCTCCGGTTTTAGGAAGTAACAGCACATGAGTCAACCTTCCCCGGAAGGCCTCTCCTGCCGCTCCTTCCGCATAGAACGACACCCGATTGAAATCACGGAAAAGACCTTCGATCGCTTCCTCCAAAGGCCGATTCTCAAACTCGGCAGTCATTGCTCCGCTCAGCTTGCCATTCGTCTCGATTACAATCCCCGTCTGGCGCTGAAGCTTCATTAGTACAGTTTCCCAGGCCGCATTACGCAGCCTGACGCTTAAGAGGTTCCCCCGAAGCTTAACAGTGACGGGTGGGTTAGGACCCTCCTGTCGCGGTTTTCCGGGGACCTGCCCCTCGTCCTCCTGCGCCATGGCGACATCCAACACCAGGGCGCTGAGAAACGCCACAATAAGAGCCAGACAACGTGCTTCCGCGGAATTGCTCTTCTGTTCTGTCATCAGGGTCTATTGCCGCTGTGCCTGTCCTCGCCGCACGTTTCGACGTTTCGCCAGGCGTGACGAAAGCTGTCACGTCGTACGTCACAAACGACGACGGCGCGACGTATAGGATTTTTTAAAACGCTCTTTTTTTTAAGAAGTGAAAGTACTGCTGAACCTGAGGGGTGTCAAACCCGTATGGTCCAAATTCAGGATCGTGCTTGCTAATTCAAGCTGCCTCCCGATAGTAATACTTCAACATGCCGCCGAGCCCATCGCGACACTAATCGACGTATCGGTAAAGGCAACAATGTTGGAAAGCTGGATTATTCTGTTTTCGATGCCTTTGATGGTTGTGTTCCGCCATGAAATGGCGAAAGGTCGCCAAGGGCGACCTTGAGGTGTCGATTACCGGCTCACTCGTTGCGGAATGAAAGGATACGCCTTTCCCGCTCCTGTTGGATCACGAGGGTGCAGGCTTCTTCGGGTATTCCAAGCCCGGAGAGCACGAAAGAGGCGAGTTGCAGACCCGATTCGAGTGTCTCCGGAATCACGGCGGTGGCCCCGGCTTGTTTGAGGATTAACGCATGTTTTTCATCCCGTGCCCGGGCGTAGATCTTGATGTCAGGATACTCTCTACGGATGGCGGATACGGCATGTAAGGCGGGGGCCGCTTGGTCCATGGTAATGACTACGGCTTGCGCGCGCTCTAGCGCGACGCGCCGCCACAGGTCCGGGCGGCTTGCATCACCGTAATACACTGGCAGGCGCTGTGCGCGCATCTCCGCAACCACCTTGGCGTCCCGTTCAAACGCGAGATGAGGGATGTTCTGCTGCTCGAACAATTGTCCCAGCAATTGCCCGACCCGGCCAAAGCCGGCAAGAACGATGTGGCCCTCCAGCTCCGCAGGCGCTTCTTCCCCGGGCAATGTGGTCTGAGACGCTCGTCTGGCGTCTATACGTTGCCCGAGTATCCGTCCGACCTTCGCAAACAGGGGCGTGGCTATCATGCTGAACGCTATTACCAATAGCATGAATTGCCCCACGTCCGGCGCGAGCAGATCGTAGCTCATGGCCATGCCGAGCGCGATAAAACCAAACTCGCCGCCTTGCCCGAGCAATAGGGCGGCCTCCACCGATCGACCCGGCGAAAGACCAAAGCGACTACAAAGAAATGCAATCACAGGCGCTTTGACCAAAAACATGCCGAGCACGGACAGCGGAATAAGCACCGGCGCGGCGAGCAGCGCGCGCAGGTTGACGCCCATGCCGACCGACATGAAGAAAAGCCCCATGAACAGCCCCTTGAAGGGCTCGATCGTGACTTGAACCTCATGGCGATACTCGGTTTCGGCGAGCAACAGCCCGGCCAGGAACGCACCTAACCCCATCGAAAGTCCTGCCGCCGAGGTCAAGCTGGCTGTGCCGAGCGTAGCCAGCATGGTCACCGCCATGAAGGTGTCCGGCTGGCGCGTCGCCGAGACGTGATGGAACAGAGGGCGTAAAAGCAGGCGCCCTAGTAAGACAATCCCCGTCATTGCCAGTGTGGTCTTGAACAGGGCCAGGCCTAGCAGCGCCAGAAAACTCCCGTCCTCTCGGGTACCAAGGATGTTGAGCAGGACCAACAAGGGAACCACCGCCAAGTCCTGAAGCAGCAGGATCGCGAGGCTTGCCCGGCCGAGGGGAGACCCCATTTCCTTGCGCTCCACGAGCAATTGCGTGACCATCGCCGTTGACGAGAGCGAGAAGACAAGGCCAAGGATTAGCGCCGCTTCCCAAGAGTTGCCAAAACCATAAGCGATGCCGCCGATCAGCGCGGCGGTAAAAGACACCTGCAGCAATCCGGCGCCGAACACCCAGCGGCGCAATGCCCACAACCGTTCAGTGGAGAGCTCGAGCCCGATGGTGAAAAGCAGGAAAACCACTCCCAGATCGGCGAGGACACGTACTTCCTCAACCCGCGGAAAAGTAAGATATTGCAGCCATGGGATCTCCTGGGTGAAAAGTCCGAGGCCAAAGGGGCCAAACAACACCCCTGCTGTAAGAAAACCGAGTGATTGACTGAAGCGGTATCTCTGTAGCAGCGGTATGAGGATCCCGGATAATGCCAGGAAGAGGATGATCTCCCTTAAGTGCGGAACATGGGTGTACTCGGGCATGGCTCGACTGGCTTTATTGATTACGTTAAAGCAATGCGACCGAACTACTGAAGCGTTTACTTTAGCATGGCGATTTTGAGATCGTTCCGGAATCTCCAACAGCTTGATGGATGCTATGAGCAATAGGTACAACCCGTTACCCGGGGCAATTCGCTGATTTTATGTTCACAGTCTTGATCGCCGCCGGCGTCGTCGCCGATCATTGGCTTGTGCCTTGGTCGTTGCGACTCTGGCCCCACTGCTCGAAATGCGATTTCACCGGCCGCACCCAACGGTCTGATGATGCGAGAATTGCCATTGGTTGATCCGGCGCCTACCGCCAGTCGACGCGAGATTTTCGCCTGGGCGATGTATGACTTCGCCAATTCGGGATATACGACCGTGGTGCTCACCGCGATCTTCAACGCCTACTTTGTCTCGACAGTGGCCACGAGAGCAGGTTACGCTCCCGGGGAGGGGACGCTGCTCTGGACGATCGCTATGGGTGTGACCAATCTCCTCGTGCTCCTGAGCGCACCCGTGCTCGGCGCCGTGGCCGATTTCAGAGCCTGTAAGAAGCGCTTCCTCGCGCTGAGCACGGTGGGTTGCGCGCTTTTCACCGCGATGCTAGGACTCGTCGGCAAGGGCGAGGTGGAGCTCGGGATGGGTCTTGTGATCCTCTCGGGCTTCATGTTCGCGACGGGTGAGAATTTGATCTCCGCCTTTCTCCCGGAGATCGCCCGCCAGGATATCATGGGAAAGATCTCAGGCTACAGTTGGGCGCTCGGTTACCTCGGGGGGCTCTTGGTCCTCGGGTTATGCCTGCTTTACGTTGGTTGGGCGGAAGCCCAAGGCCAAATGCCGGCGCAGTACGTCCCGGTATGCATGTGGATCACGGCCGGAGCATTCGCCGCGGCCGCCATCCCGACGTTTCTTTGGTTACATGAGCGCGCACGGCCCCAGACCCGTTTGCCCTCTGAAAGCTATATGCGTACCGGCTTCAAGCGCGTGCGGCTCACGCTTTCGCAAGCTCACCACTTTCGCGATCTCTTCCGCTTTCTCGCGACACTCTCTGTCTACTATTGTGGAATCAACACGGTGGTCGTCCTGGCCGCGATATACGCACAAGAGGTCATGGGCTTTGGCGTTCAGGAAACGATTGTGATGGTGCTGGTGGTCAATATCACGGCGGCGGTCGGCGCATTCGGTTTCGGTCTCGTGCAAGATCGGTTTGGATCGGTACGGACGCTCGCGGTGACCTTGCTCGTGTGGATCGCCGCGTTGGTGCTTGCTTTTTGGATCGAGGAGCGCACGGGTTTTTGGGTGGTGGCGAATCTCATCGGCATCGCATTGGGATCGAGTCAATCGGCCGGCCGCGCGCTCATCGGACAGTTCTCGCCTCCCGCGCGCGCTGCGGAGTTCTTTGGCTTATGGGGCCTTGCCGGGAAGCTCGCGGCGATCATTGGCCCTCTCACCTACGGTGTGATCACGCACGCCTCCCGCGGGAATCACCGGCTCGCGCTTCTCGCAACAACGTTCTTTTTTATTGCGGGCCTCGCCTTGCTTGCTACCGTCAACGAGCGCCGCGGGCGGGAAGCTGCCGGAGTCACGGGTTTCTAGCCGGCCTAGCGCGCCTTTTCGTCCTGAGGTGGCGGGACGGCTATCACGCGCAGAGGCCATGCCGGGTCTCGCACTCCTTGACCCGGCACATTGAGCGGGGTTGGGCCGTCCCGAATTCGGCGAGTTCATCGAACTTTTCCCCGCACAGCAGCGAGACTTCCTCTTGGTATGCACCGCGGATGCCGTGTATCAGAATTTCGACATCATCGGGACCGGCTGTCCTTCAGGCGAAGACGGTCTTCAGGGCCGACCAGGCGATCTTCGGATCGGCAAGCCCGTGGTAGATCGGCGGGATCTTCCGGTCAACGCCGAAGTGGTGGTAGACGGCCATCATCGCGCCGCGGACCGAGTACTCGACGGTGAAGACGACGCCAGCGGGGATCTCGACAAACTGCCCGAGGAAGGCGAAGTTTTCGGCGCCCTGGGGTACGACGAGCGGGCGGTCGGTGACGATCCGGCGCTGGAACTGGGAGTCGATGTACGGCATCTGTACGGTGGTGACCTTCGTGGTCCGGCGGACCTCGACGGCAATGTCGTCGAAGCCGAGGTGGCCGAGCAGTTCGTCCAGGACCTCCGCGCCGGTGCAATCGTCCATCTTCTTAGCGACGTAGTCGCCCGGCACGTCACCGAACAGCGCGTAGCCCCACAGGGTGTAGGTGTTGTCCTGCTGGTGCGCGAAGTGCGGCTGCGCCGGGACCACGATCGACAGCAACCATCGCGAGTCCTTCCAGGTCATAAGCGCGCCCTCGCCGGGGACATTGCCGGTGTACGCTTGGATGCGGTCCAGGAGGGTCCGGCCGGTCATCGTGAGAGTGAACGACTCCCACTTCGTTTCCTCGATGTTTCCGCAGAAGGCGTATGGGCGCCCGAAGTCGTCGGCTTTTTTGGCGATCGACTCCCACAGCCGCCACGAACCGTCGCGCTTGTCGCGGATGATCGGCGGGACGATGCGGCTGTCGCCATAGGTCGTGTCGGCAGTCATCGACCCGATGGTGATGAACGCGTAGTCGTCGGTGCCGAGGTTGACGACCTCGGACCGGTCGTCGCCGCGGTCTAGGTGGAGTCGCGACACCCGCCGCGCCCCCGAGCCCGTGAAGTGAATGTCCGTGACGGTCACCCCGAACTCGGTATGCACCCCGTGGCTTTCCAGCCATGCCTGGATGGGCCGGATCACCGAATCGTATTGGTTGTACTTGCTGCGGCGCACGGGGGAAAGGGTGTGGATCTGGTCGAACATGTGGATGAAGCACCGGAAGTAGCGCTTGAGCTCGATCGCAGAGTGCCAGGTCTGAAACGCGAAAGTCGTGCGCCACATACACCAAAAGTTGGTCTCGAAAAAGTGCGGCTGGAAGAAGTCGTCGATGCGGCGCGCACCGATGATGCGTTCCGGGAGAACAAGTAGCCGGGTCATGTCGGCCCCGTCACGCGCGTCGAGGCCGAGCTTCGAGGCGTCCGGGATGGACCGGTCCTTCAGAATGATCCGCGCCTTGGAGTAGGTCGCGTGTGCCTTGTTGAATGCGCGGATCTCGTCGAGCACCGAGACGGCAGGATTCTCCAGGCTGGGGATCGTCGCCAACAGGTCCCACAGGCAGACGTAGTGAAGCTCCTCGAACATCCGGCCGCCGCGGGTCACGTAGCCGCCCTCGGGTGTCGGCGCGGGTGCACCGTCCATTGAACCGCCGGCGATCGACATCTGCTCCAGCACGTGGATGTTTTCCCCGCGTACACCAGCATCGCGGACCAGAAACACGGCTGCGGCCAGACTCCCGACGCCGCTGCCGACCAGGTAGACCTTCGTGTTCTCAGACCGTGGCATTCCAGCGGAAACCAACTGGCTAGTGATATTTCTGGTCGCGGTTTTCTTGGCGGCGGCCGGCTATTACTACTTCATGATGTATCGAAAGAGGCCCGCCATCGCGCCCGCTTAGGGCAACGCATTAACTATCGGGTTCGGCGCGCGGCTACTCCTTCTATCTCGTGGCATAAGAGGGCCGGGGCGGACGGAGCCGTCACATCCGATCAGTATCATAATTCCACGACCCCGTCCGCGGGGGACGTCGATCGCGATCAGGCGCAATTTAAGTCTGCCGGCATTGCGATTGCGAGCGGACGATGGACCCATGTGGATTATCTTTAAGTGGAGACGCGGCCACTCTGTCGTTCACTAGATCTGCAGGCGGGACGCATCCTTCTTATCCGCGCCTATGTGGAGGAGCCGGCGGAGTTCCTCCAGGCGTTTGAGTGTCTCCGGCGATCCGAAGCCCTCGAGGACGTATTCCTCGACATTCGCGTAGGACTTCAACGCAAGCGGACCCGAGGGCGCGCTGCGGACCGCCGCTTCGAAGTGCAGCTCGACCTTCGGCGCTGGCCAGGCGCGCTCCAGGCTCCGTGCCTCGATGACGCCCAGCGTGTAATACGCCTGTGCGAGATCCGGACCGGCGCGTTGGCCCGAATCCCCGAGGTATCGATAAAGTAATGCCGAGGCGACGAGGTCGTAGATTGTTTGCTCGCGGCTCCCTGGGAAGATGGCCTTGAGGCCCGCCCGCCGAAACAGCCTCAGGGCCTTCTCCAACCTGGCCTCGCCCTTGAGATCGGGCGCCAAGCTGCGCAGATCATCGGCCCAGGCACGGAGGTAATGGCGCATGAAGAATGGGACGTCGGGCCTCGAGATCAGTCTCTCCAAGGTGTTGCGCGGGCGTTCCAGGTCATCCGATATGCGAACGGCGGTCACCAGATAATCCAAGAGGTTACCTTCCACATCCAGATCGACGGGATCGACCTCCGGATCCCGGAACAGCTGTTCCCAGGTACTCAGCGCATCATCGAATCGGCGCGCCGCGACCTCGAGCAGCGCCCGGTCCTGCAAGGAGAAGGAACCCGTGTCCAACCCATCGAAAAGCCGTTGTCCCAGAGGAAAGTCTCGCGCTCGCGGCAACCGCGAGTGACACGCCACGCAATTTTGGATCATATCGACCAAGAAATACTGGGCCTCGTCCTGATGGCTTTCGTCGAAGAAGTAACTGAATTCGTTGACGGAAGCCACAAGAGAGCCGCTCAGAAGTTGGAAGCCGACATCCTTGCCGCTCGCATGCGCTTGGAGCTGGTCGGCTGCTCGCTGCAGGGTATCCAGCTTCGCGCGAGCGCTCTGGCGCTCAGACGGGCGGTTGAAGCGCTCCTCGGCTAGGGTAAAACCGAGCAGATAGCGCAGCGACTGAAAGACATCGTGCATGATCTCTCGGGTACTCGTCTCGGCGGCACCGGCAGGGAAAGTCAGTACGCTGAGCAGAACGACGGCTGCCCCTCGATAACATTTATGCATGTATATCCTCCCGTTTACCTCGTCTCGAACAATTTCCAGGAAATCGCCAAAGGTCTACCCCAGTCGCGCCTCCCGCACCGCCGCGGCGGGCGATCGGCCGAGATCGCGGGTCAGCTCGGCGATGGCCGCCTCGTCAAGCGTTTCCTTGACGAGCAATGCCTTTGCGCAGCGGTCGAGGACCTGGCATAGTCGGCCTCAGCATTATTTCAAATCATACTCAAAACGCCGCACGCGAAGTTGATCTGGGTCAAACGAAGGGCGGCCTCACCGGCCCACCGAAGCCGAAGGCGATGCGCACTCAAGTGGGCAGTTGAAACGTCTGCGCCAAGATGGCGTTGAAATCAATCTCATCTCGTTAATTGATGTACTGCTGTTTCTCGTCATCTTCTTCATGGCGTTGACGACCTTTGTGGCGAAATCTCAACTGTCGTTAACCTTACCCGAGGCACCGACCAACGAGGAGAGTAATCGCGAGAAGGCGATCCACACATCAAGCGGTGGTGACGGTTTTGGATGTGGCGCGCCGCTTACGCCTCGCCAACATCTCGATTGCAATCCAAGAACCGATGAGACGTGAGGGTCGAATTTCATCCTACGTACTGCTGGAATCCCTCATATCGTACCAAACGCCGGACCGCGCGCCGGCGTTTTCTGCTGGCCAAGGCTTCGTTGCCTCAGACCAGCAACGGATCGAGCGGATTGGAGATTTAGACCATGGACGGGGCGCGATGAACACCCGGCCGGCGTAGGCTTTCGGGATTTTTCATTGCGCGCTTTCTTGGGTGCTCCTATACTTTCCGTGCGAAAGCATTACAGGAGATGGCATGCCTCCTGAAAAATAACCGCCGTTACGGCTGATGATGCCTACATGTTCCCGGAAGCAGGGAAGGTGTGGGCAGACGAAAAGCCTCCTCACACATTCGAGCTAGCGCCTAGCCCACTCCCTGCTTACCGGGCCCGATGGATTACCGTTGGTAGAGATTCAAAGGAGGCCTTCGTTTCGTCATGTCCGGACCGCGGCCGTATTAGAAAACGTGATTGCGATTCTTTTTTCGGCCGCAGGGCCCAGCTGGGCGCCAAGCGACCTCTTGAAGGTGACGATGAAAATACGTTTCTTTCTGTCTATCGGTTCCACTGGTCCGCACGCTTACCCGTAGGAAGGCAGTGATGACCGAAACTTGGATGCTTGCTGCCGTGTGGTTGGGCTTGGCGTTGATCGCCGCGCTGTTCTCGGTGTGGCTGCGCATTGCCACAGCGCTTTCCGCGGTGGTGCCGACGCTCATCGCCAACGCCTTTTTCTTGCCCTACCACCTCTTAGCGCAGCCTGCCGCATCCCCAGCACCGCCCACCGAGCAGCCCTCGATGACAGACCCTAAGGTCAATTCTTCTTCAAAATCGAGCTGAGAGGAGTAATTCCATGATCAACAAAATCCTCGCCGCCTACGACGGTTCGGCGCCAGCGGACAAGGCCTACCGCTTCGCCCTGGACTTGGCAAAGCGATACGGCGCCGATCTCCTAGCAGCCTGTCGGACTTAACGTTGAACTTTTGATATTCGGATCGATCAGATCGACAAACGTCTCGATGAGCGAAAATCGATGAGCCACTTCCGTCAAAGTGATCGCGATACCCAGTATCTTCTGCCGCCATCGATGGATGAATGGTTGCCCAAGGACCATCTGGCGCGCTTTGTGGTGGACATTGTCGAGCAGTTGGACCTGTCGGCGCTGATCCGCCAGTATCGCGGCGCAGGCTCGGCGGCGTATCACCCGGGGGTGTTGTTGGCGCTGCTGATCTACGGCTATGCCACCGGCACCTTCGGTAGCCGGCGCATCGAGCAGGCCTCCCATGACTCGGTCGCGTTTCGCTACATCGCCGCCAATACCCATCCCGATCACGACACGCTGTGCGCATTCCGCAAGCGGTTCCTGCCCGAAATCGAGCGGCTGTTCGTCGAGGTCCTGCGCATCGCCAAGCAAATGAAGCTGCTGAAGCTCGGGACGATTGCGCTGGATGGGACGAAGATCCACGCCAATGCCTCGCGCCACAGCGCACTGTCCTACGGGCACGCGCAGAGGATCGAGACGCCCCGGGGCAAATCTCTACCGCGCCCCCGCTCAGGAGGCAACGTCTACCACGCTCGTGATGTCCGCGGGGTTGACGTTCGGCACCATTTCCGCGCTCTACGGCTTGGGTCACCAGGTCATCGACCAGGCGCAATATTCGTTTCTGGTCGCGGCGGTCATCGCCGCGCGTGGTGCGTGCTCGCCGTGGCGCGTCCGCCCGAACCTCCCGAAGACGTCGAGACCGAGGCTATCCTGGAAAACGCCGAGGCACATTACCAAGAGCTTTTCGACGCCCTCAAAACGCAAGCCGCCTCCCAGGGACTAATCCCGCGCTTTGAGATCGTCGCCGGTCACCCGGCCAACCAGATCGTTTACCGGGCCGAGCAAAATGGTGTGGATCTCATCGTGGTGGGTCACCGCGGCAGGAGTTTCTTCGAACGCCTGTTGGTAGGCTCGGTGTCTAAGCAGGTCCTGACCCACGCGCACTGCCCGGTGCTCGTGGTGCGCTGAGGTGTGGCGGAAACGCTTTACCGAGGGCTTAACTCGTGAGCGACCTATGGCGAGCGGGCGGGGCGATTGGGCAGCATGAGCGCGTGGCCGACCGGTAAGCGCTTGGGATCCAGGTCCGGGTTCGCCTCGCCGATGATCGACCACTGAGATCCGTCCCCGTAAACGCGAGTGGCGATGGCGCTCAACGTATCGCCACGTCTGATGATGTAGGTGTTTGGGCGGCGAGGCGCCTTATCTATCGAAGACCGGTCCGCAATATCGTTAAATATCGCCTCGTAACGCCTTGTTTCGGCTCGTACCACATCGGTTTTGCGGACCAGAGGGCTACGGATATAATTTGAATCATGGGTACTACCTTTGAAGAGCTGGAAAAGCAAGCCCGAGCGTTGAGCCCGAAAGAGAAAGCGGCACTTGCACGCATTCTCATTGATGAGCTAGATACCTCGGTTGACGCCGACGCCGAAGAACTGTGGATTGAAGAAGCTCAACGGCGTTACAACGCCTTCATAAGGGGTGAACTTCAGGCCCTCCCCGGTGACGAGGTAATGCATAGGGTTCGTAGCCGCCTCAGATGATCGGGTATCGGTATCTTCCTCCGGCGGAGGAAGAAATGGCCGAGGCATCCCTTTTTTACGAGTTAGAGTCAGCGGGTCTGGGTTTCGAGTTCCTCGACGACGTACAGCGCGTTGTTGACGCTTTGCGGGAGTACCCAAAGCTTGGTCAAGCAATAGGCCCTGGGATAAGACGAGCGTTACTTCGTCGATTTCCGTTCTCGCTGATCTATTCCGAAGAACCCGATGGAATTCTGATCGTAGCCGTGGCTCATCAGAAGCGACGTCCAGGTTATTGGGATAAGCGCATTGGTAGCTAAGGGGACTCTGCAAATTGGCAGGCATTCGTGCACGCTCAGCTTCAAGCGATATCGAGGACCTCGCCGGGCGAGGTGTCTGTCGCGAATTCTAATTATCATGATCTTGCTGCTCGGGATGGGCATTGATACGTTCAGTATGAGCGCAGGGAGTATCCCACGGATTAAATGGGCGATCCGCAGTATTACCCGCAGGCAGGCGAAAGCGGTTCTCCGGGAGGCGCTGCAGATGGACAACGCCCGGGATATCCGCCAGATGCTGAACAGCGAGCTCGAACAGGCGGGCCTCGGCGGGCTGATTCGGCCGGGTAAATAAAATGATCCCGGTTGCCAAACGGGTCGTGGCCGTGAGCGATTGCGGGTGTTTCGGAAGTTGCGCTGATCTCGGTCGGGTCAAGGCGTTTAGGATCCCGCAAAAATGTCGGCGGTTCACGAGCACCATCGACGCAGAGGGTAGGTCATGTCTAAGCTAGCACTGAGGATCCAACGCTACTGCAAGAGCTTGCTGCTCTTGGAGCTTCTTAAAGGGCTCGCGCCGCCTGCTTTTCTGTCCTTAAGTTATTCATAGATTAATCTTTCCTATTTTGCTATACTGCAAACGTAAAGTGGTGGAGCGGAAGGGAATTGAACCCTTGGTCTTCGGAATGTAAAGGCCCGGACCGCACCAAGCCCGCCCCATCGTCTACCACGGCTCATCAAGTGAAGGTCGAACCGCTGCAAACACTTGATGGGCCTTGTCATTTTGGCCCCTAGCCTCGGTAGGCTAGAGCACTAGGGGCCACTACTCTTCTGGTCATAGATCACCTCGTCTTCCTCTAGTATGCCCATTTTATCGTACGTGTGCTAGTCTGTCACATTATAGCTTCACTGCTAGCGTCTCTATTCGCTTGACCGTAGACGCCATCTAGGCTAGTATAAATGACACTAATCATTGCTAGCGGTGATATATGGGATCAGATAATCACAAGAAGGCTCGCATACGGAGTCCTTCATACCCGGCGGCCGATCTCAAAGAAGCGATCGGACGAGCAAAACAGTTTAAGGAATTCGGGGGGCAGCACCCAGTTACAATAAAGTTTGTTTTGGAACATTGGGGTTATAAGTCTTCCAGCAGCAACGGTATGAAAATGGTGGCCGCGCTTTCCAGCTTCGGCCTTGTCGATGCCATAGGTAGCGGAGACGACCGGAAAATTCGATTGAGTCAGCGCGCCATGCGAATCCTTGTTGATCATGAAGACTCGCCTGAATGGAAAAAGGCCATCAAAGACTCGGCACTAAACCCAAAGATATACAAAGAACTGTGGGAAAAGTGGGGGCCAAATATGCCGCCAGACAAAGAGGTGTGCGCGTATATGGTCTTGGAACGTGGATTTAATGAAGGCGCGGTTAAGGGATTTTTAGACGATTATAAGAGCACCCTTAAATTTGCAAACCTTGACAATTCTGCTAAAATAGGAGCCCTAGAAGAAGCGGAAGAAGAGGGTGAGTTATTCGTGGAACCTGAAAGCGGATCTTTTAAAGATCAAGAAGATAGAAAAACATTTCCTGATAGGAGGCCGCTAGTTGAGCGTATCACTGGTCCAGATGGAGCTATACTATTGCAGTTTAGTGATACGCCGTCGTATGATCAATACAAGTTCCTTGAAGCATATATACGTCTGCGCATGATGATTCTAGATCCATCCAAGACTGCTAAGGATTTTTAAAATTAGACTATCGTGTTTTCCGCCCAAGCTGAAGAGCTTCGATTAGCTACGGAAAATCTCCATAACTGCTCCGCTATATTTCGCGATACTGTCCAAGTTAGAGAAGAATACGGCGGTCAGGTTGTCTGGGATGGTGTTGTCCACGTCCTCGGGGATTGAAGGCGATAAACAAGCTTCTACATGCTATTCCTGGTCCTCCACGATTGAAGGCTCAGACAAGAAGCGTTTCTATGCGGTCTTGAAGATTCCGCCCAAGCTGCGGTCCGCGCAGCTATCGTTGCTGATTATAAATCCGGTCGGTCAGCATAATAACTTATCCACGGCAAATTAGGACACTACCCAACAGCTGCGGCAGCGCACAACTCTGCTCGAGGTATTTTGTCAACCACCGTGCTTGCATGCCGTCAGCGCGAGGGCGAGCGAGACGACGGCTCGGTACCTCGGCGCCGCGGACGGCTCCGCATGCGCGGGTGGTATTAGCCGAGTCAGGCGATTGCGTTTACCACCAGTACGGCCCCCACATGCCCCAGTCCATCGCCGCATCGTTCGCCATCTCCGCATCGTATAGCCTCTCGGCTGCCACCTGTTGCCTTAGGGCAAGGCGTTTGAACTGTGCGAACTCTTCAGGCCCACCGACATAGACACATTGGCAGTTATAGGGATCGGCATAGCTGTAGATAACCTGGCCGTCCTTCGTCCGCACTGACACCTTGAGCGGCTGCATGGCCTTGAGATGAGCTAGCTTTTCAGGGGTGTCGGCCGGCCGCACCTTGAATCCCGCCTCGGCGAGCAGAGCGTCTGTATTCCGCGCCTCGTCCTGCCGCATCGCCGCACAGCCTCCCATCAGAAAGGCCAACGCGAGTGCGAGCACCAAGCTCCAAGCAGAAACCTCTCGATTCATCTTTTTCCTCCTGGTAACTGTACGGTCAAACCAGGCGTGGTCCACATCGCCTTCTGTAAGACCCGATGGCAGTGTGTGACCAGCGATGGACGCACTATACCTGGCATCGGCGGGGCCCATACTTGCTGGGCCATATTGCTACGGCGTCACTGAGAACAGAAGGGCGATTAATTCTCCCAGTTGATATGTATAGCCGAAGCCATAGTGAACATCAACATTTAGCGAGCGGTTCGCAGCTCCTGGACTCCCCGCCTGCAGGAGCGAGACGAGGCTTTTTTATACCTTAACCGTCGTCTATAGCCTATTTGAGCAAATTCTCTATTCGGTTTCCAACGCTTGATAACGCGCTTCGGTGGCAGGCCGATCCGTCTTTGATTGCTTCTTATCAATGTCGGCCATCATACCGTCTACGGATTCAGATCGTGCATTCTCTTATCGGGTCCACTCGTTTGAGCCATCGCCTTGTTAAGATAGTCCTCTACGCGCTGCAACTCTGTGCGTGCGGTGGATGGCTGGTTGAGGGTTAATTGGTAGGCTGCTCGATTTCCCGCAAGTCGAGCCTCCCGTGCCTTGGCTTTGCCGGCCTCAATACGCGCGGGGGCACGTGAATTTATCGCTCCAGCACCACTGTTCTCACAAAAGGTACTCTCGGATCGCCGTTGCGTTAAGACCAGCGACGCTTTTATCCACCGCCTTAGCAACGAGCCCGCTCGTCGTCGGGCTCAAGCTCTTGCGCAGCAGCCCGAGGAACTCAGGAGCTGCAATGAGGACAAGCTTATCGAACTCACCCTCCATGCGTGCACGCTCGATCCGTTCGGCAACCTGCCTAGCAAAGACCTCGGCCTCATGGCGCTTCGCATCTGTCTCGGGCTCCATCGCATGGCGGCCTTGGCCGGCGCTGTCGAAGCTGCGACCCGGCCGGTCGGAGGTCAGATCTCGCGCATGGGTGCGCGCGGCCGGATGAAGGAGATCCTCGATCTCCTGCAAGCTCCCCATGGGAGTATCCGTTTCAAAAATCCTGGCCCGACGGCTGTCTGCGGCCACTACCCAAAGTCTTGACACAATGATCGTCCCCCTCTACAGATGTAAGTACGGTGCACGGCTTATAAACAGGCGCTGAAGGCTCTGCTCAGTTTATTTCTATCTAATCCTGTTTTCTTCTCGGTTACGCATTTTTCTTCTCCGGCTCGCGTCCCAATTGTTTTTCCAAATCCAACACGCGAAGCGTGGTCTGGAACACGGTATCGGGGTTGAGGCTCATCGAGTCGATCCCCAAACGTACCAGGTATTCCGCCATTTCCGGGTAGTCGCTGGGCGCCTGACCGCAGATCCCCGAGTGGCGGCCATTGCGCTTACAGCCTTCTATCGCGAGACGGATCATCTCCTTCACGCCCTCATCGCGTTCCTCATAGTCAAACGCGACCAGCTCCGAGTCCCGATCCACGCCTAGAGTGAGCTGGGTGAGATCGTTGGAACCGATCGAGAAGCCGTCGAAGTGCCGGCTGAATTGATCGATGAGCAGTACATTGTTCGGGATCTCGCACATGACATAGATTTCAAGCCCGTTCTCGCCGCGTCTCAATCCGAGCTCAGCCATGCGTTGCACCACTTTTTCGCCTTCCTCGACGCGCCGGCAAAACGGGATCATGAGCGTCACGTTGGTGAACCCCATGTCGTCACGCACCCGTTTCATCGCCGCGCATTCCAACGCAAAACCTTCGGCGTAGGCCGGGTGCGTATAGCGCGACGCGCCGCGGAAACCGAGCATTGGATTAGCCTCGACCGGCTCGAACCAGCGGCCACCCAGGAGGCTCGCATACTCGTTAGTCTTGAAGTCGGACATGCGTACCACGACTGGCTTGGGATAGAAGGCCGCAGCGATCGTGCCCACGCCTTCGGCGAGCCGCTGGATAAAAAACTCGGCGGGGCTCGTGTGCTGAGCTGCGAGTCTCTCCAGCGCTTCCCGCTCGCTCGGATCTTCGACCTTGTCCGGGTGCAGCAGGGCCATCGGGTGCGCCTTAATCGATTCGGTGATGATGAATTCCATGCGCGCCAGACCGACCCCATCGTTGGGAAGGAAACTGGTGCGAAAAGCGATGTCGGGATTGCCGACGTTGATCATGATGCGGGTCTGGGGCCGGGCCAGGGTGTCGAGATCGGTTTGCCGAACTTCGAACGGCACGGCGCCGTCGTAGACGATCCCCACATCGCCCTGCCCGCAGGAGACGGTAATCTCCGCCCCCGAGGCGATTACCTGCGTGGCCGAGTCGCTGCCGACGATGGCAGGGATCCCTAGTTCGCGCGCGACGATGGCGGCGTGACAGGTGCGCCCGCCACGATTGGTGACGATGGCGGCGGCTGTTTTCATAACCGTGCCCCAATCGGGGGTTGTAATGTCGGCCACTAAGACCTCGTCCGGCCGGAACTCGGAGAGTTGTGCGAGGTTATGGATCACGCGGGCCTTTCCCGAACCGATCTTGGCCCCGACCGCGCGGCCTTTTGCGAGCACCTTGCCGGAACCCTTGAGCGTGTACTCCTCCAAGATCCCGGGCTTCTTTTGGGAAGCGACCGTTTCCGGGCGTGCTTGCACCATATAGATCTCACCGTCAATGCCGTCTTTCGCCCATTCCATGTCCATGGGACGCGGCACACCGGCTTTGGCGCTGTAATGCTCCTCGATCTTGATGGCGCCATCGGCGAGGGTGAGCACGTCCTGATCGGTAATGCAAAAACGGTCGCGCTCGTTCAAAGACGTGGGTATGTTGCGCGTCGCCTCGCGCGTGCCGCCAGCGGCATACACCATCTTTATTTTCTTGCTGCCGAGCGCGCGGCGCAAGACCACACGTTTTCCGATCGTGAAGGTCGGTTTAAATACATAGAACTCATCGGGGTCTACCGTCCCTTGCACGACATTCTCCCCCAGCCCGTAAGCGCCGGTGACGAACACAACGTCACGGAAACCCGTTTCCGTGTCCAAAGAAAACATCACGCCCGCCGCACCGAGATCGGAACGCACCATCTTCATGATTCCCACCGAAAGCAAGACCTTGAAGTGGTCGAAGCCCTGGTCGATGCGATAGTGAATCGCGCGATCGGTAAACAAACTGGCAAAGCAGCGCTTACAGGCGTCCACCAAGCGGCTTTGGCCATGGATATTGAGGTAGGTATCGTGCTGCCCGGCGAAACTCGCGCCCGGCAGGTCTTCCGCCGTCGCGGAGCTGCGCACCGCGACGCTGAGCTCGGGCCCGTATTCCTCTCGCAACAGGGCGTACGCGTGAAGTAGTTCCCCCTCTAAGTCTGCGGGTAGCGACGCGCCGTATACGATCTCGCGCGCACGCGCCCCGCGGCGGGCGAGATCGGTCACATCGTTTGGGCTTAGGCCATCCAGCGCCTCGCGCAGCGGGCCCCAGGCATTGGCTCGATCCAGCACGTAGCGGTAGGCTTCGGCGGTGATCGCGAAGCCGTTCGGTACCCGAAAGCCCTGCGGCCTCAGCGCGCGATACAACTCCGCGAGCGAGGCATTCTTCCCGCCGACCAGTGGCACGTCGTCAAGGTCAAGCTCACTGAAGAATCGGACGTACTTGAAGTGGTGGGGCACGAGGATTACTCCATGGTTAGGTCACGAATAGACTAGATCCTCTCATGATTAGTTGCCGGATCTGGGCACAACGAGCTTTTCGCAAAGAACGCGGCGATTTCCTCGCGGCGCGTCTCCGCATCCGCATATCCCAAGTCCAGTAACCGTCTCAGGTAATCTGGCTGAAACATCAATACGCTTAAGATATCGTTCGATCGGGTCTTTTGCGTGCCCAAACCTCGGGTCATGAAACGGAAGGCCCTTGGAAGCTCGGACTCGTAGGTATTCGCAAGCTTACCCAGATCGTGTGAGGGCCTCAGTAGCAACAGGTCCACACAACGCAAACCACCCCGCTTGTCGAGGGGTACCTGCTTCACCAGCGAGTTGATACGTTCGATACGCAAGGCATCGTAATCAAAAACATCGAGGAAGAGCGCATTATACAGGGCACCGATCACTTGCACGGGAGGTGGATAGCCGTTGATAGTGGGACAATCGGCTTCCTCGCTGGACGGCGCATATTTTGTCGAAATTGCCAAAATGCGATCGGCACCCAGGTGCACCGCCGGCGACAGCGGTGCAGTCATTCTGATGCCCCCATCACCGTACCAGCATCCGCCGATATTCACGGCCGGGAAGAAAAGCGGTGCCGAGGCAGAGGCTAACACATGATCTAAGCATAGCGTGCAGGGGATGCCCTTACGGTGGGCGCGTGTCCAGGGCACTAAATTTATCCCCTGCACCCAAGTTACTGCCTGGCCGGTAGAATAATTCGATGCCGTAATGGCAACCGCACGCAGGCGGCCCTCTAAAAGATTCTCGCGAATGCCCACCATCACACCCGACACCGGCTTCAATACCTGCTCCAATAAAGCCTGCAACGGAGACGCGTTGACCAGGCTACGGGTCTCCATGAGTTGCGAAGCCTTCCCCATCAGCAGGCGCATGCTCCAACGGGCGACGTGACCTGCAATAGACCCGGCGTTGACTCGAAAAACGTGATCTATGGTAAGCGCCTCCCAGACCGCCGCTAGGTGTTTGACCTTCTCTCCGAACGTCCCTTGGTGATTGGCCAGATAGGCCGTGTTGATAGCCCCGGCCGAGACCCCAGTCAAGATCGGTATATCGAGATCGGGGTAATGTTCCCCGAGCCACCGCAGAAATCCTACTTGATACGCGGCCCTAGCGCCTCCACCGCTGGCGGCCAATGCTAGCGTGTTATTTTTTTCTGCCATTCCGTGCCTTATTACTTGCTGCCGTCAATGACGGCTAACTCACCGCCAAATGGGTCAAGCTCACGACACAACAGCATGAACCCCCGACGTGCTCCCACGATCGCAGTGCTATTCGCCCACCGGAACTCCGCAATGGTCTTAAAGTCGGGGGCCAGCCGTTTCAGTAACTCTCTCGCTCCAATAGTCGACTGGAACACACCCGATTGAGATATCCATAGATGTACCGCTTCAGTAGCATCCCCGGATGATAACCGGGACGCTCCGTCGCTGCCAGCCCCCGCGAATCAATCCGACTGTGCCTAATGGCAACCGCTCGACAAAGGCTTCGATAAAACACACTGCATTCTCTTCGGAGGCCAGATCCGTCGAAAAACAGCTTGTTTACTTTGCCCTTCACGATGTATTTAACGATCGATTGCTCGTCTGGATACGGATATTCGGGAAAGACACCGAGGACTTGCCTCTTTGACACCTCCCTAGCCCAGCAGTACTTTTCTTGTCGGCGAAAAAGGGCTCTTATTTTTCCTAGCGCGCCCTCCGGCCGCAACCAAATGGCAGACGAAACTTCTTTGCTAAATGCAAAGAAGTCCACGGTGAAAGAATTTATACCCTCGGATCGCTGACGATCAGGAGGGTAGATGTTATGGTAAGGCTGTGCAGCCCTCGCATTTTTCCGATCATCCCATTTGAGGCATGTCGCATGCTGCCATTCGGCGAGCTAACGTTGCGAAAGATGCACCTGATCGGCGCAGAGCAGGCTACCGGTCGGCCATGAGCGGCACAGGCGCGGTCGTCACGCTCTCGCCGCGGGATTACGACGCAGTGTTGTTCGACCTCGACGGCGTATTGACCAAAACCGCGAGCGTGCATGCGGCCGCCTGGAAGAAGCTCTTCGACGCTTTCCTCGAGCAGCGCGCGAGCGACACCGGCGAACCGTTCATCCCCTTCGACATCGATGTTGACTACCGGCGCTATGTTCGACGGCAAGCCTCGCTACGATGGCGTGGCAGCCTTCCTCGAAGCGCGCGGGATTGCATTGCCGCTCGGCACACCTGAAGACGGTCCGGACGCGCAGAGTGTGCATGCGCTGGGCAAGCTAAAGGACGGGTATTTCCGGCAACACCTTGAGCAGCATGGCATCGAGCCTTATGAAGCTTCGATCGCGCTGGTCCGTACGCTCAAGGAGCAGGAGATCCGGACTGCGGTCGTGTCCTCCAGCAACAACTGCGCAGCGGTGCTCGAGGCGGCCGGCATTTCCCATCTGTTCGACGCGCGTGTGGACGGCAAGGACATCACCCGCCTGGGTCTTGAGGGAAAGCCTGCGCCGGATGCGTTCCTCGAGGGTGCGCGGCGCGTCAATGCAGAGCCGTCGCGCGCGGTGGTCGTGGAGGACGCGATCGCCGGTGTCGAAGCAGGACGCGCGGGCCGGTTTGGCTGCGTCATCGGTGTCGATCGCGGCGGTCAATCGCAGGCCTTGCGCGAGGCCGGCGCCGATGTGGTGGTGACCAGCCTCGCGCAGGTCCGCTTGGCAGCGGAGCCGCCGTCCGCATGGTCATTGGTGTACGAGAACTTCGACTGCGCGCGCGAAGGCATGCGCGAAGCGCTCTGCGCGCTCGGAAACGGTTATTTCGAAACGCGCGGGGCAGCCGCCTGGGCGCGGGCCGACGACATCCACTATCCCGGCACCTACCTAGCCGGTGGTTACAACCGGCTGCGCACCGATATTGCCGGCCGGATGGTTGAGAACGAAGACCTCGTGAACTTTCCGAACTGGCTCGCGCTCGCGTTTCGCATCGCGGACGAGGACTGGTTCGATGAACGTGCGGTCAGGATCCTGTCCTACCGCCAGGAGCTCGATCTGCGCCGCGGCCTGCTGTTGCGGATGGTCGGATTCGAAGACGGCAAGGGGCGGCGTAGTACGCTCCGGGAGCGGCGGCTGGTCTCGATGGCCGACATGCACCTTTGCGCGCTGGAATTGACGCTGAGCGCCGAAAACTGGTCCGCACCCGTCACGGTCCGCTCGGCAATCGATGGGCGCATCGTCAACGCGGGCGCGAAGCTCTATCGGAAATTCAACAATGAGCACCTGGTGCCGCTTGCGGGCGAGGCGGTCGGCGAGGACGGCGTGTATCTGCTGGTGCGCACCTGCCAATCGAATGTTCATGTCGCGCAAGCGGCGCGAACGCAAGTGTTCGTCAAAGGCGAGTTGCGCGAGACTTCGCGCCGGATTATCGACGAACCGGGATACATCGGGCAGGAGCTCGGCGTCGAGCTCGCGCAAGGCGAAACGCTGGTGCTGGAGAAGAGTAGCCTCTTTCCATACCTCGCGCGATCGCGCAATCTCCGAATGCGGGCTCGCGGCGCGCAAGGCGATCGCGAGCGTACGATCCTTCGAAGCCGTGATGGCGGAACATGTCCTTGCCTGGAAGCACCTGTGGCGCCGCTTCGACGTGCACATGCAGCCTGCAGGTCCCGGATTCGAGCTGAATGTGCCCATGCTGCTCCGGTTAAACATGTTTCATCTGCTGCAGGCGGTATCGCCCAATTCGATCGGGCTCGATATCGGCGTGCCCGCGCGCGGTTGGACCGGGGAGGCCTACCAGGGCCATATCTTCTGGGATGAGCTTTTCATCTTTCCGTTTCTCAATTATCGGATGCCCGAGATCACCCGGTCGCTGCTCATGTATCGCTACCGGCGCCTCGGCGAGGCGCGCGCCGCAGCACGCAGCGCCGGGTTCCAGGGCGCCATGTTTCCGTGGCAAAGCGGCAGTGATGGACAGGAGGAAACGCAGGAGCTCAACCTGAACGATCGCTCGCAGCGCTGGGTGCCCGACAATTCTTACCTGCAGCGTCACGTAGGCAGCGCCGTCGCCTACAACGTTTGGCAATACTTCCAGGTCACCAACGACGTCGAATTCATGCAGTTCTACGGTGCCGAGCTGATCCTCGATATCGCCCGCTTCTGGTCGAGCATCGCTAGCTTCAATGACGAACGGGGGCGCTACGAGATCCGCGGAGTGATGGGCCCCGACGAGTTTCACGAGCGCTATCCCGATGCACCGGCGCCCGGCCTCGATAACAACGCCTACACCAACATCATGGCCGTTTGGGTGCTGCGCCGGGCGCTGGAGGTGCTGGACGTGCTCCCCGATATACGCCGCGCCGACCTCATGACGCGGCTTCGATTGTCGGCGGAAGAGACCGCGCGCTGGGACGATATCAGCCGCAGAATGTTCGTGCCGTTTCATTGCGACGGGATCATCAGCCAGTTCGAGGGCTTCGAGAAGCTCGCCGAGCTGAATTGGGAGGATTACCGGATGCGCTACGGCAACATCCAGCGCCTGGACCTCATACTCGAAGCGGAGAACGATAGCGCGAACCGCTACAAGCTGACGAAGCAGGCCGACGTGCTGATGCTGTTCTATCTGTTTTCCGCCGAGGAGCTCGGCGAATTGTTCAAGCATCTGGAATATCCATTCGAACCCGAGACCATTTCGCGGAACGTTGCCTACTACGACGGCCGCTCGTCGCACGGATCCACGCTGTCACGTGTGGTACATGCGTGGGTATTGGCACGCTCGGATCGGCCGCGCTCGATGAAATTCTTCGCCGAGGCGCTGCAAAGCGATGTGAGCGACATTCAGCAGGGCACCACTGCCGAGGGCGTGCATCTCGGCGCAATGGCGGGAACGGTCGATCTGGTGAAGCGGGTATCGACGGGTATCGAAGTAACCGGGGATGTCCTGCGGCTCAATCCGCAATTGCCGGAGGAGATGAAGCGCCTCGACATGCGCATCCGCTATCGCGGGCACTCTCTCGAGCTGCGGCTCACGCGCGACACGCTCACGGTGCGCGGACGCGAACGCGCGGCCGCGCCAATCCGTCTGGGATTGAGCGACGAGGTGCACGAATTCGCCGGCGGCAGCACGCGTGTTTTCAAGCTCGGTACTTCCGGAAAATGAGTTCGCATGAGCGGCGCAGGGGCGATGCGTCAAACTTCGATTAGGGCCGGCGGTCTGATTTTTGTGTGCCCCTTAGTCATACGCGTACGGTGCGAGCTGGGGCGGCCTATTTTGCGGCAGAGCAACAAGGATTTGAACCCGGGCAAGAGGCGCATCGGAGACTTCTTGCACTCTACACGAGTTAGAGGTGCATGCGTGTGCTTCCACACAGTCATGCGCTTGTTGTTTGATCTAGATCAATATGTCGTACCGCCCCGAGTGCCATTCTTTGCGAATTGATAATTAGGAGGTTTTTATGAAAGACGACAAGCAGCTCCAGAAAGATGTCCTTGCCGAACTCGAGTGGGCACCAAGCGTAAAAGCCGCGCACATCGGCGTCGCAGTTGAGAATGGCATTGTGACTCTCAGCGGGCACGTAAGCAGTTTTATGGAGAAGCATGCTGCCGAGGTGGCAACGCGGCGGGTGAAGGGCGTGCACGCAATTGTTCAGGAGGTTGAGGTCAAGCTTCCGTCATCGGCTGAACGGTCAGACGCAGATATTGCAGCGAGCATTCTGAATACCTTTCGATGGACTGCGGGGCTGCCGTTTGACCGTCTCAAGGTCGAAGTCGAGAAGGGACAGGTGGCCGTATACGGCGACGTTGACTGGCAATATCAGAAGGATCTGGCCGAACGGAACGCCCGCGCGATCCTGGGTGTCCGCTCGGTGCTTAACAACATCGCGATCAAGCCCAGCGTCAAGCCGTTCGAAGTGAAACAGAAGATAGAGCAGGCACTGAAACGCAACGCCGAACTCGAAGCATCCCACATCGAGGTCACGTCAAGCGACACCACAGTTACGCTATCCGGGCGAGTACATACGTGGTACGAGCGCGACGCAGTTGAAGAGGCGGCGTGGTCGGCTCCTGGCGTCATAAAGGTTGTCGATAATATTCGCGTCGAGGCATGATTTGGGTTCGAGGGTAGGCGAGCTTAGGGTGTTCCCTGCCCAATTCCGGGCGGGGAACGCCGAGAATTGAATTTCGGTCGTTGGGTTTGGGCTTATCACACAATTGGCAATCCAGCCTTGCACCACTCGAGAAGAGACCTGACGAGGACTGTGTGGTCCAGCAAAATTCGGTTCGTAGAGTGCGCGTTAGAGGCGCAGGGAGGCAGAGAGGTTAATGAAGATTGCGATGATTGCACCATTGGTCGAGGCGGTTCCGCCGCAGCGCTACGGCGGCACGGAACGAGTTGTCTCAGTCTTGACGGAGGAGCTGGTTAAGAGAGGTCACCTGGTGACTCTCTTCGCGAGCGGCGACTCACAGACCAGCGCTGAGCTTGTGGCCTGCACTCCGAAATCGTTGCGACTTCATGGAGATGACCTCCTGCCGACGGCATCGGTACTGCTCGAGCTGGCCCAGGTCTATGAGAAGGCCGATGATTTCGATCTCATCCACAACCACGTCGACTGGCTCGCCTTTCCGTTTGCCCGCATTTCGTCCACCCCGACCCTTTCTACGACTCATGGGCGCCTGGACTTGGCCGAGATTCGCGCCACCTACACGCGTTTCCCCGAACAGCCGCTCATCTCGATCAGCGCGGCTCAGCAGGCCTATTTTCCCGTCGCTCACTGGCTTTCCACCGTCTATAACGGCATCGCGCTGGATCACTTCCGGTTCCGTGAGCGGCCTGGAGACTACCTCGTCTTCCTCGGACGAATTAACCCGGAGAAGCGCCCAGACCGAGCAATCGAGGTCGCTGGCCGCGCCGGAATGAGACTCGTTATCGCCGCGAAGGTCGACCCGGTTGACCGCGACTACTACATGACGGAAATCGAGCCGCTGATTCGTCGCTCGCCCTGGGTCGAATACGTCGGTGAAGTAGATGAGAAGCAGAAGGATGAACTGCTCGGACACGCCTACGCCTACCTGTTTCCCATAGATTGGCCGGAGCCCTTCGGGTTGACCATGGTCGAAGCAATGGCGACCGGGACGCCCGTCATAGCATTGCGCGCTGGGTCAGTTCCCGAGGTCATCGAGCACGGCTTGACGGGGTTCGTTTGCGACAATGTGGATGAGATGGTGAGGGCCGTTCAGGACGTCGCTCGCCTGAACCGCGCAGACTGTCGCTTCAGGGTGGAACGCTATTTCTCCGCCGAGGCCATGACGGACGCGTACGAGGAGGCCTACGCTCGCCTCTTGTCTGCAGACGGCGCCACGACGGCACAATTGCCGCTCCCGTCTACAGTCTGGAGCGCCGCCCTTCCCATGAGCCGAGTTGCTGAGTCAGTGGGGTTTCGCCGTGAGCTGGCATCAGCCTAGCCGTTGACGACGACCGCTGGTTTGGCGGGCACACAGGCTCAGCGTAGCCGTCGGAAAGGAACTGCAAGTCTCGGCGAAGATGCGCAGGGCGGCTTTGTACCTGGCCGCCACATGAGCAAGACCATTGCGGTGTTGCCGATGCGTATCGAGCACGCACTTCATGATAACGGCTCGTAGTTCGCCGGACAGTTCGCCAAGGCCGCCCACGCCGCAGGGATCCCCCAATGGCATACGTTCCCGAGAACACCCAAAATGAACGCGCGCTGTGAGCGCTTCAATCGCACGCTGCAAGATGAGTTTCTCGACTACCACGAAGAGCTCCTGTTCACCGATCTCAAGGCATTCAACGACAAACTCTTTGACTGGCTGCTCTGGTACAACACCCAACGCCCTCATCATGCCCTGGGACTGAACACTCCCGCATCGGTTGTGGCATCATCTCTTCCACATACACAGTGCAGAATGTATTGGCCGAATACACGTGTTTGACACCTGACAGGTTCAGTCGTATCTTTCGCTCCCGAGGAGGGCTATTAAAATTCGTATTCTCCGTCCGGCGTGGCATTCGCTATATTCATGAGCAACACCGGCGGTGCCTGGGACAACGCTAAGAAGACCATCGAAAGCGGAGTCGGCGGGGTAAGGGCTCGGACGCCCACAAGGCCGCGGTTGTCGGAGACACGGTGGGCGATCTCTTCAAGGACACCGCCGGGCCTTCCTTGAACATCCTGATCAAGCTGATGGGCGTTATGTCGGTGGTCATCGCCCCCACGCTGAAACTCTTCTGGGGTCTCTGATCATGCAATACGAAAACCGGCTCTACCAGATCCTATATCCCAACGAGGCCCTCGTCGCCTCCCAATTGGCGCCGGAGGCCTTCGCGCGCCACTACCTGATCGGCTCTATCCGGCATTATTCGGGTAAGCTGGTGTTTGCCGATATCGACATCAATTTCCGCCATCCCTATTTTGACATCGACGGCAGCCTGGAGCGCCTGATTCCCCACGAGGACGGCACGCCCAAGCATACCAAGTTCATCTGCTCCTACCGCGTGACGGAGCATATGGATTTCGACTGCATCAAGGCCCTCTATCTCTCGACCGCGGAAGCCCATGTCCTCGAGATCAAACCCAAGGAATACGACAAGGTCCTCCATACCGGCTTCCTGCGAACCTTCGCCGAGATCGCGCCCCTGTCCATGCTCGTCATGAGTCCCTACGACATGGTCGAGTTCGGCAAGTTCATCACCCAGCCCGGCAATCCCAAGGGCTGCCCCAAGCTGTTCTACACCCAGATCGATCTCAACGTGGATGAGTTCATCGACAACTTCGAGAAGAATCCCTTCAGACAGGCGCCATTCCCGTTCCTGCATCCTTCAAAGCTGCGCGACGCGATCCTGCACATGAAGAGCAAGCCCGAGCAGAAGACAAAGGGGTTGGCGTTGTTCTGCCCGTTGGATCAGATTTCGTTCAAGATGATCCGGCATGGGTTCATGTTCACGAGCCAGGACAAGTACCGTTACTTTCCTATGCCGACGTTGCACGACATCGAGACCAACGATTTTAGGTTCTGGAAGGACATTTAGGGGGTGAAGCTGCTGGTATGAGCCTGGGGCCTCAGAGACTCCGGCGGCCGCTTGCTGGTTCTTCGGGTCTTCTGGCCATTACCGTTAGGTTTCTCCGTTTCACCATTCGGGCCGCGTAAGCCGTTCATCGGCATCATCGTGGCGAACGTGCCGGAGGGGCGGCCAGACACCACTCCAGACGATCTGAGGCTGATCCCCGATATCGACGCGGGGGGAAGTATTTGGTTTGAAGACGGCGCGTAACCGGAGTATTGTGCGCGCGGCCCGCGGAGCTAGCGCTTGCTGCAGCCGACACCAACCGCTTCGCCGTCTGGCGCGGTCCTTATGGCCGCGGCCTCAGATTGAACTATAAACAGGGGAAGGGGAAGGAAACATGTCGATGGAAGTCGTCGCAGATCATCCCGTGCATGAGTTGATTTCAAAACGCTGGAGCCCTTACAGCTTTGCTGCTCGGTCTAGGCCGCCAACGCAGTGCCGCGATGCGTTCTAAATTAATCCTGGCTCACGTCGCGGGATCTCCTTCTCAATCGTGCGGCCTAGGCAGTAAACCGTTTCCGTCAACCCGCGATTAGTGCTCAAACATTCAAGGTGTTATGCTGAATCTTCGCTGTCCTTCATAGAGGAAGATCCACCCGAGGCCCCCGGCAACCTCTCTAATCACAAGGCGACCGCTTGCGTGGTGATCGATCCCAGGCGAAAAAGGGTAGCGCAGCGGCAAGCAGGCCGCCGAGCATGGCAGTGGCCCAATCGTCGAGATGCAGCGGGACGAGGTGCAAGCGCGTCGCAAATGCTGGCGTCTGGACCAGAAGGATCGAGATCGCGAGCGTTATCGCCACCGTAAGCCACGCGGTAGCGCTTTGCAGTCGGCTCAGGCTTGCGGTCAGCATCGCGCTCGCCACCGTGAGGACGGCGAGCGCCATCGCCCGTGCATGCTCGACATCGCGCCCCATGCCGAGGCTGCGCTCATATCCTCCTGCCACCATAAAGGTGAGGAGCACGCCGACCGCTCCGATGATGCACCATTCCTTAGGACCGAAAAAACGCAAGCGGTGTCGCTCCCGAATAGCCCAGAGCCGGTCTCTACCCGGCAGCCCCTGGAATACGAGGAGGGCGGTTGGGTGGATGATGAGCTCAAGCCACACGATGTGCAAAGGCAGGTACAGGAGCGGGAAACCAGCGAACGGGATGAGCGCCGCGGTAAGCACGAGCGGAATATGGATCATGAGGAGATAGGCGAAGCTCAGGCGCAGATTGGCAAAGAGCTGACGCCCCTCTCCGATCGCCTGCACGATCGTGCGAAAATTGTCGTCGAGCAGCACGATCGCCGATACCTCGCGCGCGCTGCGCGTGCCGCGCTCGCCCATCGCGATACCGACGTCCGCGGCCTGCAGCGCGGGGACATCGTTGACGCCGTCCCCCGTCACCGCCACGATCTCCCCCTGCGACTGCAAGGCGCGAATGAGCGCCAGCTTTTGCGAGGGCAGGGCACGAGCGATCACGTCGATGCCTTTCAGCGCCTCGCTACCCGCCGTGAGCTGTCGGCAGAAGTCGTCGGCGCGTACGACCTTAGGGGCGCGGCCCCCCAAACCTACCTCCCGCGCAATAGCGCGCGCCGTCGCGGGATGATCACCGGTGACCATAAAAATACGGATGCCCGCTCTGCGACAATCAGCGACGGCCTCTGCCACCCCCTCGCGTGGCGGATCTTCGCAGGCGAGCAGCCCCGCGAAGATGAACCCTCCATCCGGTTCCTCCTCAACTCGGGCACTGGGCTCCAGGTCCCGCCATGCGCAAGCGATGACCTTATGGCCGCTCGCGGCGAGCTTCTCGACGAGCCCTACCCATGCGTCGTGTTGGCCAGGTGTCAAAGACGACATCGACAGAAGTTTCTCGGGGACGCCTTTAACCGCGGCCACGAGCTGTCCGTTCTTGCTACGCACGATGGCGGTTTCGCATCCGCGATCCTCTGTGAAAGGGAAGGTCGCGAGCCGTTCCAGCAGGTCTGTCGCAGGGGCTGCCGCCTCGAGGATAGCGAGGTCGAGAGGGTCTCCGCTTTCGAATCGAGACGCGTAGGCCGCGATCGCCAGCAACCGTTCGCGGTCCAAGACAGGTGCAGGGTAAGAATGGGTCAGACGCAGCCTTCCTTCGGTGATCGTGCCGGTCTTGTCCGAGCAGATGCAGGACACGCGTCCTATGTTCTCGACCACCGCGGCCCGGCGCACGAGCGCCTGACGCCTTGCCAGACGATACACCCCCACCCCTAGGTAGAAGGTAAAGACCACCGGGAATTCCTCGGGCAACGCGGCGACGGCCAGCGTCACGGCGCTCAATAGCGCATCCACGAGGCCGTGGCCTTGCCGCATGCGGATCCAGGCAAGCAGCAAGCAGACCACGGAGGCGACCACCACAAGCGCGGTGACAAGACGGGCGATCGCCCGTTGCAAGGGGGTACGGGTGTGCCGCCCGCTCAGCGCGCTCTGGACGATCTCGCCATAGATCGTCTCGGCGCCGGTATACGCGATTCGCAGCCGGGCTTCGCCGGTCAAGAGCCGCGTGCCCGCGAATCCCCAGTGGCACGCATCGACGGCAGGCTCACCGCTTGTCAGGGACAGGGGCCGCAGCGCTTGCTTGCGGACCGGGTAGGATTCCCCGGTCAGGGCGGATTCATCGACCTGCAGGCCCTCGCCGGCGACGACGATCCCGTCGGCCGGGAACGGCTCGCCGGGCGTCGCGACGACGAGGTCTCCCGGCACGAGCTCGGCGGCTACAACCGTGATGGCATTATCGTCGCGAACGACGGTCGCGCGGGCGGCGAGCCGGCTCCTCAAACCCTGGGTCGAAGCCTGCGTCCGGCGGTGCAGAAAGGCGTCCATCCCGATCAGAGGCACGATCGCCGCGAGCAAGACCAGGGCCTCTGCGTATTCTTCGAGAAAGGAATAGAGCGCCCCGGTTCCCACCAAGAACCAGAGCATGGGGTCCGTCGCCGTGTCCCGTAGAACGCCTCGCCAGCTCGCGGACGGTGTCTCGACGACGTCGTTCCGGCCGTATATGCGTTGACGCTCTTCCGCCTCTGCCGTCGTCAGCCCGCGCTCGGAAGCGAGAAGCTCGCCGAGCCTAGCGACGGGAAGGCGTCTGCGCATCGGTTACGCGATCGACAACGCCGCCGTCACTCCGAGCATACACCATGCGATAGCCTCGTGTAGCCCTCGAAACGCGGTCCCGACCGCAAAGAGCGTGCTGGCGCCCAGCGATCCATGGCCTTCTTCTCCTCTGAGCACGACGAGGCGCGTTAAACTCACCGCAAGGCCAAGGGCGAGCATGAGAGAATCACCCACCCGCCTATGATAAGCTCCATTGATTGCGAAGAGCTACACTAGGTAAGAGACGTCACCTGGTGATCCTCTTCGCCAGCGGCGACTCACAGACCAGCGCTGAGCTCGTGGCCCGCACTCCGAAATCGTTGCGACTTCACGAATATGACCTCCTGCCGACGGCATCGCTGAGCTCCCAGGTTGAGACGCGCTCGCAGTCGACAGACGGCTCCCAGCGTTCCGGTCGCGGAGCCGCGAAAGGAACTGCAATTTTCGGCGGAGATGCCATGTCTAGCATTGCCCTCGTTGATTTCTGGCAGAACGCCTTATCTGCGCGGTCCGATCCTGCGTGGATGCTCGTGGAGAACGGTTATGAGCCGGCGCTGGAGCACGAGGTTGAGTCGCGCTTCGCAGTCGGCAACGGCTTCCTCGGCGTGCGGGGGTCGCTCGAGCAGCCAACGCCGGCGTCCCGTCCCCGAACCTATGTAGCCGGCCTATTCGACTTCCCCGAAACGAGTCCACCTGTCCCCTCATTGGTGTCTGCGCCGGAGTGGCTTCGCCTATGTCTACTCGTCGACGGCGAAGAGATCTCTCTGGAGAAGGGCGAGATACTCGAGCACAACCGCAGCCTTGATTTTCAACGAGGGGTTCTCCATAGCAGCTTGAGGCAGAAGGCCGGGTCAGGCGTTTCTGTGCGTCTCGAAGCGATGCGCTTCGCCGCGCTCTCGACCCGTGGCGTCGCCGCTCAGATAGTCTCAATCGAGGTGGACCAGCCGTCGACGCTGCAGCTGGAAGTTGGACTGGGACCAGGTTCCCCTGCGCTGGAGATCGTCCGGCACTCGCCCAGCATCAGCGTCTTCCGCGTCCGGCAACGACCCGTCTTGCTGGCGATCGCGTCCCAGTCTTCGCTGAGGCTGAACGGGCGGCGCTTGGCTACGGCGGTCGAACAACCAGGGAGTGTTCTGTGGGCATGGGACGCGACCCCGCGCGATACGGTGCAGCTCTGCCGGATGATCGGCTTTGCCCGCGGAGAGGCAGAGGAGGAAGCCCGGGGCCGCGCTCAAAAGATGGTGTCGGGTGCTCCGTCTGCCTATCGGCGGTTGTATACAAACCATGTCGCGGCATGGAAACGCCGCTGGCCCAGCAGCGATATCTCTATTGAAGGCAATGACGCCGACCAGAACCGCCTCCGCTTTGCTATCTACCACCTGATCAGCGGCGCCAACCCGGAGGATGCGCACGTCTCCATCGGGGCGAGGGCGCTAACAGGTGATGCCTACAAGGGTCACGTCTTCTGGGACACCGAGATTTTCCTTCTGCCCTTCTACACGTTCACCTGGCCAGAGGCTGCCCGCGCCATGCTTATGTATCGCTTTCACACGCTGCCGGCTGCCCTCGCGAAAGCAAAGCGCCTCGGATATAGAGGTGCTCTTTACGCCTGGGAATCCGCGGATAGCGGAGAGGAGACTACGCCACCGTTCGCCCTCGGGCCTCAACAGCAAGTGATCCCTATCCTTTCGGGAGTCCAAGAACACCACATTAGCGCCGATATCGCCTACGCTGTATGGCAATACTGGCGGGCGACCGGCGACAACCGTTTCATGCTTAAGGCCGGCGCCGAGATTCTTCTGGAAACGACTCGCTTCTGGGCCAGTCGGGTGGAGCTGGAAAGCGATGGTCGCTACCACATACGTGGAGTTATCGGTCCTGATGAGTACCACGAAGGCGTCGACGACAATGCCTACACCAACGTCATGGCCGCCTTCAACATCGAGCTCGGCTTGGAGGTTGTGAAACTACTTCAGCGGCGGTGGCCCACCCACTGGGCGGCCCTGGGCGAGAAGCTTTCGCTTTCTACGCAAGAGACGTCCCTCTGGGAAGAGATACGGGAGAAGCTCCTCACAGGCTTCGACCCCGGCACCGGTCTTTTTGAGCAGTTCGCCGGGTTCTTCCGCCTCGAGGATATCGATCTGAAGGCTTACGCGGAACGAACGGCACCTATGGACGTCATCCTGGGCCCCGAGCGAACCAGGCGTTCGCAAGTTGTCAAGCAAGCTGACGTCATCATGCTGCTCGCGCTGCTCGGCGAGCGGTACGATCACCTTGTGCGGGAAGCCAACTTTCGCTACTACGAGGCGCGCACCGCTCATGGCAGCTCTCTCAGTCCAGCGGCGCACGCAGTGGTCGCTGCCCGTCTAGGAGACGTCTCTCTGGCGAAAAAGTTCTTCGATGAGACTGCTGCCATCGATCTGGACGACACCATGGGAAACGCAGCGGGCGGAGTCCATATCGGGGCGATGGGCGGACTCTGGCAGACGGCGACGTTCGGCTTCGCCGGGCTGCAACTCGAGCATTCTGGCCTGCGGTTCGAGCCACATCTGCCCGAAGGCTGGCGCCGGCTCAGCTTCTCCATCCGTTGGCGGCGCCGTAGGGTCAAGGTCGAGATAATCGGCGAACCCCATGAGGTTGTCGTGCGTTTGGAGGGCGGCGCCCCGATGTCGATCTACGCCGGCAGCCTGGAGCACCGCCTTCGCCGAGACGAGACTTGGCGGTGCGCCAGGAATCTTCAGGGAGAGTGGCAGGAGGCCCTCACGTGACATCGAGCGCAGCGACCCGAACGGCGATCATCGTCGCCTGGGATGGCTCCCGCGCTTCTTCAGAGAGCTTTTCCACGGCCAGCGCCCTCGCGCTTCAGCTCGGAGCGGAGGTCGAGATTCTTCACGTCCTTGGAGAGGGAGCAGACCAGAATGACATAGCCAAGGCAGTCCGTGAGGTAGGCTTGGACGGCCTCAGCGAGTCTCGTCTTCGGATTGAAACCGGCAGGCCTGCAGAGACGATACTCTCGGCCGCAACGGACCAAGATGTTGGTTTCGTAGTCATGACGACGCACGGAGGCTCCACCTCGATCCGACGCCGCCTCGGAAGCGTGGCGCAAGCGGTAATCGCCGATTCGGAGAAGCCGGTTATCCTGGTGCGGCCCGGGACTTTGCATCCGGGACGCCAGCTGAGGCGACTCCTTCTGCCTCTGGACGGGACGCCGAAGACCGCCGTCGCTCTGCAACCAGCCACCGAGCTCGCCAGCCGGCTTGGCGCGTCGATCGACCTCCTTTATGTAGCCGGGGAGGGCCGCTCCAGACCGGTAGAGCGCGGTAGTATCGGCGCGCCCCGGTACGTCGATCAGAAGCAGCACGAATGGCCCGACTGGGCTGGTGAGGTGAAGGGGCGTTTAGCGCATGCTTGCGCCCAGTGCCCGCCCGAAGTCCCGGTGCAGATGTATCTCGCCCAGGGCGACATAGCCACGGAGATAGCGCGTTTTAGCGTCGAGCATGCGTGCGACGCGATCGTGCTGGTACGCCGCAGCCGTCTCCAGGCTGGACGAGCACTGATCCTGCGCGCCGCACTCGAGCGCGCGCCCTGCCCGATCCTTATCCTGGGCGGGCCCGACACCTAGCGATGAGCTCGAGAAAGGGCGCTTCCATGAAGGGCACGGATAAGGCACCCATAAAGCTGCACACACGCCGGGCGCCCGGCCTACGATAAGGATCCGGGCCGTTACAGCGGCGCGCAGCACCGGGCGCCGACCAAATGGCAGATGCGCTTCGCACGCACGGCGCACGGCCGCCAACAACGCTTCGAGCGTAGGATATTTTGGCTCGGGCATCGTACAATTATCTTTCGAAATCGACACGAAATTTCCCGGTACGAGGCGGCGCATCATGCCAAACGATCCACTAGGCGTCACGGCAAGGCTTATAACCGATTCGGGAACGGCCTCCTACGTGAGCCTCGCGAAGTTGGCCGCGAAGACCGGCGCGGATGTGGCACGGCTTCCGCACACCGTCAAGATCCTCCTCGAGAACATCGCTCGAAGGGCCGGGGGCCGGGACGTGTCCGAAGCGGATGTCGTGGCGCTTGCCCGGTGGCCGAACGGCGCCGGTGCGTCCATCGCATTCATGCCCGCACGAGTGCTGATGCAGGACTTCACCGGGGTTCCAGCAGTCGTGGACCTCGCAGCCTTGAGAAGCGCGGTCGTCCGATCAGGCGGAGATCCCAAGCGGGTCAATCCCTTCATTCCTGTCGACCTGGTCATCGATCACTCTGTCCAGGTCGATCGTTTTGGCAGCACCGACGCTTATGCCGCCAACCTGCAGTGGGAGTACCGTCGCAACCGCGAACGCTACGCTTTGCTCAACTGGGCGCAGCAAGCATTCGAGGGCTTCCGAGTTGTGCCTCCCGGGATGGGGATCTGCCATCAGGTCAACCTCGAGCATTTGGGACGAGTCGTTTCATCGCGCGGCGGATGGGTCTTTCCCGACACTTTGGTCGGGACCGACTCGCACACCCCGATGATCAACGGCCTCGGCGTGCTGGGGTGGGGAGTCGGCGGCATCGAGGCCGAAGCCGCCATGCTCGGCCAGCCGATGTTTCTGCCCGAAGCCGATCGTACTTGGAGTCAGGACCCGAGGAACGCTCCCGACCGGTACGACGGCCACCGATCTCGTCCTGACCCTGACCCAAATGCTGAGAGCACACGGCGTCGTCGGCAAGTTCGTCGAATTCTTCGGACCAGGCTTGAGCGCTCTCAGCATCGCCGACCGCGCCACGCTGTCGAACATGTCGCCGGAGTTCGGCGCCACATCAACACTCTTCCCGGTCGACTCGAACACTCTGAGATATCTGAATCTGACGGGCCGGCGGCGCGCTCGTCGAGTCTGGTCGAGCGGTACACGCGAGAGCAGGGTCTGTTCAGAACTGACGAAGACCCCGAGCCGCTCTTCAACGAGGTGCTCGATCTGGACCTGGGAAAGGTCGAGCCGAGCGTCGCCGGACCAAAGCGGCCTCAGGATCGCGTCCCCTTGCCGGGAGTTCGGAAGTCCTTCAAGGCAGCATTCGACGGGGTCGAAGCTCCAGTGGACGGCAAGGACATTGCCCGGCTCGTGGGCGAAGGAGGCTCTCCTGCGGGCGAGGTTCTCGAAGCTCCGCCGGAGCCCATCGGGACAGCCGCGCGCAGCAGCATCCGTGACCGATGGATCCGTCGTCATCGCTGCAATCACGAGCTGCACCAATACGTCTAACCCGTCAGTCATGATCGCGGCCGGTCTGTTGGCCCGAAAGGCGGTGGAGGCAGGCCTGCAGTGCCGGCCCTGGGTGAAGACCTCTCTGGCGCCGGGTTCGCGCGTCGTTACCCAGTACCTCGACAAGGCGGGCCTCACGCCGTACCTGGAGAAGTTGGGTTTCAACCTGGTGGGTTACGGATGCACGACTTGCATCGGTAACTCCGGCCCGTTGCCCGAAGAGATCGCCGAAGTCGTCGACGAGCAAAGACCTGGCGGTGGTTGCAGTTCTGTCGGGCAATCGAAATTTCGAGGGACGCATTCACGGCCAGGTGAAGGCGAGTTACCTGGCGTCGCCGCCGTTGTGTGTCGCGTACGCGCTGGCCGGAACGGTCATGTGCGACTTGACCGTGGATCCGCTTGGGGACCGATCGAGACGGCAAGCCCGTCTACCTGAGGGACATCTGGCCCACTGCCGAGGAAGTTGAATCCCTGGTCGCCTCCTCGGTGTCATCGGATCAGTTCGACCTCGAATACGGCCGCATATTCGAAGGCGATGAGAAGTGGAAGAGCATGCCGGCGCCCACCGGCACTTTGTTCGACTGGGACGGCGATTCGACCTACGTTCGCGAGCCGCCCTATTTCATCGAATTTGCAGGCGTTCCGGCACCGCCCGCCGACGTCACGAGTGCAAGAGTACTTGCACTGCTTTGGCGACTCGATCACTACCGATCACATCTCGCCCGCCGGGGCCATCACCGTCAATTCACCTGCAGGAAAGTATCTCGTGGAGCATTCCGTGCCGCCGGCGGAGTTCAACAGTTTTGGGTCCCGGCGGGGCAATCACGAAGTCATGATGCGCGGGACCTTCGGCAACATTCGCCTGCGCAATCTGATGGTGCCCGGAGTCGAGGGCCCCTGGACCATCCACGTTCCCAGCGGCGACAGGATGAGCATCTACGACGCCGCTCTGCGGTACCAGCAGGAAGGCACGCCCCTGGTCGTGATCGCCGGCAAAGAATACGGCTCAGGAAGCTCGCGCGATTGGGCAGCAAAGGGCTCAGCGTTGCTGGGCATCAAAGCAGTCATCGCCCAGACCTACGAGCGCATCCACCGCAGCAATCTCGTCTGCATGGGCGTCCTGCCCTTGCAATTCGAAGAAGGAGAATCGGCGCAGTCTTTGGGCCTGACCGGCTTCGAGACATTTTCCATCACTGGAATCGGTGACGGGCATCACACCGCGGCAGAACGCCAGCGTTTCGGTGACTCCGGCAGGACGGCTCTCGAGTGACACTTCGAAACGACGGTGAGGATCGATGCTCCCGCCGAGGTCGAGTACTTCCTGCAACGGTGGCATCCTGCAGATGGTCCTGCGCCAACTTCTGTCGGTTTGAGTTCTCGAGGTTGGGCTCGGCGAATCGTCCGCGGCCGCTGAGCGGCCGAGACGTCCCGACCACTGCGTAGATCACCATCGGCACCAGCGCGGTGTAGAGCCCCACCTGTACCGGCAGCCCGGCGATTGTGGCGTAGGCCATCGCCTTTGGAATCACGACCGCAGCCGTTATCGAGCCAGCGATCAGGTCCCACCGCAACCACTCCTTCTGGTAACCGATTAACCAATCCAGTATCGGGAAGGAGCTGTGGCGCTGGCGGTTAGCTATCACTTTTCCTCGGTTCAAATATGTTTGGCTAGAATCTCGCGACGATGCTCACTTGCCGGCCTGTAACGCTCGCTTTGCCGCCGCCAGCTCCTTTAGCTTTTCGTCGCTTACTTTTGGATAATGTAAGTCCAGCGAAGACAGCGCTTCGATAACCGCTGCAGCGACAACTACGCGCGTAAACCACTTATTGTCGGCCGGCACCACGTACCATGGCGCATTCTTGGTCGCTGTGTTCCGGATCATGTCTTCGTAAGCTTCCATGTAATCATCCCAATGCCCGCGCTCCTTGGCGTCATTGGCTGAGAACTTCCAGTTTTTCTCGGGCTCCTGAATGCGCTCGAGGAATCGCTTCTTTTGCTCTTTGTTGGACACGTGCAGAAAGAACTTGCGAATGACAACGCCGTTGCGTGTCAGGTAGCGCTCGAAGCTGCAGATGTCCTGGAAACGTTCCTTCCAGATGTCTTTCGTGACCAGCTCGGGCGGCAGTTTTTGCTTCTCCAAAAACTCCCGATGCACCCGCACGACCAGGGTCTCCTCGTAATAGCTGCGATTGAAGATGCCGATGCGGCCGCGCTCGGGCATACACTTGATGCAACGCCAGAGAAAATCGTGGTCGAGATCCTCGGGGGACGGAGCCTTAAAAGAATACACCTGGCAGCCCTGTGGGTTGACACCGGACATGACGTGCTTGATCGCGCCGTCCTTTCCCGCGGCATCCATTGCTTGAAACATCAACAGTACCGCCCAACGGTCCTGCGCATACAGCATGTCTTGCAGCTCGGAGAGCAGGTTGACGCCCATCGCAAGCGCTTCCTTAGCGCGAGGTTTGTCCTCGGAGGTAAATTGCAGGGTATCGCCGGGATCGATGTCCTTCAGGCGAAAACTGTCGTCAGTTACGCGGAAAGGCTTCGCCAATTTGCGCGCCCTATTGATCAGGTTTTTCATTTCTTTGTTGTTCACGGTTCACCTCTTTTCTCTTTACCCCTTACTCCTGACCTTTCACTCCTGAGTAGGAATTTGAAACGCGCTCTTTTCTGGTAAGGAAAGCTACTGCTGAACCTATCAGCTGTCAATGACGCGAGTTCTTCGCCCAGAACCGGGAAATTGTCGAGTTATTGACTGGCCCGAGGCGCCGCGTTTCGGGGCGTTTTAGTGTTGCACGGGAGTGCGAGAATACCCGGCCGAAGTGAAGCGCATCGCTCTGATGGACGCGTTCCTTCCCGGCGTGGGCGACTGGACGATGGTCTGGCGGCTGCGCGACCTCTGGCATGTCCATTTCTACGGCAAGACGCCGCTCGCTCTGGTGACCGGCCGCGAGCGCATCTACCTCGATCATTTCTGGAACGACTTCGCGGCGGACGCGTCGAAGTCCATCCCGGAAGCCGATCGCAAGTTATCGCGAACGAATACGCGAAACCCGGCCACATCAAGGCGGGGATGGAAACTTTCCGGGCGTTCGAATAGGATGCGAAGGACTTCGCGCAGTTCGCGAAAACGCCGCTTACGATGCCGATGCTCGTGCTCTCCTGAGAGAAGGCAGGCGGAAAGTCCTGATCGACCAGGGCAAGCTCGTGAACACCAACGCCGAAGGCGTCGTGGTGACGGGAGCCGGGCATTGGTTGATGGAAGAGGCTCCTGGAAAGGTCATTCCGAAGCTGGTCAACTTCCTGAACTGCTAAAGCTCGGCTGCGAACTGGTGTCATTCTCGGACGGGACGTTGGTGGATACATTTCCATGTTCGATGGCGATACAGTGCACTGAACCAGGGACGCATTTGCGTGCCGCGATTCGCATTCATCCCGCTACTAGCTCTCGCGCTTCTGCTGGGCGCTTGCGCCAGCCGCCCCGTCAACCCGCCGATCACGCAGGTTGAACCGAGCACCGGGTATCGGTTCTTCCGCCAGCAGCGCGCCAAAGACTCGGAGAACCTCGTCATCCTTGCTTTTTCGGGCGGGGGCACACGGGCGGCCGCATTTTCGTATGGGGTCCTCGAGTTTCTCGAGCGCACCCAGGTTGCGGCACCAGACGGCCGCAAGGCTCGACTGCTCGACGCGGTCAGCATCGTCACGGGCGTCTCGGGCGGCAGTTTCACCGCACTGGCTTACGGCCTGTACGGCGACAGACTCTTCGATGTGTATGAGCAGCGCTTCCTGAAGCGCGATGTGCAGGGCGAACTCATTGCGCGCTTTCTGAATCCGACTTACTGGGGGAACCTGTGGTCGACCGGCTGGGGCCGTTCCGAGCTGGCGGCCGAGTTGTACGACGAGATCCTGTTCAATGGCGCGACGTTTGCCGATCTGGAGCGAGGCGGCGGCCCGTTCATCATCACGACCGCGACCGACATCTCGACCGGCGCGCGCCTGCGGTTCGAACAGGGCACCTTCGACATCCTGTGCTCGGATCTGAGTGCTATGCGGCTATCCCGCGCCGCCGCGGCATCTTCGGCGGTACCCGTCGTCCTCTCGCCCGTCACGATCAACAACTATGGCGGCACCTGCAACTTTGCCCTCGAGCCGTGGCTTCAGCCGTTCACCGACCCGGCGAAGCGGACGCGGCCCGCGGCCCGCGCGCTGCGCAGCCTGCAGTCAGTGTTGTCCTACGAGGACGGAGCCCATCGACCCTACATCCATCTCGTCGATGGCGGTGTGTCGGACAACCTGGGCATGCGCAGCGTGCTCGAACCGATCGAGATCATCGAAGCGTTGCGCTCGGCGCACCAACCCACGCCGTTCGACCAAGTGCGCAGGGTCATCGTCTTCGTCGTGAACTCGTTGTCCTCGCCCAAGACCACCTGGGACGAGTCGGAGCAGCCGCCCGGAAGCTTGAGCATTCTTGTCAAGGCCGCCGGTGTGCCGATCGATCACTATTCCTACGAGGCCGTCGAGCTGCTGAAGGACACCGCAGCGCGTTGGCGGGCGATGCGCCGGCTCCGCCAGTCAGGTGCACTTGCACGCAGCGAGGATCCGGGGGGGCAGAGGCGCTCAATGTGCCGGACATCGACATCCACCTGATCGATGTGTCGTTCCCGGAGCTCAAGGACAGGGCCGAACGCGAGTATCTGAATCAGCTGCCCACGTCCTTTGCCCTCCCAAACGAGGCCGTCGATCGCCTGCGCGCCGCGGCGGGAGCGATCATTCTTTCGTCGCCGGAGTTTCAGCGGCTTCTCAAAGACGCGCGGCTAACGATTGTTCGCGAACCTTCTGCTGCCCCCTCGGCTCGGTAGACGCGGTACTCAAACGCGCTTTCGTCCAACCAGTGGCGCATGCTTCGGTCGCCGTCCGTCGCCGAGGCGGGCTCCGGCCTGGAAGCCGGCTACTTGAGCGGCCGGTACCGTTGCCAGAGCGTTCGAGACTGCCTCGCAACCGAGAATCCGAAGCCCTCCACGCCGTTCTTGTCCGTCCAAACCGACTTGGTGAGCTTGCCGGACACGGCGATCATCTCACCCTTCGCGTGTTTGGCCAGGGCCTCGCCGAACAGCCCCGCGATCGAGAACCACTCGGCCAGCTCACCATCGCCTATCAGGCCATCGTACCGATGGTCTTGCGGAAGCGGCTCAGCGCCAGCCCGAAAAAAACGCTGCCGATGGCCAGCAGGGTAAGGCACTGCGGCCAGACGATCGTGATGTCGGCCCCGCGGTAGAGAATGGCCTGGGAGAGCGAGACGAAATGGGTGGTCGGCGCCACCTGCATGATCTTCTGCACCCAATCGGGCATGCTCTCGAACGGAGTCATGCCGCCGGACAGCATCTGCAGCGGCAGCAGGGTGATGACCATCATCAGTCCCAGTTGCGGCATCGAGCGCGCCACGGTGCCCAGCAAGATGCCCAGCGAAGTGGTGGCGAACAGGTGCAGCGCCATCCCCAGGACGAACAGGGCGATCGAGCCCTGGATGGGCACTTCGAGCCAGCCCTGCACGACGAAGACGAGCGACGCCGTCGCCATGAGGACCACCACCAGGCCCATGGACCATACCTTGGCCATCATGATTTCGAACGGGGTCAGCGGCATCACCAGCAAATGCTCGATGGTGCCGTGCTCGCGCTCGCGGATCAGCGCCGCGCCGGTGAGGATGAGGGACAGCGCGGTGATGCTGTTGATCAGCTCCATCACCGAACCGAACCACACATTGCTCAGATTCGGATTGAAGAGCACGCGCACTTCCGGTTCGACCGGCAGGATGGCGTCAGCGCGATGATGCTGGACGAAGGCCGTCACCTCGCTGTTGACGATGACATGGATATAGCCGTTGCCGAGGAAAGCCTGCGTCATGCGCGTGGCGTCGACGTTGACCTGGATCGTCGGTTGGCGCCCAGCCAAGACGTCCCGCTGGAAATCGGGCGGGATGTCGAGGACGAAGGTGTAGAGCCCTTCATCCATGCCGGGGTCGGTGGCGGATGGGTCGATGATGGCCGGTGTCAGGAAACGGGGCGGATAGAAGGCATTGACGATGCGTTGCGACAGTTGCGAGCGGTCTTCGTCGACGATGGCGATGGGTGCCTTGTGCAGCGATTCGGGGATGCCTGTGGCGACCACATAGATCTGGCCGCTGAACGCGAAGGCGATGATGATCAACATCATGGTGTCGCGGCCGAGGCTGCGCAGCTCCTTGACCCCGAGATGGAAAATGTTGAGCAGGGTGTGCATGGAGCTCAGAAGCCGCTAGGCGTTCGGTCAGATCGCCCAGCGTGAATGATGGGGTTATACATGCGGGAATGCCTTGGTCTCGGGATTTTCCAAACTCGGAACCTAGGATCCGGGAGCTTAGATCTCACGATTCAGTCTAAGCAGTTCCTGTCGGGCGACGGTACTGAACTCTTTCAGAGGGTCTGCGCGTCCCGAAGCCGCCATTTTGGGCAGTTCTTCTATGGATACATGGGGTTCAAAATACTGCTTCACGATATCCTTTAAAGTTTGGTCCGCGGCATCAACGACCGAACCCGACGAAATAAGCCTCATACGGTTCAGAAGCGCATAGGCAGCCATCAGTCTTCCAGGATCATTGAGTGTGTGATCGAAGGCATCAATCGCCAACTTGGAACATTCATTGATGAACTCGGTATAGACCAGTTCGCGCCGTCGAATTTCAGCATTGACCGATAAACGGTGGCTTTGAGCTCTTTGAGTAAACCACGCGGTCGCGATGGAAGAAGCCCCCCCGACCAAAGACCCGAGAACAGCCGCAAGGCCACTGATGATTGACTGATCCATTGCAGGTACTTCTTATGTTATGGAAATGGAAAATCCGTTGGTTTTTCTGCAGACTCAACGCTCCTGTTTCTTCAGCAGCGCGATGCTCAAGCCCAGGATCACCGGAATGGCGAGGGCGAGCGGCAGCAAGGTGGGACTGAGCTCGGCGAAACCCAGTGCCTTGGAAAAGGTACCGCGGCAGATGGTCATGAAATACGTACCGGGAAAGATCTCCCCGGTGAAGCGGGCACCGCCCTCCAGAGACGCCACCGGATCGATCATCCCGGAAAAGCGTGCGGACGGGATGTAACTGCCGAGGAAGCTGGCGTAGATGGCGGCGACCTGGGTGCGGGTGAAGACCGAGACCAACATCCCGATGCCGGTGCAGGTGACCACGTAGAGCAGCGCGGCCAAGGTCAGGAACAGGAAGTCGCCCTTGTGCGGCACACCGAAAACGAACACCGCCATGGCGCACACGAGGAAGAAGTTGATCATGCCGATGGCGATATAGGGCAGCTGCTTGCCGAGGATAAACTCCGTCTTGCTCACCGGGGTGGTGTACAGATTGAGGATGGAGCCCATCTCCTTTTCGCGCACCACGCTAAGCGCGCTGAGCATGGCCAGGATCATCATCAGCAGCATCGGGATCACGGCCGGCACGATGGCCGGGAGGCTTTTGACGTCGGGGTTGTAGCGGTAGCGCGTTTCGATATTGATCAGCCCGGCAGGCACACCGCTCGTCGCACGACGCCGCGCTTGCTCCAGCAGCCAGCCCTGGTGCATGGTATTTACATAGCCGCGCAAGGTCTCGGCGCGGAAAGGCATGGCGCCGTCGATCCAGGTACCGATTTTGACCGCGTCGCCGCGTTCGACATTGCGCCCGAAGTTGGGCGGCATTTCCAGCGCCAGGCTCAGTTCGCCGCTGCGCATGCGGCGATCGAGGTCGTCGTAGTCGGTGATCGGCGACTGCTCGATGAAGTAGCGCGAGCCGCTGACTTCGAGGGCGTAGTTCTGACTGAGCAGGGTCTGGTCGCGGTCGAGCACGGCAAAGCGCAGATTCTCGATGTCCAAATTGATGCCGTAACTGAAGGTGACCATCAGAAACAGCGTGCCGAGCAGGGCGATTGACCCACGTATGGGATCGCGGCGCAGTTCCAGCGTTTCGCGCAGGGTGTAGCTGAACAGGCGCTGTAGGCTGAAGCGGGCGCTGGGTTGGACGGAATGGCCGCGCGCCGGGGCCGAGGTCTGGACGGGCGTGCCGGCGGCCTGGGTTGGGCCCGCGCCCGCCGGTTCGTCAGCCAGGCCGCTCGCTTCCTTCAGATAATCCATGAAGGCTTCCTCCAGCGTGGCACAGCCTCTTTTCTCGACCAGCGCGGCGGGGCTGTCGCTGGCGAGCACCTTGCCCGCATGCATCAGCGAGATGCGGTCGCAGCGCTCGGCCTCGTTCATGAAGTGGGTGGTAATGAAGATGGTGACCCGGTCGCGGCGCGCGAGGTCGATGATCAGCTCCCAGAAGCCGTCCCGCGCCACCGGATCGACGCCGGAGGTCGGCTCGTCGAGAATCAGGAGGTCCGGCCGGTGGATCACCGCCACCGCCAGCGACAGGCGCTGGCGCACGCCCAGCGGCACGGCGTCGGGCAGGGTGTCCATGACCGGACCGAGCTGGAAGCGCTCCGTCAGCTCGGCGACGCGGGCGGGGATCTCGGCATTGGGGAGATGGAACAGCTTGGCGTGCAGTTCCAGGTTTTGCCGTACGGTCAGCTCGGAATAAAGGGAGAAGGCCTGCGTCATGTAGCCGACGCGCCGGCGGGTGGCCAGATTGCCGGCGTCGAGGACTTGGCCGAACAGCCGCGCCACGCCTTCGCTCGGCGGCAGGAGGCCGGTGAGCATTTTCATGGTGGTCGATTTGCCGCAACCGTTGGAGCCTAGAAAGCCGAAGATCTCGCCCCGCTCGATCCGCAGGCTGACATGATCGACGGCGACGAAATCGCCGAAGCGCATGGTGAGATCGTGGGCCTCGATGGCGATTTCCGGCGCGCCGGAGGTCGCGCGGGGCGGAATCACCACGTCCCGGTGGCCCTTGCGCTTTTCCTCCGGCAGCAGCCGGATGAAGGCCGCTTCCAGGGTGTCGGCGCCGGTGCGGGCGCGCAGTTCGGACGCGGTGTCGGTGGCGAGGACCCGGCCCGCATCCATCGCCACCAGCCAGTCGAAGCGCCCCGCCTCGTCCATGTAGGCCGTGGAGACCAGCACGCTCATGCCTGCACGGCGCGCGCGGAGGCGATCGATGAGTTCCCAGAACTGGGCGCGCGACAAGGGATCGACGCCGGTGGTCGGTTCGTCCAGCACTAGGAGGTCGGGGTCGTGGATCAGTGAGCAGCACAGCCCCAGCTTCTGCTTCATGCCACCCGAAAGCTTCCCCGCCGGACGATCGCGGAAGGGCGCGAGGCCGGTGCTTTCCAAAAGTTCCGCAATCCGCGCGTCGCGTTCGGCCCGATCCTGGCCGAACAGGCGGCCGAAGAAATCCACGTTCTCGAACACCGACAGGGTGGGATAGAGGTTCTTGCCGAGCCCTTGCGGCATGTAGGCGATGCGCGGGTAGACGGCGCGGCGATGGGCGGCGTCGGCGATGTCGCCGCCCAGCACCTCGATGCGGCCCTGCTGCATCGCCCGGGCGCCGGTGAGGAGAGACATCAGGCTGGATTTGCCTACGCCGTCGGGGCCGATCAGGCCCACCATGCGATTGGCGGGAATATCCAGGCTGAGGTCGGCCAGGGCGAGTGTCTCGCCATAGCGGAGGGTTACGTCCTGAATGCAAATGACGGTGGTCACGGAAGCGGGGCTCATGGCCGTAGCGGCGGCAGTCGGACCTCGAGCGAGGCGGGCCAAGACGCGGCCGGATCGATCTTGACGTAAGCCACGCCGGGCAAGCCGGTCTTGACCCCCTCGAGATACTGTTTCAACAACTCGGGAGCGACATTCGCTTTCACCCGGAACATCAGCTTGAGGCGTTCGCTCTCGGTCTCCACCGTTTTCGGGGTGAACTGGGCGACGCTGGCCACGAAGCTGGCCTTGGCCGGAATCACGTAGTTCGGTATGAAATCGAGCACCAGGCGGATGTCGCTGCCGAGGGCGACCTTGCCAGCCTCCTCGGTAGGTAAAAAGAAGGTCATGTAGACGTCGGTGAGGTCCATCAGGTTGAGCACCCGGCCGCCGGCACCCAGCACTTCACCCGGCTCGGCGATGCGGTACTGCACGCGGGCGAGGACCGGTGACTTCAGTTCGCTGTCGTCGATGTCCGCCTGCAGGCGCTCGACCGTCGCCTTGGCCGCGTCGATCGCCGACCGCGCTTCCACGACCTGCGATTTCGCCGCCTCGATGGCCGCCCGTGCCGCCGCCACCTGCGCCTGCGCCGCGCTGACTGCGGCTTGGGCGGCCAGCGTCTGGGCGCGGTCGTCATCGAGTTGTTGCTGCGACGCGGCCCCCTCGCCGACGAGCGCCTGGGAGCGTTTTAGATGTTTGCCGATGGCATCGAGCTCGGCGCGGCGCTGGGCCACGACCGCCTCCGCGGTGGCCAGTTCGCTCTGGCGTTGGGCCACGGTGGATTGCGCCGTCCGATAGGCATCCTCGGCCTGGCGGACTTGGGCCTGGGCTTCGGCCCGTTGGGCGCGCAGCGTGAGCGTGTCCATGCGCGCAACCACCTCGCCGGGCTGCACGAAGTCGCCTTCCCGCGCCAGGACCTCGACGATGCGGCCGGGAATTTTCGCGGCGATGTCGATTTCGGTCGCCTCGATACGGCCGTTGCCGGCAGCGATGCCGGGAGGGAGACCTTTGGGACGCATGACCCACCAGAGCACAGCGACGGCCACGACGACCCCGACAAGAATCAGCGCCGATTTCATTCTCTTGCTCATGATTTCCCCTGAATGGATTCCGGTTGATGCGGCCCGGCGTTCGCGCCGCCGCCCAGCGATTTGTACACGGCGATCAGATTGGTGGAGACCGCCGCTTGGGACCGGGCGAGCTCGAGTTCGGCGGCGTAGAGGGCGCGCTGGGCGTCCAGCACGTCCAGGAACGAGATGACACCCTCTTGATAGCGAAGTTGCGACAGCCTCACGGATTCACGCTGGTCCGCCACCGAGCGGGCCAGGGTCTGCCGCCGCACCTCCTCCAGCAGATAGCGGGTCAGGGCGGTTTCCGTCTCCCGCAGGGCTTCCAGCACCGCCTTCTCGAAAGCCAGATAGGCTTCCTTTTGCTGCGCGTCGGCCAAGTCGATGCCGGCCTGGATGCGGCCGAAATTGACCAGCGGCTGCAGGAGGTTGCCGATAACGCCGTAGGAGAAGGACGACGACTTGAACAAGTCTTCGAGATCGGTGTTGCGGAAGCCCAAGAAGGTCGCCAGTGACAGTTTCGGGAACCACTCGGCGATCGCGGCGCCCTGCAGGGCGGTGGCGGCCGCGAGCCGGCGCTCGGCGACGCGGAGATCGGGGCGATGGCGGATCGTGGCCGCCGGGGAGGCCAGGAGCTCCCGGCCCGGCGCCGCCGGCACGGGCCCGGGCGCGTCCAGGTCGGCCGTCAGCGCACCGGGCTGCCGCCCCACCAGCACGTCCAGTTGCCGAAGCGTGGCGACGAGCCCGGCCTCGAGGGCGGGAATCTGGGCCGCCGTGGTCTCGGTCTGGGCCCGCGCCCGCACCACATCGTGCCGTGTGCCGGCGCCTACCTCGAACAGCCTTTCCGTCAGTCTCAGGGTGTGCTGCTGCGTATCCAGGTTCGAGCGTGTGATGCGCAGCTGGTCCTGAAGGCTCCGGTATTCGACATAGGCGCGCGCCAGATCGGCCGTCAGCGTCACGAGCGTCTGGGCATAGTCCTCCGCCGCCGCGCCGAGATCGGCGGTCGCCGCCTCCACCCGGCGCCGCAAGCGGCCGAACAGATCGACTTCCCAAAAGGCGTCGAAACCCAGCTCGAACAGGTTGAAGCGGGTGCTGGTGGGCACGATGCCTGGCAAGGGATTGTCGAACCTTCCCGCGTTCGCCGAGGCGTTGACCTCTGGAAACAGCTCGGCTCGGGTGCCGCGGCGCTGGGCGCGGGCCTGGTCGATGCGGGTCAGCGCGATCTTGAGGTCCAGATTGCCGGAGAGCGCCTGATCCATCAGGCGGTCCAGGCGGGCGTCGCCGAAGCTTTTCCACCAGTTTTTCAGGGTCTCCGGGTCGATGGGTTTCAAGCCAGTCGCGTTTTCGGCTTGCCAGCGATCCGGGACAGTGGGCACGGGTTCCCGATAATCGGGACCTACTGCACATCCCGCCAAGACTACCAAGGTGCCTATCCAAAATTGCCTAGGTGCCATGGCCATACCCTTCGAGAAATAGGTCAACGGCAGCATCGATGACTGCCCTTTCGGCTTGGCTTGCCGCATGACTGCCCCCGGTAACCTAGCCTCGATGAACAGGTTGTCTCAGCGTTCGGTTTTTAACGGTTTCAGTCACGATTTAACCTTCTTTACCGCAGCGACCTTCTTGCTCCTTCTTTCTGTCACTCCAAGACCGAAGAGTGTGGCGACATGGTCAAGGCGGCGGCGCCTCTCTTCGCTCGGCTCGCCTGCCGGCGAGCATGATCTCCCGCACTATCGCGTAGGCCTGCTCCCGCTGGTCACGGTCCTCAGGCAGCATGGCCGGGATTGCACGAACCGCGTTCTCCTCGTCGAGCAGCAGCATGAAGAACTGCTCGCGCAGCTTCTGCTTGAACTCAGCAAGCGGCAGGCTGTACTCCGGCTCCGCGCGCAGGCGCCGGATGACCGCGAAGTTGCGCTCATCGGCGAAGGCGTCTGCGAGACCGATATAGACGATGGAGCGGATCCCCGCCTCGCGCAGTCCTCCTTCCGAGATCCGGGCCTTAAGTTCCGCAATCTTTTGGTTGATGAAAGCGCGCTCCTCGGGCTCGAGACCTGGCCGGCGGCGCGGTGGCTCATCGGTAGCCTTGAGGCCAAGCAGCGCCTGTACCTGCGGTGCTCCATAAATGGCATGGAAGATCGCCTCCAAACTCTGGTCGCGCAGGTCGCGGTAGGCATCGAGCAGGTAGATGATCGTCTTTGAGGCTTGCTCCTGGAGGAGCAGCAGCGGGTTGTCGGGCGAGGCCGGGCGGCGCTGGGCGTGAACCTGTTCGGCCAGCTGTGCCACCGGCCGTATGAAGGGAATGGTGTCAGCAAACAGTGTGTATTGCAGACGCAGAGGGTGAGTCTTGTGCAGCCACTCCGCGGTCTGCTCGTTGACCATCATCTTGACCCAGGGCTGGAGAAAGGTGCGGTAGAGCCCCAAATTGATCTCGGAGAGCCGGGCCACCGTGGCGAACTTGCGCTCATCCATGACACTGTTGTACCCGAGTGCGCGGATGTCGTCGAGCGTGCGCATCTCGAAGCGGACGATAAAGTCGCCCGTCGCGAGATCGACGTTCGCATCCTGCTTGGTCTTCGGCCGGATCACCGCCTCGTAGAGACCGGGCGGCAGGCAGTCGATCATATCGATGTTGTGGGCGAATTCCTGATACTCCTTGACCGCCACCTTGCCCGAAACAAAAATGCCGAGATGCCCAGCCGATTCGTGGACGCAGTAGACGATGGTCTGACCGTGCGCGCGGATATCGTTGACGTCTTCATAGAGATCGAGGATCCAGTCGAGTGCCTGCGGCGGTGGGGTGATATCGTCGCCCCAGGAACAGAAGCAGATGATGGGGGACTTAATTCTGCGCGGATCGAGGCGCTTCCCGTCCGAGGTCACGATCTCGGCGGTGGCGAGCTTGTTCCCGACAAAGAGGTTATCGACGATATACTGCATCTCCTCGCCATTGAGGAGGGGGTGCGCATTCCACCACTTCTCGAAGCCGAGGTAGCGCGGCGCCTCGGTGTCGACCTTGGCCCAGACATCGTATTGCTTGGTCCAGAGCGTGTTGGCGGGGTTAAGGTTTTCGAAGTTGGCAACGAGGTGAGAGCCGTCGAACCTCCCGTTGCCAAGGTCGCTGGCGAGCGCAGTCAACCAGCTCCCCCCAAGCAGGCCGCCTGAGTAGCGCATCGCGTTCTTGCCGCGCACGCCCGCCCAGTAGGAGAGCGGTGAGCCGGCCAGGAGCATCGGCCCGAACAGCTCGGGACGCTCCGCCGCCACGAGCATCACTGCCCAGCCGGCCTGACAGTTGCCGATGACGAAGGGTTTGCCATCGGCCCCGGGATGGAGCTCGATGACCTTCTCAAGGAACTGCGCCTCGGCCTCGGCGATATCCTCGATGGTCTGGCCGGGGATAGGCTCGGGCGCGAAGCCGATGAAGTAGGTCGGGTAACCGGCCTCGAGGGCCATGCCGATCTCGCTCTGCGCCTTGAACCCGCCGATGCCAGGACCGTGGCCAGCGCGCGGGTCGATGACGACCACCGGACGGTTTTTCGGATCCACCTTCTTGCCCGCTGGCGGCTTGATCTGTATGAGACCATAGTTGACGGGCCGCTTGAGCGAGCGGCCATCCATAATGAGCTCGAACTCGTAGTCGAGCGCGTGAGGTACAGTCTCCGCTGCCTGTTGGAGGTATTGATTGCCGCGCTCCCGCAAGATATCGAGGAACAGGATCGTGCGCTGGCCGGCATCGATCAGGTAATCCCAGGCTTGGGCTAGCGGAATGGGAGCCAGAAAAGGAAGAGAATAGTCGCCCCGTTCGGTATCACGCCCCTTGATTTTCATTTTCTTCCCCCTCCATAGATTGCCGTGAGAGATTGCTGGAAGAAATTCACGAATCGCTGACCGACGCATTGGCGCAGCCGGCGATCTTTTCTTGCAAATACCGCGGACTGGAAGCACGGTATTCAGCGGTTCAGTTTACTATATCAAAGGCCCGACAACCTGATCTAGATCATAAATCTCACCGACGCTATCGCATGCCGTTGGCGCCGTACGTTGACGTCCTTGTCGTGGCTCACCGTTTTCATGCGCGATGTGCTCGGTTTTTCCATAGGCCGACGTGCCCCCGTAACCGGTTGGTTAATCGTCGCCTATGGGGATTACCGGCCTCGGGTCGTTTAATGCCAGTGTCAGCAGGTATTCCTAGTTGCTTCGCTGCCTTGATCAGGCCCGCATCGAGCGAAAGGACGTTGTCAGCACCCTGGTTGTGGGCCACAGCAGGTGCAGCCGATCTCCAGCGCAGCCAGTTTTGCGGTCTTGAGAAGCTCGGCGCGAGCTCGTAGTCCGCTGCTCGGTAACAGTACTCGAGATTCGGCAGCATGCGATCGTAGCTCGGCCCCACTTCATCAGCTGTCGCTTGTCGAGTTCGCTCATCTTCCGCTTGCGAGAGATCAGCCGAACTCTCTTTGGTCCAAGCGCTCGTCGAAGCTCGCCTGCAGAGAAGTTCTGAAGATACCGCTCCACCTCATCGCTCGTGGCCTCCGGTAGGAGCAAGGGCGCGACGATGCTGGTGTCCAAATAAACCATCAGTAGCCTTCATCTCGCATCTCTCGAATCAGCTCGGCGCTCGATTTGCCGCTCTGTGGCAGCCGCGTTCTCAAGGCGGCACGCGACTCGAGGGGTTTAAGCCCTTTTTTTACCCCTACGAGACGGGCTACTGGTTGGCCACGACGCGTTATAATGACTTCTTCACCTGCCTCGACCTGGTCGAGAATATGGCTCAGCTTAGCTTTAGCCTCAGCCAGACTAATCGTGCACATAAATACGACCTTACTGGTCACCAAGTTAGTCAGATTGTAGCAGAGCTCGGGTTGCCGACCAGCTCATAGCAACGCCCCCCCGAATCGCGCGGACCAAGATCCCCGGCACTAACGTTACACTCCGGCATACGAGGGGGCGTGCTGCGTAAACAGCCTGTCTAACGAGAGACCCCAACCTCTTCGACTTAATCGCGTCCGGCCATCTTTCGGTGATGTCCGCGGCGGTTGGCGAGTACTCGTTGCAGTTTCTCCGATATGTCGGTACAACCAGCGGCGGAATATAATTGTTCGTATTCGATTGTCTAGGGTTAAACCATGCGACAGGTCGTCATATCCCGTGGGGAGGACAATTATTGGGTTGCGGAATGTCCGAGCCTCCCTGGCTGCATTTCCCAAGGGCGTACCTGCTGTAGTCCGGTGGTCTACCAAGGCGCGGAAGGATTGATACCATGCGCAATCGTATGTTTGGACATTACGCGATGACCAAGGATCGCATGACGACGCATGGTCCGAGAGCTTTAGGGTTGCTAATGGACCGTCATCATTAGCCCACCCTGAGGGCAAAGCATGATGCCGGTCTCTGGTCTCACCAGGCATCCAGGCGCTAGCTTCAACCGGTACCGCTGCGCGACCATCGCCAAGATCAACTGCATTTGCATAAGCGCCCAGGCTTTACCTAGGCATACCCGTGGCCCGCCTCCGAAGGGCAAGTACGAGTAACTCGGACGGTTGGCCGAGCGTTCAGGAGTAAAACGCTCGGGATCAAACTCCTCGGGATGGTCCCAAAATGTCGGGTTTCTGTGGAGCACATAAGGGCTGATCAAAACTGCAGAATGTGCCCTGACGGGGTAACCGCCGATCTCATCATCCGAAAGCGAATAACGGGATATGATCCACGTGGGAGGATAGAGCCGTAGCGCCTCTTCGATCACCCTACGCGTCAAAGGCAGGGTCGCAAGGTCCTCAAAGGTTGGGTCGCGACCGCCGAGCACGCCTTCGAGTTCCTTGACAAGCCTCTTTTCCACCGCCGGGTGCTTTGCAAGAAGATACCAGGTCCATGCGAGCCCGGCCGCCATGGTCGTGTGGCCCGCGACGAAGAGTGTCATGGCTTCGTCGCGCAGCTGAGGATCGCTCATCGCCTCCCCATGCTCCCCAGCCTGGGCGCCGATAAGCAGCGCGAGCAGGTCATCCGAGACGGCCGGGTTGCGCCAGTGCTCAGTGATGTTGTGGTAGACAAATCGATCGAGCGTGCGTAGGTGGTGAAGGAAAAGGCGATTTTTTCGGGTGGGTAAGGAAGAAAAGTCAAAAAGCGCCCACACGCGATGGTTAATATGGTTAAGGGCGAATCGCAATGCCTGTCCGATCGCTTTGGCCTTGGAATCGGGGAGGTCTTGGCCGAAGAGCACCCGGAGGATGATGGCCTGCGTGAGCTCCCTCATTTCCAGTTCGATATCGAGCCGATCCCCAGCCGCAGCCGCTCTTTGCCAGTGCTCCAGCCTCTTGGCAGTCACCGCGGTGATGAGGGGCGCCAAGGCCGCGATCCTCTTTAGGTGGAAGAAGGGCTGAATCATCTGATGCTGGCGCCTCCAAAGAGCGCCTTCACTCGTCGTCAGACCGTCCCCGAAAAGTGGCTTGATCCGCGCGACTCGCGGGTCCTTGGCGTAGTTTGCTGGCTTATCCGAATGAACCTGTTTTATGTAACTTGGATAATTGAGAAAATAGACTCGTTTGGCACCCCAGCCGAGAAAAACCACCTCTCCGTAGCGGTGCGCAGCCTCGGTGAGAAACCGGAGCGGATTTTTCCGCATCGCGAATAACAGGGTAAGTAATCGGATGCCCTGCGGGCCGGGGGGCACCTTGCCGGTAAAGCTGCCAGTGAGCATTGTTCTGCCTCGGTCGTTACCTGTGTGTGGCGAACCGCTAATTCGAGGGAAAATTCCTGCTAATCGTCGTCTTGTCTAGGCATGCCGGGTTGGTAAGGTAGGGGCACGCGAGAACTCTTCGTCCTTCTGGCCCATCTACTCATCGGCTGCAACATGGGTAGCCCAACAAATCGTCGGGCCTTCCCCTGGGATACGGCACCCCGCTATTGCTACGCGATCGAGATACGATTTATGGCGAGCGCTTTCGCCATCGCGTGCACAGTCGCTCATCGAAGAAGTGAGATTGCCTCACTGAGTTACCGGGCGGGTTCGCACCCGCTGAAAGACCGTGCCTTTGCACGGCGCACGAGAAATCCGGGCTAGCGCCGGGCCTCAGGGTTCGGCCCTGCTGACCTCGATGAGCGCGGCCGACTGCTTTATCGTGCTGCCGAGAACTGGAGCCGGGTGGCCGTCGGCACCGTCGTCGAGGTATCTAACATCGAGGTGATGTCGTCAATCGACCGCTGCTTCGTTCCAATCTTTGGCTAAACGGTTTCCTTTTTCGACCGCCTGCGGCGTCATTGTTTCTGCCAGACGCTTGAGGGCCCTGTCGGCTTTCGGGTACCGGCCAGCGGCCAGTTTGTACCACATATACGCTTGCACATAATCTTGCGGCACTCCCTGTCCGGTTTCGTAGGAATGACCGAGGTTGAATTGACCCCGTGCGAAACCTTGCTCGGCCGATCGCCGCAGCCACTTTGTGGCCTCATCGAGGTCCTGGGGGACCCCGACCCCGCGCAGATATGCGATGCCTAAACCGACCTGGGCCTCGGGGTGGCCTTGTTCGGCGGCCTTGCGAAACCAATAGACAGCCTGCTTCGTGTCTTCCTCCAGGCCGACGCCGCCCGCATACATGAAACCCAAGACCTTTTGCGCACCGGCATGCCCACTGTCCGCGGCTTGGCGGTACCATTTCGCAGCCGCCTGCATATCCACGGCGACACATTTCCCCCCGTGTTCGTACATCTGTCCAAGCTTAAACTGCGCATCGAGGTTCCCCCTCTCGGCCCGCTCGTGGGCCTGCGCGAGGAGGTCCCGGCATTCGGGAGACGTGTCCGCGCACCCAGCGAGGCTTGCCCATGCCAAACTGCTCGCCAAAGCGAGACAGCGGGCTCGTGTCGTGCCGATCAAGAACCGGAGGGCGTTCATGCGCATCGCCGCACGCTGTCGAGCGCTATTGCTTTTCCTCCCGCACCCGCTGGCCGGACCTCTACCACGGCATCGCTCGGACAAGCCGAGAGACCGGTCAGCGCGACGGCCGGGATATCGTTCACGTCGTTACCGATATAGGCGAAGGCCGCCAGCGGAATCCGATGCCGCTTTACCAGCGTCGTGAAGATAAGCAAGGAGGACGAAAGCTTCTCGCATCCACTTACCTTACCCGTTACGCACGGATATACAAGGCTGAATTGAGTTCGAATTTCTCGGTACAATTGATGATTCGCCACAGACAGGGACAAGGTAGACCCCACAAAGTAAGAGTGTCTAAGGCAGTTCGTTTAGAAAATTGCGGACCACATGTAAGTGAATAATGGCACACATGCTATTGTTTCTATTGGTGGCCAGGGACGGAATTGAACCGCCGACACAGGGATTTTCAGTCACCTGCTCGACCTATAAGTTATTGATTTAACAATACAGTATCCCGCGCCCGTTGCACACAGAATGTCGTACGGTGTCTAACAGTGTCTAACGACGTCACGCAAAAGTCCCGCTGGCCGAATTGACAAGCATTTCCTAGCCAGGTGCCCGATTTCTCTCTGGACAACTCTCGGGGTCTACACTATGTTATTACACAAGTAATAACGCGAGATCCTCTCATGCCGACCCTCAAACTTACCGCCATTGGAAATTCGATCGGTATGGTGCTGCCAAAAGAGGTCCTGACCAAGCTCAAGCTCGAGAAAGGTGACACGGTGTTCTTGACCGAATCCCCAGACGGCTACCGCCTAACACCTTATAGCCCGGAGTTCGAGATCCAGATGACCATCGCCCGGCAAATCATGAAAAAGCGCCGTGATGTTCTGCGTAAGCTGGCGAAGTAATGTCGATCGTATGGCTCGAGGAGTCTATCGTTCTTGCCCTACATGAAGAGCACCTTGCCGAGCACGGCGGTCCCACCGGTGTGCGCGACCTCGGGTTGCTGCAGTCCGCGCTCGCACGACTCAGAAACACCGTAGCCTACGCCGACCCCGACATTCCTGCTATCGCAGCCGCCTATGGATTCGGGATCGCACGTAATCATCCCTTCGTGGATGGTAACAAGCGAACAGCCTTTGTGGTGACAGAGCTCTTTCTGGCCCTGAACGGGTACGAGCTTATAGCTGACAATGCGGCCTGCGTAAGGACGATGGTCAGCCTGGCAGACGGTAGCCTTTCCGAAGAGGCCTTTGCGGCATGGCTACGGATAAATTCCGTCCACCTTCGCACTGATTAGCGGAACTCGTTCCCCTTCAGTCGAGGTAAGATCCTGGTGCATCAGGCTCGATCGAGTTTTTGTATACCACGCGATTCCATCCAGGTGTCCGCGCTCGACAGCGAGCCCGATGAGCCGTCGGCTAAACACATCGATGACCACCATGACCCAATAGCTGTGCAGCAAAATCGATTCACACCGAAAGAGGTCAATTGTCCTCCGCAAGAATCTTTCCGGACTCACGCAGGTACAGGCATCAGCACGTAATCATGATGCAACCCACACAGAACAGGGCGCGCCCAAACCTGCTGGCTCTGGGGAGGCTGGTGTCGGTGTTCTCCGAGTGCTACGGATAATGCTTCGGGTGGGCTTGGGATCCCGGGACCGAGCGACATGTGGGCTCGTGCCGTGTTGTAGTAGGTGGACCACTCTTGTACGACTCGCAGTAAATGCCCTTTGGTTAATGGGATCAAGAAATCCAGGCATTCTCGGCGTAGGCTTCCGATCACGCGTTCGCAGAACGAATTTGCCATGGGACTGCGGTAGGGAGTTTTCAAAACACGCAAACCGAATTTCTTGATGGACGCGTCCAGATCGGCGGAGAAGATGTTATCCCGGTCATGCAGCAGGTATCGATACGGATGGTCAGAGGGCATAGCTTCTCTCAACTGTTGTAGTGTCCAGTTAGCGGTCGGGTGATCGGTCACATGGATGTGCAACAGCTTTCGGGTTCCGAGATCAATGATCACAAAGACATAGAGACATTTGAAAGACGCGGTAACGACGGTTAGGAAATCGCAGGCCACAATCGCGTTGGCGTGATTGTGTATGAAGGTTAACCAGCGTTGATCACCTCGCGCTCGATCCGGTGGAGGTTGCGGCATGTATTTACGAACGGTACGCGGGGAGAGGTGGATCCCGAGTTTGAGTAAGAGTTCGTTAGCAATGCGTTCTTCTCCCCAACTTATATTATCGCGAGCCATCTGGCGGATCAGCGCGCGAAGTTCTACGGGGATCCGAGGTCGTCCACGCCGGCATTTCCAACGCCAGAACAGTCGAAACCCGACGCGGTGCCACCCGATTAATGTCTTCGGGGTGACATTGACGAGAGCCTCCTTCCAGTCAAAGCAACGCGAGAGCAGCACGAGGAGATAGCGCGAAGCGTTGTCAAAGCGTCGTGGAACCAGTTTCCGTTCTTGATAGAACGCCAGCTGTTTTCGAAGAAAGAGAATCTCCGCCGCGAGCGTCGGGCGGCTCTTCATGCAGAGGGCTAGAAAGCGTAGGCCGTTTGCGACGAGCGTGCGGCTAAGCGCAACGAGGTCGACAAAACAATTTAGGCTCATCGTGAAAGTGAGTGGGTAGAAAATGGTGTTTTCACAGTACCGGCAGCATGCAGGTAAGCACCTTGAGGCGCAGGTAATCCTCGTCGCGGAGTCCGTAGGCGCGGCGCTGGATGACGCGGATCTTGTTGTTGAGTCCTTCGACGAATCCGAGAGAGATCTTGTTCTCTGGTTTGCAATAAGCAGCGATCCCATCCCAATGGCGCTCGATCATCTCGGCGAATTTCTCGTACGGTTTCAGACGCTGCCATTTAAGCGCGTTACGCCAGTTCTCGAAGAAACGTCGCGCCCACGCTTCACGCTCGTAGCTCCACAATTGGCCGAAAGATTCCTTGAGCAGATAAGCAGTGTTCAGCCGCTTGTTGGCGGCGAGGAGCCTCTTCAAGGCAGCTCGACCATCGAGGGTCAGATTCTCCCGCCGGGAGAGCAGGGTATATTTTTGGCCCTTGATGTAGGTACGTTTCTCGCCGCTGAGTCGGGCGTACTCCCCCTTGCGGACCTTATCGAGCGCTTCGCCCAGATGACGCGTCACGTGAAATTTGTCGAACAGGATAGCCGCCTGGGGCGCTTGTTCTCTGGTGCTGTTGCGAAACGGCTTCCACATATCCATCACAGCCAAGCGCACCCCCTTGGTTTTACGCGGCCCCAGCCATTTGAAGAATTCGTCCATGCTGGCCTGAGAGCGGTCAGTCCCGCCAAACCAGATCGGTCGGCCACGGAGGAGATCGCTGACCACGATGCGATAGGTGTGACCTTTGCGGATGGCGATCTCATCGATGCCGATAACCGCAGGTCCTGGCCGGCCAGCCCGTGCAAGCTGCGCACCCATGTATTGCTTGTCCAACTCCTTGACCGTCTGCCAGTCGAGATCCAACTCATCGGCCACCGCCTTGATGGTGCTCGTGCGGCAGCGCCGCCCGACGTAGAAAGCAAAGCGCTTGGTGTAGAAAGGGTTGTCGGCCAGAAAGTCCAGACGCTCGCGCTTCACCTTGCCGCACTGCCGGCAATCCACACGCCGGACCTCCAACTCCAGCCGCACGTGCGTATCCCCGCAGGAGAGATCTCGAACCTGCCGCAGCTTCTTGTCGTACCAACCGCGATGCAACGTACCGCAGACTCCACAGCGTGTTTTTTTGAGCGTCGTACGAGCGTGACGATGCGGACCTTCGGTTCCCCGAAAACCCCGCGTACCGTTGCTTGTGGACGAAAGCCGTCAAAGGCGTATGTGTCGGTGAGACGACGAGAGCGTTTGCGTTGGGTAGCCATCGCCACAGCATGCCAGAAATTACCGTCCCTTCAACCGGGCGTAATCCCTTGCGGAGCAAGCCTTGCAGCGTGATCATGGAAACAAAATTACCCACACGTTTTCACGAAGACCCACAATTTAAGGCCTGACGAACGAATCCCATGCGATCAGGTTACACCGATTTCTCAGCGACTTGCTAGCTAGCGGCGGGCCAAAAACCGGAGTAACGCCCGGTCGGAGATTAAATGCGCAGCACAGTCCATCAGGGCTGCTCTCAGGGGCGTCCCAGCTGTCGTCTATATGGTTGGCGTTCGATACACGGATTTTCATCTCCTGATGCGCCGCGTCATCGATGCTGCGATCTCAGAAAAGGTTGACCGCCTGCTCCTTATCGGTACGCTGTACGTTTTCGGCCGGCCGCAGAGTGCGCGTGTGACAGAGGATCATCCAAAGGAGCCTCATACCTTCAAGGGACGGAAGCGCAAGGAACAGGAAAACCGTGTCCTGGAAGCGCACACCACCGCCAGGATTAGAACCACTGTCTTGCGCCTGCCGGATTTCTACGGGCCGGGTGTCGAACGAAGTTTGCTCAGTGACCTCTTCGTCGCGGCAAAGCAGAATCGTAAAGCAGAACTCATCGGTCCGATCGACCGACCGCACGAGTTCATGTTCGTACCCGACGTTGACCCGGTGGTGACAAAGCTCCTGGACACTCCTTCGGCCTTCGGACGGGCGTGGAACCCTTGGGGGCGACGGCATCACGACTCAGCTTGAACTCGCACGGCTGGCCTATGGGGCACGCCCACGTTACGGGGTTGCCGGCAAGATGATGCTGCGTCTCCTGGGCCTTTCGACCCGTTCCTTCGGCAATTTGTGGAGATGCACTACCTACTGACCGACCCCCTCATCGTTGATGACTCCGCGCTCCAGCAGCTCCTCGGAGGCATTACCAAGACACCTGTACCTCGGTGGGCTTCGTCATCTTGTGCTGACTCGCCCGGAGACTTCTATGCGATTTCGGTCCGTCGGTTCGCACCTTTGCGCTCGGGCTTCCTTCAGACCACCCCTCGCGGGATTGCCCTTGCCGTCGGCTAGTAGTTGCATTTGTCCTATAATAGACATTACCGATACTCTTACAGGGGGCTTTCACCCCATAAGTTCATGCCCATGTCGGGCGTACGCCAAGCGTTCAAGCGGACGGCCAACACAAAGCGTGGCCGCCGCTTAATCTGTACGTTAGTTCAGCCTTGCATTCCGTACAGTGCTAATTTTTTATTTTTGTGTTCTGTTGGACATCGAAACGGGCAAGTCTGGTCGCTTATGGCTCAATCCCCGAAACATAAAATACTCAGTGCGTACATCTTGTGAGGCGACGCTGTCGCAGATATCGTTGGCTTACCTTAATCGTAACGAAGGCAGGTAAGCCGAGCACGCCTGAGCATGAGTTTCATCACAGCCACGCGCCCATTTCCGCACGGAGGCTCGCGAGGCGGCGAGCTGGGCGCAACGGGGACCGCAGCGGTCTGCACCATTTGTGGCTATCTCGTGATAGAGCTAAACGCGCAGACTGAACCGTAGAAACGAGCCATGAAGAAGCGCAGAGTAGTTGTGAAGGACCTCATGCAAAGCAATTACGTCTATTTCCTGACCGAACCGATGGGCAAGAACTATCACGCTGACTTCAAACCTGAGCTAACTCCAAAGCAGATGCTCGAGCTGGGTGTGTTTGGCGGGAAATACATGACCGACTGTACGGACGAATTCCCCGGAGATTGGTTTGCAGGGGCTAAACTCTGTCACAGGTGCCACGATCCTGACCTGAATTGCTTTGGCGTCAACGCCTCCCAGGCATTGGCTGTGTGGGAGGAAAAGGGTTGGATTTATAGCGAGGACCCGCGGGGGTGGTTTCAGTGGTACTGCCGGTACTTTATGGGCAGGAGATGTCCCGATGACGAACGTCAGATCAAGAGATGGAAAGCGATGACAAGACATATTGCTCAGATCAAGAAGGGGTGCGCAAAGGCGGATGTGAGTTGCCGAAGGAAGCAGAGGCAGGCACTACTACATTGGGCATATGACAGTCGAGCCGTCTGACGCCGAACCTGTAATAGGCGAAATCCAAGTCTAGGCCGCCACAGGTGTTTTGAATAGGCCATGACAATGCGATATCCAGCAAAACTTGTTCAATGGCAGTGACTGTCGTCCGCAATTATCTTCCGAACTCATGCCGCGACTGGCACCAACCGATAATCGTGGTGCAGGCCGCCAAGCAAAGGGCGTGCGAAAACGTCCCGCTTGTCCGGGAAGTCGGTACGATGTAACAGCGACGGGTAAGGTGTCCGGAGGACTTGGGATCCCAGGACCGAGCGACCGGTGCGGACGTACTGTGTTGTAGTACGAGGTCCACTCGTTGACTATGCGCAAAAGATGCGGCAGCCAGTCCTGCATCTTTGATATGCATCCCTATAGCAACCCGCGAGAACAGCGTCCCCTGCTCGCTTTTGTTTGCGTACGTAATCCTTCATAACAACCGAGGCTTACGTCAGCTCCAAAATAATTGCTGTCTAACAAATTAGAAAAAACGCGAAAATATTAGACAAGTGAGCGGGGTAGAAATGCTGCAAGCCATTGATTATATTGGTGGCCAGGGACGGAATTGAACCGCCGACACAGGGATTTTCAGTCACCTGCTCTACCTATAAGTCATTGATTTAACGATACAGTTGCCCGAGCCCGTTGCACACAGAATGTCGTACGGTGTCTAACAGTGTCTAACGACGTCCCGCAAAAGTCTCGCAAGCCAAATCGCGCCCTCGTTGCGTTACATGCTGAGAGCAACTAAAAAAAACAAGTCGCAGTGCCAATGATTGACGCATAATGTGCGCGCACATAGTATGTGCTTATTTGTCACCGCAGAGAGGTCCCCTATGAACATCACCTTGTCCATCGACGAAAAGGTCGCCGAAGAGGCGCGCAAAGTTGCCCAAGCCATGGGAAAGAGTCTGAACCAACTCGTGCGCGACTATCTCGAACAGCTGACACGCCAGAGTGAGGCTCAAGAGGAAATGGAGGAGCTGCGCCGTTTGAGCCAGAAGAGCAAGGGCCATTCACGAGGGTGGCGCTTCGACCGTGAGGAGTTGCATGGGCGTTCGTAGTTTTTTCGATAGCAACATACTGGTGTACACGGATGACCACGATGCCCCCAAGAAGCAAACGGCGGCTCTCAACCTCGTCGAGGAGGCACGGCTCCAGCGTAGCGGCGTGATCTCCACACAGGTTCTGCAGGAATACTTCGTTGCTACTACCCGCAAACTGAAGGTGAGGCCTGAAATCGCGCGGCGCAAGGTGGAGATTTTTGCCCGGCTGGATGTCGTGCAAGTCGACCTCGATCTCATACTGGGCGCCATTGACTTTCATCGCCTTCATGCGCTCTCCTTCTGGGATGCGCTGATCGTACGCGCGGCTCTCGCCAACGGTTGTACCGTCCTCTACAGCGAGGACCTGCAGACAGGTCAGCGGCTCAATGGTTTACAGATTGTGAATCCATTCTCTCCTGCGTAAAAATAGTAACTCGCCAACTGTGGTCCGCAGATAATATCTGATTGCGCATTTTCTTGCTCTTGCGGGAGCAGCTAGCCGTGCACGGAGATGCGGGTGTAGCCTAGAGGCGTGGAATTTCTTGGGCACCTCGTTCGCTGTATGATTGAGTTCGCTGCTTCGGGCCGCTTGCTTATCACGAACAGCCTAAATTTCTTAGCGCTTTGCATGAAAAGCCGCGCAACGCTTGCGGCGGAGAATCTCTTTCTTAGAAAGCAGCTCGCGTTCTATCAAGAACGCAAAGTGGTGCCGCGGCGGTTTGACAATGCGTCGCGCTATCTCCTTGTACTGCTCTCGCGCTGCTTTGATTGGAAGGATGCCCTCGTCAATGTCGCACCGAGGACCTTGATCGGGTGGCACCGCGCGGGGGTTCGACTGTTGTGGCGTTGGAAGTGTCGGCGTGGACGACCGAAAATCCCCGCTGAACTTCGAGAACTGATTCGTCAGATGGATCGCAACAATATCACCTGGGGCGAAGAGCGCATCGCCAACGAACTGTTATTGAAACTCGGGATCCAGATCTCGCCGCGCATCCTGCGCAAGTACATACTCAGGCGCCCGCCGCCGCCCCGAGGCGATCAGCGGTGGTTAACCTTTGTCCACAATCACGCCCAGGCCATCGAACCTCTTAGGACGCTTCGACTCTCGAGCGGGATGACGATGTGGGCATCCCCATGACCCAGGGACGCCGTTCAGCTGATGCTTCGAAATCACGTTTAGAAAGCGTTCCATCCTGCAATGGAACGCGGATCGCGGGCTATCTCAGACCTTTAGTCACCAACAAAAGCTATGGCCTCAGCGTTCGCGCATATCGGCTCTGCCGTTTTCATCGGAGAGGTGTTCTTTCGGCAACGGTTGCCCCGACGTTTCTGGTGGTTGGGTGCGGTCTGCTCCGTGCTACCCGACCTGGATGTCATTGGGTTGATCGGTAAGCGCACCGAATACGATCGAGGACGATAATGAGCAAGCAGATGACACTGAGCAGCACGGTCTTACGTGGCTCAGGGTCCCGCCTAAAATAAAACTTATACCCGAGCACGACCTTCGTAAGCCCTATCCCCTGTCGTGGGATGAGCAAGAACGGTTATTTCGGGAGTTGCCTACGCACCTCGCGCGCATGTGTCTCTTCAAGGTCAACACGGGTTGCCGCGAGGCTGAGGTTTGTCGGCTACGCTGGGATTGGGAGTTCCCGGTGCCGGAACTTAGCACTAGCGCCTTTATTGTCCCTGCGCATACGGTGAAGAACCGCACGGATAGGCTAGTGGTGCTCAACCGGGTGGCCAAGTCGGTCATTGATTCAGTGCGGGGGGAGCATCCGGAGCACGTGTTTACGTTCGAAGGTCATGGGATTCTCCGGATTAACAACTCGGCCTGGCGGAAAGCACGGAAACGGGCGGAACTCCCGCACGTACGGGTGCACGACCTCAAGCACACCTTTGGGCGACGTCTGCGCGCGGCGGGTGTCAGCTTCGAAGACCGGCAGGACCTTCTAGGACACAAGTCGGCACGGATAACAACACACTACTCCGCGGCGGAGCTAACCAATTTACTCGATGCAGCTAATGCTGTTTGCGGGACCGAGTCCCGCAAAAGTCCCGCAATGGTTTTGTTGCATGGGAAAGTGGGAGGCTAACCTATTGATTTATGGTGGCCAGGGACGGAATTGAACCGCCGACACAGGGATTTTCAGTCCTTGATAGAATCGTTTATATTCAATAAGTTAGTTGAGTTTCCGGTCCTCAATATCGTTAAATATCGCCTCGTAACGCTTTGTTTCGCTTCGTACCGCATCGGTTTTGCGGACCAACATTCGAGCGGTAAAACTGCACGCCGCGAGCAGTGACGGCGGTTTATTACGACTGTCTTTGATCTAGCCAATGGTGGTCAGGCAAGAGGGCCGTCGTCGTTCAATGAGGGGTCATAATGTTCCTTCTGACGACATCCTTATTGATCTCCACCCCGAAGGCATGGGGTTATCTCTTGGGCTATCTTCAAGCACCCGAACCTCGGATTCTGCCGTTTCATCGCTACGACGGCCTCGATTGCTGCAGTTACGCCAATGACAGTCTATCGACTCCACAGCCATGCCGCGCCGCGCACGCCGCTCGAATCGCCGAACTTCGGCGGCAAAAGCCTGGTGGCGACGTGATCGGAGAAAACGTGACGTCCCCACAGCTGCGGCACGCTTTGATACCAACGCGAAATATTCGATAGCCCGCCGCCGAGCACGATGAATTCCGGATCGATCACGTTGATGACGCAGGGCACGCGCCAAGCGCTCTTCATAACGTTGCAGCGTGGCTTCGCATGCGGCGTCGCCGGCGTGCGCGCGCATAACAATTTCCGCGGCATCGATGGCTTGGCCGGTGAGGCGAAAATAATCGGCCGTCATACCGGGCCCGGAGAGCCAGGTTTCGATGCAACTCGTCTTGCCGCAATAACAACGCGGCGCCTGCGGGAGTTCTTCGGCGCTAGGAAACGGCAGGGGATTGTGCCCCCACTCGCCGGCAATGGCGTTGACGCCGGTCAGCGTTTTGCCGTCGATGACGATGCCGCCGCCGACGCCGGTGCCGAGAATGACCCCGAATACCGTGCGCGCCCCGGCCGCCGCGCCATCGGTGGCTTCGGATAGGGCAAAGCAGTTGGCGTCGTTCTCGATCCGAACTTCGCGTTGCAGGGCCGATTGCAGATCCGCTACCAATGGTTTTCCGTTGAGAGAAGTGGAATTGGCGTTCTTGATGCGCCCCGTCAATCGCGACACCGCGCCAGGTGTCGCAATGCCGACGCTGGCGCGCGCCGCGAGCGACTTTTCGGCGGCGTACACCAGGCCCGCTATGGCCTTTACGGTGGCGAGGTAATCGTTCACAGGTGTCGCAATCCTTTGGCGCAGCAATTCCTTTCCCGATTTGTCGAGCGCCAGCATTTCGATTTTTGTACCGCCAAGATCGATGCCGAAGCGGATTTGATCCAAGGTATTCACGCGGAAAAAGGATTGAAGCCATTGTACCAGCTCGCTTATTCTGCACCGCGAAATAAGGCCGATCCCAGGGTGTGAGATTCGGAGCTCGTTTCTGCGAGCGACTTACAACGATAAGCCGGTGTTTCAGAAGCAGGACTCGGCAAGGATGCTGCGCACACCTCCGGGACGCACGAGTCTGGACAGCATAACCAGTAGGTGAAATACCAGGATGATAACTCCCGCATGAATGGGATTGGTTTTGACAAGTTATCGAACGTAGCTTATTTTCGGCTGCGGTTTAGGTTCAGCTACCGATTCAGCAGGCGCAAGTCACCTCTTGCCAAGTCGAAAACGAGCGCTCACGGAACAGGCGGTAATGACACGCCCTTAAAAGATGACGGCCGACGCGAAAAAGATTATGCACCTGGCTGTGAACTGACAGGAATCGGCTCATGGCCTGCGACGGCACGTCCCCCATCTAGCGCTTCCCCTTTCAAGCCGGTCGATGTCATCCGTCTCGCTCACCAGAAAGTGTCGAATATCAGATCCGCAGTCCTGCGCGCGTCTATAATGGTAGCTACCGATACACTCTTAAATATAATGGGGAACGCTATTGGCAACCGAAAAAGCGATTGCGAAGAAACAAAGCAAAGCAGAAATCCTCTCCACGATTACCGAGACGTCGAAGCTCACGAAAGCACAGGTCAAAGCGGTGTTGGAAGCCCTAGCGAACTGTGCCCGCTGTCATCTGAAAAAGGGAGGCTCCGGAGAGTTCGTCGTGCCCGAGCTAGCGGTCAAGCTAAGGCGAGTCGAGAAACCGGCGACCCAGGCGCGGAAAGGGCGCAATCCGCTAACCGGCGAGGAAATTATGATCAAGGCGAAGCCTGCGCGGAAAGTCATTCGCGCACTGCCGCTCAAGGCCTTAAAAGACGTGCTCGCTTAACCCATGTGTGGAAAGCTTCTCGCATGCTCCTACCTTACCAACCAAGCACGGATTGATAAGACTGAAACTAGTTCGGATTTCGCCTTATAATTAGCAATTCGCGACAGACAGGCTTTTAGGGCTCGAACAGCCGCCACTCGGGCATGTAGGCGCGCCCCAGATTCACGATACGGGTGAGCAGTGCTTCGTAACCGATGCCGACGGCCTCCGCCGATTCGGCGAAGTCCTCACCGAAAGTGAGGTTCGGATTGGCGTTTGCCTCGAGCACGAATACGCTGCCGTCGTCGCGCATGCGAAGGTCCATGCGGGCAAAGCCACTCATGTGCAGGGTACGGTAGATCCGTTTTGCGAGACGGCTCAATTGCTCCGCCCGCGCCGCACTCAAATCACGCGCGGGGCCCGTGGCGATGCCGTGCTTGCTCTGGTACTTCCGGTCCCACTTGACCTTGCGCGTGGCGATGCCGGCCTGGACCTTCGGCAACGTGCCGAAGTCCATCTCCCACACCGGTAGCGTGGTGAGCCGGGAGTTTCCGAGCACACTGATGTAGAGCTCGCGCCCGTCGATGTACTCCTCGACCAGCGCATCGCTCTGAACCTGGTCGTGGATGAACTCCACTCGCTCACGGAGGCTCTTCATGTCCTCGACCGCAGACGCCTGCGAGATGCCGAGCGACGCATCGTCCGTCGCCGACTTGACGAACAACGGGAAATTCAAGCGCCGGGGCTCACGGAATCGCGTGCCGAAGGGAAAGAGCTGGAAGGCCGGCGTCGCGATGCGATGCCAGGCGAGCACCTGCTTGGTCAGCACCTTGTCGCGCGAGATCATGAGTCCCCGCGGATTGCAGCCGGTGTAGGGTTGGCGCATCAGCTCGAGATACGCCACCACGTAGTGGTCGTAGGAAACGATGCCGGAGAATTCCTCGAGCAAGTTGAAGACGATGTGGGGCCGCCAATCACTGATCGCTTCGCGCAGCTCCGTCAGCTGATCGCCGAGGCCGATCACCCGAACCTCGTAGCCGAGGTTGTGGAGCGTCGAGAAGACGTTGTACTCGGCACGGCACTCGTCGATGTCGGCGTCGGTGAGACCCGCGAAATCCGATGGCGGGACGAGCATCTCGTGCACGATGAGCAGGATTCTGTATCGCTTCATAGCAGGTAGCTCTCATGGTTGCGCCGCAGCACATCGAGGACGACCCGCTCGTGCAGGCGCAAGACTAGCCGTTTGCTTTCGCGCTTCGGGCCATGCAGCACCAGATCGAGCTGACGCACGCGGAACGTGATCGTGTCGATTGCATGGTCCACGAGGTAGGGGTGCAGCCGGGCGCGCCGCACGAGCAAGCGCTTGAGCTGCGGTTCGATCTCGCGGATGAATCGCCCGGCCGGCACCGCCTTGGGCCTGACGGGGCGCGGTACGAACGTGCGCAGAAGCCACGAGTCGTAGCGGCGCTCGATGCGTTTGTAACGAGGCACCTTGCGGCGGTAGTGCCTCGCCAACGTGCCATCGTTTCTCGATAGGGGCTCGATCACCGAACGATCACGGTTGCGCGGCAACCGCCCGGCAATTTCCTCCATCAGCCTGTCCACGTATTCGAGCTTCTGAAGCACCGGCCAACCCGCGTATTCGCGCCGCCAGCGAGCCTTTGGTTGCAACCACACGGCGAAGGTCTCGGCGAAGTCCTCGGTCGGGTGACTCTGGGCATACCAGTATCCGAGATGCAGCACGTGCCGGCGGCTGCTCGGGCGCGGCGAGTAGTCATCCGGATAGGGCTCCGACGCCCGGCCGAATACCCGCCGCCACTCGGCGCGCCTTCTCAGCCCGTACGCCGTGTCCAGCGCATGGCCCGCCTCGTGACGCAAGATACGCAGCCGCCACTTGCGACTACCGCCCTCGACGTCGCCCATCATGCGGCGTTCCAGACGGCGCAGCCGCGGATGCGCGACGAAGAAGGGCACCGCGATGCCGGGCACACCGTCCGGCGAGAACCATTCCTCAGACAGCCAGACGTGCGGCTTAAAACAGATCCCGCGCCGGTCCAGCTCCGCGTAAAGACGCTGCACATCGGCCCACACGACGCTGTCCGCGACGCGCAGTTGCAGGTCGCGAAACTGCAGGTGTAAGAGCGCCGCATCGTCCAGGTCTGCCCAACGGTATCGGCGGTCCGCGGCCGGCCTCCCCGCGGTGCGCTGCTTAACCCGCACTGGTCACCAGATCGCGAGCGAGGCGGCCATAGCAACGGGCGCGCGGATGCTGAAGAGACAAGGCGTTCGAGCGTGCAGCGGCCAAGGGGCGTACTTGAACAGTACGTCTAGCACTCGAAGCGAGCCTTACGGTGAGCGCAACGCCGTATTTTTCCGCAGGCGCGCGTCCGCAGCCATGGACTAGTGAGAAGTGTGGGTTAACAACCATCAGGCCGCGATAGGATCGCATTCGCGCCGGCCGTAATGCGCAAAAATAAGCGGCGAAACCAATATCCTGGCCGAATCACCGTCTTTTTCCACTGGTTAGGTCCTGATTGATCAATGCAAGGTGCGAGGGGATCGGCAGCAGACTTTGTATTTCGTCCCGCTGCCGCACGGACTAGGTATAAGTAGGAGCAGGTGCCTCTTAATCAGTAGGTCGTAGGTTCGAGCCCTACACGGCCACCATAATATCACTGAGTTAGTGCGCCACGAGGCGCCCAATCGCTAGTGGCTGAAAAGCCACCGAGGAAGTGCTGACCCGGCACACCTCGTACCGAGTCTTGGGCCACTATCGGTAACGGCAGGGGTCAAGCGTAGACAGGGCTGTAGGCCGTAAGCCTTTGGGCTGAAGTGATAGAGCCCCGTTATGTTAATTGGGTCTTCGTGAAGTCGTGTGGGTTGTTTAGGGTCATGATCACGCTGCGAGGCTTGCCAGGCAAGGCGTTGAGTCCGGTTGAGGGGGCGGTGATTTCTGGCATGCTGCGGCGATGGCAACCTAATGCAATCGCCCCCGTCGGTTCACCGACACATACGTCTTCGAAGGCTTGCATCCGCGGGCAACCGTAAGCGGTGTCTTCGGGGAACCGAAGGCCCGCATCATCACGCTCGTCCGAGGCTCAAAAAAACGATTTGCGGGGCCTGCGGGACCGTGCATCGGAGCTGGTACGACAAGAAGGTCCGGCAGGTACGGGACCTCTCTTGCGATGACACACGCGTGTGGCTCGAGTTGGAGGTCCGGCGGGTGCGCTGTCGCAAGTGCGCGACGGTGAAGCGCGAGCGTCTGGACTTTCTGGCCGACAACCCGCTCTACACCAAGCGCTTTGCCTGGTACGTTGTCAACGATGATTGAAAACTGACCCACTTTTTTAGAAAGCGACGATCTAAGGAAGCTCTATGGTTGCGCGGCATGCATACGAATCGATGTCAGACGGAAACGCGGCCTTGAGGCTCGTTTTTCATCGTTCAGGGGGCCATGTTCGCCCCGTTTGCCATAGGGCAGACACACTACGCCCCCGACAGTCGCCACAGCCGCCGGCGCATCAGGTACAGATTGGTCAGCGCACAGGTGACGAACAAACGGTGTGCGCTCCATCCTCAGGGCGCCAAGCAGGCCCATCCTTGGGCCTGGCTCTCTTCGCCAACCCCTTATAGCGGGTCTTCACGAAGCCAAAGATACGCTTAATGATGAGAAAGGGGTGCTCGACCTTGGCGCGCACGCTGGACTTGGCCTTATTCTTCGCCCGTTGGACTTCGTCGATCCCCTTCTTGTAACGGTAACGTCGATGGGTGAAATCGGTGGCCTTCGGTGCGTGCTTGCGTATGACCTCACTCTGCCCCTGATAGGCCGAGTCGCCCCACACACGTGTCTCCTCCCCGTGCAAGAGATCGGGCAACACACCGAGTCGTGCACATGGGCCGGGGTGGCGACCACCGCGTGGATGAGCTTGGTTTGACTGTCCACACCGATGTGCGCTTTCATCCCGAAATACCACTGGTTACCTTTCTTGGTCGGATGCATGTCCGGGTCACGGCGCTTGTCTTTGTTCTTGGTCGAGGGCGGGGCGCTGATAATCGTGGCATCGACAATCGTGCCGGTGCCAATCTTGATGCCTTGGCGCTCCAAGTACCCATGCACCTGCTCGAACAGCCCAGCCCATGTGCCTCCAACAAATGGCGGAAGCGCAGCACCGTGGACTCATCCGGCACCGGCATCTCGCCCAAGTCGATGCCCGCAAACCGGCGCATCGACACCGAGTCGTACAGGGCTTCCTCCACGCCCGGATCCGAGAGGTTGAACCACTGCTGCAGAAAGTACACCCGCAGCATCATCTCCAGTTCCTTCGGAGGACGGCCATCACCCGCCTTCGGATACATGGGCGCTATCAGTGCGCACAAATCTCCCCACGGCACAATACGGCGGTGAGAAATCTCTCCCGACGCGTGGTCTTGCTGTACTTCTCGAAACCCGTGCCCAGTGTCATCTGCTTGCTCATTATCGTCCTCGATTGTATTCGGTGCGCCTACCGATCAGATCGTGGACTTTTGCAGAGGTTCCTTAACCTCTCCTCCACCACCAGCTTCACCGCGTTCTCACGAAACTCTTTCGTGTAAACCTGCTTCGGTAACTTATTCATTGAACACCTCCTTCTCTTATACCCTATCGAAGGCGTCCATTTTTTTCATCCTACCTCACCCATTCCTGGAGCAAGCGCGAGCTAAATAGCTGTTCCGAAATATGCTAATGAGCTTTTCGAGGAACTCAGAGGTTGCGATGAAGCAGGGACGTTCTTCTGTTCATATACAGGCTTCATGGTGGTTGGTCAGAAACCGTAATCATTGGTACGGGTTTCTCGATGGGGATTGCTGTCAATGCTTTAAATGAGTCGGCCCCAATAGCTGGACTGCTAGGATATTGCAAATGCAAGTAATGATACGAGAAGCTACACGGGCCGATGCCGAATCCATCATCGCGCACGGCCAGCGTCTAGCGACGGAGCCTAACATTGACATCCCTCTTGCGCCTGAGGAGTTCAATCCTACCATCGAAGAAGAGCAAAAGACCCTGTCCGATTACGCTGCATCGGATAATTCGATCTTCTTGTTCGCAGAGATCGAAGGGCAGATTATCGGTGTACTGGAATGCAAGGGGGGCAAACGTAAAGCCACTCGGCATGTGGTAGCTTTAGCGATGTCCATCCATAAAGACTGGCGAAATCGAGGAGTTGGGAGCGCTCTTATGACGCGCGCCATGGAATGGGCAAAAAATACACATGTCGTGAAACGTATCGAACTTTTTGTTTATGCCCGCAACGGTGCGGCGATTCATCTGTACAAGAAGTTCGGCTTTGTGGAGGAAGGTCGATTGCGAGGTGCTTTTTATCAACATGGAGAATATATAGATGACCTGATCATGGCTTTGCACCTGTAGCAACCATCGCCATCCTGAAACAGAAACGGATGCGCCTGCTTTGAATTGGTAGAGTTTGAGTCTGGGAATCGCCATGATATACGGCGCCCAAAACGAATACCGGCCCTTGAAAACCCTCCTGTTACATCGGCCGCAGCCAGAGGATCTCCTTTGGGTGCGGAAGGACACGCTAACCTATTACAACTTCAACAGCCCAGTGAATCCGGAAATCTACCTTGCGGAGTACGATGCGATAGTGGAAGCGTTCTCAGTACAGGGGATTGACATTATCTTCCTGACGGATGTGCTGAAAGATAACAGCGAGGCGCTGAACTACATTGCCCGCCGTCCCAATCTCGTGTTCATGCGGGACCTGGCCACCGTCTACGACCAAGGGGCCATGATCATGAATCCCTATCTCAAGGGAAGACAGTGGGACGGGTGGGTAGTGCGCGAATGCTTCAAAGCCATCGGGGTCCCGATCCTTGGGGAGATTGCCTATCCTGGCTACCTCGAAGGCGGTGGCAACCTGTGTCTTCGGGAGCGCATTGGGGTAGTGAGCATCTGTGATCGGACCACAGAGCACGCGATCAGTCAGCTCGCCTCGTTTACGTTGAAGCAATCGCTGGATGAACTGATCGTCGTCAACCTGCCGCAGGGGTATATCCACCTCGATAGCCTCTTTATGGTGATTGATGAGGACCTGGTGTTCCTCAACGCCGATAAACTGGACATCTCGCCGGCGAAAATCCTGCGTCCGGACAGTTCCGAAGAGTACATCTGGTTATCTGAATATCTCAAAAAGCTGGACGTTGAATGCCTCAACGTAAGACAGAGTTCGGCATGTGCTATTTAGCCTACGCACCACGGCAGGTGATCGGCTATGCGCATACGGATGAAAACGTAGAGGCGATTGAACGCCGCGGTGGAGCCGTAACCGGCGTATCCGGCTTGGAACTTATCAAGGGCAACGGCGGGGTGCACTGTATGACGTGTCCTGTTCTACGGGAGTGAGACCCCATAGGTGACCTTCCTGTAGGTTACTTCTACGGGGCTATCCCATGATTGCCATCAGCTGTATTAATTATGATCCATCTGACGGTTGTTATTCTCTGGGTGTTGATCATAGAAGATGACAAAGGAGAGCGACGAAGGTGTTATGGTAAACCTGTCCTTCCCGAAAACTCGTATGCGCCAATCTGGCGTTAATCTTCACGTCCCGATCTCACGCTGCAAGTCTTAGATAATGATGGTGTAGTTTACCTATCTCCCCGACCGCTCAGGATACTCGCGTCTGTCTGAATCCAATCATCAAACCGGGTGGCATTCTTGGATAAGTTCTCTAAGCGCGCACGTGACATGCCCAAACTAGAACGGAGGAGCAATCATGACTACCATCAACGATCTCAAAGGATTTTGTTATCCCCTCACACCCGGTGGCGTCTCTTCGCTCGTCGGCGATATGCCCTGGCACTACGCCACAGAATATCTAAACATTGCTTATCGCACCGATCCCGCGGCGATCGCCGCCTACCTACCCGAACCGCTTGAAGCAGGCCCCGAACCCGGCCTGGCTTATGTTGCCTTTAGCAAATGGTGGGCGCTCTGGGACAGCCAACCGGATATGGCGTTCACGAATCCTGAGCGTACCCAGTACAAAGAATGCGCTATTTGGGTGGGGTGTTCGTACCTTGGTACGCCAGGGCAGATTTGCTTGCAGATTTGGGTCAACAATGATTTTACGATGGCTCGCGGGTGGTTTATGGGCTTTGCGAAGAAGCTCGGTCAGACCTATATGACCGAGTATCATCCGTTGAATCCGATGATGCACTCGCTGGGGCCAGGCGCCAAGCTAAAGGCTTATGTGTGCGCCCATGGGGAACGGCTCATTGAAGGCACGATGGAAATTGAACAGAGAATCACCCGGTCTGAACTCCCCGGGCCGATGGGGTTGCCGCTATTTCACATTCGGCATTTCCCGAGTGTGGTACGCGGCGCTCCACCCTCGGTACTCGAGCTAGTGAGGCTCGGGGCCGAGAATATCCGCTACAGTGAGGGCATATGGGCAGGCACGGGAGATCTCAGGTTTTTCCCTTCAGACATCGAGGAACACATGATGCTCGCTCCGCAAGAAATCGTTGGCGCTTATCATTTCAACTCCGGATATACCTTTCCGGGCGGGGAAGTGTTGCATCGTTGGGTGTAGCGGGGTCGCCGTGGATCATACGTGCCTACCACCAGCGCGGTCGGGATTTGTACGCCGTGGGACCCGAGGCACCCTGCTAGACCACAGTCCACACGTTTCCCTGCGTGTGACACACGGCGCGCTGCGCGAAGCCGCGTCGAACGGGTTGGCCTTTATCCATCAGGACGGAGGACAGGGTAGTCAGGACTTCCAGCATGACATCATCGATGGCGTTGCTCTCGCGCCAAGTCTCTACGGCGAGATCCACGGCCGATTCGATCCCATTGAGATGGATGCTGTTGGACTAAAAAATCTTTCCCGCCTTAAATTATTGGGACTAACCGGCACTCAGATCACGAGCCATGCGGATCGCGGCTTCAATGTCCTGGTAATAGCGAGGGACGTGAGCGATGTCGCAATATCCCAGCGCTTGGTAGAAGGCGCGGGCACCCGGGTTACTGGCGCGAACTTCCAAATAGACAACGAAGCTACCAGCCACCTGCAGGATTCCTCAAGCCATCGAACGAGACGTCGGCCAAGGCCTGCACGACGGTAGCTCGCGTCTACTGCTAACAGATTTAAATGCGCCTCCTCTTCAAGGAATTCCATGATGGCAAAGCCCCGCATCCGTGGGCCGTCATGCGCACTCAAGACGACCGTATCAGGACACTGAATCGATCGTCTCACTCGATCCGGTGTCCACGACCAACCGAGGCCCATTTCAACGAGGTTGCGGGACATGCGAGCGATTTTCTGGGCATCAGCGAGTTCCGCTAAATGCAGTGTTGGGCTCTGGCATTTCATTTCAATCTACCGCTGGGTATCAACCGCTGTCGCGGCGGCGGGGCATGGCACGTACCGCGGTACTGATCTCGCCAACGCATTGCGACGGCCCAAGCGACGTGATCCTAATCCCGAGCAAGCGCAGTTTTCGATCTAGCGCTACCCGCTGAAGACAGGTTCGCGCTGCAGCTCGGATGGTCTCCGGATCCGCCGTCGCTTCCTCCAGCGTGACGTCGCTGGTCACTGTCCGGAAATCATCATAGCGGAGCTTGATACCGATACTGCCACAATTCATCCCTCACTTGCAGTCGTGCAAGCGGGCTACTGAGTGGCCCGAGCCAGGCGTCCCACCAGATGCTTAACCAAGACGAGGAGCTCATCTGTCGGCATCTTTACCTTCCAGTTGCATAAATTTCTGCGGTTAACCGCAAAAAATGGCGTGAAGGCGGGGGGTTCGTCGAGTTTTGCGTTGTCCGCTGGATGTCACCAGAGGTGAAATCCAGCGATTCAGTTAAAGAGGCTGATGTTGCGATCAGCTAAGTAGAAGAAGCGGTCTGCCGTTGCGGTATAATATGTTTGCTAAAACAAAACGATCCGCAAAGGAGACCGCTCCCGTGAAGTGTAGCAGAACCGATGTTCACTGCAAGACCCACAGCCTTCCAGTACTCCGATTCGAAGAGAGCCAACTCACTTCGTTCTCGGGCTTGGTCCTTATCCAAGAGCTCTTTCGCCGTCTGGATCTCAAGGAGCGGTTACGCCGGTGTTTTGAGCATCTTGTTGTCAGTCCCATCTTTGGGCACGCCACCGTTGTGCTCTCTCTGGTGCTGCACCTGCTGATGGGGTTTCGGGAATTGCGCGATATTCGGTATTATGCCGATGACCCGTTGGTCCGACGCACTCTGGGCCTGCGCCGGCTGCCCGACGTGGCCACCCTCAGTCGGGCCTTGGCGCAGGCCGACCCGAAGAGTGTCGAGCAGCTGCACCGCCTGCTGCGCGAGTTGGTGGTGGCTCGGCTGGCGAAGCTTGATCTCCCACGGGTCACCTTGGAGGCTCGGTCATCGGTACTGGAAGATTCGCCGAGGGGACGGCCGTGGGATTCAACCGTAAGAAGAAAGGACAGCGCAGTTATTACCCGTTGTTTTGCACGGTGGCCCAAACCGGGCAAGTGCTCGATGTGCTGCACCGCTCCGGTAATGTCCATGACTCCCATGGCGCGCAGGCCTTTATCCGCGACTCTATCGCCACCGTGCGTTCGGCCCTCCCCGGGGTCTGCATCGAGGTACGCGTGGATAGCGCCTTCTTCAGTGACGCGATCATCACGAGCCTCGATGCCCAGGGCGTTGAGTATACGGTCAGCGTCCCCTTCGAGCGCTTCGGAGAACTCAAAGAACGCATTGAAGCGCGTCGATGGTGGCATCGGATCGAGGCGGGATGCGCCTACTTTGAGGCGCAGTGGAAGCCCAAGGCTTTGGACTTGACCCGGTTCTGTGGACACTTCATCTTCACAAAGAGAGGTGTTCGACATGGCAAAGAAGCAACGGACATATACGCCGGAGTTCCGGCAACAGATGGTGGAGTTGGTCCGGGCGGGCCGCAAATACGGTGATCTTGAAAAGGAGTTTGGCTGCACGGGCTGGTCGATCCGGCAGTGGGTCAAGCAAGCCAATCGGGATTCGGGTCGGGGAGATGGTGGCCTGACGAGCGAAGAGCGGCAGGAGCTGGCTCGGCTGCGGCGTGAGAACCGTCAGCTCAGGCTGGAGCGAGAGATCCTGTCAAAAGCCGCGGCCTGGTTTGCGAAGGAGAGCACCGCGACACCGAAGCGCTCTTCGGATTCGTGAAGGCGAACCAGGCCCGATATCCGGTACAGGTCATGTGCCGGTTGCTCAAAGTCTCCAGGAGCGGTCTCTATGCATGGGAAGATCGAACGTTGTCGGCACGTGCACGCGAGGATATTGCACTGACCGCGCTGATCCACGGTATCCATCGCCGCTCCAGAGGCGTCTATGGGGCGCCCTCCATTCATGCTGAGCTGGCCGATGAGCATGGTGTCCACGTCGGCTGCAAGCGTGTAGCGCGATTGATGCACGCGGCCGGCTTGTACGGCGCCACACCGCAACGCTTTGTCCGCACCACGGTAGCCGAGCCGAGGGCAGAGCGCGCGGTGGACTGGGTTGACCGGCAGTTTGTGGCCGGGGGACCGGATCGGCTGTGGGTAGCCGACATCACGTACATTCCGACGTGGTCCGGCTTTCTGTACCTGGCGGTGGTACTGGATGTCTGGTCGCGGCGGATCGTGGGCTGGGCAATGGAAACGCACCTGCGAACCGAGCTGGTCCTGAGCGCGCTGAACATGGCCCTGGTGCAGCGCCGGCCGCGGGAGGTGATCCACCATTCCGACCGGGGTTGCCAGTACACCAGCTATGCGTTCGGCAAACGGTGTCGCGAAATGGGCGTCATGCCGTCAATGGGCTCCGTCGGCGATGCCTACGACAACGCCATGGCCGAGAGCTTTTTCGCCACCCTGGAACGCGAGCTGCTGAACCGGCGCCGATTCAAGACCCAGACGGAAGCCCGTATGGTAGTGTTTGAATGGATCGAAGGCTGGTACAACCCGCATCGCCGCCATTCGTCCCTGGGATACTTGTCACCCGTAAGCTACGAGAGGAGACTAATGACACCCGAGACTGAGACAGTTTAGGGAATTACCTGTCCACGAAAGCGGGTTAAGTCCAGCTTGGAATGTTCGCCATCGCTTCCTCTTCATTCGCACTCGGGTCAAACAGCAACACAAAGACCCCGTGCAGCTCGATCTCTTTATCCCCCAAGCCTATGGCTACGAGTTCAAGGTTATCCTCACCAACAAGCCCCTCCGCGCCCGCAAGGTGCTCGCCTTCCATAACGGGCGGGGCAGCCAGGAGGGTATCTTCGCCGAGCTCAAATCCGACAACCAGCTCGACTATGTCCCCACGCGTACTTGGGTCGGCAATCAGATCTACCTGCTCTCAGTCCTCCTGGCTCACAACTTCGGCCGAGAGCTGCAAATGATCGCCCATCCTCCTTCGCGTACTACCCTTGAGAAGCGCCCGGCGTTTTGGGACTTCGCACGCCTTGACACCCTGCGGCGTCGCCTTATTCAGCGTGCAGGCCGTTTGATCCGGCCGCAGGGACAGCTCACGCTCAGTATGGCTGTAAACCCAGTCGTTCGCGACGAGCTGTTGCATTACCTGGAGACTTTGAAAGCCGCATGAGTTCGCCAAACAACCGGATTTTTTGCAACGCTAGGGTTTACTCCTCTATCCTCTCTTCAAAGTATTTCCGGGGCTTTACCATCAATTACATGCGCCAAGATCTCTGGATCCCGACGGTAGACGCGTTACGCATATCAAGCGGCATGCCTGGGCTTGTGCTACGCCATCGCTGAGTTTTTCGAGGGAGCCCGCGCTAGTCTTGACGGTATCGAGATCGAGGAGATCCCGCTGGCCGACCTTGCCCACTTGAAATTCTGGCGCCCAGTTGCTTCGAGGAGCTTAAGGACATCGGCCCCGAGGCTTACGCGGCGAAGTATTGGCCGGACAAGGCCGGGAAGTTCTCTCAAGCGCCTCAGCTTTAAACTTCCCAGATACGGGAAGTTTACCGTGCTATCGATCGGCTGCTAGCTGCTCGCAACGGTGGGCTTCGCTGGTTGAGATTCCTGCGGAAGCCAAAGCTTCTGCCTTTGGTTTCAATTCTTCCCTATCTCGGGAAGAATTGATTGCTCCTGGCGCCTTACCCAATGGCGAATGGTTCGACAGCGACGCCGCAGGGCAGGGGGCGAGGCGACCTATTGGGACGTCCACAACCATATTAGCCATGCGACGGGATCCCCCCCTTAAATCCATGATCGCCATCGTCAGAAACGTCGCCGCGAACGCGACCGCAGCCACCAACCCTACCGTAAACGCTACCTTCATCAGGAGTGGGCTGGCATAGATGATCTCTAGTGGTTCAAACATCGTCGTTCTCCTCCTTGTGACGGCGTAGTTGGGCATAGCCCACCGCGGCTCGCCACTGCTGACCGCCTAATGGTGCTGGAACACCCGATTGTTAGCGTACGGTGCAAGTCAAAACTTGACTGTGGTTCCCGAAAACTCATATGCGTAAATCTGGCGTTAATCTTCACGCCCCGATCTCACGCTGCAAGTCTTAGATAATGATGGTGTAGACCACCGAGATCGGGAACTTCGGTGACCTTGCCTTGATCAGGAGTCTGAACATCTCGTCCCCCAGGGTGTGTCCATCTCTAGACCGAGGTGAGTCCTCCACTGATGGTAATAGTCAAAGTAGATCGTGAGGATCCGTTTCAGGTGGCGCTCGTTGAAAACGATCATGTGGTCCAGGCAATCGCGTCGGATACTACCGATGATCCTCTCCACGTACGGATTTTGCCACGGGTTGCGCGGAGCCGTGATCACCTCTTCGATGAGAAGACTGTGCACGCGATGGCGAAAGCGCTCGCCATAAATCGCATCTCGATCGCGTAGCAAATAGGGGGCGCGGTCTCCCAAGGAAAGGCCTCAATGATCTGTTGGGCGACCCATTGATCGGGTTCTCCGTGACATTGAAGTAGAAAGCCTGACGACGCTCGTGAGCCAGCACGACAAAGACGTATAAGACTTTGAAGTCAATTGTGGGAACCACGAAGAAGTCGATGGCGACCAAGTCAGTGAGATGGTTGGCCAAGAACGATTTCTAGGTAGGAGACGGTGACTTCGGATGTTTGACTCGATACTTCTGAACGGTCGATTTGCCAACCTCAATACCGAGTTTGCGGAGTTCACCGACGATCCTTGGAACACCCCAGCCGATGTTGGCGCTGGAGAGTTTCCGGATCAGATCTTGAACCTCTTTGGCGACGGGTGGACGGCCTGGTCCTCGACGGTGACTCAGGGCTGCTCAATAGTCACGGAAGCGTTTACGCTGCCAGGCAATGACAGTCGCCGGCTTAACTAGCGTCAATTCCTCGCGCCCAGCCTGGCCAGATCCGAGAGGCGCAGGTCCAGAGTAAGCGGTCCACCGTGCGAAGCTTCGGCCGCGGTTGACGGCGCTGATACGCGTTAAGCTGGTGCCGAAGCATTGCGTTCTCCATCTGCAGTACCGCGCGAGAGCGAAAGCAGGCTGGGGACGTCCAGCTCGGTGGTGGTCACCCCGTCTGTTCGCGCTCCCGCTCGCGCAACTCGATGCGCCGGATCTTCCCGGTCAGCGTCTTGGGCAGCTCGGCGATGAACTCGATCTTTCGCGGATAGGCGTACGCGCTCAACCGCTCGCGCACGAAGCGCTTGATGTCCCCGGCCAGCTCGTCCGAGGGCTCATGGCCATCGGCGAGCACGATGAACGCCTTCACCACGTTGCCTTTGACCTCGTCGGGCGAGGCGACGGCGGCCGCTTCGCGCACGGCGGCGTGCTCCAGGCAGGCGGACTCCACCTCGAACGGCCCGATGCGATACCCCGCCGCGATAATGACGTCGTCGGCCCGGCCCGCGTACCAGATGTAGCCGTCTTCATCCATGGTCGCCGCGTCCTTAGAATGGAACCAGTCGCCGCCGAAGGTCTCGCGCGCCGCCTCGTCGTTGTTCCAGTACCCCAGCGGGTAGTGCGGGTTCGATCGGGCGCGCAGGCAGATCTCCCCGCGCTCGCCTTGGGCCACCGGCTTCTCGTCCTCGTCGAGGATCTGCACGTCCCAGCCCGGCATCGGCTTGCCCATGGACCCCTCGCGCACCTCCATGAACGGGAAGTTCGCGCACAGCGGATAGGACTCCGTCAGCCCGTAGTAGTCCAGGACGGTGAGCCCGTATTGCTCTCGGAACCAGCGGATGGCCTCGGGGTTCAGCGGCTCGCCCGCGCTGCACACGATGCGGAACTTCTGCGGATAGCGGGTGCCGGCGTCCTCGATCGCCATCATCGCGCGCATCGCCGTCGGCGTGGTGAAGACGTTCGTCACGTCGTTGCGCGACAGGTAGTCCAGCTGCTTGTGCGGATCGAAGCCGCCTTCGCGCTGGTAGACGCACTGCACGGCGCCGAGTCGCCACGGGCCCAGCAGCGGCGAGATGCCCGCCGCCCAGGCCCACTCGCCCATCCCGTGGAATCGCTCTCCGTCGCGCACGTCGTGGCAGTAGATGAACTCCTCGTGGGCCAGGATGTAGCGGTGGGCGTGCACGATGCCCTTTGCTAGGCCGGTCGTGCCGGATGTGTAGTACAGCTGCGCCGGGTCGTCGGCGGCTGTGTCCTCGGAGATGTGGTCCGTCGGGGCGCCGGCGAGGACGCTGTCGTCGAGCACCAGCATGTGTTCCACCAGGGACGCGTCGAACCGCGGCGCGTTGGCGGCGTCGGTGACGAGGACACGGGGCTGGGAGTCGCCGAGCCGGTGGCGGATCCCGTCGTCGCCGTAGAGCACCGACATCGACAGCAGCAGCGCGCCCAGCTTCCAGGTGCCGAAGAAGATCGCGGCGGTCTCAGGCGTGGGAGGGAGCACGACCGCGACGCGGTCGCCCTTGCGCACGCCGTTGGCGCGTAGGACGTGCGCCGCCTTATTCGCCATGTCCTGCAACTCGCCCCACGTGACGTCGCGGCGCAGGCCGTCGTGGCGCTCGTACACCATGGCGAGCTTGTCCCGCGGGTGCTTGTCGCACACGTCCTGCGCGATGTTGTAGCGCTCGGGGACGTCCCAGCGGTGCTTGGCGCAGGCTTCCTCGTAGGACGAAATCGCAGCAGTGCTCATGTCTCTCTCCTTGCCGTGCTCGCCCGCGATTCTTCCCGAAACCGCCGAACCGCATCCGCGTGAGTATCTTCTAATTCAAAGATGAGTCTGAAAGAAGGTAGTAAAGCCTGGCCTCCTAGGGTGAGAGAGTACTGGCCTCAGGGGATACCTGTGGGCCGTCGGGAGGCTCGGCTGTGCGACGACTGTTCATGGATGCGTTGAAAGAGCTTTTGTCGTGCCTTTTGTAACCGTGCGGCGGCTTCATTGTCGCTCATTTGCGAGGCGAACGCATCGAGTTGTTCGAAAGTGACGCTGAACACGGTCGCGGGATGCGTCCCGGCGGAAACGGCGCGGGCGATCTCGGCGTTTGCCATCTCATTGAAGAAGGCCACTGCGATCTGCGAAGGGCCGGCGTTGTGGACACAGGCGAAGATAACGTTCTTTATGGGGGACTCCTCGGACCAAGAACGATGATCGCCATGCCGACAGGTGAGGGTGCAGCATCGCGGGGTGTGTGTCGCGAATTCCTAATTCTAGGAAAACTTCCGCGTTAATCGCAGTCTTGCCAATGCATGCCGAGCTGGTAAGGTAGCGGCATGCTAGAACTCTTTGTGCTCCTTGCGCATCTCTGCAAGACGCTGGTGAAACTCTGCCGGCCCGGTGGACTTTATGCGGTCGCGGCCGAGTCATTGGCAGTTAAGCATCAACTACAAGTCATGCCCCTGGATGACCCGCGCAAGCGTCTGCGCGCCGGTGAGTCCATTTTTCTTCATCGTTAACACCGTCATTGATAGACGAAACCAAACGCCAATTCAGCGGGTCACAATCGTGTTGTGCTTCACTGCCCGTTCTAAATCAAGGGGCCTAGACGTATGGCAAAGGCGATTTACCTAATAAACCCAGCTTGCGATTTTCCCACCTACTTTGGCGCGGAAGTTTACGCCGCCAACGGGTTTCGGCCTGTGACACTGATGGCGGATCTTGCGGTTGTAACACTGGCCGCCATGGCGCCAAGCGACTTCGAGGTACGGCTGTGCGACGAAAATATATCGCCTGTCGATTTCGATTGTGCCCCCGATTGGGTGGGGATCACGGGAAAGATCACCCAATGGGGCCACATGAGGAACATCGCTCGGGAGTTTCAACGGAGAGGAAAGATTGTCGTGATCGGCGGTCCCTACGCGTCATTGTGCCCGGCGGTCGTTCGTCCCTACTGTGACATTCTCGTGCGCGGGGAGGTGGAAGATATCGCCGAGGAATTGTTTTCCGATCTCAGGGGTGGTGGCTGGAAAACCGAGTACGTGGGGAGCAGGCCGGATCTGAGTCACTCTCCGCGACCGAGATGGGACCTTTATCCCAGTGAGCGGGCCCTTTCCGGCACGGTTCAGACCTCGCGCGGATGCCCGTTCGAATGCGAATTCTGTGATGTAATCCAATACCTCGGGCGCAAGCAACGGCACAAACCGGTTGAGCAGGTGCTCGGAGAGCTCGATGCGCTCTACCGGATTGGCCACCGCTTCGTGTTTCTCGCCGATGACAACTTCACGGCTTACCGCGGTCGGGCGAAAGAGCTGTTAGCCGCGCTGCGGGATTGGAATTCGCGGCATGACAAAGGGGAGATCGGTTTCGCGACGCAGGTGTCCATCGATGCCGCGAAAGATGAGGAGCTTCTGGAGCTGTGTGCCGAGGCGGGGCTCACGCACGTTTTCATCGGCATCGAGACACCGAACGAAGACAGCCTACGAGAGACCAAGAAGCATCAGAACCTGCGGATTAATCTCGCCGATCAGGTGCAGCGCTTCCTCGACCATGGTATTGCGGTTACCGCAGGCATGATCGTGGGTTTTGACTCGGACGGCCCGGACATTTTCGACCGCCAGTACGAATTCGCCATGTCTACCCCCATCCCAATATTCAGCCTGGGGGCTCTGGTAGCGCCCGCGGCAACCCCGCTTCACGAACGGATGGCGGGGGAGGGGCGTTTGGTCTCCGGGGGATCGGAGGTTGCCGCCGCGCCGTGGAACACCAACATCGTTCCCCGCCAAATGACGCGGGAGCAGTTGTTAGAGGGGATCCAAGGGCTCTGCAATAAGCTCTACCAGCCTTCTGCATTCGGAGAGCGGGTTCTGCGGTTCATGGCCGCACTGGGGGGGCGCGGAGGCCCCCGGCGTGCTAAAGCCAAACGGGATCCCGGCGGGGATCTCCGTACCGTGGACCACGATAGTCTGGCGCTTCTATCGAAATTAGAGCGATTCGGGCCGCAGGAGCAGGAAATGTGGTCAACAATCACGCGGGAGCTCTACAAAAAACCCGAACTGCTGGGCTTCGTGATGGGATCGCTGCTCCAATACATGCAAATCCGTTACATGTACGAGCAGGGACGATTCTGGGGATCCCACCCGGCTTAACAACCGGCACCTGCCATCTCGTGCCACCCGACCGGCGAGGACCGCCAAAATCGCCGGCCCACATCGCCGTGGCGCGCGCGACCGTAATCGGCAACCATGCAGTTCCCTCTCGCGATCCTAGGCATTGCGCTGGCCGTCGAGCACTATCCACTAATCCCCGGGCCTCAACGCCTCACCCTCAGATCACAGCATCGCTCCCTGAACTGCTTTGTTCAGAGTAAGTGTCGCACGCGTCTGTACTGGGTTTTAATCGGTCCCGGCAATCGATCGGCCTCAGCGCCTCGATTTCTTGAATATTCATAGCTATAGTTAGCATAAGTTACTTCGCTACATGAAGATAGACGCTCAACAATATGAGCGGGCGAAGTAACTGAACTGATTTTGATATCCTCCAACCCCGGAGCAACACCGATGGCAAAAGCAATGAAACCTGCGATGAAGACTGCGAAAGCACCGCCTAAGGTCACGCGGAAGGCGAGCAGCCCAAAGAAATCGCCCGCAAAACGCCCGACGAAAAAACCCACCACCGCGAAGAAGCCCGGCGGGAAGAGATAGGCCGCACCTCGATTGACGCGTCGCACGCGATGTTCTTGCGCTGTCCGGTAGTGGGGCGCCACTGTCACGTTGTTGCCCATCGTGGCTGCAGGTATTGACGACGCATTCCGGCAAGAACAAAAACGGGGCCACGCGCAAGGCGATGGAATTGTGCCGGTGTCTCTTGCATTCACGTCGTAGCGTTCCGATAACGGGCTTCCAATTTTCCAGGGGCGATTTGAGGACCCGAGTTTCGAACGCACGCATCGAGATCAGCGGATGATTTTACAAATCCTGGCACTTGGTTGTGCTCTTTAAGGATGGTTCGATCCGTACTGCAAACTTCTCCTTCAAGTAAAAAGAGAATATCGAAGCAAGTGGATTCAAATAAACCCCCGTGCGTAAGCACGGGGACGTAGGGCGTAGCGTACTGACGTCCTCCTTATCGGTGGTGGCTACGTTGCTGGTCGACGACCTAGCGTTCAGATCTGAAGATCGTTCACGCTCTTACAGACACCGTCAACTCTTTGGTTGTGGCGTTGGGAGTCCCTTACCAAACGTTACACAATCAAGCGGCTACGCGGCTAAACTGCGGACTGGTCCGCATTGATTTGACGTTATGAAAATAACGTATTATCGCGCGCCTTGCGGTAGTCTCTATCCTCATACTACACGGATTAGACAACGGCCAATGAAATGCGAGGGCGGACGATGTCTAAAACGTTGGACCAGCATTGGGTCCGAGCATCGCCTCGCGCACCAGCGGGATCGGCGGACCGCCGTAGGAGAGCAATTTGTCGTGGAATGCGCGCCAGGCCTTGTGTCCTCCACGGGATCCGGTCCAGTCATTACGCAACTTTCGGATCATCAGCTTGCCTAGCGTGTAGTTCAAATAGGCCGGGTCGAAGGTGCCGCGCGCCGCTTGCTGCCTGGCATTGGCGATGTCTTGATACGCGAGGTCGCGGAACATCTGCTCTGACTCTCTCACTGTCATGCCTTGCGCATGTAAGCCGATCGCCGACAGAAAGCGCACATTTCGCCGCAAGGCGTCTTGTAGTTGACCGATATGGACCCCAGCATCGCCATCGCCAAGCCCGGCCTCCCACATGAGCTCTTCTGCGTAGTGCGCCCATCCTTCCGCAAATCCATATCCCACAAAGAGTCGGGCGACCTTTGATGACACTCGGTTCGAATGCAAGAACTGCAGAAAGTGACCCGGCCATACTTCGTGCACCGAGATAAACAATAGCCGCGCCTCTCCCGGGACATACGCCTCACGCTCAGCCTTGGACCAGGACGGGTCGGGTGGTGCGACGTAGTACACCGAGGGCAAAGGCTTCTCGAAAGGACCCGGGATATCGATATAGGCGGGATTCCAGCGTTTATAGGGAGGCGACTCGGCGACGCCGGCTTCTTCTGGACCCGGGATGCTTACCAGATCGTTGGCTACGACGAATGAACGTAGCAGAGGAAGCTGACGGCGTGCACCCACGACGGCACCGCCCTTGGGTTTGTTGGCCTGCGCCTTGGCGATGCATTCCTGGATCGGCTTCTCGGGCGCGAAGCTAGCGCACGCGACACGTAAAGCGCGAAGGTTGCGATCAAGGTCCTCGCGACCGATGTGCTGCAGTTGTTCTATGGAAACATCCAAGCCTTCTGTGTCCTTGAGCATCTGAAGAAAAGGGGCCGGACCGAGTGCATAGTTCTCGGTGGCAAGGGCACGCTGCGATTCGAACCACTGGTCTAGTCGCTTCATGGCTTGGGCCGCCTTCGCATTCGCGATCGCGAATTCGCTTCTAAGTTTCGCATCGTTGACGGCGGCGAACTCAGCGACTACGTCTTTTTCGTAAAACGTCGCTAGACCAGCGAACACCTTCTTCGCGACTTCGATGTGTGTGCGTGGCAGCGGTGTGCGGAGGTTGTTGCGGATCTGCTGGACAGCGATGGGAACCGCTTTGGCATAATCGATATAGGCCCGCATGCGAGCCGGCAGCGGCGCATACTCGCGGGTCACATACACGTTGGGGTCGAGTGCTTTCGCATAGGACATCGGATTTTTGTATGGCCACTCTGCAGATGCCAGCCAGAACAGGCTCCCATCGATAACGGCGATTAAATAGTCACGCTCGAAGCGTTGATGTTCGTTTAACCTGGCAGGGTTGAATGCTAATGCCCGCTTACGATGAGAGCGGAGCCAGTCGCCCTGCTTCTTGAGGGCCGCGGGACTCCAGTCAGGCAGCTTGCCGTCGAACTCATGGCGCCCGGCGTCCACGGCAACGTCAGGGTGTGTCACAAGGTAGTCCTCAATAAAGCGGTTTACGAAGGCATTCCAGTCTAAGCCGTTGGTTGACGCGAAAAGCCGCTGATCGCCCCCAACGGCCGTGATCACAATCACGGCGACAATGAGAATGGCTTTCACAGAGAGGCGAAAGGACCTTCGGCGCTTATCATTCGCCATAGGACGCTGCTCCCAAGTAGCCATCCATTATTCTTAAGACGCCCACAGTTTGCGCCGAGACGTGAGTTTCGCATCGTTCAGGTCCAGTTCTGACCAACGCACGCTGCGCAGGGTGCGCGACATGCGGATAGCCGCCTCGCGGCCATAGACCGACCGAGTAATAGCCAAGCGATCGGTAAAAAGACTGGGCGTGCTATTGGTGGCGCGCGCCTCTACGTGGATCGCGCAAATCCCAGCGAAGTCTGCCGATCTTTCCAGCCACCGCATGAGACGACGCCCTATCCCGGTGTGTCTATGTAGTCTAGCACCAGGTGACGCTCCCGATCAGGGCGAACTGCCGATACAACTCACGAGCTATGCTAAAATCGACCGCGTGCTAAGCCGGCCCATCTAAATTGCTATCGACATACTAGCCAGGTATACGCGCTTAGATGGGATTTCGTGGCGACCCCATATTCTTAGTTAGCGGAGCGTTGCTCGCAACCACCGTGGCGCTCTTCTTCGCCGGAGTAATCTCCTATCCATACGGTTGGCTAGCGTTAAGCTTGGTAGTCGTTTTACGTCTCGGGTACCTGTTGAACAAGACGCGCAAGGATGGAGATAAGCGGGACAATTTCAACGCCTAACGGAGGAGTTGCAATTAGTTCGTTGTTCGCGCGCCGCGCCGCCACAAACTAGCGTCTGCTTAAACGGTCTTGCGAGCTTACGCATACGTGAGTATGTCGGTGCGAGGGGCACCGTCATCGAACTCCCCGATCTTGGCGGTCTTCATCATCATTATCTAAGACTTGCAGCGTGAGATCGGGACACGAAGACCAGCGCATATGAGTTTTCGGGACGGACAGGTGAAAGCACGATGTTCGCCAATCGATTGATTGCACCATGGGGCTTTGCAAAAACCAGTTGCAGAGCCTGTTGCCTGCTTTCCTCCTGAGACCTACTGGCCTGGATGGGTTTTGGGAGGCTCCGATGATCTCAGTTGTTTCGATAGATTTTCTTCCGAGCTTAGCCGTTTCTCGATGCGTCCAATCGTTTCGGCCAGACGGTCGCAACGGGCATGCTGGTCGGCCATGTCCCGGCGTAGACCGATAAAGGCACTCTCCAGACTAGTGAGGCGTTGTTTGATCTCGCGCAAGCCCTCTCTCAGTCCAACAATATCAGTATGCCGCGCTCGCAAGTGATCGAGGATCAGCTTCTTGATGTTTTCGGTCATCCGCTTTCTCTGGGAATTAGCGCAACGGCTTGTTGGGTACCTCTACTGCTTGACGCAGCTTGGCCTTGGCGTCGTCATGGCTCATTCTCTGGCCGCGTCTTCAGGTCCGGGTTCTAAGAGAACGTCAGCATGAACTTCATAAGATTGCTCCTTTCTGAATTGAGATCCGCTATTTCACCGGCAATCTAGACCTCAATTTCGTCTCCGTGGAAACGGAGGCTGTATTTGGCAACGTCTTCCGTGGCTGGACCTTGCCTGATTTGATGTTGAAGTGGGCACCATGCCAGGGGCATTCGATTCGTCCCCGTGGATAAAGCCGTCGCTTAAGGGACCGCCGTTATGGGTGCATGTGTCGTCAATGGCGCGTATAAGAAAATTGGGTCTTCGTGAAAACGTGTGGGTAATATTGGTTTCATGATCACGCTGCAAGGCTTGCTCTGCAAGGGATTACGTCCGGTTGAAGGGACGGTAATTTCTGGCATGCTGTGGCGAAGGCTACCAACGCAAACGCTCTCGTCGTCTCACCGACACATACGCCTTTGACGGCTTTCGTCCGCAAGCAGCGGTACGCGGGGTTTTCGGGGAACCGAAGGTGCGCATCGTCACGGTTGTACGACGCTCAAAAAAACACGCTGTGGAGTCTGCGGTACGTTGCATCGCGGTTGGTACGACAAGAAGCTGCGGCAGGTTCGAGATCTCTCCTGCGGGGATACGCACGTGCGGCTGGAGTTGGAGGTCCGGCGTGTGGATTGCCGGCAGTGCGGCAAGGTGAAGCGCGAGCGTCTGGACTTTCTGGCCGACAACCCTTTCTACACCAAGCGCTTTGCTTTCTACGTCGGGCGGCGCTGGCGCACGAGCACCATCAAAGCGGTGGCCGATGAGTTGGATCTCGACTGGCAGACGGTCAAGGAGTTGGACAAGCAATACATGGGTGCGCAGCTTGCACGGGCTGGCCGGCCAGGACCTGCGGTTATCGGCATCGATGAGATCGCCATCCGCAAGGGTCACACCTATCGCATCGTGGTCAGCGATCTCCTCCGTGGCCGACCGATCTGGTTTGGCGGGACTGACCGCTCTCAGGCCAGCATGGACGAATTCTTCAAATGGCTGGGGCCGCGTAAAACCAAGGGGGTGCGCTTGGCTGTGATGGATATGTGGAAGCCGTTTCGCAACAGCACCAGAGAACAAGCGCCCCAGGCGGCCATCCTGTTCGACAAATTTCACGTGACGCGTCATCTGGGCGAAGCGCTCGATAAGGTCCGCAAGGGGGAGTACGCCCGACTCAGCGGCGAGAAACGTACCTACATCAAGGGCCAAAAATATACCCTGCTCTCCCGGCGGGAGAATCTGACCCTCGATGGTCGAGCTGCCTTGAAGAGGCTCCTCGCCGCCAACAAGCGGCTGAACACTGCTTATCTGCTCAAGGAATCTTTCGGCCAATTGTGGAGCTACGAGCGTGAAGCGTGGGCGCGACGTTTCTTCGAGAACTGGCGTAACGCGCTTAAATGGCAGCGTCTGAAACCGTACGAGAAATTCGCCGAGATGATCGAGCGCCATTGGGATGGGATCGCTGCTTATTGCAAACCAGAGAACAAGATCTCTCTCGGATTCGTCGAAGGACTCAACAACAAGATCCGCGTCATCCAGCGCCGCGCCTACGGACTCCGCGACGAGGATTACCTGCGCCTCAAGGTGCTTACCTGCATGCTGCCGGTACTGTGAAAACACCATTTTCTACCCACTCACTTTCACGATGAGCCAGAAAATTAAACGCCCTTTTCGTTGACAAGAAAAGTACTGCTGGGCTTCCCTGAACTCGGCCATCGACAGCGCGGGCAGCCGGGCGATTTGGGCCGCCACGCTCGGGGGCGTTACGGGGATGGGTCCATTTACGTTCATTGCGCCTTCCTCGTTCTCTCGTTGACGGGGTTGCTATGAACGCGCTGGTCGCCAAGGAAGCCAAGGTCCAACCCGCTCTCCGGGTCCAGGCCTGCGGAGTTCTGCGCGGTGTACTCGCGGAGGCGCACGAGCCCCAGGGCCAACAGGATGGCCACCTCGGCCCGGCGCTGGTCGGGCGACATGCTCTCTGGAGGTACCTGTTTAAGCATTGGATGCCTGTCGATTTTTCCAACCTGTATCCCGAGAGAATTATGGACTTAGAGACCGAGGCTGGTAATCCCGGAGTTGCGGAGGAATTTCATGCTCGTGCGGGCAAATGCGAAAATGAAGACATGACCGGACAGTTTTTTCGACTGCTCACCCTCTTTGGGTTCGCCTTGCTGATCGGCTCGGCCTGGGCCGATCAGCTGACTGGCCGGGTCGTCGGCATCGCCGACGGCGACACCCTCACGGTTCTGACCGCCCAACGGCAGCAACATCGGGTGCGGCTAACGGGCATCGACGCACCCGAGAAGCGCCAAGCGTTCGGGCAGGTGTCGAAGCGGCACCTCTCGGATCTGGCGTACGACAAGACAGTCTCGGTGGTGTTTCACAAGCGGGACCGCTATAAGCGCATCCTCGGCAAGGTGCTCGAGAACGGGGTGGATGTGCGCCTCAATCAGATCCAATCCGGGCTGGTCTGGCATTACAAGCGCTGCGAGCGCGAGCAACTGGCCGATGATCGGGTGGCCTACGGAAGGGCCGAGGAGAAAGCCCGGGCGGAGCGGCGCGGCCTCTGGCGAGACCGAAACCCGGTACCGCCCTGGGCATTTCGCAGGCGTTGACCGATGTGCGGCCGGTTCGCCCGATTCTCATCTGTCCGGAAGTTTGCCGATCTATTCCGCACGGGCGCGAGTTTCAGCCTCAACCCGCGGTACAACATCGCACCGACGCAAGCCTTACTGCTGGCGCGGAACGCCGCCGGGGCAACCGCGAACTCGTGTCCCTATACTGGGGCCTGATCCCGTACTGGTCCAAGGAGCTGAGGACCGGCTATAGCACCATTCAACGCACGCGCCAGTCCGTGGCCGAGAAGCCAACCTTCCGAAACTTCCGAAACGCATTCCGTCACCGGCGATGCCTCATTGCCGCCGATGGCTACTATGAGTGGCGCAAGCTCGAGCGCACCAAGCAACCGTACTTCATCGCGCTCAAGGACGGTGAGCCGTTCGCGTTCGCGGGGGTCTGGGAACACTGGGCGCGAGACGAGCAAAGCATCGATTCCTGCGCCATCATTGTCACCGAGGCCAACGAGCTGACAAAACCAATTCACGACCGCATGCCAGTCATCTTGGCGCCGGCGGACTACGACACCTGGATGGACCCCGATCTCACCGACGCCGACCGGCTCACGGCCTACTTGAAACCTTATCCTTCGGAACGGATGCTCGTCTACCTGTCAGTAAGACGGTAACGATCCAAGAACGACCAGCCTGAGCTCATCGCGCAAGAAGAGAAGGCTTGAGCACCAGCACGCTTCGCTCACGAAGCGCTGTGGTTCCGGCGATCGGCACCAATATGCCATTGGCCGATGCGTTGCAGGGCAGCACTGGACACGTTGTAACGACCGAACGTAATCTTTTGTCCTTGTATGTTTGACAGAACCCGGGTGCCGTAAGCTGGAGCCTCGATTTTAATTGTTGTTTCAGAGATATTGCTCTTCCAACTCGTACACGTCGAACCAGTTGGTACACCACCCGATTGCGCGGGACGTACTACTTGATGTAGTCCTCCGTAGGCCCGTTGGCGACCCGGAGGCGACATTGGAGCCTCTCTTTGTGAAAACGACTTGATTACGAGCTTTGCATATCGCCTCACTATTCAAGTCCGCGCGACTGGGCGCCACACTACTTGTGCTCCGCAAATAATATGCTACCGTGCATTTTCCTGCTTTTGCGGGGGCAGCTAGGCATCCACTGAGATACGGGTGTAGCTTAGAGGCATGGAATCTCTTGGCCGCCTCGTTCGCTGTTTGATTGAGCTCGGTGCTCTCTGCTGCATGCTTGTCAGGAGCGCGTTAGCTTTCCTGGCCCTCTGCACGAGGAGCCATGCGGCGCTGGCGGCAGAGAATCTGTTTCTACGCAAGCAGCTGGCGTACTACCAAGAGCGCCAAGCGGTACCCCGGCGTTTCGACAACCCATCACGCCATCTGCTGGTAGTCCTCTCGCGGTTCTTTGCCTGGAAGGATGTGTCGTCCAACGCGCTTCGGTGGCTAACTGAAAACTACTGGCGTTGTACTAGACGATCCGTGTACCCTGAACGGCTGGAAATACTGGCACGTATCATCCAGTTTTGGCCTCGACCCTGCTGCGCTCATGTGCACGCTTGCCGCTGACAATCGATGAATTTGGAGAAAAATACTGGGTATGGTTTCGGTCCAGCAGATAGATGACAAAACATTCAAAGTAACCGTCACGGGCACGACCACGACCACCCACACGGTGACGGTGGAGCCCGATTACTATAAGAAGCTGACAGGTGGGCGGGTGCGCGCCGAGACGCTTGTCGAGAAATCGTTTGCGTTCTTGCTAGCCCGCGAGCCCAATAGGGTGTAGGTCTCAAACTGATCATCAGTGTACCTTGGCGCCAGGGAATGCAATGACGTTATCCGGAGCCGCGACGTGGGCACGGTAGGTTTGTGCGAGCAGCCGCCAGCCGTGATCGAAGCGCTGGCTCTGCGCCAGCGCACGCAATGTCAAGATCGCTTGACCGCCCTCGTGTCGCCAGCGCATGCCCGAGCGTTTCATCCGCTGCGTCACCAACGTCTTGCACGCCGCTTCCACCACACCTGAGCCGATCGGCAACCCCAGCGCTTTTGCCGCCGCATAGCCCATGCGCGCTCGATTGCGGCGGAAGTAGCCGAGCTCGGTCGCTAGCACCTTGCGGCGCGGATGCCGGTCGCGCTGATAAGCGAGTGTGCGGATCACCTTTTCGACTCCATCGTTCTCCGCGCGCAGGATGTGCCGATAGGTCTCAAACTGGGTGCGCGCCTTCGGGGTGTTTTCCCCGTAGGCCACCGCAAACGCTGCTTTGAGATGCTCGGCGGCGTGGTAGAAGTCGATGATCTCCTCACCCGCGGGCAGTTCATCGCTGAGGAAGGTCCAGTTGTCCTTGGCCCCGTCGGCAAGCTTGACCACCCGCAACGGCGGGCGTTGTCGGAGTGCGGCCGCCACCTCCGCCGCTAGCATCGTCTTCACGGTCGCTTTCTTTGACTCCGGCATCCGCGCCATGCGCACCGTGCCCAGCCGCTCGCCTTCGACATCGTGAAAGCTCAGCGTCGCACAGCCCACTTCTTGATAGCCGGCCGGTCCTTTCGTGCGCTTGCCTTCGGCAACACCCTGGTCGCGCTTGGCAGCGCGTGCCCCGTCCTTCATCGGCGTCATCACCCCATCGAGCGACACCGCCACCGTGACCGCCGCTTCGGGAATCGTCATCGCTCCGTGCAACTGCGCCTCGAAGTGTTCCCGTTGCGCTTCCCACTGCGCCGAGCACTGCTTCGGCAACCGATCCAGACTGCTCTTCGAGGGGCTCATGTTGCCCACTTCCCGAAACAACCCTTCGGCCTCCTGCGGGGTCAGATGCGCCACCGCCCACAGCGCTTGGCGCGCCGCGCGCGGGGTGAACTGACCGGCCACCATACCCGCACGCAACTCCAACGGCACCACCGCCCCATCGCGACCACGGCGGTACAGCGTGCGCCACACTTTCACCGCACCCGCCGCGCTCAGGTAGGTCTCCGAACTGCGTAGCACCCGATGGTGCAGGTGCCCGTCAATCAGCAGCTGCGGCTGGTTCACATCCAGCCGCTCCAGCTCCTCGGCGAGGATCTCGCACTCGGCGTCCATGAATACGGCGTGCAACTCCTGTTCAAAGCCTTCGAAGTTCTCCTCCGCCCCACGACGGGCGCGCAGCTCCGCAACTGCCTTGTGCAGTCGTTCGATCGCCGCGTTCTTAGCTGTGGCATCGTTCTTGGTCGTGTGAAATACTTGCATCGGGGCAGCCTCCGGATTTCGTTGAATTAATGCACGACGAATTATCCACGAGGACCACTGCCCCTTCACCTCTCTACCGCCATGACAAATTGTCAGCTCACGCTACCCTAACATGCCACAACTTCAATAAAATCATATCAGTTACCGATCTACACCCGCCCAATACTAGTATCCTGCAGAGCTTCGAACTGCCCGTCATCTGTCGGTACTTTCCGGAGTACGAAACGACGATTAAGAAAATGCTCGGCTAGCTTGGTCGCCACCGAGCATGTCTGTTTCGCTCACCAACGCCATTAAGGGCACTTCGATAAATTCGTTTCCAGTGGTAGCTAACCGTTAAATAACCAAGGATGATTAAAGTCGGGTAAGTGGTGTTTTGTACACGGCTACCGCTTGCCTTATAGGATGCCGTTTACCATCGCTGCTTTAGGTTGCGTGGGCAAGCCGATTTCCTGGCTTGCGTCGCTCCAGTTGCAGATAGCGCATGATGTTGTAGGTGAGGTTCATCAGCGCGATCATGGTCTTGGCCCTAGCCAGTCCTATGGTGCGGATGAGTTTGCCGCCCATGGAGTTATGCTGAAAGCCAAAGACATGCTCGACCCGGGCGCGGATGGTGGAGCGCAGGCGGTTGAGGCGCTTTTTGTGCGCACTCAGCGGTTTGCCCCGCTGGCCTTTGTAGTGGATCTGGCTCTTGAAGCCAGCCTCCCCAAGCCGCTGTTCGGTTTCCTCGGACCGATAGGCACTGTCGGCCCAGACAGAGGCTCCGGTGTTGGCTTCATCGAGCACCTCCGCTAAGAGCTGGCTATCGTGGATGGCGGCATCGGTGACGGTAAAGTTGCGGATGAGCTTGTGCTTGTTGTCCACGTTGATGTGGTTCTTGTACCCAAAGTAGCTCTTGCCGTGTTTCTTGGTCCAACGGGCGTCGGTGTCCTTCTGCCGGCGCATCGCGGGGTTGTTTTCCCAGTCCTCAGGCAGCTCGCCGCCTTTGATCGCCGCATTCTCTTCCCGAGTATTCCTCTGGCGGGGCACCGGCACGATGCTGGCATCGATGATCTGCCCGGCTTTTGCCTGATAGCCGCGCTCGCTGAGATAGGCATTGAAGCGCTCAAAGAGCCCCTCCAAGAGGCCTTGCTCGGCCAACACCTGCCTATAGGCCCACAGCGTGGTGGCATCGGGCACGTTGTCCTGCAGGTTGAGCCCGAGAAAGCGCATGAACGACATCCGGTCTTTGATTTGATACTCCATCTGCTGATCGGAGATGTTATACAGACTCTGCAACACTAACGCCTTGAACATCATCACCGGGTCCAAAGGCTTGCGACCGGCGGGTGATTTACGCTCCTTCTCATGGATCTTGGCGCATAGCGGACGAAATTCCTCCCACGGGACCGACTCCTTGAGCACCACCAACGGGTCACCCATCGCGTCCAGTGCGTCATAGCGCTCCTCTACATCAAACAACCCCGGTTGCCCCATGATCATCTCCCCTTGCTGCTCTTATGGATGAGGGCCCATATTCTAACACGAGTTATATATCCGATCAGCTACTAAAAGCTATACTAAGGCCCGAGTCGAGGAATTAATCGAAGTGCCCTTAAGAGTAACGGCTTCAAGTCCCTGGCGGAGGGCCAAAAGGTGACCTTCGACGTGGAGCAGGGCCCGAAGGGCCCGTCGGCGGTAACAGTCCAGCCGGCTTAAACATCAAGCACTGCGTGAGCAGGATTCACGAGACCCCGCCACCCGGCGGGGTCTTTTTTTGGAGGAAGGTAAGGGGAGACGAAGCGAAGGCGTAATTTTGTGCTGCGCATTTAATCTTCGACCGGGCGTTACTCCGGTTTTTGGCCAACCACTAGCGAGTCGCTGAAAAATCGGTGTAGCCTGATCGCATGGGATTCGCTCGTCAGTGTAATGCGCAAAAATTTCCGAGTATTCAGCTCCAATGTGACCACTAATTTTGGATACCGCCCGTATGCCAAGCGCGCTTGCTGTTCAAATATTCGTTTGTGGCTTAAGCAGCTGGGTCGAGGACCAACGCTAATAGGCTTCTATAGCCGTTCTCCATCGCAATTAACGCGTGAAAATCATCGAAAACCCTCCACAATATTTTTCGGAACGCCAATTTTCAGTACGCGTCAACTGGTCTAGTAAGATGTTCTATTTGCCGTGTTCCCACGTCTTTTTTGAAGCGGCTCTTCGGCTCGGGCGCGCTTCGCAGAACCACCGCAAAACACACTGAGGAATCACGATGAAACATCTAACTATCGCCTTGGCCGCCTGCCTGGCTTTCGCCCACGGCTTGACTAATGCCCAGCCGCCCACCGAACCTGATTCCGACGCCGCCACGGTCGTCAAGGACAGCAACACCTTTGCCCTCGACTTGTATAGTCACCTAGCCCAGCAGGACAACCTTTTTTTCTCGCCCTACAGTATCTCCAACGCGCTCGCCATGACCTACGCCGGCGCCCGCGGTGAGACGGCAATGCAGATAGCAACGACCCTGCACTTTACGCTCGAGCAGGATCGGCTGCACCCTGCGTGGGGCAATCTTAGGAAGGAAATCCAAGGTGCCGGCCAGGGGCGCACGGCTCAGCTCAAATATCAGCTCCATAGCGCCAACCACCTCTGGGGCCAGAAGGACTACAGCTTTTTGCCTGTCCTCATCGGCCTCCCGCAAACGGGCACCGAGCAACTTATCCCCGCAGAAGAAATACAACGGCAGATAGCAATAGTGGCCGTAATAGCCATGGAAGAAACGCCCTTCCTGATGCCCGTGCAGCGGATCATCGGTCGCATCCACATCGATCACCACCTCCTGCGGGGGAACCCCATAGGAGTCGAGAAACAACTCTACCAGGAGCTTATCCATCGCCTCCCAATCGGCCACAATTTTCTTGTAGCGGCTCCCCGCATCCGCCTTCTCCGGTGTCAACTCCAGCCGATTGAGCGTGCTCTTCCCCGCCAGCGCCTTGCCTCGGTCCCCCGCTTGGCGCCTCCCCGCACCGCTTGGGTCTTCCTTCTGACCGAGCACCCCCAATAACACATCGTGCCGCAGGGTGTCGTGATCGTTCAGATCCTCGTACCCGAGCGCCATCCCAACCACCCGCTGTTCGATGAGCGACTCCACCGAGTGCTCGATCAACTCCGGATCCCGGTGATCGATGAAACACCCCGCCAGGCGCTTCAGAATATGCGTCCGCGATTCCACCTCCCGCAACAGCAAACTACCTCCATCGGAGCTGATCCTCCCCCCATCAAACCTCCCTACCACCCGCCGACCTCCAAGACCGTGAAATTCCATCCGCCCTGCATTACACTGTGTTTCCATAAGGCCGTCCTCGTCATTGTGCATAACATGCTGATCACACACATATTATGCCACGAGATACGGCCTTTTTCTTGGTTATCGGTGAGAAATCGGGGCTAACCAATGCCATCTATTTCAAGGCCGCCTGGAGGCTCCCCTTTTTGCCCAAGAAAACCACAGACGGGGACTTCACCGCGGCCGATGCTTGTCCCCTTTTACATAGATATATCAGGGGCCTGGTTTTATAGTTTCCACATCCATCGTTGAGACTTGGGCCCTCGCTTGAGCTCGCTACTTGAATCACCTCGGCTCACGGCAGTTCCGATGCTGGGATGACGTGGAGCGTCTCTCTGTTGAGGCGAACTATCCCTCATCCATGAACACCTAGGACAACAGCCTGATTTCGCGTGCCGTCCGTTCCGGGATCGTGCCCTCAGCGATGGGAAAGCGCGAAGCGAAGGGTCGTTCTTCGAGTGGATGACCGCTACGGCCAAAGGCACATCCAGCGTGTGGATGTCTGTGATTGATCGTTAGATCCTTGGTCATTGCGCTTTAGAAGTGCCGCCAGTGCTGAGGCGCACGAATGAGCGCCGCAATTGCCGCACACTCGAGCCCGAACAGAAGGTATCCCGCATAGCCCAGCAATGGCATCTCGAACACCGGTAGGATGTGGACATAGGGAATGGAATAAACCCACTTAGCAACGCTGTAATAGTTCCACAGCTCCCACAATATGCCGCAGACTAGCGCCGCGAGCGCCGGTAGGCTGACTACCTCCCAGGCACCCAGCGCTAAGCGGTCGAATGGGGTAGCGGTCCCGAGCAGTGCCTGCAGCGAAACCAGGATCGACAGGGGGACTATCCAGACAAGCGGGTATAGGTAGTCCGGCCGGACCGCGATTCCAAGCAGGGCCACTGAGGCAAGGATCAACACCACTGCTGCCCCGAATTTTGGTCTTGTGAGGGACAGGGGTTTACGAAAACGCGTTGTGGCCAATGTGCGGTACGACCGCAATAGCTCTAGCGTGCTGGCGAAGGCGGGCAGCACGGTCGAGAAAGCCAGCGTCGCGTGGCCAATATAGGCGAGCGGCGTAGTCGCCGCATGATTAACGTAGTGCCAATTCTGCACAAAGCGGTTGAGGTACTCGAAATACCACCAAAACACAGCGCTTAAAGGAAACAGCATGATCAGATACCGCGGCTCGTGCGTAAGCAGACACTTGCCGGTGCGCCGCAAGCTAAGCGCATTCGCGACGATGATGTAGGAGACCCAAAGCGGAGCGAACGTATGGGGTTGCAGAGGCTCGAACCATTCGAACCTGTTCCACGCAAAAACCCAGCAGACAATGAGCAATATGCTTGCAGCCCAGCCCCACCAGGGGAAAGGATAGCGCGGCTCGCGCGGTGCATGCGGGCGTGAAAAAGGCAGATATAAGCGCACCCAGGTAAGCGCAAGGCAGAGGGCCAATGCGCTGACGAGTGCAAACGCCGGCCAAGAGAACGCCGCAGGCTCCACAAGCCGCGTTTGCGGTGGGAACTCCAAAAAAACGGAGACTGGCTGGCCAGCAACCGCTGCGCCCACTAGCGGCAATCCGATTAGGATAACCGTTGTGGCAACCACGACAATGAGGTTTCTGTTAATCGTATGCATTAGCGTTGCTTGAGTACCTTCAACACCTTGGGAATGTCGGGGGGGCCGGGCGGGATTTCCTTGTTGACGGCGGTGAACATCTGCGTGGCACTGCCGCCCTGACCGGTGAATTCGAGCATCTCGCCGCCACCGACACCGAAGTGAAAGCCGTGCACCGTGCCAGCGGGCACATGCACCAGCGTACCAGGCAGGCACATGACGGTCTTGCCTGAGCAGGTGGGCTGCGTGTACGGTATTTCGGGCCAAGGCCTCCCGAGAGTGACAGCGTGCGTCATCATCCACCACGCTCCTCAATGCCGACATCGGCTACAAGCTCCGCGACGATCTGCGCCTCGGCATCGAGATTTTCAACCTTCTCGATTCCGAGGACAGCGATATCGAGTATTTCTACGCCTCGCGCCTTTCCGGGGAGCCTGCGGCAGGTGTGGACGACATCCATTTCCATCCGGTCGAGCCGCGCTCGGTACGCGTCACCCTGAGCCTGTCGTTCTGAGCATAACGCCAGATAGCCTTCTTAGGCACCGCCTGATGTTCCTCGCTTTCGGTGGGCTGCTCGCGCGTCGGGTCGTACTTCGACGTTTGATTGATGTCATCGTCCCAGTGCGGCGGGCCGCACGATGAAACGTCAGTGGCTCGGACACAGGCTGATCCGCAACTTCCGCGAACAGCGGCAGTTACTGCAAGGCGCTGGGGTTGAACTTGACCTGAGATGGTTGCCGTGGTAACGCTAGCCAGCAGCTTTCCAAGACACAATGCCCACAACACTCCCCATGCGGGTCCGCACGACGCTACCCTAACCTGCGCTCTTCAGAATGTCGCGGATCTCGGTGAGCAGCTTCTCTTCTTTAGTCGATTCGGGTGGCGCAGCGGGAGGAGGCGCCTGCTTCTTAAGCTTGTTAAGGGCCTTAACCATCATGAAGATCGCAAACGCGATGATGGCGAAATCGAACACCGTCTGGAGGAATTCGCCATAACCCACAACGACCGCTGGCTTATCCCCCTCGGCGCCCTGCAGGATGATGGCGAGATCTCTGAAGTTCACCCCGCCAATGAGGAACCCAATAGGAGGCATGATCACTTTATCTACCAAGGCTGAGACGATCTTGCCGAAAGCCGTACCGATTATGATACCGACTGCCATGTCAACCATGTTCCCCTTCATCGCAAATTCTTTGAATTCTGAAACGATGCTCATATTTATGTCCTCAATTTGGATCGGATGGATAGATGAACTACTGAGAATTCATAGAATGCAACCCACAAACTAATGCTCTCACGGGTCCGTCTTCCTGGATGCGGGAACCACGAAAATCCACATTCTATGAAAAGAACGATAAAGAAATTCAATAAGGTGGCCAGCCCACCCCGCTCCAGACGCTGGGCCCAGCCCGTTGCTGATACTCCCGCCAACCTACCGACATGGTGCGCGTTTTCGGTCTGAGGGCTAACGTTTGACACGTTTGACATGAGCGGCACACAACGGCGGCACGGCGCCAGACGGAGCGCACCATTGTGCCCCACCGTTGTGTGTCCGTTCGATGGAAGGGTTAGGGCACATTCTCGCGCACACTTCGACTCAGCTGCTTTCGATGCGAACCAGCTTCATGCGCCCGGAGGCACCGCTTTTGATGGAAACGGCGGACTTTCGGCAGGCGAAGTGCTTGGCGACCAATGCAATGAGTTCTTCGTTGGCCCTTCCGTCTATGGGCGGTGACTTGAGTTGAGCAAGCCATACGTCGGGGCTTGTTTCCTCCAGGACGCTGATGCGCGCGCTGGGCTTGACCTTCACCTGAATCACCTTGACGGTGCTCGTGCCTGTGCTCAACGCGCTCTCCGCTACAAACAATTGAGGCCGACACTCTGTGTGCCCTAACTGTTATGCGAACAGAACATCATTCCATCTATCTCTTCCCGCAATAGGTCTGGTCGTAGCCAGGAAGCCTTTTCCGAACAACATAATACCTCTGACGCTTCCGTCTATCCAAATCTGGATGAACGGGCCGCTTCTGGCTCCTCAATGAGGTTTCGGAGCTATGAGGCTGCGCTTGGATGGAAATCCAGCCGCACATCCCGCTTAAGCCGGTATGGCAAACACCCATTCACTCAAGACGTCGGTTCTGTTACCCGGTATGCGACTAGGGGTCGTGGTATGTCCAACTATCCCATGGATCGTCAAGCGGCTGCATCCATGTGCCCCGGCGATTACCCTACAATCGAATCAACCGGACCACCGAGCAGTTTTTTTTCGCCCAAAGGTGCCGGTGAACTGATCGTTAGTCGTTGGGACGGAACATACGGCTCCACGTGCAACGATTGAGTCCTATGAGTGGCTCAGAGCCATTGCCATGGAATGTGTTTCATCTGCCTGTTTGCCGTCCAGCCTACCACTTTGAGGTATCCATCAATGATGGTAGCCTCGATCTAAAAAAGGGAGGCGTCTATACCTTCTATTCGCTATTCGCGCGCAGTGTTCCTAACCAGGCCCCTTCTCAAAGCACCTCGTTGATCATGTAATACATGTTGTCGATCAGCCGATGCGTGAGCCCGCGCTTGCGCCACGCATCGAGCTTGATCTCCGTACAGCCGGGAAGGTACTTCTCGAAAATCTCTTCCAGCCGCTTGGCCGTCGCCGGATCCGCGATCCCGAGCGTGATCTCATCGTTGGTTTCGAAGGACCGGTCGTCGAAGTTGCTCGAACCGATCGCGCACCATACGCCATCCACGGTCATGACCTTTTGGTGCAGCAACGTATCGGGGTACTCGAACAGGCGCACGCCGCACCGGAGCAGCTTCTCGAAGTTGCGATGGCCGGCGTGTTGTACCATCGGGTTATCCGAGCCTCCGGTCGAGGGCATCATCACCCGCACGTCGACGCCCTTGGCGATCGCCCTTCCGAATGCTTCGATGGCGTCGGGTTCAGGGATAAAGTACGGATTCTGAATCCAGATGCGCTTTGTCGCGAGACAGAGGACCGTGTGGTGGAGAATTTTCACTGCCGGCGCCGAGCGCTCCGGTTTCGCTCGAAGGGGGCGTTGACCGTATTACACTAAGGTTGCTGGGCGATGGCCTGGTCGCGGTATTATCAGGGAGTGGAAACCGCCATCCGTATGGCCCGTGATCTCACCGTCGACTAGTGTACCGTGGCAGTGTCCACTACGTCGGCTGAATGACGATGCTCAATTTTCCGCGCACACGGCCCCTCTGACTCTGTCCGTGTGCCTCGGCCAGCTCCTCCAAGGAATAAGTGCTGTTAATCACAGCTCGGAGTCGACCGCCGTCAACGAGTGTCCCGAGATAGCGCAAATCATCGGCTCGAGGACGCATCAATAAGGGCACCACTCGTTGGCGCGAAAAAACGCGGAAGCCTACTGCCCGCGCAATCGAAAGAAGACTCGGTAAGAGAGTGATGTAGACCGCCGAAGGATTCATCACTGCTTGGAAAGGCGCGAAGGGGAGCGTCCCCACGGCATCCAGCAAGACGTCGAAACGGCCATCGCTCCGGAAGGCCGATTGTTGGTGATAGTCGATCACGAAATCGGCACCGAGCTGTTTGACGAATTCGACATTGGTGGTACTACACACGCCGGTGACGTGAGCTCCCAGTTCCTTGGCTATCTGAATCGCTAAGTGACCCACCCCTCCGGACGCCCCCACAACCAAACATCGTTGGCCTGACCGCAATTGCCCTTCGTCACGCAGGGCCTGTAGCGCAGTAAGTCCTGCGAGGGGTAGCAAAGCTGCCTCTTGGTAGGTGAGAGAATTGGGCATTAATGCTGCCGCCGCCGCACCCACAACGACATATTCCGCTGCGGCGCCGCCCGAGTTGTTGTCGAGTGAGGCATAGATGCGATCACCGGGTTTGAACTGTGTTACTTGCTGTCCGACCTCAACGACCTCTCCTGCGATGTCGAATCCTGGAACCCCCGGAAATTTCATCGGAACTAAATAACGCAGACTACCGTTATAGAGTTTCCAGTCGATCGGGTTGACCGAAGAGGCCATGGCGCGGACCAAGAGTTCATAGGGGACCGGTTTAGGTACGGGTGCATCACCTCGTCGGAGTTGCGACGGATCGCCATAGGCGATGTAGTGCATGACTTTCATGGGTTCTCTTCTCTCGATCAAATGCCGCTCTTAAGCTTCCCCATGATAGCCAAAGTCCCCAGCATTGCTAATTGCTGGTAACCATACATTGCCAAGCTACGGCCTGAGCAAGCACCTCGCATAGCAACCGTCCAGCTGTCATACATAAGAACGATGGGTTCCTTAACGACGGCGCTGGACTCAGACTGCACCGAGGGTCGCAGTCAGTCCTGCATATTGATATGCATCCCCTATAGCAACCGGCGAGAACAGCGTCCCCTGCTCGTTTTTGGTTGCGTACGTAATCCTTCATAACAACCGAGGCTTACGTCAGCTCCAAAATAACTGCTGTCTAACAAATTAGAAAAAACGCGAAAATATTAGACAACTTGAGCGGGGTAGAAATGCTGCAAGCCATTGATTATATTGGTGGCCAGGGACCGAATTGAACCGCCGACACAGGGATTTTCAGTCCCCTGGACAAAATCGCACAACTCATTGAATAAAATAATAAAAGAAAGAGGTGCCTGTCTAATAATAAGGCCATTTAAGGGCAGATAAGTACCAGTTTTACCGAGATACGCCAATTTTTATTAGACAGCTTTATCTCCCCCGTTAGAGCGTGGTCTGCGACCCAAGATTTCGAAAATCCTGCGTCACCACCTTTTGATTCGGCTCACACCGGTTTGCATAGCACTTTCGCCGTAAAGTGATTGCCAACCCCAATAGACTAGACTAGTTTAGTCTGTTCTAATCGGGTACATCCATGCAAACCGTAAACCTTTTCCAGGCAAAAACTCATTTGTCCAAGCTCATCGACCAGATCGCCTCGGGCGAGGAGACCGAGATTGTGATCTCTCGTAATGGTAAGCCAGTCGCGCGAGTGCTCCCTATTGTACCCGCCGACACCTCCCGTCGCATCGGCGTTGCTAAGGGGGAGTTCATCGTCCCCGACGACATCGACCAATGCAATGAGGAGGTGGCGAAGCTATTCACGGGGCAGTTGTCCACCGATGCGCCTGCTGCTTGATACACAAGTCGCACTCTGGGCGCTCACGGACAGCCCCCGGTTATCGCAGAGGGCGCGGGGCCTCATCCTCGACACTCATAGCGAGGTGTTCGTGAGCGTGGCCAGTTTGTGGGAAATCGCCATCAAGCACCAGCTCGGCCGCGGGGAGATGCCCGTATCCAGCAGCCGGGCAGCCGAGTTGTTCCGCACCGCAGGTTTTGCCGAATTGCCGATACTCAGTGGGCATGTGATCGCCGTTGAGACTCTACCGCCGATCCACGGCGATCCCTTCGACCGTATCCTGGTCGCCCAGGCGCTTACCGAACCGTTGCGCCTCCTCACACACGATCGCACCGTCTTCCGCTACAGCGATGCGATCATATTTGCTTGAGAGGTTGGAGACATGACCGATGGCCGTCAACCAGGAGATACCCCCTGGCGTCCGGGTGGTAGTGCTTCGCTAAGATCCGACGCACCGTATCTTTATCGAGTTCAAATACCGAAGGTATGCGCGATCTGCTCCGCAATCTTCCGACAGCCGAGGCGAGGATTGCGTCGTTTCATTTCAACCACTACCGCAATGACCTCCTTGGAAGGACCTTGGGCCCGGCACGGCCACGTCTTCCAGAAGAAATACAACCATCGATATTTGCACCGCACCAGTGCTCGGTGGCACCGGGTGAAGCTTGAAGGTTTGACCGCGCACTTCGCAAACCGCTTTATCGGAATGCAGCAAGCACAGAGACCAAATACCAGCCTATCCCACGGCGTCAATCGTGGCGCACGACGACTAGACCGATTCATGACTTGCAGTTGATGCTTCACTGCCAGTGCCTCGGCCGCCCCTGCATAAACTCCACCCGGCCGGCAAGCTTGACCAGCGTCGTGAAAAGATGAGCAAGGAGGATGAAGAGTTCTCGCATGCCACAACGTTACCAGCTCGGCTATGATTCACAAGACTGAAATCAGCATGGAATTCTTCCTATTGAGCCTTGCATAAATTAGTGAAGTTACCAGAGAGGCAGCTCAGCTTGTTTCCAGAATGCACGAACGAGCGTTGTATGCCTCTGCATCGAGGCCAGCCGCCTACGCGCCACAGTCGTCAGGTGCGCGAAATCCTCAGCGCAGAAGTGAGGCAGTTCATGCTGTTTAAGGTACGCCCAGATGTACTCGACGGGGTTCAACTCCGGGGCGTAGGCAGGCAGACGCTCAATAGCACCGTCCAACGATTCCAGATTGTGGTGCGCAAATAATATCTGAACGCCAATCTTCCTGCCCGTGTGAAATCTGCCCGCTCTCAAGGGCCCGCACAACCGCGTCACGGTCACAGATCTTGCCACGCGCCGTATTGACGATATACGCGCCACGTTCATCTTGCCGATGAGCTTGTCGTCGAACATATGTTCCGTCTCGGGATGCAGCGGGCAGTGGAGAGTGAATTTAAAGGACGGCATGTGGGAAGATACCGATAGAATCGCCGCCTGACTTGGCCTCGTACACAACATTTGACTATTTCTATGTTTTCGACCTGGTGCCTAATCATCGGCGTGCTGCTGATCCTGATCGGCCTGTCGGACACCTGGCGACAGAAGCTGCCGGTCAGCACCTCGGCACTGTATCTCGTCGCCGGGTACCTGCTCGGACCACAGGGCTTCGACTTCATCCAGATCGGCTTGCGAACGATGCCGGCATCGTCGAGATGATGACCGAGATAGCGCTGCTGATATCGCTCTTCGCCGTCGGGCTGCGGCTGCGCGTTGGATTGTCCGACCGCATGTGGCTTGCACCGGTGCTGATGGCGACGCTCGGGATGGTGCTGACGATCGCCGCGATGGTTGTCGTCGGCATCGCGCTCGGCCTGACGTTCGGCACGGCGCTGCTGCTCGCATCGATCCTCGCGCCCACCGACCCGGTGCTCGCCTCCGACGTGCAGGTTGACAACATCAAGGACCGCGACCAGCTTCGTTTCAGCCTGACCGGCGAAGGCGGGCTGAACGATGGTGCCGCGTTCCCGTTCCTGATGCTCGCGCTCGGCGTGCTCGGCCTGCATGAACTCGGGCCGCTCGGCTCGCGCTGGTGGAGCGTCGATGTCGCATGGGCCACGCTCGGCGGCCTGGCGCTCGGGTGGGCCCTTGGCCTCGCGTTCAGCCGAGCGATCGTGTACCTGCGCCACGAACGAGAGCAGGCCTTCGGCATGGAGAGTTTTCTGACGCTCGGCCTGATTGCGCTGACCTACGGGCTCGCGTTATCGATCGCGACCTACGGGTTCCTCGCGGTGTTCGCGGCGGGGCTCGCGGTACGGCACATCGAGCATCGGCACAACCTCAACCGCAGCCCCGGCGCCGACAAGACGATCGCGGCGGGCGACAAGGGGGTTGCAGCAGCAGCGACACCGGCACTGACCTCCGCCTACATAGCCAAGGCGGTGCTCGACTTCGCGCTCGATCTGGAAATGCTCGCCGAGTTGACGGTGATGCTCGTGGTCGGTGCGCTGTTGACGAGCCAGGCCTTTACCGGCACGAGCCTCGCTATCGCGCTCACGTTGATCTTCGTGGCCCGTCCGATTGCCATCTATCTCGCGCCGATCGGCACGCTATTGACGCCGACGCAACGCAGGCTCGCGGCGTGGTTCGGCATCCGTGGCATCGGCTCGGTGTACTACCTCGCGTTCGCGATCACGCACGGCCCGACGATGAACGAAATGGGCATCATCACCGATGCGGTGCTGGTGACGATCGTCCTGTCCGTGCTGCTGCACGGCTCCTCGGCGACTCCGATCATGGAGCTATATCGCACCAAGCGTGCGAGCCGGCGCAAGCGCCTTTCCTAAGCCTCAGCCCCCGGCGGGTGCGCCATCACGACGATGTCGGCGCTCGGCCGCACCCATAGGCCTTGCAGTTGCACCGGCACGTCACGCAAGGTTGATTAACGTCGTGAGCAGGTGAGCGATCAGGGCAATAGCTCATTCATGGCTACCTACACTACCACTCAGTAGCCCGCTTGCACGGCTGCAGTGAGGGGTGAATTGTGGCAGGCTGTGCACGCGAGGCCGAAGAGAGAGGGCTGGCGTCGGCCGGCCCTGTTCCTTGCGTCAACGACTATATACCGCCGCAAGCGGTGGCTTGCACCTACCGCATTGCGCTCGAGCCCCGGACGGGACAAAAAGTGCTGACATTACAAATCCCCAGCCAAGAGGCTCCGCCCACAGAACAACGCTGCGTCAACGCGGAGGGCTTTAGCCTGCATGCCGATGCCCTAATTACGCCTGAGCAAAGACAAACCTCCTGCCTCTTGGGTTATGTTTGCATGCGTAGACCTTAATCAAAGGCCATGACACTATTCGTCGCCTAACTTCAGGAGAAATGCAATGGCTCATTACACCTACTTCATCATCGGCGGCGGCATGACCGCGGCGTCGGCGATCGATGGCATTCGCGAAACCGATGCCAATGGCACGATCGGCGTGATCACAGCCGAAACAGTCAAACCGTATGATCGCCCGCCTTTATCGAAAGCGCTTTGGACCGGGAAAAAAACGTTGGAAGAAATTATGCGACCTGCGACGCACGCAAACGTAACGTATCATCTTGGCGGTGTCACGCAAAGACTCGATCTATCCGGCAAACAAGTGCATGACGATCACGGCGACACGCACACGTTCGACAAGCTGTTGCTGGCAACGGGCGGAACAACGCGACGCTTGCCATTCGGCGGCGATGACGTTATCTATTTCCGCACGCTCGCGGATTATCAACGCTTGCAGGAGTTGGCCAAGCAGCACGAGACTTTTGCCGTGATTGGCGGCGGCTTCATCGGTTCCGAAGTGACGGCCGCGCTCGCGATGAACGGCAGGAAGGTTTCGCTCATCACGCCCGAGAACGGCATTTGTGCTCGCCTTTTTCCGGCGGAGGCGGTTGCCTTCTTTAACGATTATTATCGCCAAAAAGGAGTTGAAGTGATCACTGGAGAATCCGTCGTTAGCTTGGAAGGTACAGGCGTGAATTTGACGCTCGTGACGAAAAATAATCGTCGCATCCACGCCAATGGCGTTGTCGCCGGTATCGGCATCGTGCCGAATGTTGAACTCGCCGTTGCGGCAGGTTTGAAGGTTGATAACGGTATTGTCGTCGATCAATCTCTGCGCACGAGCCATCCCGACGTTTTTGCCGGCGGTGATGTTGCCAATTATTTCGATCAAGCTTTGGGCGCGCGGCGTCGCGTCGAGCACGAGGCGCCACGTTGCACGCGCCTGGTCTGCTGCGCGCGGGTGATGGTAGACAGGGATGCGCTCTTATGTTCCCCGCCCGGGGTAGAGGTTTAGCTTAGCTCGGTGGTTTGTTGGGGGAGGCACGCTTGCTCCTCAGCAGCTTTCTTTTTGCGTAGTGATTCACCAGCGGCGTCACGGATATCCCGTAAGGTACGATGGAGACGGCCACCGGGTCCAAGGTGATGGCAATGATTTCATCGGCCAGGGGCCGGGGCAAACCGAGATGGATCGTGAACATCAGGTAGATCGATCCAATGCCGCGAATACCGACATACCTAGAACGCGACTGGGCTTGCGGTGGGGCATCGCATTTCGACGGGACTCACAAATTCTGCTAAGGAGGCAAAGACTATTTACTTTGACTCTTCCGAACCACGAAGACGATGAGTGCAATTATGGCGACCGTAATGATAATGCCGGTCCACATACCCGTCTCAAAAACGTCCCCGATGACCCCGCAGCCGGACATTACGAACAACAGCGGAGCGAAACATGCAATTCTTAAATGCTTGATCATATGCGCGCCAGGTTAGAAGCGTTGAGTTCCATTATCCATTGCCTTTTTCTACATGGGCACAGGTGGCGTGCGCCTGTTAGAAATTGTACAGCGTTTCTCTGCGTGATAATCACGAATAAAAAGGAACAGCGATCGCAAATTGACAGAACCGGTGATATTTATTCTGAGTTAATTGTCGAAGACCATGGGGCATAAACAACATAACGGTTCCCTCCGCCCCTTTTTGCATCATACATTGCCAGGTCAGCACATTTGACCAATTGCTCCACACCATTGGGGACCGGGGCGACATCCGAGATGGCCAAACCGATACTCGCAGAGAGTCGACAGCTGCGACCGTGCACAGCGATGGGCTGACCGATGGCGTCAATCATTCGTTGCGCTACCGTCCGCGGATATGCGGAGCTGGCTTGCAAAATGGCCGCGAACTCGTCACCGCCAAGGCGAGCAGCCAGGTCACCGTCTCGGATACATGATGCGATGCGCTGGGCAGCTTCACGAAGCACAGTATCACCAGCATCGTGGCCGAGTTCATCGTTGATGGGCTTGAAGCCATCAAGATCAAGGTACAACACCGCCATTCCTGTACGGGTACGGTTACAGCGCGAGGCGGCCCGAGCAGCCTCCACTAAGAACAATGCCCGGTTAGGTAAGCCCGTCAGGCTGTCGTAGGTGGCGAGTTGGACCAAACGCTCTCGAATTTTCTTTTGCTCCGAGATGTCGCGGGCAACTCCGTATAACAGCCCGTTTCCCGGTGTTGCCGCTGGGCAAGTCCAGCCTAACCACGCCCATGAACCATCTTTTTTCAGATACCGGTTCTCGAAATTAACTGTGTCGATGCCACTGGCGAGACGTCTCACTTCATTGACTGTGCGTTCTCGGTCGGCGGGATGAACAAATTCTATGAAGGGTTTGGCAAGTAGTTCCTCGGCAGTCCAGCCCAGCGCTTTCGTAAATGCCGGGTTTACGCGCTTAAAGTAGCGATCCACTCCGGCGATGCACATCAGATCGATGGAAACCTCAAAGAAGAACTCGAGATGTCTATCTTGCAGCTTGCTCATGGCACTGTATCCCGCTTGTCACCTAACAGTGGATTGAACTGAACCGCTGGATTCAGGGGGCGCATGGGGTCGTAGGAGCGAGGGGGAGGAGTAACGTTCTCCTAGGTATGGGTTCACCACACTCGATGACAGGTTAACCCCTTTCCTCGGCGAAGGACCCCTGGGCACTGGGTGTCGCATTAGGATTGCTGATTAAGACAAGCGGTTTGGTAAACCCTGTCAAAAGCTGGGTGTAAATGTGCCGGACATTTAAGCCTGGGAAGGCCACTACTCCCATGCCCAGGTCAGAACCGGACCCTGGAAATCGGGCCGTCGGGGATCGAAGGGCTTCGGGTAAACGTGACCCTGCGAAAGCTCCGTGCCTGCGCCCCGTTTCTACCCGACCACGCGCGCCACGCCGACCAACCTGAGGAAGCCCTAGCAGAACATATCGGTTGTTTTTGCATACAGTATCACGTCGGGAATAAATTATTCCAGGAACATCGACGGGATCCGGAGTTGCCTCACAGCGTACGTTTTCTAGCTTACGCCCGCTTCCCCGGTCGTTGAAATATCGTCCGCGTTTGCCCTCTCAAAAATGTCTTTGGCCCGTTTCCGCTGATTGCCATCATCGGTATGAACCGAGATCAATATATTTCCGTCACGGACTTTCCCTTCGTACCGCTTCGCCTCATATTCTGGAATTCCCAGTCCAACCAGCGCTCCTATTATTCCCCCAGTTGCGCCGCCCACCGCTGCTCCGCTCAGGGCGCCCATGATAGGGCCGGCGGCAATGAATGGGCCAACCCCGGGAATAACCAGACTTCCGAGTCCCGCCAGCAATCCCAATACGCCGCCCACGCCTAGCCCCACCGCACCCCCGGTGGCAGCCCCTTCAGGGGCTTTGGTGTGCTTCTCGTGAGCAAAATCTTTGCTAGTGCCCTTATCAGGGAACAAGGCCGATATATCGTCGTTCGCAAAGCCCGCTACTTTAAGTTGATCTACTATCGCTTCCGCTTGGCTTTGAGTCTTAGCGATACAGAAAACAGCTTTTTTCATGATGTTCCTCCTAAGTTCAAATACAGTTTTGCTGTTAGTCAGTTTGACGTTCTATCTCGAGTTGGTTCTGAACCTGCTTTACACCGGCAGCTTGTCGCGCCAGTGTATCGATCGTGGTCTTCTCTGCTTCGCTTTCAACAGGCCCCCTAAGAGTCACTATTCTATTAAGCGTGATGATCTTTACATTGTGGGCATTCAGAGAAAGCGAGTCATCCGCCACTACAGCACGGCGTATTTCCGCTGTTATCTTGCGGTCACCGTCGTCGCCCTCGACCTGATTTTCTGGAGTCAGAGTAGCGCCACTTTTGTCGCGCACATTCCGTTCAGTATTCTCCACATCCGAAGTAACTGGCTCGGGTGAGGAGCTTTCCGCGGTGGGGGAGGTTTCGTTGTTAGCTCCCCACACAACACCGTTACCGGTCATTACAACAATCGCTAGGAGTAGCATTAATCGAGTATTCATATTGGCATATTGGCTCCTCTACTCAATATCTTTTGTCGGTGGTCGCGGTTGTGAATGATCCTTTGGGTCTCTCTCATGCCCTACCTTTCTCATCATCATCACCGCCGTCGTCTGGCATGTCTTTTCCTCCTCGCAACGATGGACCGTCTTAAGCAATGATTCACTTCAGATCGGTGCACTCGACAAAGCAATGTTGTGCGATAGCCCGGGCAAAAGACGTTGCAAACCCTTGGCATTGCGGATGAGTACCAACCCTGGTCAATTCATAACAAGATAAATAATGACCAGCACGATGGCAGGTACACCCAGAAGCCATCCAATAAAATATTTGCCCATTGTCGTTCTCCTAAAATAAAATGGGTCTTCGTGAAAACGTGTGGGTAATTTTGTTTCCATGATCACGCTGCAAGGCTTGCTCCGCAAGGGATTACGCCCGGTTGAAGGGACGGTAATTTCTGGCATGCTGTGGCGATGGCTACCCAACGCAAACGCTCTCGTCGTCTCACCGACACATACGCCTTTGACGGCTTTCGTCCACAAGCAACGGTACGCGGGGTTTTCGGGGAACCGAAGGTCCGCATCGTCACGCTCGTACGACGCTCAAAAAAACACGCTGTGGAGTCTGCGGTACGTTGCATCGCGGTTGGTACGACAAGAAGCTGCGGCAGGTTCGAGATCTCTCCTGCGGGGATACGCACGTGCGGCTGGAGTTGGAGGTCCGGCGTGTGGATTGCCGGCAGTGCGGCAAGGTGAAGCGCGAGCGTCTGGACTTTCTGGCCGACAACCCTTTCTACACCAAGCGCTTTGCTTTCTACGTCGGGCGGCGCTGGCGCACGAGCACCATCAAGGCGGTGGCCGATGAGTTGGATCTCGACTGGCAGACGGTCAAGGAGTTGGACAAGCAATACATGGGTGCGCAGCTTGCACGGGCTGGCCGGCCAGGACCTGCGGTTATCGGCATCGATGAGATCGCCATCCGCAAAGGTCACACCTATCGCATCGTGGTCAGCGATCTCCTCCGTGGCCGACCGATCTGGTTTGGCGGGACTGACCGCTCTCAGGCCAGCATGGACGAATTCTTCAAATGGCTGGGGCCGCGTAAAACCAAGGGGGTGCGCTTGGCTGTGATGGATATGTGGAAGCCGTTTCGCAACAGCACCAGAGAACAAGCGCCCCAGGCGGCTATCCTGTTCGACAAATTTCACGTGACGCGTCATCTGGGCGAAGCGCTCGATAAGGTCCGCAAGGGGGAGTACGCCCGACTCAGCGGCGAGAAACGTACCTACATCAAGGGCCAAAAATATACCCTGCTCTCCCGGCGGGAGAATCTGACCCTCGATGGTCGAGCTGCCTTGAAGAGGCTCCTCGCCGCCAACAAGCGGCTGAACACTGCTTATCTGCTCAAGGAATCTTTCGGCCAATTGTGGAGCTACGAGCGTGAAGCGTGGGCGCGACGTTTCTTCGAGAACTGGCGTAACGCGCTTAAATGGCAGCGTCTGAAACCGTACGAGAAATTCGCCGAGATGATCGAGCGCCATTGGGATGGGATCGCTGCTTATTGCAAACCAGAGAACAAGATCTCTCTCGGATTCGTCGAAGGACTCAACAACAAGATCCGCGTCATCCAGCGCCGCGCCTACGGACTCCGCGACGAGGATTACCTGCGCCTCAAGGTGCTTACCTGCATGCTGCCGGTACTGTGAAAACACCATTTTCTACCCACTCACTTTCACGATGAGCCAATAAAATAAATGTCGGCCGAGGCGCTGTCTGCACCCGATTCACTAGAATTTCATCGGCGGTTGGTCGTCCCAAGCCTCCGGTGGTGTTTCCGGGATCACTGGCGCAGGGGTGCGGACCGAGCCCTGGAATTTTTTAGTGGCGCTCGTGCATCGGTCGCGCAAACGTACGCGGCGCGGCCGGCCCGAATCGGGATCAAAGAAATACATCAGCGTAGCGCCGATGCCCAAGAGTATCAGTGTCGTCATAGGTGCCTCCTCTATAAAGTGACGCAGAGCGTACCTGCGTTGATTGATCGATGTGCGGCGTGAACCACGCGTAAGACTCGAGCCGTTATGCTCCCGTCTTGCTTCGTCTACCTTTTCGCTGTTGCTCGCCCACCGCGACTGGTCACGCCCTGTGGTTAGAGACGCTGGCGCTACATCACCCGCTCGGTTCAGGGTGCGCAACAGATATGCCATAGGCTTCTGTTACCTGCTATTGCCTTAGCGATCACGCACCTGGGGCTAGTGCGAATAGAATAAAAATACATTTTTGCGAGGAGATGAGGTAAAGATTACCGTTGCCCTTGTAAACCGTACAGCGAATGCCTGGGTCAAGCGCTGCGCGCGAGGTTGTGGCAATGAAATAGAACTAATCGTGCAGACACTTGCCGGGGTGGACTCCAAGCGGATCGTATACTGGAGCTTGTCATGACAGGGCAATACGAAGGACGGCCTCCATCGCCGAGGAGATATGCACTAGCCCCGGGTGCTCCCGCGCGAAACCAAAATCGCCTTGATCCGCCCTTACGAAACACCTTGTAATTCCGAAGGGACTCGATTTCCAAAGAAGCCTCCGTGGCCAACCGCTCGGCATGGGTCCGAAGCTCCTCTCGCAGCGGCTCCGCCCAGCGCGGATAGTCAAAGAGCCGAAACTCGCGTCCGCTCAGATACCGGGCCATGCCTTCGGCATGACCAATCCCAGACAGTATGACGGTAATCACGATGCGGTCAAAACAAGAGAGCACCGCGGTGATCTTCACTTGATGGCGTTCGATAAACCGATTCATGGCGATGTTTCATCTCCGGTTTCGAGGCTTCCCCAATGCTGTCAGACCCTCGTCGGTCTCCTTTCCTCGTCCAGTGTCTGCACGCGAGCGCGGCCTCCGGATCGGTTTCGGCGGATGTCAAGTTCGCCTCGTCGTTCAACCGAAAGAAGCGATTGTCGAAATTGGTCGAGCCTGACTCCCTTAAGACGCCATAATGCCGGGTACTTGGCGAACCCAGTCGCCCAATGGCCCGATAATTTTACCGATCCGGCCCCATACCGCCCACGTTTGACAGCCTACCGGTACAGTCGTATTTTTGCTTCTGAGGCAAAAGGGCTTTTAAAATTCTGATTGTGTACTCGGGGGGCAAAAATCAGAAAAGCGAGTCACACGTATGACAATCTCAACCGAGCCAATCGGGAGTATCCCAAGGCCCCTTCGGCTAATCGAGGCGGTCGCGACAAGAGATGGCATGGACCCAGCATTGGACCCGCTCTACGAGGAGGCGATTCGAGATACCATTGAGCGGTTTGAGGCCACGGGCTCACCGGTTATCACTGACGGCGAACAGAGGAAGTACCCTGAGGGATCCCCACGAAATATTGGCGCCGAGCACAGTCGTTATGATTCAAGATTCGGGACTTTGGCGTTACGGAGTGGGATGCTTTGCCAGGCGATGCAAAACTCGGTTGTTGTGAAGTGATCCTGCGCCCGTTCGATGATACGAATGCCGAGAAAGATCACGGATAGAACTTCCCGGTGCCGCACGGTATTGGCCTGATAGTGACGCATCAGTCCGCGTTCCTTAGCGATGCTGCCGATGAGCCACAATACCAGCAGCGCGAGGGCCAAGATGAGGAGCAGAATCGCCAGCCGCTGTGGGTCATGGCTACGATGAAACTCGAGCGCCAGACCAAACCGGGCGCTTTTCATATCGCGGAAGCTCTCTTCGATCTGCATGCGTTGGCGGTAGATTTGTACCACGCTATGGGCAAGCTTGCGGTCAGCCGGTAGATTGGCTGCCAAAATCCATGGCTCGCGCGCGGCTCGTGCGGCCTTCTTGCTACGCTGACTGCGTGAGCGCTTGCCGTAGCGGTTGATTTCATGGCGCCCCTTGGCCTTGCCTTTGTAGATCACCAGTTGGCAGACATGGGCCTGACTACGGGCCAACCGCACTTCGCCCAAGACCCTGGGCGTGGCACTCGCCTGTGGGTGCAGAGAGTTGACCGATATCCAGTCGCTCTCGCTACCGAGCTTGACATAGCGCCGGTCACGCACCCGCGACACCCAGTACCATCCCAACGCCTCCACCGCCTGAAACCAGGGCGTCTTGAAGCCGGCGTCTATCACCAAAATGGGTCGACACCCGGGCGGCAGCACTGCTTGCAGTCGACACAGAAACTGTACATGGGTCTTCGGCTTTACCGCCGTCTTGCGACCGTGCACTTCCTCGTAGACGGTAAGCGCCCGGCCCTCGACCGGCAGTGACACGCGCAATACCTGATTGCGTCGCCACTCGTCGAGATCGGACCAATCAACCAGTAGCACCGGATGTTGCTGCTGTCCCGCCCACCGTTGCGCCAGCACTCCATACATCGCCTCACGTTCGGATTGCAAGTGCGGGTTGGACAGCAAACGGTCGGCGCGCTTGATGTTGTGCTTCTCGCGGGCGATACCCCCAATAGCGCGGCCCAAGCCGGTTACCGTCATCCGCTGCCATGTCAGACCCGCCCAGACCATCGTCTCCAGTGCCTCTCGTCGCACAGCGTGCATCTCCCCGCACGTTTGAATCAGCAATTTGTGTAATACTTCTCGCGCCTGCATGGTGTGACCTCCTGTAAGCTTCGAACACTTCCTTGAGATCATCAGACACCATGCAGGTTCCTCATCAGTTCAACTTTATCTCGTTGTTTGAAAAACTATTTTCTAGGGGATACCTCAGGGAAGTACCACAATTTCTGGACGTATTGCGTGCACGGGCTCCCGAACACGGAAGACTTTCATTTCCCCGCCCTGGGCCTGAAGAAGGCCGGCCTCAACGAGCGCGAGATCGGGATGGCGAGGCGACTCGTCGAAGACATGACCGGGGAGTGGGACCCGCGGCAATATCACGACACCTACCGCGAAGATCTGCTCGCGCGGGTGCAGGCGAAGGTCAAGGCTGGAAAATCGGCCGTAGTCACGCAGCCGGAAGAGGGCAAAGAGCCGCGACGCAGCGCCGAAATCATCGACCTCATGTCATTATTAAAGGGCAGCCTGAAGGGCAAGGAACAGGGCGACACAGCACGCAAGAAAAAGACGACCGTGCGCTCGGAATCCTCCCGTCGCCGCAATACGCGCGAAGACGCTGGATCACCACGCCGCCGCAAACGTGCTTGATTACAGCCCCGCTTTTTCCAGGACGAGATCTGTAGGGCACCTGCGGTTTGCCAGGTAACCGGCACGGTTATCCTACAGATCAACATGGCGCGAATGAAGCTGGCGCGTACCGGCACTCTCGTTGGTTACTATCGCAAACGCGATTTCCGCAACACACCGGAACCGAAGGGCACAGGCGCGCGCAGGACAGGCAAAGGCCTCATGTTCTGCGTGCAGCGGCACGCCGCGAGGAGCCTTCACTACGATTTCCGCCTGGAGCTCGATGGCGCGCTGAAAAGCTGGGCGGTGCCCAAAGGTCCTAGCCTCGATCCGCATGAAAAACGCCTCGCGGTACATGTCGAGGACCATCCGCTCGACTACGGCAAGTTCGAAGGCGTGATACCCGAGGGCAATTACGGTGCGGGCAGAGTCGTGCTATGGGACCTTGGTACCTGGATGCCCGAGGGCGATGCGCGAGCGGCCTACGCCAAGGGCAGCCTCGCATTCCGACTCGACGGCGAGAAACTTAAGGGCTCATGGAGGCTCGTGCGCATGCGCGGCGATGGGCGTGACAAACACGACAACTGGTTGCTCATCAAACACGGCGATGAGGCTGCGCGCGCCGGGAGGCAAGCCGAGATCACGACATTGCATCCGAACAGCGTCAAGAAGGCGCGCACTCCGCGAGCGAAAGACGCGCGCGCGTCGCACACCCCCGAGCGCGCCGCCTAAAAGGCTACAAAGAGAGCACGAGTCAGACGCGGCAACAAAGTGGCTCTGCCATCCCTCATCGCTCCGCAGCTCGCAACCCTGGTGGAAACCCCGCCTGCGGGGGGCAACTGGTTGTACGAGATTAAATATGACGGATACCGGATGCTTGCCCGTATCGAGGCGGGTGAGGCGCGTTTGTACAGCCGCAACGGCCACGACTGGACCGGCAAACTCGGGGGTGTCGCCTCCGCGTTGTCGAAACTCGAGGCCGACCACGCCTGGCTCGATGGCGAAGTGGTGGTGCTGGATGCACACGGGATCTCGAGCTTTCAGGCACTGCAGAACGCCTTCGAGCGCCGCAGTGACAGCGGCGTGCTGTATTTCAATGCGTTGCCATCGGCAATAGGGATTTTAAAGCGCCTTTGTCTTCAGGTTTTTAAGGCTCATCGTGAAAGTGAGTGGGTAGAAAATGGTGTTTTCACAGTACCGGCAGCATGCAGGTAAGCACCTTGAGGCGCAGGTAATCCTCGTCGCGGAGTCCGTAGGCGCGGCGCTGGATGACGCGGATCTTGTTGTTGAGTCCTTCGACGAATCCGAGAGAGATCTTGTTCTCTGGTTTGCAATAAGCAGCGATCCCATCCCAATGGCGCTCGATCATCTCGGCGAATTTCTCGTACGGTTTCAGACGCTGCCATTTAAGCGCGTTACGCCAGTTCTCGAAGAAACGTCGCGCCCACGCTTCACGCTCGTAGCTCCACAATTGGCCGAAAGATTCCTTGAGCAGATAAGCAGTGTTCAGCCGCTTGTTGGCGGCGAGGAGCCTCTTCAAGGCAGCTCGACCATCGAGGGTCAGATTCTCCCGCCGGGAGAGCAGGGTATATTTTTGGCCCTTGATGTAGGTACGTTTCTCGCCGCTGAGTCGGGCGTACTCCCCCTTGCGGACCTTATCGAGCGCTTCGCCCAGATGACGCGTCACGTGAAATTTGTCGAACAGGATGGCCGCCTGGGGCGCTTGTTCTCTGGTGCTGTTGCGAAACGGCTTCCACATATCCATCACAGCCAAGCGCACCCCCTTGGTTTTACGCGGCCCCAGCCATTTGAAGAATTCGTCCATGCTGGCCTGAGAGCGGTCAGTCCCGCCAAACCAGATCGGTCGGCCACGGAGGAGATCGCTGACCACGATGCGATAGGTGTGACCTTTGCGGATGGCGATCTCATCGATGCCGATAACCGCAGGTCCTGGCCGGCCAGCCCGTGCAAGCTGCGCACCCATGTATTGCTTGTCCAACTCCTTGACCGTCTGCCAGTCGAGATCCAACTCATCGGCCACCGCCTTGATGGTGCTCGTGCGGCAGCGCCGCCCGACGTAGAAAGCAAAGCGCTTGGTGTAGAAAGGGTTGTCGGCCAGAAAGTCCAGACGCTCGCGCTTCACCTTGCCGCACTGCCGGCAATCCACACGCCGGACCTCCAACTCCAGCCGCACGTGCGTATCCCCGCAGGAGAGATCTCGAACCTGCCGCAGCTTCTTGTCGTACCAACCGCGATGCAACGTACCGCAGACTCCACAGCGTGTTTTTTTGAGCGTCGTACGAGCGTGACGATGCGCACCTTCGGTTCCCCGAAAACCCCGCGTACCGTTGCTTGTGGACGAAAGCCGTCAAAGGCGTATGTGTCGGTGAGACGACGAGAGCGTTTGCGTTGGGTAGCCATCGCCACAGCATGCCAGAAATTACCGTCCCTTCAACCGGGCGTAATCCCTTGCGGAGCAAGCCTTGCAGCGTGATCATGGAAACAAAATTACCCACACGTTTTCACGAAGACCCGTTTTTAAATCTCTATTCCCTTTCGGGTTAAAGTTGTTATATAAAACATCACCCTTTTATTTCGAACTATCATCTAGGGAACCTCTGCAAAAGTCCACGATCTGATCGGTAGGCGCACCGAATACAATCGAGGACGATAATGAGCAAGCAGATGACACTGGGCACGGGTTTCGAGAAGTACAGCAAGACCACGCGTCGGGAGAGATTTCTCACCGCCGTATTGTGCCGTGGGGAGATTTGTGCGCACTGATAGCGCCCATGTATCCGAAGGCGGGTGATGGCCGTCCTCCGAAGGAGCTGGAGATGATGCTGCGGGTGTACTTTCTGCAGCAGTGGTTCAACCTCTCGGATCCGGGCGTGGAAGAAGCGCTGTATGACTCGGTGTCGATGCGTCGGTTTGCAGGCATTGACCTTGGAGAGATGCCGGTGCCTGATGAATCCACGGTGTGCCGCTTCCGCCATCTGCTGGAGGCGCATGGGCTTGGGAAGAAGCTCTTCGAGCAGGTGCATGCATACTTGGAGCGCCAGGGCATCAAGATCGGCACGGGCACCATCGTCGATGCGACGATCATCAGCGCTCCAGCTTCCACTAAGAACAAGGGCAAGCAACGCGACCCGGACATGCATCCGACCAAGAAAGGTAACCAGTGGTATTTCGGGATGAAGGCGCACATCGGTGTGGACAGCCAGACCAAGGTCATCCATGCGGTGGCCGCCACCGCTGCTAATGTGCACGACTCGGTGTGCCTGCCCGAGCTCTTGCACGGGGAGGAGACACGGGTGTGGGGCGACTCGGCCTATCAGGGGCAGAGTGAGGTCATACGCAAGCACGCACCGAAGGCCACCGATTTCACCCATCGACGTTACCGTTACAAGAAGGGGATCGACGAAGTCCAACGGGCGAAGAACAAAACCAAGTCCAGCGTGCGCGCCAAGGTCGAGCACCCCTTTCTCATCATTAAGCGTATCTTCGGCTTCGTGAAGACCCGCTACAAGGGGTTGGCGAAGAGAGCCAGGCCCAAGGATGGGCCTGCTTGGCGCCCTGAGGATGGAGCGCACACCGCCTGTTCGTCACCTGTGCGCTGACCAATCTGTACCTGATGCGCCGGCGGCTGTGGCGACTGTCGGGGGCGTAGTATGTCTGCAGCATGGCAAACGGCGCGAACATGGCCCCCTGAACGATGACAAACAGACCTCAAGGCCGCGTTTCCGTCTGACATCGATTCGTATGCATGCCGCGCAACCATTCTTGATTACTTGTTCAGAGGTTCCCTAGCTTATGAATTACGAACATTGGAAATTAAAATGAAGCCGATCAGTAAAACCTTTCTCAAAGGGTTAATCGCTATTATCCCCAGGAGTCTCCAACTTTCCGTAGACAGTTCAATAACGTTGAACAACTTGTGATCCAGATTCCCGTTGTTAAATCCATATATACAGCCATACGCGATTTTATTTCTCTCTTTTCCAGCGAACAGAAAGGAAAATTTAAACAAGTAGTTTTGGTTAATGTGCCTCCCGGCAATCGTCAACAGATAGGCTTTATTACAGTTTCGGCTTCTGCGGAGTTTTCACACACTTTTATTACCGAAAACCAGGTTGCCGTATTTCTGCCGTTCAGTTATCAGATGGGTGGAAACACGGTCATTATGGCACGGGAAAATGTAGTAGAAATAGATATGTCTGTTGAGGATGCTCTGCGTTTTATCGCAACAGCTGGCGTTGTAGGAAACGTTAATGATGAAAAAATTAAAAGTTAAATCGACCCTGGCGTAACGATCAGCCATTGAGTTGTTTTGCATTGCCGCCAGCTCATTTTGGCCGGCGGTATCCAGAGGGAGCAAAGATTACGCGGAATACCTGCATCAAATCCACGCCATTGCAATCCTGCCTTGATAGTAATGGATAGTCCAACCCTTGACAATGAATTGCAGTAGGGGAATCTCTTTGTAGAATACTCACGTGCCTACTTTAAGCCGGCTATAGACGCCTCGTAGAGCCGCCATTCAATCAGAGATCTCTCTGCTCCAAGCGTTCAAGATTCCTCGCGTGCGCTCGGAATGACAAGCTGCTGTAGCGCAAGCGCCTCCTTGATTAGCCCTAGCGCGTCCATCCGAACCATTTTTCTGGAATTTAATGCCATCGCCCTACCAGTCCTGACCAGACCGAGCAAAGAGGAGATATGCGCCGCCGCCGGTCGGATTATTCCAGACGTTATCGCACCTGAGCTGAAGGTGCTGTTCTGTGGCATCAATCCTGGACTCTACTCGGGTGCGACGGGCTATCACTTGGCGCGGCCCGGCAATCGTTCTGGGCGACCTTGTGCCGGGCAGGCTTCATGGATCGCCTGCTGTCGCCGTTCGAGGGAGGCGCGATGGTTCAACTTGGCTATGGGCTCACCAACCTGGTCGAGCGCGCCACTGCCCGCGCGGATGAGCTCTCGATCGATGAGCTCAAAGAGGGCGCGCGGCGGCTGGAAGAAAAAGTGCGCCGCTACCGGCCTCGGTACATGGCCATGCTGGGCATCAGCGCCTATCGCGTGGCGTTCACAACACCAAAAGCAACGCTGGGCCGGCGGGAGGAAACATTGGGTCCAGCCATGCTCTGGGTGCTGCCTAGCCCTAGCGGCCTGAACGCGCACTATCAGCCAGACGGGTTAACCCGCGCTTACGCAGAGCTTTATCGGGCGGTACACGAAGATCGTGGATGAAGGTACTCACCTGGGCTCTAAGCCAGGTGGAAGACTCAATGGGCAAGAGGTGCAGCGATGCTACTGCGCCAGGGCCAACACTGCAGCGTACACACCCTGCACCACCCCGGCCATGCGCTGGTAGTCGAGCGTCGCCGCTGTGTCTCGGGGGGTGTGATAGTTCGGGTTCCGGTAGAACGCCGTGTCGGTGATGAGCAGCGAACTTATTTGTCGCTGCTGGCGTCACGCGCCAGACGATATTGCCCACATCGCCGGCCATCAGCACTGCTCCGGGGCGCCGCATGTTTCGGTGAAATCGCTTTGGCGACCAGGTCGGGGCGTTGCGGCTTGACGCGCACGTTGACGTGCTGGCCGCGTCGCGAATTCCTAATGCTAAGGAAAATTCCGCGCAGCCGGAAAGACCGGACTCGCTAGAGCAGGGACGTTTTATCCCCTGCTCTAGGATCCGCTAAGTGATTGATTTGGTGGCCAGGGACGGAATTGAACCGCCGACACAGGGATTTTCAGTCCCTGCTACACATGTGTGTTAACTCCATGATAAATCGTATAAATTCTGAAAGTTATTGCGGAATATAACGGCGAGTTTTGGCGAGAAACGCCTGGTTTTGCCGAGATCTGGTGAGTTTTATTCCGCACTTTGACTCATAGTCAGGAACAGCCTTTTCCTCATTTAGAGATCCTCCCCTTTCAAGCCGGTCAATGCCATAATAGTTCTGAAATGGAGCTATTATGGAGCATCAACATGCCTGTAAACCTGTCAATCAAGAACGCCCCGGACGACATTGTCCAGCGGCTGCGCGAGCGGGCGAGCCGCCACCACCGCTCGCTCCAGGGTGAGCTTATGGCCATCCTCGAAGAAAGCGTGAGGACACCAGAGCCACTGACACCAGAGGAGGTCGTCAAGGAAGTGCAACGTCTACAGTTACGGACGCCATCGGAAGCCGTGGAATTGATCCGCGCGGACCGTGATGTCCGTTAAGGTCGTCGATGCGTCCGCTATCGCCGCCTTGTTATTTGGTGAGCCCGATGCGCCCACCATCGCCACGCAGCTGCGTAACGCGAAGCTTGCAGCGCCTCCCTTGCTTCAGTTTGAAGTGGCGAGTGTCTGCTTAAAAAAGCTTCATCGCCACCCAGAGCAGCGGGAAGCATTGTTGTCGACCCATCAACTCTTCGGGCGCATGGCGATCGTCGAGACAAGAGTGGATCTCCCCGAAGCGATCACTCTGGCAGAGCGCATGGGTCTTACGGTCTACGATGCGTCGTACCTTTGGCTCGCGCAAAAACTCCAAGCCGAACTTATTACGCTCGACAAGCAGCTAGCGGACGCCGCAGGTCGCGGCGTATAGGAAGCATCGCGGCTACGGCACCGGTCGATAGCCAGTGGCGTTTCATGCAGTTTGAGTTTTTTGACCATTCGGGATAGGAAAGCTACGGTATGTATCGATAACCCATGCCGTTGCATGCAGTTGGAGTTTCTTGACCATGCTACGTCGCCCTACATGACAATCTGGAACAGGCGCGATCGGCGAAGGACGAGACCGAGCGCAAGTGTGCCTAGCCCTCAGATGATGACTCTATCCAAACAGACACGCCCGAGTAGCGAGGGGGCTCGACATCCCGCCTGACGTCAATACTCATCGCCGGATTAGGCCGGGTATTCGCCGACCGCACAGTCATAATCGCGTAGCAACCCACCAAGCCGCTCCCGCCACGATGTTGTCCCTCACCCCCCTGCTCACGCCGCAGGGTTGTATTGTATTGACCCCGGCAGAAGACGCACCTGAGCTTGATGGTGAATTAGCAGCGCGGTTAGAGAAGATGTTCGGGCGCGGTTCCGGGCATGGGTTATTGCAACTGGGTGCTGGTGAAGTCGAGACCATTCTCCCCCCGGTGTTTGCCTATTGGCGTGAGCTGGGTGTGCGATATGTGACGGCGCTATGCGCGCTTCCCGAGGCAGGGGAAGGCGGTGCCGCGATTGACGTACTTACGCCTCTTGAGGCTGAGTTGGAGCAGCTGGCCCTCGCGGCCCCGCTCATGACGGGCGCGGAATATCTGACGTCGGATGTTCTAGCGGCCCTTTGGCGGGGGATGAATACGGCGCTTGGGGTTGAACTGCTAGAAGCCCGCGTTGGCGTACAGGAGTTCCTCAAGGGTCGCCATCCGGCCTGGAATCTCGTCGGACGTGTGCACTTCAACCTGGCTGAGAACCGGAAGGATGCGGAAGCCCCCTTCGCATTTCTCGCCACCTACACAACGCGGCTCGCGGCGAACGCCCGGGCGCAACACGTGCCGCTTGGCCAAGCCTTACGAGAGTATGCGGGGGCGGCGAACCGCGAGCGCCTATTGTCGCTGCTAATGCCCGTGCAGCGCGCGGGCGAGCGGTGCCCCTGGCTCAAGACAATGGTCAACGCGGGCGAAATCTATCATCCCCTACGCTGGCGCCCACAGGAAGCTTTTCAATTCCTCCGCGACGTACCGCTATTGGAAGCTGCTGGGGTCGCGGTGCGAATGCCGCTCAATTGGCGCATGAACCGTCCGGCTCGGCCCCACGTTAAGGTGACCGTAGGTGGTAACCCCCCTTCAGCGCTCGGTTTGGAGGCCCTCTTAGACTTCCGGATGGAGGTGACCCTCGAGGGCGAGACCTTGTCGCCGTCGGAAATCAGCCAACTGCTGGCCCAATCCGACGGGTTGGCACTGATTCGCGGCCGTTGGGTCGAGATCGATCACGCACGTCTGCGGCGAACACTGGAGCAATTTCAGGCCATCGAGCAATCTGCCAAAACGGTTGGTCTACCTTTTGGCGAAGCGATGCGCCTGCTTGCCGGTGCGGATGTCTCAGGCGCTGCGCCCACGGAAGCGACCGTTGCAGAGTGGAGCGAGGTCGTGGCCGGACCCTGGCTCGCCGAGACGCTAAAAGGTCTACGCCATCCAGACGCAGGAACCCGCGTCGATCCGGGTAGTGCTTTGCAGGGTACCCTGCGGCCTTATCAGCACGCCGGCGTGCAATGGCTGCACCTGCTCACGAGCCTGCGGCTCGGCGCCTGTCTTGCGGACGATATGGGCTTGGGCAAGACCATTCAGATCCTGGCACTGCTATTGGTTCTCAAAGCCAAAACCCGCAAGGCACGCAAGCCGAACCTCCTCGTGGCCCCCGCGTCTCTCCTAGCCAACTGGACATCTGAAATTGAACGTTTCGCACCGGCGCTCCGTGCACTGGTGGCCCACCCCTCGGCGTTACCGGTAGAAGAACTCAAGACCTTGGCGCCAGAACGTCGATCTGAGGCCGATCTCGTGATCACCAGCTACGGCTCCCTCGAACGGGTGCCCTGGCTCACCGAGAGCACCTGGCGTTTCGTTATTCTCGACGAGGCTCAGGCCATCAAGAACCCCAATACCAAGCAGACCAAAGCCGTCAAGCGGCTCAAATCCGAGGCCCGGATCGCACTGACGGGGACGCCGATCGAAAATCGGCTGGGCGATCTCTGGTCGATCTTCGATTTCACCAATCCCGGCCTCTTGGGATCGGCGAAGCAATTTTCTACCTTCGCCAAGCGGCTGGCCGATCATCCCCAAAATCCTTACGGGCCGTTGCGCGAACTCGTGCGTCCCTACATCCTGCGGCGTCTCAAGACCGACAAGCGCATCATCGCGGATCTGCCGGATAAGACCGAGGTCAAAGCGTTCTGTGCGCTCAGCCGCAAGCAGGTCGCGCTCTACCAGCAAGCCGTGGATGACTTATCCGAGCAGATGCGCGCAGCCGAGGGCATTAAGCGCAAAGGCCTGGTGCTGGCGCTCCTCATGCGCCTCAAGCAGATTTGCAATCACCCCTCACAGTGGTTAGGGGATAGTGCCTGGGGAGAAGAAGACAGCGGGAAGCTCGCACGCCTACGCGATCTCGCGGAGGTCATCGCCGCCAAGCAGGAAAAGGCGTTGGTCTTTACCCAGTTCAAGGAAATCACGGCGCCACTCGCGGCGTTTCTCGGTGCCATCTTCGGGCGTCCTGGCCTAGTTCTCCATGGCGAGACTGAGGTCAGAAAACGTCAGGGGCTCGTGCGCCGCTTTCAGGAGGACGAGAGGGTCCCCTTCTTCGTGCTCTCGCTCAAGGCGGGCGGGGCCGGACTCAATCTGACGGCCGCCTCGCATGTCATTCATTTTGATCGGTGGTGGAATCCTGCGGTTGAGGATCAAGCCACCGATCGCGCCTTTCGGATCGGGCAGACCAAGAACGTGTTAGTACACAAATTTGTGTGCCGAGGTACGGTGGAAGATAAGATAGACCAGATGATCGAATCGAAGCAGCAACTCGCGGGAGAGCTTCTCGGTGGTGGTGTCGATATGTTGCTGACGGAGATGAAAGATGAAGAACTACTGAAACTCGTCTCGCTAGATTTGAGCGCGGCGATGAAGGAGGCGTAAGCGATGAGCTATTTTTCGTGGAAACCGTATATACCGGTCGCCAAACGACGGCAACATGCCGCGCAGAAAATCGCCAGGCTTAAGAAACAGGGACATCCCATCGAACCGGTTACGATTGAAGGCCGCACGATCACCAAGAGTTTCTGGGGTAAAGCATGGTGCGAGAATTTGGAGCGCTACAGCGATTTTGCAAACCGATTGCCGCGCGGCCGCGCCTATGTGCGCAACGGATCGGTGATCGATTTAAAGATAACCGAGAGCGTGGTCACGGCCATGGTCAGCGGCTCAGAAATCTACCAGGTGAAGGTAGGGGTTGCACGAGTGCCCGCAGCGCATTGGAGCGCCCTCTGCCGCGATTGTGCCGGAACAATCGATTCACTGGTGGAGCTCTTGCAGGGGCGGCTTTCTAAAGGTGTCATGGAGCGCGTCTGCCGGCCAGGCAGGGGCTTGTTCCCCTCCCCCAAAGACATTGAGCTCTCATGCAGTTGCCCAGACTGGGCCGACATGTGCAAGCATGTCGCCGCCGTGTTGTACGGCGTCGGTGCGCGCCTCGATACACAGCCCGGTTTGCTTTTTAGGCTGCGCAATGTGGATGAAAGTGACCTGCTCGCCACGGGGGGCCAGGAGATATCGCTCGTCAAGGAAGCGACCCCTTCCGACAAAATCCTCGAGGGTAGCGACATCGCCGCACTCTTTGGTTTGGAGATGAGCGGTGCTACGACGCAAGACGTCCCACCTTCGCGCAGACAACCTGCTAGGGCACCCGAGAAAAAGAAAACCACGACGCCCGAGCCGCGACCGATGAAGAAAGCGGTAGCGAGAAGAAAGGAACCGACAGTCCGTAGGACGAGACCCTCAGCGGCCGTCAAGACCGAGGAGCGGTATACCATCCCAAAGCAGAAATCGCCGCCTAAGACCGCGCAAAGTAAGAGCAGATCGGTGGCAAGCAAATCGAGATCTTCTAGGACAGCCAAGGTGGGTATCAAACAGATACATAGGTCGGCCAATACAGGCAAGGCGGGGGTGTTGCCATGAACATAGATACCGATCGGACCGACCAAGCCGGAATTGAACCGCCGACACAGGGATTTTCAGTCCCCTGCTCTACCGACTGAGCTACCTGGCCCGGTGTTTTTGGACGCGCTATTAGAACGGGCAGGATGGCGCGCGTCAAGGGACGGACGGTGAGATGATCCCTCTGCTTTTACGCAGGCGGCACGTAGCCCTCCGGTTTTGCGGAGCCCTGGCCGAAGAAGAATCTTTCCATTTCTTGCTCCAGAAACGAGCGCGCCTTGGGGTCGAGCGGGGTCAGGCGATATTCGTTGATGAGCATGGTTTGGTGCTTGAGCCACATCTGCCAGGCCTCCTTGGAGACGTTCTCATAGATGCGCCGGCCGAGCTCCCCCGGATACGGTGCGGCGGTCAATCCCTCGGCGTCCTTCCCGAGCTTAATGCAAGTTACGATACGTGTCATAGGCACACCTGATCATTGACTGAGTGTTTTCAGAAGTTTTATGGCAGGCGCCGCCAAGCCGAGGGGTCGCGAGGACGCTTTGCTGTACCAGAGCGTCGCACCACGATCGTTAACCCCTGACCGGAGTTCCCCTACCCGCAGATACACTGGACGAATCTCGAGATCGAAATGGCTGAAAGTGTGCCGGAACGGTCGCCCGCTATGGAGCTGTGTTGGCTCGACACCGAGGTAGCGCCAACACCAGTCGATTGGGTCGGTACTCGGCGGGCATTCGGGGAAGCTCCATAGGCCACCCCAGATCCCGGCCGGAGGCCGTTGCTCCAGCAAGATTTCCGCCTTGGCATTTCGCACGATCACGAAGCAAGTCGTGCGTTTTGGCAACACCTTTCGGGGCTTCGCTTCGGGATAATCTGAAGTGAGTCCGAGCCGGTATGCTTGACACCCCGCGCGCACGGGACACGCGCCGCAACGCGGAACGCTCCGCGTGCAAAGGGTCGCACCGAGGTCCATGATCGCCTGGGTATATTCCGACACTTGCGCCGCCGGCGTATGCTGTTCCGAGCGGGCCCATAGCTCCCGTTCGACGGAAGGCGAAGCCGGCCATCCGCCGATGGCGTGGTAACGCGCGAGGACACGTTTGACGTTGCCGTCGAGTATCGGCTGTCGTTCGCCGAAACCCAGCGACAGTATGGCGCCTGCTGTCGAGCGGCCGACGCCGGGTAAATGCATGAGATCATCGAGACCCCGCGGTAACTCGCCTGCATGGCGTTCCAACACGATGCGCGCGGCCTGATGGAGGTTCCGCGCCCGCGCGTAGTAGCCGAGCCCGGACCAGTAATGCAGGACCTCATCGATCGGCGCCTCGGCAAGGCCCTTCACGTTAGGGAAGCGCATGATAAACCGCTCGAAAAAAGGGATGACGGTAGGGACTTGAGTCTGCTGCAGCATGACTTCGGAAAGCCATACGCGATACGGTGATGGCGGGCGCTGCCACGGGAGATCCTTCCGGCCGTGCAGGCGATACCAACGCAATACCCGCTGGCTGAAATTATCCACAGCTAGTTCACATTCGCCCGCAGGCCGTACCGGTGTCGCCGCTTTGTTTAGAATCGGAGCAGATCCTTGAGCTTTTCTTGAACGTCCTTGTTGCTCTGATCCCGCGCGGGGGCCGCCTCGGTGGGCGCCGGTGCGGTCTCGCCGTTCTCTTTGGGCGCATCGCCGGCCCGCGGCTTCTTGCCTCCAAGCAGACCGCCCAAGGTCTCACCCAGCACGCCACCCGCATCCTTGCCCAACTTCTCCTTGAGCTTTTCGGTGATCTTTTCCTTGTTTTTCTCCAACGCCTTTGCCGCTTTGGCCCTGGCGAGACCGGCCACGTCTGGGGTATAGCTAGGATCGTCGAAGGTGCCACTCACCTTAATCGGGATCGTGATCCCACCGAGATCGGTCAGCTGCTTGCCGCCCTGCCCCTCAGCGGTCGCGGATAGGGTCGTGTTCAGCGTATAGTCGATGCGTTCGCTCACCAGATCTGCTTGGCCTTGTCCGGCGATCCGAAGCAACGGCGACTTGAGCACTAGGTCCTGATTGCGGACGACACCTTGGTCAAAAATCAACGTGCCCGCCATCTCGCTAAAATCCGTTTTTGCGTTTTCATCGACTTTACCGACAAAGCCTGCTTGGGCCTTACGCATCAATTGGCCGAGATTGACGCCGATGAGGGTGCCGTCCAGAAACTGGAAAGCCGCCTTGCCCGAGAGCGTGCGCTTGATCGCATCGGCACTCGCCCCGGCGCCATTGATCTGCGCCTTGAGATTCGCCGTTCCGGCGATCTTAGCCTCACCCGAGAGGTCTTTGAGCAGCGGCTCCATCTGCACGCCAGTCAGAGACTCATTCATGCTCAACTTCGGTTTCGCTGCCCGGGTATTGAGGCCGACACTCCCCGCGATCTTGCCTTGGTAGAGATCGGCCGCGATCGGGTTCAGGTTGATGTCGCCATCCTTCGCGTTAACGGCCACGCTAAGCCGGGTCAGCGTGGCGTTTGCGATCTCGAGCTTGCCCACGGTGAGCACGCCCTTGAGATTTAATCCGCCCGCGGTGCTGCCGACGGAGACTCCGTCATCATCCGTGCCGCTCGCCGCGTCACGAGCGCCGCGATCCTTCTTAGCGGGGGATTTTTGGCTCTTCCGGGCATCTCCCCCGGCCTTCTCCACTTTCTCACGGGGTAAATAACGATCGGCGTCGATTCCGTCCACATCGAGCTTGAAGCCGATGGCGGGCTGCGAAAAATCGGCGACGCTTATCGTGCCTTTGATCCGCGAGTCGTCGAGCCGCAGCGCGAGATTGCTCAAGTTAATGCTATTTTTCGATCCCGCGAGCGCGGTCTCGAAGCCAACGTTCGTTAATGCTTTCGGATCGGTGGTCTCGGGCACCGCCTGACCCAATTGTGTGAGCAGCTTGCGCGCGTCGAAAGGCTTGAGCTTAAGCGTTCCGGCAAACTTCGGATCCTTCTGAATGTTCTCGGCCTGCGCCGCACCCCGGAGATCGAGGCCGAGACCCTGCAGAGCGAGATCATGGAGCGCCGCGGTCTGCTTGTCGAGATCGACCTCGGCACGCGTCGCGAGCGTCACCTCGGCGGCTTTGTTCGGTAGGGTCTCGCCCGCAAGAGCGGCCTTGACATTGAAGGGCGCGAGCGTGAGCTTCGTGCCCGTGCCCGAGAATTCCGTATCCACGTTGAGCCCGATCGCCAAGGTCTCCAAGCCGGGGCCGCTCACACCGAGCTCTTTTAAGACCGGAACGACATCGTCGCCGCTAATCTTGAGGGCTCCCGCCTTGACCGCAACCGCTTTGCTGGTGAGATCGAGGTCCATGCGCTCGCTCCGCAAATCGAGATTCAGCGGCCCCTTCGCGCCGGCCGCTTGCAAGGTGCCTTGGAGCTTGAACGGCTCGACGGCGACCTTGGCCGCGCTGCCGCTCATCCCCATGTCGATGCTGAGCGCCGTGAGTGACTTGGGGATCCCCGCGATGTTGAATGCCTCGCCCGCGGCCTTGATCAATCCCGAAAGCTCTTGGCCCTTGGCGCGCAGCGTATAGGTGACGGCCGGTTTGCCTGACGTGAGGTTCTGCACCTGGATATCGCCGCTCAGGCTTGCCCCGCCGGCATCGAGCGCCAGGCCGGACACCGTGGCCGCGTTTTGCTCGAGATCGGCATTGACGTGATCAGCCGTCAACGTGAGGTCGAGCGCGCCGCCCGGCACCGATTTGCCCTTGAGCTTGGCCGTGAAATCCAAGGGTTTAACCCCGTAACGTCGGCCTTCGAGGTCATAGTCGACCGTGCCCTCCAAGGCAAGATTGCCCGTAAGGCCTTGCGGCGGCGCATCGAAAGCCAGGGAGAGATCGAGCGGCACCGGTTCGCCCGGAGCGATCGCTCCGGTTTCCAGGTTCAGATCTTCAATCGTGTAGCGCTCCCCCTGTTGCCGGTCATCCCAGGTAATGCGGCCGCCTTTGAGAGCGACACCGCCAAGGGCCAAGGCGGCGAACGGTTGTGGTGCGGCCTCGGCCGCTGCGTTCGGCTTGCCCGCGGGGGCATCGGCGGGGGGCGTTGCTTGCGCGCCCTTCTGGAGCAAATCGTCCCAGTTGGATCGTCCCGATTTATCGCGCGCCAGATTCAGCTCCAGACCCTCGAGCCCGACGGTGTCCATCTCGACCTGCTTCTGTAACAACGGCAGCAGCTTGACTCGCACCTGCACGCGCTCCGATCTAAGGAAGGGCTGCTCGCCGAACCCGGGCGCATTGCCGAGCGTGGTCGCGCCGAGCTCTAGGCCCAGCCTAGGGAACACCGTGAGTCCGATGTCGCCCGCCAGATCGAGTTTTCTACCCGTCGTTTTCTCTACCTGCCCGATGATTTCGCCCTTGAAGTCGTTAGGGTTTATGACCATGGGAATTATGATCGCGGCCGCGACCATCAATAGGACGACGAACCCGAACACCGCGGCGATGATCTTCAGAAGCTTAGTCATGCCTTTCCTTTCTTAACCGCTAAACGCTGGCGCGCCCGTCGGACGGCCGCGCGCACCTGCTCGGGCGCCGTGCCACCGAAATGATTACGCGCGGCCACCGATCCTTCCAAGGTCAATACCTCGAATACATCGTTTTCGACGCAGCTTGAAAATTGCCGCAATTCGGCGAGTGTCAGCTCGGCCAAGTCTTTCCGCTCGGCGATGGCGTAGCGGACGACGCGGCCTACGGCGGCGTGCGCATCGCGGAACGGCATCCCTTTGCGAGCCAAGTAGTCCGCGAGATCGGTGGCCGTACTGTACCCGCGGCGTGCGGCCTCGCGCATCCTCTCGCGCTTGATTGCGATGGCGGGCACGAGATCCGTGTAGACGCGTAGACAGCCCTTGACGGTGTCGATGATATCGAACAAGGGCTCTTTATCTTCTTGGTTGTCTTTATTGTAGGCCAAGGGCTGCGATTTCATCAGCGTCAAGAGCCCCATCAGGTGACCGTAGACGCGTCCACTCTTCCCGCGCACGAGCTCCGGTACGTCCGGGTTCTTCTTCTGCGGCATGATGGAGGAACCGGTGCAGAAGGCGTCGCCGATCTCGATGAAGTCGAACGCTTGCGATGACCATAGAACGAGTTCCTCGGAACAGCGGGAGAGGTGCATGAGAATGAGCGCGGCGCAGGCCGCGAACTCGATCGCGAAGTCGCGATCACTTACGGCATCGAGAGAATTCTCGGCGATGCCCTCAAATCCGAGCGCCCGGGCGGTGAATTCGCGATCGATGGGAAAGCTCGTGCCGGCGAGCGCGGCCGCGCCCAAGGGCAGGACATTGACGCGTTGGCGGCAGTCGCAGAGCCGGTCCCGATCACGGCAAAACATCTCGAACCACGCCAGCATGTGGTGGCCGAAGGTCACGGGTTGCGCCGTTTGCAGGTGCGTGTAGCCCGGTAGGATGGTCGCGGCTTCACGTTCGGCGACATCGACGAGCGCAGCCATGAGCAGGTGCAGTTGGCCGATGATGGCGTCGATCTCGGCGCGCAAATAGAGCCGGATATCGGTGGCCACTTGGTCATTGCGCGAGCGTCCCATATGGAGTTTCTTTCCCACTTCGCCGATGCGTTCCGTGAGCCGCGCTTCGATGTTCATATGCACGTCTTCGAGCGCGATCGACCACTCGATCTCCCCGCGCTCGATAGCGTCGCGGATCGCGTCGAGAGCGGTGACGATGGCGTCACATTCGGCGGCGCTCAGCGCCCCGATCCGGGCCAGCATGCGGGCATGCGCTTTGGACCCCTCGATATCGTGCCAGTAGAGGCGTTTATCGAAAGGAACGGAGGCCGTGAAGCGTTGGACGAAGGCGTCGGTCGGTTCGGAAAACCGCGAGCTCCAGAGGCTGTCTTTGATTGAGTCGGGTTTCACGCGGTGGCTTAGCCGCGCGGGTATAGCGCGGCAACGCAATCACTAGTCTACCACACCGGAGGGTGGCGGACGGATAGCCTACTGGAGCTGCGGTTGTGGTTCTGTTAAAAATCTATTCCCCCACGCTCTTGCCGCGGGGATCTTGGCGATGGGGTTTCCAAAGGGGAGAGGCGCAGCTCGCCCCTTTGGTCGCCACGGGGTTGTACTGGTGGCGAAATCTAAATTGACTTCAACGCAAGTCTCCCCACAAGCTATTAAACGCGCTGAGGGCGGCCACCGCAGCCGTCTCCGTGCGCAAGATCCGCGGCCCCAGGCGCAAGCCTAAGAACCCGGCCTGGCGCGCCGCGTACACCTCCTCCTGGCTCCATCCCCCTTCGGGTCCGGCCAAGAGCGTGAGGCTCGGTTCGGTCAGCGTGAGATCCGACAGCATGGTCTCGCCTGCGGTCGCAAGCAGCACATTGACTCCCGAAGTCGCGCGCGCCAGCCAGGTGGGTAAATCGAGCACGGGTTCGATCGCGGGTAAGCGATTGCGTCCACACTGTTCGCACGCTTGCCGGATCACTTTGCGCCAGTGATCCAGCCGGCGTTCGGCGCGCGCCTCTGCCAGTTGTACCACCGAGCGTCGCGCTGCGATGGGAACGATGTGCGTGATCCCGAGCTCGACGGCTTTCTGGATCGTATAGTCCATGCGCTCGCCCCGTGCTAGGCCCTGCGCCAGCGTTACGCGCAAAGGCGACTCCCGTTCGATGGCGTGGTGGGGACCGATGATCACGGCCGCCTCCGCGCGCCCGATCGACGCGATCGTGGCCTCCCATTCCCCCCCTTGGCCGTTAAACAGCACGATGGCATCCCCCGCCTGTCGGCGCAATACGCGCACCAGATGCTCCGCGCACGCCCGTGGCAATGCGAGAGTGGCGCCGCATCGAAGGGGTGCCTCCACGTAGACGCGGGGGATGCGCATGCTCAATCGGAGGTCGCGAGGTCAACCCCCTCCATAGCCACATCGGCTAAAAGACGGATTTCGTCTTCGGTGATGACGTAGGGCGGCATAAAATAGACGACGTTTCCCAAGGGACGCAGCAGCACGCCGCGCGCGAGGGCTTGCCGGTAGATCCGGAGACCGCGCCGTTCTTGCCAGGGGTAGGGGGTTTTAGTCGCTTTGTCCTGGACGATTTCGATGGCCAGGATCATGCCCGTCTGGCGCACTTCCGCGACGTGAGGATGGTCCGTGAAATGCGCCGTCGCGGCGGCCATGGCTTGCGCGAGCTGACGGTTGTCCGCCAGCACCGGTTGCTCTTCGAACAGCGACAGCGTGGCGAGCGCGGCGCGGCAGGCAAGCGGATTGCCGGTATAACTGTGCGAATGGAGAAAGGCGCTAAGCGTGTCATAGTCATCATAGAACGCTCGGTAAATCTCATCGGTGGTCAACACCGCGCCAAGGGGGAGGTAGCCTCCCGTCAGCCCTTTCGACAGGCACAGGAAGTCGGGCGCGATCGCAGCTTGCTCGCAGGCGAAAAGGGTCCCGGTGCGACCGAAACCGACCGCGATCTCATCGGCGATCAGATGCACGCGATGCTGAGAGCAGGCCGCGCGTACTAAGCTTAAGTATACGGGATCATACATGCGCATCTGGCCGGCGCATTGAACCAGCGGTTCGAGGATGACCGCGCATACCTCATCGGCGTGGCGCCCCAGGAGATCCGCCATCGCTACAAATCCGCGCCGCGAACATTCCGCCCAGGTCTCGCCCGGCGCGCGCCGGTAGCAATCCGGGGAGGGCGCCACGATCGCATCCTTCAGCAGGGGTGCATAGGTGTCACGGTAGAGGGGGATCTGGGACACGGAGAGCGCCCCGAGCGTCTCGCCGTGGTACGCATTCTCAAGGCAGATGAAGTGGGTCTTGCGCAGCTCGCCGCGATTGCGCCAATAATGAAAGCTCATTTTGAGCGCCACTTCGACGGCGCACGAGCCGTTATCGGCGAAAAAACATTTCGTCAGGCCCGCGGGTGTGATCGCGACCAGTCGTTCGGCCAAGCTGACGGCCGCTTCGTGCGTAAACCCGGCCAGCAACACCTGCTCGAGCTCCTCTACTTGCGCTTTCACCGCGGCATTGATCCGCGGATGGCTGTGGCCGAAGAGATTGACCCACCACGAGCTGATGGCGTCGAGATAGCGCCGGCCGTCGAAGTCCTCGAGCCAGACGCCGCGCCCGCGTCGAATCGGGATCACGGGGAGGCGTTCGTGATCCTTCATTTGGGTGCAGGGGTGCCATAAGACGGAGAGATCCCTCTGCTCGAGATCCGTGTTGCCCTCACCCATGGCGAGCCAGGGGATTTCGAGTGATCTCAGGCGACCGATCGGGCGGGCCCGATGGACTCGCCCAGCATCGCCGTGATCAAGCGGTCCTCGAGATCGATTCGGCTGGCGAGAATTTCACCGAGATGCGAGAGATCCCGGTGCAGGACGGTGAGATCGCCGGAAAGCGTCACCCCCCCGTACTTGTCATTAAACGCAAGTGCAATCTGGGTGGTGCGGTCAATGCCCGGATAGATCTCCATCGCCAGATCAACCACCGCACGCCGCCGTTCCTGGCCTTCGGAAAGACGCTGATACAGACCGAAATGCGCCGCTGCGATGTAATCGACCAGAAGCTCACAAAACTCGGTCATTAAGGCCACCAGCGGTTTATTCGCTGGAAATGGCGCTAAGCCCGAGACCTTGCAGAGTAAGACCAACACGTCCTTGCGTTCCTCTAGAATCTTAGTAATAAGCGAGCGCGTCTGGGGACGGGCAATGGCATGTTTCTTGGCCTGAGCTAGCATAGGGGATCCCTGGAGCCGTTTTTTTACGAAAGTAGTGATTGTTCCTAAATCAACATCGTAAATTAAGGCGAAAAGTGTTCCAAACCTGCTTCTCTTAAATTGCGATAGCGGAGCGGAAGCAACGTTGCCGCACGTAGCATTGATATAATTAGAGCATATGGAGATCACGGGGTACACGGTCCAGCAGAAAATAGGCGCGGGCGGCATGGCGACCGCCTATTTGGCGCGTCAGGATTCGTTGGGCCGATTGGTCGTCTTGAAGGTGCTGAATACCGATAGGCGCAAGAACCCGCTGGATTTCGAGCGCTTTATGAACGAAGCGCGCATCGTCGCCTCGCTCAATCACCCGCATGTCATTACTATTTACGACATCGGCGCCTGCGATGATGCCGCTTATATGTCGATGGAGTACGTCGAGGGTGGCGACCTGCGCAAACGCATGCGCGCGGTCATAACCCCCTTTGACGCCCTCGACATTTTGATTGCGGTTGGTAGCGGGCTCAGCGTTGCGCATAAAAAAGGTATAGTCCATCGCGATGTCAAGCCGGCGAATATTCTATTCCGAAAGGACGGGACGCCTTTGCTGAGTGATTTTGGCATTGCGAAACAACTTACGACCGACCTCGACCTGACGCAAACCGGTATCTTCCTCGGAAGCCCGAACTACATGGCTCCAGAACAAGCGGAGCCTAACTCGATCGACGGCCGCGCCGACATCTATGCGCTGGGCGTGATCCTGTATGAAATGCTGACAGGCGTGAAACCCTACCAATCCGACTCCGTCCTTGATGTGATCATGCAACATAAGCGGGCTCCGATTCCGCTTTTGCCTTCCGGCCTAGATCAATTTCAGCCCCTCATCAACCTCATGCTGGCGAAGAACCGCAAAGATCGGTTTCGGGACGCCGACAGTCTGCTGCATCATGTGCGGCACATGATGCAGAGCGGGATTATCAAGACATCGGCCCAGGCGAAGCTCACTCCCGATGTCGATGTCTCCGGCGAGTATACGCTGCCCCTCGACAAGGCCCGAGCCATCGAGCTACCGGTGCGGGCCTCCTCCCGGGGTTCGATCCACGCGCTGGGGGGGCTGCTGGCCGCCGCTCTTGCAGGGTACGCGGGTCTTTTTTACGCTCAGGCCCGTATCGACCGCGATATGAGTCCGCGCCGCGATCCCGAGCTCCAGAGCCTCGCGGTCGATGTCGATCGGAAGCTTCTGGGAGACACAAGCGCCGCGAGCCCCGTAGCAACGAGCGCCAGCGTCGATCCCAGCGGCGAGGAAGTGGTAAAGGCGCTCGCATGGCTCGCGAAAAAAAGTCTGGACGATTACCGCCTTACCCACCCTCCCCAGGACAACGCTTATTACTACTACTCGCGCTTGCTCGAGATCGAGCCCGGCAACGTACCGGCGCGCAAGGGATTAATGGCGATTGGAGAACGCTTCGCGTTTCTCGCCGAGCGCGAACTGGCCAACAACAACTACGACCGGGCCAAAGGATACGTTGCGATTGGATTGCAATTCGCGCCAGATAACGACACGCTGCTGGCGCTTAAATCGCTGGCGCAACGCCCGCACGGGGGCTTGGCCGAGACGCTGGCCAAGTTCTTCCGCTAAATCGGCGATGTCCATGGACCGTCCGCTTCAACCCGGTGTCGCATCCAGTTGCGCGGGGTGTCTTAAACGCATGTAGGTATTACCGTCGCGGCGCGAAAGCCAGCCGCGCACGCTGACGAGCTTACCCACCCAATGCTGAAAATCTAACTGCTTAAAATACCGGAGATCGGTACGCTGGATTCGAACCGCGAAGGCCGGGCCGAAGTTTAACCACTGGGAGGCGCGCGTGGCGTGGACTCCGGTGATACGGCCCGTGACGACTCGATAGCCCCGGGACAAACCCGCGAGGCGCCCTGCATCTACGGGTTTATAGCGCGCGAGCCTCCACAGGCCGAGATTCGATCTCCGCGCCGCCCTTTCGGCGTCGCGGTAACATTCCACATAGTCGAGGTTGGGCGGAAAAATCAACGCCGTTACGAGGCCCCGCTCGAGTAACCATGCCTGGACATTGGTGCCATCGCGCAGCAACAAGTGGCTTAGTTGCCGCCCGAACCTATCGCGCTGCTGCCGATCGTGCTGTAGGCCAACGCGGGATTGGCCCGTGAGCAGCCGTTTTAGTGCTCCTCGGGCAAGCTCCGCAAGCGCTTGAGAGCGGCGGCCCTCGCGCCCGATCTCCGGTGCATTGATGCCGATGAGACGGATCTTGCGCCGATCCGCGAGCACCACGGTGTCGCCGTCGATAACGTAACGGACTGCGGCATACTCATCGATCCCAGTCGGCGCGCACTGGAGCGGCGCGGCCTGCAGGGCCGGGCAAGCGATCCCCCAGGATGCGACGAACGCCAGGAGCCAGATGCCCTGGGCGCATACGGCAGACACCGCACCTCAGACTAGGAGTGCAACTTATACTTGCGCCGGAATCGATCCACACGCCCCGCGGTATCCACGAGCCTCTGCTTGCCGGTATAGAACGGGTGACAGGCGGAGCACACGTCGATATGGATGTCTTTACCGACCGTCGAGCGCGTGGCGAAGCTATTGCCACAACTGCAGGTGACGGTTATCTCGCTGTATGCCGGATGAATGTCGGGTTTCATGAAAGTATCAATATCAAAAGAACTACGCGATCTTAGCGACTGAGGCGTGATCAGCACAATGGGTTCTTGCGGTTGGCGCGGCCCCTCAGTCGCGCGGATCGCTGGCGAACTACCGAAACTCGGCAATGACCGGCGCATGGTCGGAAGGCTTGGACTGGCCGCGCAGTTTTTTGTCAATGCGGCAATCGATACAGCGCGAGGCCAGTGACTCACTCGCCAGGATGAGGTCGATGCGGAGGCCGTGATTGCGCCGATAGTTTCCGGCGCGATAGTCCCACCAGGAATAAAATCCCGCATCCTGCCGAAAAAGTCGAAACACATCCGTAAGCCCGAGCGCCGACAATCGCTGCAAGCGTTCTCGTTCCGGGGGGCTCACGAGAACATTCCCCTCCCAGGCCACGGGATCATAGACGTCCCGGTCCTCGGGTGCGATATTAAAATCCCCGAGAATGATAACGTCGTTCCCACTCTGGACCAGCGACGCCGCGTAGAGGGTGAAATGCCGCAACCACTCGAGTTTGTAAGCGTATTTTTCCGATCCCACCTCGAAGCCGTTGGGAACGTAAACGTTCACGAGCGTTATTTTATCGAACACACCCGCCAGGATCCGGCGTTGCGGATCGTTCAGTCCCGGCACTTCCGTCACGATTTCTGTACCCCTGCCGCGGCTCAGAATCGCTACGCCGTTGTAACTCTTCTGGCCCGCGTAAAGCGCGTGATAACCAGCTGTCAGAAAAACATCGGCCGGAAACTCGGTGTCCGGCACTTTGGTTTCCTGTAATGCCAGCAGATCGGGGCGTTCCTGGGCCAGCCATGGCACGATTTGCTCGGTGCGCATACGGACGGAATTGACGTTCCAGGTAGCTACCTTTAGCACGGCCCAGCCCCCGCGCGCTACATGCGGAAACCCCCGTGGCGCCGCCGTTGTAGGTAGTCCGCGAGATAAAACCCCCATCCGGCGCCGAGGGCCAAGGCCAAGGCCGCGAAGATCAAGTGCAACTTAAACTTTGCGATAAAGGGTTCGTTTGCGGGGACGGTGCTTGGGGGAGGGGCGCCGCTGCTCGGAACGGTGAGTGTCGCCAATCGCGTTCGCAATTCCTCGGCCCGCAGGCGTTGTTCCTCAAGCGACCGGGTGAGAGCCGCATTCTGTTCCTGCAATTTTTTGATTTCGGACGCCTGCGGTTCAGACTCCTCCGCGGGCGAGGCGTTCGGGGCGGTCGGACCCGGACTCGCGCTTGCAGTCCGCAGACGCTTCAGACGCTCTTTTAATTTCTTGACCTCCGCGTCCAATTGCTTGTTTTGTTTGTCCAGTGCGTCCGCCACCACGCGGGCAGGACGCTCCGGCATCAGATATACGGCATCGACCCATCCGGTGATCCCTTCGGGTCCCTTTATTTGCGCCAAGCCGGCTTCTCGCTTCAGCACTTCCAGTCTGGTCCCGGTGGGCAACACCTTGATGATCTCGCTTTCGAGATCCTTGTCTTTGTGGATACCGATGAGCAGCCGATCGATAACATAGGCCTCCTCGGCAATTAGATATGGGGATTCCAGGGTAAGCACGATCGCTAGGGATGTTGCGCGCAGGCGTCGCATAGCTACTCAATCAGGTTACGCCGCCAGGCCCCAGCGGCGTAGGAGCGGAGCGATCTGAGGTTCGCGCCCGCGAAACTGGACGAACATTTCCATGGGCTCGCGGATTCCGCCTTGCTCTAGGAATGTCTGCATGAATCCTTCCCCGGTCCCGGCATCGAAGACACCGCTTTCCTGAAATTTCGAGAAAGCGTCCGCGGCTAGCACCTCCGCCCATTTGTAGCTGTAATAACCTGCCGCATAGCCGCCGGAGAAGATATGAGAGAATCCGTGCTGAAAACGGTTAAAAAGCGGCGGCTTAACGACGGCAATTTCCGCGCGCACGCGGTCCAAGACTGCTTGGATCAGGGATGCGCTGTAAGGGCCCGGCGTCAGGTGCAGGCGGAAATCGAACAAGGCGAATTCGAGCTGACGCACCATTTGCATACCCGCTTGGAAGGTTTTCGCCGCGTGCATACGCTTGTAGAGCGCTGCATCGATGGGCGCACCCGTCTCATAGTGGCCGCTGATGAGATCCAGTGCTTGCGGTTCCCAACACCAGTTTTCCATGAGTTGACTCGGCAACTCGACGGCGTCCCACGGTACGCCGTTGACCCCGGCGACACTTGGATAATCGACCAAGGTCAGCAGGTGGTGCAGTCCATGCCCGAACTCGTGGAACAGGGTATTCACGTCGTCATGGGTTAGCAAAGCCGGGTGCTCGCCGATCGGCGGAGCGAAGTTACACGTCAGGAATGCTACCGGGATCTGTACGCCCGCCGGCGAGCGCTTGCGTACGATGCATTCGTCCATCCAGGCCCCACCGCGTTTGTGCGGGCGCGCATAGAGGTCGAGGTAAAACCCCCCGCGCAACGAGCCGCCGCGGTCGTAGACCTCGAAGAAACTTACGTCGGAATGCCAAGTCTCGACATCGGCGCGCGCCCGGATGTTTAGACCGTAAATGCCCCGGACTATCGCGAACAACCCGTTCACTACCTGCGGCGCTGGGAAATAGGGCCTAAGATCTTCTTGCGAAAGCGAAAAGCGCTGCTGCTTCAGTTTTTCGGAATAGTAGGCGACGTCCCAGGCATGCAAATCATCGCGGCCATAGTGCGTCTTGGCGAAGTCTTGAAGCTCCGCCAACTCGCGCTCGGCCACGGGCCGTGCGCGCGCGCCGAGATCCTCTAGAAAGCCCAGCACCTCGCCGGCGCTTTTGGCCATTCTCGGAACCAGCGCCAGCTCCGCATAATGTTGATAGCCGAGCAGCCGCGCCAGCTCCGCGCGCAGGTTCAGGATCTCTACCATAATTTCCGAGTTGTCCCAGCGCCCGGCAAAGGGCCCCTGGTCGGATGCGCGCGTCACGTAAGCTAAGTAGACTTCGCGGCGTAAGTCGCAATCGTCCGCGAAAGTCAATATGGGCAGGTAAAGCGGGAGTTCGAGCGTCAGCAGCCATCCCGAAAGACCCTCGCGCGCCGCTCGTTGCTGGGCAAGATCACGCGCCGATGGCGGCAGCCCTTGGAGCGCGGCAGAATCGATGAGGTGTTTCTTCCAGCCGTGGGTCGCATCGAGTAAATGCTCTTCAAAACGCGCATCGAGCTCGGCTAGCCGTTGTTTGATGACCTTGAAACGCTCCTTCTTTTTGCCATTCAGTTCCACGCCCGAGAGCTTAAAATCGCGTAAGGCATTCTCAATAATCTTGCGCTCGGCCCGAGGCAACCGCGGAAAGTCCCGGCTGATCCGCACGCTTCTATAGGCGTTATAAAGCCCTTCGTTCTGGCCGAGCTCGGTGGCGTAGTCGCTGAGCTTGGGCAGACAATTGCTGAAAGCTGCACGCAGTTCATCGTTGTCGGCCACCGCATGCAGATGCCGCACCGGCGCCCAGGCACGGCTTAACCGGTCCTGTAAGTCTTCTACCGGCCGCAGCGTTAGTTCCCAGCTCGGTGTTGCCGCGTTTTCTAGCAGCGATGCCAAGGCCGTCCGATTTTCGGCGAGCACGGTATCGATGGCCGGTTCCACGTGACCGACCTCGATGTGTTGGAACGGCGGTAAACCCGCCTCGGTCAGTAAGGGATTTTCCATTCGTTTCCGAGTCGTTCGCGATCTTGCGGCTGAATGTTATTAATCGCATGTCGGGCGCCGATGCAACGGCCCGACGTTTTTTGATGGCAACTCTATCATAGGTTCAAAAAGTGACACGCCCCTGCGATGGGCTCAAGGGCCGAGCGGCATTGACATGCAGAGAGATGGGCTCAGTATAGTGTATGAATGACGGTAGCAACCGTTCCTGCGAAGTGAGGACACCGATGAAAGGCGACGGCAAACTGATCGATTATCTCAATAAGGTCTTGCAGAACGAGCTTACTTCGATCAACCAGTATTTTGTGCATGCACGCATGTTCAAGAATTGGGGATTGCACAAGCTCAACGAGTACGAGTTTCGTGAATCCCTGGACGAGATGAAACATGCGGATCATTTGATCGAACGGATCCTGTTGTTGGACGGACTGCCGAACCTCCAGGACCTAGGAAAACTTATGCTCGGGGAGAACGTGACAGAAATGCTGACCTGTGACCTTAAACTCGAGAACAACGCGATGACCCTGCTGCGGGAGGCGATTGCGTGGTGTGAATCAAGCCGGGATTTCGTGTCCAGATCGCTTTTGGAAGAGATACTGCGTGGAGAAGAAGAGCACGTAGATTGGTTGGAAACCCAGCTCGAATTGATTGAGAAACTGGGGATCGAAAACTATCTATTATCGATGCGCTAGGGTAGGTAGTAGAGAAGGTCGTTTAAACTGCTGTCGCAAAGTGGTTGCGAATGCTTCTCATTTATAATAGCATTAGCATCAGCCTTGAATTGAAGAGGAAGCGAGAATGCTTGTTTGTATTTGTCACGGGGTCAAGGATCAAGACATTGAGCGCGCCATCCAAAATGGCGTGAATTCGGTGAGGCAGCTTAGTGATAAGCTGCATCTTGGTACGAGTTGCGGCTGCTGCGTGGATTACGCGGAAGAGTACCTCAAGAGTCGGGAGCTTGGTTCGTCTCTCCAAGAAGGTAGCTTGATAGCTGTCAATCAGGGGACCGTGCAGGGTCCAGGGGGGACGAGGTTACTGCCGGTGGCGATGGATCTGGCTAGAATGCGAGAGCTGATGCAGTAGGTTAGGTTTTATGTTTTTTGATGTTGAATGCGTCGTATTATCATTATGATTTAGGTTAATGGAGAAGCGAAATGAAACGTTCCTCTTGGCTAAGCTTTACTCGATCGGCGCAGGTTTTAGGAACCGTATTGGGGCTTGCGTCGGGTTACGTTCACGCCGCCCCAAGCCCGGAGGAGATGTGGAAAATCATCCAGCAACAACAGAAGACCATTGAAGAGTTGAAGACGAAGCTTGAATTGACTCAGGAAAGCGTGCGGGTAACGCAAAAAAAGGTCAAGAGTGCCGAGCAAAAAGTCGAGGCCACGGCGGACGCGATCGAAACCAACCCAGCCGCTGCGTCATGGGCGGATAGAACCAGAGTCGGGGGCTACGGTGAATTGCATTACAACAATCTCGACAATGATTTCACCGGGACGGAGACAGATGAAGTCGATTTTCATCGGTTCGTGCTCTACTTCGGCCATGATTTCACGGACCGCTTCCGATTTTTCTCTGAAGTGGAACTGGAGCACGCGGTCAGCGGCGAGGGCCAGAACGGCGAAGTCGAGTTAGAACAGGCTTGGCTTGAATTCGACGTGTTCGACTCCCAGCGGGTGCGCGCGGGGTTGGACCTTATTCCAGTGGGTATATTAAACCTCACCCATGAGCCTCCGACTTTTTTTGGCGTAGAGCGCAATCCCGTCGAAACCAATATCATTCCGACGACCTGGTGGGAGGCGGGCCTGGAGGCGATGGGTGAGATCGCGCCGGGATGGAATTATGATCTGATGTTGAGCTCGGGTCTCGATACACCCACGACCGGATCTGACGCATTTCTCATCCGTGCGGGCCGTCAGAAGGTCTCGGAGGCCCCCGCGGATGACGGGGCCGTGACCGGCCGCATTCGCTATACCGGTTATCCTGGCCTTGAGCTTGGGTTTACGGGACAATATCAGTCCGACCTCACGCAAGGTGCGTTGGGCATCGATGCCACGCTCTTCGAGGGACACGTCGATTTTCGTAAAGGCGGTTGGGGCTTGCGCGCGCTTGCGGCGGGCTGGAACCTCGACGACGGCCCCACGGGCCTGGGACCGGCAAGCGGGCCTTCCCCCGGGCGCGACGAACAATGGGGTTGGTACATCGAACCCTCGTATCGATTTGATCTGCCAGGGTGGCTTCCGGGCGAGCTTGGCATATTCGCGCGCTATAACCAATGGAATAATAACGCGGGCGCGGATCTCGACACGGAAAAAGAGCAAGTCAATGCCGGATTCAACTACTGGCCGCATCCCGACATCGTCTTCAAGTTCGACGTTCAAGAGCAATTTGGTGAGGACGATGCGAACGACAACGACGGCTTTAACTTGGGCGTGGGCTATCAATTTTAACCGCAAGCGATATTCCGAATGTCTTCGTTTGTTTATTATCGCATCGGTGTCGTAACAGGACATGCCGTTCCCACGCCCGTTAACCTTCCTAGCGCTCGCGACGATCGCACTCTCGGCCCACTCCGCTGCGGAGGGTATCTATCAAACGTCGGAGGATTTCCTGCGCGAGGCCTTTGCCGGCGCTCCACCCGAGCCCTCCAAGCTCTGGATCGATGAGAAACTCAAGCCAAGTATCCGCGCGATTCTGGAACATGATCTTGATGTCTTGCGCCTTCGCTATTGGGGCAAGGACGGGAGGACCGCCTGGATCCTCGACGAAATCGGTAAGGAACGGCCGATCACGACCGGCATCGTGGTCGATCGCGGCACGATCGAGCGGATCAAGGTCTTAGTGTTTCGGGAAAGCCGGGGCTGGGAAGTGCGCTATCCGTTCTTCACCGACCAATTCACCGGCGCGACCTTGGCAACAGGACAGCAACTGGATCGCGATATCGACGGGATCTCGGGCGCCACGCTTTCGGTACGTGCGTTGACCAAGCTCGCGCGCCTCGCCTTGTTTCTGCACGCCCACAGCGATTTCGCCGATGGCAAAAAAATAATTCCGGCCCTGCCTGGCGCGCCGAGGACGCAATGAAATGGAAGGGGAATAACTCATCGCGAGCGTCCTTACAGCAATGGCATCGGCGCGTGGGTATGACCGGGGCCGTCTTTTTCGTCTTCCTCATCACGACCGGCCTGCTGCTAAACCACACCGGCGCGCTGGGGCTCGGCAAGCGGTTTGTCGAGACGCCATGGCTGCTTGATCTCTACCGCATCTCCGCACCGGAACCGCCAGTCGCCTTTTCCGCCGGTGACCATTTTGTCAGTAGCCTAGGTGATCGCCTCTACCTCGATACGAAAGAATTGGCCGAACGCGCGGAACGGCTGATTGGGGGACTGAAAATCGGCGATACCTTGCTCATCGCCATCCCCGGAAAGCTCTTGATTGTCAGCCCAACGGGGGAATTGATCGAGCGCATCGGCAGTGCCGACGGCGTCCCCGCGGGCATGAAACGGATCGGCCTCACACCTTCGGGGCAACTGGTTATTCGTGCGGCTCACGGCGATTACCTGGCCGACTTGGAAAAGCTCGATTGGCGGAAATCCACGACAGCAGACGTGGATTGGGCAACGTCGCTCCCACTGCCACCCGAGCTCGAGGAAAAGCTAATGCAGGCCTATCGCGGCAGCGGTCTGCCGCTGGAACGCGTGATCCTCGACCTGCATAGTGGGCGTATCGTGGGCCAATGGGGCGTCTACGTGGTCAACGGCGCGGCGTTGCTGTTCTTGGCGCTGGTGATCACGGGATTGTGGATGTGGGTCAAACAGAGAAATAACAACCTACGGTAGACGACCCGCTGCTATCATTCTGTTCTTTAAAACATTCGGTGATATCCAGACGACGAGATCATCGAATTCGCAATAAGCGAGCGCCGGATCCGTGTCACTACAATTGGTACCCGGAAAGGAGTACGTCCGAGTGATAAAATTAGGATCTGTAGGATCAGCGTTCACCTCCTCGTCGGTACCTCCTGCCGTAGGGGGCATAGCCACACCATCGATCCGGGTTGCTCCTAGACCGTTTTTCCCGTGTGAGAGTATGACTGCTGGCGCTTTCGTCACAAGGTCCACGGGGTCTTTGTCGTTATCGCGCGTTCTTACCGTGATATCTCCGTCGTCGCAGAGATCGAAATTAAAATCGGGATTGTTTGGATTACCGTCACCATCATCATCGCATGTAGCGATATTAGGAGCGGTAAATTCGGGTGTCACTCGGTACCTAAAACGATATCCCCAAGCATCCCCGCGCTCGACGCCTAAGGTCTGCCAGGGAAGACCACCTTCGTATCCCGTACACGATGTCGTCGGCGGTGAGCCGTTTGGCAGTCCGGCTCCATCCGTATCGGGACAAGGTAATGTACCAGTAGTCGCCGCGTAGCCGTACAGAGCTTCTTTGATCTCTTCTAGTAACGCTTGTGTCTTTTGACGCTCCTGTTGTTCTACCCGCACCGACAACGGCCCGAGTAAACTGCCCAGTAACAGTGCGATCACGACTACCGCGATTGCAATTTCAATTAGAGTGAATCCGCCCTCCGTAAGGCGTTTCATTCAAGAGGTTCTCTTTGTCCCTGTGCGGCAAGTAATAGCGAAAACCCTAAGTTGTTTCGCACGCTATTTAGTCTTTTGAACGTCATTTAAGGACAACCCGTGTTATTGCATACGACGTCGTTGAATGCCGTGCCTACGACAGTGGGTGTGGTCACAAATTGTTCGTCGCCTGTTGGGATATTGCCAGCAGGACCTGGGGGCGTACCCGTGGCGAAGTTTGGATCGTCGTGGTCTTCTAGATAATTCGCAATATCTGCTTTCTGAGCTGCGTTGCTTCGTTGTTGGCCCGCTAGTTTTCGGCCGCCGACAGCAATAACAAACTGGGAGTTGGGTGGAGTAGCGCCCGTTAGCTGCAACGCGGGTGTGCCGCCACCTGGAGACGAAGCCGCGTTGACGGAGTAGAACACCATCTCGCGCCAAGTGTCCCACCACCACCAACCCGGTCCTGTAAAGCCACCCACATCCGCAAAGCAAATTCCACCAACATTGATGTCTGGATCACTGTTCCATCCTGGCAGAGGCGGACTGGGGCTGGGTGCGTTGGGTATCCGGCCAAACCGTTCGTTGTTATCCGCAGTCAAATCGGGCGGGCTTGTTGCCGGTTGGTCTAAGGCCGCTGCCCAGGAATGAGTGATCCCGTATGCGGCAAGGCACTGCTGCGCTCGATCTGCCACCCAGCGGTCCATGCGTGCGTAGACCAGATCGAAATCCTGCGGGGTAATTGCAAGCATCTTGTCGTTGAAGTCGGCAATCATGCCAGGCGGTGAGACGAACGCCGAAGGTGCGGCAGTTGGGAGGGCTGGATTGCCTGCAGCATTATTGATGCCGCCGAGAGAATCTAGATAATTTTCTGGTTTGTTGACGGACGCGCCTAAATTCGCGCTCCCGCATTCGTTTGGGGCGCTTGTACTGCGGTCTTGGACGCCTAATACCGCGCCAGGCGCAAATATGATCGCGATTGCTTGAGTCTCGGGCACCGCTCCGACTATTACATTGCCACTGCCGTCTCGCACGATAAACTGTCCATCGGTATCGCTAGTGAGGGATATTTTGGGATTATTCTTATAGTTTCCGGATACAGCGTACCAAAGACAGTCCCCAGTGCCGTCGCGTAAAGGGGGTATTCCCAAGATCTGCCATGGCAGACGGCCTATAAAACTTTGTGAGCTTGTTCCGCACGGGGGGTTGGGCATGCCGTTACCGTCTGTGTCTGGGCACGGCAGAAACCCTTGGGGCTGCCCTGGATGTTGTTCCGAATACGTCAGGGCATACCCGATCAACGCCGCTTTCGCTTCCGCCAGCGCGCGCGTCGTCTGCTCGTCGCGGTATGATTGAGTCGCCACCGCGTTTAGTCCTCTAAGCAAAACAAATGAAGCCCCGGTTACAAGAACGAGGAGGACTGCGATAAGGGCAAAGCCGGACTGCTTTCTAGTAGTGCGTTTTGCTAGAACGTTCACAAAACCGGTCCCGTCATGCCAGCGAAAGCCAGGGCCAGGGACCGGCCCTGCTTGGCGCCCCGAGGATGGAAAGCTGGCATCCAGTCGTAATCAAGAACCCCTAGGATTCCAGCTTTCGCGCTGGAATGACAAATAGCGATAGCCGAGCTTCAACATCATCATTCAATGGAAACCGGGCACCGGTTATCACAAGACCAGACGCGCGCGTTAACCGATCTCGCTAACGTCTTGGAAGCCCACCGGTTTATGGTAGGCCGGCGGTGGCCCGCGGAAAGCCTGCTCTACCTACCGGGGCGACCGCGATGGCGGCGATGCATTATCCGATGCCATCTCGGCATCGTTTGCCTCTTGATACAAATCAACCACGCGCGAAGCCGACGGGTCGTACGATTGGCCGGGTTTCAAACCAACTCCCACGGGCGAGTTCTGGACGCGAACCGGCACGGTTTGGCCGCGGATACCTCGGACATTAACACCGACCTGGTGCGATCGAAGGTCGCCCGTTAGCGAATTGGTGCCGTTGATCCAAACGGTATTGTTCCCGCGCGACCGGGACACGAAGCCGTCTACTCTGACACTTTGAACCGGAGGCGGCTCAGGTGCCAGGGCTTTAGGCTCCAGCGGCTCGGGTGGCGCCTCGGCGCGCCGGGGCTGATTCCGCAAGGCTTCGAGCATCTCCCGCTCTTCCGGTGTCGTGAACAACCGGCCGAGATCATCCGCGCAACTGCCGACGCTCAGGAGCCCGAGTCCGACAATTAATCCGGCGATTAAAAACCCCCTCGCTCCTTTAAAGGAGAGGGCGGGGGTGAGGGGGTACGCCCACGATTTTATTCCCCTCACCCCAACCCTGTCCCGACGGGAGAGGGGACTATTTTGTTGCCAGGTTGGTAATATGATTAATCGGTTCACGCGATGACCCTAGAGACTTATCTTCTCGCCGCTTGCGAGGCTCAAGGTAAACCAAAGCAAGTCACATTCCGCCTTGACGTTTTCCGCATCGGGGTTGTCGGCGACTACATTTTGTGCCCGCTTGAGCGTACATTTCTTGACGGTGTAAATCCCCGGGGCCTTCTCGTCGAGATCTTGTAGCAAGGATGCGAGATCGTTCTCGTGTAACAACCCGAGCTCCAGCTTCATTGTGCTGGTATTGATTTGATAAGGCCCGGGGACGAGCGGGAATGCGGGGATGTAAGCTTCGCGCGAGGTGATCTCATAACGCAGGCCGGGAAGTTTAAGTGTCGCCACTGCGTTTTTTAGGATCTCCACCCAATCCAAGCGCTTTTCTTCTCCGACGATTCCGCGCCGGTAAAGATTGACGAACCGTGGATACAACTCTGTGATGATAAGCTCGTCCTGATCCACGGATAGGTACTTGCGGCTTACCTCCAGAAACTTCTGGTTGTTGAGCCGATAATCCTCCGCCATCCGGTCGCGAAAATAACCGCTGGCAATGATAAGCAAGGCGCTGATGATGAACGCTACCACCAGCGCCGCGAGCGGCGCGCTCAACAGCGGCCATTCGATGTCAAGCGTTCGCATCTTCCGCTCCGAAAACGACCCGCAACGAGAATACCGCTTTCTCGGGTATATTCACGTCCTTCGTATCACCGCGAATTTGGGCGCTGGAGCGGGTATCGAGCGGGAGGTTCACAGCCGTGACCGAATGGGCGTGGTACTTCGCTCGCAACACCTCGCCGAAGCGAGTGATCTGATCTAAAGCGGCCCGGTAATTCCCGTCGAAGGGATAGACACTGGCGGTGATCTCCGCGATTTCATAGTAACTGGACGCTTGACCCGTGTCTGGAACGGGTGGCGCCTGCGGAGCGGCGGCGCCCGCACCCGCTTGCGGATCGGTGCTCACGGTCCACTGGATTTCTTCCAGTCGCAGGGTGGGGAAACCAGCGAGCGCCTGTCCGAGGACCCCCATCCGGCTGAGCGGCGCCGCTTTGTGCTGAGTCAGCGTATCGACGATGTCCACGGCGGTCTTGATATCGGCGGGGCTCACCGCGGTGGGGGGCAGCCGTCCCTTTTCCCTATCGTAGCGGGCTTGGAAGTACATGGCTTGGTGTGCCTTATCCCGAGCTAGTTGCCTGTCCGACACGCCATCTATCAGGTTGAACCAGCTCCACAGAGCGCTGCCGAGCAAGGCGATAACGCTCGCCGCATACAGACCAGCGCGGGTTTGGTAGAGCGTATGGTAACGGCGTTCTTCATTCGAGGCGAAATGGTTCTTCGGTTGGGTGCGCAGCAAGAGGTGCGCGAAGATATGATCGCTAAACGGAGTGGCGAGCACTCCGCGGATCCCCAGACGCCTTGCGACATCGCCGACGTCCAGCAAGTGATAACGTACCGATTCCGTGTTGCGGCACGCTTGCTCCAACTGGTCCAATGATTCGCCATGGGCGAGAATATAGATATCGAGCAGCTCGGCTTTTAGGAGTTGCACGCTGGTGAGGTAGCGCTCGAACTTCCCCAGCTCCCCGAGGATATACTGGGCGAAGGGCACCGTGCCGAGCCTGGGCAGCTTGGCGAGTCGGCTCATCTTGAGTATCCGATCGTTGAAAAAGGACTGCCGCAGCCCGCTCGATCCCTGCATGGTTACGAGCAGCACATCGCGGGAAGGGACCTTCATCTTGGCGAGAAGGGAAGCGCTTAGAATGGGCAAGGAGTAGATGCCCGCCAACGCAACCTTGTTTTGGGTGCAAAGCCGGACCCAGGGGGTCACGGTGTCCGGATTGATTATGGCGGTGAACATCAGCTGGTCGTCGCGGCGGCCCTCCGCTTCGCGCCCTTGCATCATGACGTGGCAATAAGGGGTGCCGCGGAAGAACCAGGCCTGCTTGCGCTCGATGACCGCTTGTCGGTCGGAGCCGTAGAGATGAGGTATGCTTTCGTGACGGTATTCTTCTTCGACAACGTCGACCATCAGATAGATGGGAACCTTCGGCGTTTCCCTCAGATACCGTTCAAAATTAGCTAGGCCGACATCATCGACGTCGAACACCAAGGGGTCGCTGATACCGCCCTTTTTCCACTGAAACACCGACACGCCATCGGAGGCGATGCAGAGGGCGCGCCGCCGCGCGGAGCTAAAACTTGATCTTAGTGATGAGATCATAGATCGGGCCCAGCACCGATAAGGCTACCCAGCCTAGAAGCACTCCGAGCACCAGGGTCATCGCCGGTTGTATGATGGTCTGCAAGCGTTCGATCGACTCCCGTGCGTCGCGGGTATAAAAATAGCTTACGTTTTGCAACGCAGTCTCGAGTCCCCCGGTGCTCTCGCCCACACGGAGCATCCGCAATACCAGGGCCGGAAACAAGCCGGTGGCCGCAAAACTGTTGCTTAGGCCGGCGCCGTCGCTGATGTGACGGGCGGCGCTCCGAAGCGCCTCTTCGATAGCTTTGTTGCCGGCGATCTCTTCGGCCACTTTCAAACACTCCAACACCGTGATCCCAGCAGCATACATGAGGGCAAAGTAGCTGGCTATACGCGTCAGTATAAGTTTCTTGATGATCTGCCCGAATAACGGGATGCGCAGCACGGCGGCATCGAAGGCGACATGAAACTTCGGGCTACGCTTAATGGCGATCAGGATAAAGCTGATGATAAGTACAGGTACTGAGACGAATAAATACCAAAACTCGACTACGGCATTGGAGGTAAAGATCAGCACCCGCGTGTGCAGCGGTAGCTCCTGTCCCATTGTCTGAACGAATTTTAGCAGCTCGGGGACGACCATAATCATCAAGAATACCAAAGCCGCCAGCGTGACCACGGCGACAAACGCCGGGTACATGAAAAGGCGCTTGGTATAGGCCGCTTGTTCGTCCTGCCACTTCAGGTTTTCGATGACGTTTCTTAGCACCCGGGTGATCTGGCCCGTGGTCTCGCCGGCCTTGATGAGATTGACGAACACCGCGCTAAACACATAAGGAAAATCCCGCATGGCTTCCGAGAGAGTCTTGCCTCCCTGTATGGACTCGATCATGGCCGAGATTATTTCCTGAAACCGGCGGTGATCGAGCGTATCGCGCAAATCCGTCAATGCATCGAGCATCGGCACCCCCGCCTCCAGGAGCTGTTCGAGGTGGAGGCAAAACGTAATCAAGTCTTTGCGCTTGATACCCGCGCCCGCCGACAAACGAGTTGCTTGAACTTCCTTGCAATTAACCAGCTCCAATCCGAGGCGGCCAAGGCGCACTTCCAGGTCGACCGGGTTGAGCGCATCGAGCTGCCCCTTGATGATGCGGCCGCCGGTGTCGATGGCTTTATAGTGGAACAGATCCATGATTAAACGCGTTCGGTCAGGTCAACCACGCGCGACACCTCGTCCAGGCTCGTCGTACCATCGACGATGCGGGCGATCCCCGCCTCGGCCAGCGGCTTGAAGCCGCGGTCCAATGCGCACCGGGCGATGTCGCGCATGGTCGCTCCCCGGGCCACCAGCTCGTCCAGGTCCGAATCGAATTTCAGGATCTCCATGATGGCTGTTCTGCCTTTATACCCCTGCTGCTCGCAGTAGCCGCAACCACTCGCGCGGTAGAGTAAAGGCCCCGCGGCTTGCAATCCGAGCAAGCGGCGCTCGACATCGGTGGGGGCGTAGGGCTGCTTACATTTGGCGCAAAGTTTGCGCACCAGGCGCTGCGCTATGATACCGATGATATTACCGGCCATGATATCGGGCCGGATCCCAAGGTCGAGGAGCCTCGGTACGGCCCCGATTGATGAGTTTGTGTGCAAGGTCGAATACACTTGGTGGCCGGTCATTGCCGCGCGAAAGGTCATGGAGGCCGTATCCTCGTCGCGGATCTCGCCGACCAGAATAATGTCCGGGTCTTGCCGCAGCATCGACCGTACCCCGGTCGCAAAATCGAGCCGCACCGATTCATTCACCGAGGTTTGGCGAATCAAAACCATGGGGTATTCCACCGGGTCCTCCAAGGTCATGATATTGGAGGATTCGGTATTGAGGTGATTCAACAAGGAATACAGCGTGGTGGTTTTCCCGCTCCCGGTCGGTCCCGTGATGAGTATAATTCCTTCAGGTCGCGCCACCATCATACGCAGGACGTTCAACAAGCCGGGCTCCAATCCGAGCTCCTCCAAGGGAACGAGGCCCTTCTGACGGTCGAGGACTCGCAACACGATGTTCTCGCCGTGAACCGTGGGCATCGAGGAGACCCGAAAGTCGATGGGCCGGCCGGATAAGGTCAAGGAGATGCGGCCGTCTTGGGGGGCGCGCGTTTCCGCGATATCGAGGTCCGCCATCACCTTGAGGCGCACCGCGATGGCGGACCAATAGTTTTTATGCAGACTCCTCACCTGGCGTAATACCCCGTCGATACGGTAACGAAAGCGTAGAAACCCCTGCTCGGGCTCGAAGTGGATGTCGGAAGCGCCCCGCTTGACCGCATCCGAAAGCAGCGCGTTGACCAAGCGCACGATGGGTTGACTGTAAGCCTCGCTTTCCGGGTCGAGGCTATCGTAGTCGATTTCCCCGGTTTCGATCTCCTGCAAGATGCCGTCGAACGGATAGCTCGAAACCATAGAACTGATCGATGGCCTTCTCGACTTCGTTTTCGCCCGCCAATAGCGGGACGATCTCGACGTCCCCGCCGAGCAGTGCGTTCAATTGGTCCAGGGCGACGACGTTAAAGGTATCGGCCATCGCCACCGTCAAACGGTTCCGGGGTATATCGTAGGTGAGGGGAAGGACGCGGTAACGCCTCGCCATTTCCTTGGGAAGGAGCTTGATGGCTTCACCGTCCACGACGACATTGGAGAGATCCGCGCTCTGCTGACCGAGCGCGCCGCCTACGACATCGCGAATGACGGCCTCGGTGGCAAAACCGAGGCGGACTAGAATTTTGCCGAGGTGCTCCTTGCGCTTTTTCTGCTCCGTTAACGCAATCCGTACTTGATCCGCGCTGACAACTCCCTTAAGTACCAGCAGTTCCCCGATGCGGCGTGGCGGCTCCTTGATGAGATTCACATTCACTCACTGCTTGGCGAATGAGACAGAGTTCGTATTCTAGAGAGGAGTTGGGAAGTATTGAAGTTAACCGATCGTCTGTCGGCCAGAACCAGCGCCTGGCGGTAATAACCCACGGCCGTCTTGGCCTGACCCATCCGGTCCAGGCTGACCGCGAGATTGAATACGTAATCGGGATTCCGGGATTCGGTGCCAAAGGCCTTGAAGTAGGCTTCCTGGGCTTCGGCCCAGCGTCCCTGCCGCGCATACAGATTGCCGAGGCTGAAATGGATTTGTCCCGCCTGGGGGGTCTCGTCGAGCAAGAGTTTGAGCTTTGACTCGCTAAGCTCGTTGGCGGCCGCGCCTTGCAGGCCGGAAAGCGCGGCATGCGCCACGCTATCGCGCGGGTTGATCTGAAGTAGCCGTCCGTAATAGCGCTGGGCTCGCTCGGTTTGGCCATGGCGCGCGGCGACTGCGGCCATTCCCAACAACGCATCGCGTTGTTCCGGGTGGCGGCTCAGGACGGTCCGATAGATGTGTTCGGCGCGGCGGTAGTCTCCGCGCTGGTAAGCCCGATAGGCATCGGTTATATCGGGATCGACCAGATCACCGCGGCGGCTCTTGGTGATCTTGATCGCACTCGGTTCGGCAACCATTCCCACCACACTGGCCGGTAAGCCTGCTCGTATTGGTGGCGGCGCAGGCTGCTGCAGCGCCGTTGGGGAAGGAGCCAGTGGTGCCTTTGAGCCTGCCGGGGTTGCTTCCGGCCGCAGGTCTCGTTCTTGCCCCGGCTCGGCTAACCCGCTGCTGGCCTCCGCAGTCGGAGTAGCTGAGATCGGGGGAGTGGAACTGTCGCTCACGCCGGTTGGGGTAGACACCACCGCTGCGGGGGGAGCCTGCCGCTCGGGTCCAGACGCGCTCATTGCGGTTTGGGACGGGTTAAACGTGTTGTCGTCAGTACCCGCGCTGCCTTGCTCGATCTGACCCCAGAACCACAGCGCGCCTAATGACGCGCTCAGCACTAAAATCACCACAAGGCCTAGCCCGACCCTGCTCGTGATCCGCGTACGCTGGGTCGCTGTGAATACGGTATCCGCGGAAACCCGGGCAATCGTGTCACCCGTACCGAACGAGCCGCTCGTGGATAAGCCCGGCTCCGAACGCGAACGGTCGAGACTCTGCGAGGAGTCAAAATAATCCTTGAGCGATGCATTGATAGCCCGTTTCGACGGCAGGGTGGTTTCTTTATCGGGCGGGGGGACGCTCCCGGAGATGCTTGGCGATGATCCCGAAAGAGGCAAGCTACCATCTAGCGAAAGGTCTATCAGGTCGCCCGCTAGCGTTAAATCGGAGGCCTCGCCTGCCGGTATCCGCTCACCCTGACTCGTGTCGCCGGCCGGCTCGGCACCCGCTCCGGCAACGGGGTCGAGGCTTGGCTCATCGTGCGTGCCGGCTCCGGCCGCTGTTACCCTATCGGCGCCCGCGGCCTCCGAGGGGTGCTGTTCCGCGGTCGGCTCGGCTTCCCCCCCTGCAGCCCGGTTCGCTTGTAGATCCTCCGCCGCTTTCTTCTTGTCTTGTTCGGCCTTTTTCAAGGCATCCATCAATAGGCTCATAGGCTAGCCCCTTGCTTCATACCGGCCCACGGTAACAATCCTATGAACGACCGCAATATTAAGACCATTTCGCGTCAGGTTAAACGGCTTAATAAATGATATTCGATTCGACACGTTCCTCGAGGTACGGTCGATACCCCGCGAGATCCCCCTCCAGGCTCGGATTCCGAATCACCAACGGCCGCAGGAAGATCACCAGTTCGGACTTATCGTACTGGTTGCTGTGGCTTCTGAACAAGCTATCTCCGAGCAGCGGGATGTCCGAAAGCAGCGGGATGCTGTTGGTAACCTGCTCCACCGCGTCCTGCATCAAACCCCCGAGCACGCCGATCTGGCCGTTGTTGATCTGCAGCACCGATTCCATCTCACGCACTTGGATCACAGGAACCAAGTTCTGCAATTGCCGATTTAATAAACCGCCGGTGAACAGCTCGGGATTGGGATCTTGTACCGTGTCGATCACGCTGGAAATGGTCGGCCGCACATTGAGTGTCACCGCGTCGTTTTCATTGATCTGCGGCGTCACGGTCATCACCAGACCCACTGGCACCGTTTTCGCCGTGGTTTCCACGGCGGCCGCGGTCGCGGCCCCCGATCCGGATACAACTGGAGGCTCGACATCCACCTCGAAATAGACAAAGTTCTGAACCACCTTGAGCACGGCTGTCTGGTTGTTGAGCGTCATGATCTTGGGGCTCGAAAGCACCTTGATGTCGCCGAAGGTCCGCAAGAGTTGCACCGCGATACTGACGTTTTTCCCGCTGGCATCCGGATCCAAATAGCCCAATATCAACGAGGCTGCCACAGCCTGTGGAACATTGCTGGACAGGGCTTGGAGGTTTGGGTTGGACACAAAACCGGAGCCGCCGTTCCTCTGTAATACCGTCCAATCGATCCCTTGTTGATACTGATCGTTCAATGTTACCTCGACGACCGTGGCCTCAATAAGGACTTGGCGCTGGGCATTGGCGAGCACCTTGTCTAGAAACGACTGGACGGCGGTGTGCTGCTTCGATGTTGCGCGCACGCTGATGATCCCGCTCTCCGGGTTGGGGATGACCGCTCCGGTCACCGGGAGATCGGCCTGGCCGGCGCTGCTCCCGGCGGCGGTTTCGCCGACCAGGGCTTGGATATTGCGCGTCAGGGTCAGCCAAAACCGGTTGTTGGCGGTATTGGTGATCGAGCTCGTGGAATTATTACTGCCTCCGCCGCCCCCGCCCCCGGTGTCACTCATCCCAGTGGTCTCGATCTGAGTAGCGACGTCGATGGTGCCCTTGCTTTCGCGGGTGAGATTGACGTAATCCACCCGGTAGGTGCGAATATAAGGCCGATCCGGGCTCACGATGATGTTCTTGCCCTGGATCTCAAACCGCACGTCGGCCTGGCGGGCGATACGGTCGAGGATCTGCGGCAAGGTCTGGTCGATCGCATTCAGGGTTACGAACCCCTCGATCCCGGGGTCGATATCGACATTCACTTGCGCGTCCCGCGCCAGTGCGAACAGCAACTCCTTGACCGGCACCTCATTCACGACGACCGTGTATTTCTCGAGATCGGGCGCGGGCTCGGGCCGGGGCAGCAACGGGACTTTGTCCACGACCGGCGGTATGTCTTGCGTTTGGCGGTTGTTCTCCGGGCGCAGGTGCCCGGCCGACGGGACCGGAGGCGGCGGGACGAGGGCGCTGCAAGCCATGAGGCTCGCGAGGCCGGTGAGGGCGACTATTCCCCGAATACTCATAATGTTCCCCTCGAACGCGCTTACGAGTTCTCGCTGGCAGGTTTAATAAACGGGAATCTTTTTTATAAGCATAAAGTTAGTGTAATGTTTTTAGAACAAATATTAAATAGCTCGATTTGCGCCCACGCGCCGCGGCGCGGTAGCGCACGACGGTTGCGTGCCACCTTATTAATCGTTAGCGTCGAAGACCAAAGGCGCCAGCTCCGTTAATGCTTTTTCGTAGACGGAGCGTTTAAAAAATACGACCTCTTGTAGAGGATGCCAATAATGCACCCATTGCCAGCGATCGAATTCCGGCCGTGGAGCCGCATCCAGGCGCACGTCCGTCTCCGTGCCGATGAGCCGTAACATGAACCAGATCTGTTTTTGGCCGATGCACACAGGCCGCTTATCGTAGCGGACATAGCGTTTAGGGAGCCGGTAGCGCAACCACGCGCGGGTACATCCGACGAGCTCCACGTGCTCGGGCTCCAGACCGACCTCTTCCTTGAGCTCTCGAAACATAGCCATCTGGGCGGTTTCGTGGCGCTTAATGCCACCTTGGGGAAACTGCCAGGCGTCCATGCCCACGCGCCGAGCCCAAAAGACCTGAGCGTCGCGATTGCTTAGAATAATTCCGACATTTAACCTAAAACCGTGAGCGTCTATCATGACTAACCGCCAGCATCCGATTGAATTCGTCCGTAAATTCGCAAGCTTACACGTTGCTTGAAATTCTAACACACTTATTTCCTTAGTCGCAGGGAATGACTTTAGCAATTTTCGATCTTGATAACACGCTCATCGGCGGCGACAGCGACACACTCTGGGGCCAATTCTTGATCGAGGAAGGAATCGTTCAAAAAGACGATTATGAGCGTCGCCATGAGCAGTATTACCGAGATTACTTGAACGGCGCGCTGGATATCTTCGCGTTTCTGGGTTTTCAGTTGGAAATTTTGGCCCAGCATGATGCCGATACGCTGCGCGCATGGCGGGCAAACTATGTCAAACAAAAAATCAAGCCGATCATGCTTCCGAAAGCGCGAGCGTTATTGCATACTCACCGCGCCAAGGGTGACACGCTACTCATCGTCACCGCCACCAATCGATTTCTCACCGAGCCCATCGCCGCATTACTGGACGTCGAGCATCTCATCGCAACCGAGCCGGAGATCATCGACGGACGCTACTCCGGCCGTGTGTGCGGAACGCCGGCCTTTGGCGCCGGCAAGGTGGCGCGTTTATCCGACTGGCTGGTTAAGCAGGGGAAAAGCTATGCCGAGACCTGGTTCTACAGCGATTCCCATAATGACCTGCCGCTGCTGCATGCGGTCACACATCCCGTCGCGGTGGATCCGGACGCGACCTTGGCGCAGGCGGCAAGCATCAATCGCTGGCCGGTGATTAGCTTGCGTTAGCTTGCATCAACCGGCCAAAAGCTTCTCGACCGCGTCCCGTTCTTCTTCCAGTTCCTTGCGGGTGATCTCCATGCGCGCGCGGCTAAACTCATCGATGCTGAGACCCTGGACAATGCTGTAGCCGCCGTCCTGCGTGGTCACCGGGAACGAATAGATCAAACCGGGCGCAATGCCATAGCTCCCGTCACTCGCAACTGCCATGCTGGTCCAATCATTCGCCGGGGTTCCCATCACCCAATCGCGCATGTGCTCGATGGCCGCATTCGCGGCTGATGCCGCGCTCGAGGCGCCGCGTGCGGCGATAATCTCCGCTCCCCGTTTCGCGACCCGGGGAATGAATTCATCCGTTAACCAGCGCTGCTCTATCGAGTCCTTAGCCGGCCGGCCGCGAATCAAGGTGTGACTGATGTCGGGATACTGGGTGGTCGAGTGATTCCCCCAAATGGCCAGTTTCTTGATATCCGTGAGCTTGCAGCCGGCCTTTTGCGCTAACTGAGCGATGGCTCGATTGTGATCCAAGCGCGTCAGCGCGGAGAAGTTCTTTGCATCGATGTCCGGAGCGCTCTGCATTGCCGTTAACGCGTTGGTGTTCGCTGGATTACCGACCACCAGAACCTTGACCTCTCGCCGCGCTTGCTCATTGAGGGCTCGCCCTTGGATCTGAAATATCCCACCGTTCGCGGCGAGCAGATCGCTGCGCTCCATGCCGGGACCACGGGGTCTGGCGCCCACGAGCAAGGCATAGGAGGTGGCTTGAAACGCGACCTTGGGATCATCGGTAATGACGACGTCTTCGAGGAGCGGAAACGCGCAGTCCATCAGCTCCATCACCACCCCTTCCAACACCTTCAAGGCGGGCGTGATGTCCAGTAGCCGTAAGCATACCCGCTGGTCCCGTCCCAGCATCTCTCCGGCGGCTATGCGAAACAGCAATGCGTAACCTATCTGGCCGGCGGCCCCAGTGACCGTAATCTGCAAAGGCTGCGTCATTGGTTCTCCCGCTTAATTCAGGAATACCCCGCCATTTACGGCGGGCACCTTAGCAATGGGGTTTCCAAAGGGGAGTAGTGTAACTCTCCCTTTTTGGTCGCCTGCGGGGTACATACCCCGCAGGCGAGAATATTCTGACTAGTTTCTTTTTGCGACCGGCACATAGTCCCTGGTTTCAGAACCGATATAGATCTGACGGGGCCGTCCGATGCGGAAATCCGCATCCATGATCATCTCCATCCATTGAGCTAGCCATCCGGCGGTCCGCGCTATGGCGAACAACACCGTGAACATACGCGTCGGTATTTCGAGCGCCTTGAGAATGATCCCGGAGTAAAAGTCCACGTTCGGGTAGAGCTTCCTCTCGATAAAATAGTCATCTTCAAGCGCGATGCGCTCCAGCTCCACGGCGATCTCGAGCATAGGCCGATGCGCGCCCGCGCCCATTGCGTCGAGGACGGCGTGACACGCCTTGCGGATAATCGCCGCGCGCGGGTCGTAATTCTTATAGACGCGATGCCCGAATCCCATCAATCGATACGATCCGTCCTTGTCCTTGGCCCGATCGACGTACTTTCGTACGTTCTTAATATCCTGGATCTCTTCGAGCATATGCACGACCGCCTCGTTTGCACCGCCATGTGCACGCCCCCACAAGGTCGCGATGCCGGCCGCGATGCAGGTATAGGGGTTGCTCTCGGTGCTCCCCGCAAGCCGAACCGCGGAGGTGCTGGCGTTTTGCTCATGGTCGGCGTGTAGGATGAAGAGTAGATCCAAAGCGTATACCGCGACCGGATTGGTGATAAGAGGTTCCGAGGGCTGCGCGAACATCATGTGCATGAAGTTTTCTATGTACCCCAGGGAGTTGTTGGGATACACAAAAGGCTGGCCGACGCCATACTTGTAACACTTGGAAGCGATGTTCGGCATCTTCGCCAGGATGCGGCGAGCGGTCGCATCGCGGTCACCCTGGTCGTAAATGTCAATCGAATCGTGGTAATAAGAAGCCATCGCGCCGATCACGCCGACCATGATGGACATCGGATGGGCGTCGTAGCGGTAACCGCCGTAGAACTTGATCAGGTGCTCATGCACCATGCTGTGCTTTTTAACGGACGAATCGAATTCCGCCATTTGCCGAGCCGTCGGCAGTTCGCCATAAATCAGTAGGTACGCTACTTCTAGGAAGTGGCTGTGCTCGGCCAATTGCTCAATCGGGTAGCCGCGGTACAACAAGATCCCCTTGTCGCCGTCAAGGTAGGTAATCGCGCTACGGCAGCTTGCGGTCGTGACGAACCCGGGGTCCAAGGTAAACATCCCAAGCTCGCTGTAAAGGCGCTTGGTATCGATGACGGCAGGCCCGTAAGTGCCGCGATAAACCGGACATTCGATCGTTTTGCCGGTAGTATTGTCCGTTATCGTTACCGTGTCGGATGTCATCGAATTATCCTTGGGCGGCGGTCGTGTATTCGCGGCGTTTCCGGGTTTCACCATAAGCCTTATACCTCAGTACCTCCCTCTGGGAGGGGTAAGCATAACGTTATTTTTCGCGGCGCAGCAAGTAGCATCTTTGCGCCGCCGCGGCCGGACCGGATCATGGCATAGGCTAAAACTCTTGGCCCATCCTTAGCTATTGGGTATTATTGCGGCGCACATTAGGCTGCCGTGATTAAGAGACCCGATATCATGACCGCTTCGTTACCGTCATCATCGTGTCGCGTCGGCGCACGGCGATTCCCGTACATGAGGGAACCGCCGCGACTCGTTACGGATTGCGTTTAATCTTGAGAAGGCATGAAGCTGCGCAGAGCTACGGCATTACATAGCGGAAACGCCGAGTTTATTGACTCGTTGTATGAGCAATTCGTACGCAGTCCGCAAACGGTCGATGCGCATTGGCGGTCGGTATTCGAAGACCTAGCGCCTGGCGCCGAGCAAGCAGCGCCGGGAGGCGATGGGTCTGCGCTGGCGCCGGAGCGGACCGAATCCTTATCCGACGCCGGTCTCGAAGCCCGGATCCAAAAACAAATCGCGGTCTTACAACTCATTAACGCTTACCGGTTTCGAGGCCACCGGCAAGCCGATCTCGATCCCTTGCGCCAAATCGAGCGTCCGATCGTCGCCGAGCTCGATCCCGCCTTTCATGGGCTGAGCGAACGCGACTTCGGCGTTAGCTATAGCACGGGATCGTTTTTTGGCGCCGAGTATGCCGCCTTAGGCGAAATCCTACGTCGGGTCCGGACAACGTACTGCCGCACGATCGGCGCCGAATACATGCATATTAACGCCACCAATCAAAAACGCTGGCTTCAGCAACGCTTGGAACTGGACTGTGCCACGCCCGGTTTCGACCCGCCAAAAAAGCGGCGGATCCTGGAACGGCTGGTGGCTGCCACCACGCTGGAAGAATATCTGCACCGAAAATACGTAGGACAGAAACGCTTCTCCCTGGAGGGCGGCGAAAGTGCGATCCCCTTACTCGACGAATTGGTACGGAGCGGCGGCGAGGGCGGGATCAAGGAAGTCGTCATCGGGATGGCGCATCGTGGCCGAATAAACGTGCTGGTCAACATTGTCGGCAAACATCCGGCGGAACTCTTCGAGGAGTTCGAAGGCAAGGGCGGGAACGCCGCCGGTTCGGGTGATGTTAAATACCATCTGGGCTACTCCTCCGATATCGCCACTCCGGGGGGGCCGGTTCACCTGACGCTCGCGTTTAATCCCTCGCATTTGGAAATCATCAACCCGGTCGTTCAAGGATCGGTACGAGCACGCCAAGACCGGCGCCGCGATAGAAACCGGGACACGGTATTGCCTATCCTGATGCACGGGGATGCGGCGTTTGCCGGGCAAGGGGTGGTGATGGAGACGCTCAACCTGTCGCAGACGCGCGGATATGCCACGGGCGGCACCATTCACATCATCATCAATAACCAAATCGGCTTCACTACCAGCGATCCGCTGGATGCGCGCTCAACCTTGTATTGCACCGACGTGGCGAAGATGGTCCAAGCGCCGATCTTACATGTTAACGGCGATGATCCCGAAGCCGTCGTAATGCTCGCGCGGCTGGCGCTTGATTACCGAATGGAATTCAACAAAGACATTGTCATCGATTTGGTCTGCTACCGCAGGCATGGCCATAGCGAAGCCGACGAGCCCATGGCGACTCAGCCCATCATGTACCAAAAGATCCGGCAGCATCCTAGCGTCGTCAGGATCTATTCGGAAAAGCTGCAACAGGAAGGTCTCATCCAAGAAAACGAAGCGGAGTCGATGGCCCGGTCTTACATCGATTCGCTTGAAGGCGATCAGATCGTTGCGGGACCGGTCGTGTACGACATCAGGAACGAACTTAGAGTCAGTTTCACAGCATACCACGGCACCCATTGGGATATGCCTTGTGAAACCGCGCTTGCGCTGGAACGCGTTCAGGCGTTGAGCCAACGCTTCACGAGCATCCCCAAGGATATCCAGTTGCACCGCAGTGTAGAGCGCATCATCGAGCAACGCCGCCAGATGGGGCAGGGGCATGCGCCGATCGACTGGGGATACGCGGAAACCCTCGCTTATGCCAGTTTAGTCGATGAAGGTTATCCCATCCGGCTCGCGGGGCAGGACAGCGAGCGCGGGACGTTTTTTCACCGGCATGCGGTCTTGCACGATCAAAGCAGCGGTGAAGGCTACGTCCCCCTGCACCATGTCAAAGGGGATCAGGCGCGATTCATGGTGATCAATTCGATCTTGTCCGAAGAGGCGGTTTTGGGCTTCGAATACGGGTACAGCAGTTCGGAACCCGATGCCTTGGTGATCTGGGAGGCGCAATTCGGCGATTTCGCCAATGGGGCTCAAGTCGTCATCGATCAATTTATCACTTCCTGCGAGTCCAAATGGAGCCGTTACAGCGGCCTAGTCATGTTGTTGCCCCATGGATATGATGGACAGGGCCCCGAGCATTCCTCGGCACGCCTCGAACGGTACTTACAGCTCTGCGCCGAGGAAAATATACAGGTATGCGTTCCGAGCACGCCCGCGCAGATGTTTCATATGTTAAGAAGGCAGGCGCGCCGCCCCTACAAGAAGCCCTTGGTCGTCATGAGCCCAAAAAGCCTGCTCAGGCATAAGCTCTCGACTTCGACCCTGTCGGATATCACCGAAGGTGGCTTTCAGGTTGTTATCGACGAGATCGATCCCATCGATGGGCGGGCGGTAGATCGTGTGCTGATCTGTGGCGGAAAGATTTATTTTGATCTCTTGGAAGCCCGGCGCGCGAACAAAATCAAAGACATTGCGATCGTCCGACTAGAGCAATTGTATCCGTTTCCAACCCAAGGAATGGACGCCGTGCTGGCACGTTATCCGAACGCGCTCGAAATCATTTGGGTGCAGGAAGAGCCGCGCAACCAAGGAGCCTGGTTCTATCTGCTGTCACGCCTGCATCTCTTCGGCCGCTTGCACGAACCGCAGCAACTGAGGCTCGTGGCGCGCCCGTACTCCGCGTCGCCGGCGGTGGGTTATAGCTCGAAACACATCGAGCAGCAGCAGGCCTTGGTCAGCGAAGCCTTGAAGTTGAATCAGGGTGTCGCGGCGCAGCAGAAGACCGCGTAAAGCATCAACCCCATGCTCCTAGAGGTCAAGGTTCCAGTACTGGCCGAATCGATTGCCGATGCGCGTGTGATCGAGTGGCATAAGCAACCGGGCGATCGGATCGGCCGGGGCGAGCACCTAACCGATCTTGAGACGGACAAGGTGACATTGGAGATCACCGCCCCGGAAGCGGGAATGCTCAAGGAGATCCACAAAAAAGCAGGTGAGACGGCATTGAGTCAAGAAGTGTTGGCGGTCATCGATACCTCTCCCCAGGTCGAGCAGCCCGCGGATAACGAGCTCAGCACGCCCAAACCGGCTGCCGTGCCTAGGCGCGTGAGCGAGGAGGCGCCTTCCGAGGACGTGACGTCGCTCAGCCCGGCCGTCCGCAGGTTGGTCACGGAGCACGCCCTCGATCCTAAAACCATTCCGGCGCGCGGGAAAAGCGGCCGGATCACCAAGCAAGACGTGCTGACTTATATTGAGGCCAAAGATACCGGTCTGGTTACAGTGCCGGCGCAGCAGAAAGATGCATCGGCGGACCCCGACACGGGTCAGCGTCCCACGAAGCGCGTCGCCATGAGTCGCTTGCGTTTGCGCGTTGCCGAGCGCCTCTTGGCAGCGCAACGCGAGAACGCGATCCTGACCACGTTCAATGAAATCAACATGCAGCCGGTCATGGTGCTGCGGGAGCGTTATCGCTCGGCGTTCGAGTCGCGCCATGGTGCGCGCCTGGGGTTCATGGGCTTTTTCTGCAAGGCCGCGGTGTCGGCGTTGAAAAAGTTTCCGATTGTCAATGCTTCCATCGACGGTTCCGATGTCGTGTACCATGACTACTACGACCTCGGGATCGCGGTCAGCTCGGAGCGTGGACTCGTGGTCCCCGTGCTTCGCGACGTTGACCGTCTGGGCTTCGCGCAAGTAGAAATCGCGGTGAAGGAATTCGGCGACAAGGCGCGGGATGCGAAGCTCGGCATCGACGAGCTTACCGGCGGCACCTTCACCATCACCAACGGAGGTGTGTTCGGTTCCCTCTTATCGACGCCCATTATTAACCCGCCCCAGAGCGCGATCCTCGGCATGCACCGGATCCAAGACCGGCCCGTGGCGGAAGAGGGGCAGGTGGTGATTCGGCCGATGATGTACGTCGCATTGTCCTACGATCACCGTATCATCGACGGACGCGAGGCCGTGCAGTTTCTGGTCACGATCAAACAGCACATCGAAGATCCGGCGCGCATCCTGATCGAGGTCTAGGACGTGGACCGCTACGACGTCGTGGTGGTAGGTGGGGGGCCCGGCGGTTATGTCGCGGCTATCCGCGCCGCCCAACTCGGTTTTACAACCGCTTGCGTCGACTCTTGGGTCGATGCTGCCGGTAAACCGGCCTTGGGCGGTGTGTGCCTGAATGTCGGCTGTATTCCTTCCAAGGCGCTTTTGGATTCCTCCCACCTCTACGAGACGATTGCCCGCCACACCAAGGATCACGGGATCGCCGTGAGCGGGCTCAGCCTCGACCTCCCGTCGATGATGCTCCGCAAGGATAAAGTCGTACGCACCTTGACCCAGGGCATCGCCGGGCTCTTTAAGAAAAATAACGTGACGTGGCTTGCGGGACGGGCGCGCCTGATGGGCGACATGCGCGTGGCAGTGACCGGTCGCACGCGCGCCGAAGCGTCCATGATTACGGCCTCGCATATCATCATCGCTACCGGTTCGGTACCCGTCGCGCTGCCCGGCATCGAGATCGATAACGGGTTGATTTGCGATTCGACGGCGGCGCTAGCATTTTCGGAAGTCCCGAAACGCTTGGGCATCATCGGCGCCGGCGCGATCGGGCTTGAGCTTGGAAGCGTGTGGCGGCGTCTTGGCTCAGAGGTCATTATATTGGAGGCATTGAGCGAGTTTCTGCCGGGTGCGGATTTCGAGATCGCGCAGGCCACCGCGAAAGAACTGGCGCGGCAAGATTTGGCGATCCGGTTAGGCTGTGCCGTGACCGGTGTGACCGTGAACGGGACTGACCTTCGCGTTGCGTACCAGAGGGACCAAGTGCAACACGATCTGGCCGTGGACAGACTGATCGTCGCGGTCGGACGGCGCCCGAATACCGACGGGCTCGGTCTCGCAGAATGCGGGATTAATCTCGATGAGCGTGGCTTCGTCGAGGTCGATGATGGGTGCCGTACAACCCTGAGCGACGTGTTTGCCATCGGCGATGTCATTGGCGGCCCGATGCTGGCCCATAAAGCCTCCGAGGAGGGTATGGCGGTGGTGGAAACCATAGCGGGTCACGCTACCGAGGTGAATTACGCTTGTATCCCATCGATCATTTATACCTGGCCGGAGGTAGCCTGGGTGGGTCAAACAGAGCAGTCGTTAAAGTTGAATGGCACACCGTTTCGGCGCGGAGTATTTCCGTTCCTAGCGAGCGGACGGGCTCGTGCCATGGGCGAGACTGCGGGACTCGTCAAAATCCTGGGCGATGCCGAAAGCGATGCTTTGCTTGGGGTGCATATCTTCGGCCCGAACGCCTCGGAACTAATCAGTGAGGCGGTGATCGCGATGGAATTCGGTGCCAGCACCGAAGATCTGGCGCGTGCGATCCACGCCCATCCGACGCTCGCGGAAGCCATGCACGAAGCCGCGCTCGCAGTGGATAACCGCACGATCAATCTATAATCGATACGCGTCCGCGTGTTGCAAGTGGCCCACCCTCTAGATTCTGCGAGCGTACTTTGTTACGCTTCTTATTGCATCGCAGCGATCCTCGTGTTTACCGGATAGACAGCAGGCTCTAAGGTAAGGTGTAAATTAGCTGTACGCATGCGCCTCGTTCGAGCCTCGCCGCTGCTTGAAGCGTTCTAGTAATATCGTTGGGTCAGTACCGCGAACGCGGTGTCAGTGCGGAGAACTAAATGGCTGAAAACGTAGTTATCGTGGCCGCCGGTCGGACGGCTATAGGAACCTTTGGGGGAACGCTCGCGACTATTCCGGCGGCAACCTTGGGCGCGAAGGTCATCTCTGCGCTCTTGTCCAAGACCGGGATTAAGCCCGAGGACATTGAGGAAGTGATCTTAGGCCAGGTCCTGACCGCGGGCGTCGGCATGAACCCGGCGCGGCAGGCGGCACTGGGCGCGGGTCTGCCGCACTCGGTGCCGTGTATGACCATCAACAAGGTATGCGGCAGCGGGCTCAAAGCGGTGGCTTTGGCCGCGCAATCGATTCGCGCCGGTGATGCCGAGCTAGTGGTGGCCGGGGGTCAAGAAAATATGAGTCTAACGCCGCACGTGCTCCCCGCCTCACGCACCGGCAAGAAGATGGGCGAATGGACGTTAGTCGATACGATGATCAACGACGGCTTATGGGATGTTTTTAATGATTATCACATGGGCATGACCGCCGAAAACATCGTTAAGAAGTACGGTATCTCGCGCGAGGAACAGGACGCGTTCGCGGCGCTCTCGCAGCAAAAGGCGGAGGCCGCTCAGAAGGCGGGGCGTTTCGCGAAGGAAATCATCCCCGTCGAAATTCCGCAAAAGAAAGGCAACCCGATCATCTTCGATACCGATGAGTTTCCCCGTCACGGCACGACTGCCGAAGCCCTGGGCAAACTGAAACCCGCCTTCGACCGGGAGGGCTCGGTCACGGCAGGCAATGCTTCCGGAATCAATGACGGCGCGGCCGGCGTGATTATCACCACCGAAAGCAAGGCCAAGGCCCTGGGTCTGTCACCGCTGGCGCGAATTGTTGCTTATGCCACGGCCGGCGTCGATCCTGCCATAATGGGGACAGGTCCGACGCCCGCGACGCAACGGTGCTTGCGGAAAGCCGGATGGAAGGTTCAGGATCTCGATCTTATCGAGGCGAACGAGGCCTTTGCGGCCCAGGCGCTTTCGGTGAACCGGGATATCGGTTGGGATGTCGCCAAAGTGAACGTCAACGGCGGCGCGATTGCGCTCGGCCACCCCATCGGTGCCTCCGGGGCGCGTGTCTTGGTTTCTTTGGTGTACGAGATGATCCGACGCGATGTGCGCAAGGGCCTTGCGACCTTATGCATCGGCGGTGGCCAAGGCGTTGCTCTAGCGGTGGAGCGTTGAAAGAGAAAGACCAATGACGAAAGATCTCAGCGGACGCGTAGCGCTGATCACGGGGGGAACGAGCGGGATCGGCGCGGCCATATGCAAACAACTTGCGGTGTCCGGCGCCAAGGTCGCGACCAATTACCGCAATGAACAAAAGGCCCAAAAGTGGTTGACGGAGATGCGCGCCGAAGGCTACGATTTTAAGGCCTACCGTGTCGATGTGACGGACTTCGACGCCTGCGGTTGGATGATCGGCGAGATCGAAAAAGACCCGGGCCCCATCGATATCCTCGTCAATAACGCGGGCATCACGCTGGATGTGACGCTACGCAAGATGAGCAAAGAGCAATGGGACACGGTCCTGCGGACCAACCTCGACAGTGTCTTCAATGTCACGCGGCACGTCATTTCGGGGATGATCGACCGTGGCCACGGGCGGATCATCAATATCTCGTCCATCAACGGCCAGAAAGGTCAGATCGGGCAAAGCAACTACACGGCGTCCAAGGCCGGCATGCACGGTTTCACCATGTCCTTGGCGCAAGAAGTCGCGCGCAAGGCGATCACGGTGAACACGGTCTCACCTGGATATATCGCCACCGAGATGGTGATGGCCGTCCCGGAAAATATTCGCAATCAAATAATCGCCCAGATCCCCGTGGGACGTTTAGGAACTTCCGAAGAAGTGGCTTACTTAGTCGATTTTCTGGTGTCCGACCGCGCCGGTTTTATTACCGGCGCCGATCTCTCCATCAACGGCGGGCAGCACATGATGTGATGGCGACGCATCCAAATTCCATCGGCGATACGGGTGCCGCGACGGGTGACAAGCGTGTCATCAAAAAGTACCCGAATCGCCGCCTGTACGACACCTTCGAGAGTAAGTACATCACCCTCGCGGATGTGCGGACCCTAGTGTTGGCCGGAATTGAATTCTATGTCACCGACCAAAAAACCGGCGAAGACATTACCCGGAGCATCTTGCTGCAGATCATCACCGAAGAAGAGGGCCACGGGGAACCGTTGTTCACCACCCATGCTCTCCTCCGAATTATCCGTTTCTACGGCGACGCGGTCCAAGGCTTAGCGGGCAATTTTATCGAACGCAGCTTAGGGATGTTTACCGAACAGCAGAAGCTATTCCACACGCAGATTAGCGACGCTGTTAAAAACAATCCCCTCACGGCCTTGACAGAGATCACCCAACGAAACCTGGACGTCTTCAAGAAAATGCAAGACAGCTTGTTCCGGGCCGCCGGCATGACTAATCCCACTGAGAGCGAAGGCGAGGCGGGTAAGAAGCAAGAATAATCAACCTCAAGCTCAACCATCGACGCAGAAAACTAACGAAAAATCGGGAGGCGTTACCACTATGTTTCTCGACACGATGTCACTCAAAGTTCTGGAAGTATGGAGCCGTGCCTGGACCAGGGCGTTCACCTCGAGCGTCCAGGTCGCCACGGCGTTCGGGCAATCCCTCGATGCTTTAGCAACACGTCAGCGGGACGAGTGGAATCGGAGCGTTTCCGCGGCTGCCGCGGGGCTGCGCCACGCCTGGACGCAGTTGCGCCCGTACCACCGGTTGCAGCACGGCGGGCGAGTAGCTTTAGTCACCGGCGGAACTGGAAACATCGGAACGGCGATTTGTCTGCGGCTCGCGGATGCGGGTTTCTTAGTCATCGCCACGTATCCTCGTCACGAATCGGCTGCCGCGCGCCAATGGCAAGCGGCGAGACGTAGGGGCGGCTATGAACTTGGTATCGTCGCGTGTGATGTCGCGCGATGCGATGATTGCGCCAGTATGGCGAGCTGGATCGAAGGTCGCTACGGTCACGTCGATATCTTGGTCAACTGCGTCGGCATCACCCGCAACGACAGTAAACACGAGAACTGGCAGACAGTTCTGGATACCTATCTCGACAGCGTATTCAATGTTACGCGTACTGTGATCGCGGCGATGGAGGAACGGCACTTCGGCCGGATAATCAATATCTCCTCGGTTAACGGGCCTCCAGGGCAATTTGGGCAAACCGACATTGCGGCCGCCAAGGCGGGTATGCTGGGTTTTACCAAATCTCTGGCTCGGGAGCTAGGGGATCAGGGGATCACCGTTAATGCCGTATCACCCGGACATGGCGCGACCGGCATGGTGGCGGAAATCCCGGATGAAATCCGCAAAGCGATTAAGGCGAAGCTAGCCAAGGGGCGATGGGGTGAGCCTGATGAGATCGCCGCCGTGGTCGACTTTCTCGCGGCGGACACGAGCGGGTATATCACTGGAACCGACATCGCGGTCAACGGCCGGCGGTTAACCGCGTAAAGCCCCGCCGAAGCCAAAGGCGCGGCCTCTGGGGCGCCTTGCTGATGTCCGTCCTATTATGTAGCGCTAGCGAAGCTCAAATCCCAAACGGTAGGTGAGTGATAGAGGCGCGATAGCAGTAACTCTCTCTCGATTTCCATTTCGCGCGGGAGATGATCTCCGAAACGCGTGAACAGCTCCTCTTGATCGTTCGCTTCCTGCCGCGCCCGTTCCCGGTCGATGTTCATGATCTCGTAGAACCGATCCTTTGAAAACTCGATACCGTCCAAGACCAATTCCTCGAACGGCGGCACCCACCCGAGGGGGCTCTCGACGCCCCGCGCCCGCCCGTGGCAGCGGTCGACCACCCATTTCAGCGCGCGCATGTTTTCACCGTAGCCCGGCCAGATGAACTTGCCCTTGTCATCTTTACGGAACCAGTTGACACGGAACACCAAGGGCGGGGTGGCGACGCGCTGACGGCCAATACGCAGCCAATGCTTCCAGTAATCCGCCATGTTGTAACCGCAGAACGGGAGCATCGCCATCGGATCGCGCCGCATCCCGGCCTGGCCTACCGCGGCGGCGGTCGCTTCCGACCCCATGGTCGCCGCGAGATAGACCCCATGTTCCCAGTCGTATGCTTGCAGAACCAGAGGGAAGTTCTTACTAATACGCCCGCCGAAGATGAAGGCGCTGATGGGTACGCCGTTCGGGTCCTCCCAACTCGGATCGATCGACGGGCACTGATGGGCCGGTGCCGTGAAGCGCGCGTTCGGATGCGCCGCCGGCGTGCCGCTACCGGGTGTCCAGTCGTTTCCTTTCCAATCGATGAGATGCGCGGGCGGCTCCTTCGTCATCCCTTCCCACCAAACGTCGCCGTTGTCGGTCAGCGCGACGTTACTGTAAATGCAGTTCTCTTTCAGGGTTAACATGGCATTGGGATTCGAATCCATGTTCGTGCCGGGCGCCACGCCGAAATACCCCGCTTCGGGATTAATGGCATAAAAGCGGCCGTCCGCCCCGGGTTTGATCCACGCGATATCATCCCCGATGGTCGTCACTTTCCATCCATCCAAAGCCTTAGGCGGGATCAGCATCGCAAAGTTTGTCTTACCACAGGCGCTCGGAAAGGCTGCCGACACGTAGGTCTTCTCGCCGGCCGGGGATTCGACGCCGAGGATCAGCATGTGCTCGGCCAGCCAGCCTTGGTCGCGCGCCATCACCGATGCGATTCGCAGCGCGAAACACTTCTTACCGAGTAAGGCATTTCCGCCGTAGCCGCTCCCGAATGACCAGATTTCGCGCGTTTCGGGAAAGTGCGTGATGTATTTGGTGTCGTTGCACGGCCACACTGTGTCTTCCTGATGCGGCTGCAAGGGTGCGCCGATCGAATGCACGCACGGCACGAAGTGGCCGTCTGGCCCCAACACATCGAGAGCGGTCTGTCCCATGCGAGTCATGATGCGCTGATTCACCGCGACATAGGCGGAATCGCTGATCTCAACCCCGATATGGGAGATGTGCGAACCTATGGGTCCCATGCTGAAGGGAATCACATACATCGTGCGGCCGCGCATACAGCCCTCGAATAATTCGCGGAGTATGCCCCGCATCTTTTGCGGCTCCATCCAGTTATTCGTGGGGCCGGCGTTTTCCTGCTTTTCGCTGCAGATGTAGGTTCGGTCCTCGACGCGCGCAACATCGGTCGGGTGAGAACGCGCGAGAAAGCTATTCGGTCTCTTCTTCGGGTTTAAGCGGATAAAGGTTCCTTTTTGCACCATCTCTTCGCATAAGCGATCGTATTCCTTCTGGGAACCATCACACCAATAGATGCGATCGGGATTGCAAAGGCCGGCAATCTCGTCCACCCATTGCAAAAGCCGTTTGTTTTTTGTCCTCTTTGCTCCGTCGTGTGTTATCGTCATAAACCAACCTCTAACTCTTCGGTAGATATAAAGATCATTTTGTCACCGCAAAAGCCGTGTTTTTTGCATTCTACCATCCCGCGCCTGTCTCGCCTATGTCATGCGCTTCCTCGTCTTCTCGTGTTGACCGGTACGCCACGTCACAGTAAGCTGCTTTTAATCCCCCCGGCTTTCGGCCTTATCCACCGTCAATGACGATTGATACCAGGAGATAAGTGTATGCAGCAAGAAATGATCGACCAATGGGCCGCCCTGAGCAGAAGCGCCCTCGAGTCCATGAAAGAGCTTGGTGCAATCAATGCCAAGCTAGTGGAGAAAATGACGGCGCAGCAGGAAGCAATCCTCAGCACTTGTCTCGAGGCAAGCGCCAAGGAAGTGAATTTGCTTAGCATCTCTAAGGACCCGAAGGACTTACTGGAGCATCAAGCCGCTCTGGCCTCCGAATACGGTGCCAAGTTCGTCGAGATCGTCCGCGGGACCAACGATCTACTCAGCGAGTGCAAGAATGAGCTGAGCGCGTGGGCGGAACGAGGCATGGAGAAAACCGTGGCGCCGTTTGCCGGCAAACCCGTGAAGGGCAAATAGACCCGTAAAAAAATCTGGCATTGCGTTACGCAATGTCGTGCTCACGGTCGTGAGCGAGGTTTGAATTTTTGTGTCTTGTTCCGACTTGACAGTGAGGTTTAGCCGCACTATGATGCAACGCAGCATTGCGATGTGCGATGCACAATGTCGGTAAACTTCGTGAGGTAACGTTATGCAATTTGAAACTGTGGAGCCTTGGGCTCAGTTTGGCAGCACCTGCTTTGCTTCTCTAAAGGAGCTAGGCGAGATCAGCACCAAGACGTTTGAGAAGATAGGTGAACAGCAACTCGGCTTGGTAAACACCTATGTCGATACCGGTATCAAGGCCGTCACCTTGATGACCGAATCGAAGGGTTATAAGGATCTCTTGGCGGGCCAAACCAAGCTCATAACCGAATACAATGAGAAGATGCTTGACGCTCTGCGTAAAACCACCGAGATCATGACGGATTCCAAGGATGAGGTGGCGGCTTGGTTCGAGAAGACCCAGGAGAACGGAACCGCGCCGGTAAAGAAAGCCGCGCTCGCGGTAAAGAAATAAACCGCTTAGCCCTTCCAGATCACCCTTCCTCCACGGACTCCGATCCACCCTGCAAGGTGGATCGGGTTTTTTACCGGGCGGCGAGCCAGGACGCGACCGAGGGGGGAATCATCTGCTGCGCTTTTCCGCTCACGTAGATCCCGATGTGTCCGCCGGGAAATTCGATCTCCGAATAATCCGCGCTTCCCACGTATTTCCTTAACGCCTTCGAAGCGGCGGGTGGGACCAGGTGGTCGTCGGTGGCGAAGATGTTGAGCACCGGCATGGTGATGTTTTCGAGATCGACGTTCTTTTCACCGATCATCACCTCGCCTTTAATCAGCTCGTTATTCTGATAAAAATGCTTGATAAACTCCCGGAATGCTTCCCCCGCTTGGTCGGGGCTATCGAAGATCCACTTCTCCATGCGGATGAAATTCTTGCACAGGACCGGATCGTCCAGGGTGTTGACCATATCGAGGTATTTTTGCCCCGAAAGCCGAAACGGTTTGAGCGAAAGAAAAGTCCAGTTCAGCATCTCGCCCGGGATATTACCCATGGTGTCCGCCAGCAGATCGATGTTTACCTTCCGCACCCAATGGCTGAGCAAATCCTGGGGCGTGTGGAAATCGACCGGTGTCACGGTGGTAATGAGATTCCTCACTTTGTCGGCATGCATCGCGCTATAGCAAAGGCTAAACGTTCCTCCCTGGCAGATCCCTAAGAGATTAATCTTGTTCAGGCTATGCCGTTTCCTGAGCACCTCCACACAGCGATCGGTATAACCGTTGATGTAATCGTTTAATGATAAAAACCGATCGGCGCTATCGGGATAACCCCAGTCGATCAAATAGACATCGAGGCCGCCCGCCAGAAGTCCGCGCACGAGCGAGCGGTTCTTCTGTAGATCCGCCATGTAAGGGCGGTTAACAAGTGCGTATACGATCAGCACCGGCACCGGGTTCAGCTTCTCCACGAGCGGCTTGAACCGGTAGAGCGTGAGCTTGTCTTCGGTGTAAATAGCCTCTTTTTCCGTACACCCGACGTCGATATCACCGATTTCGTTCAGCGTTTGTAAACCTCGGCTGAGCTTAGTCCCGAACTCTTGGATTTCGGATAAAGCTTGATCGGGACGTATTTGAAATGGAAACATGAGCTAGTCTCCTTTGGCGCGCTTTTGTGCAGCGCTGGCGCGCGCCGCCTGCGTGGGCCTAGGCCGCCCGGCCGCGGCAACCACGCTCACGGCGGACGGCGTCTTCTTCGCTGGGATTCGCTTGCCGCGGCCTTCGCGTACCGTACCGTTGCGGAGCAACGCCAGCTCCTTGAGCAACCGGACGACGTCGCGTTCCAGCACCGTGACCTTCTCTCTCATGTCCTCAATGCTTTCGCCTTGGGTACGCAACTGCGTGAGGCTGCTCAGCGCCTCTGCCTGCGCTCTTAACGGCGCTTGCATTCCTTCCATCATGCTCGGATCGAGCAGCGATCGGAACCCCGCGAGCTCGCGCCGGAACTCCTGCTGCCGCCGCTGCAGCGTCGTGATCTCTTGATGAGTCGGCAAGTTCAATGATCCTGCGACTTCATCAACGGTGATCTGGTTATGATGCTTCAACGCCATTAGCGCGTTGACCAGCCGCGCGTAAATGTCCGCGTATTCTTCCGTGAACACAAGAGCGTTGTACGCCTCTTCGCCACAATCGACCCACAGATCATAGACCTCTCGCAGGGTATTGATTTCCCGGCCTTGCTCCGCGCGTTCGATGATCTTGGCGGCCAGCCGTTCGAGTGCATCGACGCCGAGCCGTCCGTGCGCATGCACGTATTCCTGCAGCGCCTGTTGGTAATCCATGGTGAGACGCACGCCACCCTGCGTCTGCTCTTGCCATTCACGCATATAACCGACCGCAGGGATCGACAAGAACTGATCCATGCGTTCGTGGATCTGGCCCGGGACGCCGGCCAAACCCTCGGATTTCGACCGCAGGAAATCACCGGGCAGCAACGAGTTGCTCGAGAACATGCGCGCCCAGGTGTCCATCGGCATTTCGAAAAAAGGTAGCAGACCGCGCAGCGTGCTGGTCACGTCGGACGCACTGCCGTGAGTGAAACCCGCTTTCAGTTCGTTGAACTTCGCCGCGAGCACATCCTTCCAGTTCGCTCCGGCTCGCGCGCCCTCGGCCAGGTTGCGTGTCAGTTTGCTGAGCTCCTCTCCGAGTCGCAGAAAGGTTCTTCCTTGCCGCACAATACTTTGAAAAAAATCCTCTCGAGCCGCCGGAGCGGAAGGCGCTGCGGTCTTGGCCCACAGATCCAAAGCTGCCGTCCACGGAACAGCGAATGCTTGGGAGCTAAGCGATGGCTCCATGGATTGGCTTAGAATGTGTGACCAGGCGTCCCAAAAATTTTTCTGCGATGTCATCCAATCGTCGTTCCAGACGGGGTTACTGTCAGTCATGGTTCACTCAACCCTTATCTTGTTTAAAAAGACTCTCCGATTCCTCGCCACACTATTATTGCACCGCACCATGGACGGCGCAACGTTACCGGATAAACGCTCGCGCTTCGCATGTCAATCCCCGTGGCTGAACCATGCCCGTCGCGGTAGGCGCGCGCTGTCTCGCTCGCGCGATGCACGGTTATAATGCCAGAAAATCTAACGTTAAAGACGGACCACGCTCATGCAAGTTGAACGCGCGGCGGTTACGGCAATCGAAACAGGGTCATGGGCCCGTAACTGGCTTAACTGCTGGCCGCTGTACCTGCTGCCTCACCACGCCTTGTCGCGATTGATGCTGGTTGCGACGCGCCTACGTTTTCGCCCGTGGAAAGATTGGCAAATTCGGTGGTTTATCCGCCGTTACGGGGTCGATATGGACAGCGTGGCCGAATCCGATCCGCGCGTCTATCCGGAATTCAATAGCTTCTTTACCCGCGCGCTCCGAGCCGATGCGCGCCCGATCGCGCCCGGCCCTTGCTCCTTGGCGTGCCCCGTCGACGGTAGCGTGTCCCAACTCGGCGACCTCCGAGACGAGTGGTTGCTCCAAGCCAAAGGCCAGCACTACAGTGTGTCCGGACTACTGGCAAGCCGCGAGGCGGGAGCGTTCTTGGGGGGTCATTTCATCACCTTGTATTTAGCTCCGAAAGACTACCATCGAGTACACATGCCAATCACCGGGCGCCTGGTCCGATCGGTTCATGTGCCGGGGCGCTTGTTTCCGGTGAAACCCAGCACGGTCAGAGGGATAAACGATCTCTTTAGCCGCAATGAGCGCATCGTTTGCCTGTTCCAAACCCATGCGGGCCCGCTTGCGCTGGTCATGATAGGTGCCATGTTCGTGGGCGCGATGGACCTGGTGTGGTGCGAACCCGGCGCGATGCATACGGCGGCGCATCGTGTCTGCGTCTACGAACAACCCGAATCCTGCCCGGTGATACTAAATAAGGGCGAGGAGATGGGCCGCTTTAACATGGGGTCTACGGTGATCTTGCTGCTTGGGCCAGGCGCGATCCGCTGGTCGAAGACCCTGCAACCCGGTACGCCCGTGACGATGGGGCAATCCATCGGGACCCTTGCCGGCGTGAGCTAAGCCAACGCCTCGCGCCGATATGGGACGCCAACCCGGTCCTCAGCTCAGCCGCACTAGCGTTGGTGCTCGTTGCCGCCGCGCCCACCACTTGCGCAGGAGCGGATAACCAAGGAGCGCGAGGATCACAAGACCTAAGAGCGCATGCACCCACCATAAACCCAGATACACAGGCACGGCGCCCTGCTTGGCCAAGGACTTCGCAATCCCCAAGAGATTGCTGTAAGTGAAATAAATCAAGACCGCGGTCAAGAGCCCGAGGATCCGGTTCTGGTCGGATGCCGCTCGCACCAGCGCCACCGCGAGGAGCGTCAACAGCACGGTGCTGATCGGCATTGCGATCCGCCACTGTAACTCAGCGGCCGCCTCAGGCCGGTTGGCCGACCACAAGCTTGCGGTGCTCGCCGCGCTCACGCTCGCGCTCCGATCCGCCGCCTCACTGCGGTCGATACGCACGCCGTATTTCTCGTACTCGACGATGGAATAATCGAGCCGTCCCGGGGAGCCCATATAGCGGCGCCCGGCGTAAAAGTTCACATAGCGAGATCCGGTTTTCTGGTCGAGTTCGATTTCCGCTCGGTCAGCGGACAGCACCCCGAGGTGGCCGTCTTGCCGCCCTTGCAGGAACACATTGGACATGCTGCGCTTGTCGGGAGACAGTCGCTCCACATAAAGGATGCGGTTACCCTCATTGAAATTCTTGAATTGGCCCGGCGTGATCCCGGTCAGATCGGATTCCGATTTGGCCCGGTTTTCCACCTCAATCAAGCGCGCTTCTGCCCACGGCGCGACCGCGAGCGCGAGGATTGCGACGACGAACGCCACAGTGAAGGCAAGCCTGGCCGCCGTATCGAAAAGAAACCGCGAGCCCAGGCCCAAACTTGCGATGGCTATAAGCTCGTTGTCGCGCGACAGCCGGTTCAAGGCGACATAGACGCTAATGTAGTGGCATAAGGGCAGCATCAGCACCAAGGAGGTCGCTATCTTTAAGGCCAGCAGCTCGAAGATCAGTCCGCTGTCGATTTTTCCGGCGGCAGCCGTCGCCAGGTACTGCACGAAGCGGCTGCTGGCGTAGGTGAGTAATAGCAGGAGCTGCACGGCCCCGAACCACAATAAGATCTCCCGGATGAGGTAGCGGTTTAACAACATGAGGATGCTAGTGCGCTTTGCTTTGCGGTATCGATAACAATACACTTGCTCGCTAAGACGCGATTCACCCTGATAATACGCGCGTTACGATTGAAATGCCGATTTCGGTTCAAGCGTTAACTATAACAACATAAGAGGGCTATGGAGTTCGCCATCATAAGCGGTGCGCCAGATACGCAGCGGGTTCCTTGCGTGGTAGCCGGGGTGTTCAATAAGCGCAATCTTACGGAGACGGCGGCGCAACTGGACCAAGCCAGTCACCATTATATCAGCCGCATTATCAAGCGCGGTGATCTCGAAGGGCGATGCGGCCAAACCTTGATGCTGCATCAGATACCCGGTACGGCGGCCGAGCGCATATTACTGATCGGATGCGGGCCGGAGAACGAGTTGTCCGACAACAAGTATCGCGAGATCGTCGCCAAGGCGGTCACGGCGTTAAGCGACGCGGGGGTGAAGGAAGCTGCAAGCTACCTCGCGGAGATCCCGATCCCGGATCGCGGCCTCGACTGGAAGGTGAGGCAACTGGTAGAAACCGCCGAGAGCACGCTCTACCGCTTCGATCGGCTGAAAAGCAAGCCTGACGCGTCCGCGGCGGCTCTGCGCTCGCTGCGGGTCGCGATCGCGAACCCTAGCGCTGCGGCGGCCGCCGAAGAGGCATTAAGAGATGGCCGAGCCATCGCCGAGGGGGTGCGTTTGGCGAAAGATCTCGCCAATCTGCCGAGCAACCATTGCACCCCGGCCTATCTCGCGGATGAGGCGCGGCGGCTGCAGAAACGCTACGCGGCGTTAAAGGTTGAGGTCTTGGGGCTAGCGCAGATCAAGAGGCTCAGGATGGGAGCGTTCCTGGCGGTGGCTCGCGGCAGCCGCGAGCCACCGGCGCTGATCATCGTGCAGTATCGGGGAGGGCGCGCGGCGCAAGCCCCGGTAGCCTTGGTAGGCAAGGGGATCACCTTCGATTCGGGGGGCATTTCGATCAAGCCGGCCGCCGCCATGGATGAGATGAAATACGACATGTGCGGCGCGGCCAGCGTCCTTGGGACACTGCGGGCCATTGCCGAGCTGCAGTTGCCGCTCAACCTAATCGGCCTCATTCCGGCGACGGAAAACATGCCCGGCGGTAACGCGGTGAAGCCTGGCGATATTGTGACTAGCCTCTCGGGCCAGACGATCGAAATCCTTAACACTGACGCGGAAGGGCGGCTCGTCCTTTGTGATACCTTGACCTATGCTCGACGCTTCAAGCCCGCGGTGGTCATCGATATCGCAACTCTGACGGGCGCCTGCGTGGTCGCGTTGGGTCAGCACGCCTCGGGGCTGATGAGCAATCACAAGCCCTTGGCCGAGGCCTTGCTCGCCGCGGGCGGGCAGAGCGGCGATCGGGCTTGGCAACTGCCCCTTTGGGAGGACTATCAGAAACAGCTCGACAGTCCCTTCGCGGACTTCGCCAATGTCGGCGGCCGCGAGGCCGGTAGTATTACCGCTGCGTGCTTTCTCGCGCGCTTTGCTAAGGATTTGAAATGGGCGCACTTGGACATTGCCGGAACCGCGTGGCGTGCGGGAAACAAGAAAGGCGCGACGGGCCGTCCGGTGCCGCTGCTCGTTCAATACCTTCTTGATCGGGTACGCAAGCCCGAGGACCATGCCCCGGGTTGATTTCTACCTCCTGGAGGAGGGCGATGGTCGGACGCGCGGCCAAGTCGTGTGCACGCTCGTCGGCAAGGCCTTCGCGGGTGGTCAGCGCGTGTGCATTCTTGCTGGGTCCGCGGAGCAAGCGGAGCAGATCGATGACTTGCTTTGGATCCATAAAGACATCAGTTTTCTGCCGCATCAGCGCTGGGATGAACATCCCGATCCCGAAACCCTCATCTTGATTGGATGGCAAGGCGAGCGCCCGCACGCCGAGATCTTGGTCAACATGAGCGTTGCCGCCCCTAGTGGGCCATTCGAGCGCCTCATCGAGGTGGTCGATTGCGATCCCGCGCAACGTGAGGAAGCGCGAGGGCGTTATCGAACCTATCGGCAGGCCGGTTATACGCTGAAAACGCATCGGCTTCACGCGGCACATGAGCGATCCGGTGCGTCCTGATGCTTCCATGCCGGCGTCGCCGGCCGAGGATAACTACCCGCCACCCGACCGCGTAGCTTTGGAGTCAGCGCGAGCCGACGGTGAGGCCGAGATCCCGGTGCTTAAGGATGTGGTGGTTCAAGATCGCGTTTCGACTTTGCCAGCGATGCCGCCGTTGGACCCGCCGCAGCTCGAGGCGCTCGCGGTGCGCATCACCGGCCACATGCAGCGTATTATTTCAGTTCAGATCGCGCACGCCACCCATCGCATTCTGACCGAGATCAGAGCCTTGCGTGGCCTGCCCGCCGCCGCGCCGGCCAGCGCATCCGCACATACCGGATCGATAGCACGAAATCCGCCCGAAGCAATCACCATGGACAAGACCTACGATCCCAAGGACATCGAACAGCATTGGTACGACACCTGGGAAAGCCGCGGCTATTTCGTGCCGCAGGGTTGCGGGTCCGCATACTGCATCATGCTTCCGCCGCCCAATATCACCGGCAGCCTGCACATGGGGCATGCATTCCAAGACACGCTTATGGACTGCTTAATCCGCTATCACCGCATGCGGGGTCGCAGCACACTCTGGCAATGCGGCACCGACCACGCCGGGATCGCGACCCAGATGGTGGTCGAGCGCCAGATGGCCAAGCAAGGGCGCACTCGCCAGGAGATGGGGCGAGAAGCGTTCACGCAGGCGGTATGGAGCTGGAAAGAGCGGTCGGGCGACACGATTACCCGTCAGCTTCGGCGTTTGGGCGCCGCGATGGACTGGTCGCGGGAGCGCTTCACCTTGGATCCCGGTTTATCCGCGACGGTGACGGAGGTATTCGTGCGCCTCTACGAGGACGGACTTATTTACCGCGGGCAGCGGCTCGTGAACTGGGACCCGGTTTTGCTAACGGCCCTTTCAGATCTCGAGGTGATAGCCACCGAGGAGCAAGGTCATCTCTGGCACATCCGTTACCCACTGGCACGTGCGGAAGGGCATCTGGTCGTGGCCACCACCCGACCTGAGACCATGTTGGGCGATGTCGCGGTGGCGGTCCATCCCGAGGATGTGCGCTTCCAGTCTTATATCGGTCAAGAGGTGCAATTGCCGCTCACCGGCCGGAACATTCCAGTGATCGGCGATCCCTATGTCGATAAGGAGTTCGGGTCGGGGTGCTTGAAGATCACGCCGGCGCATGATTTCAACGACTATGAAGTCGGGGTCAGACACAAGTTGCCGTTGATTAGTATCTTCACCAAGCGCGCGCTGCTCAATGCCGAAGCGCCTCCGGCCTATCGCGGTCTTGATCGCTTCGAGGCGCGCACGCGCATCGTGCACGATTTGGAGCAACAAGGGCTGCTCGAACGGGTCGAGGACTACAAGCATGCGGTGCCGCGCGGGGATCGCTCGAACGCGGTCCTTGAACCCTATCTTACCGACCAGTGGTTCGTGCGCGTAGCGCCGCTCGCCGAGCCCGCAATTCGCGCAGTCGAGGAGGGTGCCGTCCGGTTCGTCCCGGACGTTTGGGCGAAGACCTACTTCGAATGGATGCGCAACATCAAGGATTGGTGCATTTCACGGCAACTTTGGTGGGGACACCGGATCCCCGCCTGGTATGACGATCAAGGCCACGCCTATGTCGGCCGCACCGAGGCCGAGGCACGCGCCCGCCATGGGATCCCCGACGGACAAGCTCTGGCCCAGGATCCCGACGTGCTCGATACCTGGTTTTCATCGGCGCTCTGGCCGTTCTCGACCTTGGGCTGGCCGGAGGAGACCGATGAGTTGCGGCGCTTTTACCCGACCGATGCCTTGGTGACCGGGTTTGACATCATCTTCTTCTGGGTGGCCAGGATGATCATGATGGGGCTCAAGTTTACGCAGCAGGTCCCGTTCAAGGAGGTTTATATCCATGGACTGGTGCGCGACGCCGACGGCGACAAGATGTCGAAATCCAAAGGCAACATCCTCGATCCGCTCGATCTCATCGACGGCATCGAGCTTGATGCGTTGGTCGCGAAACGTACAACGGGTCTCATGCAGCCCGCAGACGCCGCTAACATCGAGCGTGCCACGCGCAAGCAATTTCCGCGGGGTATCGGGGCGTACGGCGCCGATGCCCTCCGCTTTACTTTCGCGGCGCTGGCCACTCAGGGTCGGGATATCCGCTTTGATCTCGGCCGTATCGAAGGCTACCGGAACTTTTGCAATAAGCTCTGGAACGCCGCACGCTACGTGCTGCTCGCCACCGGGGGCAAAGCGGCCGTCAGCACCGAAGGAGCGTATGATAACGACTTGGGGGAGCGCTGGATCCGATCGCGTTTGCTCCACGCGCAACAAGCTGCCATCGAGGCCTTCAGGACTTACCGCTTCGACCTCGCGGCCCAGGCGATCTACGAGTTCACCTGGGACGAATATTGTGACTGGTACCTCGAATGGTCCAAGGCTGCGCTGAACCACGCTACTGACGAGCGGGTGCGGCGCGGATGTTTACGGACTCTGGTTGAGGTGCTTGAGACCTTGCTGAGGCTGGCGCATCCGATCATTCCATTTGTCACCGAGGAGATCTGGCAACGGGTCGCGCCGCTCGCGGGCGTCAGCGGCGATTCGATCCTATTGCAAGCTTATCCTGCGCCCGGGGCATTCGAAATCGACACCGCCGCGGTGGAGGAATTCAATTGGGTGAGGAGTTTTGTTCTCGCTGTGCGGCGCGTACGCGCGGAGATGGATATTGCGCCGGGCAAGCCTTTGGCGGTGCTGACAGAGCATGGATCCGGCGCCGAGCATCAATGGCTGGAAAACAATCGTCTGTTTATCATGCACCTTGGCCACATCTCATCGCTGCAAACCCTCACGGGCACGCCTTCCGCGGATATGGCTGCGGCTTTAGCGGGAGGGCTGAGCCTGTTCATTCCCTTAGCGGGCCTCATCGATTGCGAGGCGGAGCTGCGGCGGCTCAATGCCGAGGTCGAAAAGCTGGAACACGATTGCACGCGGGCAACGCAAAAACTGGAGAATCAAGAGTTTCTCGAACGCGCGCCGAGTGCGGTCGTAGCCAAGGAGCAACAACGCTGCGAAGAGTTGACGCGCGCCCTCACTCGGCTGCGGGAGCAACGCAAGCGCGTCGAATCGTTGCGCTGACCAGCGAGTTTCGTTGCACTGGTGAGAATCGTTGACCGTGGGCGCGGTGATGACGTACTTGATGTCCGGTAGGTGGTTTTTCATTAAACCGTTAGATGCTATCCTGGCTGGCGAGATTCAAACTGGATGCGTGGACTTCTTATGTCTGCGAAAGTGGCGGAATTGGTAGACGCGCTGGACTTAGGATCCAGTGGGGAAACCCGTGAGAGTTCGAGTCTCTCCTTTCGCACCAGCCGCGTAAATCATGCCGCCGCTTTGTGACAGGTAGGGATCAATGCAGGCTTCATTGGAAACGATCGGAGCGCTCGAGCGCCGCATCACCATCGAGATCCCCGAGGAAAACATCGCTTCGGAGCTAAAGCAGCGGCTCGTGAAGTTAACACGAACCGCCAGGATTGACGGCTTTCGCGTCGGCAAGGTGCCCATGAACCTGGTGCAGCGTCGTTTCGGCGAACAACTGCGTCAAGAGGTGCTGGACGATATCCTGCGCTCCAGTTATGCGGAGGCGATTCGCAAGGAGAACATTCGGCCGGTGGGAGATCCCGCCATCGAGCCCCTCGCGGCCGCGCCTGGCCAGGGATTGATCTACAAGGCGACATTCGAAATCTACCCCGAAGTCAAGCTGCTTCCGGTCGAAGATCTGCAGGTCATAAGACCGGTTTGCGACGTTACCGATGAGGATGTGGATAAAGCGATCCATGCGCTGCAACAGCGGTATCGCGGTTGGGAAAAAGTAGAGCGGCCGGCGCAACGCGGAGACCGTTTGGAGATTGATTTTCAGGGTAGCGTCGCAGGCCTACCTTTCGCAGGCAGCCACGCGTCCGGTTTCACATTGGAACTAGGCGCATCCAATCTGTTGCCTGGATTCGAGGAAGTACTGGTAGGGCTTGAGCCCGGCGCGGAACGCAGCGCGGATCTCACTTTTCCGGCGGATTCCCAGAACTCCGATCTCGCCGGGAAGCCGGCCCGGTTCCTGATCCAGTGCTTGAGTGTCGCAGAACCCGTGTTGCCCTCGTTGGATGAGGGGTTGCCCAAGCGCCTAGGAATCGAGCCGGGTGGAGCGGACGAGGTGCGCGCAAGGGTGCGCGCGAGCCTCGAAAGTGAGCGCAATGAGCGCCTGCAAATGCGGACAAAAACCGGTGTCATGGAGGCGCTGTTCGAAGCCAACCCGATGGAATTGCCAAAGGCGTTGGTCCACGCCGAAGCCCAGAGTCTCCGGGATGAAGCCTATCGTACTCTGGTGCTGCGAGGCGGCAAGCAAGAACGGATTGAGATGCCCCCTGTCGAACTGTTCGAGGAGCGCGCCCGGTGGCGGGTTGCGGTCGGCCTCATCATAGGCGAGTTGGTAAGAACTATTGGGTTGGTAGTGAGCTCATCGATGCTGAGATCCGCCGTCGAAAGCATGGCGGTGGGTTTCGAGGACGCCGCGGCCGTGGTTAAATGGTATTACGAGGATCGCAAGCGTCTCGCGGGCGTCGAAGCCCTGATCCTTGAAAACGAGGTGGTAAACTGGGTGCTTAGTCGAGCTAAGGTCAAGGAACAAGCGTTGACGTTTGACGCGCTGATGAATCCACGGCAGACTGACCAAGAAGCAAAGGCAAGGGATAAAAGGGATTAACCGTGTACGAGACTGAGAAATCCACGCTAAGAGGGCTCAACCTGGTGCCGATTGTTGTTGAACAGTCGGCGCGGGGTGAGCGCGCCTACGACATTTACTCCCGGCTTCTCAAGGAGCGGGTGGTGTTTCTCGTCGGGCCGGTGACGGATGAAGTGGCCAACCTGATCGTGGCCCAGTTGTTGTTTTTGGAGTCGGAGAACCCGGACAAGGATGTGCATCTGTATATTAATTCGCCTGGGGGTTCCGTGAGCGCGGGCCTGGCAGTCTATGACACCATACAGTTTATCAAGCCCAGCGTCAGTACCATGTGTGTCGGGCAGGCCGCGAGCATGGGAGCGCTGCTGCTCGCCGGCGGAACGAAAGGCAAGCGCCACTGCCTACCGCACTCGCGCCTCATGATTCATCAACCGCTCGGTGGCTTTCAGGGCCAGGCATCCGATATCGACATCCACGCGCGCGAGATATTAAAAGCGCGGGAACGCTTGAATCAGATACTCGCGCGGCATACCGGGCAAGCACTGAAGAAAATCGAAGCGGACACGGAGCGGGATAATTTCATGGGGGCCGAGGAAGCCAAGGAGTATGGGTTGATAGATGATGTGCTCTATCAACGCGCGCAACGTCCGGTGGGTGGCTTGTAGATTGCTATGGATCAGGGGCTAAAGATCACCCCTGAAAGGTTAAATCCCTAATGCCTAGAGGTGGCCAATGAACGACGGCAAACAGTCTAGAGGCGGTGACGGAGAACGGCTCTTGTATTGTTCATTCTGCGGTAAGAGTCAGCATGAGGTGCGCAAGCTTATCGCCGGTCCGTCGGTGTTCATCTGTGATGAGTGCGTGGAGCTTTGCAACGATATCATCCGCGAGGAGATGCACGGCAAATCCGCTGCGGGAGGAAACAAAAAGCTGCCGGCGCCGCAGCAGATCCGGCACATACTAAACGAATACGTCATCGGTCAGGACCGGGCCAAGAAAATCCTGTCGGTTGCCGTGTACAATCATTACAAGCGATTGACCTCACGCATCAAGCAAAACGATGTAGAGCTCGCCAAGAGCAATGTGCTGTTGGTCGGTCCAACCGGCAGCGGAAAAACACTCTTGGCCGAGACCTTGGCGCGGCTTCTCAACGTCCCTTTTACGATTGCCGACGCGACGACCTTAACCGAAGCGGGTTACGTAGGCGAAGATGTCGAGAATATCATCCAAAAGCTCCTGCAAAAATGCGACTACGATGTCGAGAAGGCGCAAACCGGGATCGTCTACATCGACGAAATCGATAAGATTTCCCGCAAGTCCGATAATCCCTCGATTACGCGGGACGTATCGGGAGAAGGCGTACAGCAAGCGCTGCTGAAACTCATTGAGGGTACGATCGCCTCGGTACCTCCGCAGGGGGGCCGCAAGCACCCGCAGCAGGAATTCCTGCAGGTCAATACGAGCAATATCCTGTTTATTTGCGGCGGAGCTTTCTCGGGCCTGGAAAAGATCGTTCGCGCGCGTTCCGAAAGGGGTGGGATCGGTTTCTCTGCGGAGGTCAAGAGTAAGGACGACAAGAAAAGCATGAGCGAGCTTTTGCACCAAGTCGAACCGGAGGATCTCATGAAGTATGGGCTGATCCCCGAGTTCGTCGGACGGCTCCCGGTGATTGCCGTGCTGGACGAATTGGACGAAACACAGCTGATCCAAATCCTTACCGAACCGAAGAACGCGATCACCAAACAGTATGCAAGGCTCTTTGAGATGGAAGGGTGCGCCTTGGAGTTCCGGGACGAGTCCTTGCGTGCCGTCGCCCGTAAAGCGGTTGAGCGGAAAACCGGGGCGCGCGGACTGCGTTCGATCCTCGAGCACAATTTACTCGACACCATGTTCGAGTTGCCTTCGCTCGAGAACGTGGTCAAGGTGGTGGTCAACGACGCGGTCATCAAGGGAGAATCGAAACCTCTGTATATTTACGAGAGTGCTGAAATCTCCAAAGCGGCATCGGATTGAGCGAGCACCCGACGCAGCGATGTGCAGTAGATTAATTCTCAAGCGCTGAGCGCGCGTGCGTTACGTATGAGTGGTTCGATCTAACTCGTTACCCGGCGAAGGAAGGCATGACAAGATGACTGAACAGACGATAGTGCCCGTATTGCCGCTGCGCGATGTGGTGGTCTATCCGCATATGGTGATCCCACTGTTCGTGGGCAGGCAGAAGTCGGTCAAGGCACTTGAACAAGCGATGGACGGGGGCAAGCAAATCGTGCTCGTCGCCCAAAAGAGCGCGGCGGACGATAACCCGGATGCCGACGATCTCCATTGGGTAGGAACCTTATCGAACATCCTGCAACTGTTGAAGTTACCCGACGGCACGATCAAGGTGCTGGTGGAAGGGGTGCGCCGCGCGCGGATCCTCGCATTTACAGAGACCGAGCGTTTGTTCAACGCGAAGGTGGAGTTTCCGAGTTCCGACGAGATCGACCCGCGAGAGGCGGAGGTGTTGTGCAGGACGCTGCTCGAGCAGTTCGACCAATACGTCAAGCTTAACAAGAGAATCCCGGCGGAAATCATTGCGAGCTTATCGTCCATCGACGATCCGGAGCGGTTGGGCGACACCATCGCCGCCCACCTGTCGATTAAGCTCGAGCAAAAACAAAAGCTCCTTGAGGTCACCAATCTTTCCAATCGTCTGGAACAGTTGGTCGGGGTCCTTGAGAGCGAGCTCGATCTCCTCCAAGTGGAAAAGCGCCTGCGAGGGCGCGTGAAACGGCAGATGGAGAAGAGTCAACGTGAATATTATTTGAACGAACAAATGAAGGCCATACAAAAGGAGCTTGGGGATCTCGAAGAAGGCGGCAGCGAGCTCGATGAGCTGGCCAGAACGATCGAGAAGGCCGGAATGCCCAAGGAAGCCAAGGATCGGGCGCTGGCGGAGTTGAAAAAGCTCAAGATGATGTCGCCCATGTCCGCGGAAGCGACCGTGGTTCGGAATTACGTCGATTGGATGGTGAGCGTGCCATGGAAAAAGCGCACGAAAATCAGCCGCGATCTGTCCCAAGCGGGATCCATTCTCGAGGAGGACCACTACGGGCTGGAAAAGGTGAAGGAACGGATCCTGGAATACCTTGCCGTGCAGCAGCGGGTCAAGAAATCCAAGGGCCCCATCCTATGCTTGGTGGGTCCGCCGGGCGTGGGCAAGACCTCGCTAGGGCGATCGATCGCGCGCGCGACCAACCGCACCTTCGTGCGCATGTCGCTGGGCGGTGTGCGCGACGAGGCGGAGATACGCGGCCACCGGCGCACCTATGTCGGTTCGATGCCGGGTAAGATCCTGCAGGTCATGGCCAAAGGGGGGGCCAAGAATCCGCTCTTGTTATTGGATGAGATCGACAAGATCTCCGCGGACTTTCGCGGCGACCCGGCCTCCGCGTTGTTGGAGGTCCTCGATCCGGAGCAGAACCATACGTTCAACGACCATTATCTCGAGGTCGATTACGATTTATCGGAGGTGATGTTCGTCACAACGGCGAACACTCTCAACATTTCGCCGCCCTTGCTCGATCGTATGGAGGTCATCCGCATCCCGGGTTACACCGAAGACGAAAAAGTCAATATCGCCGATAAATACCTCATTCCCAAGCAAGAGAAAAACAACGGGCTGCGTGATAACGAAATTTTGATTACCGAGCCGGCCGTCCGGGAGATGATCCGCTATTACACGCGCGAGGCGGGCGTGCGGAATTTGGAACGCGAGATCGCCAATATCTGCCGCAAAGTCGTGAAGCGCGTGCTTTTGAAGCCCACCGAAAAAATGGTCGCCGTCACGCCGAAAAGCTTGCATAAATATCTTGGTGTAAAGCGCTTCCGCTATGGTTTGGCCGAAGAAGAGGACCGCGTCGGCCAAGTCACGGGGCTGGCGTGGACCGAGGTCGGAGGGGATTTATTGACAATCGAAGCCGCGGTCGTTCCAGGCAAGGGCAAGGAGACCTATACTGGGCAGCTAGGCGAGGTGATGCAGGAATCCATTAAAGCCGCCATGACCGTGGTGCGCAGCCGCGCGGCGAATCTGGGTATCGATCCAGCCTTTTATCGCCAGCATGACGTTCACTTCCATGTGCCGGAAGGCGCAACGCCAAAGGACGGACCGAGCGCCGGCGTCGCTATGTGCGCGGCGCTGGTCTCGGCGTTGACCGGGATCCGCGTACGCTCGAGTGTCGCCATGACCGGGGAGATAACCTTACGCGGTGAAGTTCTGCCGATAGGCGGGTTGAAAGAAAAGCTCCTCGCCGCGTTGCGCGGCGGGATCAAGGTGGTTCTCATTCCCGCCGAGAATCAACGGGAACTGGAAGATGTGCCGAAGAACATAAAGCAGAACCTCGATATCAAACCCGTGACCTGGATCGACGAAGTCCTGACCTTGGCCTTGCAACATATGCCGGAACCCGTAGCCTCGGCGAGCGAGCCGCTCGACGCCATCACCCCGGAGTCATCAGGCGTCGAGCCGGGCAAGGATGCCATCAGACCGCATTAAGGTACGGCTGCCGCAAACTCAGACGAGCGAGCGGGCAAGCGGGACGCCGGGGCCGCTAATTGCTTGCTTGACGCGTTTTAGGCGAGTTGGTATAACACATCGCCGCGCCATCCAACGCCGTTCTGCCGCAACGTTATCGAGATCCTGGGTATAGCGCGACTGACTACAAAGACTCCAAAACTGCTTCGACAAGGGAGGCAAGCGTATGAATAAAACTGATCTAATCGACGTGGTTGCTGAATCCGCCGATCTACCCAAGGCCTCGGCGGGCCGCGCGGTGGACGCGATGGTTAATGCAATCACCAAGGCGCTAAAAAAGAACGACGAAGTGACCTTGGTTGGTTTCGGCACCTTTTCCGTGCGCAAGCGGGCGGCGCGCGCGGGCCGCAACCCCCGCACCGGAGAAACCATAAAAATCGCGGCGTCGAAAATCCCGGCATTCAAGCCTGGAAAGGGCCTCAAGGATGCCGTAAACTAATCGGCACCGTGGGTGCTTAGCTCAGTTGGGAGAGCGTCGCCCTTACAAGGCGAAGGTCGGGGGTTCGAACCCCTCAGCACCCACCAGCGCCCGTTGCTCAGCGCCGGAGTGGTAGTTCAGTTGGTTAGAATACCGGCCTGTCAAGCCGGGGGTCGCGGGTTCGAGTCCCGTCCACTCCGCCAACCTCCGTGCAGCGCAACCCGCTCGGGTTGCGCCAATTCCCGCATAGTTGGATTTCACCGTGAGGATTGGAGTACCGTCAGCCGGCTGTTTCCATATCATTCCTACGAGGTCGTTTCGGCAAGATGTTACAAAGCATTCATGATCGCGCTCAAGGCTGGCTCGCGTGGATCATCATCGGATTGATCTGCATTCCGTTTGCGTTCTGGGGGATCCAGGAATACTTGACAGCCGCCGAGGACGTCGCGGTGGCGGAGGTCAATGGCGAGGAGGTTGAATTAGACGCCTTCCAGCGGGCCTACCAGCAATACCGTAAGCAATACCAAATGATCCTTGGGCGCTTATCGGAGAAAGCAAACGAAGATGGACTGAAACAGCAAACGCTCGATCAAATGGTGGAGATGCTGCTCAAAAAACAACTTGGAGAAAAGCTTGGTCTTCGGATCAGCGATCAACAGGTTACCCAGGCGGTGAAAACCTTTCCCGCGTTTCAAAGAGACGGTAAGTTTTCCAATAATCTTTACGAGCGGGGGTTACAGAGCGCGGGGATGTCACCGGTTACGTTTGAGGAGCAGTTGCGGCGTGAGCTGTTGAGCGACCAGATTCGCAAAGCCGTGATCGACACCTCCTTCGTAACCAAGCGTGAAATTGATCGCGTCGCTGAAATCAAGAGCCAAACGCGTTTGATCACCTATGCGATCATTGCCGCGCAGCCGTTGCAATCGTCGCTGCCAGTCAGTGACGAGGAGATTGCGCGGCGTTATAAGGGTGAAGCCGAGACGCATACCACCCCAGAGCAAGTGAAGATTGCCTACCTCGAGCTGTCACTCGAGGAGATTGCCAAGCAGATCGAGGTGACGCCGGATGCGCTCGGTGGGTACTACGACGAGCATAAGTCAGCCTATTCGCTGCCCGAGCAGCGCCGGGCGCATCATATCTTGATCAAGGTCGCGAAGGAGGCCGGTCAGGAAGCGGTTAGTAAAGCCCGCAAGGAGATCGAAGCGCTGGCGGAGCGAATAAAGAAGGGTGAATTGTTCGAGGAGCTTGCCGCGAAGTATTCCGAGGACCTCGGGTCGAAAGCAAAGCGGGGTGATCTCGGTTTCTTCCAGCGTGGGGTGATGGCGCCGCCGTTCGAGGAGGCCGTCTACGCGCTGCAACCGGGAGAGATCTCGGGCGTGGTGCGGACCGATTTCGGATTTCACCTGATCCGCTTGGACGGCATTAAGGCAAGCAAGACAAAATTGTTCGAAGAGGTTCGCGAAGAGATCGAAAAAAACTACCGCAACGAGCAAGCCGAACGGCGGTTTTTCGATTTGAGCGAGAAAATCGAGACACTCGTCTACGAGCATCCCGATACGCTGGATGTCGCCGCGCAAAGCTCGGGATTGAAGGTCCAAGAGAGCGCTTACTTCGGGCGTACCGGAGGCGAAGGGATCGGCGCGCATGAGAAGGTCAGCGATGCCGCCTTCAGTCCCGAGGTCTTAGAGGAGCGCTTGAATAGCGAGCCGTTGGAGCTCGGTGACAATCATATCGTCGTGATCCGCGTGAAAGAGCATAGAGCGGCAAAATTGCGGCCTCTCAACGAGGTGAAGAACGACATTAAGGCAGCTATTTCCTCGGATAAGGCCAAGGCGGCGGCGAAAACGCAAGGTGAGGCGTTATTGCAACGCTTGAAAAGCGGCGAAGGCCGCGAGGAACTTGCATCCAAGGAAGGTTTAAAATGGGTGGAGAAGAAGCTCGGCCGCGATGATGCCAGCGTCGATAACGTTCTGCGGCGGATGGCTTTCCAGTTACCGCGGCCAAACGAGGGCAAGGCTAGTTATGGTGGTAGCGTGCTCGACAGCGGGGACTATGCGCTCATCGCGCTGTTGGACGTTGATAAGGCAGCGTCCGTGGACGCAGAGAGGCGTAAGCAATTAAAGGACGAGCTCCTCCGCAATACGAGTAACCAGGAGTGGCAGGATCTCATGAGCGATTTACGGCGGCATGCCGATATCGCGATTTTTTCCGAAAACTTATGATCAGACGTTCCCCATTCCGACGATATTAAAGCCGCCATCGACGTACGTGATCTCGCCGGTGATTGCCGAGGCGAGATCCGAACACAGAAACGCGGCAACGTTTCCAACCTCGTCGATCGTGATATTGCGCCGCAGAGGCGCGGTCTTCTCGACGTGATCGAGGAACCTACGGAATCCCGTGATGCCCGCGGCGGCAAGGGTCCTGATGGGGCCTGCGGAAATCGCGTTGACACGAATTCCCTCGGGGCCGAGGCTATGCGCCATGTATCTTACGTTCGCCTCGAGGCTCGCCTTGGCGATCCCCATGACGTTGTAATTAGGCATGGCGCGGATGGCGCCGAGATAGGTCAGGGTTAAGAGAGATCCTTGTCGGCCGTTCATCATCCCCCGCGCCCCGTTGGCAAGCGCGGAAAAACTATATGAGCTTACCTCGTGCGCGACGCGGAAACCATCGCGAGTGACGGTGTCGAGGTAGTGGCCTTCAAGCTGCTCCCGTGGCGCGAAGGCGACCGCGTGCACTAGAATGTCGAGGTGATCCCAATAGTCATCCAAATGTTCGAACAGCGCTTGGATCTCGGTGTCACTGGCGACGTCGCACGCGACGGTGATGGTGGAACCCAATTCGGCGGCGAGCTCCTCGACTCTTTCTTTCAGACGCTCGCTCTGAAACGTGAACGCAAGCTCCGCACCCTCGCGTCGCATTGCTTTGGCGATCCCCCAGGCAATCGAACGGTTGCTGGCGACCCCCACGATTAAGGCCCGTTTTCCGTCAAGAAATCCCATTTAAACATTACCCTAAGCTTGATGGCGCTTTACGGCTGTTACACGGTTACTGCGCACCTAGCGCTATCATATACAAGCCATGGTCTTCGAGCTACGCCGTCGATTCCCCGGGGTCCGCGGCTCCGCAAAAGTTAGCCGATGGCGTTAAGACACTGGCTCCTGGCCGTTCCCTCGGTGCTGCTCGTGGCGCTGCTACAGGCCTATTTCTGGGTACCCACCTATGATCAGCAAACCACCGGCAATCCCAAGCGCTTGCTTAAGTATATCGAAGCTTCGGCCGCCGATGCCAAGATCCTAAACCCGATCCTCAACGCGGACACCGTCAGCAGCGGCATCACCGACTATGTGTTCGAGGGCCTGTTGGGCGCGGATGAAGATCTCAAACTCCGAGGCCGTTTGGCCACGGACTGGGCGATCACGGAACAAGCGTATTTAATCGTGCGTCCGGACAAGCGCTTACCGGATGGAACGCCGGTTTCCGCTGCCGAGCTTAAAAAGCGTATTCTCGACGCGCGCGATCGCAGCGGCCGCGGTGGCTTGAAAGGATTACTACGGGCTATCGACGTGTTGCATCCTGAAACGCGCGCAGAGACCGTGGCGTTACCGCAAGCAGAGGGACAAGTTTCGGAACTGGCGGTGAGGATCGAGGTTCCGGAGCGCCTCCGGTTTTCGTTAAGCCGGGTGGACCAAGATTTTTTTACCCGCCTCAATCCGATCTTGGGATCAGGCTATCTCGACGGGTTTCCCCACGAAAAGTATATACACCCCAACGAGCCGGTTACCGCGGATCGACTACGGGCCCATCTGGCGGAACTCCTTCCGATCGCGGAGCATAACCCGGTGATCCTGTTCCACCTCCGCCGCGGTGTCCGGTTCCACGATGGCACAGAGGTGACCGCGCGGGATGTGAAATTTACCTATGATGCCATCATGAATCCTAAGAATCTCTCCCCGCGCGTTTCCGACTTCGAGCCGATCAAGTCGATCGAGATCCCCGATCCCCATAGCGTGAAGGTCACCTACAAGCGGCTGCATTCCCCGGCGATCAACGCCTGGACGATGGGGATCCTGCCCCAGCACCTCTTGAGCGAAGAGGTGCGTAAGGCGGAAACCGAAAACTTGTCCGCGGCGGCGCGCGCGGCCTTCGGCATGCGTGAGAACCGCTTCAATCGGCATCCGATCGGGTCCGGTTCCTTTAAGTTTGTTGAGTGGCGAGGCGATGAATTTATCCACCTCGAACGCAATGACGATTATTGGGAGGGCCGGCCCGAGTTCGAAGACTACTATTTGCGCATCATTCCCGACGCCTTAACTCAGGAGGTGGAGTTTCGTACCGGTGCCGTCGACTACTACGGGGCTATGCCTCATCAAGTGGCCCGGTATCTAAAGGACGACAGCTATCAGTCGTTTTCGAGCCTCGCCTTGAGCTATAGCTACATCGGGTACAACTTGCGGAAGCCGCTGTTCGCGGACCCGCGGGTGCGCCGGGCCCTCGGCATGACTATCGACGTGGACGAAATTATCCGCTACCTCTTATATGGCCAAGGCGAGCGCACCACCGGTCCCTTTCCCAAGGAGACTCCCTGGTACGATCCCGCGGTGCAGCCTCTGACTTACGATCCCGCCGCCGCATTGCGCCTGCTGGAAGAGGCCGGTTGGCGCAAGAACGCCGAAGGATGGCTGGAGAAAAACGGGACCGTCTTCGAATTTAATTTGATCACCAACAGTGGCAATCCCGCGCGCAAGAATATCATGACCATCGCCCAGAATGCCTGGAAGAGAATCGGCATCAAATGCAACACTCAATATTTCGAATGGGCGGTGTTCTTGGAAGATTTCGTGGACAAGGGCGCGTTCGACGCCGTGGTCCTGGGGTGGACCACTCCGCCGCTCGATCCGGATCTATACCAGATCTTTCATTCCAGCCAGTCCGGACCGAAACAGCTTAATTTTGTGGCCTATAACAATCCCGAGGCCGATCGGCTGATCATCCGCATCCGCCAGGAATACGATCTCGAGCGGCAACGCGCGCTTGCCCATCGGCTGCACCGGATCATCCACGAGGATCAACCTTATAATTTTCTTTATACACCGCGCGTCACGCGGGTGTTGGACAAGAAGATCGTCATCGTCGAGCGCGACGCAAAAGACCAGGAACGGTATGTAAAGATCTATCCGACCAAGGGAGGCACGATTTCCTATTATTTTAACAAGTGGCGTAAATTGGCGTTTACTCCCGAGTTTTAGTATTTCAAGAACGATAAGCCATGTGGGCCTATATCTTACGCAACGTCTGGCAACGTCTCATTCTGCTCGTCTTCGTCTCGATCCTCGCGCATTCCGTGGTGCATCTCGCGCCGGGCGAGCCGAGTGAAGTGGACCCCTCGAACCCGCGCATGAAACCCGAGGACATCGCGCGCATCCGGGCCGCGTTTCATCTCGACGATCCGCTCTACCTGCAGTATATCTACTGGCTGCGGGATCTCGCGTCCGGTGATTTGAAGTCGTTTAAGGACAGCCAGCCGGTGTTGCCGAAGATAGGCCAGCGTCTCTTGAACTCCTTGCCCTTGTTTCTGCTCACCACATTGATTGTCTGGGGCTTGTCGTTCCCGACCGGGATCCACGCGGCGGTCCACAGGGACTCTCCTTTCGACCGCTCGACGACCTTTCTGTCCTATACGCTAATTTCGATACCCGGATTTTTTCTCTCCTATCTGGTGATCCTCGGTGTCGTCGATACGCTCGACGTACCGGTGATCGGGATGAGCACCTTCGGAATGGGCGAGGCCGTACCCGTTTTCCAATGGATGGATCGCCTCTGGCATCTGGCCATCCCGGCGCTGATGTCGGCCGTGATGGGGATTGCGATCCTTTCGCGTTACGTGCGTTCGCAAATGCTGGAGGTCATCGGCCAAGATTATGTGCGCACCGCGCGTGCCAAGGGGCTGCCCGAGGACGTCGTCATCTACCGCCACGCGTTACGCAATGCGCTCTTGCCCTTCGTCACCATGTTCGGTTTTCTGGTGCCGGGCTTGATCGGCGGTTCGGTGATCTTCGAGCAGATCTTCGCTTGGCCGGGCATCGGCCGCCTGGGTTATGAAGCCATCTTGGCGCGCGATTTCCCGGTGATCTTGACCTTGAACTTCATCGCTGCGGTGCTGACGCTCATCGGCACCTTCGTCGCGGACATCTTGTACCTATTCGCCGATCCGCGCATTCAGATCGAGTAACCGTGAGCAGCGCGCAACCGCAAAGCATTGCCGCCGAGGCCCTAGCGCCGGATCTGGCCGGTGAGGCCCCGGCGTTCTGGCCTACGTTTTGGCAAAACCGGCTGGCCGCGGCCGGCGCCGTCGTAATCCTGATCCTGCTCGGGTTGGCAATCGCCGGAAAGGTGTTAACCGAGTGGTGGGTGGTGTTCGACACGGAAACGATTCGCTTACCGGATAAATTCAAACCTCCATTCTCCGAGGCTGCATCAGGCACGATGCCCGCGCGGGATAGTCCCGTATTCGGCCATTATCTCCTCGGCACCGACGAGCTTGGCCGCGATGTATTCGCGCGCATGTTGCAAGGCTCCTTTGTGTCGCTCTCAATCGGGTTCGTCGCCGTGGGCATTTCGGTGCTCATCGGCACCGCGCTCGGCGCGCTTGCCGGGTTTTACGGAAATCTGCGGCTCGGCATCATCACGGTGGATACCTTTATCATGCGGTTTACCGATACCATGATGTGCTTCCCGACCTTTTTCCTCATTCTGACCGTGGTCGCGCTCTTGCCGCCGAGCATATACAACATCATGATCGTCATCGGGCTGACGAGCTGGACGGGCACGGCCCGGTTCGTACGGGCCGAGTTTCTGTCCCTGCGCGAGCGTGACTTCGTGGTGGCGGCCCAAGCGCTGGGTGTACCCGAGATCCGCATCATGTTTCGGCACATGCTCCCGAACGCGATGGCGCCGGTGCTGGTGTCGGCGACCATCGACGTGGCCTCGGCGATCTTGACCGAGTCGGCGCTGAGCTTTCTCGGCTTCGGGGTACAGCCGCCCTACGCCACCTGGGGAAATATCCTCGCTGACGGCAAGGATTTCATTTTCGATGCGCCGTGGCTTTTTTTTACACCCGGGTTCGCTATCCTCATCGTGGTTTTGGCCTTTAACCTGGTGGGAGAGGGACTGCGGGAGGCGTTGAATCCGGGGCTGCGGACGCGGCGAACGTGACGCGGATAGGTCGGGCCGGCCATTGAGGGTTAGAATACTCTCGAAGGTACAAAATAACGGAGACTCACCATGCCTAAGTACGTCATCGAACGCGAGATCCCCGGCGCGGGAAAACTTTCAGCGCAGGATTTGCGGGCGATCTCGCAGAAATCGTGCGGTGTGTTAAATGGGCTTGGACCTCAAATTCAATGGGTTCAGAGCTACGTGACCAGCGAGAAGGTCTATTGCATCTATATCGCGCCCAACGAGGAGATGGTGCGGGAACATGCGCGCCAAGGTGGCTTCCCCGCAAATCGGGTCTCGGAGGTGGCGTCGGTGATCGACCCAACGACCGCGGAAGGTGGTTGAGGAGTTGCTATGACCATCACCAAAACATCCATACCGGGGCGGCCGGTGTTCGTCATCGACGGCAGCCGCACACCTTTTCTCAAAGCACGCGCTAAGCCTGGACCGTTCACCGCCACCGAACTCGCGATCAACGCCGCCCGGCCGCTGCTCGCGCGCCAGCCCTTCGCGCCGGCGGACTTCGACGAGGTCATATTCGGTTGCATCATGCCAGGTCCCGATGAGGCCAATATCGCCCGGGTCATTGCCCTGCGTCTCGGCTGTGGCGATGCGACCCCGGCGTGGACGGTGCAGCGCAATTGCGGCTCGGGGATGCAAGCCATCGACAGCGCCGCGCGCGACATCGCCTCGGGAGGCGCCGAGCTGGTGCTCGCGGGCGGCACCGAAGCCATGAGCCATGCGCCGGTGCTTTTTGGCAATGCTATGGTGGCCTGGCTCGGGCAATGGAGCCAGGCGCGCAACCTGGGACAGCGGTTCAAGGTGTTGACGCAGCTACGCTTGGGTTATTTGCAGCCCATCATCGGCCTGCTGCGAGGCTTGACCGATCCCGTGGTTGGATTGTCGATGGGGCAGACCGCCGAGATCGTAGCGCACCGCTTCGGGCTCAGCCGTGGGGCCATCGATGCCTATGCGCTCGAAAGCCACCAACGCCTCGCCCAAGCACAGCGCGAGGGGAGGCTGAAAGAAATCGAAACCCTCTACGATTGGCAGGGCAATTACTACGATCACGACGAAGGCGTGCGGGCGGATACGACCTTGGAGCAGCTCGCGCGCTTAAAAGCCGCCTTTGATAGAGACTTCGGCAAGGTGACCGCCGGCAACAGCGCCCAGGTAACCGATGGGGCGGCCTGCGTGATCCTGGCGAGCGAGAGCGCGGTTGAACGTCACAAGCTTCCCGTGCTCGGGCGGATCATCGACAGTGAATGGGCCGGGCTCGATCCGAGCCAGATGGGGCTGGGGCCCGTCCACGCCGCGACACCGTTATTGAAGCGCCATGGCTTGAGCCTCGCCGATATTGAATACTGGGAAATCAACGAGGCCTTCGCGGCCCAAATCCTCGCCTGCCTCGCGGCCTGGAACGACGAAACCTATTGCCGCGAGGAGTTGGGCCTGGATCAACCGATGGGAGTGATCGCGCGCGATCGCCTGAACGTGGACGGCGGCGGGATCAGCATGGGTCATCCCGTCGGGACAAGCGGCGCCCGCATCGTTCTGCATTTGCTGCGCGTCCTTGAGCGCAACCAAGCCGTCCGTGGCGTGGCCGCCCTTTGCATCGGCGGCGGTCAAGGAGGCGCGATGTTGCTGGAGCGGCAATGAATGATATTCGGATATCGCACCTAGAGATAGGGAAGCTCTGCAAAAGTGTCGCGAGCAAGCCCAGATGCGCGAAGCCGCGCAGCGAGTCGCGAGACATATCAGAGGTAGATAGGCGAGCGACGAACGAGCACGCGCCAAAGCAGATGGGCTGCGCAGTAACTTTTGCAGAGCTTCATAGGGGGGGTAATGGGATTGGAACCAGGCTTTAAACATTGGCGCCTTGAGATCGACTCATCCAACATCGCCAGCTTGCATCTGGACAAACAAGGCCCGGGGCCTAATGTACTGTCCTCCGAGGTGCTGGGCGAGCTCGATGTCATCATCGGTGCTATCAGCAAAAGCTTACCGCGCGGATTGATCATCCGCTCCGCCAAGCCGAGCGGTTTTATTGCCGGGGCTGACGTCAAGGAAATTGCGTCGCTGCGCGATAGCGAGGACGCGCTCGCGCTCATCCGGCGGGGACAAACGATCTTCGATCGACTGGAAAGCTTGGCGTGCCCGACAGTGGCGGCCATTCGCGGGTTTTGCCTCGGCGGGGGCCTAGAGCTGGCGTTGGCGTGCCGTTACCGTGTCGCCTTGGATGAACCGGCAACGCGCTTGGGTTTACCCGAGGTTCTTCTAGGTATTCATCCAGGCTTCGGCGGCACTATGCGGCTGACGAGGCTCATCGGCGCCCCGGCTGCGATGGATCTGATGCTGAGCGGGAGGACCGTGGACGCACGGACCGCCAAAAAGCTCGGTATCGTCGATGCGGCGGTTCCCGAGCGCCATTTTGAATCCGCGATTATTGCCCACGCTCTGACTCCGCCACCAATCAAGAAACCGAAGTATTTCCTGCAGCTCGCGAACGCCAAGCTGGTGCGTCCTTGGCTCGCGCGCTATCTCCGTGCGCAGGTACGGAAACGCGTGCGCCCAAACCATTATCCGGCGCCCTATGCGCTCATAGACTTGTGGGAGCAACACGGAGGTGACCCGGCGCACATGCTCGTGGAGGAAGCCCAGTCGGTCGCCCGGCTTGCCACCGGCCCGAGCGCCCGTAATCTGGTGCGCGTATTCTTCTTGCAAGAGCGGCTGAAGGGCCTCGGGCGTAAACAAGGGCAAGCGCGGCCGAAGATCCATGTTATCGGCGCGGGTGTCATGGGTGGGGACATCGCGGCCTGGTGCGTTCTGCGGGGCTTGCATGTCACGCTGCAGGATCGCGGCCCGCAATATATCGCGCCGGCGCTGCGGCGTGCTCACGAGCTGTTCTCGAAACGCATCCGAGACCGGCGGCTGCGACGAGACGCCTGCGATCGATTGGTCCCGGACCACGATGGCTTGGGATTGCCGCATGCAGATTTCGTTATCGAGGCGATCGTCGAGGATGTTAAGACGAAGCAAGCGCTTTACGAGACGATTGAACCGCGCCTCAAAGCGGACGCCATCCTGGCGACGAATACCTCCAGTATCCCGCTCGAAACCCTGGCCGCGATCCTCAAGCGCCCCGAGCGGCTGGTCGGATTGCACTTCTTCAATCCGGTCGCCAAGATGCAGTTGATCGAGGTGATCGACGCCCCGGCGACGGACCCGGAGTGCTTGACGAAGACCGCTGCGCTGGTGCGTGCGCTCGATCGCTTGCCGCTCCCAGTGAAAAGCTCCCCCGGGTTTCTCGTCAACCGGGTGTTAATGCCCTATCTCATGGAAGCCATCGTCCTGTGGTCGGAAGGCATACCGCCCGAGGTCGTCGATGCTGCCGCAACCGAGTTCGGGATGCCGATGGGTCCCTTGGAGCTGGCGGACACCGTCGGCATCGATATTTGTCTGTCGGTGGGCCAGATCCTGGCCGGGCATTTCAAATCCGAGGTGCCCGGGCAGCTTAGAAACCTCGTGTCCCAAGGCCACCTCGGGCGCAAGAGCGGCAAAGGGATCTATGCTTATCGCAAGGGCAAACCCGTCCGCCGACGCGGTCACGGCAAGGACTCGTATGACCTCGACGAGATCCGCGACCGGCTCATGTTGCGGCTGATAAATGAAGCGGTGGCTTGCTTGCGGGAGGGGGTGGTGGAGGATGCCGATCTCTTGGATGCGGGCATGATCTTCGGTGCCGGGTTTGCTCCGTTTCGCGGCGGGCCATTGCACTATGTGAAGGAAACCGGGAAGGAGGCGATAGAGGCACGGCTAGAGGCATTAACAACGAAGTTCGGGCCGCGCTTTTCCCCCGACCCGGGGTGGACAACGCTTACTCTTTAAGGTGCGGATGATACAAGAACTGTGTTCTCAAAAGTAATACCAGGAGGATTAAATGAAAAGAAATTTACGGGCATTAGCGTTATTGGGTTCTGTGCTTGGACTAGCCGCCTGCGGTGGTGAAGGCGGTGATACGGCGGCGACCGCGAGCCCGGATAGCTTCAATATCGGCGGGACCTGGGAAGCCGAACTTCCCGATCAAAGCGACTCGTTGGGAACCCATAAATCCAAGGGGAAGGTGGCGTTTTCGGAGAATACCTATACATACTCGTGGTACAAAAGCCTCATCGGACCCAATGGTCAGGTGCTGTATGATTGGACTGAAACCGCGCGCGAGACCGGTTCGGTATCAGCCACGCCCGAATATATGGAATGGACCGCCGAATCGTTCGGCGAGGCGCAATACAATCAGGCCGACAATACCTGGAGCGCGATCGAGATGAAGTCGTCGAAGAGTGACTACGCCATTCAGTACAAGCTAGAGGGAGATAAGCTGACGCTCAAGGAAGACATCAATATCGATGGGGACTTTGACGATGTCTTCCAGGTGCCCGAAACCCTGACATACACCAAAGTCAAATAACCACTTTCTTAACCCCGAGCGGGTGTTCGCCATCCATAACGCGGTTTACACCCCCGGGCCGCGGCACATCCTGCGCACACAGGGAGGCGGGTGTAGCGGCGAGCGCCGCAGCGTAATTTTTTCACACACCAGATAGGACATAGTTTACCGAATCACGCAAAGATCGCACTTATATTATCCCGCAGTTTCACCAATCCAAAACGGCGGCTGCCTCGTAGATGATTTTGGAGACGAACCTTTCTATTCGGGAGCACGACATGGATACCGACTTTGAAGCGATCGTAGGCGGGTGTGTGCAAGGTGATCTTAGCGCTGTCACAGTGGCGGACACGGCCGATCCTTTCGATCCCATCGTGGGACGGAGCGACGCCGTGCGGGCTGTTATCGACTCCGCAAGACGGGTGGCAAGGTGTTCCGTTCCGGTCTTGATCGGAGGCGAGACGGGAAGCGGAAAAACCCTGCTTGCAGCGGCGATTCACAGTGCGAGTCCTCGCCGCGGACGGCCGTTTATCGCCCAAAACTGCGGCAGCCTGCAGGAAACTTTGTGCGAGAGCGAGCTTTTCGGCCACAAGCGCGGCGCATTTTCGGGCGCGGTCCAGGATAAGAAAGGGTTGGTCGAAGCCGTGGACGGCGGCACGCTGTTCCTGGACGAAGTGAGCGAGTTGAGCCCGACGTTGCAGGTGAAGCTACTGCAGGTGTTACAGGACGGAAGCTTTCGGCGCGTGGGAGACAATCAATACCGGCGTGTCGATATCAGGCTCATCTCCGCAACCAATAAAGATCTCCAGCGCGAGGTGGAGCGGGGTAATTTCAGAGCGGATCTTTACTACCGTCTGAATACGTTCCCTATCACGATGCCGGCGTTGCGGGAACGCCGGCGCGACATACCGGTGCTCGCCGAGCATTTTCTGGCGAAACACCGCCATGGCATTAACGATAGCATCATCGCGCTCCACGGCGAGACCCTGGCATCCCTATGCGCCTATGATTTCCCAGGCAACATACGCGAGCTTGAGAATCTCGTGATCCGCGCGTTGGTGGTGACCGAGGGGAGCGAGATCATGCCCGGATCTTGGTTGCCCAAGACGGTAAGACCCAGGCATCAAGAGCCGCTCGTGCGCCTCGATAGCTTGGAGCGCGAGGCGATTATGAAGACTCTAGAAGCGCGCGACGGTAATCTCGATTCCGTAGCGAAAGACTTAGGGATCAGCCGCACGACGCTCTGGCGGCGCATGAAGGGTTACCGGATCCCGGATAACTCTCACCCCGCGGCAGTCGGAAACTGACGCCGCCCAACCGCTCCCGATCCACGGATCGGTACCTGGGCGCCTTGCACCGATGAATGGGCCCGAAGTGCCCGATTCTCGACAGCGATCTCGCGTGTTTAACGACCCCACAGGTCCAGTCTCCACGAAACAGGGAGTTTAAAAAATTCTTATTCGTCAATACAGCGGTTTACGTACGTCGTCAGTTTAATGCTGTCAGAAATTGAAATAAGTAAGTGTCGAACCAGATTCAGGTTTTCATTGAACCAAAGGAGGAAGATTACCATAATAGCTTATCAGCCGCAGTCGGATTGGATAATCAATAAGTTTCAGCAGACGCGAATGCAATACGAAACGAGCTTGCTGGATATTGTATACGAGGCGGTTTTCACCACCCCGATTTTTAAGCTGGAGAGAGAAAACGTCGATGTGTTGAGTATCTTTTATCAGCATCTTGCTCCGGCCTACGTAGTGCGGCCCAGCGACATGCAAGTCAGTGGTGGTACTGCGCTTTCGGACGTGAGGGCAAAGATAACGCTGTTCAGAGGTAATGGGGTATTGGAAGTGGCGGCGGATAAGTTTTCTGCGACCTTTACTAATGCGGTTGGGAAGGACATCGAAACCATCCAAGACTGTGTCACCATCAGCCTCAGTGCCTTGGCTGAATGGTTGCCCACCATGACTTACAGGCAACACATGATTCGAAGCGCGGCGCACTTGAGTCTGTTGAGCGATAGCCCGAGCGCCGCAGATGACTTTTTGAATAACCTCATGGGCAACAAGATGGCGTTCCGAGCTGAGGACTTCGGCGCGTCCAAGAGCCATATTGGTGTTAAAGCTGAATTTGAGAACCCAGAGGAAAAATGGATTGTCAGCTTTGATGTTATCCGCTCTTGGATGAGTGGCAATATGCTTTTTGCGAATAGCAGCGCTATCTATCAAGGTGACAGTGCAATGAAGACCCTAGAGGATAAGGCCGCACATATTCGAACGGTCTTTAATTTGTTGGAGACCACGATCGGCCTTGAGGCGAAAGAGTAGAGCTTGGAGGCCGGATTATGTTGATGTCGAATGAAGCGGCGCAACGCGGTTTACATTCCAATGTCATTGCTGATAGGCCACCATACGGGTGGAACGATGACTTGCTGCGACGAAACCCGAACGAGGGGAGAGCGTTTGGCCGGCAGGTTATCGGCTTACAAGACGACGAATTCCAACCTGCACCTGTGGTTCCGTTTGAGCCCAGGACCAGGCAGCCCAGCGCGCCGGTGCAGTTCTTTGTCAAGCTCTTGGAGATCTGGGAGCTGGATCTCGATTCCGCCTGCATACTTCTGGGGTACGAAAAATCAAGCAGAAGTCATTTCCAGGCGGTTCTGTCTGGGGCCGCGCCGCTTGAAACCCGAGATGAGAAGGATCGGATTGCAGAACTGTTTGTCATACGCAAAATACTTCACAGCGTTTTTCGCGACAGAAAGGTGGAGAACCAATGGCTGCGAGAGCCGCAAAGCCTGTTGGACACCAGCAGCCCACTCGATCTCCTGCTTGAGGGGTCTTGGCCTAACTTGCTGCGCGTTCGGCAGTTCACCGAAATGATGGCAGGCTTATAAAGAGCGTGATCGAAGATATCCCTAAGGAATTCTTTCGCTCCATCACCTTTCGTTATGCCTCCCAAGAAGACAACATTGAGGTTCTCAAGGAGATGGGCCTCCAGCCCGAAAATAGTGGGGAGATGCTTGCCTTCTTGCGGGACCGCCACAAAGAGGACTCTCTCGAATCGCTTTTGGACAAGCCGTTTGAGGCGAAACTGCAGCTTATTCCGCAGCCCACCCGCTTTTCCGATGGCACGATCCGGGTTTTCTACAGTGCTCCGGAGGTAGACACCGCCGAAGTCGAGGTCCGGGATTGGTACCTCAGGCATGCGTTTGGCACCACCAGAGAAGGGCGCACGGTCTATTACATGAGCTTTTCCTGCGATTATGCTGGAGACACTAAGGACCTGAGGCCTCATGTGGCAACCCTGCCGTGCCTTATGCAAGATGAAGAACCAGGGTACCCGGATTGTCATCGCATTGCGGCTGAAGCTGTAAGGGATGGATTGAGCGGCCTTTTGACACCGTCGGCAAGAAAACCGGGTGGAACCTGCCTTCCCGTGTTACGACGGGAAGCTCTGTCAAGCCCCAGAAGACACGAGTGGGTTGCGTTTCGGTTCGATCCTGAAACAGGCTTGGTTTCGCCCTCAATACCTTCCTGAAATGAGCAATTGCTGTGGACCATGTATTCTCGGCGAAAAGGGCCAAGGTTGCGTATTTTTTGTTGGACATCGCCCGCAATATTCTAACCTGGCCGACTGGGTCGGGTGGGCACGGGAGCATAAGCTCCTTCCCGAGTCCTATCAGCCAGTGCAGTAAAGCGATTTAGCCGATTCATCGCAGACTCTTAGGCGACACGCTGTGCGTGTCGGGTCGGCGGGTTACGGGCTGCGCCCTTACCCGCCCTACGAATTCTTGTTATTCAGGTTGCATGAGGCAGATCCTACACATCGACATGGACGCGTTTTTCGCGGCCGTGGAGCAAAAGCGGAACCCGGATCTCGCCGGCAAACCCGTCGTCGTCGGTGGGCGGGGTGATCCGCGCGGACGAGGCGCCGTATCGGCAGCCTCGTACGAAGCCAGAAACTACGGGATCCACTCCGCCATGCCCCTGCGCGCGGCCTTCAGACTTTGTCCGCAGGCAGTGTTTTTAGCGGTGGATTACGAGCTGTACGCGCGTGTCTCAGCGATCATCAAGACTATACTGCGAGACTTCACCCCGCTGGTCGAAGATGCCGGGCTCGATAAGGCGTACTTGGATATCACCGGCCTCGAACCGGCGCCGGAGCAGCTTGCAACTAAAATAAAACAACGCATTCGGAAACGGACCGGTCTTAGTTGCTCGATCGGGATCGCGCCGAACAAGCTGCTTGCCAAGATCTGTTCCGATCTCGACAAGCCGGATGGCCTGACCATCCTCACCGAAGCGGAGTTGAAAAATCGCATTTGGCCGCTGCCGCTTCGCAGCATACCTGGCCTCGGGCCGGTGACGGTGGAGCGCCTAGTGCCGATGGGCGTGACGACGATCAGACAACTTGCTTCCATGCCGCTCGCCGATCTGGTGAAGGAATTCGGTCCATCCCACGGAGAGTTTCTTTACCTGGCTTCGCGGGGCATCGATCGACGGCCCGTGGTCACGCATCGAGAACCGAAATCCCACAGCCGGGAGCGTACCTTCCAACACGATATCGGGGACCCGGAAACGCTCGCGAGCGTAATTGCGACGCTGGCGATGGAGGTGGCCGACGATCTGCGCAAGGACGGTTGTGGTGGCACAACCGTTGCCCTAAAAGTGCGTTTCAGTAATTTCGAAACCCATACCCGCGAGAAGACCTTGGACCGACCGACCGATTCCAGCGACCTTATCCGGCAAGCCGCTCTTGATTGTTTGCGGCGAGTCGCGTTCAGCAAAAAGGTGCGGCTCATCGGTATTCGGGTCGGCGGGCTCGAGAAACCGCGCTTGCAGTAACGCCATTAGCCGGGAATTACCGCGGGAGCCTCCTACGGAAGCTCTGCAAAAGTGTCGCGAGCAAGCCCAGATGCGCGAAGCCGCGGAGCGAGTCGCGAGACATATCAGGTAGATAGGCGAGCGACGAGCGAGCACGCGACAAAGCAGATGGGCCCGCGCAGTAACTTTTGCAGAGCTTCTCTAAGTGAAAGCGATCACATGCCCGTCAGTGAGTGGTGGCGTGGACGCGGCGTTTCTGCGTAATATTCACCCTGCGGCCCGCGCTGTCTCGGGGAGGCGCCCGTAGAATTAGGCGAGCGGTGTTGTGGTCCATCGGGTTAGGTGTATATTCTAGAGTGAGGACCCTATGCAATATAAAAAAATACAATCCTGGGCCCGCCTCACCGCGCCGCGTATTCTCATCCTCTATTGCGGATTGCTGGGCTTGATCATCCCGCTTTGGGTCATCATCACCTATGCGCCTTACGAGGATTTCCGCGCGATTTTCATCGTCGTGCTCATATTGATGGGTTTCGGCTTCGGCATAAATGAATTATGGCTGCAAACCACCGACATCGAGCAATTCCAAAAAGAACTTCAAGAATTGGATGATAACCTGCCCGCCGAGGAACAGTTCGACAGCTTGAGCCCCGCGCTCTACCGAATCGTGCATGGCCGGCTTTACGAGGGTGTGCAGGTGAGTAGTTTGCGCGCACCGTACACACCCTACTTGATCGGTGCGTTGATCTTGCTTGGGCTGATTGGGACCTTCATCGGTTTGGTTGACACCTTGAGCGGTACGCGCGCGGCGCTACAGAGCACGGCCGAACTGGAAACCTTGCGCGAGTCGCTGCTGGCCCCGATTGCCGGGCTGGCGCGCGCGTTCGGTACCTCGGTCTCCGGGGTGGCGACCTCGGTGATCCTGGGTTTGGCGGCTACGCTGACGCGGCGCGAGGAAAGCCGCCTCAATGATCTTGTCTCGGGCCTCGCCGCGAGCTCGTTGACCCAGCTTCATCCAGTTGCGCGGCAGATCGCGGCGCTCGAAAAGCTGGTGGAGCAGGGGACGGCCGTTCCCGCTGTCGTGGAGCGTTTCCAGGATGCCGTGACGGGCTTAATGTCCGCGCGCGATGATGCCCGTAACGCCCAGGAGTTGTTTGCGAATCACATCGCCGACGCCATTAGCGAGAAGGTGGAGCTTATCCGGGCGGATTTAAGCGTCGCCGTGAAACGCTTTGGCGCCGAGATTGAACCCGCCATCAAGGGCATACTCGTGCATGCGGCCGGCATTATGGATGATGCCGGTAAAGATCTCTTTTCCAAAGTCCAGGCCCGCTTCGATAGCGGTACGCAACGCGATCAAGAGCAACGCGAGGAGCTCTTGAAGTTGTTCGAATGGGAGCGGCAAGCTCGAAGCGTGCAAGAGCTTCAGCATTTCGACAAGTTAGCTGTCCATGCCCAAGAGCTTACCGGCGCGCTGCAGGCGTATGTGGAAACGATCGGTAAACACTATTCCGGTTACCTGGAGAAGTTGGAACAGCATGTGGCCGCGATCGACGCAAGCTGGCGCAATGACGCCGAAAGCCGGCTCAAGGAGGGCGAGACCCAGCGCCGTGCGCTCGATAGTCATCTCGACGCCGTTCGCGCTCGAGCCACCCAGGAGTCCGAAGCGTTGGCGGCGCAGCACCAGGAGCTCCTGGGACGGATGAACCAGCACTACCAGGATCTGGTGACGCGTTTCGACCGACAGACTTCGACGTTTGCCGATCAAGCCGCCAAGAATCTATCCGAATTGTCGCTTAAGTATGCGGTAATCGTCGATCGGCACGAGGAAGATCGCCAGCAATTGCGCAAGACCTGGGGCATTGAGCAGGGGCGGCAACAGCGGCAGTTCGACTCCATGTTGGAGAAGATGCGCGAAGATCTCGAGGATCGCAGGCGCGCCGATACCGAACAGATCACCAGCCTCAATGCCTGGGCGCAGCAACTGGTAAAAAGAGTGGAGCTTGGCATCGCGGACAAGGCTGCCGGTTGGGATGCGCATTTCAATAAGCTCATCGCAGCGCTGGCGGAGACCGCGGAAGCTTTGCACTACGGAGAACGGGCGCGCATCAAGGAATTCAAGGAGATCGTGCAGGTGATTTCCGAAGCGGACAAACATCGCGGCGACGAGTTGCGGCGCTTGATTACGGCTTTGCGTGAATCGAGTTAGAGACGGCGCCGAGCTCCGATGAAGATCTCACCGACGCCGCTCGCCGATGAAGCCATGGATACCACCCCTGCGTGGAGCATCTGGCCGGCGATAGCCGATATTATGGTCGGCCTGCTCGGGATATTCGTATTGCTTTTTGTTTGGTCCACGGTGCTGCAAATCGAGTTGGCGGTGCAACTGCGGGAAGAAAAAGAAGCTCGCCAAGCGGAAGCCAAGCGCTTGGCGGCGTTGGAGCGCGCCTTGGCGAAACCGCTGGCCGAAGGGCGTATCACCCTCAGGGAAGGCCGCATCGGGATGCAGGGCAGCGTGCTGTTTCAGTTGGGATCGGCGGAGCTGTCCGCGGAAGGCCAGCAACTGATCGAAAACATAGCTACGCCGTTGCGGATCTATACCGAACAGGGCGAGATGAATGCGATGGTGAGCGGCTTTACCGATGATCGGCCGTTGCGCGGGATCACCAGCCCGTTCCGGGATAATTGGGAGCTATCGACCGAGCGGGCATTGACCGTCATGCGCGCGCTGATCGCGGCGGGATTCCCTCCCGGCAAGGTGTTCGCCGCCGGATTCGGCGAGACCAAGCCCATCGCCGCCAACATCTCGGAAGCCAACCGTGCCCGTAACCGGCGCGTGGAGATCGCGCCCGTTCCGATGCTGGAATCGATTCCAAAATAGGCCCTCTTCGCTAGGTTTCTAACGGCGAGCCGCGCTTAGAATCCTCGGGTTTCATTTCCTCGAATTTCTTTCTCAGGTTTTCCATCTCTTCTTCGAGCTTGGGCAGTATTTCCTCGCGCAGAGATTCTTTCGCTTCGCTTTGCGCTCTTTGAATTTCCTCGAGCAGCCGCCACCATTCCTCGCGCAACTGACGGGCTTCGTCGGAGTCCGGAATGTTCTCGAACTCCCGCCGGAAGCGCTCCGTCTGTTCTCTCAAGTTCCGGAGGCCTTCCGCCATTCCCCCAAACAGCTCGCTAAACGGGAACAGCGGCGCCGATGCCAGGGCGCCTTGAACGGTCGCGCCGTCTTCTAGCGGTGTTCCATCGGCGCCGGCGTGAATAATCTCGACTTGCTTTCGTTGCGCAACGGATGGGCGATCAGCGATCCGGAAGCGAGCATTCGTTGTCGCTAAGTCGCGTTTCTCCTTGAGGATCTCGAGGTTGGCGATAAACCCACTGGGGTCGCGGGACTGCACGGAAGCGACGGCGCCCACCCTGTCATTCTCAAATACCACGGGATCGCCAGCCGAGAGGCCGTAGGTTTTTTCAAGCTCCATTTTGAGATGCAGAGCTCCGTCCGCGCAGCCGTACAACAATAGGCTAAGCGCCAAGGAAAGCAATGAGGATTTGAAGATCATGTCAACTCTCCACTCAGAGGTTTTGAATAAATCTGCGGCGCATCCCGATCGCTGTGTCGCGTGCTCGCTCGCTCCGCGGCTCCTGGCGCTCGACGCTGCTCGCGACGATTTATTCACAACCTCTTACACGCGAACGATGATATACCGACCGGTGCCTTTCGCTTCGGCGCCCCCGCGCCAGCGTCCCGTGCTCAACCGCAAGCCCGCAAGTATCCACCGTGTCCGGCGCAACCGGTATCCAGCCGGTACCTCGCGCCCTGCGCGCGGTATCCTCCGGCAATCGGGTCCGTGGAGAGCAAGAGCGGTGTGTCGAGATCGATCCAATCGAAGCCGCCGAGCCCCGCCGCGAAGTGCGCACTAAAGCCCATGGCGAGGCGCGTTTCCACCATCCCGCCGATCATGAGCCCAAGGCCAGAAGCGCGTGCGATCGCGGCGATCTCCAGCGCCTGCACGACGCCGCATTTGGCAAGCTTTATATTGATGACCTGGGCGAGCTTGTGCGCCCCGATCCGGATCGCATCCGCGGGGCTGCGGCAGGATTCATCGGCAGCCACCGGCATGCCTGCCTCGCGCGCCAGCTTCCCGAGTCCTTCCCAGTCTTCACGGGCGACCGGTTGTTCCAGCAGCGCCACCTCGATCGCGGCAAGACGCAGATCCCGCAATAAAGCCAAGATCTGATCCGGCGTGTAGCCGGCGTTTGCATCGAGGATCAATCGGCATTCGGGATGGCCGCGCCGGATGACGCGTACCCGCTCGCTGTCCAGGCCGAGATCACCTCCGATCTTTACTTTGATGGTCGTGAACCCGGCCTGTCGATAACGCGCGGCCAGGTCTTGCGCGGCGCTGGCGGGACAGATCGGTATGGTGATATCAGTGATCACTTGGTCCTCGCAGCCGCCAAAAAATTGAAACAAAGCCGCGCCCCAACTGCGCGTCAGCGCGTCGATCAGTGCCATTTCGATCCCGGCACGCACCGCCGCGAGGTGCGGGATGCGCTCTGCGAGCTCCGCCCCGATGCGTCGCCATGCACCCGCGTTTTCGCCGGCGAGCCGTCCGGCTTCATCGGCAAGCGCTATACGTGCGCTCGCCTGGTCCTCGACGGTGATCGGAGGCAAAATCGGCACCTCGCCCCAGCCGCGCGCGCCGTTGGTCAGTTCTATACTAACGGCAAGGTTGTTGACCACCTCGAGCTCCGATGCGGAGGTGGTGAAGGGTGCGATCAAGGGCACCTCTAGCGGGTGGATCGCGACCTCCTTGATTTCAAGACTGTTGCTCATCGGTGCGTGATACCCACAAGTCTGCGAGGGCGCTAAGCGAACGCGCGGTGAACGATCGCCGGCCCATCGGGACTCCAGAATGATGTCGTCCTTGTATCATCATCAGCTCAGGATTTCTATATCGAAGAAGTTTAGCGCGGCATCGTCGCTGATCAACCTTCACACGTCCGACATGAGTTCTTCATTTGTGCGCAATAATCGTGCGTCATAGTTGCCAAGTTTTAATCCTGGGGATGCGCTGATGAAGACGATTCATACGCTGGGTCCGGAAGGGCATTATCGGGCAGTCTGGATCTCGGATGTTCATCTTGGATTTCCAGGATGCCGCGCCGAGTATCTGCTCGACTTTTTGCGTTCCACGCGCTGCGATTACCTCTACCTCGTCGGGGATATCATCGATCTGTGGCACATGAAAAAGCGGCTGTTCTGGCCCCAATCCCACAATAATGTATTACGCACCCTGCTCGGCAAGGCAAAGCATGGCACCCGCGTGGTGTTTGTTCCGGGAAATCACGACGAAATGTTCCGCGACTACGATGGGATGGTGCTCGGCAATGTGCTGGTCAAAAATGAAGTCATTCATGTCACGGCCGACGGACGCCGATTCTTGGTCTTGCACGGCGATCAGTTCGATGCCGTGGTGAAATACTCACCATCCCTGGCCCTCATCGGCACCAAGGTCTATGACTGGCTGCTGCGTTTGAACCACCTCGTTAACTACGTGCGCCGCCGGCTCGGATTCACGTATTGGTCATTGGCCGGCTTTATGAAGCACAAGGTGAAAACCGCCGTTCAATACATGAGCAACTTCCAGGCGGCGCTGTCCTACGAAGCCGCCCGACGGAAGGTGGACGGATTGATCTGCGGTCACATCCATAGGGCCGAGATCACCAGCATCAACGGAGTGCTTTATTGCAACAGCGGCGACTGGGTAGAGAGCTGCACCGCGCTGGTCGAGCTTCACGACGGATCTTTGCAGCTGGTGCATTGGTCGGATGCACAGCACTCTTTGAAGCAGGTTCAAGCCGTCGCGGCCTAAGGATGGCCAGGATTGCGATTTCCACCGATGCCTGGTACCCCCAGGTCAACGGTGTGGTCACGACCTTGGAAAAGACCGGAGCACGCTGGTAAGCACGAGCTCGGTCCAACAACTGCTCCTTGCCCGTGGATTTAAGAACGTGGTCGTGTGGTCGCGGGGCGTCGATACCGAACTGTTCCGGCCGCGGCCGAAGGGCTTCCTGGATGCGCCCCGCCCGATTGCGATGTATACCGGCCGGGTGGCGGTGGAGAAGAACATCGAAGCGTTCTTGGCATTGGACCTTCCCGGCACACCCGGCCCACCGCCTTACAACGCCATGCCTTCAAACTCCTGGGCGTGAAAGTGTAATGATGTACCCAGTAGCAGAATGATGATTTCTTAATTTGCTATGTATTATCATGGCGTTACGCTTGAACCCCGAAAGAAGATCGGATGAAGACTTGCGCCAAGCCGTGCTCGATGCGCTCAAGCTCGATAGCAATGCATGCACCGACCATGCGCAGGTGTTTTCCTGGCGACGCTGCGCCGAGGTGTTCGCGTCGTTCTTGAGTCCCGCCGCGGCTTAACCCATCCGCAGGTGGGGGTCGGAGTAAAAATTCCGCATATCCCAGGCAGACAACAAATGTGCCATTGAAAGACCTGACCTCGATCCTCGATGTGAGCCGGTGTCTTGGAAGCTGAGACTCGGATGGCCCGCCGTGTTGATCTCGCTATCGTGGAGCTGGGTCATGCCCGCGGGTCGGAGACGAGCGTAGGCGTCTTCGGCCACGGCCGCGCTGCCTGCAAGGTTCGCGGGGCTCACCGCACCGCATCCGGGCTCTACGCGGCTACGGCACGTTGCGTACCGGCTCGCAGCTAGCGGCCGTATCGCCGGTGGCAGGCGAGCCGCCGTCGCAGCGGTCGAAGCCGAGTTCCCCGGCAAGGCGATCGGTACCGGCGCCGCCGAACAAGCGGTCGTCGCCAGGGCCGCCGAATAGGCGATCGTTGCCGGACCCACCGCAGACAACGTCGTTGCCTCCTAAACCCCGAATCAGATCATTGCCGCCTAAGCCTTGGATCACATCAGGGCCGGGCGTGCCGGTGATAGTCTCGCTGGCGGGTGTGCCGACTATGGTGGCAGGCAGACCGTCGCAAGTCACGGTGCCGGGCGGCACCCGTTCGAAGGCTCCAATATCACAAATCAAAAAACCGCTGTTGTTGGCATCCTGCGGCCTTGGTACGCCCCGTTGATCTGTATTCGGTGGCGAACAGCCGGCCGCTACCGCGTCCACGGCCGGGCTACCTAAGGCTAGGGCGCGGGTCTGGGTCAGACCGCCGTTGTTGGCCAAAGTCGGATTGACGATGCCCGTAAGAGCGGTGGGCGTATTGCCGTTCGAAGTGGCAGCGATATCGCTCGCACCTGGGATGAAGTTCGTAAACGCCTGTGCATTGGTCAGCCCGCTGTGTCCAATCAGGTTGAAGTTGTCGGCATTAATAGTGCTGCTAACGATCCTGACCTCCGCTCCGATGGGGGCGGTATTGCCCGAGATCAGCGTACGGCGCAGGGTGAGAATGCTGCTGCCGTTAGCCACGCCGCCGCCGGTACCCGAGGCGGAATTACCGGAAATGGTGCTGTCGCTCAGAATGAGCGTGCTGGAGTTGTAGTTAGCCACGCCGCCGCCATCCGAGACGGAACTGCCCAAGGCGGAATTGCCCGAGATGGTGCTGTTGCTCACCGTGGCAGTGCTGGAGTCGAAGTTACCTATGCCACCGCCATTGAGCAACGAGGAGTTGCCTGAGACGGTACTGTTGCTCAGGATGAGAGTGCTGACGCCCAAGTTGGCCACGCCGCCGAAGAATCCGCCCTCATTACCCGAGATGGTGCTGTTGGTGATGGTGAGGGTGCTGCTCTCGCGGTTAAGCATGCCACCACGAGTGCTGGAATTGCCCGAGATAGTGCTGTTAGTGATGGTGAGAACGCCGGAAACGTGATTATCCACGCCGCCGCCGCCATAGGAGGCGTCATTGCCAGAGACGGTGCTGTTGTTCAGGCTAACGGTGCCGCCACGGTTATGCAGGCCGCCGCCAGCGGTAGCACGATTCTCCGAGAGGGTGCTGTTGATCAGCTTGACGGTACCTTGAACGTTTAATATGCCGCCACCGACATTGTCAGGGAACGCCCCGGCGCCTACGCCTTGGCTCACTGTGGTCTCCGCCAGGGTCAGATTTCCCGTGCTGCTCACGGTAAAGATACGGAGATTCGGCGCGCTATTACCCCTCGTGATGGTGCTGCCGTTACCGTCGATCGTGATAGCGCTGCTGATGACCGGCAGACCGTTAGGTCCATAGCTTGTATTGTTGACCGTCGTAAGTGTGCGGGTGCTGTTTGCAGGTAGCACAATGGTGTCCGCACCGCTACCGGCCGTGCATCCGCCGACCGAAGCCTCCTGATTGGCCGAATTAATGGCGTTCACCAGCGAACAACCGCCGCCGACGTTGATGGTGGCGGCCAGCGCCGGCGCCTGACCTAGGGCCAGCAACAGCGCCACGCCGGCGAGCGATTGGGTTCGTGTCGGGTGCGTTCTGTTTGCAGAGAAATGGTGCGCACGGCACACCGTACGGAATTGCCGTTGCAGGCGCCGCCGCACCCGCCGTGGCAACTGTTGCAGCTTCGTGTAATAGGCCGCAAAACGGGGCAGAAGCTGTGGCGCCTGCTGAACGAGTTGTTGCGAGAGACCCTGCGCGGCTTGCGCCAGTTGCTCCCGCCAAGCGGAGAGCACGCAGTGTTCGGATGTACTGAAGGATTGTCGCCGGATGTTCATCTTAGCTGGACCTCAACGGTTGATTTTCGGTATGCGATACCTAACCTTACTAGTGCAGATAGCAAGCGCTTAAGCGCTGGCGTTGCGGAATTACGCGTCGGTACGGGATCCCGGTTTTCGGCGGAAAGATGGCATTCGCGATGCCACCACTCTTCTAGAGATTCGTTATAGGGCTCGCTCAGCGCCTGCAAGCGGGACTCACCTCGATACACGGCCGACGATTCCGTTTCATCGATGTTACGTTCACTGCTCATCGTTGCTCTCCTCTTAAGAGTGGTTAACTATCTACATGCACAGCACTTGCTGCGGCGATGAAACGCCACAGATCCTTGGCCTCGTCCCTGCAATCGAGGCAGGCGTGCTTGTCGATTTAGGGTCTTAAGATAGAGGGGCAACCTTACTGGAGGATTTCAAAAAAGGAGAATTTGCTTACAGATGTAACCGATTCGGTTACCGTTGTAACAATAACGAACCAACCCGCGGTGGCGACGTTTACCCTAGCGTCGTAAAAATAGAGTCGGTCGTATCTTCCCTTTTGTAGAAAAAGGGCTTTTGAAATTCTTATTCTCCCCGAGCCCGATCTCGCCCTGGTCAAGCCGTGCCGCTAATGTAGACGCGCATCCCTACCCTGAGGACGTGTTGATGATCATCGAGGTGGCCGATCCCAGCCTCGATAAGGATAAGCACGTCAGGTTGCCGCTGGGTAGTAGCCGGGCAAGTAGTCGTAGCCGAATCGCAGCGTCGCAAGTGTCCCCGTGCGGACGCCGCTGTCACAGGACGCGATCAAGACGGTGATTCGGAAGCTCAGGATCCGCCGCCAGCCGCGCCTCATAACACGTCCACCTTCGCGGCGAACACATACCCCACGCCACGTTCGGTCTTGATAAGCTCCGGTTCGCCCGGGTTGGCTTCTATCTTTCGGCGCAAGCGCAGGATCTGCACATCGAGGCTGCGGTCAAAGACCTCGTTGTCGTGCACGCGGCTGAGATCCAATAGCTCATCGCGCGACAGCACGCGCTGGGGGGCGCTCAGGAAGGCCGCAAGCAGGCTCAGCTCTCCTCGGCTCAAGGCGACGGGCGCGCCCCGTGGCGAGCGCAGACAGCGGGTGCGCATGTCGAGCTCCCAGCCGGCGAATCGATAGAGGGTCCACTTGTTGCGTTTAGGCGGGGATAGCTCGCGCGCCCGGGTCCGGCGCAACACGGCCCGGATGCGAGCGAGTAGCTCCCGCGGGCTGAAGGGCTTAGTGAGGTAATCGTCCGCACCCAGCTCCAGACCCATCACGCGGTCGGCCTCTTCGCGCTGGCCGGTCAGCATGATGATGGGGACCGCCGATGCCGCTCGCAGCTCGCGGGCGAGCACCATGCCGTCTTCCTGACCGAGCCGAATATCGAGCACCACGAGGTCCACGGGACTTTGGGTCAAGCGCTGTCGCATCGCCCTGCCATCCGCGGCGGTGCTGACCTGAAAGCCATTCTCCGTCAGATAGTCCGCGATCAACTGCCGGATCGCCGGGTCGTCATCCACCCCAAGGATGCGTGGAGCAGGCATCGCTATCTCGGTCCTCGGTAAAAAGACTCCGGCATTATACTTGAGCGGACCGTCACCGGTGGCCCGGGATCATCGCGATTTGATTTAGGCGTTTCCGACTCCGGATCCGCTGGACCGGCCCTTGTCTCTTCAACTACCCCCGTGCCCTGCGCCACGCACAGTTCCATGGATCTGGCGATGGGGCGCTGGGCAGGGCGCGGGGCTCTTCCCGTGATGCGGCGTCCGCCCGGTCAGGCTCGTCGCGGCGCGCAAGATACCATCGACGCGAAGGCCGCTGTCGGCTCCGGATCACGGTACGAGATGAGAGGTGCCGCGCGAGAAAGTCCTCGATCTCGCGATCGACCTCCTCAGGGTGTGCGCCGGGGCCGTGGCCGACACCATCGAGCTGGCGCCACTCCGCGCGGGGGAGCGCGCGCGTGAGGAGCTGCGCGATGCGCCGGGTGCAGGCGCGCGGCCGAGCCCCGCTCAGGAGCAATACCGGCACGTCGATCCCGGCGTACGCCGAAGCAGGCGTCGGATCGGCGAGTTGGGCGTCGAGCTGCGCACACAGCGCCGGCATGCGATGGGCGATCGTTGCCCGCTCCTCGGCTGAAAGGCCTTGCCACACGCCTGCGCCCGAGCAATGGTCCACGTAGCGCAGCGCGGCCTGGAGCCTATCGCCCGCATCGAGATAGCGTCCTAGCACGCGTCGCAGTTGCGCTATGTCCATATAGGCGTAGCGCGACTTCGCATCCGAAAACAAAAGGCTGAATAGCGTCGGCTCGTACAGCAGCAGGCCGCCGATGCGCTCGCGGCGCGCGAGCGCGAGCTTGAGCGCCACCGCCGCGCCATAGTCATGGCCTACGAGGTACACCGGGCCTGGAAAGGCACCGATCAAAGGCTCGATCGCCGCCGTCTCGGTATCCAGCGAGAACGGCTCGCCCGTGCCCAATGCGCGGCTCGCGGCATAGCCGCGGAGGTGCGGCGCGAGCACGCGGTTGCGGAAGCGCAGGCGCTCGGCGAGCGGCCGCCATTGCTCCGGAGCGCCGGCACCGGCGTGCAGGCCGATCACCGTGGGTCGCTCGCCCTCGGCCGCTACCGGTTGTCGTGATGGAAGAATGTTCGTGATCGACTTCCTAGTTTTCATATCCGTCGCCGCGGCGCCGGTGCTCATGATTCGGCCGTTCTTCGCCCGCGTGTTCGGGTCTGCTCGGCCTTCAACGTCGCCATAGAAAGCCAGCGAGTGACGGTCCAAGCCCTCCAAGAATCGCCACATGACTACCCAGGGCGCCAGCGCTTTAGAGATACGAGTCGTGGCATTCGCTGCTAAGCGGAAAGGCGCAGCGAGGATCCCTCGTGCAACTCGGGGCAATGGCATGGGCCCCACAACCCGGCGGGCGCGAGTTTCAATACCTTCGTAATGATTCAACATGTTCGTTCTCCTCGACGTTTGATTCGCCGTTTCGGGATGGCAAGGCACGACGTTTCGCTGATGTCCTATCTCATCTCTCTGGCGCTCTTGCTCCGCTGCTAGCGCTGCTTCAGATGGCGGTGAGGATTCCGATCCATCGCCTGCCCTGATTTACGTATACTAGTGTACTGCTTCATTCTTTTTAGGACTTATGATTCCAGGCGTGGAATCCTTGTGCTGCAACGCTTTCCGAGGAACAGGAATACGCAAAAAGGACCTTGGTACGGCCAACGACAAGTTCCATTTATTACGAAGCACTACACTAGGGCGGTGCGGATTCCGAGCCTTCGCCTGCCCCGATGTGCGTAAACTAGCGCGGGTGCCTTACCGGATGATTTCAAAGCGCGGGAAATTGCTTACAAATGCAAGCGATTCGGTTACAGTTGTAACGGTGATGCGCGGGCTTCGCGGCGATTTGCTCAAGCCATGGGCCGCATGGTGGGGTGCGGGGCATGGGCTGGTGTTGACAGTTCTTCTTATCGGTGCCTGCTCGGCGCCCGAGGCGCCCGCTCCCGAGCGCCCGGCGCTTCGCTTTGCGCACAACCTCTGGCCAGGATACTTCCCGATCACCTTGGCCCGGGAGCTGGGGTACTACGCCCGGGAGGGCGTGGCCGTCGAGGTGATCTATACGGAAGACACGGAGCCCCAGATCGCCGATTTCATCGCCGGCAAGTACGACGGCATCGCGCTGCCCATCGGCAGCCTCATCGTCGCCAGCGGTCATCACCCCGACATTCGGGTGGTCTACGCGATCGACGAATCCGCAGGCGGCGATGCGGTGGTCGCGAAGCCCGCGATCACGGGCATCGCGGAACTGCGCGGCAAGGTGATCGGGGCCGCCTTGGGCGGTTTTGGCGAGCTCTTCGTCGAGCGCATGCTAGAGGCCGGGGGGCTGACGCGCGCCGAGGTCACGCTCATCAACACCGATTCCAACCATGTCCCCGACCAGTTGCGCGCCGGGGTGATCGATGCGGGGCAAGCCTGGGAGCCGTATGTCTCTCGGGTGGTGCAGGCAGGGGGCCGAGTCCTGTACACGAGCCGAGAGACCCCAGGGCTCATCATCGATACGCTCCAGTTCCGCGGCGCGGTGCTCCGGGAGCGGCCCGAGGACGTCCGCGCCTTTCTGCGTGCGATCCTCCGGGCCGTCGAGCACTGGCGGACACACCCCGAAGAGGACAACGCGATCATCGCACAAGCACTCGCCATCCCGCTCGGCGAGGTGCAACCGCTCGGGCTCAAGCTCTTGAGCCTCGCGGACAATCGCCGGGCCTTCGATCGCAACGACCCGACATCACTGTATCAGAGCGCCCGCGCCCATATCGATTTCTACATCCGAACCGGGAGCCTCGGGCGTCTCCCGGACCTCGACGCGCTGATCGATCCGACGTTTCTTCCGACCGAATAGATTCTTCCGTCTCAAATGTGGAACAAAACCACTACGACAAAATGAGAAGTCCCTTCTCCTCCGGGAGAAGGTTAGGATGAGGGGATATAAGACAATGCGTAATCATCCTTCTAGTACCCTCACCCCAACCCTTCCCGGTGGGAGAGGGCGTTTTACGAAATGCTTATATTTCAAAATTTTTTTGGCTAGGGTTCAAATCAAACGTGTACGGCATGCCGGTCGAGTCGATGGTCGTCGGGCCCGGTGGCGCGTAGGGCTCTTCGGCGCGCTTGCGATGGGTGGGAAACCGTCGTGAGAGCGGCGTGCATGCGTAGAGCGTTTTCCAAGCTGCGTCCCCGACTGATTGCGGCCTTCCTATTGGTTTCGCTCGCACCGCTCTTGCTGCTTGAGTATTTCAACCAGCGCGTGACGCGCCAAGCGCTGATCGACGGCGCGCACCGGGCCCTCTACGCCAGCGCTACGCAGACCGCCCAGGCCATCGACGGATTTCTCAATGAGAACTTAAATGGTTTGCGGGTTCACGCGCTTTTGCCCGCGGTTCAAGGTTTTCTGTCGGCCCCCGGTGACGCGCTTCACAAGGCAGCCGCATGGCAGACGCTGCTGCGATTGAGCCGCAAGGACACCGTGAATCTCATCTCCTTCGCCGTGCTCGATCTCGCCGGTCATAACCTCCTCGACACGCGCACGGTACAGATCGGGCGCGATGAATCAGAGCGCGACTACTTCAAGACGCTCATGGCCACGAAGGTACCGACGGTCTCGGCGATGCAGTTCGCGGATGCGCCCGGTGACGCCCTGACACTGCACTTTGCCAGCCTGGTGTGGGACCCCGCGGGCCGGCCCCTGGGGGTCTTGCGGATTACCTACAACGCCACGGTCGTGCAGCAGCTCACGACGCAAGCCCTGCATGCCTCACCGAGCGCCCGCGTGGTATTGCTCGATGAGCACCACATCCGGCTCGCCGACAGCGCCCAGCCCGATTTGATCTTCACCTCCGTGGCGCCGATCGAGACTGACCTCATTCGCAGGCTTCAGGCCGAGTGGAGGCTGCCCGACGGTGGCCCGGCGGCGGCCACCGGGCCTCCGGCCCTGGAGACCGCGCTTAAACAGCTATCGAACGGCGGCTATTTCACCGCACCGCTGTCGACGGGATCGCAGGATTCGCAGGCAGAGCCCTACGCGGTCGGTACCGCGCGACTGCGCTATAGGCCTTGGCTGGTGGTAGTCGCCGAGCCCCAATCGGTTCTCCTCGTGCCCATCGATCGCTTGCTTGGCGAGGGGGTCATCCTGGCCATTGCGATCGCCCTTCTCGTCTCGCTCTTCGGGGTCGTGACGGCGGGCCGGCTCACCTCGCCGTTCCGGACGCTGACCGAGGCCGTATCTCGCTTTTCGGCGGGTGAACGAGGGGTTGAGGTGGCCGTGCGTTCCCACGACGAGGCCGGCGAGCTAGCGCGGGCCTTCAACGACATGATGGGGCGGATCCGGGCCCACACCGCGGAGCTGGAGGCCCAGGTGACGGAGCGCACGCAGGCGCTGCAGGCCGATATCGCGCGCCGGGAAGCGGCGGAACGGGCCCTCGCCGAAACCCACGCGGAGCTCGAGCTACGGGTCGAGCAGCGCACGGGCGAGCTGCGGGCCGCCCACGCCCGGTTGCAAGAGGAACTTGCCGAGCGCGAGCGCGCCGAGTCGGAAAAAGCGCGGCTTGAGGCACAGCTCCGTCAGGCCCAGAAGCTCGAGGCCATCGGGACGCTCGCAGGCGGGATCGCCCATGATTTCAACAATATACTCGGTGCCATCCTGGGGTATGCGGAGATGGCGCTCGACGCCGTGCCCGCAGGCAGCAACCTCCAGCGCTATTTGGGTAACGTGATGGCGGCGGCGAATCGGGCGAAAGACCTGGTCGATCAAATCCTGGCCTTCACGCAGCCGGGAAGCCGTGAACATGTGCCGGTGCGGCTCGGGCCGCTACTCGGCGAGGTCGCGGAGCTTATCAAGGCCTCGCTGCCCGAGACGATCGCGCTAAGGCTGCAGGTGAACGCGGAGGATGCGACGGTGCAGGGCGATGTGATTCGCCTGCATCAGCTTGTGATGAATGTCTGCACCAACGCCGTACAGTCGATGTTGGACGAAGGCGGGCTGCTCGAGATTGCCCTCGACGTGATCGAGCTAAGCGAGCGGACGATGCAGAGACATCACACGCTGGAGCCGGGGGCCTATGTGCGCCTCAAAGTAACGGACACCGGACACGGGATTGAGGAGGCCACGCTCGATCGGGTCTTCGATGCCTTCTTCACCACCAAGGACCTCGGCCAGGGAACCGGGCTCGGCCTGTCCCTGGCGCACAGCATCGTGAGCGACCACGGGGGTGCCATCGAGGTTGCGAGCACACCGGGTCAGGGGAGCAGCTTCACGGTCTACCTCCCTCGATCCGGAGAGACCGCCTCCGCGAGCGCTATCGAGCGCATGCCGATTCCCAAGGGTCGCGGAGAGACCGTCCTCCTCGTCGACGACGACGAGGCGCTCGTACTCCTCGGCGAGGAGATGATCGCGGCTCTCGGCTACGAACCTATCGGGTTCCAAGACAGTCAGGCGGCCCTCAAGGCATTCCAAGCGCGGCCGGCGCGTTTTGATCTCGTTGTAACCGACCAGCTCATGCCGCGCATGAGTGGTACCGAGCTTGCCACGCGCCTGCGGGAGATCCGCCCGGATATCCCGGTCTTGCTCATGAGCGGCTTCGGTGGGCCGGAGCTTGCCCACAAGGCGCGGCGCGCGGCGGTCCATGCTCTGCTTAAAAAGCCGCTACAGTCCGGCGATTTGGCCGAGGCCATCGCCAGCGCCTTGAACCTCGGCAAGAAATTCGGTTCGGACTCGCAAACGTAATGGTGGTTACGGCCACGAGCCTGGGTCCGCGCGCACCGCAAACAGAGTTGCTTGTTTGATGACAGACTTCCTATTATCCCAGAGGTCTCCTGCCCTTCACCCGCCTATAACCCGGCCGACAAAATTGACATATACAACGACCGACTCCTCTGTTTTCTGTGGTTTGGTTGATATAGACTGCGCGGCTTCAGAACAGTGGTCCGATGACCTCGACCTTGACCTCGCCGTTATTGACCGCCGGAGCGAGGATGCTGGTCAGCTCCATGAGTTGATCCCTGGTCAAGTGACCGAACGCGGCACGGAACATCTCCCTGTCCTCCTGGGTCCAGCGCTTGTCCGCTACCGCGCGGGTCACCACGGCCGAAGCGCTCTGATACGCCTCCTGATTCTCGGGCGAGGCCAGGAGCTCGGCCTCGGCGATGGCTTCCTCCCGGGCGCGCTGGGCCTCGGGGCTTTCTTCCGCTACGGTTTGGCCTACCTCTTCGCGGATCATCTGGGCGAGCGCCTCGCGTGATTCCGGCTCGATCGCCGGCGCCGCAACACTCCTTGACTTCGGAGCGGCGTCTTTCCCTTGCCGGTCGTGCAGCGCCTGTGTCAACGCCGCGACGGCTTGCTCGAGTTTCTCCAGGCGCTCCTCGTCTCGGGAGCCGGCACTCCTTTGCGGTTGGGGGAGGGGAGGCTCGGGGCTCATCCACGCCGCCGCTCCCGCGTAGAGGAGGCCGATGGTCGCCGCGAGGATCGCAAGCGCCAAAGCCTTGTTTGGTTTATTCATGATTCATCACCTCTCGCAAATTGGATGGATGACGGGTCTTGCCATGGGCGGCGGGCCTTGGCAGACACCCCCCGCCCTGTCTAGATCGTCCGCGCTTACCTGAGGTACTGGGAGTTATTCTCGACGTGGAGCTTTAGGCAGTTCCCGTTGGTACTGGCCGTCGCGAATTCGACAAACGAGGAGCTAGTCATCGCTTTGACTGGTTCCGCCCATTTCGAGTCGTAGCCGGTACAAAACAAGTACCTGCCTGAGTAATCCTGCGCCACACACTTGACTCCCGGACCGCCGGTTGCCAGCCTGAAACTATAACAACCGATATACTGCTGGCTATCGGCACTGTCACGCGCCCCTACCATCGAGCCCTGGGCATAGTACACACCAGCGCCGTTGACTATTTTGTCGTACATATAGACGCCAGGTTTGTATACAGCACCTGCGTAGACAGGAAGGCCGTATAAGCCCACGAACACGCCAAGCACGGCCAGGCCGATGCGTTTCTCAACATTCGCTTTCATGATGTCTTTCTCCTTTATGGAAATTGAAGGATTTCACCGATGGATCAGGTCGAGCGACCCACCTCGACCGATCTCGTCACGCTATCTGAGCAACATCGAGCTGTCGTAAATCTGGATGACGTCACAGATGTCAACAGTGCCAGTGCCGGTAGGGGTACTCTCCAAGGAGATCTGCGACGAGTCGGTCATTCCCTGGACGGTGCCGATGTGCTCCGGTTTGGTGGATATGCAGGCAAAATTGTCGCCTTTGCTGTTTTTGGCATCACACCGGGCAACAATACGCGGTACCGCCCCGCCCAATGTTAAGTAACTGATATAGCACCCGATATGTTGGACCTTATCCGCACTATAGCGCGTGCCCCGCAGGCTTCCGTAGGCAGTGTTTCTGCCGGTGGTGGAATTAAAACCTATCACCGTATAGGGTTTGCTCACAAAGCCCGCCCAGCTCGGGGTCGCCGTGGCCAAAAGGGCCATGGCCAGCGCCGCCCGACCCAGCGTTCTCTTTGGATTGGCTTTCATGATGTCGTCCACCTTTCGCGTCCGGGAAGCGTAAACGCCCCCGGCCTTTTCGGGCTCTCTTAATTGAAGTAGGTTCATGTTCGACCTCCTAACTCTGTGGTTGGATACTCACGGTTTCGCGATCTTCGTCCGGACAGGCCTGGTGATGATTCAACCAGGTCGTTCTCCTCGAAGCTCGAAAAACCGCTTCGGATCGCGAAGCGCGGAGTTCCGTGTCTTTCGCGATGCGGGCAGAATAGGCCAGCGACCTTACCGGATGATTTCAAAGCGCCGGAATTTGCTTACAAATGAAATCGATTCGGTTACAGTTGTAACGTCGATGCGCGGGCTTCGCGGCGATAGGTGAAGGTTACGACCGCCGTGGCGGCGGCTTGTGGACGCGCGCTCGCCACGCTCAGCCGCGACATCGTGCGGGCGATCTGTACAGTGGACTCCATGGTGCCGCGATCCATCGTACTGTGAAAAAGCTCGTTTTTGTTGCAGATTTGTAACACTTGAGGAGGATCTATGTTGAACTCACGGAATAACTACTATAATCTTGTAACCGCACAACAACAGTAGAGGGAGGAAAGCATGTATAAGCTACGTACCCTGATCGCTCTCAGCGTGCCCGGTATTATGCTCTTCGGCTGCGCCAGTGAGCCTATCGTAAAGATCCCCCAGCCCTGGTGCACGATCGGCGGCACACTCCTAGGCGCCGGTGTGGGGTACGGCATTAACGAAGCTGCCGCGGATGATCCGGGAGATACCGATGTGGAAGCCGCGGCAGCGGGCGCCGCCTTCGGCGCGGCGACCAGCCTTTTCCTTTGCGGTGGAGATTATCCGCCGAAGCCGCAACCGGTGGCCGCGCCAGAACCGGCGGCGCCGGACCCCTGCGCTCCCGATGACGATGGCGACGGTGTCAACAACTGCAATGACCGCTGTGCAAGTACCCCTGCCGGGGTAGAGGTTGACGCCAGTGGTTGCCCCAAGGAGGGCGAGACCCTCTTGCGAATTCAGGGTGTCAACTTCGCCTTCGATAGCGCCAAGCTCACGCCGGAATCCGAACAGGTTCTGGCCCAGGCCGTGCAGGAGTTACGCGATGCGCCTAGTGTAAGCGTTCGGGTCGAGGGACATACCGACAGCATCGGATCGGAAGCTTACAACCTGCAGCTCTCGCAGCGGCGGGCCGAGGCGGTGGTGGATTATTTGGTTAGCCAGGGCATTGAGAGCACCAGGCTCGAGCCGGTGGGTATGGGGGAAGGCAACCCCATAGCGTCGAATGACACCGAGGACGGCCGCTATCAAAATCGCCGTGTCGACTTTATCGTCAAGTAGTTTTTAAAAAAGGGCACAAAGTCAACCGATAGATCTCCCCTTCACCCTCGAAGGGGAGAGGAACGCAGATATGCCGGGTTTGCCGGTGGGGAACGGGCGATCGATCGGTTGAGGGCGGGCGGTATGCAGACGCTAGCCACTTAAGATCTTCGACGAGAGAAGGAGGGATTTCTTATGATGAACAAGTTAGCGGCGGAATTGATCGGCACCTTCTGGCTGGTATTCGGCGGTTGCGGGAGCGCAGTGCTTGCAGCCGCGTTTCCAGAGGTAGGTATTGGATTCTTGGGTGTAGCCTTCGCCTTCGGATTGACCCTCCTAACGATGGCGTACGCCATCGGCCACATCTCCGGCTGTCACCTCAACCCGGCGGTCTCGGTTGGTTTGTGGGTCGGTGGGCGGTTTCCGGCCGTGCACCTGGGACCGTACGTGGTCGCGCAGTTGCTGGGAGCGGTCGCGGGTGCCGCGGTGTTGTATCTGATCGCGACGGGTAAGGTGGGTTTTGAGTTGGGTGGCTTCGCCTCGAACGGCTATGGCGAACATTCACCGGGTGGATACTCGCTCGCGGCGGCACTCGTGGCCGAGGTCACGCTGACCTTTATGTTCTTGATTATAATCCTAGGCTCGACGGACCCTCGCGCCCCGCAGGGGTTTGCGCCGATCGCCATCGGGCTGGGGCTGACGCTCATCCACCTGATTGGCATTCCCGTGACCAACCTATCTGTCAATCCGGCGCGTAGCACCGGACCCGCCCTCTTTGTCGGCGGCTGGGCCATCGAACAGCTCTGGCTTTTCTGGGTGGCTCCCATAGCGGGTGCGGTCGGGGCCGGCATCGTCTACCGGATCGTCGGGCGAAGCGACTAGTGGTCTCGCCCCGCGCCCGCTGCCCCGTCATGTTCTCGCTCTTGCCATAGAAGCGCTCATTGCCCAAGCGCTGGCTAGGGTATCAGCGCGAGCCCGGATATCGCTTAGAGCCTCGTCATCGAGAGGGCGCCGGATCAGGTAGGCTATTCGCCGCGCGCCGCAGGTGAGCGGATCATCCTGTCCGCCTGCCAATCACCCGCTGCCCAACTCACCGCTAAGTAGGGGCGTAGGCGCTATGCAGCCTTAGCCCTGGATGTAAGGGCGGTAAAAAAATTTCGCGGTGGGAAGTAGCGTATTCCATACTTCCGCATTCTTAGAGGCAAACAATCCGTGGACCGAGAAATACCAGATAAACCCGGTGTCGCCGCACCGCCGCCGCTTATCTATGCCGGCGGTTTCGCGCTGGGCTATCTCGTAGAAGAATATTCGCCGACTGCGTTGTTCCCGGAGTCTATGAGCGCATTCGTTGGGTGGTCCTTAATCGCTTTTGGCGTGCTCATAGCGGCGTTTGCACTTTCGGCTTTCCGCCGCGCACGCACGCCGGTTAACCCGTATGCGCAAACGACGGCTCTAGTGACCGGCGGACCATTTCGATTTTCCCGTAATCCGCTGTATCTTGCGCTGACAGTGATTTATCTCGGCGCGGCCGGGCTTTTGAATTCGCTTTGGCCCGTGTTGTTGCTGCCCGGTGTACTGTGGTTCATGCACTGGGGTGTGATCATTCGAGAAGAACGCTATCTAGAAAGAAAATTTGGTCCCGCCTACCAGGAGTACAAGGCGCGGGTAAGGCGATGGCTGTGATCCTCAATGCGATAAAGTAATGAACACCCTGGTCCCGATCATCACCTTCAGCTTGCTTGCCGGGCTCGTGAGCGTCCTGGCGGCCGCGGCGTTTCTGCTGGCCCCCGACCGCGTGCGTGCGCAACTCTTGCCGCATCTGGTGAGCCTCGCGACTGGGGCTTTGCTCGGAACGGCGTTTCTCGGGTTGCTCCCGGAAGCCCTGGAAGCCGTGGAGCGCGAAGACTCCCATTTGATTACTTTGTGCGTCTTGTTCGGGCTGGTGTTGTTCTTTCTTCTAGAGAAGATGGTCATTTGGCGGCACTGCCACGAGGAGCACTGTGAGCGGCATAGCGACTCTCCGGATAACGGCCGCGGGCTTGCGGCCGGGACGCTGATATTGATCGGCGACGGGATCCACAATTTCGTTCAACGGGATCCTGATCGCCACCGCGTTTCTCACCGATTATAAGCTCGGTGTGTTAACCACCCTTGCCGTGGTCGCGCATGAGATCCCCCAAGAGGTCGGGGATTTCGCGATCCTTTTGCAAAGCGGTTACACGCGCCGCCAGGCCTTCGGGTATAACCTCGCAGTGAGCCTCGCGACCGTGGCCGGCGCCCTGGTTGCGTGGGTTAGTCTTGCGAGCACTACCACGGTCCTCCCCTATGTGTTGGCGGTCGCGGCCGCGAGTTTCATCTACGTCGCGGTCGCCGATCTGATCCCCGGCCTGCATCAACGCACCGAGCCGCGCGAGTCGATGCAGCAGGTTTTTCTCATGAGCGCCGGGATCGGTCTCGTGTATGGACTGAGCACGATGCTTCCTTAGAATGACGGGCATCGTCCTTGAATATCGTCCCCTCGCCCTTATCTGAGCAGTAACCATGATTAAACGCATACCCCGCGGTCCTGCCGGGGTACCCTTAGCGATGGGGTTTCCAAAGGGGAGAAGCGCAGCTCTCCCGTTGGTCAAGGGCGGTTTATACGCCGCCCGCGAAGTATATTGATTTCAAGGAGCATTGCACGATGCGTTCGGACAAGCTGACGACCAAATTCCAAACAGCCTTGGGGGATGCGCAAAGCCTCGCCGTCGGGCGCGATCATCAATTCATCGAGCCGCTGCATGTCATGGCCGCGCTGCTCCATCAGGAAGACGGAACGGTGCAGCATCTCCTCAGCCAAGCGGGGGTCAATGTCGACGCCCTAAGCGCACGGCTGGATGACGCCCTGGAGAGCTTGCCTCGGGTCGAAGGCACGGGCGGCGATGTCCACATCTCGCGCGAGCTTGAGCGGCTCTTGAATCTCACGGACAAACTGGCGCAACAACGCAAGGATCAGTACATCGCCAGCGAGCTGTGGGTGCTGGCGGCGCTAGAGGGCCGCGGTCAGCTAGGTGATCTATTGCGGGCGGCAGGCGCGGACAAGCGGCGCCTGAGCGAAGCCATCGATCGCTTGCGCGGGGGGCAGAAGGTACAGGATCCGGGCGCCGAGGAACAACGCCAGGCGCTCGAGCGCTACACGATCGACCTAACCGCGCGCGCAACGGACGGAAAACTGGATCCGGTCATCGGACGCGATGACGAGATTCGCAGAACGATTCAGGTATTACAGCGCCGCACCAAGAATAACCCCGTTTTGATCGGTGAGCCGGGCGTGGGCAAGACGGCGATAGTCGAAGGCCTGGCGCAGCGCATCGTGAACGGCGAGGTGCCGGAAGGACTCAAGGGCAAGCGGGTATTGGCGCTCGATCTGGGCGCCCTCATCGCCGGCGCCAAGTATCGCGGCGAGTTCGAGGAGCGGCTCAAGGCGGTGCTCAAGGATCTGGCCAAACAAGAAGGTCAGATCATTCTCTTTATCGACGAATTGCACACCATGGTCGGCGCCGGAAAAGCCGAGGGCGCCATGGATGCCGGCAACATGCTCAAGCCGGCGCTCGCGCGCGGCGAGCTTCACTGTGTCGGCGCGACGACCTTGGATGAGTATCGAAAGTACGTCGAGAAGGACGCGGCCTTGGAACGCCGCTTTCAGAAGATCCTGGTCGATGAACCGAGCGTCGAAGACACCATCGCTATATTACGCGGACTCAAGGAGCGCTATGAAGTACACCATGGCGTGCAGATCACCGATCCCGCGATTGTCGCCGCGGCCACTTTGTCGCACCGGTATATCACCGACCGGCAGTTACCTGACAAGGCCATCGACCTCATCGACGAAGCCGCAAGCCGCATCAGTATCGAGATCGACTCGAAGCCCGAAGCGATGGACCGTCTCGAACGCAGATTAATCCAATTAAAAATCGAACGCGAGGCTTTGAAAAAAGAGGCCGATGCGGCCTCGAAGAAGAGGTTCGATAATCTGGAGGCCGAAATAACAAAGCTCGAGCGGGAGTACAGCGATCTCGAAGAGGTTTGGAAAGCGGAAAAGGCCCGCTTGCAAGGCACGCATACGCTGAAGGAACGGCTCGAGCAGGCGCGGCTTGAGTTCGAGAACGCCCGGCGTGCGGGTGATCTCGCGCGTATGTCGGAACTGCAATATGGGCGAATTCCCGAGCTTACCAAGCAGCTCGAGCAGGCGGCGACCGCGGAGACGCAAGAAATGACACTGCTCCGTGACAAAGTCACCGAGGAGGAGATCGCCGAGGTGGTTTCCAAGTGGACCGGAGTCCCGGTGTCCAGGATGCTCGAGGGGGAACGGGAGAAGCTGATGCGCATGGAAGAAGCCCTGCACCGGCGGGTTGTCGGTCAGGACCAGGCCGTGACGGTGGTCGCCGACGCCATACGCCGGGCGCGGGCGGGGATCGCCGATCCCAACCGCCCCTACGGTTCCTTCTTGTTCCTGGGGCCGACGGGAATAGGTAAGACGGAATTGTGCAAGGCCTTGGCCGAGTTCCTGTTCGATACCGAAGAGGCGATGGTGCGCATCGACATGTCCGAGTACATGGAGAAACATACGGTGGCGCGCCTCATCGGGGCGCCGCCCGGCTATGTCGGCTACGAGGAAGGCGGTTATTTGACCGAAGCGGTCCGGCGAAAGCCCTATTCGGTCGTGCTGCTGGATGAGATCGAGAAGGCCCATCCGGAAGTCTTCAACGTCTTACTCCAGATCCTCGATGACGGCCGGCTGACCGACGGTCACGGCCGGACCGTGGACTTCCGTAATACCGTGATCGTGATGACCTCAAATCTCGGCTCGCAATTCATCCAGGAGATGGCAGGGGAGGAACATTACGAGAGCATGCGCAAGGCGGTGATGGAGAGCGTCGCGAACTTCTTCCGGCCGGAATTCATCAACCGTATCGACGAAATCGTCGTGTTTCACTCCTTGCAAGCGGCGCATATCCGGGCCATCGCCGAGATCCAGGTGGAACGCTTGCGCAAACGGCTGCGCGATCAGAATATCGGGTTATCGGTTTCGGCCGAGGCGCTGGACAAGCTGGGGCAGGCGGGCTTCGATCCGGTCTACGGCGCTCGTCCGTTGAAGCGCGCGCTTCAAGTGCGGGTGGAGACACCGCTGGCCCGCGAGCTTTTAGCCGGCCGCTTCGGACCGGGCGACACCGTTCGGGTCGAGGTGCGCAACGGCGAATTCACGTTCGTGCGCGAAGTAAGCTCCGAAGATGCCGGGGCATGAGGGTCATTGCGAAGGTCTTGAAACCCTCATAAGCTTCGCACACGGTGCTACGGAGGCCGCGTAGCGACGCAAACTATCGTGGAGAGTGCATGAAAACGGAACAATTCACGTGGTGGGGCTTGCTATTTCGGTTCTTGGGCGCGGCCGCGCTGGTGTACGCGACCTACAACCCCGAGGGCTATTCTTTCTATCACTGGGCGCTCTTTCCCGTTTTCGGTGGCTCCGAGATGCCAGGAGGTGCTCCGGCCCCGTTGAAATTCCTTGCCGGTGTCGTTCTGCTCATCGGCTGGGTCGTATTTCTCCAGGCGACTCGGCGGTCATTGGGGATCGTTGGCGTGGTGCTGGCCGTCGCGTTTTGCGCGGGTTTGATCTGGTTAATGATCGAATGGGAGTTGTTTTCGGCCAGCAACCTGCGGACGATGACCCATTTGGTGCTGATTATCACCAGTGCGGTCCTGGCGGTGGGGATGTCCTGGTCGCACATCCACCGGCGGCTCTCCGGCCAGGTGGACACCGATGAGGTTAATTAGGAAAAATCTGATAAACCTGCTGCGCGTTGCATCCGCAACCGTTCACGACGGATAATCAGATTTTCTTAGGAGACTTGGGGGGACTCGCCAGCGATCACTGCGAGAATGCGATCAAGGCGCACAATGTTTCTCGATCTCCTTGCGAGCCTCGGCAATAGCCGCCTGGTGCTCTTCCTCGCTGAGACGTTTGCTGCTTCCGTCTTCCGCGTATAGCAGGATCCTAGGCTTGCCCTCAAGCTTCGCTAAGCGCTCGCGCGCCGTTTCGCAAGCCCCCTTGCGTTCACCCGCTTGTTCTTTGGTCTTCTGATCGGCCTCCGCTTGCTCTTGCCGTTTGTCGCTGCGCACCTCGAAGTCCTGTAGTTGTTGCTCGAGTTTCTCGCGGGCGGCCTTGGAGTCCACCTTCGGAGGAGGTTTGATGGTCTGAGCCGGCCGGCCCGGAGGCGGCGACTGCGAGTATTGCACCTGTCCCTCATCATCGACCCATTTGTACATCTCGGCCAGGAGGCCGGGCGAAGCCAAAGCCACACCCAGCGTCACCCACAATAACGTTCCACGAGAAGTGCAAGAGCGAGTCAGCATCGCGCGTCCTCCCGACATCGTGATGCTGTAACTATAACCCGATTCGCATCACGAAGTAAGCGGCCGGCGGATGACCTGAGCTGTGCCCGATTGCAAGGAATAGCTCAGCAAGATCTCGGAAAATTGCTCGAGCGCCGCAACGCCGCTCGTTTTTGCTTGCTGGTGCCAGTCTTGAAGTTGCCGCTGTTGCTCCGACGAGACGGGCGTTTCCTCTGCGATGGTTTGCAAGCGCGTTTGAAAGTGATGAACCTTTGCGAGCATCGCGCTGTTCCGGAGTCCCTGCCTAAGGCGTTGCTGAACATCGGTATCCATCGGACGCCGCGAGCGCGTGAGAAACCGTCTGGAACGGTGCGTTGGATCGTCCGGTTCGCATTGTTCTCGGTATACTGGCTCGAAGGCGTGCTTGTTAAAGTCGGAAAGCACTTGCAAGCGGCAGCTTGCTACCGCTCGCACGGTGTCCTCATCGATCAGCGATTTCTGAGGATCCCGATACAAGCGGGGCGCAATTTTCTTCACGCGTGCGAGGCCGAGCGCACGCAGTGCGCGGATATACCACCAACCGATGTCGAATTCCCACGGTTGGGTGGAAAACCTCGCGGAACTGGCGTAGGCATGATGATTGTTATGCAATTCTTCTCCACCGATCAGGATACCCCAGGGAATTAAATTCGTGGAAGCATCGGGGCAGGCATGATTGCGGTAGCCCCAATAATGACCCATGCCATTGATGACCCCGGCGGCAAAGAACGGGATCCACATCATGTGTATCGCCCACATCGTGAGGCCGATGGGTCCAAACGCAAGGACATAAGCTATTCCGAATAGGACGACCCCGAGCCAACTGCTATACGTGCGGCCGTAGACGTACCTTTCCAACCAGTCGTCGGGGGTGCCGTGTCCATAGATCGCGAGAATTTCGGGATGTCGCGTATACGCTTCCCCATACGCTTCGGCGCCGCTCGACAGCAGCTTTCTTATGCCCAAATTGTGCGGGCTGTGAGGATCGTCGGGAGTTTCCACAAACGCATGGTGCTTGCGGTGCACCGCGACCCAGGTCTTCGTGGCCATCCCGGTGGTCAAAAAAAGCCAGAGGCGGAAGAAATGCGCAACGGCTGGATGCAAGTCCAATGCTCGATGGGCTTGGTGGCGGTGCAAAAAAATGGTCACCGATACGATTGTTATGTGCGTCAACCCCAAGGTGACCAGCACGTAGCCCCACCAAGGAAGCGTTATAAAACCAGTCAACATGCATGAGACCTTTTATTTTTTATTCTGAATGTCCCGCCCGCGAAGTAAATTTGATTCCCGTGGTCTTGCGGTCGGAGATTTCATACCCGATGGCGGCGAAAATCTTGACCACGGGTGCGGCTCATCCGCGCGCCGCTTGAGCCAAGGGCGCCAACGCCTCGGGCGCGAAATCGTTGACATCGATCGCCGCGCGTACCGCCCGATCCCAAGCTTCGAGCAATTGCATGTCTTCCGCCGAGACGATCCCCGCGTTCAGGGCCTCGGCGCGGGCCGAGTGCTCATCGGTCACTTTGATGGCGCCACTCTTGATTGCGGCCTTGATGCGTGCCTCGATACTTTCCGCGTTCGGAACCATCTCGAAGGCATGCTCGATACGGCCGGTGATATCGTCGGGCGCACGGCTTACGAAGATGCCGGCCGTCAGTCTGTCGCGCGCGGGGGAGGCTTCGAGTAGCAACGCGGCCGTTTGGTGCGTGAGCCGATCGTCGGCCGGCCGGCTCTGCCGTCCCCAAGGGAACACGATGCGGCGTAACAACCAACCCAGAGGGCGCGATGGGAAATTCGCCAGGATTTCCGCGAGCCGCTGTTCGATGATGGCGACGGCAGCGGCACCGATAGACTCGACCAAGGGTCGATCGCCGGCTTGTCGGCCCTCGTCCTCGAAACGTTTGAGAACGCAGCTTAGAAAATACATCTCGGCGAGAATGTCCGCGAAGCGTCCGGAAAGATGCTCGCGGCGTTTGAGCTCGCCGCCGAGCAACAGCAGCGCGATATCCGCGCTGAGCGCGAAGCTCGCGCTGAGACGGCCGAGCTCCGCATACCAACGGCCGGCCGGTCCCGCCTCCGGTGTTGTCACCGAGCGGGCGCGGGTGAGATTATGCACGAACGCCTGAGCCAGATTCCGCAGCAAGAAACCAAGATGGCCTGCGAGCGCCTCGTCGAAGGCGGCGAGCCCAGCCTGCTGATCGGATTCCAAGGCGGCCTGGATCTCCTTATATAACCAGGGATGGCAGCGAATGGCGCCCTGGCCGAACACGATGAGGCTGCGGGTGAGAATATTAGCGCCCTCGACCGTGATAGAGACCGGCACGCCTTGGTACATATTAGCCATGTAGTTACTCGGGCCCTCGCAAATAGCCCGGCCGCCGAGAATGTCCATGGCGTCGTTGACGACACGCCGTTGGCGTTCGGTGGCCTGGTATTTCAGGATCGCCGAAACCACCGCCGGCTCTTGGCCATGATCCAAGGCCACGGCCGTGATCCGGCGCGCCGACTCGACCGCATAGGCCTCGGCGGCGATATGCGCCAAGCGTTCCTCGATTCCTTCGAAGCGGCCGATCGGCAGCTTGAATTGCTTGCGCACCCTGGCGTAAGCCCCGGCGTAGCGAGCACAATATTTGACCGCAGCGGCGGCGAGGGCCGGCAGGGAGATGGAGCGTCCCACGGCCAGCCGCTGCATCAGCATGCGCCAGCCTTGGCCGAGCCGTTCGCGGCCGCCGATGACCATGTCCATCGGGATGAACACGTCCTCCCCTGCGGTCGGGCCGTTCTGAAACGCCAGCTTGAGCGGAAAGTGCCGGCGGCCGATGCGGACCCCGGGATGGTTCGTGGGAATTAGCGCCAGCGTGATGCCCACATTGTCCTTGGTTCCCACCAGATGTTCCGGATCGTAGAGCTGAAAAGCGAGGCCCAAGACCGTCGCCACGGGCGCTAACGTGATATAGCGTTTTTCCCAGGTGACGCGAATTCCGAGGACGCTTTGCCCTTGGTATTCGCCCTGGCAGACCACGCCGCGGTCGGGGATGGCCGAGGCGTCCGAGCCGGCGTAGGGACTGGTCAAGGCGAAGCACGGGATCTCCCGGCCTTCGGCGAGCCGGGGTAAGTAATAGTTTTTCTGAGCCTCGGTACCGTAATGCATGAGGAGCTCCGCCGGTCCGAGCGAGTTCGGCACCATCACCGTGACCGCCGTGCTGCCGCTGCGCGATGCGACCTTGGCGACCACCGCGGAGTGGGCTTGCGCCGAGAACCCGAGCCCGCCGTAGTCCTTGGGGATGATCATGCCGAGGAAGCGGTGCGCTTTGACAAACTCCCATATGTCAGGCGGCAAATCGTGCAGCTCATAGGTTATCTGCCAGTCATCAATCCTGCGGCAAAGCTTGTCGACCGGGCCATCGAGGAAAGCCTGCTCTTCGGGCGTCAAGGAGGGTTTCGGTAACTCCAGCAACCGCTGCCATTCGGGCCGGCCAGAGAACAGCTCGGCGTCCCACCAGACATTACCGGCCTCGAGCGCCTCGCGTTCCGTCGTGGACATCGCCGGGAGCTTGTGGCGGTACAGACGCAGCAACGGCGCGCTATAGAGATAACGGCGCACGAGGGTAATATTCGCCAGGGCGACGGATAGCCATAATAGCCAGAGTACCGCGACTAGGAACTCCGGGAGCTGCAAGGAAGCCAGCGCGACGACCAAGCCCAGGCCCGCCGTCCACGCCCACAAGGGCGCGGCGAAATAGGCGAGGGCGCCGAAACCCCCGATCACGGCTAGAAGGAATAGTAACGTGGTCATCTGCCCTCCCAGTTTCTTTAGCCCGGCTGCCGAACCACGTGCTAAGATAACATCAAAATCGATCTCCGGCTCGGGGCAAGTGCAGCAGGATCAAGACGCTCAGCCCTGCGGCCCTGAGAACGGTAAAAAATACGGTCGTTTGACTTACAAGGCCCTCTACTGTAGTTTCGTGGAGTGACTTTGGCTCGTAGGTTCCTCCCGATTGTCCTGTTCCCAAAGTTGTCCCGCCCCCTTTACCGTAAGTTTTTCTCACTGGCGGTTTTAATTTACGTCTCTGTCTTGGCCAGCGGCAGCTCTCACGCCGCCGATTCCAATAAGGTTCGACCGTACTTTGCATTGCGCTTGGGTGGTGGCCATTTCTCTAACCCGGATTCCGTGCCAGGGTTCGAGCTTGAAAATCCCTCTCAGTGGCCATTTCAGCACTTTGCCTTCGGTGCGAACTTGAATAGATACTGGGGCATGGAACTTGACGTTGATTACATTGAGACCGCCGTGAATGCCTTAGACCTGAACGGATCCGCTAACGAAAGAATAGGGGAATACGCGATATGGCAGGTCCTCGGACAGGTACGGCTTCGTTATCCCCTGCTCGGCGACAGGCTTGTGCCCTATCTCGTAGCAGGCGTGGGCCTCGGCATCGGTGAATTCAACGACCGCGAAAGGGAATTTGATGTTCCGTTCGGAGGGGCTCTAGAAACCTCGTTAATAGGCGCTGTGGGCATGGGTTTGGAGTACTTTGTCGCGCGCAACCTGGCGCTTGACGTTGAACTAAAGCACATAGTTGGATTTGAGAACGACGTCGTCGTTTCCGGCCAGAATAAAGACCTCGACCTTGAGAATACGCTCTTGTCCGCTGGTATACGGTTGTTCTTCGACGGCCTCGGCGGGGCAACCGAGCAAGTACCCCGTGCGGCTGACAGCGATCGGTGGCGCGCTTACGTGGTCCTGCGCACCGGGGGCGCCTTCTTTACCAATACCGGCTCGCCCGCGGCGCTTGAAATTCTGGATAACACGGTTCTGGACTGGAGCGGTGCGGTCGGCGTTAATCTCAGTAAACATTGGGGCATAGAACTGACGGGCGAGCAGTACGAGACCAACCTGGGCGCGGCCGGCTTTGGCGAGGTCGCGGAATATGCCTTATGGAATGTTCTTATCCAGCTGCGATGGCGCTATCCTCTCCTGGACGACCGCTTTGTCCCCTATGCCATCGCAGGTGCCGGTTTGGGCTGGACCAATGTCAACAACCCTGGCCACCCAGAGACAACCTTTCCTATTGACAAGACTACATCAAATGGTCCGGTGGGCTCTTTTGGGGCCGGGGTCGATTATTTCTTGGCCGAGAATGTTGCCCTCAACCTGGAGGCGAGATATACCGTCCCCTTCGCTAGCGATGCTACCTTAGGCGAACGCACTGTAACCATCGAAAACAACGCGGTGCTATTGGAATTCGGACTACGCATCTACTTCCCGTGAACGGGGCATAAGGAAAATAAACGCCCGTTTTCGTCGAAAGGAACAGTACTGCAGTATGTAGGGCGTACTGTGCGCGCCGTTGCACATCGCACAAGATGAAAGATCATCGAACGGCGCGTGGGACGCTCGCGGCCCTCCCGATTTCTTTTAGTCCGGCTGCCAAACCACCGTGCTAAGATAACATCAAAATCGATGTCTGGCTCAGCCGAATCACGTCTCGCGTCGATGCCCAACTGGCATGCTGTCCGTCAGATCGCCAAAGTCATGCTCGCGCCGCCATACGGTCTTTCGCAAACGCGACGCGTTCTTCCACGGCATAAGTCCGAGCGGCGATCCGCTCGATGAGTTGTAGCCTAGGAAGGAGACCCGCGCGATTGGCGATCTGGATGTTGAGACCCGGACGTGCGTTCAGCTCCAAGAGCAAGGGTCCCTTGTCGCGATCGAGCACAATATCGACCCCCACATAACCCAGGCCCGTGAGATCATAGGCTTGGGCCGCGATCCCGAGCAGCCGATCCCAGTGCGGGATTTGGAGCCCGGTGACGGGATTGCCGGTGTCGGGGTGCTCGGTCACGACCTCGTTGCGCCACACCGCAGTCAGGGTGCGCCCGGTCGCGATATCCACGCCGGCGCCGATGGCGCCCTTATGCAAATTGGCCTTGCCGTCGGAGAGGCGCGTGGGTAGGCGCACCATGGCCATGACCGGGAAGCCCTGAAACACCACGATGCGGATATCCGGAACGCCCTGGTAGCTGATGGCCCCGAACAAGGGGTCGAACTGCACGCGGTATTCGATCAAGGCCTTGTCGGGGTGACCGCCGAGGCTGAAGAGACCGCTCAGTATGTTCGATGCGTAATGGGCTAGCTGGGACCGGTCCATGATGACGCCGCTCACCAATCGGTACATGTTTTTGGCCCGTCCAGCTACGACCAGCACGCCGTCTCCGCCGCTGCCTTGGGCGGGTTTGATCACGAATTGCCAATGCCCTGCGAGGGCGTCATGGATATCTTCGATCTGGTGTTCGATCTCAATCACGCCGTAGAGCTCTGGTACGGAAAGCCCGGCCTTCAAGGCCAGTTGCTTGGTCCGGAGCTTGTCATCGACCAAGGGATAGAGATGCCGCGGGTTGTACGCCAGCGTGTAGCGGTTATTGCGCTCGTTGAGCCCCAGCACGCCCGCCTCCCGCAGGCGCCGAACGGTGCCGAATATCATGGCCGCGGCGAGGCGAGGGCCTTGAAGCGCCTTAACTCAACGAGACGATAACCTGTGTATTTACCCAAAAGCAGCGATCCCGCGAGGAGCACGAGCAGCAACTCCGGAAACACAAACATCAGGTGCTCGGTGTAGGCGGCAGCCATCGCTAGGTAAGCCAAGGCCGCTACGATCAGACTGCCGAGACCTTGCTGAATCGCCTCGGCCGGTCCACGCTCTTCCCATACAATCGACATGCGTTCGATGGTCATGGTCATGATCACCATCGGGAACAAGGCCACCGACAGCCCGCGTTCCAGGCCCAGATGGTGGCTGACAATACTGAGCGCCGCCATGAGCAACACCACCACGATCAGCACCGCCGCGAGCCGCGGGACCAGCAGCAGCTGCAGGCGTTCGAAATAGAATCGCACGCTGAGACCCAAGGCCACCACGGCGCAGAACAGGACCAATCCCCAAAGCAATTGCGTCTCCCGGAAGGCGAGCCCGATGAGCACCGGCATGAAGGTGCCGAAGGTCTTGATCCCCACGATATTGCGCATAATCAGCAATAGAAAGGCGCCCACCGGCACCGCAAGCAAAACCCGGTAGACACTCTGAGTCTGCATCGGCAGGCTCAGCAAGGAGAATTCCAGGAGTCGAGGATTGACGATGCGGCCTCGTAAGGCCGCGGCCTCGAGGCCGCCCGCCTCGGTGCGCCGGACTGCGATCGTGTAGTGAACCTTGCCCCCCCCCTTTACCTTGACCAGAGGTTCCCGCCCGATCGCGAATACTAGGTAATCGCTCGGTAACCCGGTCTCGCCCGTGCCGAGATCAAAGGAGTTCCATCGCCCCTCGGCGTAGACCTGCAACCATGACAATATCGGTGCTTCGCCGCTTTGGAGCGTGAGCCTAACGCCCTGCAGCAGGCGCGCCGGGACCTGGGCGAGCGCCAGCACGCGCAGCGCCGCCTCCGCAATGCGGTCGCGATCGGGCCGCGGACCGGTGAGCAGCGCCGCGTTGCTGTCATTGTGCGGTTCCCACAGATGCTTGATCAGTTGTGCGACCATCGTATCGAGGTCGGCGGATTGCTCACGCACGGATTTCAGCAGGGTTTCCGCCGCCGCGAGATACGGACCTTCGAGGGAGGGCGGCGGTTGGCTCTCGGGTCTCTTGGCGGTGGTCTCCTCTTCCGCCGGTTCCAGTGCCTGAACCGAGGATCGATAATACAACGCCTGCGGTCCGCTCGCCTTGCGGATCGCCCACGCCGCCTGGCGGTTACCGTTGACGAGCGTCGTCGTGAGACCGAAGCCCCGGGAGATGAAATTTTCGTCCACGACCGCCAGCCGAGGCGAGGTCCGCGGAATATACATCGACACCTTCACCGGGCCGCCGCGCGCGACGAAGCTGATACGCACCTCGACATCCCAGAAATCGGACTTTTCGCCCGGAACGATCGGGAAACCCAAGACTACGATCTTGTATAAAAAAAGACCCGCGCCGAGGAGCGTCAGTAGGGATGATAGAATATAAACATGGCGGCTACCCACCCCCGCCTACCCCTTTGCAGACTGGTTCGCGGGTATAGGTAAGCGTCGCGTCGACGACCATGTTCTCCTTAAGAAAGCTTCGTCCAATCAACATTGGATAGAGAAAGCCTTTGCGATCGACCAGATTCACCTCGACGTCCTTGTATATATCGCCCATACAGACGCCGAGCACCACGACGGGCCGCGTTTGTAGTTTGCCGAAATGCCGCTGGATCCGCGCCCGGCGCTCCAATTGGCGTTCGATCTTGACCTTGTGGCCATGCCGATCACTGACCTCGAAACGTATCCAGGGGTCTCCATCGCGGGTAAATTCATCGATGTTACGGGCGTTGACGGAGGAGTTCTTCGCCCCGGTATCGATCTTCGCCTTTAAGATCATCTCTCCGGGGTAGACCTTGATCCTCTCCAGCCAACCCACGACCTCCTTCGCGTACACGTCGTGCGGCAGTAGGGCTATTAGCAGGAGGATAATCATCATCGTAGACCTCGGTAAATGCATGTGGCTGAGCACGGATTGGCTAAAAATACCAGGATCCAAGTCGAGCGATTTTAACGTTGATTAACGACCGGGGCTACGGCGCCTCGGGTTCTGTTCCGCCGCGTGCCGTCGGCGCGTTGTGACATAGGTAACATTTTCCTCGATCATCGCACGCCACAACGTTATTATCGCGAACACGCGGCGTTGATGCCTATACGCGCCGGGAGGCTGGCAATGGAAGAAGTACAACCGCCTAAAAAAGTTCCGGGCGCCGCGGGCGCCACGCTGCGCAAGGCGTGGGCGATACTGTCCGCGGTGATCACCTCGGTGGTGTTGCTAACCAGCGGGTATGCCGCGTACCGATTGCTCCCGAACCGCGCCGTCGGTTATGCGGACATCGAAGAGCATTTTAAGTACGGTTCCACGGGAGCCGAAGTCAATCTCGGAATTCCGTACTGGATCTGGCAGGCTGCCCCGCTGGTCTGCGCCGAGTCCTTGACCGAAGTCGCCGGCGGCAGCTTGGCGCAGGATTATCTCACGCGAGCCGCGACCTACATGGGCGATGAGGGCGGCGCCACGGAAGCCCGCAGACAGCTTTCCCGCGAGGGGTACAAGGCGCTGGGGCTTGTCTATGAGCATGACGGCAGCGGTCAGGAACGCGATCTCCCGGCCGGTATTTCCAAGCGCCGGCATCTCGGAGTGGATCGGGTGTTCCTAAACTGCGCGGCTTGCCACGCGGGCACGGTGCGTAAAACCCCTGATGATCCGGCGGTCTTAGTCCTCGGGATGCCGGCCCATCGCTTTAACTTCTACGCTTTCGAGCATTTCTTTTTCCAGTGCGCCGCGCACAAGCGCTTTTCCAAGCGCGATCTGATCCCCGAAATCCGGGCCCTCGGGGGCGATCTAAGCTGGATCGATCGCTATGGCATCTATCCGGCCGCCATCGAACGGATGCGCGAGCGCGGGCAGTGGCTCGCGGGCAAGCTCGGTTTCTCGTACCGCCAACCGCAGTGGGGGCCCGGCCGGGGCGACACTTTCAGTCATTCCAAGGGTCTCTTTAACATGCCTTGGGAGCACCTGCCCGATTGGCGGACCGAGGGACAGGTGGATCCGCGGAGCCTAGGCACCGCGGACTTTCCGTCGATCTGGTTGCAAGGGCCGCGCAGGAAGCGCTCGGACGGGCGCGAGATGGAGCTGCATTGGGACGGCAATAACGATCGCGGCAAGGAGCGCCACTTGAGCGCCGTTATCAGCACCGGGGCCTTGCCACCGAGCATCGACTATCAAGCCCTATGCCGCATTGAGAGCTGGTTGCTCGATTTCACCCCCCGGAACTACGACGATATCTTTCCGATCGACCACGCTCTAGCGAACCGCGGCGAGCCGCTTTACCGCCGCTACTGTGCGGATTGCCACGGTCTTAACGGGCAAGACTTCACGGGCCGGCGGGTCGGATTTGTCACCCCGATCGATGAGATAGGCACCGACCGCTACCGCTTGGACAATTTCACCGAGGACCTCGCCGTCAACCAGGCCACGGTCTTTGCCGGGCAGTCGCGGCAACCCTGCAGCGCCGATTTCGGCGCCAGCGGATCGCAAACCACCGCGGGAGCGGGCGGCCGCGAACCCTTGGCGGCCGTGCAGTTGGAGGAGAACACCTATCGCTGGACGCATTTTCACAAGACCCACGGTTACGCTAACCTGCCGCTCGACGGGATCTGGCTGCGCGCGCCCTATCTGCACAACGGCTCGGTGCCGAGCCTGCGCGATCTCTTGGAACCGAGCGACAACCGGCCGACGGTGTTCTATCGCGGCAATGATGTCTACGACCCGCAGAACATGGGATTTCGCTCCGACGTACCCGAGGTGGACGGTACAAAGTTCTTCACCTTTGATACCCGGGTCCCGGGCAACGGCAATCAGGGGCACGAAGGGGCCGAATACGGCACCGAATTGTCCTCGGACAAAAAAAAAGCGTTACTCGAGTATCTCAAGACCTTTTAGCCGCGACCCATGAATATCATCACGAAGACCGGTCCAAAGCGGATCGGGATTGTTCTTGCGATATTCTTGACTCTGGTCGGCGTCGTGGGTTACATCGCCTGGGAGCGGGGATTTCGCGAGTATCCGCAACCGGATTGGGTGCGGCGCGACGACGCGACGCGCTTCATGTATGGCTCGATCGGGGCGGAGCGGGATGCGAATATTCCGTACTGGATCCTTTACGTCCTGCCGCGGATGTTTCCCGAAAAGCTTCCGGGCCCGGGCGGTTACGCCGCACTCGGCCTACCTTGGGAGGAAGGGCAGGAGTTGCCCATCGGGTTCACGAAAAAGACCCTCGGTTTTCCGCGCGTCGCCAACAACTGCGCGCTGTGTCACACCGCGCGTTATCGGACCGCACCGGATGCCAAGCCCGTGTTTGCGCCGCTGGGACCGGGTCACACGACGAATATCCAGGCATTCTTGCGGTTCGTGATCGATTGCACCAAAGACCCGCGCTTCAACAGTGACAATATCCTGCAGGAGATCGAAAACGTTACCAAGCTAGACTGGATCGACACGCTGATGTACCGCTTCTTTATCATTCCGGCCACCAAGCAGCGCTTGCTGGAACGCGAGTCGCAGTATCCGTCGATCTACCGCATCGATGTCCCCGACTGGGGACGCGGCCGGGACGACATCATAACGCTCTTTGGGTATTCTCTGAACCCGATCGGCGACACCTTCGGCCCGGCCGACTTTCCAGCGATCTGGAACCTCAAGAAATACGACTCGACGCCCGGCGACAGGGATCCGCAACGCATGAACCTCGCCGGCGACACCTGGGATGCGTATACCGTCGTCATGGATTCAGCGCTCGGGCTTTTGGGCGGCGCGCCGCATGATACCGAGGAGCTTATCGAGGAGGTGCAATGGATCACGGACTACGCCAAACGCACCCCGCCGCCCGCGTTCCCGTTCCCGATCGACACCGCGAAGGCCGCTGAGGGACAGGCCGTGTTCGATGCGCAATGCGCGTTCTGCCATGCCGAGGGCAGCGGCCGGGTCGGCCGCCCCGTGCCGCTGGTCGAAATCGGTACCAGCCGCGGCCGCTTGGATCGCTGGAACAGAAACGCCGCCGTCAAGGCGAACCGGACGGTCGCGGGCATGGGCATCGAACGCCGCGGCCTCGTGGAAGAGGATCTCATCGGATACAAGGTGCCACACCTCGACGGGATCTGGCTGCGCGCGCCTTACCTCCATAACGGCTCGGTACCGACCTTGCGCGATCTCTTGGACGCCGCGGCAAAACGCCCGCGCGTTTTCTATCGCGGCTACGATGTCTACGATCCCGAGCGCATGGGGTTCATCGCGCAAGGGCCCCAGGCCGAGCGTATCGGGACGCGCCACGACGTCAGCAAGCGAGGCAACGCAAATCAAGGGCACGAGTTTGGGACCCACCTCTCCGGGGAGGAGAAAACCGCACTCATCGAGTACTTGAAAACCTTTTAGCGCTGGATGACATTGAAGACACTGATCCTGGGCGGGGTGCAGGGGGATCGCGAACGCAGCCTGGCGATCATGAAGGATCCGGCCTGCAGTCCGGCGGGCGCGGTGGCGCTCATACTGGTCTTGCTCGTCAAGCTCGCCGCGTTGGAAGCGCTGGCCGCTCAACCGTTACCGCTGGTGCTTGCGCCCGTGCTCGGACGCGGCGCGTTGCTGGCGTTGTTTCTTACTACGCCCTACGTCCGACCCGGCGGCTTGGGGGAGGTTCACGCCCGAGCGCTTCCGCGCCGGCCGGCGGTCATCGTCGTGCTCGTTATCGCGGCCGCCATCCCGATGACGATGGGCAGTGATGGTTTGTGGATGCTGGCATCCGTCTTCACTACGTTTATGCTAGTGCGCGCCGCCATGCTCCGCCGCCTCGGTGGCGCGACCGGCGATACGGCGGGAGCGGCGGTCGAGATCGCCGAATGGGCCGTGCTCATCACCGCCGCGATGGCCTAAAATAAACCCCAACGTTGCATAAGTTTTCATAGTTTGCTGACTTCAGGCAGCTTTCGAGACCTCCAGGTAATGAAACAGCTCGTCGCCAACGCCGGGGTTTACGGACAGACTGAGAGTGAGCTGGCCTTGCGGTCGGATCAGCCGGCCGGCACACGCTGGATAAGCCGACGCCGTAGGGTATCCAGGCGTACGAAACCCCACAGAGCGGTTCGTTTCTCGAGCATTATGCGCGAGGGAGGATGGGCGATCACCTGCACAGCCGAGGTTGTGGGCGAAGAGCATCGAGAGCGGATAGATCTGATTATGGCCCAGGTAGGGGTGGGTACATAGTCGAGCTGATTGCCGGATTTGAGCTTGGTGAAGATCCCCTCTTGACTGTCCCGTCTACGTTGCGCCACAAGCCAGCCTCGTTTAGTCTATGTGCTTGTATCCCGACCCAGCGGGAATCTGTAAAATCCGCTGTGTCTCGGCTTAGTTGGGCAGTTGCTTCCCCTTGGAGTGGAGTAGGTTGCGACACTTTCCCCTCCCGTCGCGCGTCTGCTTCACGTCTACGTAGGAGGCAACTGCCCAACTAAGTTTAGGCCGGGTGAGTTCCGTGCGAACCTGTCATATCTAGCAGGTTCAAATGCAGATCCCCGGAGGTATCCTAAAAGATCGCCAGAGTCGTCCAGGCGGCACGGCAAATCGGGAATTTTCCAAAAATCGCGAAGGTCGGCAGCCCTGCGGGAACGTAACGATCAAAAGCTGTATCGCAATTGGGCACCCACAACGTCGGCGCTCGCGGACTCGTACTCTCCGACCAGCGTACTGGTGAAGGTTCCTAAAGGCGCGAGATTGCTCGAAACCAGATTGATGGTGTTTTCGATCTCGGTGTGTCTTGTAGAAGAGTCAACGCCGCTGGATTATAGAAGACAGCCGAGGCGTCATCTCCGACCAGACCGTATCCGGCGGCGGCGCGACCGATCCCGGCACGGTTTGTCTGCTGATTTGAAAGCCTCCGCAGAGGACGCTACTACTGAAAATCAGTAGGCTCGTGACTCACAGCACATTGATTGACACGCGGTAGCTAGACTCGACCATCAATCGGTTCCTTGGTTGTTGAAGCACTTGGTACTGACACGGAATTGCAGTATTCTTGAGCTGTGTATTCTATAGCCTAGGCTTGGTCGGGGTACAGCGACGATAGCTAGGAATCATGTTTGGAGGTCAAAATGCCTTCGTCACCAGTAGGTGACCTTATTGACATGGCGCTGCGCGCCACGTCCGTTGACGACATTCATTCGCTCGGTTCCGCTCTCTGCCGCCAACTCGGTTTCGAAAGTTTTATCTTTGCCGCGCAGTTTCCCGCCTCATTAGTAAGGCCTGAGTTCGTCGTTATTAGCAGCTATCCACAGGAATGGCGCCAACTATACGACATAAAGGGGTATGTCCAAATCGATCCGACCGTCGCGCACTGCAAACGTCGAACGACTCCGCTAGTCTGGAGCGATATCCAAGCGGGTAATCCTAAGATAATCGACTTTATGATGGAGGCACGCGACTTTGGTTTGGTTAACGGGGTGAGTTTCCCGGCACACGGTGATCGAGGCGAGGCAGCCATGTTAAGCCTTGCGTCTCATGCCCCGCGCAATAGTGAAGGAATATTCGTTGAAGCGTTACCTATCGCCTATCTGATGACCGGTTATATGCATGAAGCGGTACTGCGGGTCTTCGATGACCCCAAACTTCAACATGCGCATATCCAGCTGACCGAGCGCGAAAAGGAGTGTCTGCTCTGGACAGCCGAGGGTAAGACGACCTGGGAGATGTCCAAAATACTGAACATCTCAGAGCGAACGGTGATTTTTCATCTCAAGAACTGTAGCGACAAACTCGCCACTTGCAACCGCCAACAAGCAGTCGCCAGGGCCGTATCGCAGGGCCTCATATCTCCCCGGTTATAAGACCTGCCAAACCCGCAACTGACATAAGCACAGTCCTTCCATCGAACGAGACAATTATTCGCCGGGCAGGCGACGATTGCGTCTCGATTTGGATGGGCTGGGCTTTAAGATGGTAGTCGCGCCGATCGATTCCTTGCTGTTGACGGCCAAGGCCATGCGTGACATGGCACAAGTCTTCGCACGGGACGGGCACACACGATCGCTGGCGGGGCAGATGGTGGATTTCGACGAGATCAGAGCGATCGTAGGGCTGGATGAGTTCCTCTCGCTGCGCGAAAATTTAACCGCCTGCGATTTCACGAGGGGTTGCTTACCGCCTCAAAAAGCGTAAACAAGCTGAGCACCGATCGAATCGGACCCGGGTGTGTCGTATTCGCCGATCAAGGTGTCGGTAAAACTGCCGCTCGGTGCGATATTCGCGGGCACCAAGTCAATGGTGTTCTCGATCCTTGCTGAATCGACGAAGACATGTGAATAACCAAAACTGAAATTCCAGGTTTCGTTGGGACGATAGCTCGCGCCCACGCTTAACCAATGCCTGTCATTATCGGGAATACGCGGGGTGCGAAAGCGCGCACTAGGGACCGGAGTTTGGTCGTAGCCATAGCCCGCGCGTAGAGTCCAATGCGGGTAACAGACGTAATCCAAACCAACACTAAAGGTCCAGCTATCTTCCCAGTTCTGCACCGTGACCTCGTCGGGACCGCCATCGACAAAACGGATCCGCGTTTCTTGGAATCGGCTCCAATGCGTCCAGCGCGCCCCACCCGTGAGCGCCAAGCGCTCGTTCAAGCGTCGATAGGCACCGAGATACAAGGTGTCTGGGAGGTTCAGCTCGGCCTCGCCCGCTATCACGCTGGGTTGTCCGGGCACGCCTTCAAGGTTACGTGTTCCCCTTAAGGTGTGATCTACTTTAGAGCGGTAACCGGCCCCAAAGCGGGTGTGTTGGTCCCATTCGAACATTAGCCCCAGATCGTAACCCACGCTCCAGTCGTCCCCCTCCACGCGCGCTAACCCATCCGCAAGCTGGTTGCCGCTTGCGGGGTCGAACACAAATACCGCCCGGCTCAGCGTGGCATCCGCGTACTGCACGCTCACCCCCGCACCCAGAGAGAGTTGCCTGGACACCCGGTAAGCGAAAGAGGGGTTGATGTCTATGGTCTTGAGCTCTGAACGCAGCGCGTGATAACGGCCTACCCAGTCGGCATCGTAATCCGTGACCAAGCCGAAGGGGGCGGTAATGCCGAGAGCGACGCGCGCATGTTCCCCGAGTGGGGCCAAAGCATATAGGCTCGGCGCCAGGCCGTCTCTTCCCCCGTCATCGTCGATACCCCGGCTGGGTGCCGAGAGACCCGCGAGAGACTGCCTGGAGCCCTGGTTTTCGAACTCGAAGCGGCTGGTGATGTAGAAGAGACCGTTCTGAACCGTAGGCCGGTCCAACAACACCAAGCCGCCGGGGTTGAAGAACACCGCCGAAGCGTCATCCCCTACCACCCCGTATCCGGCAAGCGAGCGTCCAATGGCGTTAGCGCTGTGCTCCCCGAGTTGAAACCCGCCCCCGTAGGCAGCACTAAACCCAAGGATCAGGGTGACAAAAACAACAAACCGACTATACTCTAGCACGAAAACCTCGGATACGTCCTTGGACATCGGGGGTCCTCGCCCCACACAAATCCTGCCAGCAGAGCAATCCGGTCGTTGAGCTGTCCGGTCGTGAGCGTCAGCGTGTCGTGCCAATCCCTCGGCGAAACAGATGTGGTAACGCCATTCACTGGCTGCTGCTTCTCAAAGCTTGACCAGCCTTCCCATCGCACTCCTGCCTCCAGGGTCAGCCGGTCGATGCCGCTGTAGGCCACCGCAGCATCGAGCTGCTGGGGAAATGTGATCTCGGTTTGTCCATCTGTATTAGGAAACGCTGGGCTCAAAACCGCTGTTGGAAGATCAAACTAGGCATCCCCGTTGATGTCAACCTCGATCTCGCTTCGGTAGGAAACACCGAAGGCGATAGTCTGGGTCAGTTCAGAAGAGAGCCCGAGATTAGACCCCACTCCGAATCCATTGCCGGAGAACTTCTGGTTGCCGTCCGGCAGTCCCAAGGCAGAGAAATTCAGCTTGTTTTCCAGTGTGGCATCAACCAGCAGGAAATCCGGGCCCGCGGCGAATGAGGTGGATGGGGTAAGTTGAAAAGAAGCCACCGGATTGAAATTCAGCGTGCGCAATTCCGACCTGGTCGTGATGTAGCGACCTTCCCAACCCGCTCCCCACTCCGTACTCAGTCCGAAGGGGGCTAAAGATGCCGACACCTAGGGAAACTTTCTCGTTGTGTTTGTGCGTCAGATAGAGCGTCGGAGGAAATACCTCGCCTTCCGTTTCCGCTGTGGTATTGACCCGATTGCTGTGAAAGGCGTGCATCGGCGCAATGAACGTCACACCATTTTCGATCTGAGTGCCGTTGATTCGGTTGATGAGCGCGGGATTGTAAAAGATGACCTTCGGGTTGCCCCCATGCGCCGCGGTCGCAAGTCCTTCCCCCAGTGCGCCGGCTCCCTGCGTGAACACAGCGAATCCGGCGCCCTGCAATTGTCCAGGAACCACGAAGACTAGCATCGCACAGAACCTGTTCTTGGTCAGTTTCCCCGTAGTCATAGGCGGGCTATCGCATATTGAACACCATCCTGACCCCCCGGGCGATCCTCGGGACCGTTAATGCTTCGAAACGGCTTTTTCTATTGGCTCACTTGCGCGAAAATTCTCCTTTATTCAGGCGCCGGTAGCAAGCTTCTGTCGGTTGAACGGAACGCCCGAGCCAGTATTGGGGGAGTAAGCCAAAATGAGCAGGAGCCTCGGCAAGCGTGCCAAGGAGGGCAAGCGGGTCATGGTGCAAGGCGCACAAAAATCTGGGCTTTATTGGAGCATCCAAAGCCGGGGTTGAAGAACAACCGCATCTCCTACCACCCCGTATCCGGAAAGTGAGCGTCGAATGGAGCTAGCGCTGTGCTCCCCCCGGCCCCGGCGCTTCTACCGGTTCGTGCAAGCGTCCCAACTCAACCTCACTGACCCGCTAAACTACCCACAGATTCCTCAAACGAGCCGTATTTTGAATCGGCGGTTTCCGCTTCGAACCAAGGGGCACGCATGTATTCATAATAAGCGCGCCTCTCCCGCGTATCGCCCGACTCCTTCAGATTGCGGTATGTCACCGCCACTCCATCTCGCGAGCACTCTCCACATTCGGCTGTGCTGTTGTAGGAAACCACACTCGCTCGCCGTTACCCCGAAATTATTACGAGGTGTTAGCACCGCCTGTTAGATCTTACAGTTACAAAAAAGGCGGTACTGTCGTCTACTCTTGCCGTCACCAAGCGGAAGTAAGTACCGATGTCTCAAATCCTATTGGGGTATCCGACCGATTCGCACATGGACAGGCAAGCACTACACGCAATGTTCCGCTTAAGGCATAAGGTGTTTTACGAGCGCCTGGGCTGGGAGGTAGAGGTTCAGCAGGGAGTGGAGAAGGACCGTTACGATGACCAATCCCCCATCTACATGATCGCCCGCGGCAGAGCACCGGATGTAGATGGTTGCTGGCGGCTATTGCCGACTACCGGTCCTTATATGCTAAAAGACACGTTTCCCGAACTGCTGCGTGGGGAGCCCGCCCCGGAGTGTTCGCGCGTTTGGGAGCTGAGCCGCTTCGCGGTCAAACCGTCTGCGGCTGATGACTGCCGCCAAGTCAACTTCGGTGCGGTTACGTTCACGATGATGCAGCGAGTGTTCGATTTCGCAGAACAGCAGGGTATAGGGCAATACGTTACCGTAACAAGCGTAGCGCTCGAACGTTTGTTGCGCAAAGTTGGAATTCCACTGCGCCGTTTTGGGGATGGCCAAGCGATGCGGATCGGAAAGACCTTGTCGGTCGCTTGCTGGATCGATATCAACGAGCAATGCCGACGGGTAAACCAGGATCTCCTGGATACGCAGGAGAGGAGGGCAGCAGCATGAGATTGATGGTGATCGGCGACGGGCAGGACACGGCGTCGCTATGTGCGAGTTTGGCTGGTCGCGGAGAACACACGTTGACTTATTGTGTTGACAGCACCGAGGCACTTCAAAACTTGTGTTCTTCGACCACCGATTATCAGTGGGTGCTCGTGGAGAAAAGAGGTTCCTGTGGGGAAGTAGGAAACATCGCGCGACAGATAAAAGCGATGGCCCCGCATCTGCCCCTGACCCTATTGATGCATTGCGACCGCGAAGACTTAGAATGCATATCGTCGCCTCCGGTAGTCTGTGCCGTGGAAAGAACGCCAGATGGCCTGCAGATCCTGCGCTGTGCGATGCATACAGCGAGACAGGCAAGCGCCACAGCATTAGCATTAGGCTCGAGGCATACACCGCTCAGCCGTCGCGCCTGGTCGTTCGAATACCATGCCCCGCGCAAGTAAGAAGCCTTCTTACAATAGTGGCTAGGTGGCTCAGACCAGGCGCGAGCCGCGCGAGGAGCGGAGTTTGCACGGGCACCCGGGGCGAAGCTCGTGAACGTGATGGCAGGACCCTTAAAGGCGCTCGTCGAGTTGTGACTCCTGATTCATGTTCTCCACCTTTCTACAGTAGATTCACAAAAAAGCTGCCATGCTCCGCCGCCTCGGTGGCGCGACCGGTGATACGGAAGTGACGCCTATCCGGGTGCTCTATCTGGAGGACAGCGATGCGGACGCGGAGCTGGTACAGGCGCTCTTGGAGGAAGCGGCCATCGCCTGCGAGCTCACCCGCGTCGAGACCCAGGCCGAGTTCGCCGCGGCGCTGGACACGGGCGGCCTGCCCTTGCCTATGCCCGCGGGCGCTGCCCCGACCTGCCTTTCATCTATGTCTCCGGGACCGTGGGCGAAGAGGTCGCGATCGAGTCCCTGAAGGCCGGCGCCACCGATTATGTGCTCAAGCGACAGCTCTTCCGGCTGGTGCCGGCGATAGCGCGGGCGCTGAAAGAAACAGAGTCCCGTGCCGCCAGCAGGGCCTCGAAGGCGCGATGCATGAGCTAGCGTTCTACGATGGGCTCACCCGGCTTCCCAACCGCGCGCTCAGGCGGTCAATGATTCCTGGGGCATCCGGCCGGGGATGGGCTCCTGCCGAAATCGCCGCGCGCCTCCCCCGGTGCCTGCGCGAGAGCGACACCGGAGCGCGCTGGGGGGGCGATGAGTTCATCATCCTGGTACCGGATCTCCCGGGCGAGCGGCAGGCGGCCGCCCATGCCGCGGCGGTCGTCATTGAAAAGGTCCGAGAGGCCCTGACGAGACCCGTGATGGTCGAAGGGCAGGAAATCGAGGTCTCGACCAGCATCGGGTGGCCCTCCACCCCTGGGATGGAACCAATGTCGTCGATCTTATCAAGCATGCCGACACCGCCATGTACCAATCAAAGGGTCGTGGCCGGAACACCTACCAGTTCTTTACCGAAACCATGCACGCGGCCGCGCGCTAGCGCTTAATTCTGGAGAACGACCTGCGCCGCTCGGAACTGGCGGTGCATTATCAGCCGCAGGTGCGAATGCGACGCGGACAGATCATCGGCGCCGAGGCGCTCATCCGCTGGCGGCACCCCGAGCGCGGATGGATCTCGCCGGCGGAATTCATTCCGGTCGCCGAGGAGAGCGGCCAGATCCAGGCGATCGGCCGCTGGGTGCTCGATCAGGTGCTAGCGCATATGAAGGACTGGGGCGCGACGGGGCTGACGGTGCCGCGCATCAGCGTCAATGTATCGGCCTATCAGCTCACGGATCCGGCGTTCCCGCGCACGGTTCTCGAACGGCTCAGCGCACACGGTCTAGCGCCCGAGTACCTCGGGCTGGAGTTCACCGAAAGTGCGTTGGTGCAGGAACGAACACTGCAGACGCTGACAGCGATCGCCCAACTCGGGGTAGATCTGGCCGTCGATGACTTCGGCACCGGCTACTCGTCCTTGAGCTATCTCAAGCGCTTTCCGCTGACCGCGCTCAAGATTGACCAGTCCTTTGTGCGCGATCTTGAAACGGACGCGAGCGATGAGGCACTGGTCCGGGCGATCATCGCCATGGCCAATAGCCTGCGATTGCGCGTTATCGCCGAGTAGAGTAAGAAATGACACTACGCACGAGCAACGGGTTTCTCGTTGCTAGGCATGACGCTTGCACAGTGACGGGCTGGTGTCGGCTAGTTTGGCAAGGTGGGGGACACATTCGAGCTGTTTGGGGGAAACCTACAGAGGGGCTAACTCGTTGACTATCGAGTATCTGAAGCTTCAGCAGGCGAACGATAGGGACGGCGTAGGATTCGAAGCACTGCATTCGGTCTATCGAGATTACGACGCCTTTCTGACATCCGGCGCGGCTCCTAACGGCCTTGTCTTGAACACTACCGATTCGGGCGAAGCCAGACTACGCTCACACGGATCCGTTCTAGCGCCCCGCACAGCTTTAAGCCTGTTATCTCATGCATCCAAGTATGCGGTGTCGCGCGGGAACTAAGGCATGTCAATCTGCTCCGTTGGGAGAGCGCGCTTGCTTGGAGTGATGGGTATCGTTCGGGCCGGCGGGCTCATCGCTGCCGCCGGGGTTTTTCTTTTGGCCGCTTTAATTTTTCCGACGAGTGCCCAGGCCGTCGTCATCGTGGGATGCGCCGTGCCGCCCTGCGGAACGGGCACCATTCAACCCCTCGAGATCACGACCGGCAACATCGCTAACGGCGCCATCACGACCGCGAAGATCGCCAACACCGCCGTCACAACAGCCCTGATTGCAGACAATGCTGTCACCACCGCGAAGATTGCCAATGGCGCCGTAACGACGGCCAAGATCGCTAACAACGCCATAACCAGCGCGCTGATCTTGGACGGAACCGTTGCAAACGCCGACCTCGCCAACAACGCCGTCAACAGCGCCAAGATCCAAGACGGAACCGTTGCAAATGCCGACCTCGCCAACAACGCCGTCAACAGCGCTAAAATCCAAGACGGAACCGTTGCCAACGCCGACATTGCCAACGGCGCCATCACGACCGCGAAGATCGCCAACAACGCCATAACGAGCGCGCTGATCTTGGACGGAACCGTTGCCAACGCCGACCTCGCCAACGACGCCGTCAACAGCGCTAAAATCCAAGACGGAACCGTTGCCAACGCCGACATTGCGAACGACGCCGTCAACAGCGCTAAGATCCAGGACGGCACCGTTGCCACCGCCGACATTGCCAACGGCGCCATCACGACCGCGAAGATCGCCAACAACGCCATAACGAGCGCGCTGATCCAAGACGGAACCGTTGCCAACGCCGACCTTGCGAACAACGCTGTCAACAGCGCCAAGATCCAAGACGGAACCGTCGCAAATGCCGACCTCGCCAACAACGCCGTCAACAGCGCCAAGATCCAGGATGGCTCCGTTTCGAACGCAGACCTGGCGGCCAACTCCGTCGCGACGACCAATATTCAGAACGGCGCCGTCACCAACGCGAAGCTCGCGACCGACGCCGTTGGAACCACCAATATTCAGGACAACGCCGTCTCGACGGCAAAGATCCAAGACGGGGCGGTCACGAACGCAAAGGTTCAGGACGGCGCCATATCGACGGCTAAGGTTCAGGACGGCGCGATAACAACCATTAAGATCCAAGATGCGGCGGTCACGAACGCTAAGCTCGCTACCGACGCTGTCGGCACGACAAACATCCAGAACGGCGCGGTGACCAACGCAAAGTTGGCGACCGACGCCGTCGGCACCACGAACATCCAGGACAATGCCGTCACGACGGCAAAGATCCAAGACGGGGCGGTCACGAACGCAAAGGTTCAGGACGGCGCCATATCGACGGCCAAGGTTCAGGACGGCGCGATAACAACCATTAAGATCCAAGATGCGGCGGTCACGAACGCTAAGCTCGCTACCGACGCTGTCGGCACGACAAACATCCAGAACGGCGCGGTGACCAACGCAAAGTTGGCGACCGACGCCGTCGGCACCACGAACATCCAGGACAATGTCGTCACGACGACCAAGATCCAAGACGGGGCGATCAGCAATCGGAAGCTCGCGCTCAACTCGGTGGCCGCGGGCAACATTCAGAATGCCGCGGTGACGACCGACAAGATCGCGCTTGGAGCGGTCACCCATGACCGGCTCGCACCGGCCGTCCAGGCGATGATCGCCGACAACTCAGCAACGATCACCCAACACGACCAACGCCTCAACGATCTCGATGCCGGGGTCGCCATGGCGCTCGCGCTCGCCAGCGTGTCCGTGGTTCCCGGCAAGGATTTTTCGCTTGGCTTTGCGGTCGGCAGCTACAACGGCCGAGAGGGCTACGCTGCGAAGTTAAACTGGCTGGCCACCACCAATCTCGTAGTGAGCGGCGGCGTCGGGGCCAACAGCAGGGACGAGGTCGCCGGCGCCATCGGCGTTTCGATCGGCTGGTAGCGAGGACTTTCGGGCGAGGGCCAACTTTGAAGCCACGGACAGCCGCGCTTCGATCTGATAGCCTCCTGCCATGATGGGCTTCCGGATCTTCCTATTCGTACCAGGGCACCCAGACGTGTGAACCGCTCTTTTCTCGGCGTGGCACTCGTCTTCTCCTTGGCCGCGGCTCTGAGCGGCCCAGCTTCTGCCGGGCAGGCCCGTGCAAAGGCGCCCCTACAACCCCAGGCGCAATCCCAACCGAAAGCTCATCCGTTGCCACAGGCACAACCCCAATCGATCACGTTCGGCGACTGGGTTGTCGAGTGCGTGGCCGGCAATGACGGCACGCAGCATTGTCTGCTGCGTCAGACGCTCACCGACGATCAGGGCCGCAGGATCGTCGAGTTTATTGCGGCGAAGAGCGACGGCAAATTCTACCTCGAGGTCAGTGCCCCGCTCGGACTCTCGATTCCCTACGGCATCACTCTGAGAGTGCCGGAGAAAAACGAGCTCAAGATGCAGCTCTTAGAGTGCGCACCGACGGGCTGCCGCGCCGTGGTGCCCATCGATGAGGAGGTGATCGCCAAGCTCAAGGCTGCGCGCACGATGGAGGTGATGTTTCAGGATTCGAAATCCGGCAAGGTCTTGACGATCAACGGATCGCTCAAGGGCTTCGCTCAGGGCATCGCCGTCGTGCTTGCAGCGTCGTGATCTTGAGGGGATTGCCCTACAGTGTGCGCTCAATGTCTGTGTTGCCTACGATCATGCCGGAGACGGAATGGCCCAAGAAACGGCTGATTGAGGGTTTGCCGTTAGAGATCCGCTTTCAATACCGGTGAGGCGCAGTTGGGGCAATTGGTTAGGCGTGGCTTGGGGTTGGCTGGGCGGTCATTCCCGGGCAAGCGAATGTCTAGCCATGCGGTTGAAGGTGTGGCCCGGTCGGGAGACAATAGCTGACATCGTTTAACGAGAAAAGGGGACGAATTTGAGCGTTATTCCTGTCGAAAAAAAATTGGTCCGCGGCTTGGGTCTGCTCGACTCGACTATGATCGTCGCGGGCTCGATGATCGGCTCGGGGATCTTCATCGTCTCGGCCGACATCGCGCGCCAGGTGGGATCGCCGGGATGGCTGCTGCTGGTTTGGATCATCACGGGAATATTAACGCTGATTGCGGCCTTGAGCTACGGCGAGCTAGCCGCGATGCTGCCCCAGGCCGGCGGGCAATATGTGTATCTGCGGGAAGCGTTTGGATCGAAGTGGGCTTTCCTGTACGGCTGGGCGTTATTCCTCGTGATTCAAACCGGAACCATTGCGGCCGTCGCCATCGCCTTTTCGCGCTTCCTTGGTGTCTTGTGGCCCGAGATCTCCCCGCATCACCTGGTCCTCGACGGAGGTTTGCTCGCGCTTCCCGGCGTCGGCGATCTCTCCTTGTCGCTCTCGACCCAACAACTGGTGGCGATCCTTTCGGTTCTGTTGCTCACCTGCACCAATCTCACCGGTCTGCAAACCGGTAAATGGATTCAGGTTCTCTTCACGCTTACCAAGATCGGGGCTCTCGCCGGCTTGATCGGCTTAGGTTTCCTGGCGGGACAGCATCCCGAAGCCGCTCTGCATAACGCCGATTTCTGGACACCGATCGCGAACGGCGAAACCATCGGATCCGTGGCATTGATCCCAGTCATCGCGACCGCCATGGTCGGCGCCCTTTTCGCCGCCGATGCTTGGAACAACATCACCTTCGCGGCGGGTGAGGTCAAGAACCCCGAACGCAACGTACCGCTCAGCATGGCCTTCGGTGTAGCCTTGGTGATTCTGCTGTATCTATTGGCCAACATGGTCTATCTCGCCACGCTTCCTATGGAGGCGATCCAACATGCCGCCGAGGATCGCGTCGCCGTCGCCGCGGCCGAGGTGATCTTGGGAGAACATGCGCAGACGATCATGGCCATCGCCATCATGATTTCTTGCTTCGGATGCAATAACGGTTTGATCCTGGCCGGGGCGCGCGTGTATTACTCGATGGCCCGCGATGGCTTGTTCTTCAAAAGCATCGGCACCTTGAACAGGTATTGTGTCCCTGGGATCGCGTTGATCATTCAAGGCATCTGGAGCGCGGTGCTCACCCTGCCGCGCACCTATGACAGTGCGAGCGGCCAATACAGCAACTTATACAGTAATCTGCTCGACTACATCGTGTTTGTGGTCTTGCTCTTCTATATGCTTACCATCGCCGGGGTGTTCGTGCTGCGCCGGCGGAGCGCGGGCGCCGAGCGTGCGGTCCGCGCCTTCGGCTACCCCATCCTGCCGGCGGTATACATCGGCGTGGCCGGTTGCATCTGTCTGGTCCTGCTGTTCGCCGAGAAGACCCGCCTTAACGCGGGGCTCGGTCTGCTTTTGGTCTTGGCCGGGTTGCCGGTGTACCGGCTGTGGCGCCCCGCGCGCGCATAGCGCTTCCCGGGGAGTTAGGAATAGCGCTCCTGACCGGCGGCGCATAACTATTAGTGACGCTGCCGCCCGGTATCCAGCCGGCGACGTATAGTCTCTCGGTGACCGCCAATCGCCCTTATTCATCAACGTCCAACATGCTTAGCGCAGCCTTATTCGCTACGGCTGATCGATAGACCGGCAATTCCGGCGGCGCGTTTGAGCGAGGCGAGCCCAGCGCGGAAGCACGCCGATAGCCGCACTAATGCGAGGAGATCGCGCGGCTCGCGTGCCAGGGCCGAGAGCAGGCGCGCTATCCTCGGGCATCCGAGCTCATCAATGGCGGCTAACGCCGCGGCCGGGATCACTGTCGTTTGCGGGTCCACGATGGCGCGCAGGGCGGCGAAGGGGATCCCCGCGCGGCGGGCCACCTGGGCGACCGCGCCGCTCTCCATATCGACGGCGAGCGCGCCGGTACGCTCGAACAACATGCGTTTTTCATCGGGAGTCGGGATCACGGTAGCAGTATGCAACATGGCGCCGGGATGAACTATGAGGTGCTGTGCGAGGCGCGCGGCCAAACGGGCGCGCCACGCCGCGTTGACCGGAAACGGAACGTCTGACACCAGGATGGTGTCGGGAACGATAACATCGCCGGGCCGCAATGTGCTTGCCAACGCACCGGCCGTGCCCCAACTCAGCAAGGCCTGCGCCCCCTGCGCGACGAGCGTTTCAGCGGCCTGGCGCGCGCGCGCCTGACCGATCCCCGAGACATAGAGCAAGGTATCGCCGAGACGCGTCAGTCCGGGAACGCAGCCCAGCGCCTTCGCGATGCAGCGCGCCTCGGCCGGTAGCGCCGTGACGATCCCGAGCGAGGCGGTCTTCAGTCGCGAATGGCTGGCATTAAATTGCGGTATTGGGCCATCGCCCACAGCGGGAAGTACTTGGTGTAGCCATGGTATTTCAAATAGAACACGCGAGGAAAACCGGGCGCCGTGAAGCTTTCATCGTGCCAAAGACCATCGGCGCCTTGGCGCGCGAGTAGGTAATCAATCCCCCGGCGCACCGCCTCGGAGTCTACCTCGCCGGCCGCCATCAAACCCAGCAGGGCCCAGGCCGTCTGAAAGCCCGTGCTCGGATGGTATTCGCCGCGTTTGAGGGGGAAGTAGCTGCCATTGCTCTCCCCCCAGCCGCCGTCGGATTGCTGCATCGACTTGAGCCATTCGACCGCCCGCCGAAGATAGGGTTGCGAGGGATCTTCACCGGCGATTCGCAAGGCGCTGAGCACCGACCAGGTGCCATAGATATAGTTGGTTCCCCAGCGGCCGAACCAAGAGCCATCTGCTTCCTGCTCGTTCCTTAAGAATTCGATCGCAGCGGCAATGGCGGTTTTGTAGCGCGGTTCGCCCGCGAGCACGAGCAGTGCGATGCAGCGGGCCGTGACGTCGCTGGTCGGCGGGTCGAGCAAAGCGCCGTGATCCGCGAAGGGAATGTGGTTCAAATAGTAACAGGTGTTGTCGGCGTCGAAGGAGCCATAGCCGCCGTTTTTTGATCGCATCCCGTGAATCCATTCGGCCGCGGCATGGATCGACCACTTGTAACGTTGCGGATCGATCAAGCACATGGCCCAGCCGACCATCGAGGTGTCGTCCAGATCCGGATAATGGGGATTGGCGTACTGGAAGGCCCAGCCACCGCCTTTGAGATCCGGGCGAGTCTCGCGCCAATCCCCGGCCTCGTCGCCGAGTTGCCGTTCTTGCAGCCAGTTCAAGGCGCGGCGCATCGAGGCGCTCGCGCGCCGGCCGTTCGCCTCGAAGACGGCATGGGCCGCGATGGCCGTATCCCACACGGGCGAGACGCAAGGCTGGCAATATATCGAGTCCTCTCCGGTGACCAGAAGTTTCTTCAAAGCCTCTTTGGTTTCAGTGCAGTAGGGGTGATCTTTGGGATAACCGAGGAGAACCAGGGACTCGTAGGCATTCACCATCGCGGGGAAGATCCCCCCGAGGCCATCGGTTCCGTTAAGCCGCTCCGTGAACCAGCGCTCGGCGCGCTGGATCGCATAGCGGCGTACCGCCCTCGGAATCAGGGGCTCGAGCGCCCGACCCAGCCGGTCGAGCACAAGAAACACGCGCCCCAATCGCGTTTTCATACGGAAGTACTCCTGCTCCTCTTCCGGGGGCGTGACAAAGAGATCGCGGATGTCGACGGCGCGCGGGTTCTTCGCCTTGGGCTTGAGGCTGCAGAGAATGAATAAGGGCACCATGACGGTGCGAGACCAATAGGACACCTTCGAGACATGAAACGGGAACCAGCGCGGCAGCAACATGATCTCGACGGGTATGAACGGAACGGCCCGCCAGGGCACTTGGCCAAATAATGCCAGCGTGATGCGCGTGAACACATTGCTTGCGGCGGCGCCCCCGTGGGCAAGGATGGCCTCACGGGCTCGCAGCATGTGTGCGGCCTCCGGGGAGTCGCCGATGAGCTTCAGCGCGTAATAGACCTTCACCGAGCAACTGATATCGAAGTCGCCGCCCGCGTACAGCGGCCAGCCACCATGCTCGGCCTGATGACTGCGTAAAAACACAGAAATTCGTTGCTCCAACACGCTATCGATTTCATCCATGAAATGCATCATGAGGACAAACTCGGCCGGGATGGTGCAGTCGGCTTCAAGCTCAAACACCCAATGGCCGTCTTCCTTCTGGAGGCGTTCGAGTCCCGCGCGGGCCCTGTCGACGGCGTGCTCTAACGGGCCGCGCCCGCGCCCTGCGTCGGCGCGAGCTTCGGCCTCGGTGACTAGGGATCGTTTCATCATGTCATGCCCCCTTGCGCGCCTTCGAGTGTTCGTGACCCCGTTGATGCGGGCACCAGTTGACCGTTACCGGTCTTGATCGTGCGCTCAGTGTCACAGTGTTACGAGGTATGAGAACCCGCGCTGTAATTTAGTTTATTAAGTTTCTCATGAATGTTATTGACTGGTAAAGCCCTTGTGAGAATATTCATGAGCGCTCTTAGAACCCTGTCTTGAGTCACCAGGAGATTCGATATCCCTACCGTTAGCTTAACGCTGCGACGGGAAATCTTGACTTGCGATCCCGCGCTGAAGTCGCGGTGCTTGTTTAGCTTTCGCAAGCTTAGGACCGCCATGCCCAACGCCCAGAGACAAAACTTCCGGATCCCTGGTTCATGGCACGGAATAATAAGGGTGTAGGTCAGGGCATTATCGAGGTGCCCCTTGGCGATGCCGATGAGTTGCGCGAGCCCAGCGCCGAATCCGGCGTCGCATGCGCCTGGGATCTTATCGCCCAGTGTAACGCCGCGCGCCAAGAAGAGATCACGCGGAAGCCAGCACGCGCCGCGTTTGCCGTCCTCCCAAATGTCCTTAAGAATATTGGTCATCTGGAGCCCTTGACCGAATGATACCGCAAGCCGCATGAGCTCATCGCGCCGCGCGTTGATCTCCGGTGAGTAATCGCAAAACAACTCAGTCAGCATCTCGCCGACCACGCCCGCCACGTAGTAGCAGTAGTCATCTAGAGCCGGGAGATCAGGAAGGCCATCGAGCGATTCGCGTTGTTGATAGTCGGCCATTCCTTGGGCCATGATGCGCACACAGCGAGCAAGCGCCTGGCGTTGGCGGGCGTTAAAACCGTGGGTAACGCGGATGACGCGAACCGTATTTCGGATCAGATCGCGCTCGGCTTCCGGCGTGCCGGCTGATAACAGCGGGTAAAGCTCGGATGCAAAACGCTCCGCGGCCTCGACGCCTTCGACGACGCTCACGAACTGGTTCGAGAAGTAGCGTTGTTGCATGGGTTGTAGCTGGTTATCGTCTTCGACCACATCGGCGATGCGGCACAGCAGATAGGCGTTTCCGACGACCCCGCAAAGCGCCGGCGGAAGCGCCGGGATCGTTAAGGCGAAAGTCCTGGATACGCCTTGCAGAATGTGCGTTTGATAGGCGTGATCCGAAGCTAGGGCCGCGCCTGGCTTCGGGTCGGTCGTCATCGCGCGCGGTCTCCTTGCATAGGATCACTTGGCGCCCAAGAACCCCTCGATACGATCGAGAGCTTGCATTAGATTCTCCGTGCTGGTGGCGAAAGATAAACGCAAGTAGCCCGGCGCGCCGAAAGCGGCCCCCGGAACAAGGGCGACACCCGTGTGCTCGAGTAACTGCTCGGCGAGCGCGACATCGTTGTTCACGCCCGCCATCCGCCCAATCGCTCCTTGCACGTTCGGAAAGACATAAAAAGTGCCTTGCGCCGCGACGCACTCGACACCGTGTATTTTGTTGATCCGCCCGAGTACCAGATCATGGCGTTCCTTGAATATAGCGCAGCGCTCGCGCACGAGCGCTTGCTCGCCTTCGAGTGCGGCTTGCGCCGCGACCTGGGCAATGGAGGTCGGATTCGAGGTGCTTTGCGATTGCAGGACGGTCATGGCTTGAATGACCGCTTTGGGTCCGGCGGCATAACCGATGCGCCATCCCGTCATCGCGTAAGCTTTGGCGACTCCATTCAAGACCACGGTACGATCGCTCAGCTCCGGGCAAGCGTTCAGAATATTCGCGAACGGCTCCGCTTGCCAAAGAATATGTTCGTAAATGTCGTCCGAAGCGATGATGATCTCCGGATGGCTCAACAACACCTCTGCGAGGGCCCGTAACTCACCGCGCGAATAGCATTCCCCGGTCGGGTTGGAGGGGCTATTGAGGATCAAGAGCCTCGTTTTTGATGAAATCGCGGCCCGCAGCTTTTGGGGATTGATCTTAAACCGTTCGTCGAGGCCGGTTTTTATGATCACCGTCTCGGCGCCCGCAATCTTCGCCATGTCGGGGTAGGAGGTCCAATAGGGGGCCGGCAGGATCACTTCATCTCCCGGATTGAGCACGGCCATCATGAGATTGTAAATACTGTGCTTACACCCACATGACACGAGTATCTGGCTGGGCGGATAGTCGAGCGCGTTCTCGCGCTTAAATTTATCGCTGATAGCCTTCCTTAATGCCGGCGTGCCTTCAACAGCGGTGTATTTCGTAAACCCCTCCCGCATCGCCTTGATAGCCGCGGCCTTGATGTGCTCCGGCGTATCGAAGTCGGGCTCGCCCGCGGCTAGGCTGATGATGTCTTTTCCGGCCTGCTTGAGAGCGGTAGCCTGGGCCGCGACGGTGAGGGTCGCGGAGGGTTTGATCGAAAGGGCGCGATAGGAAAGTCTCACGGACAAGCGAAAGCCTCCATTTGCAAGGTTATGATCAAGCGTTCCCGGCGTTGTCACCGCGGTGAACGCCGAAGTCCCGGCTCTTTAACGAGTTAACGATTTCTGGATGCCGGATTCGACCGCTTTGACGATGGAAGCCAAAACGGCGTGTAATATACTTGAGTTTGCGCCGCAACAGAATCCCCATGAGAAAGAGCTTCGTTCTGAAATGCGACTTCGGCCCGGCCGGAGATCAGCCCTATTACGACTACTACCAACCTACGTCCCGGCCTCGCATACCGTACATCGAGAAAGACGCGACGATTAACGAGCACATCGAGCAGATGCGCCTCTCAGCGACCAAAGCCCTGCTCGAGCGTAATGCCTCAAGACACACTATGTGACCGCACGGCAAACGCTGCTCGAAGCCGTCGAGGCGATCAAGATCGATCTCAGGGATCGCTTGCAGGAATTGCGCGCCGCCAAGCCGAGAACAACGTCGCCTATCCCTCAGTCGAACGCAGGTCGACTGGTCGCGCCGCAAACCGGTCACATAGCGATGCTGGAGACCTATTTGGGCATGGTCAGTTCCGCTTCGATCATCCGCCGTCGCTCTTCCAATGCTCTCACCTTCGCTTCCGCAGGTGCAATAACCTTCTCGCCAAGCGTCGCGAGCAGCGGATCAAGACCCTCGTAGCGATGCACTGGGAGCACCCAGTCGTATTTCCAATAATCCTTAAACATAGCGTAGGGCCGGGCCGCGCCTTCGAGCAGCGGTTGGACGGGCACCGCGAGGCCAGGGACGATAGCTTCCAACTCCTTAGGAATGCTGCTCGGATCGGTCAGGTCGGCAACGATGAAGCGAGCCATGCGGGCCAGCAGTGAGACGGTCTCGGTGATGTCCCGGGTGGCTGGGACATCGAAGTCGAACAGGATCGGCAGGTAGTCGCGGCCCCGCAAACCGCTGCGCAAGGCGTCGAGGACCGCTTTACGCTCCGGTGTGAAGCGACCAAGGATGAGCACGGCCTTGGAGGTGATGGTGTCGATGGCATCACGGATCTTCTGGTTGTGGAGTAGGAGATACACGAACTGCGCGACCTCGATGTTGTCGACCGTGATCTCGGGTTCGCCATCGGTGGTGATGACCAAGTTTTGCTGCTTGGCCATCTCCAACTTCAGCCCCCACGCGGAAATGCCGTAGATGCGGCAGCCGGTGAGGTTGGCGTTCGCAAAATTTGTCTCGACTGCGTTGGTAATTGTGAGATCGGCATCACTGAGGTCGGCCCCGCTGAAATCGGCTCGGCTAATATTCGCCGATTTGAGGCTCGCCCCTCGCAGGTCGGCCCCGCTCAGCGTGACGCCGAAGAGGTTCGCTCCGCTCAGGTCCGCCTCGCGCAGGTCCGCCCGATTCAGGGTCGCCCCGAACAGGTACGCGTCGCCGAGGCTCGCGTTGCTCAGGTCCGCCAAACTCAAGTCCACGTTGCTGAGGCGCGCCTCTGTTAGAATCGCACCGCGAAGGTCCGCCCCGTGAAGGTCGGCGAAACTCAGGTCATCCTCGATGAATTGCGCCTCGACGAGGTCCGGGCGAACCTCGGGGTTCGCCGTCCGCCACGCATTCCAGTCGTCACCGAGTACGGAACGCTTGAGCAGCGCGAGGTGCTCCTCATTTGCCATGAACGCTCCCGATGCTGTGTCCCGAGCGGTGTAATATACTCGAGTTTGCGCCGCAACAGAATCCCCATGAGAAAGAGCTTCGTTCTAAAATGCGACTTCGGCCCGGCCGGAGATCAGCCCCAGGCTATTCGCAGGCTCACCACCGGTCTCCATGATGGGCTCGCCTACCAAACCTTGCTCGGTGTCACGGGTTCCGGCAAGACCTTTACGATCGCCAACGTGATCGAACATGTCCAGCGGCCGGCCTTGATCCTGGCTCCCAACAAGACCTTAGCGGCCCAGCTCTATGCCGAGATGCGTGGTTTTTTTCCCGACAATGCGGTCGAATACTTCGTCTCCTATTACGACTACTACCAGCCTGAAGCCTACATGCCGGCCTCGGATACGTACATCGAGAAAGACGCGACGATTAACGAGCACATCGAGCAGATGCGCCTCTCGGCGACCAAAGCCCTGCTCGAGCGTAACGACAGCATCATCGTCGCCACGGTATCGGCGATCTACGGTCTCGGCGATCCGTCCGCCTACCACGGCATGGTGCTGCATCTGGTGCGTGGCGGCACCGTGGACCAACGCCAGATCCTAAGACGCTTGGCCGAGCTTCAGTACACCCGCAATGATCTCGAGCTGCGTCGCGCGGCCTATCGGGTTCGCGGCGATGTGATCGATATCTTTCCGGCCGAATCCGAGCGCGAGGCGGTGCGGGTCGAACTCTGCGACGACAGCATCGAGAGTTTATGCTTTTTCGACCCGCTCACGGGCGAGATCCTGCGCCGGGTCCCGCGGCTCACGGTGTATCCCAAGACACACTATGTCACCGGACGGCAAACGCTGCTCGAAGCCGTCGAGGCGATCAAGGTCGATCTCAGGGATCGATTGCAGGAATTACGCGCCGCCAACAAGCTGCTGGAGGCGCAACGGCTCGAGAGCCGCACGCGCTTCGATCTCGAGATGATGATCGAGATCGGCTATTGTGCCGGGATCGAGAACTACTCGCGTTATCTCTCGGGTCGTCGTCCGGGGGAGCCGCCGCCGACGCTCTTCGACTATCTGCCCGCCGATGCCTTGCTGGTCGTCGATGAAAGCCATGTCACGATCCCGCAGCTCGGCGGCATGTATCGCGGCGATCGGTCGCGCAAGGAAAACTTGGTGGACTACGGGTTCCGGTTGCCCTCGGCGCTCGATAATCGCCCATTGAAATTCGAGGAGTTCGTGGGGCTCGCGCCGCAAACGGTCTTCGTCTCAGCAACGCCCGGCCCGTATGAGCTGGAGCATTCGGCGCAAGTCGTCGAGCAGGTGGTGCGACCCACGGGCCTGGTCGATCCGGAGGTAGAGATCCGGGCGCAAGCGACCCAGGTCGATGATCTACTTTCCGAGATCAACGCGCGCGTTCGGATCAACGAACGGGTGCTGGTGACGACGCTCACCAAGCGCATGGCGGAGGATCTCACCGATTATCTCTCCGAGCACGGGGTGCGCGTGCGTTATCTCCACTCCGACATCGATACCGTCGAGCGGGTCGAAATCATTCGCGATCTGCGCCTGGGGCGCTTCGATGTCTTGGTGGGTATCAACCTTTTGCGCGAAGGCTTGGATCTCCCGGAGGTTTCCTTGGTCGCGATCCTGGACGCGGACAAGGAAGGGTTTTTGCGTTCGGAGCGATCGCTGATTCAAACCGTCGGCCGCGCCGCCCGCAACCTCACGGGCAGGGCCATCATGTACGCCAATGAGATAACCGGCTCGATGGAACGGGCGCTGGCGGAGATGGCCCGCCGCCGCACCAGGCAGGTCGATTACAACGTTCTCCACGGCATTACGCCGCGCGGGGTCACCAAGGCGGTGACGGAGCTCATCGAAGTCAGTTACGCGGAAACCGCGCCGAGGCGTCACAGTAGCGTAAAGGAACCCGAAAGCGATTACCGGACCCTCGCGCCCGAACGGGCGCTACAGAAAATCAAGAAACTCGAGGCAAAGATGTTCCGGCATGCACGGGATCTCGAGTTCGAGCAAGCGGCGCAACTGCGCGATGAGATCGGCCGGATTCGCGCGGCGGTGTTTGGGATCCCCTCGCAACGGGCGGTGATATAACTTACGGACATGAAACGTGGTCCACGGCAAGCGCTCGCGGCACGCCTAAATCCGAAGAGTGCACGCGCGTTTGGCAGTGTCTCAGTTTGAATTTCGCCTATCGGCCAGAAGCGGTCACTTCGCGACGAGCCTAAAACCACCCGATTGAGTACTCCTGACGCGGACGAGGCTTGATCCCTAGGCCTTGTGCACCGCCAACCTCCGCGTACAGGTGCCGGTGCCGCATGCTGGTCGCAATATGAGAAGATGCGCTGAGCGATGATGAACACGACGGCACGTGGCGGCTAGCGCGAGCAGCCCGGCGGCAAGCGGCCCGGCGGGCAGCCATTTCGAGGGACAGGTTGGCGCTTCGTATCTGCTCGCCTTGCTGATAGGCAGCGAGCCGCGCGGGTTGCCCGGTACAACGACCGATTCGATCCAGTTTCAGCGAGCGGCCGAGGGGCGGCCGCTCGATGACGTCATCGTGTACGCGCACGACACCCGTGGCGATGCCGTTGTCCTGGAGATTCAGGTCAAGCGCACAATCACCTTCGCGCCAGCCGATGACGTTTTCCGGGCGGTCGTCGCCCAGATCGCAATGGCGTCGCGGCGTACCGACTTTTGGAGCATTCGATACGAGCTCGCCATCGCCACGGCCCGCACATCACGGAAGATCGATGGGGCTTACCAGGATGTTCTGACCTGGGCGCGCCAACTCGGCGATGCGGCGACGTTCTTTACACGCATCGACCGTCCGGGATCGGCCAATGACGACATGCGGACGTTCGTGAGGACGTTCCGGACACATCTCCATGATGCGGGGGCGCCGAGCGATGACGAGACCGTGTGGCGATTGCTCGGCAGGCTTCAGATCCTCGTTTTTGACTTCACTACCCAAGGCTCTGCGTCCGAGCAACTTGCCAGGGAACGCGCAGTTCGCGCTCTTCATGCCGACGACGGCGAACGAGCCGGGAGCCTCTGGTCCGCCTTGGTCGAGCTTGCTCTGAAGGTCGCGGCCAGCGGCGGCGACCGCACGCGCGGTGGTTTGGTCGGAGAGCTGAGGCAGCAGGGATTTCGGTTGGCAGGGGAGCGACGCTACGCGAGTGCGCGTGCCGCTCTGGCCGAGGCCTCCCGCCATGCGCTTGAGGACATCGTTGACCGAGTGGGCGGAGCCAAGCTTACCCGCCACGAGCTTGTCGGGGCCATCCACGCTGCGCTTGAAGTCGGCCGCTACGTCGAGATTCGCGGAGATGCCGGAGTAGGCAAGTCCGGCCTGCTGAAGCATTTCGCCCAGCAGGCGGCAATAGAAGCCCCCGTCATTGTCCTCAGCCCCGGCCGGACGACGCCAAGAGGGTGGACCGCGATGCGCGCCGGGCTGGGCTTCGAGGGCACGGCGCATGATCTGCTCACGGATTTGGCGGGCGATGGTGGGGCAATTCTCTTCGTCGACAACCTGGATTTCTTTGAGGAACAGGAGCGCAGGACCGTCGTCGATCTCGTGCGGGAAGCCTCGAATGTTCCAGGCTTCGCCGTGATCGCGACGGCACGCCGCAAACTTGGCGTGGACGACCCGGATTGGCTGCCGGCAGACGCGCTGAACCGGCTGGGACGGGCGGAGCCGCTGGTGATCGAGGAACCCACCCCCGCCGAGGTGGAGGAGATGCGACAGGCCGCACCTGGACTCGCGCTTCTTCTGGCCGACAGCCACCCGGCTCGCAACGTGGCGTGCAACCTCTTCCGTCTGGACCGCTTGGCGGGAAGCGCAGCGGGCGACCCGATGCCACGCAGCGAGGTTGACATGGCCGAGCGCTGGTGGCAGACCGCCGACGGCCCCCTCGACGATAAGCAGCGGGAGCGCGCCAGAGTTCTGAGGGCGTTGGCGGAACAGGCCCTGGCTCGCGCCGAACCGCTTTACGTCAAAGACCAACCAGCGGCGGCGCTCAACGCGCTCGTAGCGAGCGAGAGCTTGCGGGATTTGGGTGGAGATCGCGTAGCTTTTCGCCACGACGTGCTCCGCGAATGGGCAATCGCCAACCTACTGCATTCCGAGCCGGCGACCATCGATCGCCTTCCGCTCGGCCAGCCCGCTCCGGTTGCGCTCGCAAGAGGCATTGAGCTCGCCGCACGCATGGCGATCGAGCGGGCCAACGATAGCAAGGCCTGGCAGTCTGTCTTGGAGCGCCTGAGCCACGCGGACGTGCACGGCTCATGGCGCCGGGCCGCGTTGCTTGCGCTGGTCCGCTCCGAGATCAGCTCGGAATTGCTGACGCGCGCCACGGACTATCTGCTCGCCAATCGAGCGGCTGCGCTCCGCGAGCTCATCCGGGTTGTAATGGCTGTGGACACCGAACCGGCGGCGAGGCAGTTTGCGTCGCTAGGAATCGACCCAACCTCCATTCCGGCGAGCCTCGACGTACCCAGCGGGCCGTCTTGGCATCGCCTGATTGTCTGGCTCTTGCGCCTCGCCGACGGGCTGCCACATGCGGCGCTTCCGGATGTCGTCGATCTGTACACGGCATGGTCCAGAGGAATGCTCGGGCTAGATCCGCTCACGCCGCTGCTCCAGAAATGGCTGCATCAATGGCTGAGCGAAATCGAGACGGCGCGGGACGGCGCGACGTTCCGCGATCTGCTCAAGCCGTTCGGCGGCGAGATCGACTATGAGCGGATGCGTTCGCTAGAGTCCGACATACGCAGCGCCTTCCTACTATTCGCCAATCGCACTCCACAACTCGCGGTGGAGTACCTCAGGACGCTGGGTCAGCGGCAGCGCGGCGAAGACGCGGTGCACAGCATTCTGAAATTCCGGGGCACCCTCGCCCAGGCCGCGCCGGCGGAACTCGCCGAACTGACTGCGAATGCGCTGATTCCGAAGCGTGGGTCACAGCAACGGGATAGCCGCGAAGATCGTGAGGAACCGTTTGATTATGTCGACCATGACTTTCTGCCAGCCTCGCCTTCGCAGGGTCCTTTTCTCGATCTCCTCACGCATGCGCCCAAACACGGGCTCTCGTTGATCCGCAGGTTGGTGGATCACGCGATCTCGTTCTACAGTTGACGCCGCGAGCCCGAGGCCGATGCACTGGTGCTCGCGTTGCCCGACGGCGAGCGTAGCTTTTCCTGGAAGCGGTCGTACATCTGGCCGAGGGACGCGAACGGAAACCACAGCGTGACCTCGGCACTCATGGCGCTCGAGGCGTGGGCACATCGCCGCATCGAGGCGGGGGAGAACTTCCAGAAGGTTCTCGACGACGTGATCGGCCTACCAGGTACTCCGGCCGCTTACCTCCTCGTGGCCATCGATCTCATCCTTTCCCACTGGCCGAAGTCGCGCGAGTCGGCGACACCGTTCCTCGCCTGCCCGGAACTCCTGTGCCTCGATCGGGAGCGGCAGGTGCACGACAACTTCGAGTACCCGGACCTGTTCGAGCTTAAGGCGCTTCAAAAGGAGCCGTCCGGGTTGGTCAGCGTCGAAGATCTGAAGAAGCGGGTGTCGCGCAAGGTGTCGCTTGACCGCCTGCTTGGGAAGATCGCCGTATTCGGACATGTCGAGTCGCGTGACCTGATTGTTGCGCTGCTGCGCCAAGCCGCACAACGCCTGGGAGCGCCGGAAGCCAAGTCGACCCTGGCCGATCCTCGGCTGATGGTCGTCCACGCGCTCAATCTTCTTGATCCTGCCAACTGGCGGGAAGCGACCGTTATATTGCGCGATGGCTCGCAAGAGACTGCGCGTCAATATGTATCGCCTGAAGCGGAGAAAGAGCATCTCGCCGCCCTGCAGGCGGAGTCGCAAGAAAAGAATGCGGAAACGAATATGCAGCTCGCGCTTGGGAACGCGCTCGACAATCCGTCCGCGTCCTCGCCACGATTTGCCGCAGCTGCGGCTAAATGGGCGCAATCCGGTGCGACGAGCGTTAAGGCCGAGGGCGATGAAGCAAGGATGCGAGAACAGGCGATCGTGTCCGCGGCAATGATTGCGATGCGCGATGGCGATGCGGAACTGCGTGCAGCGCAGGTCGAATGGGCACGCGGCATTTTCGCGTCAGCCTTGGAAGCGAAGGAGGATACGGCGCCTCGATTCCGCTTGGGGCTTCGTTTCAATCCTGTTGCCATCGCATTCGCCGGCACGATCTACGCGGCCAAGGACCATCGGCGAGCGGATCGAGATCCGCGCCGTTCTCGAGATAGCTGCGCACGGCGATCCAGCAGCCGCGCACGGCCTGGGTGCGGCTGCGCAGGTGCTTGCTTCCATCGATGAACGGCTGCCGCGCGCGGTGCTCCGATGCGCTTTCGCGTCGTGCATCCGGCGAAGGCGTACCTGGAATGCCGAGGAGAGCGAGCGCCTGGCGGGCGAAGAGCTCTGGCGGAAAAGGCTGCGCGCGGCTGTCAATGCTGAAATGGCGTGGCTTAGCGGTTTCAGACCCGAGCCCGACTGGCCCAAGTTTCCCGAGGAGCAGCCGCGGCGCAGGCGGCGCTTCCGGCTGCTCGACGGACGAGCAGAGGATGCTGAGCCTGAGCCAAAGCGGTTCGACGAGTACGCCGATCATCAGGCGGCCGCACTGTGGCTGACCAACGCGAAAAGCCTCGGGGACGTCGCCAAGAATCCATGGCTGTGCGACATCGCCAGGATCTACGGTCCCTGGACCATGGCTCTGAACGGTGCGGGCCTGGATCGGAGCGAGGAGGTCAGCGATCCGCCGATGGAATGGAACAACGCTTACTTCGACCTCGTCGCTCGGTGCCTGGCAGGACTCTCATGGGCGGAGGTAGAGCAATTGGCGCTGGAGCCGTTGGCCGCGCTGCCCGACGAGTCGTTTTACGATGCAATCGCCGACCTCGTGCGAAGCGTTGACACGGTCTACTTCGGCGCGCAGGGTGTGGCGGAGTCGGCCACAGTCGGTATCCGGGCCAAGCTAGCCGAGCGGTTGATGGAGAGTAGGGGGTGGAAATGGATGGCGCGCAACCGCTCGACATCCATCGAGATGCATCACATCGGGCCCGCGATTGCAGTCCTCTTTTTCAATCAGCACGGCTTTGCCCAACCCACGCAGTGCTACTTGCTACCGAAGGGTATCGATCGGCTCGCGCCCTTTCTGCTCGTGCTCGAAAAGCTCGTGCAGAGCGGGCCATGCCTGTTTGTGGCGCTGGTCGCGCTCAACTTGCTTGAGGTCTCGCCGAGGCCCGCACATCTGCCGTTCATGGTCGCTGCCGCCAAGACGTGGGTCGACAGCTATCAGGATGACAGTCGGTTCTGGTTCGATCACGGGATCGGCCGGCGTGTATGCCTTTGGATCGAGAACGTCCGCGCTCAGGACGCAGCACTGCTCGGCGCTGATGACGCGCTACGGTTCGAGGTGGACCGCATCCTCGCTGCTCTTATCCGCCTGGGAGTCGCGGAAGCTAGACGACTCGAACAAGCGCTCGCCAAGGTATAGAAGCAGCGGCGAGGAGTGGGCGGCCACAGTACTAACAAGTCCCGGCCGCCAGCCCTCAAACTGTCCATTGACGCCGAAAAACTTTACCTTCCTTCAGCGCACGAAGGCGGCGCTCATCTCGATCTGTGGCAATTTCGGAGCGCGGGTCCAGCGTCCGCTTCGGGTCGGTAGCCGAAATTCAAACTGAGACACTACCGCACCTTTCCTACCTCTGGCCAGAACCGACGATTTTCGGTATCCTCTTGCACCCTTGATAAGCAGGCGCGTAGCTCAGCTGGTTAGAGCACCACCTTGACATGGTGGGGGTCGTTGGTTCGAGTCCAATCGCGCCTACCAAATTTCCTTGATACTGCGGGGCGCCACGGTTATCCTCTCTCCCCCCGGGAGAGCAACCGTGTTCAAAGTCGAGTGTTTTGCAGCTGCCAAGGGGCATTATTTTTCAACATGGCATTCATAATGGTCAGCAGTTTCCGCATACAGGCGACGATCACCACTTTCGCCGGTTTCCCCGCCTGTTTGAGTCTCTCAGCGAAGGCCTTGAGGACAGAGTTGCACCGGATGGCGGTAACGGTCGCCATATACAGAACGGCTCTGACATCGGCCCTGCCGCCCCAGATGAAGCGCTTACCCCGGTGTTTTCCGCTGTCGTTCGCCAGCGGCGCCACGCCCACCAAAGCTGCGATCTCGCGGCGATTCAAGCTGCCGAGTTCCGGGCACTTAGCCAGCATCGTCAAGCTGGTGACGGCGCCGATACCAGGAATGCCTTGCAGCAGATCATCCTTAGCCCGCCAGGCCTCGGAGGCGCGCAAGCGTTTGGTCAAATCAACGTCGAGATCAGCAATGCGCTTATCCAGCCAAGCGATGCGGCGCCACTAAGCTTTTGCGTGGCAGTTTCGAGGCCGTGCCTAAACGAAGCGCTTACTTTGAACGCGTATCTCGATCAATTGACGGCGCCGCGTCAGGAGTTCATCAAGCTCACGGGTGTCCGCGTCCTTGATAGGTCGCACCGCAGGCCGGATGGCGCGGGCGAAGGCCGCCAGGACGGCGGCGTCAACCGAGTCGTCTTCGCCAATTCTCCCGTCGCCTTGGCGAAATCGCGCGCTTGACGGGCATTGATGACGGCGAGGGGCAATCCTTTCGCCGCCAGTTCACTGGCCAGCCGCACTTCCAGGCCGCCTGTGGCTTCCATAACGATCAACGTCGGTCCAACGGCCACCAGACGCTTGACGAGTTGAGCGATGCCCTTGTCGTCATAAACGACACGCAGGGCTTCTCCAGTGGGTTCAATACCAATATCCAACGTGCCTTTGGACACATCAATGCCAACAAACTTCTCTACAGTGTTCTCGCTCCATACCCCTCCTTGCAAAAATACGGGCTTACAGGCCCCAGCAACCGTTCGGGTTGTCGGTGAGAAAACGGCGCGACGCTCTTTGCTCTCCCACGGGCTTGATGTCCCAAGGGCTGGACGAGCTGCCGCACCGCAACCAAAGGTCTGTGGATTGATGCCCACCAGCCCCCACAGTCCGAAATACATTTTCATTAATTTCTACAAAATAGAACATACAACCGCACCTTTCCTACCTCTGGCCAGAGCCGATGATTTTCGGTATCCTCTTGCACCCTTGATAAGCAGGCGCGTAGCTCAGCTGGTTAGAGCACCACCTTGACATGGTGGGGGTCGTTGGTTCGAGTCCAATCGCGCCTACCAAATTTCCTTGATACTGCGGGGCGCCACGGTTAACTCCCTCTCCCTCCGGGAGAGGGCAGGGGTGAGGGGATAGAGAGACCGATGAACAGTCTGGCCCGGGCGCTGAGGAAGAATTCGACCGAGGCGGAGCGGTGCTTGTGGAGTCGATTGCGCGGTCGACGACTCGACGGCGTCAAGTTTCGACGTCAACAGGTCCTGGGACCCTACGTCGTGGATTTCCTCTGCTTGGAGCCCAAAGTTGTCATCGAGGTCGATGGTGGCCAGCATGCCGAGCAGGTCTCGAACGACTTGCAGAGGACTGAATATCTCAAGGTATCGGGTTGTCGCGTGATTCGTTTTTGGAATCATAAAGTGCTTGGAGATCCTGACGCGGTCTTGGAGAGTATTCGCGCTGCCTTGGTTGAGATCCCCTCACCCCCGCCCTCTCCCGGGTGGGAGAGGGAGTTAACTGAATACCCATAGATTTTGCCGAAGAGCCATAGAATCTCCGAGAGTTCGGCGATGCAATCGCTAGAGCCAACCGAACGCGCAAGCGCCTAAATCGCTGCATCCATGCCCGCAGTCACCCTCCCCGACGGGAACCGCAAGGAATTTTCACAACCGGTGTCCGTGGCCGACGTCGCCCAGGCGATCGGCCCCGGTCTCGCCCGCGCCGCCTTGGCCGGCAAGGTCGATGGGCGTCTCGTGGACACCTCGTATGTCATCAACCGGGATTGTCAGCTTGCGCTCGTCAAGAGCACCGATGCCGAAGGGCTTGAGGTCTTGCGCCATAGCTGCGCGCACCTCCTGGCCCAAGCGGTCAAGAGCCTGTTTCCCAGCGCTCAGGTAACGATCGGTCCGGTGATAGACGATGGGTTTTATTACGACTTTGCCTACGAACGCACCTTCACACCCGAAGATCTGGAGGCCATTGAGGCCAAGATGCGGGAGCTCGCCAAGAGCGATTTCAAGGTGACTCGCTCGCTCCTGGCGCGCGACGAAGCCGTGGCGTTTTTTAGAAGCTTGGGAGAGCACTACAAGGCCGAGATCATCGCCTCCATCCCCGACGGGGACGAGATCTCGCTCTACGGCCAGGGCGATTTCATCGATCTCTGCCGCGGTCCGCATGTCCCAAGCACCGGCAAGCTCAAGGCCTTCAAGCTCACCAAGGTGGCTGGCGCTTATTGGCGCGGGGATCCGCGTAACGAAATGCTGCAAAGGATTTACGGCACCGCGTGGCCAGACCAACAGGCGCTAGATGCCTATCTCCGGCGGCTGGAAGAGGCGGAGAGGCGCGATCACCGCAAGATCGGCAAGCACTTGCACCTCTTTCACATGCAGCCCGAGGCGCCGGGGATGGTGTTCTGGCACCCGAAGGGGTGGGCGATCTATCAGACGATCCAAACCTACATTCGCGAGAAACTGCACCGGCATGGCTATCAAGAAGTGCGGACCCCCGAGGTCGTGGATCGAAGCCTGTGGGAGCGGTCCGGGCATTGGGATAAATTCCGCGAAGTCATGTTTACGACTAGCTCGGAGAACCGCGATTACGCGGTCAAGCCCATGAACTGCCCGTGCCACGTGCAGATCTTCAACCAGAGCTTGCGCAGCTACCGGGAGTTACCGCTGCGGCTGGCCGAATTCGGATCTTGCCATCGTAACGAGCCGTCGGGTACCTTGCACGGGCTGATGCGCGCGCGCCATTTCGTGCAAGATGACGCCCATATCTTCTGCACCGACGATCAGATCCAAGCGGAGGTCTCAGCCTTTATCGACCTGCTGTTCGAGGTCTATGGCGATTTCGGTTTTACCGACGTCATCGTGAAACTCTCCACGCGTCCCGCAGAGCGCGTCGGCAGCGACGCAGTTTGGGATAAGGCGGAACAGGCGCTCGAAGTGGCCTTGAACGCCGAGGGGCTGGCGTGGGCGCTGCAACCGGGTGAAGGGGCTTTTTACGGTCCAAAGATTGAATTCTCTCTCACCGATTGTATCGGACGCGTGTGGCAATGCGGCACCATTCAGGTCGACTTTTCAATGCCGGAGCGTCTGGGCGCTCACTACATCGCCGAGGACGGCGCGCGCCGCACGCCCGTGATGCTGCACCGGGCGATCCTCGGCTCGTTGGAGCGTTTTATCGGGATCCTGATCGAGGAACATGCCGGGGCTTTGCCATTGTGGTTGGCGCCGCTACAAATCGCGGTTCTCAACATCACCGACGGTCAAGCCGAGTACGCACAGCGGCTTGCGGAAACCCTTTTAACTCACGGATTTCGAGTGGTTCCTGACTTGAGAAATGAAAAGATCGGCCTTAAGATCCGCGAGCACACGTTGCAGCGAGTGCCGTATATGATCATCGCCGGCGACCGAGAGATACAAACGCAAACCGTCTCGGTGCGCACCCGGGCCGGTAAGGATTTGGGGACGATGAGCTTGAACGAGATGACTGAGCGCCTACAAACCGAGATCACGACACGCGGCCGGACATCAGCAGGAGGATTGAGATATCGATAAGAAAAATCGAGTCAATGCGTCAATAAGCGCGCCACGCGTGCGCCTGATCGGGCCGGATGGGAATCAAGTCGGCGTTGTTTCACTGGCGGAGGCTCAGAAGACTGCGGAGGAGAATAACCTAGACCTGGTAGAGATTGTCCCGACGGCGGACCCTCCCGTTTGCCGCGTGATGGACTTCGGCAAGTTCCTGTTCGAGTTGAGTAAAAAACGCCATGCGCAGAAACGCAAGCAGAAGCAGATTCAGGTCAAGGAGATCAAGCTCCGACCCGGCACGGATCAAGGGGATTACCAGATTAAGCTCCGGAACATGATCCGGTTTCTCGACGAGGGGGACAAAGTCAAGGTCACGCTCCGGTTTCGGGGCAGGGAGATGGCGCACCAAGAACTGGGGGCGCAGATGCTGAAACGGGTCGAAGGGGATTTAGCCACGCATGCGGTCGTCGAGCAGTTCCCGCGTCTCGAGGGGCGGCAAATGGTGATGGTGGTGTCGCCCAAACGCGCGTGATAGCTAATATACTTCGCGAGCGGGGTGTGAACTCCGCCCTGACCAAAGGGGAGAGCTGCGCTTCTCCCCTTTGGAAACCCCATCGCTAAGGTACCCGCGGCAAGACCGCGGGGTATGCGTTTAATAAGCACGGTTATCGGGAGTAGGAAGTGCCAAAGTTAAAAACCAATCGAGGCGCGGCGAAGCGGTTCAAGCGCACCGCATCGGGCCGGTTCAAGCACCGCCAAGCGTACAAGAGCCACATCTTGACCAAGAAGAGCGCCAAGCGGAAACGGCAATTGTGCGGGTTGCTGATCATCCACGGTTCCGACCAGCGCGCGATCACCAAACTGATGCCGTATTCCTAGGGAATGAGTATGCTGCTATGCCAAGAGTAAAGCGCGGAGTCACCGCGCGCGCAAGACACAAGAAGGTCCTCGCACAGGCGAAGGGCTATCGCGGCCGGCGCAAGAATGTCTATCGGATCGCCAAACAATGCGTCACCCGTGCCCAGCAATACGCCTATCGCGATCGGCGGCAGCGCAAACGTCAGTTCCGGGCCTTGTGGATCGTGCGCATCAATGCCGCGGCCCGGCAATGTGGGTTGTCCTACAGCCGCTTAATGGACGGTCTGCACAAGGCAGCCATCGAAATCGACCGCAAGGTGCTCGCCCACCTCGCCGTCAGCGACCAGGCCGCGTTTGCCGAAATCGCGAAGGCCGCCAAGGCCGCGTTATGAGCGACCGACGCTAGCGAAGATAAACCGTCGGTAACCGAGCAGGGTTAGGGGAAGGGACAGCCTATCCCCTTTTTTTGTTTTAGGAACCCGGGCTAAATCGCGTGATAGATATGCAGGGAATACTGGCGCAGGCCGAGGAAGCGACCGCGAAGGCGCATACGCTCATTAAACTGGAAGAGGTCCGCGTGACCTTCCTTGGGAAGAAGGGGATCATTACCGGGTCGCTGAAGCAGCTCGGTAGCTTGCCGCCCGCCGAGCGTCCGGCCGCAGGGAAGGCCATCAATGAGACTAAAGCAAAAGTTACCGACCTGATTGCACGACGCCAGGCGGTGTTGTACCAAGAGCAATTGGTGCGTTCGATCGAGGCCGAGCACATCGATGTAACCTTGCCCGGACGCGGACAGCGCCCGGGTGGGCTGCATCCGGTCACGCGCACCTTGCAACGCATCGAATCGCTCTTGACCCAGATCGGTTTTGAGGTCGTCGAGGGTCCCGAGATCGAATCCGACTATTATAATTTCGAAGCGCTCAATATCCCGCCCGAGCATCCGGCCCGGGCGATGATGGATACGTTTTATTTCGATGCGCACACCGTGCTCCGGACCCATACCTCGCCAGTGCAGATCCGGGTCATGGAAGCGCGCAAGCCGCCACTTCGGATCATCGCGCCGGGGCGGGTCTACCGCTGCGATTCCGACTTGACGCACACGCCGATGTTTCATCAGGTCGAAGGCCTGATGGTCGATGTGGACGTAAGCTTCGCGCACCTCAAGGGGATCTTGCAGGATGTGATGCGCAATTTTTTTGAGCAAAACGACTTACGCTTGCGTTTTCGGCCTTCCTATTTCCCCTTCACCGAGCCTTCGGCGGAGGTTGATATCCAGTGCGTGATGTGCCGGGGAAGTGGCTGCCGCGTGTGCGGGCAGGGCGGGTGGTTGGAGGTGCTCGGGTGCGGGATGGTACACCCACGGGTATTCGAACACGTCGGGATCGATAACGAAGCCTACACGGGCTTCGCCTTTGGTTTGGGGGTCGAGCGGCTGGCGATGTTGCGCTACGGCGTCGACGACCTACGGATGTTCTTCGAGAACGATACCCGGTTCCTGATGCAGTTTAGATAATCGACCGTAGGACCATAGCATGCGTGTGAGTGAAGCCTGGCTCAGGGAGTGGGTCAATCCGCCGGTGGCGACGGCGGAACTGGCCGAACGCCTCACCCTGGCGGGGTTGGAGGTCGAATCGGTGGAGCCGGTGGCAAAGGAGTTCCGGGGTGTCGTTGCGGCGGAGATCGAAGCGCTACACCCGCACCCGACGCTTGCGCATCTGCGCGTCTGCACCGTGAGCTACGGAGATCCGGCCGTAGTCGTCTGTGGCGCCAGCAACGTGCGCATCGGCATGCGCGTCCCTCTCGCCCGCATAGGCGCAGATCTGCCTGGCGGCAGGATCATCGAACGCGCATCCTTCGAGGGGGTGATTTCAGAGGGTATGCTCTGCTCTCCCGACGAGCTGGGATTGGCCGGGACCGGCGAGGGTATCCTGGAGCTTCCGCTCACCCTACCCGTTGGAGCGGATGTTTGGGAGGCATTGGCACTCGCGGACCAGGCGCTCGATGTGGCTCTTACCCCGAACCGGGGTGATTGCTTGGGGGTGGCCGGGCTCGCCCGCGAGATCGGCGTTCTTTATGGCTGTCCTATCCATGGCCCCGCGCCCCATCGGGTCCTGCCCGGAATCGATGAGGTTTGGCCGCTTACGATCGCCGCCCCGGACGCCTGTCCGCATTACGCCGGCCGCGTAGTGCGCGGGATCGATCCACGGGCCGAGACGCCGCTGTGGATGCGCGAACGCTTGCGCCGCAGCGGTCTACGCAGCGTTAGTTCGGTCGTCGATGTCACCAATTTCGTGATGCTGGAGCTCGGACAGCCGATGCACGCTTTCGATCTCGAGAAACTCCAAGAAGCCATCGTCGTGCGCTTTAGCCATCCGGGTGAGCGGCTCGCGCTCCTCGACGGACAGACGTTGGAGCTGGATGCGGACACCTTGGTGATCGCGGATGCCAAGCAACCGGTGGCCTTGGCCGGGATCATGGGGGGGGTGGAGACGGCGGTCACCGTGGCGACGCGCGCGGTGTTCCTGGAAAGCGCCTTTTTCACACCGGTGAGCGTGGCCGGCAAGGCGCGCCGCTACCATCTACAAACCGATTCCTCACACCGCTTCGAGCGTGGCGTCGATTTCGATCTCCAAGTTCGGGCCATCGAGCGCGCGAGCGAGCTCTTGGTGGCGATCTGCGGCGGTCAGCCGGGCCCCGTGGTGGATCGCCTCTACGCAGAACATCTTCCCCAGCGCCAGGTGATAAAATTACGGGCCAGCCGTATCGCGCGGGTCTTGGGAACGGAGGTCGCGGCGACGGAAGTGGAAACTATTCTGACTCGCCTGGGGGTGCGGGTGAGCGGCGGAGATGGCGTTTGGGACTGCGTCCCGCCTTCGTTCCGGTTCGATCTGGCCATCGAGCCCGATCTCATCGAGGAAGTGGCACGCATCCGGGGCTACGAGACCATCCCCGGACAACCGCCACGGCAGCTTATGAGCATGCGCGGGCGTCCAGAGGCCCAGATCGATCTCGGCCGCATTCGCCAGGTCTTGGTTGAGCGCGGCTATCAGGAGGCGATTACCTATAGTTTTGTGGACCCCGCTGTGCAGGCGCGCCTCACACCCGATCTCGAACCCGTGGCGCTAGCTAATCCGATCGCGAGCGATATGGCGGTCATGCGGACGAGCCTCTGGGCCGGGCTCCTGCAAGCGCTCAAGTACAACCAGAACCGTCAATGCGACCGCGTGCGCTTGTTCGAAAGCGGGCTGACCTTCGTCCGCGGACGAGGAGGAATCGACCAGCGGCCGATGTTGGGGGGCGTGCTCTGGGGTCTCCAACATCCGGAGCAATGGGCCGAGCCCAAGCGGGGGGCCGATTTTTTCGATCTTAAAGGCGATGTCGAGGCCCTCTTGGGGCTCCGCGGCGACATGCCCGAAGGTCTTTCTTATCGACCCACTGAGCACCCCACGTTACATCCATACCATGCGAGTAGGGTTCACAAAGGGAACCAATCGCTCGGCATCTTCGGCGCCCTGCACCCCGGGCTGGCGGCGGCCCTCGGGCTGGAACCACCGGTATTCCTCTTCGAGCTCGAGTTAAACCTTCTCACCCAAGGATCGGTCCCACGATTCAGCCCTATCTCGAAGTTACCGATGGTTAGGCGCGATATTAGCCTGTTGGTAGACCGCGGCGTTGCGGCCGATGAGCTGATACGGTGCGTCGCGGAAACAGCACCCGATGGGCTAAAGGACTTCCAGTTGTTTGATTTATATGAGGGCGAACGTATTGATCCGAAGAAAAAAAGTATTGCCTTGGGCTTGATCTTTCAAGGGACTTCAAGCACTCTAATAGACGTTGAAGTCGATCAGGCGGTCGAGCGGGTCCTAAAACGGTTGCAGGAACGGTTCGAGGTCACAGTGCGGACCTAAGCGCTCGGCCGGGCGCGAGGGTAGTTTGCAGTGTCTAACGACGAGGAGGAGGATATGAACGCGGCGCTGACCAAGGCTGGGATGGCGGTAAAGCTTTACGAAGAGGTTGGCTTGAATAAGCGTGAGGCCAAAGAGCTGGTGGAACAATTCTTCGAGGAGGTCCGGGCGGCGTTAGAGAGTGGGCGGCAGGTCAAGCTTTCCGGTTTTGGAAATTTCGATCTCAGAAAGAAGAACCGGCGCCCCGGCCGCAATCCGAAAACCGGAGAGGCGATACCCATCAGTGCTCGCCGGGTGGTGACGTTCCGGCCAGGACAAAAATTAAAGGCCAGGGTAGAAGCGTATGCTGGAAGCATCGAACAATAACGAACTCCCCGCGATCCCGGGAAAGCGCTATTTCACCATCGGTGAAGTGAGCGATCTGTGCGCGGTAAAACCCCATGTACTGCGCTATTGGGAACAGGAGTTTCCGCAGTTAAAGCCGATCAAGCGCCGCGGCAATCGACGTTACTATCAGCGACAGGATGTGATCCTGATCCGGCAGATCCGCAGCCTCCTGTATGAACAAGGGTTTACCATCGGCGGGGCGCGGCAGCGGCTCTCGGGGGACGAAGTGAAAGCCGATTCTAGCGTAAGCCAACAAATCATCCGGCAGTTGCGCGTCGAGCTCGAGCAAGTGCTCGATATCCTGCGACGGTGATGGGCAGCGCGCCGACAGCGGGGTACAATTCCTCATTCGGGGCGTAGCGCAGCCTGGTAGCGCACCACCTTGGGGTGGTGGTGGTCGGAGGTTCAAATCCTCTCGCCCCGACCAATCATAAAATCCGTACTATCTTTACCCAAGGTAGAATTGGGACATAACATAGTCTTCTCCGAGTTATTCTTCCGTCCCACATGTTGGACAAAACCACTCCAACAACTTCATCTGCCTCAGCAGGCAGAGAACCCGGGAATCTACCGCCCGGCCCAGTTCGCATAGAAGTGTTTCTCGGGCGCGCCAAAGTATCGCTATTCGCACTTAAATTGAGCTGTTTCGGCGGTGTCACTTGGCATTTATTAAGGGGACAAGCGAACTAAAAGGTCTCTACCTCGCATTACTCGTCACCTTCATCGGACTATTGTTGAGCTGGGCGCCGTATGGTTTAGACGTAGAGGAGCGATACGGTTTGGGGTGGCTCTTCTGGGCCCGGGGGCCAATAGGGGCACCGTCGGAGGTCGTGATAATCGCTGCGGACCGCCGCAGTGCAAAAAAGAGTGGATGGCCAGAGAAACCCGACCAATGGCCGCGCACCTTACACGCACAGCTTGTCCGAGAGCTCTCCAAAGCGTGTGCTCAGGTCATCGTATACGACATGTTTTTCGGCGCTCCCCGTTCATCCGGCGAAGACCGGGTGTTTGCTGAAGCCATACGTGACGCTGGCAACGTCATCCTGGTCGGCCACTTGGGGATCATGGAAGATGAGCTTCTACCAAGCGTACCCCAAGCAAACATCCAGATGACTTATTTTCCAGTACCCGTGCTCGCGGAGGCAGCGGCCGGCGTTGCCCCGTTTCCATTACCCAATGCACCTGTAGGAGTGACGGGACTTTGGGTCTTCAAGACGAGTGCGGGTGATATCGCGACACTCCCTACGCTCGCATTTCAGCTCTATGCACTAGACGCATACGAGGATTTTCTTCGGCTCCTGACGAAGCTTAGTCCAGAACAAGCTGCAAGACTCCCTGCAAGTAAGAAGCAAGTCATTGCGTCTAAAGGTATCACGCATCTTGTCCTTCGTTTGCGCGAGCTTTTCAAGACGGAACCAGAGATAGGTTACCAAATGCTGGCGGAGCTCGACAAAGGCGGGCATCTTCAATTAACACAATCAACGAAGCAGACTATTAAAGCGCTTATTCATCTATATCAAAGTGACGATTGGCAATATCTCAACTTTTATGGTCCGCCGCGCAGCGTCACAACCATCAACTACCCAGAGGCCGTGCGGCTCGCCGGATTGGTTAGTAACTGCAATGAGCAGAATGTCTTTCGTGGCAAATTGATCATTATTGGAATGTCCGAAACATCACCTGTGGAGCAGAAAGACAAGGATATTTTTGAGACCGTATATTCAGACCCGAGCGGAGTCAAACTGAGCGGGGTGGAGATAGCGGCAACCGCTGTTGGAAACGTTATAGAAGACATGCCCGTGCGGCGACTCGGGTATCCGGCGAGTTTTGGGATCATTATCGGGTGGGGATTTCTCATCAGCGTCTTGTGGCGTTCGTACAGCACCGCGGTTGCACTTGGGATCACCCTCGGCTTTGGACTAGGCTACTTGGGCATCGCATTGTACGTTTTTACAGCCGCTGGGCTATGGTTGCCCATGGTCGTACCGCTCGTTCAACTACTCTTTGGGAGCACGCTCGCCGTGGCGCGTAACCGTAAGGACCTAGAACGACGCGTAGCGACGATCCGCCTAGCGTTAACTGAATGGCTGCCTCCCAACGGAATTGACCAGATCGTGAAGTCGCCTGAAATTGTGCGAAAGACTAGCGGCTTAGTTTACGGAACCTGTTTGCATACCGATATTGAGGGATTTACGTCGTTATCCGAAAGCATGGATCCGATCGCGCTCAGCGCGATGATGGACGAATATTTTAGAACCATCGCTCAACCGGTCACCCGTCACGAGGGGTTTGTATCGGATCAAACGGGTGATGCGATGCTGGCGATTTGGGCTGCCGCGAAACCGGATATCCATCTTCGACAGCAAGCGTGTGATGGGGCGCTGGATATGTGTGAAGCACTTGCGTCTTTCCAAAAAGAACCGGAATATCCAGCGCTCGCCACCAGAATTGGGTTGCATACCGGTCGCATCGCCGTGGGAGGGCTCCGGATCGGAACCACGCAACACTATCGCAGCTTTGGCGTCATCGTTAACACGTCGCAACGGATCCAAAGTCTTAACAAGCTATTGCGCACGCGGATCCTCGCATCCAAGGATGTGGTCGACGGTTTAGCAGGTTTGTTGATACGGCCCGTCGGCGCGTTTGTATTTGCCGGATTGACGCTACCCCTAGACATCTACGAACTGCTCGGACGTAAAGCAGAGCTTTTGAATACACCTCGCAGTGGTAATGTCGTATGGCTTTGCGCCGCATTCGCCGATGCGCTCGACGCCTACAAAGACGGGCAATGGCAAACGAGCATTGAGCAATTACTGGAGATCTTAGAAGTATTTCCTGAGGATGGGCCGGCGCATTTCTACCTCCGGCAATGCGAATTCTATAAACACCATCCGCGCTCCGGGGTGTGGGACCCGGTGATCCGACGATAGCTGCTACCGTGAACGGGAGACCGGCCAGTACCCTAGGTGCGGTTACAATGCTGTATTAGATGGCGCGTGAGCGGCGTGCTATAGTTGATGGAGGGAGCGGGGGCGCACGCAGGTCTCCAGGATCGCCTCCTTACAAGGGATGCGATGCAACGACAAATGCGGCAAGACAGTTCACGGGTTGCTGGTTGTACGAGGCTGCTGCTAGCGTTGATAGCGCTGGTAATAGTTACAGCGAGCCAGCGCGCCGAGGCCGCTGACGCGCCGGGCTGCACGCCTTGGATCGCGAAGGTGGTCGCCCTTCAGGGCCAGGTCGAAATGCGCAGCGCTGGCGCAACGCGCTGGCAGCCGGTCGGCTTGGAACAGACCTTTTGCGGTGGCGACATGATCCGCGTCTCCGAGCGCAGCCGCGCCGCTATCCTGCTGAGGGAGGATGAAACCACCTTACAGATCGATCAACTTACTGCGATCACTTTTCCGAAGGTCGCACCTTCTGCTCCGAGATGGTTGGAGCTGTTAAAGGGCGCCGCCAACTTCCTGAGCCGCACGCCGCGATCGTTCAAGGTCATCACGCCTTTTCTCAATGCCTACATCGAGGGCACGGAGTTTCTCGTGCACGTCCGCGCAGACGACACCGCTATCCTGGTCTTTTCCGGGACGGTGCTCGCCGAGAACAGGGCCGGACGCGTCCGGCTTCAGAGCGGGCAGCAGGCCATCGCTAAGACCGGTCAAGCGCCGCAACGGTCTTTAGTGATGCGCCCGCGAGATGCCGTGGCTTGGGCGCTTTACTATCCACCCATTATCGATTTCCGCAGTGAGGTCCATGCCGGTGGCGATGCTTCCCGTATCCGCGATGCGCTTTATCTCTATCGTCAAGGCAAGCTGCTGGAGGCTTTAGCAAGACTCGACGAATTTCCGGCCGGTTATCGCGACGCGCGCTATTTCAATCTCAGGGCCGCGATGCTGCTCTCGATCGGCCGCGTGGATGAGGCCCGATCCGACATCGCCCAAGCCCTTCGTCTCCAGCATACGGATGCAACGGCCATGGCCTTGCAATCGATAATCGCATTGGTGAAGAACGAGAAGCAAAATGCCCTGCGCCTCGCCCGGCAAGCCGTTGCGCATGAGCCGCAGTCACCGGTTCCCCACATCGCCTTGTCCTACGCGCAGCAGGCGAGCTTCGATATCGAAGCTGCCTTAGAGAGCTCGGAGCAGGCCACTCAGCTCGCCCCAGACAACGGCCTCGCTTGGGCACGCGTCGCGGAGCTTGAGTTATCGCTCGGCCGACGCGGCCGTGCCCTGAAGGCGGCGAAGAAGGCCGTGGCCCTCGATCCGATGCTCGCCAGGACCCAAACCGTGCTCGGCTTTGTGGCGCTCGCGCAGATCCAGCTTGAGGATGCGCAAACGAGCTTCGAGAAGGCCATCCGATTCGATTCGGCCGACCCCCTCCCGCGGCTTGGGCTGGGCCTTGCGAAGATCCGTCAGGGCGACTTGGATGAAGGCACCGAAGCCATCGAGATCGCCGCGACTCTGGACCCGAATCAATCGCTCACTCGCAGCTACCTGGGCAAGGCCTACTACGAACAAAAGCGAGACGAGCTGGCGCGCAGCGAATACGATACTGCCAAAGCACTCGATCCCAAGGACCCCACTCCCTGGCTTTATGAGGCGATCTCTGACCAAACCACCAATCGACCCGTCGAGGCGTTGCAGAATCTGCAGAAATCGATCGCCCTCAACGACAACCGTGCGGTCTACCGATCCCGTCTGTTGCTCGACGACGATTGGGCAACGCGTACCACAAACCTAGGGCGCATCTATACCGATATCGGTTTCCAGCAACTCGCCGTGGTCGAGTCCGCCAAGTCGCTGAGCCTCAATCCCGCGAACTATTCGGCTCACCGTCTGCTCTCGGACAGCTACTTGGGATTGGCACGCCATGAAATCGCACGAGGAAGCGAGTTGCTGCAATCCCGGATCTTGCAACCGGTAACGAGCAACCCCGTGCGCCCGAGCCGCAGCGCCTCGGATATCCGAATCGCCGGGTTCGCGGGTCCCGCCGATGCCGGGTTCAACGAATTCTCACCCTTGTTCGAACGCAACCGCGTGCGGCTCCTGACCTCGGCCTTTGGCGGGAATCACAGCACCTGGGGAGAGGAAGCCGTGCTCTCGGGACTCTACGATCGCTACGCCGTGAGTCTCGGGCAGTTCCATTCCGATACCAAGGGCTTCCGCGCCAACAACGATCTCAAGCACAATGCCTACGATCTTTTCGGCCAGGTCGCCGTCGCGCCGTTCTTGGATATCCAAACCGAATACCGTTTTCAGGACCGCGAGCAAGGTGACCTGCGGTTGAACTTCGATCCAAAAAATTTTTTCGGTAATCCTGAGCTACCTGATGTGCTACCCGAGCGCCGGCAGAGCATCACCGAGGAGTCCGGACGCATTGGGGTTCACATCAGGCTGTCACCCCACTCCGATTTCGTAGTTTCGGCCCTCTATGGGGACATCGAAGATAAACGAACCAGTTCACAACGGGGTGACTTCGGGCTGTTTAATTTAGTTCAGACGGAGTTTCTGCAGGATCAAACGGGTTATCAATTCGACGCCCAGTATCTCTTTCGAATCGAACGCTTCAGCCTGGGCGCTGGCGGCAGCGTGTATCACACGGACATCGAGCCGAGCGGTCGAGTAATAATACCGGGTTTCGCTGTCATCCCCGCCTTTGGCCTTAATTCTTTTTCGCGCGACCAGCATAACGCCTACCTGTATAGCCACCTCAACTGGCCCAATAACGTTTCTTGGACCTTCGGCCTAAGCTACGATTCTTACGACGAGCGCGATATCGACGTCACCGACGCGCTACATCCTAAGGTCGGCGTGCAGTGGAATGTCAACAACAACCTGCATGTGCGGATGGCCTACTTTGAAACCTTGCGGCCCGCTGTCCTCATCGAGCAGACCCTCGAACCCACTGAAATCGCGGGCTTCAATCAGTTTTTCGATGATTCGCCCGGCACGCACGCGAGGCGCTATGGTATAGGCATCGATACGCGTATGAGCGACGGCTTCTACGGGGGGCTGGAAGTCTCACTACGAGATATCGAAGTTCCTCTCGTTGATTTTATAGCTGACGGGACGGTTCAAGAAGAAGCAGTACGTGAAGAATTCTACCGGGTCTACCTCTATTGGACACCTGTACACCGCTGGGCCGTCAGCGCCGAATACCGGTTCAATCGATTCGAATTAGAAGATCAGAGGGATTTTCCCGATGATCGCGTAATACTGACACAGACGACAACCGTGCCGTTCACCCTACGCTACTTTCACCCAGCAGGCTTTTTTGCCGGCCTCGGTGCGACCTATGTCCAGCAAGAGGTCGAAACATTTCCCTCGCTGTCACCCGAGTCACGTGGCCGCGAGGACTTCGTGACCCTCGATACGGCCGTCGGTTACCGTCTACCTAAGCGTCGGGGGATCATCAGCGTGGGGGTCAGCAATCTACTCGACGAAGAATTTCGTTATCAAGACGACAATTTTCGCGCTTTCACCCCGATTCCTCCCGGTCAGGAAATAGGGCCGGATTTGGGTACGGTTTCCGCTTTTACCCCAGATCGTACGATCTTCGTGGGAGTCACGCTCAGTTTCTAGGGCCCGTTCGCAAGTAACTGGTTGACTATATATGTGTAACGTTTTTACTTTTACCACTGCCATCAATTTCGTAAGTTGCGACGGTACTAGGGTATAGTCCATTCAGCCGCTGAATCAACTGGAGCGAGTCTGCTTTGGGGTTGGGTCATGCGGGGTCAATTATGCTCAATATTCTTCAATAGTTATCCCGACTACTCATGCCTATACTGTCGCCGTGCAAAAGGTAATCGCTATGCGGAGGGAGCCGATAGTTAGAACAAGTGCTGCTTACGCTGCGTAGCCTTGGGTGGGAGAAAACCCTAATAGCAGCATGAGCACCGCACCGGATGAAGGTGGTCGATTTCAACAGCGGATTGTCTTGCGGCAACTTGCAAGCGGACGAAGGAAGCGAACGCTGATTTTCCCGGCGAGCCAGTCTAGGGAGGGACTGTCTCAGCGGCTTATTATTGACGCACGTTTAGTCTAGTTAACAGAAGGAGGCATACCTCATGAATACAAAGATGTTGATAGGTGCTGCAGTAACGCTAGTCGTCGGTATGGCCACCGCGTCGGCGGTGCGTGCCTTCGATGTCGCTGGAACACTTGGCGTAAGCCAGAACGCCGTAGATGTCTTTACGATCAACTGCCTGAGTGGAATCAATGGAACCAACAACGCTAAAGCTTGGGTTTGGGATGTCGTCGATCCTGCGCCTGTGAATAACACCGCAAAGATGAGAGTATTTTTGATCAAGTTTCCTAATCCATCCTCCATCCTGGCAGAAGACGCAACCCCCGCAGGTACCGGGGAAGGCGGTGGATCTTCGCCAGAGACCAGGCGAGGAGACGGTGCCGGTCTCTACCAAGTGCATTTCCTTAAGACGGCTTCCAACGAAGAAAGCTACACCGGCCGGATCAGATGCCTTAACGCTAGCGGTGGCGACGTCGCAGGAGTGGTTGCTCCTCAACAGACTCAGTTCCAGTAAATCGACCAAAAGCGCATGGGTGTCACGGGTGCCTAGCGGGCCGAGGGCTTGCTATGCACTATTGACTCGAAGGCACCTGGAGGAGACAAAATAGAACCGAATTGTTTTCGAATGACGAACCGTTAGCCTCTCGCTAACGGTAGGGGTAACTAATCATGAAGACGAAACGATGAAAGCTTTAGGTGTGGCGGTAGCTCTCTCCCTCGGAATGGGCGGCGCATTTCCCGTCCTAGCGACTACCATCGACGAATCGTTAGGAGAGGAGGCGACGGCTACCGACGCCTTTACTTTCAGGTGTTCTACGCCCGCTGTCAGCGCTCAAGCCAACGTTCAAGATCTGCCACCCAACAATACGCCGGCCCGGATGAGAGTGATGCTGGCGAAGGGAGGCGGCGCCGCCCAGGTCACGGACGTGGACCCCGCACCTGCAGGCGAAGGCCCTACGTCGCCACCGTCCCCATCCCCTTATGCCGTCCTAGTCAAGGGGCCCGGCCTCTATCTCGCGGTTTTTTTGAAAACGGCTAGCGGACGGGAGAATTACCGAGGATCTGTGGATTGTAGGACAGCCGGAGGCATGAGCTCGGATCCAGAAAATTGGACTAACGTACGAGACAATGACTAAAGTACAAGACCACTGAATCTTTCGAGTTCGGACCACTGCCAGAAGGGCAGCGTACGTGAGGTGCCAGGTCTTGTGTTATCACATCGGGCCAGCGATGTAGCAAACGCATAGTCTCAGTTGAGACGGGTGCCGGTTACCAGCACCCACGGTTTAGATCCGTACGTGCGGATCGCACGCATCGGGGCTGGGGTAAATTTCCAGATAATGCTTTGTGATAAACCAATTGAGGGCCGATACTTAGCATGCATTGGACCAGCAGGACGGCGAGCATGGGAGTAGGCTCGCTACACTCCCTGCTTCCCCAACTCCAGATAGGCCATCGGGGTGACGATAAGGATTTCCTGAAACGGATTGAGCGTCGCGATCTCCGCTGATGAGATAGCCCGCGCGGCCACCGATGAAAAAGTCCGGGTAACACGCGGCTCTTTACCCGGTGCTACCTCGTAGGTTGGTGGGGCGCTCGGCGGGCCTACAATGATCCGATGAAAGCGATTCGCCTGACCAAGCATGCCATGGAGCAATGCTCGGAGGCTGAATGATCAGGTCGCGCTGAATATCGGACCGGGTGAAGCCTTGTTGGTATCGAGATTTTGGACGCGGAGCATGTGTTCGGCGCCGAAGAGATTCCTAGGCTTGTGTGCGCTTGGCGGCCTCGAAATAGGTTTAACGGGGTTACCCATCCAGCCGGCTTCCTGCAATAGGGCGTAACGTATCGCGCCGAGATCCTCGGTACTGAGCTTTCCACCATCTCGCCCCGCGTGCCCGTTATCTCAAAGGGCCCGTAGGGTGGATGCCCCGTAGGGCGATCCGCCGCATGGGTGGCTTCGGCCGGCTGTCATTCCGCGGAACGCACGCAGGCCCCGCACGCGCGTTATGGCGTTACCAGCCGAACGCTCGGAAAATAGCTTTGAAAGCGATGCACATCGCGCGTCAGTAATGGTGCTCTGAGGACGGCCGCGTGGGCACCGATGAAAAAGTCCGGCAGCACGCCGCTTCTTTCCCTGCCCCGGCGCCGATAGGCCTGGTGCGGCCGCGGCCCCGCGCGTGCCGGTACCGCCCATCCTCAATAATCCTCAAGTTCCTGCAATAGTCGGATCGATCGCCCCTCGATATTCTGCCCTCACTGCTTGAGTTAGATCGCAAGCGGCACCAGGAAGGGACCCGAGTTTTTTCGATCGCGCGAAGATCGAGATACAACAGAGAAAAGCTGAAGCCTGGCTTTCGCTTTTCACGCTGAAGTGCCCACGGAGGGATGTCTCAGCAATTAAATCACTGAAATACATTAGTCTCACTACATTGACGGAGTAATATTATGAATACGAAGACACTAAAAGGTATGACCGCAGCGGCATCGTTGCTCATCGGCATCGGCGCCGCCTCCCCCGCACTTGCAACAACGACCGGCCAGCAGGCGCTGGGGGTTGTTGTGGCGAACGGTATCGACGTCTGGACCTTCACCTGTGGGCCGGCCGCTCTGGGTGCCGTAGCCAGGGTGTTGGATAACGGACCCAACAATGCCGCCGCTGCTGTGCAAGTGGTGTTGGGACACGATGGCAATCCGACTGCCCAAGCGACAGACACCGAGGGTGGTGCGGCGTCCGGATTTGCCGCGGTCTCTGATGGGCCAGTCGGCTACACGATGGCCTTCAAGAAGACCGGCGGTGGCGCTGAAGGTTATACCGGCGAAGCGTTTTGCACTAACGGGGCGGTTCTTGCCCCGGTCGCAGGCTTAACGCGGCGGATAAACCAGTAGTGGGTCCAATTCGGGCCGCTGTCCCTAAATCTGGGCCAGCGGCCCGAGGCGGGTACGGCCCCAGTGAGATGATCGTTCTCGACGCTTTTCTAAAAAGAAGTAGGTTACGACTCATGCTCCCTGTCGCCCGTGTCAATGCCTTATCGGCGACCGCGGTAGCTCGTTGGGCTGAGGTACGAACCCCAACAGCCAGACATCTCCATATGCTGCAAGTGGTGGCGGCGCCGGATTCTGTTGGGGTTCATTGCATCCAGCCCAACCGAGCTTTCACCGTCTGCGAAAGATAACCTCAATAATCCTCAAGTTCCTGCAATAGCTCCCTCCGCCGACCCTCGATATTCTGGGATCACTGCTTGAGTTAGATCGCAAGCGGCACCAGGAAGGGACCCAGATTTTTCAATCGAGAATGGATTGAGAATCACCAGAGAGAAGCAAAAGCCTGGCTTTCGCTTTTCACGCTGAAGTGCCCACGGAGGGATGCCCCAGCATAATTGCTACTTAATAGATCATTCGTTAGCTTGCTAACGGAAGGAGAAACTTATCATGAATACGAAGACACTTAGATGTATGACCGCGGCGGTATCGTTAGTCGCCGGAATAGGCGGCGCCTTCTCCGCGTATGCGGCGGGAGATGGTCCTACTGCCAGAGGGATCGGTAGCAACGATCCGACCACGGATAAGATCGGTGCCACCGACGTGTATCTCCTCGCTTGCCCTCCGGAGACCAGTACGGCACGAGCGAAAATCAACGAAGGTAACAATGACGTAGTACAGCTCAGCGTACAGGTCATTAACCCCCATGGGAGTGCCGTCACCGAGAGCGGTGTAAATGGAGGTTTGTCTCCTGAAGCGATCTTGGCGGGCGGACCAGGCAGTTACCTGGGTATGGTCCACAAAGACGGCGAAGGTTTCGAGGGGTATACCCTCACGGTAGACTGCCATGACGCCAACGGCAATCGCTTTGCCGGGGATCAAGCAACGCTCGTTCAGGACCAGTAGCGCAGGGTAAGCTGGGGCCGCCGGCCCGGTTTTAGGGACGGCGGCCGGCCCCTAACAAGAAGTAGGTCACGACTTATGAACCCTGTCGCCCGAATCAATGCCTTATCGAAAAACCGAGACTGCGGGAGTAAGCCTAATCGCGCACTGGCGTTCGTTGCCATGCTCGTTACGACGGGGCTGCTCACGACGCTAGCCAGTGCGAACGCTAACGAGGAAGCGCTATCGAGATCCCCGGTGACCGTCGACACGGTGCCGAGCGTACGTTTTGAAAACGGCCGGCTAAGCCTGCAGGCGGCGCACAGCTCCTGGAAAGATGTGCTGGACGCGATCCAAGCGCGGACCGGGATCCGGTTTCATCACGCCCACCCGTTTCAAGGATCGGTCACCGCGTCCTTTACCGGCCTTTCCTTTGAGCCAGCCATGGCTCGACTGTTCGGACCGGAAGCGAGTTTTATTTTTCGGTATCCTCCAAACGGGTCAGGATCGCCGTCCGCACCGAAGGAGGTCTGGATCCTTGGACAGCTTGAAGAAGGAGGCAGTGCGTCCGCGCGGCACGGAGCTCATGCGCCAGCGCACGGTGCCATACCGATGCCGGAAGAGCAGCCGAGTACAGTTGAATCCGAAGGTGACGCGAGTGATTCGATGCTCGATGAGAACGATGTCATCCAACACTACACGAAGATGGCGGAGCATGACGATCCCGCCATGCGTGCCGAAGCGGTCTCGGCGCTGGGGCAAAGCGGTAAATCGGACGAGCCGGAGGTTCGCAACACCCTCGACGCGGCGCTCAGCGACAAGGACCCTAGCGTGCGTAGTGCGGCGCATCAAGCCCTGGTGAGCCGCGGCGGGCCGGAAGCCATGGGCCAGCTCTGGCAAGCGTTGGAGGACCCAGACCCAGGTGTGCGGATCGTCGCTGTGGACAGCGTGGCTCCCGGCAAGGAGGGCGAAGCGCTGCTCGAGAAGGCGCTTTCGGACGCGGATGAGACCGTTCGCGTCATCGCTGCGGAGCGATTGAAGCAGGTACCAAACCAGTGAGTGGCAGCTTAGAAATGTCGAATTTTTACATTGATCTCCCGCGCTCGGGTCCTATAATCCTGCCTTACACGAGGAGGATACCAGCAACACGGGCGCATAATACCGGACTGAACGGGTGACACCGGGCCGCAGGATTCTGTCGTATTGAGCTCCGAGAAGCGTAAGGTCATGCCCCTACATGTTCCAAGCCTAGCCAAGAAGCTACAGTGTTTGTATCAGCGCCACGAGCGCGTGAACACGCACGAGCTCCTCGCGGAGCATCTCGGGATCGCACCGAACAACATCTCGATCTGGATCAACGGCAATGAGGTCCGTGCGCGGGAGCTGGTGCCGAGCCGGCATATCAAGCGTATCACGGATCTATTTGAGGTACCCATGCAGTGGCTGGAGATCGACTCGCTAGAGGAATTCAAGGCCTTACTGCACTCATCGCCATTACGGGACGGGCCTTGGCCGCAACTGCTAGCGCAGGCAGCTACCTCGGATGCGATTCATCTCGTGCGTCAAGAGCATCGTTTAGAGCTGGAAGCTCAGTCACGCGGTCTGATCGCTGACGATGACGAACCGCTTGAACAGTTTCAATTAGGTGAACGGCTGTATATTTCACTTACCTTGACTGACGAATGGAATGAAAACTCACAACGCGGCCATAGCTACGCAGTGTTGCTGAGTGTGGACCGTGCTAAAACCACTTGTCTTTGCCCATCCGCATTGGCGCCAAATGCGCAGCTAAATTCTCCTACGTTGCTAGTCCCGCAAAGGGCGCCGGAGAAAACCTTAAAAGTTGCCGGTCCGGTAGGACCGCAAAGCGTTTTGGTTTTGATCACGGGCTCCCCCCTTACCGATGATCTATACGCAGGTCTTATGCAAGGATGCCGGGCGGATGCACTCGACCGCTTGGCTACCCATATAGCCCAGACCCCAAAAACGCTTTGGCAACTGCTCAGAAAAGACTACGAAGTGCTTTGATTGGGGACTGCGCACACGCAATGGGGCGATGTGAATGATGCAAATGTGCATATGTTAGCCCCATCTGTTGAGCGCGCGGAAAATCTGCAGCGTCAGGCCGATGTGCTACTTGCGGAAGGAGACCATGCGCAGGCCGAGAAGCGCTACCGCGAGGCCAGTGACATGCTCCTTGCGATGTATGGTCCATCCCATCCCGGTTATGCTGAAAGTATAAACAATCTTGCTTTAGCTTATGTGGCAATGGGACGTTACAAAGAAGCCACGACACTACACCAGCAGGTCATAGACATCTCGCGCGCCACGGCCGGGGAAGACGGCCCTCTGTACCTTATGAGTCTCAGCAACCTGGCCACAGTCCATAGGGCTATGGGTAATTTTTCCGAGGCTGAGATACTCTACCGGCAAGCCCTGGATCGTTACAAACGATTGCACGATCCGGCGGCTATCGCAAGTATCCTGACCGATCTAGCGTGGGTATACGCCATAACCGGTCGTGTTCGAGAAGCTCTAGCTGCCATGTGGGATTCGGAAACCGCACGTGACCAGATGATCAGCCGAGTCGTTTCCCGGGGTTCCGAGCGAGACCAGACGGCGTGCGTTGAATCGATACGTCAAGGATACTATCTGTTCCTTTCCATCGCATTGCGGTATTTCCCGGGCTCACCGGACGCACCCGGAGTGCTGCTGGAGATCATCTTCCGACGTAAGGCGCTCGGTCTCGAATTGTCGCTAGTCCGGCGTGTTGCGTTGATGTCTGAACGTAAGTTGCCCATTCAACCTCGGTTAGAAGCTTACCGGCTGCTCCGCCAGCAAATCGCACGGAAGGCCCTTCGCTGCTCGTCCGCGAACGAATCGCCGGATACGCATTACCGGGACCTGCAGAATCGGCAGACGGAGCGACGGGAAGAGGAAGCGGCATTGTCGCGGGAGATTTCCGACGTAACCCCATTTGAAGAGACGCTAGGCGTCATTAGCCTGCATGCCGTAGCATCGGCCCTGCCATCAAGCAGCGCCTTGGTCGAGTTTGTGAAGTTCCGCCGATACGACGTTGCTTCTATGCAAATCCACGAAAATAACCTGTGGCAGGAGTATCGCTATGCGGCGTTAATTCTGCTAGCCGACGCGCCTCAGGCAGTCCGAATAATAGACCTTGGCGATGCTGTTACGATTGATCGGCTCATTAGTCGATTCCGCTCATGCGTCATTGGGTGCGCGAATGTACAGTATCGTGGTTTGGTTTCCGACGAGGAACCATCGACGGCGCTAATGGAATCGCCGGGACTAGCCTTACGTGCAGCGCTCTTTGACCCTATACGGCGCATCATTGGAGACAGATCGCGCGTGATCCTGGCGACAGATGGGGAGCTCACTCGGCTACCTTTTGAAGCTTTACCTCTAGACAGTGGGACCCGGTTCTTAGCAGACGACTACTGCCTAAGCTACCTCGATAGCGGACGGGAGTTGTTGCGCTCGCGAACGGGATCGAGCACCTTAGCTTCATCGCCCGTGGTCATCGCGGATCCGGACTTCGACCTTTCAAGGCGCGACGGGTATCACCGCAGCCGTTCTCTATTCCAAGCACTGCTTCGAAAGTTGCGCGGCCGCGGTGGACCCGAGAGCGAACGGCCGGATGCAGGCGATAAAGCGTCGAACCGTCAGACTCCAAACGCTCGGTATAAGCAGTGGTATTTCGAGCGACTGCCGGGAACACGCATCGAAGGTGAGATCATTGCCAGTATGCTTGGTGTTCCGCTGTGGCACGGCTCAACAGCCTTGGTCAAACATCTCAAGGGGCGGAGATCTCCGCGCATCCTTCACCTCGCAACGCATGGGTTTTTCTTGAATAAGCACCGGTCTCATTCGGATCCCGCCCTGCCGTTTAGTGAGTCTGAACCCTGGTTATTCCCGCTGGAAAACCCGCTACTGCATTCGGGGCTCGCGCTTGCCGGCGCTAATCATGTCTTCACGCGGGAAGTCTTACCTGAAGACGGGAACGATGGGGTTTTGACAGCGGAAGAGGTCGCCGGTCTTGATTTGCTAGCCACGGAGCTTGTCGTACTGTCGGCCTGCGAAACGGGGCTGGGTGATGTCGCGATCGGAGAAGGTGTGTTGGGCTTGCGGAGAGCCTTCATCCTGGCGGGAACTAAAACCCTCATCATGAGCCTTTGGAAAGTCGCGGACTTACCGACGGCGATCTTCATGTCGCGGTTGTACGAGAACCTGATCGATGCGCGTATGCGTCGCGATGAGGCCCTGCGGCAGGCACAATGCTACCTTCGGCAACTCACCATCGGTCAGCTCCGCGATTGGTGGTTTAATACCAAGATATTTGAGCGCCTCAGCGATCACAAGATGACGGTTCGTGCTGCCCTCGAACCATACCTTACACAACCCGACTCATACCATCCCTTTGACCATCCCTATTACTGGGGCGCATTCATTCTGCTCGGCGTAACAGCGCCGCTGAGCTAAGAAACCTACCACGCTTGCGCAAGCGCGGTGCCGAGCTACGGCGATAAGGCTATAGCTAACAACCGGCGCCTTGCGCAGAAAATACATGTAAAAACGCTACAGGCCGCTCAATACCAGCCGCATGCGTAGAGGCCGCGATTAATTTTGGCCCGTTTCATGGGAATTGGGGCACGGATGTGTACAATGGTGGAAGCGATTGTGTGTGGCTCAACCAGATGATTCGGAGTAATCGTGTGAGGAACGAATCGATTAAGAAAGTCGTGCTGGCCTATTCCGGCGGGCTCGATACCTCCGTGATTTTAAAGTGGCTGCAGGAGACCTACCGCTGTGAAGTGGTGACTTTTACGGCCGACATCGGCCAGGGCGAAGAGCTCGAGCCCGCACGCGTGAAGGCGCAGGCTTTCGGTGTGAAGGAGATCTATATCGACGATCTCAAGGAAGAATTCGTGCGTGACTTTGTGTTTCCGATGTTCCGCGCGAACGCGATTTACGAGGGCGAGTATCTGTTGGGGACCTCGATCGCTCGGCCACTCATCGCTAAGCGCCTGGTCGAGATCGCGCGCGAGACCGGGGCGAACGCGATCGCTCACGGCGCCACCGGCAAGGGCAATGATCAGGTGCGCTTCGAGCTCGGCGCCTATGCGCTCAAGCCCGATATCAAGGTCATCGCGCCGTGGCGCGAGTGGGACCTTGCCTCCCGCGAGCAATTGCTCGTCTATGCCGAGCGGTACGCGATACCCGTCGAGCGTACGAGCGGCAGGAAAGCGCCCTATTCCATGGATGCGAACCTCTTGCACATCTCCTACGAGGGCGGCGAGCTCGAAAATCCCTGGGTCGAGCCTGATCCCTCAATGTGGCGTTGGACGAAATCGCCCGAGGCCGCCGCCGGCCAGCCGCGTTACGTCGAATTGACCTTCGAAAGCGGTGACGCCGTGGCCATTGATGGCACCCGCCTGGCGCCGGCGGCGGTGCTCGCGACGCTGAATCACTTAGGCGGTGAGCATGGGATCGGGCGGCTTGATATCGTAGAGAACCGCTACGTCGGCATGAAGTCACGCGGCTGCTACGAGACGCCGGGCGGGACGATTTTGCTCAAGGCGCACCGCGCGATCGAATCGCTCACGCTCGACCGCGAGGTGGCCCATCTAAAGGACGATCTCATGCCCCGCTATGCCGCGCTGATCTACAACGGCTATTGGTGGAGCCCCGAGCGCCGTATGTTGCAGGAATTAATTGACGCGGCGCAGGCGCACGTGAACGGCGTCGTGCGTTTAAAGCTGTATAAAGGCACCGTCATGGTGACGGGCCGGAAATCCGACACGGACAGTCTCTTCGACACCGCTATTGCGACCTTCGAAGACGATGCCGGAGCCTATGATCAAAAAGACGCGGGTGGTTTCATAAAATTAAATGCACTTCGGATGCGTATAGCAGGACAACGTTCGAAAATCACGTAAACCTTTTCAGTCAGGATGGTACCCCTATGCAATGCCCAAAATGTAACAATAAGCTATCCCCTCTTAAAGTCTGGCTAATCTCCCGTTGGTCACCCTTGCGCTGTGATCGTTGCGGAACGAGGTTAACGCGATCGATCGACAGGCAATTTTTTGTCATCTCGGTTCTCTTTTTTTCCGGGATCTTTTTATTCATAGCGACTCCTCTTTTCCCGACTCCTCTTTTCTTAATCGGCTGGCTCATCGCCGTAATGTTTGTTGATGCCTACACCGTCCGACTCGTTCCCGACGACAAGCTGGAACTATAAGGCGTAAGGCCGACTGATAGGGCGGATACACGCAGGGCAATCCGCCGCAGAAACGAGGGGTTCAAAAACCCCGCGTCGGGTCGTGCGCGTGCCGGCGGGCGGTCGGCGCCGTACCGTCCGCCGGTTGGACAACTTCGTTGAAGCCAGCCGAGCTTGAGCTATTTACAGATCCCTTGGCAATCCGCCCCGCCTTTCTGCGGGTCGCAGGTATCGCTGGGATCATCAATACAGGTTTGGCCGGCAGGACACTGCTTCCCCGTGATACCGCCGCATACTTGCGCTTCTGGTTCCTTCTTTCCACATGCGCTCAATAACATCACCAACAACAGGCCGTAGATGAATCTTTGCATGGTGCTCACCTCGCTCGTGTTTATGCAGCAAATGAAGATTACGTATTAAAAACGGTTCGCATTTTGCCGGTTGCCGTCCAGATTCTTGGTAAGGTTGTAAACCATGTTCACACACTTACTTTAGTTACTTTAGACTGTGTAGTGAAAAATTGCACGGCGTTTCGGGGATCTCCGCGTGTGTGCCCCCGTTCTCTATCATGCTCCGATCAGCCGGGTAGCTTGTCTTTGTTTAAGTACGACCGCGGCCAGATCCCGAAATAATCAAGGTCCTCGTCGCTTCCATCGACGACCTCGTAACTGCGATAGGCTTCTCGCCCGACCCAAGCATAGCCGGTGTGCTCGTTGTTGAGCTCGATGTTTCCACGCTGCCACCGGTAATGAAGTAAGAAAATCTCGAACTTACCGCCATAAAAGGTGTCCCGAACCGGGCCGAGCTTGCGCACGGGTACGAGCCGATGATGGGGGCCTAGCTCCTCCCTTAACTCGCGTATGGAGCACGTCTCCGGCGTTTCATCGGGCTCGATATGACCGGCCGGGAATCCCCATTGTCCTGGACCGAGGCTTAGGTGCAGGGACCGTTTGAGAAGCAGAATTTCGTTGCGATCGTTTTCGAGGATGTTAATAGCAAACCGTGTGTATTTCATCGGCTACGTTGATGGGCAGTCACATCCGGGGCGAAGAATGCCAACCTTGCACTCACAGCGCACATGCTCCCGTATATCATAGTGCATTGATTCGACAGAGACGAACCGTCCCCCCGTGCTCGTGTTATTCTAAGTCATGCCGTCCGTATCCTACGATCGATTGTTCACGGAGATCGAAACTCTGGTTATGCATCACTCGCCGAGTGGGGTGGAAGGCGAAATCGATGAATTTCTGCTTTACAGATTGCGAGAGTATGGCCACGAGGTGGTTCAAGACCCGGCCGGTAACATTATCGTCAAGGTTTCGGGGCGCAATGAGGGCGCGATCGCCGTCACCGCGCACAAGGATGAGATCGGAGCGATCGTGAAAACGGTGCGTGCCGACGGGCGCGTCAACGTACGCGCATTGGGAGGGGCCTTCCCGTGGGTTTATGGAGAAGGCGTCGTGGACTTACTCGGGGACGCCGCTGTTGTTAGCGGGGTACTGTCGTTCGGCTCCCGTCATGTTTCGCACGAATCGCCGCAGAAGGCAAAACAAGATGAGACCCCGTTGCGCTGGCAAGATGTCTGGGTCGAAACCAAATGCGGCGCGCGTGAACTGCGCGAGGCGGGCGTTCGGCCTGGGACGCGCATGGTAGTGGGCAAGCACCGCAAGCGGCCTTTCCGGATCAAGGACTATATCGCCAGTTATACCCTGGACAACAAGGCGTCGATCGCAATTCTGTTGGTACTGGCGGAGCAATTACGGGAGTGCGGGCGCGACATCTATCTTGTGGCCTCCGCTAAGGAAGAGGTCGGCGCACTGGGCGCGCTTTTCTTCACGCAACGACAGCCGCTCGATGCGCTGATCGCACTTGAGATCTGTCCCTTGGCGCCCGAGTACCCGATCGAAGATGGGATTGCCCCGGTGTTACTCTCTCAAGATGGGCACGGACTCTACGACGAAAGCCTCAATAGGGATCTGCGGCAAGCCGCGGCAAGGAGCAACGTGCCACTGCAGCTAGCCGCCATCAGCGGATTCGGTAGCGATGCGTCGCTCGCCATGAAATTCGGTCATATCGGACGCGCGGCTTGCCTAGGATTCCCGACGCAGAACACGCACGGATATGAGATCGCGCACCTGGGCGCGATGGCCAATTGCATCGAGGTGCTCGCCGCTTTTTGCACGGGAACACCTTAGATCGTCCCTTGCGGGGGGGCGCACACGGCATGACCGGTCTCGAGAGCTACGCGCGTCCAGTACTCTTCGGGCGGCGTTCGATGCCACTGTGTTATACCCATGAGTAGGCGCGCACAGGATGTCCGGTTACAACCTTGACTTGTTTGTCATCGGCGCCGGTTCCGGGGGCATACGCGCGGCGCGCACCGCCGCCGAGCTCGGCGCGCGCGTTGCGATCGCGGAGCCACGCCAACTCGGGGGCACATGCGTTAATTTGGGTTGTGTTCCTAAGAAATTCCTCGTCTATGGAGCTCACTATCGCGACGACCTGAGTGAGGCCCCCGCATATGGCTGGAGCGTACGAGAACCGGCTTTCGATTGGGGCCGGTTGATCGCCAATAAGGACGCGCAAGTCGCTAGGCTGCGGCAACATTATGGACGCCTGTTGCGCGCAGCCGGCGTGACGATCATCCACGGGCGCGCCCGATTGGTGGATGCGCATACGGTCGCGGTCGATGAGGCGCGCTACACAGCAGGTTTCATTCTCATCGCGACCGGGAGCCGGCCGAAGCGTCCGGACATTCCCGGGCAGGAGCTTGCGGTTACCTCCGACGAAGCTTTCTCGCTCCCGCATTTTCCCAAACGCATTGTGATCGTCGGCGGAGGTTACATTGCCGTCGAATTCGCTGGCATTTTCAATGGGATGGGAGTGCATACCACGCTCCTGCATCGGGGGCCCCTGTTTCTTCGGAGCTTCGATGACGATGCGCGCGGTTTCTTGGCGGAGCAGATGCAAAACAAAGGAGTTTCGTTCAGGTTTAATACCGAAGTAAACGCACTCACGCGCATCCCGGGCGGTTCGCGTGTGTCTCTCGGCACCGGCGAGGACCTCGAAGCGGAGCTTGTGATGTATGCGATCGGACGGGTCCCGCAGGTAAGCGGACTTGGTCTCGACGCCCTGGACATCGCCAGGACCGAAAGCGGCGCAATCGTGGTAAACGATGAGTATCGATCCTCGGTTTCATCCGTCTATGCCATCGGCGATGTCATTGATCGCGTCCGACTAACGCCGCTAGCCATAGCCGAGGGCATGGCGGTGAGCCGTTGTCTCTTCGGAAACGCAGCGCACGGGGTCGATTACGGCAATATCCCGACGGCCGTGTTCAGTCAGCCAGAGCTCGCCACCGTCGGCCTCACGGAGGCGGGCGCCCGCGCGCGTTTTGATCAGATCAAGGTCTATAAGACGCAGTTTACGCCCCTGAAATACACCCTCTCCGGACGTGACGAGCGGGCTTTTCTGAAGCTCATCGTCGCGGCGCCGAGCGATCGGGTGGTCGGCGCCCATATGGTGGGGCCGGAGGCCGCCGAAGTGATCCAAGGCATCGCCATCGCTCTCAAGGCCGGGGCCACCAAGGCGGTGTTCGATGCCACCTTGGGCATACACCCCACGCTGGCGGAGGAATTCGTGACCCTACGCCGGGTGGAAGCATAGCTTGTGGATTCAATTTGTAAACTCACGTATAAATAACAACTTAGTGGATAGAAGGACGTGTTTTAAGAGCGTTTGCCCCTGGAGCAATATGCAAATATTTTTATATCCAGGAACGAATGGGCTTGCTTTCCTGCCAATAGCGGCTAAAATAGGCTGTGTTTAAAGACAGTCAGACGATATTACTATGGAAAAACTTACGTCACGTCAAGCTCAAATCCTTAAGATGATCCGCAGGTTTATGGCCTCTAAAGGATTTCCACCCACGCGCGCCGAGATCGCAGGCAAGCTTGGTTTTCGCTCTCCGAATGCGGCCGAGGACCACCTCAGAGCGCTCGAGCGCAAAGGTGCGATCAGGCTTCTACCAGGGGCCTCTCGCGGCATACAGGTGTTAACCGAAGGGCCGGCCGGGATCCCGGTTGTGAGCCGGGTTGCCGCGGGCGTCCCCCTCGTCGCCGAGGAAAACATCGAAAGCCACTGCGCCATAGACCCGGACATATTCGATCCCGCGGCCGATTTCTTCCTGCGGGTGCGAGGATTGAGCATGCGGGATGCCGGGATCCAGAACGGCGACCTCCTAGCCGTTCATGCCACACCCGAGGCCGCGAGCGGGCAGATCGTCGTGGCCCGTCTGGGAGAGGAGATTACCGTCAAACGCTTCCGCCGCCGTGGTAATCAGGTACGGCTTCTCCCCGAGAACCCAGAGTTCACCCCCGTCGAAGTCGATATGCGTGACGACTCCCTTGTCATTGAGGGGATCGTCGTCGGTGTCTTGAGAACGCACCTCGGGAGCATGGGGCGGGCGTAGATCGTGTCGGTTCGATGATGAACTACTATCATTGCGCGTCCCTGGCGAAGGGCGCGGGGGGCTCATTGCTGCCGCTACGGTTTGCTAATAAAGAATTACGCCCTGACCGCGGCCTGGGCAAGCATCGACGGCAGGACATCTCCGGATACGGGCCGGCTGATGATATATCCCTGAATATAGGAACAGTTCCTTCGCCGAAGGAATTCAACCTGCGCGTCGGTTTCGACGCCCTCGGCCACCACCGGGATTTTGAGATTCTCGGCCATGGCTAGTATAGCGGAAACGATGGCGGCGTCTTTCGGATCCACGGTGATATGGCGAACGAAACTTGTATCAATCTTGAGCTTATCGACAGGCAGTTGCCTGAGGTAACTTAGGGACGAACGGCCGGTGCCGAAGTCGTCGAGAGTCACTCGGATTCCCAACTCCTTAAGCGCCGGCAGCGTCTTGAAGATAGACTGTTCGGCGCGGAGTATTGAGGTCTCCGTGAGCTCGATTTCGACCGCTTCGGGAGGCAGTCCCGATTCGTGTAACGCGGATTGAAACAGAGCCACAAGATCTTGGCGGATGAATTGCACGCCCGATACGTTGATAGCGACGGTCAATCCGTGATGACCGGCCGCCCGCCAAGCGCCGGCTTGCTGACAAGCGTAGTGGATGATCCATTCTCCGATCGGAGCGATGAGCCCGGTCTCTTCGGCTAACGGTATGAATCGTTCCGGCCCGATCAAGCCCTCGTGCGGATGATGCCATCGCAACAGCGCCTCGGCGGCCACAATCCGTCCGCTCTTCAGTTCCACCTGCGGTTGATAGACCAATTTCAACTCATTCCGCTCGACGGCTTTCCGTAATGCGTTTTCAAGCGCATGACGCTTGACGGCCGCAACGTTCATGGCCTCGCGGTAGAATTGATAGATATTCTTTCCTAGCTCTTTGGCATGGTACATCGCCATGTCGGCATTCTTGATCAGCGTATCGGCATCCATGCCGTCATTCGGGTAAATGGTGATCCCGATGCTGGCCCCGACATGTAGCTCGGTATTGCCGTGAAGAAATGGTGTTTCCACGGCCTTGAGCACGCGCTCGGCCACCGTCGCGGCCTCGATAGGAAGACTGATGCTCGGTAACAAGATAGTGAATTCGTCTCCGCCTAAGCGCGCTACGGTCTGGCCCTCGGCCGGATTCGGGAACTGCCGGCCGACGTAATCGTCCGCGCGCACGCAGTTTAGCAGCCGCCCTGAAAGCTCGCGCAGCACCACATCGCCGGCTTGATGGCCAAGCATGTCGTTGACGCGTTTGAAGTCATCGAGGTCTAGAAACAATAGCGCCAGCGATTGCTCGCGGCGGCGCGCGTGGGCTAGGGCGTGTTTCAGGTATTCTCTGAACAAGCGCCGGTTCGGCAAGCGCGTGAGGCTATCGTGATACGCGAAGTAACGAATTTTATCGCTCGATTGCTTCAAATCCCGGCCCACGTTGCTGATTAAATCCGCGAGCTCACCGAGCTCATCCTTGCTGCGAACATCAATCGCAACCGGTTTACTTCCTTGGCCAAGCTGTTCCGCCGCTTGTTTGAGTGCCTCCACTGGACGTGTTAGGAAGGCTCGCAGCACCATCGAACCAAGCACGATAAAGACCGCGATCGACGCCAATCCAAGCAACATCACCCGCGGGGCGAATGCCGGTAGAGTGGATTCGAGCGCCGCCTCAGGAAGGCCAATGAACGCGAGCAATTCACCGTGCAGCTGATGGCCCGTGAACCACCACGCTTGCCCCTCTTCCTTGACGCTGATCCTCTCTCGCTGCGAGGCTATGCGTCGCAACTCAGAGGCCTCAAGAGTGCCTAACATGGTCGGGCTCGCCCGTGGGATTTGCAACAGGGTATGGCCGGATCCGTCGGTAATGAGTAGCCGCGAGGACGCGCTCAGTGATTCATTCGCGGCGATTTCGCTCAGGCTATCCAGACTGACCACCACCACGAAATAGCCCGGGGACAGACTCGCAACGAGCCGATTAGGGTCGTTTATCGCAATGCGTTTTGAAATCCACAAAGCCCACTTTGTTTTACTATCGACGGATATCAGCGTACTGAATTCGTCTGTCTCATGCCTCAGCATGGCGGCTATTGCCGGCTGGGAGGCATACCGCTTGCTCCCGGGCGTTTGATGAGAACGCACCTTCACCCCGCCTTTTTCGCTGACGTGCATGAGATCGAGGTAGCCGGATCGGGTTTGTTGAGTGAGGAGAAACGATCGTTGGATTTCTGAATACAGCGTTTGTGGTCCGCTCTCCGCGGCGTCGTTATGCAGACGAGCCAGCGCCGTGAGGTCCCTGCGCACCCCGCGCATAGTCCACTGGAAGCGTGACGCCACCGCCTCGATAGGCCCGAGCAGGTGCGCCGCGATCGCCTGCTCCCTCGCCTGCTGCAGGTCCTTGGCCGCAATTGCCGCTAGGAGGGCCAGCGGCGCGATTACTAATGGCAGCAGCGTCAGGAGAATCTTCGCTCGTAGCTTCAAGGCATTACCCAATGGTTTTGAAGAATATCGGCGCCTGGTTCACAAAACCTCACTGTGCGGAGACACCAAGGGGACGGACATATTAGGCTGGTGGGCTATTAAAATATTGATCGAGCGCCACATTACGTGATTTAGCTCACGCTTCGTACGGCGGCGCCCGCCAGACCGTCTCTGCGAATGCGAAGCGCGTGCGTATGAGCAAGTCTCGCTTCCGCACGGGAAGTCAGGGCTGATGCGACCTAGCGTCTCATACTCACGTGCGTCCGGCTAGACCCGCACCCACCGGTATGACCCGCGCTGTTATGGTCTTATCGTTAGCCCGCAGGCTGGGGGCTTAAGCTTCATCGAGGCACCGAATTGCACCGCCCAAGGTTCTGGTTTACCCTTTCCTGCGTGGTAGCGGAGAGGCAGAGCGCTTAAACAGCGGGGCGACAGGCGCTCGATGCGTTCCAAAAGCGAGCCCTATAAAACCCACATCGGAAAGATTGTCGCTTGCCCGCTGAAACGAGCTTATCCGGAGAGGTGTCCGAGCGGTCGAAGGAGCACGCCTGGAAAGTGTGTGTATACCCAAAAGGTGTACCGTGGGTTCGAATCCCACCCTCTCCGCCAATCATACTCTATCCGGAACTTTTCAGCCTGCATGATAGTGAGAGCATGGTGGCGCGTGCCGGTACCCCCGCGACGCGAGGTTGTGAACCCCGTCAGGCCCGAGAGGGAGCAGCGGCAGCAGCGGAGCGGGTGCTGGGGCGTGGCTGGCACGGGCCGCCACCCAAAAAAGCCCGGCGCCCAGTTCAGGCAACGCGTTGCGCCCGTATTACGGAGGCTAGCGGAGCCGTGAGAGGCCTATGAGCTACCGGGTACTCGCGCGCAAATGGCGGCCGCGGCGATTCGAGGAGCTGGTCGGCCAGGATCATGTCGTGCGGGCGTTGACCAACGCCCTGAATTCGGGCCGCATCCACCACGCCTACCTTTTCACCGGGACGCGCGGCATCGGCAAGACTACCGTCGCGCGTATTCTGGCCAAGGCCCTCAACTGCGAAGCGGGGGTAAGCTCCCAGCCCTGCGGCGCCTGTACCTCCTGTACTGAGATCGACGAGGGGCGCTTTATCGATTTAATCGAAGTGGATGCCGCCTCGCGCACGCGCGTCGACGAGACCCGCGAATTGCTGGAAAACGTCCCCTACGCTCCCACGCGAGGACGCTTCAAGGTGTACCTCGTGGACGAAGTCCATATGTTTTCCAACCACAGCTTCAACGCCTTACTGAAGACGCTTGAAGAGCCGCCGCCGCATGTGAAGTTTCTGCTGGCGACCACCGAGCCCAAGAAGCTCCCGGTCACGATCCTCTCCCGCTGCTTGCAATTCAACCTCAAACGCATCCCCCAGGAGATCCTAGAGCAACAGTTGGAGCGCATTCTGAAGGAGGAGAACGTGTCGAGTGACTCGGCTTCACGCCGAATGATCGCCGAGGCGGCCGATGGCAGCGTGCGCGATGCGTTGAGCTTGCTGGACCAGGCGATCGCTTACTGCGGCGGAAGCCTGCTCGCGGACGACATCGGCCGGATGTTAGGAACCGTCGATCGCCGGCAAGTAGTTAGCTTGTTGCAGACTCTCGCGAACCAAGATGCCCAGGGGTTACTGCGGCAGATTGACCAGTTGGCCGCCTTAACGCCCGATTTTGAACAGACATTAGCAGAGGTGCTTGGAATATTGCACCGCATCGCGGTGAGTCAGGTGCTCCCCGATGCCGAGGTCAACGCGGATGACGAAGACCAAGCGGTCCGCGTGCTGGCAACGTGCTTGACGCCCGAGGATTGCCAGCTATTCTACCAAACGGCGCTCATCGGCCGGCGCGACCTGGCGTTCACGCCCAACCCGAGGCGGGGTTTTGAGATGGTGATGTTGCGTATGCTCGCTTTCTCCCGCGAAGATGGGAGCAATGAGAAACCGCGCGCCGGAAACGAGACGCTCACTCCAGCGCCCGCGGAGACACGGATCGTAACAGCATCCGCAACAGCAAGCGCGGACGCCGGCGCCTGGCAACAATTAATCGATGAACTTGCACTCTCCGGCTTGGTGAGAGAGCTCGCGATGCAGTGCGTACCGGCCGATCACCTGGGACCCGACTTGCACTTAGTCGCGCCTCCGGCGGCACGCCATCTGGTCAATGACAACATCGAATCGAGATTAGCCGAGGCGCTGCAAAACCACTATGGGCGCGGTAGCCGCTTGAAAATCTCCGTCGCTGATCTCGCCGGGCGGGCAAGCCCGGCGGACCTCGAGGCGCAAGCGGCCCGCAAGCGGCGCGCGCAGGCGCAACAAGCGCTCGAAAACGATCCCAATGTCCGGGCCTTGCGAAAGGCCTTCGGTGCGGAGGTCGATCCGACGACGATCAGGGCAAACTGACAGATGCGATACGCTACGTCCATGAACCTGCCGTCACGGTGTATCCGACCCAGGGGCGCGATTCCGCGTCCGTGGAAAACCCATTGCAAAGGTCCCCGCGGCATCGCCGGGACTAAATATTAAGGAGGCTCCAGATGAAAGGCGGTTTCGGTAACCTACTAAAACAAGCCCAGAAAATGCAGGAGGATTTCAAGCGCGCCCAAGAGGATCTCGCCAACGTCGAGATCATCGGTGAATCCGGCGGGGGCATGGTGAAAGTGGTCATGACCGGGCGCCATGACGTGCGCAGGGTTACGCTCGATCCGGCCTTGCTCAAAGAAGAAAAGGAGATGCTTGAGGATCTCCTGGCAGCCGCCGTCAACGACGCGAATCGGCGCGTGGAGCAAGCGAGTCAAGACAAACTGGCTGGTCTCACCGCCGGTATGGGCCTACCTCCGGGGTTCACACTCCCTATGTAAATTCATACGTGGAGTCGGTTGTTAATACCCTTGCGCTCAACCTAGAAATTGAAACGCTACAGTCCGCTCATCGAGGAACTGATCCACGCCCTGCGCTGTCTTCCCGCGGTAGGTCCGCGATCCGCGCAGCGCATGGCGTTTCACCTATTGGAGCGCAACCGCGAGGGAGCCCAACGCCTGGCCCGCGCGCTGATCGAGGCCATGGCCGGCGTCAATTATTGCCACAGGTGCCGCAATCTCAGCGAGGTAGCGCTGTGCGCGATCTGCGCGAGCGAGAGGCGTGATCCGAGCGTACTGTGCGTGGTCGAAAACCCAGCCGATGTGCAATCGATCGAACAAGCGGCGGCATTTCAGGGCAAGTATTTCGTGCTCATGGGCCGCCTGTCGCCGCTCGATGGCGTGGGTCCGGAGGCCATCGGGATCGATAAGTTAAAGAACCTGCTGAGCAGCGGCGAGGTCAAGGAGGTGATCGTCGCGACGGGCGCCACGGCCGAAGGCGAGGCCACGGCGCATTATATCGGTGAGGTCGCGCGCGCGGTTGGGCTGCGCGCGACGCGAATTGCCCATGGCATCCCGGTAGGGGGTGAGTTGGAATACGTCGATAGTACCACCTTGTCACACGCGATCGCCTGCCGCCGCGATCTGTGAGCACCCTATACGTGACGCAATCAACCGGCAACCTCATCTGGATCGATCTGGAAATGACCGGGCTCGATACGCTTTCCGATCACATTATCGAGATCGCGACGGTCGTGACCGATGGCCAGTTGCAAATTTTAGGGGAAGGTCCCGTGCTTTCGATCTATCAGCCCCCGGAGGTGCTCGGCGCCATGGATGACTGGAACAAAAAACAGCACGCAAAATCGGGACTATCGGAACGGGTCCGACAAAGCTCATGGACGGTCGCGGCCGCGGAGCGGATGAGCTTGGATTTTGTGCGCCAGTTTGTGGCGCCGTCGGCCTCGCCCATGTGCGGCAACAGCGTGTGTCAGGATCGGCGCTTTCTGCACCGGCTGATGCCTGAGCTCGAGCGTTTTTTTCATTACCGCAATCTCGATGTCAGCACCCTCAAGGAGCTCGCGCGGCGCTGGGCGCCCGATCTCAAACCCTATGATAAAGACTCCAATCATAGGGCCTTGGAAGATGTCCTCGCCTCGATCGACGAGTTGGCCTATTACCGCCAACATCTGTTCAAGCTTTAATCCGTGCGCGTACGCTCATCGCTTCCCTTAGCACTATACCGCGCCGAGTCCGTACGGGCGCTCGATCGCGAGGCAATGGAGGGCACCGAGATTGGGGGTTTGATCTTAATGAACCGTGCCGGCGCCGCGGCTTTCGAGGTTTTGCGTACCCGCTGGCCCGCGGCCAGCCGCATCCTCGTTCTGTGTGGCCCCGGTAATAACGGCGGAGACGGCTATGTGTTGGCGCGCGAAGCGCGGCGCGCGGGCTTGACGGCCGCTATCGAGCAGGTCGGCGATATCGCACTCAAAGGCGATGCGCGCGCCGCGGCCGAGACGGCCTTAGCTGCGGGCCTCGCGCCGCAGCCGTTCGATGCTTCGTCTCTGAGCAGCCATGAAGTGTTGGTGGATGCGATGCTCGGTACCGGCCTCGATCGCGAGGTTCGCGATGAATTTCGCTTAGCCATTGATTCCGTCAATCAGTCGCCGCGCCCACGTCTGTCGATCGACATCCCTTCCGGACTGAATGCCGATACGGGGGCGGTGATGGGGGCGGCGGTGCGCGCCGAAGCGACCGTCAGCTTCATCGGTCTCAAACAGGGTATGTTCACGCGCGCCGGTCCCGAGCATTGCGGCGAGATCTATTACGATGACCTGAGCGTGCCGGGCGCGGTCTTTGAACGCGTGCCGTGCTCCGCCCGCCGCTTGGAATTAGGGCCGTTGCGACGCCTCATGCCACAACGGCCGCGCGACTCCCATAAAGGACGGTTCGGCCACATCCTGGTGGTCGGCGGAGAGATCGGGTACGCGGGAGCCGCCCGCATGGCCGCCGAAGCGGCGTTGCGGGTAGGCGCGGGACTGGTCAGCCTGGCCACGCGTGCGGCCCATGCTGCTACGCTATGCGCGGCGCGCCCGGAGATCATGTGCCACCCGGTGGAAACGCCGGCGGAGATCAAGGGGCTTTTGGAGCAAGCCACGGTCATCGCGCTGGGTCCCGGTCTCGGCCGCTCATCGTGGGCCGTCAATCTCGTCGCGCGTGTCATCGAGAGCGAGTTGCCTATGGTGGCGGACGCCGATGCCTTGAATCTCATCGCCCTGGACCCCATCGCTAAGAGTACTTGGACGCTCACACCGCATCCGGGAGAAGCAGCGCGTTTGCTGGGGACGACGGTGGCGGAGGTTCAAGCCGATCGCTTTCGGGCGGTTGCGGAGCTGCAGCGCCGTTACGGCGGCGTCGTCATTCTCAAAGGATGCGGTACGCTTATCTGCGGTCCGAACGGGGACATCAGCCTCTGCCCTTACGGTAATCCAGGCATGGCAAGCGGGGGGATGGGCGATGTGCTCACCGGGGTCATCGCCGGGTTGCTGGGGCAGGGTCTTTCTTCCCTCGATGCGGCCGCGCTTGGCGCCTGTTTACACGCGCGCGCGGGGGATCGGGCGGCCGCGGCGGGCCAACGCGGGTTGCTGGCGAGCGATCTCTTTCCCCATCTCCGACATCTTGCGAATCCGACACAATCGCACTGCGATGTCTGGTAAGACCCGCCCTAGAACGACCGTGTGAGCCTCAACTGGCGATGTGGCATTGGCACCGAAGCGGAGATGGACGCGCTCGCTGCACGCTTCGCGCGGGCGATTGGCCGCGGCGCGGGCACGGTGTTCCTGAGCGGTGATCTCGGCGCCGGTAAGACCACCTTCGTTCGTGGTCTATTGAAGGCTCTGGGCTATCGCGGTTTGGTCAAGAGCCCGACCTACACCTTGGTAGAGACGTATTCGATTGGCGGGCGCTCCATCCATCATTTGGATCTATATCGCCTGGCGGGTTCAGACGAACTCGAGGCTATCGGGGTACGCGACTTTGTTGACGGGAAGGCGCTATGTCTTATCGAATGGCCGGAACGCGGTGCGGTGGGACTATTACAGTCCGACCTGCACTTGCGCATCGCGCTGGCCGGGGAGCAGCGTGAAATAGCCATCAAGGCTTGCAGCGGATGGGGAAATGCGGTCTTGAAGCGGATGAGCGGGGACGGGTCCAGAGTTCGGGTGCCTGAAACCGACCGGTAGGATATATTAAATGCATAGCCCGCGGTCTTGCCGCGAGTACCTTAGCGATGGGGTTTCCAAAGGGGAGAAGCGCAGCTCTCCCCTTGGTCAAGGCGGGTTCATATCCCGCACGCAAAGTATATTTATTCCAAAATTCATACTGTTAGTGTATATTTCTACATAAGACTTGATATTTATGCTATAACTCACCAAAATAAGAACTACCAATAAACCCGGCGTCGCTCCCAATGCCACGCGGCCTAGCTGCACTTCTTTTAAGCATTGCCGTCCCTTGCCACGCGGCTACCAGTATTAGCGGCCCACGCATGTGGGCGGCCCCTGATAATACGCGGGTGGTCTTCGATTTAAGCGCTCCGGTGAACTACCACCTTTTTACGATGACCCGTCCGCACCGCGTGGTGCTAGACATCGAAGGCGGGCGCTTCGTGAAACCCCCGCCGCCATCGGATCCCGCGGATCAATTCTTGAAGTCGATTCGATACGCTCCGCACGGACGGAAACTGCGGGTGGTGTTGGACCTTAAGCAACGAACCGAGGTCAAGGGATTTGCGCTTGCCCCCCAGCGGCCCTACGGCCACCGGTTGGTCGTGGACCTCCTGGGCCAGGAGGCGGTGGCGCCGCAGGTGGCCCTACTGACTTTCGAACAGTTGCGCTTAAGGAACGTCGTGATTGCCATCGATGCCGGTCACGGAGGCGAAGATCCGGGGGCGATAGGGAAGCGGGGTGCGCGCGAAAAGCAGGTCGTTTTGGCCATTGCCCGCAAGCTTGCCCACCGGGTCAACGACGAACGCGGAATGCGCGCGGTGCTCATTCGCGATGGGGATTATTTCATAAGCCTTCGGAATCGCATCAAGCGCGCGCGCCAGCATAAGGCCGATCTATTTGTGTCGATCCACGCCGATGCGTTTCGCGATCCGCAGGCCAGTGGTTCGTCGGTCTATGTGCTTTCCAGGCACGGCGCTAGCAGCGAAGCGGCGCGCTGGCTCGCGGAGCGGGAGAATGCCTCCGATCTGGTCGGCGGGGTCAGTCTCGACGACAAAGACGAGTTGTTGCGAAAGGTGTTGCTCGATCTATCCCAGACCGCGGCCATCGACGCCAGCGTGAACGTCGGCGGCCGCGTTCTACAACGCCTGAAGCGGCTTGGAAAAATCCACCATCAGGGCGTTCAGCGGGCGGGCTTCGCCGTCTTGAAATCGCCCGATATCCCCTCCGTTTTGGTGGAGACGGCCTTCATTACCAATCCGCTCGAAGAAAGCAAACTCACGGATCCACGCCATCAAGGGGCCCTGGCGGCAGCCATCTTGGACGGTATCCGGGCGTATTTCCTGGAGGCGGCTCCGCCCGGGACGCTGCTCGCCATGCACAAGGACACACTGAGCGACGCGAGGGCGTTGACCCCGCGCGCCCTGCGTTAGCGCGATCACGTCCGTGCGGCAAGCATAGCTGGATCAAAAACGGCGAACGCTAGCGCACGTACACGCGACACGCATCCCCCTAAGGCAGGGCGTCACCTATACTATCGGCTATGCCGATCGCGCCTGGCCGGATTCGTTTATTGACGGATGATGTCATCAATCAAATCGCCGCCGGGGAGATCATCGAGCGTCCCGCGTCGGTGGTCAAAGAGCTTATTGAAAATAGCCTCGACGCCGGGGCTAAACGCATTGAGATTGAGATCGAAGGGGGCGGAATAGGCCTTATCCGGGTGCGTGACGACGGTTGCGGGATAGCACCCGAGGATCTCGCGCTCGCCCTCCGCCGTCATGCCACGAGCAAGCTCCAGCGTGCGGAAGACCTCTATGCAATTACCAGCCTCGGATTTCGGGGCGAGGCCTTGCCGAGTATCGGGGCTGTCTCCAAGCTGACGCTGGCGTCGCGTACCGCGGGTTCAGACATTGGCTGGGCCCTCGATATGGAAGGCGCCGCGCGGTCTTCCGATCCTCGGCCGACGGCCCATCCGCCCGGGACTTCGGTTACCGTCCGCGATCTCATGTTCAACACCCCTGCGCGGCGAAAATTTCTGCGCCGCGAGCGCACCGAATTCCTGCACATACAGGAGTTGCTGAAGCGCATCGCGATAAGCCGCTGCACCGTGGCTTTTCGCTTACTCAATAACGGCCGCGCCGTGCTCAATCTTCGCTCGACAGAACCTAAGAGCGAGTCTCGGGTGCAAGAATTAGCCGGCGATCGCTTTACGGGGCGTGCGGCTTCCTTCGATCTGACAAGCGACGGGATCCGCGCCTGGGGTTGGGCGGCGCTCCCGCAAGCGGGAGATCCGAGTATTCAATACTTTTATGTGAACGGTCGAATCTTGCGTGATCGCACGGTTAACCATGCCATCCGCCGGGCGTATGAAGATACGCAACCTCCAGGCGTAGAACCGGCCTTTATCGTTTTCTTGGAGATGGAAGCGGGCGCGGTCGATGTCAATGTGCATCCCGCCAAGTACGAGGTCCGGTTTGGTCAATCTCGGCTAATTCATGATTTTGTCTATAGCGCGGTGAAGCGCGCGCTTACAGATTCAGGCAGTGAGTGCTCTCGCTTAAGGGACAACGCGGCGCATAAGTTTGCGCCGCCGCCTGGCGTTAACCAGGCGCGTCCCACCTATGTGCAGGCTCAAAGTCCGGAGGCCGGCCCGGATTCTCTCGGTGCGCCACTCGGACGCGTCATTGCATTGTTGAAGCAGCGCTATCTGCTTGCGGAAAATGCCCTGGGATTGGTGGTCATCGATGCCGAGTGCGCGCTGCGGCGCTTGATTGCCTCGCACATCCGATCGGCGTGCCCGGGCCACCCGGTTTGCTCCCAACCCTTGCTGCTCCCACAACCGGTCAGCGTGTCGCCCGCGGAGGTTGAGCGGGTCCTCGGTCACACGCGCTTATTGAAGCGCTTGGGGTTGGAAATCGATCGCGGAGGCCCCCGTACCATCATCGTGCGGCGCATACCAGCGCTTTTGCGCGGCTGCGACGGCGAACGCTTGATCCAAGATATCGCGGTGATCCTGGCTAAGCCAGACGATCCTGAAGCGGCGCTAGAACGGGCGCTTTGCGACGCCTTAGCGACGCATGGTGCAACCCTGGCGCTCGCTTCGAGAACCCTCGGCCACTGGGACGGCATGCTGCGTGAGATGGAGAGTCTGGGTCTGGGACACCCCGGCGCGGCCCACGGCCTGTGGCGGCAACTGACCAGTCAGGAACTGTCATCCCTGATTGCAGGCAGGCTGCGTGAACCCGACGAGCATCCGGTCGAGTAAGTGGGATGCCGGTGCCGGCCGCGATTTTTCTCATGGGCCCCACGGGCGTAGGAAAGACTGCGCTGGCTGTCGATCTGGCCGCGGCGCTTCCATGCCGGTTAATCAGCGTCGATTCGGGAATGATCTACCGCGGAATGGACATCGGCACCGCAAAGCCTAGCCTGGAAGTTCTGGCCCGCACACCGCATAGCCTCATCGATATCCGTGACCCCGGGGAAACTTATTCGGCGGCGGAGTTTCGCGCCGACGCGCTGCGCGAGCTGGACACGGTCTTTAAGGGAGGGCGGGTGCCCTTGTTGGTCGGAGGAACCGGTCTTTATTTTCGGGCGCTCGACGAGGGTATTTCGGCGCTCCCGAGCGCCGATACGGAGGTGCGCGCACGGATCGTCCGAGAGGCGTCCAAGCAAGGCTGGGATGCTTTGCATGAGCAACTTGCGACACTCGACCCGCGCGCCGCCGCGCGCATACACCCGCACGACGTGCAGCGCATTCAACGGGCTCTGGAAGTTTGCGAGGTGTCCGGCAAGACCCTCACCGAACTGCTACGGAAAGATACCCGGCAGCCGCTGCCATACCGGGCGCTCAAGCTGGTCATGGCACCCGGGGATCGGATGGATTTGCACCGGCGTTTGCGGACCCGTTTTCGGCACATGCTCGATCGCGGTCTCGTAGATGAAGTCGAGGGCCTGTATTCGCGGGGGGATCTCACCGCGGCGTTACCGTCGATGCGGTTGGTGGGCTACCGCCAGGTGTGGCAATACCTGGAGGGACAGTTTGACTATGAGACGATGATCGAGCGCGCCGTCACCGCGACGCGGCAGCTCGCAAAACGCCAATTGACGTGGTTACGCGCGGAACGCTACGCTCACTGGTTCATGAGCGATGATCCCCGTCTGCGCCACAACGTCGTGACCTTTCTCGGCCAGCACGCCGTCGCGGGCTCATGCCCGTCCTAGCTAGGTGCGTGACAAGGGGCGATCACACCGGCCGCTAGCAGGAAATGATGCGCTCAGTCATTGCATAACTTAACAATAGGCTGTCGATGAAAATTAAGAGTGCACATTAAGTAAGGGCGCACGAAATTTTTCGTTACTCGCGTAATCAGATAGACTACATCTTCGGAGGAACCTATGCGCGGGCGGCGGATAGGGAAGAAGCGAGGTAGTACGGCGCTTTACTCCCGAGAAGGAAGGGCGTGATTTGAAGAACACGAAAAAAATTGAAGCAGGAGGGGTAGATAATGAGTAAAGGCCAGTCATTACAAGAGCCGTTCCTCAATACGTTGCGTAAAGAACATGTTCCTGTGTCCATCTATCTGGTCAATGGCATCAAGCTTCAGGGGCAGATCGAGTCGTTCGATCAGTTTGTCGTGTTGCTGAAAAATTCCGTCAGCCAGATGGTATATAAACACGCTATCTCCACGATCGTACCGTCGAAACCGGTGCGGTTGCCGCGCGAGGAAGAAGAGTCGCCGCAAGAATAATCAGGCCCTTACAGGTTTGTACCAATCCCGTTGTTCGAACGCCCCGAAAAAGGCGAGCGTGCGGTCCTAGTCCACTACGGAACCGGCCGAGAGGACGAGACACTAGACGAATTTAGAGATCTTGTTACCTCGGCAGGGGCTGCGTGCGCGGGCGTCGTCTTGGTGGCGCGGGACGCCCCCAATGCGAAATATCTTCTCGGCGCCGGTAAGGCCGAGGAGTTGAGCGCCCTCGTTGCGGAGACCTGCGCGGACGTCGTGATCGTAAACCGCGCAGTGAGTGCCGCCCAAGAGCGTAATCTAGAACGCCTCGTGGGCTGCCGGGTCGTCGATCGTACCGATCTCATCCTCGATATCTTCGCCCAGCGCGCGCGAACCTTTGAGGGCAAGCTGCAAGTTGAACTGGCGCAACTTCAGCACCTCTCGACACGCCTGGTTCGGGGATGGAGTCACTTGGAACGTCAGCGCGGCGGTATCGGGCTGCGCGGACCCGGCGAAACCCAATTAGAATCCGATCGGCGCTGGGTGCGGCAGCGCATTAAGCGGCTTACCCGCCAGCTTGAGGAGATACGCCATCAACGCGAGTTGCAAGGCCGGGCGCGCCGCAAGGCCGCCGTGCCGACCGTACTCTTGGTCGGATACACCAATGCCGGTAAATCAACCTTATTTAACCGCCTTACCGGTGCTTCGGTTTACGCCGCGGATATCCTGTTCGCGACCCTGGATCCGACCTTGCGGCGCTTAGAGGCGCCCTTAGCCGGCACGGTGGTTCTCGGGGACAGCGTCGGTTTCATCAAAGACCTCCCGCATGAACTGGTGGCGGCGTTTCGCGCCACCCTGGAAGAGCTACGGCACGCGGACTTGCTCATCCATGTGGTCGATGCCAGTCTGCCTACCGTGCTCAGAGATGAACAGAGGCTGCAGGTGGCGCAGATCATACGCGATCTCCATGCGGACACCGTGCACCAGATCGAGGCATTTAACAAGATCGATCGCTGCCGGGCCGAGAGCGGCGCTTCCGCGCGTCAACACGAAGGCGATGGATCGATGCGGCGTGTGTGGATCTCCGCTTTCACCGGGGAAGGTCTGGATACCCTCCAGCAAGCCATCGGCGAGCACCTAGCTGGAGACTGTTTGCGCGGATGGCTGCAACTACCGGTTGCGGCGGCAAGACTACGCGCGCGGCTCTATGCCGAAGGCGTTGTCCGCGGCGAACGCCACGCACGCGAGGGGGGATGGTTGCTTGACATCGCAATGAGCCGGCGTCGCTTTGAAACCCTCTGTTGCGAGGATGGTGAGCCGGCACCGATAACTTGCGGCGGCATGCCGAGGCCCGTATGATACCCACCCACATGAGCGCGCGGAGTGACTAAACGATGGCCTGGAATGAGCCGGGGGGCGGTAAGGACCGCGATCCGTGGGGTAATCGCGGACGCCAGGGCGGCCCGCCCGATCTCGATGAGGTGATCCGGAAGCTGCAAGCAAAGCTCAAAGGGCTGTTCGGTGGTGGCGCCACCGGGGGCGGAAGCGGTCCGTGGTCGGCCCGCGGCGCGCCGGGTCGGGGCACCTGGGCCGGCATTGCGCTCATCCTTGTCATCGTCATCGGTTGGAACATGACCTACGTGGTCAAGCAGCAGGAACAAGGCATCGTGTTTCGCTTTGGCCGCTTATGTCGCGACCTTGGATCCGGGCTTGAATATCCGTTGGCCGAGACCCATCGAGCGTGTCGAGCTCGTCAATGTCGAGCAGACCCGCTCGATAGCTCACAACGCGTCGATTCTCACCAAAGATGAAAACATCGTGGATGTCGAGTTTACGGTTTTTTACCGCGTGAAGGACGTAAAGGATTACTCGTTTAACGTCCTCGCTCCCGATCGTACGGTCGAGCAGGCGACGGAGAGCATGATACGCGCGGTCATCGGCAAGAACAACATGGATTTCGTGCTCACCGAGGGGCGCGGCGCGGTAGCAAACCAAATACAAGTCGATATCCAAAGTCTACTGGATACTTATCAGGCAGGGATGGTAGTCACCAGCGTCAACATGCAAGCGGCGAAACCCCCCGAGGAGGTCAAGAGCGCCTTTGACGACGCCATCAAAGCACGCGAGGATGAACAACGTCAGATCAACGAAGCCGAGACCTATCGTAATGACATCATCCCCAAGGCGCGCGGCAGCGCAGCCCGCGTGTTGGCGGATTCGCACGCCTATAAGGCGAGGGTGATCGCCGAGGCCGAAGGCGACGCCAGCCGCTTCGTACAGCTCTTGGTGGAATACGAAAAAGCGCCCCAGATCACCCGAGAGCGCTTGTATCTCGATGCCATGGAATCGGTGCTCTCGAACGCCCCGAAGGTGTTATTGGATACCGAAGGCGGTAATAACCTCGTCTATTTACCGCTCGATAAACTATTCGAGCATCGAGAGCGTTTAAATTCTCCTGCCGTTGTGACGGAATCGAACGCGCTCCCGGAGCCCGAGCCTTTGGTCTCCGAGCGGGAGCTGCCGGAACGGGATGAACGGCGGATCCGCAGGACACGTTAATGCTTGACGCTAAGATTATAGTACCGCTGGTGTTGATTGCGATTATAGGGTGGTTCTCGCTTTTCACCTTGGACCAGCGGGAGTTTGCGATTCTTTTCAAGTTCGAGGAAATACAGCGTTCGGATTTCGAGCCCGGATTGCATTTCATGATCCCGGTGGTGAATACGGTGCGTAGATTCCCGAGGCGTTTGATGTATTTAGAATCCGAGCCGGCGCGGTTCATCACCAAGGAGAAAAAATTCCTCATCGTCGATGCGTTCGTTAAGTGGAGGATCGAAGACGTGGAAACCTTCTTTAAACGCACCCGGGGTGATGAGGCCTTCACTCGCGACCTCCTGTTTCAGCAAATAAACGATAGTCTGCGCCAGGAGTTCAGTAAGCGCACCGTGAAAGAAGTCGTGGCGGAGACTCGCGGCGATGTCACCGACATCGTCACCAAAGCGGCGCGCGAGAAGGGGCATGAGTTCGGGGTGAAGGTGGTGGATGTGCGCACCAAGCGCATCAACCTTCCCGACGACGTGAGCAGCGCGGTGTATGACCGCATGCGCGCCGAGCGCGCGCGGGTCGCGGGCCAGCTTCGCTCCGAAGGGGCCGAGGCGGCGGAGCGCATTCGCGCCGCCGCGGACCGTGATCGCACGGTGATCTTGGCGGACGCGTACCGGGAAGCAGAACAGACCCGCGGCGAGGGAGACGCCAAATCCGCCGAGACTTACGCCGGCGGCTATGGACGCAATGAAGAGTTCTATTCCTTTTACCGTAGCCTCAACGCTTACAAGAAAAGCTTCGGCAAGAATCAGGATATTTTATTGCTCGATCCGACGTCGGATTTCTTCAACTATTTTAAGAGCCCGGCAAGCCCATAAGCGCCGCTTTCGCCGTCCCCTCCCGTCCCCCCCCATCGGCGCCGGACCGTTCGCGCAAGCTAAGGCACGGTTAACGCTGTGATGTGGCAAGAATTCGCGGTTGCCCTTGGCCTGATGCTGGTCCTCGAAGGCATCGCCCCTTTTTTGAACCCCGACGCCTTTCGGCGCTTCATGGTGCAGGCGGCCCGCTTAGACGATGCAACGCTACGCTTCGCGGGGCTGACCTGTATGCTGCTCGGCGTCTTGCTCCTGGTCGGTTTTCATTGAGCCCATGGTTCTAGAGGACCGCTGGCTCCTGCCCGAGGGCGTGGATGAGGTATTACCTCCCCAAGCCGAGCGCCTCGAGGCGTTACGCCGCAGGATCCTTGATCTCTTCCATAGCTGGGGTTACGACTTGGTCATTCCCCCGCTCATCGAATATTTGGAATCCCTGTTGACGGGGGTGGGGCATGATCTGGATCTCCAGACCTTCAAGCTTACCGATCAACTGACCGGCCGGCTGATGGGCGTGCGGGCGGACATGACCCCGCAGGTCGCGCGTATCGACGCCCATCGCTTGCGACGCGATGCGCCCACGCGCTTGTGCTATCTCGGACCCGTGCTGCATACCTTGCCGAATTCCTTCGCGGGATCACGTAATCCCTTTCAAATAGGAGCGGAGCTTTACGGGCATCGGGGTTTAGAAAGCGATGTCGAGGTGATGTGCCTTATGCTCGACACCCTGGCCGAGGCGGGCTTCGATTCGGTGCTCTTGGATCTTGGCCACATGGCCATTTTTCGCGGCCTCTCGCGGGAGGCCGCGCTTGATCGCGATCAGGAAAGCACCTTATTCGATGCTTTACAGCGCAAGGCTTGTCCGGAGATCAACCGTTATTTAAACGATTGGAGCATCGCCCCGCGGGCCGCCGGGTTGATGCGCGCGCTCCCAGCGCTTAACGGCGAGGAATCGATCTTGGTGCAAGCCCGAGAGGTCTTCGCCGGTGCAAGCCAGAGCGTCATCGAGGCGCTTGCCGAATTGCGGGAAATCGCGCGTCTCCTCGCAGAGCGCGCGCCCGCCGTCGAGCTGCATTTTGACCTCGCGGAACTGCGCGGTTATCACTACCATACCGGCGTGATATTCGCGGCCTATGTCCCGGGTCAGGGCCAGGCCCTCGCGAAGGGCGGCAGGTACGACGATATCGGCCGCGTCTTCGGCAGGGCGCGGCCGGCGACCGGCTTTAGCACCGATCTGAAACTGCTGGTTGGCTCGGGCGCCGCTGCCGGGGCGGTGCAAGACGCGGTCTTCGCGCCCTGGTCGGAAGATGTCCGCTTAGCCGCGGCCGTCGCGGACCTAAGGCGAGGCGGCCGGCGCGTGGTCTACGCCTTGCCCGGCCAAGCCGGGGGCGCTCGCTGAACTCGGGTGTAACAAGATGTTGAACTGCATAGACGGTCAGTGGCAGGTGACCGATGTTCTACATGGGTAGGAAATAACGTAGCTTAGGACGCGGCCGTCATGGGGAAAAGGCTCGTGGTCATCGGCACGCAATGGGGCGATGAGGGCAAGGGCAAGATCGTCGATCTCCTCACCGAGCGCGTCGCTGCCGTCGCGCGCTTCCAGGGCGGTCATAATGCGGGGCACACCGTCGTCATCGGCGGCACTAAGACCATTCTGCACTTGATCCCATCAGGCATATTGCGCCCCGATGTCCAGTGTCTTATCGGTAACGGCGTGGTTGTCTCACCGCGGGCGTTGCTCGAAGAGATCGACCTGCTTGAGCAGATGGGCATCGCGGCGCGCGCGCGTCTGAAAGTCAGCGAAGCCTGTCCCCTCATCCTTCCCTATCACGTCGAGCTCGACATCGCGCGCGAAAAAGCTCGAGGCAATGCCGCGCTCGGAACCACGGGGCGGGGCATCGGACCGGCCTACGAAGACAAGGCCGCGCGCCGCGCCGTGCGGATGGGGGACCTACGCCACCGCGAGCGGTTTGCGGCCAAGCTCGGGGAAGTTCTCGATTTTCATAATTTCGTGCTCAAGCATTACTATCAATGCAAGCCGCTCGATTTCCAGGCGCTCCTCGATGAGCATCTGGGCTATGCCGAGGAGCTTATACCGCTCACGGCCGATGTCACGGGGCTGCTGAACGATTATCAGCGCCGTGATGAAAACGTATTATTCGAAGGGGCGCAGGGTACGCTCCTCGACATCGACCACGGTACCTATCCCTACGTGACCTCTTCCAATACCACGGCCGGCGGTGCGGCCACGGGAACGGGCGTGGGTCCGCGCTGTTTCGATTACGTGCTCGGAATTACCAAAGCCTATACGACGCGCGTCGGATCCGGCCCGTTCCCGACCGAGCTCGCCGATGAGATGGGCGAGTATCTCGCGCGCCGGGGTCACGAGTTCGGGGCCACTACCGGGCGCCGCCGCCGTTGCGGTTGGTTTGACGCCGTACCGCTGCGGAGATCGTGCCAGATCAACAGCATCTCCGGGCTATGCATCACCAAGCTCGACGTTCTCGACCGCTTAGACACGATTCGGGTGTGCGTGGGCTACAACTACGAAGGCGGGCTGCGGTCGACGCCGCCGACCGGCGCGGAGGCTTTCGCGCACTGCGAGCCCGTCTACGAGGATCTGCCCGGCTGGCACGCATCGACGGAAGGGATCACCTGTTATTCCGAGCTGCCCGATTATGCTAAGGCTTATCTAGAGCGCTTAGCGGCGCTTGCCGAGACCCCCATCGACATGATCTCGACCGGACCGGAGCGCTCGGCGACCATCGTGCTAAAGAAGTTGTTGTAATGATTTGCTTAAAGAACAATGGTGCCGAGGAGAGGACTTGAACCTCCACGGGGTTGCCCCCACAAGGACCTGAACCTTGCGCGTCTGCCAATTTCGCCACCTCGGCGAGGGAGTCGGCAATCTACCGAAGCCACAATGGGTAGTCAATGAGAAAGCGGCGCATCGAAGATCCCCACGCGGAACGGGAGGCCGAGCGCTATGAAAAGCCGATCCCGAGCCGTGAGTTAATTTTGCATTACCTCGGCGATTGCAGCGGGCCGAGGACGCATAAGCGAATCGCGCGCGATCTCGAGGTCGTCACGCCGGAGGGATTGCAGGCCCTGTCGCGGCGGCTCAAGGCCATGGAACGCGAAGGGCAAGTGATTCTCAATCGCCGGGAAGCCTACGGTCCAGTGGCCAAGATGGACCTGCTGGCGGGGCGGGTGACGGCTCATCCGGATGGCTACGGCTTTCTGGTGCGCGAAGATGGCGGCGAAGACGTGTTCCTCTCCGGCCGGCAAATGCGCAGCTTGCTCCATGGCGATCGCGCCGTGGTACGCGTGGTCGCCAAGGATCGCCGCGGCCGCACCGAGGGCGCGCTCGTCGAGGTTTTGGAACGGGCCAACCAGCGTTTGGTCGGCCGCTTCTTCAGCGAGGGAGGCGTGGCTTTCGTCGCCCCCGACAATAAACGCTTCCATCAAGATATCTTGATCCCCGGCGATGCCGCGGCGGGCGCCCAGCACGGTCAGATCGTCATGGTCGATATCGTGCGGCAACCTGATTGGCGGCGTCAGCCGATCGGCCGGGTGAGCGAAATCCTGGGCAATCACATGGCGCCCGGCATGGAGATCGACATCGCCATCCGCGCCTACGATCTGCCGCATACCTGGCCCGAGACAGTGCTTGCCGAGACCGCCGGTCTCGGCAAGACGGTGCGCGCGCGGGACCGGGCCGGCCGGCTCGACTTGCGATCGCTGCCTCTGGTCACGATCGATGGGGAGGACGCGCGCGATTTCGATGATGCCGTCTATTGCGAGCGTACCGCGCACGGCTGGCGCCTGCTGGTCGCGATCGCAGATGTGGCGCACTACGTCGCACCAGGCTCGGCGCTCGATGTCGAGGCTCATCTTCGGGGCACGTCGGTTTATTTCCCGGACCGAGTGATCCCGATGTTGCCCGAGGCGCTGTCGAACGGTCTCTGTTCCCTTAATCCGGAGGTTGATCGCTTGTGCCTGGTATGCGAAATGGACGTCGGGGCGCGCGGGAGTGTTCATTCCTATCAATTTCGCAAGGCGGTCATGCGCTCGGCCGCGCGTTTGACCTATCACGAGGTCAATGCCATTGTGGCCGAGCGTCAACGCGCGTTGCGAAATCGCTTTCGAGCGTTGACACCGCATCTCGATGAGCTTTACTCACTCTACCGTCAGCTCCGCCGGCGGCGCGACGAGCGTGGGGCCATCGATTTCGAGTCCACGGAAACCAAGATCATTTTCGACACGGCGCGAAAAATCGAGCGTATTGTCCCCACGGTTCGCAACGATGCCCACCGCCTCATCGAAGAAGGCATGATCGCCGCCAATGTCGCTGCGGCGGAGTTCCTCGAAGAGCGCGGGCTGCCGTGCCTGTACCGCATCCACGAACCGCCCGCGCGGGAAAAGCTCGATGATCTGCGCACCTTTCTCGGTGAGCTTGGGCTTAGCCTTGGTGGCGGGGCGCAACCCGAACCGCGCGATTACGCGGCTCTGCTCGCGGAAACCGCGGGACGGCCCGACGCGCATTTGATTCAAACGCTAATGCTGAGGAGCTTGCGGCTGGCGGTTTATAGCCCGGTGAACGCCGGTCATTTCGGCCTCGCCCATGACGCCTACACCCATTTTACCTCCCCCATCCGGCGCTATCCGGACCTCTTGGTCCACCGCGCGATTCACCACCTGCTGGCGAAAAAACCATCCCAGGAGTTCCGTTATGGGGCGGAGCAGTTGGGAAGCCTCGGAGACCATTGCACCCTGACCGAACGGCGCGCCGATGAGGCGACGCGCGATGCGGTGGCGTGGCTCAAGTGCGAGTTCATGCAAGATAAGATCGGCGAAGTATACGCGGGCATCATCACGGCGGTGACCGGTTTCGGCTTCTTCGTCGAGCTCAAGGACATCTACGTGGAAGGCCTGGTGCACGTCACCTCCTTAAAGAACGATTACTACCATCATGATCCGCTTCGTCATGAGCTTCGGGGCGAGCACAGTAAACGCAGTTACCGGATCGCGACGGAGGTATCGGTGCGCGTCGTACGCGTGGACCTCGATGGCCGGCGCATCGACTTCGATCTCGTGTGATGAAACGGGTATAACGCAAGCCGGGCGCGGCAATCATGTCCAAACGGGGGGCGCGGGATGTGGCCGAGCGGGACCTCATCGTCTGCGGGATCCACGCGGTGCGCCAGGTCTTGACGGCCGCGCCGGAGCACGCACTCGAGCTATGGATCGAGACCGGGCCGCCGAATCCACGCCTGCGCGATCTCCTGAAACTCGCGGCCCGACATGGGCTTGCCGTGCAGGGGGCGGCCTCCCGAACGCTCGATCGGCTAGCGGCCGGCGTTCGCCATCAGGGGGCGGTGTTACGCTGCCGTCATCCGCGGGTGCCGCGCGCGCGTGACCTAAAAACGCTGCTGACCGAAGGCGCGGCGCCGCTGCTACTCCTGGTGCTCGATGGGGTCCAGGATCCGCACAACCTGGGCGCGTGCCTTCGCGTTGCCGATGGCGCTGGCGCCCATGCCGTGATCGTGCCGCTCCACCGGGCGGTGGGACTGACCGCGGCGGTGCAAAAGGTCGCCAGCGGAGCGGCGGCAACGGTGCCCTTAATTCAGGTCGGAAACCTCGCGGCGGCGCTCGACGAGATGAAAGAGTATGGCCTGCAAGTCATCGGGACGGCCGGGGACGCTAGTGACAGCTTATTCGGTTTGGATTTGCGCGGACCGACGGCCTTGGTGATGGGGGGGGAAGAAAAAGGCCTCCGGCGCCTAACCCGCGAGCGCAGCGACCGCCTCGTCCACATTCCCATGGCCGGCGCGATCGAGAGCCTGAACGTCTCCGTCGCCGCCGGGATCTGCCTCTACGAAGCCATGCGGCAGAGAAGGGGGCTGCTATAATGCGTCCAACAAAATTCGCTCGACCTTGTTCGAGAAGGCGCGGTTTGGTATGCAGACGAATGACATCCGAACTCGCAATATCGCCCTGAAAGTTCCCTCTCATCAATATGCGCAACAGTGCAGTTCAATCGGGACGTGCTCGTATCTTTCCGCGGTGGGCTTCGAGTTTGGATCGAACTAGCTCTGGATCGATCGAGTGACGGGACTCAGCCAGGCGGAACTCTGGCTGGAGATTGTTACCGACGATGTCGCGGTCGCTTCAGCTCATTTCAAGGCCGCGGGTGGTGTCGTGCGCTGCGATGAAATAGAACCCCAACCGGAGGGTTTGTTGATGGCTTCTGGATCTCGAATCCGGCATCGATCATTCATATCGTTTTCAAAGCCTGGTCAGTATTGATTTGGGTGAACGACGCGACAGCTGCAATTTGCACGTGGCGTAGCGTGCGTTAGACAGCAGCGCCACGGGAACTAGGATTGGCATGCGCCGTGCTGTACCTGCCAGAGACAGCCCTTACTCTACCACCAGACGCACCGCCTCAGCTTGAAATTCCGCCGTATAAACCTGTTTCGTTCCAATTCACACCTGTTGATCCTCAATCTAACAGATCGAAAGTGTCCATTATTCCCAGCCGCACCTCTGTGTCACAGGCACGGAAGAAAGACCGTCCGGACGGTTGACACCAGACCGTCCGGACGGTATTGTGAGCCTTATGGAACGAGCGGACACGAATAAGTTACGGGACACACTACTGGACGCCGCGGAAGCAGTGGTCGTGCGCCAGGGCATCGCCAACCTGACGCTCGATGCCGTCGCTGCCGAAGCGGGCATGAGCAAGGGCGGTTTGCTGCATCACTTCCCGACCAAGGACCGCCTCGTCGAAGCGCTGGTCACACGCTCCGCGGACAATTGGCGAGCGTGTTACATGGAAGCCTATGAACGCACTTCGGAAGGACCCGGGCGCATGGCGCGGGCTCTGCTGGACCACTGCCTCTCGGATGCCCAATGCTGGACGGGGGAGCTCCAGCGTAGCTCGTCAGCGTGTTTCGCGGCCTTGGCGCAAAACCCCTCCCTGATCGAGCCGATGCGCGCAGTCTACAGCGAGCTCCATCGGCGCGTCGCGGAAGACGGCCTGCCTCCGGGCGTCGGCGAGGCCGTCGCCGCGGCGATCGACGGTTTATGGCTCTACTGGGTGCTGGGGCTGGCCGCAGTGAATCAAGACCTGGTCGTTCGAGTTCGGATCGCGCTGGAGGACATGCTCGCGCGCTCGCTGCCGGTGTGCTCGCCCGAGGCCAAGGTCCACGCCGCAAAAGGCGTAGGAGGACACCGCTGATGGTTCGCCGTGGTCGAATCGGATCCTTTCTGCTCCTCGTGACTGTCGTTGGGACCGGCGGCAGCCTCGCCGCGTGGAAGTACGCGTCTATTCAGGAATCAGACGCGATCTCCGCGAACCAGCCCGAACCGATGGAGTCGGTGACGGTCGCCGTCGCGAAGGAACGTGAACACCGCCGGACGACGACCTCGATCGGGACGGTCTTGGCGCTGCGCTCGATCACCCTGCGCAACGAGCTCCCCGGCACCGTCCGTCAAGTCATGCTCACGCCTGGGCAAGTCGTCGATGCGGGCGCCGTGCTTGTCGCCCTCGACGTCTCTGTCGAGGAGGCCGAGTTGAAGGCGCAGCAGGCGCAAGCCACCCTGGCCGAGACGATGCTCCGCCGCATGCACCGTCTGGGCCAGAACAGTGTTGCGTCCGCGACGGACGTGGATCGCGCGCGCGCGGAGCGCGACGTCGCGCTGGCGCAGATCGCGCGCACCAGGGCGATCATGGCCCGCAAGACGATCCGCGCACCGTTCCGCGCGCGCGTCGGAATGGCCGACCTGCACCCCGGCCAATACCTGGAAGAGGGCACGCGCCTCACGACCTTGCAAGGCGTCGACGACGCGGTGCATGTGGACTTCTCGGTCCCGCAGCTCGTCGCCGCGGGACTGCGCGAGGGCGACAGCGTTGACGTTTTCGCGACCCGCGACGGGGACCCCATCGCGGCGAAAACCGTCGCAGTCGACGCGCGCATCGACCCCTCGACCCGCAACGCTTTGGTGCGCGCGCGGATCGAGGGCGCCGCTAACGTGCCGGCACCGGGCGCCTCGGTGCGCGTCCGAGTTCCCGTGGGCCCGCCGCGCATGGGCATCGCGGTCCCGGCGAGCGCGCTGCGCAAGGGACCGGGCGGCGACCATGTATTCGTGCTCGCGCCGGACAACGAGGGCAAACTCCGAGTGCGTCTGCGGGCTGTGCAGAGCGGGGCGATGCTCGGCGACGAGATCGTGATCCTGGCGGGACTCTCCGCCGGTGAGCAGGTGGCCGCTTCGGGATCTTTCAAGTTGATCGATGGGACGCTCGTCGCGATTGTGAGCGACCCCGCAGCGCTCGCGAGCAGGGTCAGATGATCGGCTGACGCAGAAAGAGGCACGGCTATAAGGGCATCGGCATGCGCTCCTTCACCGACGTTTTCATCAAACACCCCGTGCTGGCGGTGGTCGTCAATCTCGTCATCGTGCTGGTGGGTGCACGAGCGTTGTTCACCCTTCCGGTGCAGCAGTTTCCGAGCATCGAAAGCTCCTCCGTGGTGATCACAACGGTCTACACCGGCGCCGGTGCCGAAACCGTCCGCGGCTTTCTCACCACGCCGATCGAGCGGGTCGTGTCGGCTATCAGTGGCGTTGACCACCTCGAGTCCACCAGCCGAGCCGGCGTGAGCACCGTCACCGTGCGCCTGAAGGTCAACCACGACAGCACGGCGGCACTCGCGGAAGTGACCGCGCGCCTGCAGCAGGTTCGCTCCGAGTTGCCGGAGGAAGCCGAGCCGCCGGTGGTGGAAGTGCAGCGCGCCGATCGGCCGTACGCGACGTTCTATATAGGCTTCACATCGAGCGAGCGAGAGGTCCCCGCGCTGACCGACTGGCTCTCGCGCAGCTTGCAGCCGCAGCTCTCGACCTTGTCCGGCGTGCAACGCGTCAGCTTCGAGGGCAGCCAGGCGATCGCGATGCGCGTCTGGCTCGATCTTGATCGCCTTGCAGCGCTTAATCTCTCGCCCGGCGACGTGCATGCGGCGCTACAGCGAAACAACTTCCTCGCGGCGGTCGGCCGGACGAAGGGCAACCTCGTCCAGGTCAATCTCCTCGCAAACACCGACCTGCGCGCCCAGGAGGAATTCGAGAACCTGATCGTCGCCGATCGCAACGGAGCGACGGTGCGGCTCTCGGATGTGGCGCGGGTGGAGCTCGGGGCGGAAGAAGCCGCCATGGTCGCCAAGTACAAGGACCGTGAGAGCGTCTATCTAGGAGTCTGGCCGCTTCCCGGCTCGAACGAGATCGAAGTTGCGCGGGGGCTGCGCGACGAGATGGAACGCATCCGGCCGACGCTGCCCGCGGACATCGATATGCGTTTGGTCTGGGACGGCACGATGTTCATGCGAGACGCCCTCGAGGAGATCACGAAAACGCTTGGCGAGACGATCGCCATCGTCGCGCTCGTCGTGTTCCTGTTCATGGGCTCGGTGCGCACCGCCCTCGTGCCGCTCGTCGCGATGCCGGTCTCCCTCATCGGCGCCGCGATCGTCATGATCGCGTTCGGCTTCAGCCTGAACCTGCTCACGATCCTCGCGATCGTGCTGTCCGTGGGCTTGGTGGTCGACGACGCTATCGTGGTCGTCGAGAACGTCGAGCGGCACGTGCGCCTCGGCAAGTCGCGGACCGAGGCTGCATTGATCGGCGCGCGCGAGTTGCGCGGCCCGATCATCGCGATGACCATCACACTCGCGGCGGTGTACACGCCGATTGCATTCCAGGGCGGCCTGACCGGCTCGCTGTTCCTGGAGTTCGCGATCACGCTCGCCGCCGCGGTCGTCGTGTCGGGCTTCGTCGCGCTCACGCTCTCGCCGGTGATGAGCTCGCGCTTCGTGCATGCGCACGGCAAGGAAGGCCGGCTGACCGCATGGGTCAACCGCGGCTTCGAGTACGTCAGCCGCGGATACGCATGGATGATCGAAGGGACGCTCGGTATGCGCTGGGCGATCGTTGTGGTTTGGCTGCTGGTCGCGGCCGCGGCCTGGCCGCTATACACCTTCTCGCGCCAGGAGCTCGCGCCGGTCGAGGATCAAAGCCACATCAGTCTGTTCTTCGAGGCCGCGCCTGACTCGACCTTGGCCGCAACTAACCGCGATTCCCTGCAGGTCGAGCGCGCCATAGCCTCGTTTCCCGAAACCGACTTCATGTGGTCGTTGACCGCGGCGTGGGGCGGTTTCGGAGGTCTGGTCGCCAAGGACTGGACGCAGCGCGAGCGCTCGACCGAGGAGATGTTCGGCGAAGTGTACGGCGCCGTTTCGCAGATCCCCGGCCTGCGCGTATTCCCGCGCTTGGACCCGCCGTTGCCGACCCCTGGCCAGTACGACGTCGAACTCGTCCTGCAGAGCGACGCGCCGCCCGAGCAGATGCTAGAGACAGCCGCGGCAGTGCTCGACGCCGGTTGGCAGAGCGGCAAATTCCTATACGTCGATACGGACCTCAAGATCGACCTGCCCGAGGCTAGAGTCGTGCTCGATCGCGAGCGCCTCGCCGATCTCGGACTCGACCTCGCTGGCGTCGGTCAGGAGCTCGGCACGCTGCTCGGCGGCGATTACGTGAACCGGTTCAACTTCTTCGATCGCAGTTACAAGGTCATCCCGCAGATCGGCGAAGCAGACCGGGCGACGCTCGGCCCACTGCTCGACCTCAAGATCAAGACGCCGGATGGCCAGCTCGTGCCCGTGTCGACGTTCGCGCACATCGAGACGAGCACCGCGCCGCGCACGCTGAACCGCTTCCAGCAGCGCAACGCCGTGCGCATTTTCGGCGGCGTCAATCCCGGCGTGACCAAAGAAGAGGGACTGCGCGTCCTCGAGGTCGCGGCTGCGGCCGCTGGTGGTCCGAGCGTCGTCCTCGATCACGCCGGGGAGTCGCGTCAGATCCGCCGCGAGGGGTCGGCGCTTACCGTCACGCTCGGATTCTCGGTCGTCCTCATCTATCTGGTGCTCGCGGCGCAGTTCCGAAGCTTTCGCGATCCGCTGATCGTGCTGCTGGGCTCGGTGCCGCTAGCGATCTGCGGCGCGCTGGTGTTCAGCTTCCTGGACCTGACCACGATCAACATCTACTCGCAGGTTGGGCTGATCACGCTGGTGGGACTGATCGCGAAGAACGGCATCCTCATCGTGGAGTTCGCGAACACACTGCAGTCCCGTGGTTTCTCGAAGGCGGCCGCGCTGCGCGAGGCGTCATTGACCCGGTTGCGCCCGGTGCTCATGACCTCCGCTGCCACCGTCTTTGGGCACCTCCCGCTGGTGCTGGTATCCGGGCCGGGAGCCGCGGCTCGCAACAGCATCGGGATCGTGCTGGTCGCGGGCATGATTGTCGGCACGCTGTTTACCCTGTTCGTAGTGCCGGTGTTCTATTCGTTGCTCGCAGCCGAGCATCGGCCGAACGAGCGGACCGAACACGAGGCACGAACGCCCGCGCGGGCCGAGTCGGCTGTGGGGATCGCGTAACGGTCGAAAAGGCACCCGCAGCATTGCGAAAGTTATCGTAGTTCGGGGTCACCCATGAAAGCCCACACTCCTGTCCCTCGGTGCCGTGCAGATCGAACCTATAGGCCGATAGATCGCCGCCTGGGGATTCCTATTCATCATTCGCGGGCGTACTCCAAGGATCGTGACTTCATCCCCGACCCGAAGGGTCTTGCCGGCTTCAGAGGGCGGGATCCGGGTATTGACGGCGAGGCGGTAGTAGTGATTAAACCGCGAGCGGGCCGCCCAGTCGGGTAACGTCTGTTCGCGTCTCATGGCCAGGGTTTTCTGGAAGCCCGACTCCTCGATCCCGCTCCGCGGGTCGCGCGCCGGTACGACACAGCGCTGGCAGGGATTGACGCCCTCGAAAGCGACCCCCCCGACGTTAAAATCCACCAGCGTGCCGGGCTTCCCGAACAGACGGTCTTCCCAGAATGCGGAAACACCGCTAATCTCAAGATTGGTCCGGAAACGAAGCTGCATATCTTGCGGTGTGGCGCCGGGGAACCAGGCGCTGACCGCCGCCAGCGTCGCCGCGCTGATCACGGTCGGTCCCGAGGCGTCCGTGTCGTCGGGGAAGCCGGTCCGCGGGTCCTGCCGGATCGTTACCGAGAAGCCGAAAAACGTGCTCAGCCACGCTTCCATCCGTTCCAGGTCTCGGTCTAGCCGGAAGCGCTGCGGCGCGCTCGTCCCTGAATCCGCAAGCGTGACCATGTGTGTGTCCAGATCGAAGTGCGCGCGCAGCCGATGCACCTCGGCGAAGCGCTTGCCGTTTACAAACTTGTCTTGGGCATCCACGACGGCAAAGGCACGATCATGTTCAAGGCTCCCACCCGGGGCGATGCGCGTCTCCGCCACGGAGACGCCGTCGAGTGACTTGATCGGGTAGAGGGTGATGCGTTGAATGCGTGCCGTTTCGGCGGTTTTCCTGGCATTCACTGGTATATTCACCCCGCCGATTGTGGCGGGCACTCCCTCAAATCCCGATATTGCTGAGCGCAACCATGATGTCGTTCAAAATCGCCGTCGCCCGAGGATGCTCGACTTCGAAATGCCGGATTGCCCCTTGTACATTGGCGATGAGGTCCTCATTCTGGGTCTGGTTACCTCGATTTTCCAATTGACTTTCGATGTCCGTAATAAGCCGGTTTAGCCGCTCTATCGATTCGGGTTTCCCTGCACCGAGATCGTTCACTTGTTCCCTCAACCTTTCGAGATGTTCCCGTAACTTTGTTTCAGACATTTTAGTGGACCCTTTTGTCTAGTATCGCTACCCGGCCATCGGCGGAAATTCTCACGCGCCCTAGTTTAACCCATCCACTATGGGCTTCGATCTGTCCTGCGATGCGAGCCATCGTAGCGGTAGGAGGAGAATTCCATCGAGAACCACCGCGAAACATCCAAAAATGCCCTCCGTCTCGTACTGAGGATAGTGAACGCAGCAGACGAATACCGGACGTCGCGCAGCAACGGTCAGTCTGGCCGCCTGCCTTCTCGGGCCGCATCCGGCGCGCAGAGTGGGTTCGGGTGTTATAATGCAACTGTGAACGCCGGTTCGGAGACGATCGAGTTCGATACCCAAGAGATCGCCTTGCGCGGGTTGCTTTCGGGTATCGCCGGCAAAGAAGAAGCGGCACTTTCCGCGCTCTACGAGGCGACGGCAGGTCGCGTTTTTGCTTTGGCCTTGCGTATCACGGGACAACGGAACGATGCCGAAGAGGTCACGGAAGACGTGTACTTGCACGTTTGGCGACGCGCCGGCGCCTACGATCCCAACCGTGGAAAGATCATGACCTGGCTGTACACGATCTGCCGCAGCCGCGCGATTGATTTGCTACGCCGCCGTAATCCGGCAGAGATCTGTCTGTCGTCCGAGATGCCGTGCGAGGACGCGGATGTAGCCGCCGATCCGTTGGATGCCCTCTGCGGCCTTGAGGAGCATAGCCTCGTGCGCGCGGCGCTCGAGGCGCTTAGCGTGAACGAGCGGCAAATGTTGGTCCTGAGCTATTTTAAGGGGTTCAGCCATCAGGAAATCGCGGATTACACCGCGACGCCTCTCGGTACTGTGAAGACGGTCTTGCGGCGGGCAATGCAACTGATGAAAGAGCAGCTAATGGCCGCAGAGGCCCGTGGAATGTGGCCTTGGCCGGAACATTGCGGTGCGGCTCAAGAAGGCGCTCCGGTCGTGTAAGTTATGAATGACGAAGATCTATTCGATACCGAGCTATTCACGCAGTGGGCCGATGCGCTAGCCCCGATGCAGCCGCCGGCCGGCTTGCACGAGAGGATCACGGCGCGCGTACGTGCCGAGCATCCGCTCACGCAGCTACGCACGATACGCTCGGCCGAAGGTTGGATGGACTTCGGGCCCGGGATCCGATTCAAGATCCTGCACCGAGATGAAAACGGTCGCGCGAATTCTTTGCTGGCCCGCTTGGAAGCCGGTGTCACTCTCCCTCCGCATCTCCACGCCGCCAATGAGGAATGCCTGGTGCTGGAAGGAGAGATCACCTTCGGCGAAATCACCGTCCGCGCGGGCGATTATCACTTTGCGCCCAAGGGCGCCGCCCACCCTGCACTCACGACACGGGCCGGCGCGCTGATCTTCTTGCGAGCTGGGATGGGCGAGCCCGTGCCGGAGTTTTCAGCAGCACGCTGATTTATGCCGGCCAGGCGCAGATGTCGCGCTGGCGGATCGTGGCTGTCATCGCCCCCGGCGCCTTGACGTCACTCGCCGCCTTATTTATTGACCCGATCCCGCAGGATCCCAACTACCATGATTTCGCCGACCAGTGGGTCTTCTTTGAAATTCCGCATTTCGGCGATGTAATCACCAACATTGGCTTCGAGATGTATTATCTGAGCGGTTGGCTGAGAGGCCACAGCCTCAAGCATGTCCTGGCCGCCCTTGGAGCGTAGGTGTTGTTGATCATGCTCCGGCGGCGCTCTGTGGTAGCTAACTCTGGACGAAATCAATATGAGAAAACACCAGCTCGACGGCTTGCGTTTTGTTTTATTCCTGATGGTCTTTGCCACTCATTACGCGCCGAACCCTTTTCACGTGGGTTACCTGGGCTATGCATTACCCGTCTTCTTCGTGATGAGCGGTTTTCTCATCACCAACGTGCTTTTGTCCGCCGATCACCCGAGCGTGCTTACCAAGCTCAAGGTTTTCTATACCCGAAGAATCTTGAGGATATGCCCAGCCTATTATCTCGTGGTATTGCTATTGATCGGCATGGAAGCACTCACCTACCCGGCGTACTATCTCGCCTACCTTTTCAATATCAAACTCTTTGCCCTGAGCCTGATTCCGAGCGCGGCATTCGACGAGTGGTTCTTACAGGGTTGGCGCGATGAATCGATGCATCTCTGGTCCTTGAGCGTCGAGGAGCAATTTTATATTGTCTATCCGCTGCTCCTTTACATCACGCCCCCGCGCTATCGGACCACGATGTTATTTTCCGTGCTGATCATGAGCATCGCGGCGCGTTTCTGGTTCATGTCTCGTTATCCGAAATCGTTCTACGGGACACTCTTACCGGTGTGCGCGGAATATTTCGTCTGGGGATGTATTTTCTCGTGGCTCGAGTATCAGCAAAGGCTGCCGCGGTTCTCCCCGCCCTGGACCTTGAGCCTCTCGATGATCGCGATACTGAGTTTGATCGGCATCGAGTTTTCGCTGGGCCAAAGCGGCTTTCTACAATTCTCGACCTCTCACTACCAGACGCCGATTGCATTGAGTATGGGATTCTTCATTTGGGGCTTGTGGTCGCTGCCTGAGTCCCACCTCGTGGTGCGCGTGCTAAGCTTCGGACCTTTGGTGTACTTCGGCACCATGAGCTATACGCTGTATCTCGTGCATCTGATCGCCATGACTTTGTTCAACTCCCTCGATCTCAAGCTTCCACTGCCCCAGCAGATCGGCGTTGTCGCTGGGGGCTTTGCGATTTCACTCCTCATGGCAACTGCGATCTGGCATTGGTATGAGAAACCGATCTACGCCCTGCGGCGCTACTTGCCATATCGTTGAGGCGTCGAGGAAAATCATCGCGCTCACGGGTGTACATGAGGTAGCCGACGAGCATTTCATCATCGCTATCGAGCCCCCACCGCACCTCTTGTGCGGGGTCCGGGTTGACGGGATTCTGCTCTGAATTATCGAATTCCGCGCGCGCGACGATCCGTGTTCCGGCCGGGATCTCCCGCGGTTTTTTGAGACGATAGAGCGTCTGCCAGCCGAACGAATAATTCGGTACCGACAGCAACCGCTGCGACCGGCCGTCCGGGAAATGAGCCACGTAATCGAAGTGCCGTCCGCGATAGTGCATATGGGGATACAAGCCGTAGAGCATCACGCGCTCGCTGAAGGTCGTCTCCGCGATTTCGATGTGATTCGCGGCGAAGGGCGGGATGCGCAGGTCCCTGTTCGAGGCGCTGGCGACCGCGTATTCCCTCGGCGGGGGCGCGCGGTGGAAATAGAGGCCCAATACCGGCCGATCCGATGCCGGCGCGCCGATGGTGATGTAATGGATTTGGAACACCAAGGTCGATCCTGCGGGTAACCACTGACCCGAATCTTTCGGCATCGGTTGCACATCCAAGCCGGGAACATAGGCGGCAAAGAACCCGTTTCGGCCTTCTAACCACGCGGGCTCGCGATCTTTGTGCCGCGCGGGATACTGGACCATCACGAACCCGTGGTGCATGACGGCGGTGTTACTGGGTTTGAGGTGCACCGCGCGTACCCAACGATCCTTGTCGATCGGCCCCGGGATCTTGAACCAGCGGTAGGGCAGAACGCCCTGCGCGGGCAGCTTCTGCTCGGGAAGTTTGATTACCAGATCAGGTTTTCCCAGCGGCCAGTCTTGCACACCCTCGGGTGGCTGTGCAACCAGGGGGTCCGCCCCGTCGCCGCGCGGCGCGCCGGCATCGATCCACCGCACCAAAGTCTTTTGTTCCTCGGTACGCAGGGATCGGTCCGCTAAGAGCTCGCCGACCGCCGGATCCGCCTGCCAGGGCGGCATGCGCTTGGTCATGATGACCTCGCGCATCATCGGCGACCAACCACGCAGAGTCTCGTAGCGGTCCATCGCCCAGGGACCGACGCCTCCCGCGCGATGACAGTCTATGCACCGGTCGCGGAGTATGGGTACGACGTCGCCCGTGTAGGAGAGCGCGTGCCCATGCGGCTCGATGTTGAGCACACAGCCGACGACCGGCGCTTGAGCGACCGTCACGGTCTCCTTGTCGAGCACCGCGGCGAGCGCATCATTGAGATAGTGTCGCGTCGCTGCGGGCCGTTGTGAGCCGTAATGCATGCGATCATCGATCGGCCCCCGGTAACGAATGGCCCACGTCTTGGTATCGATCAGGATCGCCTCGCCGGTCCGCTCAGCTTGCAGGGACTGGATCACGAGTTGCGCCTCGTCCTTTAAGATGGGAATGTCGAGATGGAGTCGCGCTGCCTCCATCTTTAAGGCTTTGCGTTCGTCCTGCGGGTTCGCATTGATCAACATGAATTCCACGCCTTGTTTGGCGTAAGTAGCGCGCAGCGCTTTCAGCGCCGGCAGGCTGTCGCGCACCGTGGTGCAACCGAGGCCGTGAATATATAGTACGACCGCCTTGGCGTTCGTGAGCCGATACAACTGATGAAAACGGCCGTCCTGATCGAGTAGGGCGAAATCACGCACCGGGGGCGAAAGGGGATCCGCGATCCCGGTACTCGCGGCGCGCAGCCCGAAATAAACGATCCCACCGCCCGCGCAAGCGCTCACAAGAGCAGTCATTACTAGCGCGGTTCTCGATATGGTCATGAGAACATTATATATAGACCAGGGCTTTTAATTAATTCCGTGTATACCGTGATTGCAGCATTCTTTCGCATTGCTGAAAATGTACTAAACGCCAAGAGAAAACTGAATAATCAGTTGCTGAGCCTACGCACTTGCTGACCGATGTACTAGTCCGATATCGCTGGCTGTTCGTAGTGCTCGTAGTCTTGCCCCTGTCGGTGCTGTTCGACCTCTATTGGGCTATCCGGAACTGGTACTACCGAGGCTTGAAGAGCGCCCCCGAAGGGCACACGGAGCGCGTGCGCGATATCCAAGCACAGGTGCGCCAGTGGCGAACAGCCGGCGGCCGGCAGCCCCTCTGCACGGCGCGCAAATCCTGGATGAACGTCTCGATGCGGATCGCCCGCTACAAGCGCCGCGACAACACCATCCGGGTCAATCTCTACGATATCCTGGCAATCGATACGGAACGGGCCATCCTCCGGGTCGAGCCCGGAGCGACCATCGGCCAGCTCACCCGTTATCTCGTTCCCAAGGGATGGACCTTGCCGGTGGTCCCGGAGCTCGACGATTTAACGGTCAGTGGGTTAATCCTGGGATTCGGCATCGAAGGCTCATCCCACAAGTACGGGCTGTTCGCCGATATCGTCGAGGCTTGCGAGGTGGTGATAGGGGACGCCACGCTCGTTCGCGCTACCCGCGAGGTCCATGCGGATCTATTCCATGCCCTGCCCTGGTCGTACGGGGCGCTGGGCATCCTGGTCGCAGTGGAGCTGCGCATCATCCCTTGCAAGCCTTGGGTGCGACTCGGTTATCACCCTGTTCATAGCCTCAACGAGGCCTGCGAGGTGTTCGCCCGGGAGGTTTGCCGTCCGGATCCGCCCGAGTTTGTCGAGGGCATTCTGTACGGCCGGGACTCCGGTGTAATCATGACCGGCGATTTCGCCGCCGGCCCGGACCACTCCAAAGTGAATGCCATCGGCTGGTGGTTCAAGCCATGGTTTTACAAACACTGCGAGTCGTTCGTGGAGCGAGGCGGCGGCGAGGAGTCTATTCCCCTGCGGCAGTACTACCATCGGCACACGCGCAGTATCTTCTGGGAAGGGGAGCTCATCATCCCGTTCGGCAATCATCTTCTGTTCCGTTACCTCCTCGGATGGATGATGCCGCCCAAGGTTTCTTTTCTAAAACTTACCCAGGGCGAGTCGATCCGCGCCTATTATGAGGACCGGCACGTGTGTCAGGACATGCTGGTGCCGATCAGGCACCTTACGGAAACAATCGAGTTTTTCCACACGAACTTCGAGTGCTACCCGCTGTGGCTTTGTCCGCACCGGACATTCCGCACCCAGCCTCAGGGGTTCTTGAAGCCGTCCCAGGAAGCCTGCGACGAGGAGATGTTCGTGGATGTCGGTGTTTACGGTGCCCCGGGGGCGGTTCGACGCGGCGAGCCCTACGATTCTCGGCGCGCCGTCCGCGGGATGGAGGCTTTCGCGATAGCGCATGGCGGTTACCAGTGTCTGTACGCGGTATCGGAACTGACTCGCGATGAATATCGCCGGATGTTCGACTGCTCCCTCTATGACAGCGTCAGGCAGAAATACCAGGCGGAAGGTGTCTTCATGGATACCTACGACAAGGTGAAACGGCCGGTGTGAAAAGTCGGTCTCAGTCGATCTAAGAATCCTAACCCGGCATAGCCGGAACCAAAGTGTTGAATGTACTATTCTGGCGGATGGGCAATAAGAACTGAGATGGGTCGTCGCCATGAACTCCCTTTGTTGAACGCCATCAAGCGAAGATCGCCGCGGTGCTTTGTTGCTTTGACCGCATCGTGATCACTGGCACGCTTCCGGAGATCGCCCATGCCGAGGCTATGGCCCGGTATTTGGGTGTCCGGGGTATGCGTCTGTTTGACTATCCCCGCTGGGCAGAACCGCTGCGCGAGGCGCTTCGGACCCCATGCCGAGCGGCTGGCCGCTGAGGCTTCGTTGGAAATTGAATTCATCCGTCATTACAAGGCGTTTCGTAAAGAAGAACGGATCAAAGCGATTTTGGCTTTGCGCGGTGAGCACCCGGGGCTGGTGCATATCTTCTCGGCGATGGAGGCCTGTCCTTCGTATCGCCCCTGGCATGACAAGCTTCAGCATACGACCCGTTTGAAGTCTACCCCGGGCAAGTGTTTGCATTATTACTTCTATTTCATCGATGAGATCTTCGGGCTCTGTTATGTCCGAGTACCCACCTGGGCACCGTTTCGCCTGCAGGTCTATTTGAACGGCCATCACTGGTTAGCCCAACGACTGACCAAGACAGGGATCGCCTTTGAGCGCGCCGATAATGCCTTCTTGTCCATCGGCGATCCCCAACAGGCTCAGGCGCTTGCCGATAGCCTCGATCCCAAAGGCTTGCATCGGCGTTTGGACCGATGGGCGAAAAGCTTCTGTCCTATCTTGGGTCAGTTTCGCGCTGGTTATCACTGGAGCTTCATGCAGGTGGAGTTGCATCCTCGGCGCGCCAAGCAGGGCCACTCCCTGGCCCTGGCTTTCTCGACCGATGTCATCTTCCACCGCCAAGCCGATTTCCAACCCCTCTATCAAGCCATCGTGCGTACCGCCGTGCATGCCCTCAAGGCAGAACACGTCGCCACCTTCTTGGGACGCAAACTCACCTCGGCCTTCAGCGGGGAGGCCGGTAACGATTTGAGCTTCCGTCAAGAGGTGTGTAAATAAGTTCAGGCGGCCTTTCTGATGGTGTCATTATTTGTTCGTATTCCATCGGCGAATGCGACGCCGTTATAGATGTCTTTCAGTAGCTCGGTGGCGTTGAGCCGGCGGAAAGTCGTTTCAGCGACCATCATGATTTTCCAGATCAGGGCGGTGGCGTTATCGACTTTCTTGAACCGCTTGGCCGCATTGGTACGTAGCCGCACAGCGGCGAAGGGCGATTCGATCGGATTGGTGGTTCGCAAGTGGATCCAGTGTTCTTTGGGATAGCGGTAGAACGCCACCATGCGCTCCCAGTCGTGATCGAGAAGCTCAGCGGCGGCTTGGAAGCCTTGTTGACGGCACCAGCGTTGGAAGGTCGCTTTGGCCTTCTCCGCTTCTTGGCGGGTAGGGGCATAGGGGATCGGACAGAGCAGCGCTTTCGCTTCGGCCTGGCGTTTCTTCGGAAGCTTATCCAAGAGGTTTAAAATGCGATGATTCCAACAGCGCTGTTCCTCGGCCTCGGGATACACCTCGGCCAGTCCACCCCAAATCCCCAGATGTCCATCACCGACCACCAGGCGCGGTGCACGTAGGCCACGTTTCTTCAAATCCCGTAACACCGCCGACCAACTCTCGGTGGATTCCCGAAACCCGGGGGTGATGGCTAAAAAGGCCTTGCGCCCATCGCTCAGGCCCGCCACGACCACTAAGAGCGCGGCCTTCTCCTTCTCCAATCCCGCCTTGACATACACCCCGTCTACCCACAAATAAACGACCCCCAACTCCGCGAGAGGCCGTTGATTCCAAAGCGCATATTCCCCCGCCCACTTCGCTTTCAGCCGCGCCACCGAACCCCCCGAAAGCGGCGCCCCATCCCCGAGCAGCCCCCGCAGCGCAAGCTCAAAGTCGCCCAGGGATAACCCATGGAGATACAACGTGGGAAGTAACTCCGCCACCGTCTCCGTGCGGCGGACAAATAAAGGCAACAACCTGCTCTCAAAGCGCTCCTCCACCCCTCGCACCCGCGGCCTCGCAAGCTCCACCGTCCCACAGCTGAGGCCCAACTTCCGTACCTTCCCATACCCATTGCGGTACCCGCCCGGGCCGTCTATCTCCGCCCGACGCTCCGATTTCTCTCGCCCTAAGAACACGGTGACTTCCTCTTCGAGCAGATCTTGCAAATACCCTTGAATCCGCCCACGGACCCATTCCTCGAGATTCTCCCATACCACACTTGACCTACCCACTCCTTCGGTGCTTTGCTTCTTCATGGCGGTGTGCTCCTTTCTCTCGGGCCTGCCAGCCCGTTCTTTGTTAATTACTACAGAAAGGGTACATCGCCTTCACCTTTTTACACACCCTTTGATGGTACCTCAACGATTTTCACACCCGCATTCAGGGTACACGCATCCGCCATCATATGGGACCAGCAAGCCTCAAGCTCTACGATAAATTCAGTCTCATGGCTCGGGTGGAATGCACCGCCAACGATGTCTCCTTCTTCAAACACCACCGTTGGGTGGAACAACGCAATGGGCGCAAGCAATTCAAACTCGCACCCCTGCGAAAAAACATCTATAGCCTCCCCGATCTGCGAGAGCTGATGCATGCTGCCAATGAACGCTATCTCAGCTTCATGGCCAGCATCGATAACCCCAATGCAGCTCTGCACGCCATCGACAAAATGGCCAAACCTGTACGAGAGAAAGACCGCTCCTATCGGGGCTTCAATCTCTTCCTCCGTGAAGATCATAGCCTTTTTATCACCCTCGCCCGCGGGGAGTGGAACATCAGCGGCTTTCGCGCCTCCGATCTCCGAGCCCATCTCCGGGATCTCTCCACCGGCCGTGCCTCCTACTGGTTGAAACGCTTGCGCACCCATGGCCTCATCAAAAAGATTGGACATCGCTACAAGTACTACCTCACGACATTCGGTCGTCGTGTGCTCAGCAGCGCACTCGCTATCCGAGAGTATGTAGTCATGCCTGCTCTCAATACCGCTCATGCATGACACTCTTTGCTTTTTTGCACAAGATTTCATGGATAAGGGACTAAAATGCCTTGAGGTACCGGCACAGGCAATCCCGCCGATATGCGCCTTGAGCGGGTATCAAAATACTTGGATAATGTCCTTAATGAAGCCACTCAAGTTCGTCGGGGCTAGCCATGACGATCTGTGTGCCTTTCCTGCGGAAGCCCGGCGGGCAGCGGGATTCGAATTGTGGCAAGTCCAGCACGGGGCGACACCCTCCGACTCGAAACCCATGGCGGACGTGGGACCTGGCGTCTACGAGATCCGCGTCCATGTGCTCGGCGAGTGGCGCGTCATCTATGTGGCCAAGTTTGCAGAGGCGGTCTATGTACTCCATGCTTTCCAGAAGAAAACGCGGCGCACGCGCCGGCAAGATATCGAGTTGGCACGCAGGCGTTACCAGGGGATAGGGGGTTGAGTCATGCACGACGATGACATACGCATAACCGAATCTTCCGGCAATGTGTTTCTCGATCTAGGCTTCCCACCCGAAGAAGCAGCTATCCTAGCAATGCGGGCCGACCTCATGGCGCGCCTGCGACTTTTGATAGAGGAGCATGGTTGGACTCAGACGGAGGCGGCGGAGCGACTTAGGATCGGGCAGTCGCGCGTCTCTGATCTGGTGCGAGGCAAGTGGGACAAGTTCAGCCTGGACATGCTCATCACCCTCGCCACCCGCGCCGGACTCAAGGTTGAGTTGAAGCTCGCGGCCTGACCACTTGTATGGGTGGGCCGTTCCTCGCGATGCCGCTAGCGGATGAAACCGGTGATGTAGTTTGGTAGGGTAGGCGCCGCCTATGGCAACATCGCTATTGGGAACATGCGTTGCGGGATGAAGCCGATTTTACCCGGCATGTCGAGTACGTTCATTTCAACCCGGTAAAGCACGGGCTCGTTGCATCCGCGATGGAATGGCCGTATTCCAGCTTTCGCCGATATGTCGAGGCTGAGGTTTATCCGGCGGATTGGGGACGGGGTGCGATGGATTTTGAAGGAATAGGGTATGAATGATCCGATTGGGTTTGTCGGGTTACGCTGCGCTAACCCGACCTACGATACTTGTGCGGTCGCGGGCTGAGCCAAGTAGACAAGCAGGGCGGCGAGAAAGCTCGCTGCGGCAAAAGCGGCAGATGCGAGAGCAATCTTGTCTGCGGCGTTCACTAACTAGGGCCTTCGTGTGTCCGAGCAGGAGACAAGGTATTCGCAACCGCCCAGCGGCTTAAACGCCGCCGTTAACCGGGCGCCGTCGCGCGAAGCGCGACGGGAACCCAAGAGCGCCGCTCTTGGGCGCTCCGGCTGAACGGCAGGTTAGCGCTCGCTGGACTGCCCCGCGATATCTTGCATAACCTCCTCCGCCTTGATTGATAGGCGGGTAACATTCAATCGAAGTTGCAGTTCCTGATCAACTGGCTCCGCCAGCGTGTCCGCATAAATTCTGGCAGCGATGGTGACATCGCAGCTTTCCTTTGCACCAATCACAAACCGTGCAATGGGGCTGATCTCCCTCTTGGGTTGGAGGGCTTTAAACTCCATCTGCGTGCGCCAGCTATCACCAGGAGTTCGGATTACCTCCTCTGGCTTTGTGGGGTGTGTGGTCGAGAGAAGTCCAATGGTCGATCCAGTCTTGGAAGGCGGAGTAGTGGGAACACTATCCTTGGATAGGACAACCAGGTTTCGCGATTTCGACTGTATGTTGATGTCGAGATAGACATCCCGCGCTCCTACACCTCCGCGATTCGTTAGCCAGAATCGAATGGGCCGGAAAAAGCTCTGGACGACGTGATAGGTTATGAGCTGGCGGAAGTAGTTCTTGTTGGGTCCCGAGTATAGAGTGGAGAGGTAGTCGCTGCTGTTGCAGCCTCTGCTGTCAAAGCGGCTGCCAAGGCATTGCGCTTTTCCTCAGGTGGCACGTACTCTGGTACGTCCTCGAAATTGGTCACTTCGATAAAGCGCGCCTCAAGCGCAAGTGTTGTCCCAATGTCCTTCCCACTCTCAGCGTCCGCGAAGTGGAGGACAATGTCGGTCACTGGAGGGACAGCTGAATCCTCCGAAGCGCCCCCCATTTCGGCAGCCAAGAGAGTCCTCAGCTGCAGCTCAAGCTGTCGAGACAAAGTCCCCTTGAACTCAGTGGGATCGGAGTAGGTTTCGATGAGAGCGTTGGGGAACGTCTTCTTCTTGAACTCTCGCAGCTTACTGAGTTGCTCTATATCGATCTTGTCTGGGTCTTGCTTCGTCTGGGAGAAATAGAGCATCACAGGTCTTCCGTTCAGCGCAACCCGCTCAATCTCTTCGATCGTCCCACTGTCCGCAACGCCGGTGGGACTTCCAACTTTAGTCCAAAAGATACCTACCAGAAGATCGCATGGTCAACGATTTGTTGGTTAATGATCTCCAGGGGTCGTTTGCCGTACTCGGGCGCAGAATGCGTCTCCCAGCGGATCGGCAGAATAACCACCTGCCGCTCGGCGGCGTTCAGGTCGTTCCACTCCTGGATGGTGCGCACTGCGATCTCTCGCTCGTCAGTCACGTCGGAGGGCGAAGCGATCAGAACCCGGAACACATGTGCTGGAAATGACATCAGTACTCTCCGAGGGCGTTAACGAATGACATGAACCTCCCCGACTCTTCGGCATCGATGTGCCAGAATGGAAGTCGAATCTGTTTCCAAGCAACGAGCGAGGAGGTCCACAATGAATATTAGACGCATTGGGTTGGAATCCAAGCTGCTGTACGTAAGCACAGATAATGGCGTCGGCGATTACGCCCGGATCGCTTGCGGCGCCGGCGGTGCGAACGCCGCGCGCTCCGCGCACCGGGCCTGGTACAGGCCCAGGGCCCAAACTGGAAAGTAAGCGCGGTACAGTGTGTAGTCGAGGAGCGCCGTGCGGAAGAAGACGCCCGCCATGTCTTGCGCCGGCCATTGGCCGCGTGCGTCTTGCCTGCGCGAGAGGTAAGCGGCGCCCCGGTCGATAGCGGCCCAGTCGGGTTCACGGGCTTCGAGCAAGGTCAGCAGCGCCCAGGCGGTCTGGATAATCTGGCTCTCCGAGTGTTCTTTGTAAACGCCGGTCAGACAACCGCTGTGGTGCTCGCCCCAGCCGCCATCGGGCCGCTGGCGCGCCAAGAGCCACCGGCAGGCCTTGCGGATGGAAGGGTGATAGACCGGTGTGCCCGCGGCCAGCAGGCCGCGCACGCCGAACAAGGTACCGTAGATGAGGTACACCCCCCAGGCTCCGGGCCACGCTCCGTCGGACCGCTGGCTGGCATAAACCCAGCGCGCCGCGCGCCCGATGGCGCGTTCGATCGCTGGCGCCATGAGATCCGGACAGCGTTCCCCGACCGCGGCGAGAGCGGCGATGCAGGAGGCTGTACACTCGACCCAGGAACGGTCGGTCATGGAGTCGGCAAACATCTCCGCGGGGTTGAGCCATTCCAGCGCCCAGCGCGTGCCGCTCGCCTCGTAAGTGCCAAAGCCGCCGTCGGTGTTCTGGCAGCGCAGGATAAACGCAACGGCCTCGCCGAGGGCTTCCGGGTCCGGCGGCGCTCCGGGGGCCGCGAGCAGCGCCAGCACCGCCTCGGCCGTGCAGTCGCTCACCGGCCAGCCGTGCCACACGCCCGCAAAACACCATCCGCCCTTGGGGTCGATCCGGAAGTTCTCGTCGATCCCGCCGAACGTCTGCCGGATCTGCTGACTGCGGAGAAAGGCCACGCCCCGTGCCTTGGCCTCCCCGGAACCGGGATGCACCCCGGCGACCGCCAGCGCCTGCACCGCAAAAGCGGTGTCCCAGGAGGCGCTGCGCGCGCCGGTAACCCGCGTCCCCGCCTTATCATTTTCCCAAATCCAGCCTTCGAAGCGGGCGTACGCACGGAGCAGATCGGGGTCTCCGGGGTCGTGGATCCAGAGTGCGATCATATTGAGTAAACCGCTGACCGGCGAGATGCTGGTGTGATCGGTCGTCCGCAGCTCCCAGCGGATCCGCTCGCGCAGCCGCTCGACGATGGTCCGCCGCGGCACGGCAGGGTGCCAGCGCTCCACGAGCGCACCGAGCGCAAAGAGCCCTCGAAGCCAGAGCGTCGGGGGCGCAACCAGATCCCCCGGCCGCAGCGCCCTGCGACTCGCGCCAACGTGCTTATGACCCAAGGGGTACAACTCCGTGCGCAAGGCCTCGATCACGGGTGTGCAGGGTGTCTGAAAGCGAGACGCGTAGATCACGCTCATCGCCAGGTAGATGAGCCGGGTATGGCAGTAGAACCGGCCCGGGTGCAAGGGCATCCAGCGGGGCAGCCGCCAGGCCTCGGGCGGCAGCGGGTTGAGGCCGTCCCAATCATAGAGGTTCAGCAGCGCGAGCCAGAACTTACCCCAGCTCGGGATGGCCGTGACCCCGCCTTCGGCCGCGATGAACCGGGCCGCGGGGCCGAGCAGAGGATCCTCCCGGTTCACCCCTAACAGACGCACGGCGACATAAACGAGGACAGTCACGAAGAGGTAGGGTGAGGACTGCGGGTGCAGGCCCCAGAGTCCGGAGGCCAATTGCGTGCGGCGGAAGTGAAGGCACAGAGACGCCTTTCGCCCAGGCGCGATCGAGACGCCGGTGATATGGCACATGAGCACGTACTGCGCCGCCAGCATCGGGCACCAGATGACCTCTCCCTCCCAGCCGCCGCCCGGCGACTGCTGGCGAATGAGCGCGGTGACAGCAAGTCTAAGTGCCGGGCCGGCTTCGGTATCCTCTAGCTCTTTATTATCCTCTGCCACGAGCCGGGGGCCGGCGTCGCCCACGATGGGCGCGGACGCGGTTCCTTTCCCATGACCCTCCGGCGCGAGAGCCCAGGCGCGGCCGGATTGGGTGGGTAGGATCCCGCGCAGGAGCCAGTGCAGGCGCCCGCCCAGCGCCCGGGCCACCGTTGCCGCATGAGACCACTCGCTACGCCATAGCGCCTCGCTGACGATCGCTGACAGGGCATGGGCGATGGCACGGACAAAAGAGCACGCAAACAGGGCGGTCCGCGTGTCTTGGCAGGCGAGATAGCGCATCGTGCGCGTGCGTTCAGCGTTGCTCTTGCGCCACATCCGATAAATGGCTTGGCGAGTGGCGTCGGCTTCTTCGCTGCTCTCGGTCAGCGCCTGATAGAGGCCCACGGCCAGCAGCTCGGCGACCCGCGTGGCCTGGCGCCGGCGAGACCGATAATCCGCCGGATCCCGGCACTCGGCTAGGCACAGAGCATCGCCGAAGCCCAGGGTTATCCCGACCGCGGTCAAGGGATGGTGATGGCCGACGGCATCTCCGGCAAGAAACACGTGATCGCGGCCGTAGTCACTGCGCGCCCTGATTTCGTTGGCGGCGCCCTCGAAGGCTCCCTCCAAGAGGGCCGCGCGAAAGCCCGGCCGCAGGGCGCTGGGCAAGACTGCCGCATAGCCCTCCCACAGGTAAGCCGCGCGCTCCTGGCGTCCGCGGCGGTGCACAGGTACGTCCAGGATCAGGCGCACTTCATGCGGGGTGATGCGGTAGGCAAGGACCGGGCCGGGGCCACCGAGTAACACATGCCCAAAACCCTCGAACGGGAGCTCCACGTCGCGAAGCAATAGGCCGACCATACGCGAGCAGATGGCGTGATCGACCGGCAGGCCGAGGCTGGCGCGGACAATGGAGCGGCGTCCATCCGCCCCCACAATGCGGCCGGCCACGATCGAGCCCACTCCACCCCGCTGCACATAGCGTACGCTGTGATCCTCGATACGGCGCACCCGTGCCGAAGTCAGATAGTCCACATTGGGGTGCGCGGCGGCGGCGGCTCGCAGGGTCCCAACCAGCGCGCTGTGCTCACAACTGAGTCCCGGTGCCCCGCCAGCATAGGGCAGCAGGCAGGGCGAGGAACCGTCGTCCGGAAACACCACAAAACCCTGACCGGCCGAGTGCTCCGGGATCGCGGTGGGCAAATCGATGCCGATCTGTCGCAGTACCTCTATGGCTGGGGGATGCAGCCACTCTCCGGCCAAACGTTGCGCCGATCTCGGATTGGCCTCGAACAGTGCGACCCGTGCCCCGCGGCGCGCATGGGCCAGGGCCGCGACCGCGCCGACCGGTCCCGCGCCAACCACGGCGACGTCGAAGTGTGGGACCCTCGACCTTGTCATAGGTTGGGGCCGAGCGATACGGGGCGGCGCCGGTACCGAACCCGGCACGGCGGCCGTGGTCCGGTGACCCAGCTTCCATAATCCGGTGCGGGCGGCGGGGAGATCAGATCGAGATCGAAGCGCGACAGTAACAGGCTCCACAGGGCTTTGACTTGCATGTACGCGAAGTGCATCCCGAGACAACGGTGCCGGCCGCCGCCAAAGCCAATCAGCACATGGGTCCCTTGCTTGTGTTCCTCGCGCGGCGGGCCGAAACGATCCGGATCGTAGCGCTCGGGGTCCTTGAAGACCGTGGGCAGACGGTGCGAGAGCGCCGGCGAGACCATGGCCAGGGTCCCGGCTCGAATGCGAAAGCCGTGATACTCGATGTCTCCGAGGGCCTTGCGCACCAGCAGGATGAGCGGCGGATGCAGGCGTTCGCCTTCACGGACGGCGTGCTCCAGCGCCAATTGGCTCTTCAGCGTATCCAGGCTTAAGGTCTGGCCCTCGCCATAAACGGCCTGGATCTCGGCCAGGACCGCGGCCAGGTACTGGCGGTGCCGCAGCAGATCGATTCCGACCCAGGCCGCGAGCACGCTGCTCGTGTGCTGACCCGCGAACAGCACGGTGAGCAAGAGGCCGGTGATTTCCTCATCGCCGAGCGCACTGCCATCGGTATAGCGCGCTTCCATCAGCGCCTGCATGAAGTCGCCCGGGCGCGTGCCGGTTCGCCGCCGCTCGGCTAGGATGCCGCGCATCAGGGAGGCCACTTGGCGGCGGGCCCGGTCTCGCTGTATATGGCCAGGGATCGGCAGGCGCGGAAAAAAGAACCCCAAGGTATTGATTCCTCGCTGGAGATCGTGGTACAGGCGGGCGAAGCCGGTATCGAGACGCGTGCGGATCTCCTCCCCAAGCAGGCAGCGGCTGGCGATGTTCACCGTCAGCTCGTTGGTGACCACCGGGAGGTCGATCTCGCCTTCGTCCCCCCATCTTGCGGTGTAGTCTTTGATCTCCTGATCTATGAGGCGGGCATAAGCGTGCATGGGTCCGCCCCGCATCAGGGGCGCGAGGAAGCTCAGTTGCTCGGCCATGCGCTCGGGCGCGACATCGTAAGCAACACCCTTGCCGAAGATTGGGACCGTGAACTGATAGACCTCGCGCGCGCCCAACTGATCGTCCGGGGCGCGGAAGTAAGCATCGTGGGCCTCGGGTCCGGCAAATATAACGACCTCGCGCCCGCCAAGCCGGAACTGGAACACCTCTCCATGCGCCCGCCAGGCCTGCTCCAGCAGGCTCAGCGGATCACGCTGAAAGGCCAGAGCGTGGCCCAGCACGGGCAGTCCGCCGCGCACTCGCGGGATCGGCCTGGGGGGAAGCGTGTCGGTGGCGACGGGATAAGCTTGGGGTTCCATGAGTTAATAGACGAAGGGTAGCATGCGAAAGCGTGCCCTTTGCGTGTATTGGGTCCAGAGCGTCCCGTATTTCGCGTAGCAGCGGCGCTCGTCGCGCCGGGCGCGGTGGATCAAGAGCGCGATGAGCCAGGCCGGAAGCAAATAGGGTAGGACCGAATCGAAGCCGGTAGTGAGCGCGAAGGCCAGGTAGATGCAAATCTCGCCTGAATAATTGAGATGCCGCCCGATGCCCCAAAAGCCAGAGACCAGCAACCGGCCGCCAAGAGTCTCGGCGGGCCGCCCCCAAATCCGAGCGCTGGCGTCGGCCTTGAAACGGTGTTTCTGCTCATTGGCGCCGCGGAACAGCCAGAAGCCGAAGAGGAACAGCGCCGTGAGGGCAACCGCGGCAGAGGCCGGCAGGGGATCGAGCCGGTGGATGAGAAACCAGCCCGGCAGGGAATAGAAGAAGGGGACGAGCACGTAATCACCCCAGATGAGCATCCCACCGAAACGCTCGGCGACAATGTCCCAGGTATAGAGCATGCCGTGTTCGAATTGAAAGTAGTTGCCGATATAGATCAGGGTGAAGATCTCATACAGAGCCATTGCGCCGGACAGTGTCCCGTAAATCTCGTACTGCGCGACGGCGAACGAAGCATTGAGCAACGCGAGCCCGATTAGCGACGGACGATAGCTGAAGAGCTTGAGATCGACGCCGGCGAGCCGCGGGTTCAACTCGATGCCGAGGAACAGCCCGCGCAAGGTCTCCGCCAGAGGATTTTGACCCTTCTGCGCGGACGGCGGCTTGCCGCGGAGGAATACGATTCCCGTGAGCACGAATGCAAACATATTGGCCGCGAGAAAAATCGACAGAAACTGGTGGTAAAGTACGGACAGGGACCACCAGCCGAGTAGCTGCCCGAGCGCCGCCGCCAGAGCACTCAGGAGGAAGACCCGTAGTCCATTTAGGCGGTAGGCGAGTCGCCCGCCCGAGGGTAGCGGCGCGCCCTGTGCTTCCGGGCCCGGAAGCAGCCGCGAGCCGACGAACAAGAGAATCACGAAGGCCGAGACTCCGGCCAGGGCCTCCAAGCTGGTGCCAGTGTTCAGGCTGCTCATCTACGTGCAGGCCTCTACGGAGCTCGCTGCATGGTTGGCGTTGCGCGGACACTCGCTTGCGGCGCTAAGCGGTCGAGATGGGCCTGCCATTTTCGGATGGTGACCTCCTGGAAGGCCCGGACGGCTGGGTTGATCTCCGCGATCGGCGCGTCCCAGTGCACTTCGTAGCCTTCCTGCTCAGCCTCGACCGCGCCGCGATCCTGGTCCAATAGCGGTGCAATCAGCATGCGGTTAGCGAGCCTCAGTACAAAATCCATGGCTGCGCGCGGGATGCGGACCGCCGTCCACGGGATCTTGAGCGACTCGAAATAGAACAGGAAAAAAGTCCGCGTCGTGCGCTCGTCGATAGGGAGGACAAACAGCCAGTGCTTGATCTTGTCATCTGTGTTGGACCACTGGTAAGGATACTGGTAGCAGAGCCGCATGTGGTTGGTGTTGATCCGGTCGCGGTCGACGAACAATCCGGAGATCCGGCCCCGTCCCACGCGGGTGTCGTAGGCTACGTGAACGCTGTCACCGGCAGTTTCACAGCGGACCAGGCGCGCATCGTCGAACGGGCGGTACTTGCGGTGCAAGTGTGCATGGGTGAAATCGCTGACGTTATCGATGATCATGGAATGATGCGCGCGCCAGATGAAACTGAGCGGCCGACAGGCCCATCGATCCGGTCCTTCGAGCTCCGGGATTTCCGGGATCGGCCGTTCCGCGGCCAGGGCCGGATCGCCCGGAAATAGCCACACGAGCCCATAGCGCACGCGCACGGGGAAGCTCGCGATGCGAAACTCCGGCATGCGCCGCCCGAATAGATCGTGGGGAATGCGGACCACGCGCCCCTCCCCGTCGTATGTCCAGCCGTGATAGAGGCACACCAGTTGGCAGTCATCGACTCCGCCCAGCGACAGCTTCAACTGGCGATGCGCACAGCGGTTCTCGATCGCCCGCACGCGTCCGTCCCGGCCTTTGAAGAGAGCGATGGAACGCTTCCAGAATACCACCTCGGTTACCTGGCCTGGCAGGATGCGCTCATCGATCTCCACCGCATACCAGTAGTTCGGATCCAGACCGGCCGCACGGACTTTTTGGCGCGCATTGCGAGCCTCCGCGAAGGTAGGCGGAGAAGAGTTGGCTGGAAGGCGCTGTCCGCTGATCGTCGCAGCCTCAGGTCTAGGGCAAGGCCATGCGGTGGGCCACCGCTGGTTCGCTACCGGCCGGGCGGCTTGGCGCCCGCGCCGCGGCATGATGAATAGCGCCCCGCGCATAATGAAAAGCGTATGCTTCCTCCACCGCGGTGCGGATGCTCGTCGGCCGGTAGCCGAGCTCGGTGCGGGCCTTGGTGAGATCGGCGTGCCGGCATTTGCGCAGCAAGCGGATAGCGCCCGGCGTCAAACGCTGCTGAACGCCGGGGTGGAAGCGGCTTAGGTAGGCGCTCGCCATCTCGGCGCAGGCCAGCATCAGAGGTGCCGGAAGGCGGCGGCGGGGGCCCGCCACACCCGAGATCTCCGTGAACAAATCGAGGAGCTCGTCGAGCATCAGGAACTCCGTGCTAAAAATATACTTGTGTCCCGTCCGGCCTTTGTCCATGCAGAGCAGGTGAGCTTCCACGATATCGCGTGCCGCCACGAATTCGAAGCCGCCGCGGAGGTAAGCGCGGAGGTTCCCGTTGACAAAGTCGCACAGGGTCCGGCCCAGGCGCGAGGGCCGGAAATCATTGCCGCCGATGATGGCGCAACACGTAGCCACCACGACATCGAGGCCGTCGATGACAGCTTTCAGGCATTCGTGCTCGACCAGGACCTTGGAGCGCTCGTAAGGCATGCTGCGCTCGAAGGGATAGAACTGCATGGTTTCATTGCTCGGCGCGGAGGGTGCGTCGAGTTCGTACCCGACGGCGCTGAAGGAACCGGTGACAACGACCCGTTCTAAGCATGCCTCGCGCGCCGCGCGCAACAGTTGCTGCGTCCCGATCACGTTGCATTCATAGATCTCCCGCTGGTGCCGGGCATCCCCCTCGATGGTCGAGAGTTTGGCCGCGCAGTGATAGATCCTTCCGCACCCGGCGACGGCGGCACGGGTGGCGGGAAAGTCCCGCAGGTCGCCGAAAACGCGCTCGACCGCCAAGCCTTCCACGGCGGCTCTATCGCTACCCTCGCGCAGAAGAACACGGACCGGATACCCTTCATCGAGCAGCCGGCGCACCAGATTGGCGCCGAGGTGGCCCGAAGCGCCTGTCACCAGCACCGGTCTGTCGCGCTTGGATGGATTCCCGTAGGCAGTCGCATGCCGGACGCCGGAGTGCGCGGACATCAATTCGATTCTCCCCGATCGCGGTTAACACCGGATGTCCGGCAGGTTCGGCTGCGTAGAATGATCGGTCTCAAGAGCCGTGGTTATCGTTCTTTCTTGCTGTTTGCGCGCGTGGCTCGGTAATGGCACGGCGTCATTTTTTCCCCTGCCCGACGATTGTCTTCCCCTATCGCAACCCTGGGCCGGGCGCATTAATGGATGTGTAATGCTGTTTTTTAACACGTACCGCCGTGCGGGATCAATAGAGACCACGCGCTCGAGCTTCGCCGCTCAAGTCCATGATCCGAACAAGGGTCGCGTTGTTACGTCCGGAAAAGGTAAGGGCCAGCTTGGAGTTCAGTGATACGGTGTCGAGTGGATCGCCGCGTTGGTTCAAGACAGCGCTCACGCAACGCGCAGGTGGGGGCGAAGTGCAGGGAGGGGGGAAGGGAGAGCGGGAGTCTTCCTGACGCCCGGCCCCTTCCGTGGTTGCACCCCGCCCCCGTGTTGCTTTAAGCAATAGAAATGCCAGTGTATAAGCTAATAATTACGCGACGGTTTTCTTTGATTGCGCCAGTCTTGATCATGAAAAGTGTCATGGAGTGGAGCCATCTCGCAAGCGGATCAACACTTTGGCGCTCCCTAGGGGAATCGAACCCCTGTTTTCGCCGTGAGAGGGCGACGTCCTAGGCCGCTAGACGAAGGGAGCAGGCTGGGAGAAGGGCAGTTACAGCATCGGCGCCGCGCGCGGTGTATTATACGCATCGTCTATGCCTTTGAAACAATGGCCATCCCAACCGAGGTGACAATCCCGTGCTTGACGTAGCGATGCAAACCAAGGTCGCCAAGATCCCGATAACCCCGCGGATCATACCGCGATCTGGGCATATCATCTCGCGGACCAATATCGATGAGCGCGCGCTCAAGGTTCTTTACCGCTTGAATAATGCCGGCTTTCAAGCCTTCCTCGTGGGCGGCAGTGTGCGCGATTTACTCCTCGGCCGCGAGCCGAAGGATTTCGATGTAGCAACCGACGCGCTTCCGGAACAGGTGCGGGAGCTATTTCGTAATTGCCGCTTGATCGGCCGCCGTTTTCGCTTGGCGCATGTGCATTTCGGCAGGGACATCATTGAAGTTGCGACCTTTCGGGGCGCCGACGCGGCGGAAGAAGATGGCCGTGTCGTTACCGAGGACGGACGGATCCTGCGCGACAACGTCTACGGCAATATTGATAACGATGCCTGGCGGCGTGATTTCACGGTGAATGCCCTGTACTACAACATCGAGGATTTCTCGGTCGTTGACTACGTGGGCGGGATGGACGACATCAAAGCGGGACAGATCCGGGTCGTCGGCAACACGCAGCAGCGTTTCCGCGAGGATCCAGTAAGAATGTTGCGGGCCGTGCGGTTTGCGGTCAAGTTGGGATTCAATATCCATCCTCAGACTGCAACACCGATCTTCGAGCTAGCGCCGCTGCTCTCGGAGATCCCACCGGCACGCTTGTTCGAGGAGATCTTGAAGCTCTTTCTCGGAGGATGCGCCGTCCAAACATTCGAGCAACTTCGTCACTATGGCCTGTTCCGTGAGTTGTTCCCCCAAGTAGAAGCCTGCTTAAGCGAAGAGGAAGGCGGATTTCCGCATATGTTTCTGGCCCGTGCCCTGCAAAATACCGATCGCCGCATTGCGGAGGGAAAACCCGTCACCCCGGCTTTTCTAATTGCCGCTTTGCTCTGGGATCCCATGCGGAGGCTCGCCGATGAGCACCGAGCCCGCGAATTATCGCCCGCTGAGGCCGATCAGCTTGCATCGGACACGGTGATATCCCAGCAGGTCTCCCGCATTGCCATGCCGCGCCGCTACACGCAGATGACGCGCGAAATCTGGGCGCTACAACCGCGTCTTACCCGGCGGGTGGGTGGAACACCGTTTCGGTTGCTGAGCCACCCGCGCTTTCGGGCGGCCTATGATTTCTTGGTGCTGCGCGCGGAGGCGGGCGAGGAGGTCACCGAATTGGCCGAGTGGTGGACTGAATTCCAAAGCGCCAAGGAAGTCCGCCGGGGCGAGCTTATTTCGGCGGCAGGCAAGACCGCCCCGGCGAAGAGGCGTCGTCGCCAGCGTTAGCGATGCCAGGCGCAACGGCCCGCGCGCCGCAAGCTTCGTGATCGCTTATGTCGGTCTGGGCAGTAATCTTGCCGATCCCGGTGCGCAAGTAACGCAGGGCATCTTGGCCATCGCGAGGCTACCCGAGACTCGCATAGTCGCTCAATCCTCCTTCTATCGCAGTGCGCCCATGGGGCCGCCGGATCAACCCGATTACATCAACGCGGTCGCGGCCATCGAGACGGCGCAGACAGCCTACGATCTATTGGCATCGTTGCAAGCGGTCGAGGCCCGGCACGGCCGCGCGCGTGGCGTTCGCTGGGGACCCAGGACCTTGGACATTGACATACTTCTTTACGGCGCCGAACGTATCACCGGGCCCGACTTGACGGTCCCGCATCCGGGACTGAGCGAGCGGGCTTTCGTGCTGTACCCGCTGTATGAAATTGCCCCGGACCTTGAGGTTCCGGGGCTCGGACCGCTCGCCGAGCTCCTAAGGCATTGTGACGGGAGGGGTATCGAACGATTGTCCGGCCGCGCGCCAAGCATGCCTTAGCGGCAGATGATTGGATGGGCGCAATCACTTCAATTTCCACTTCGGATCTGATCGAGATGAAGCGGCGCGGCGAGAAAATCGCTTGCCTCACCGCCTACGATGCGGGCTTCGCCAGGCTCGCCGACGCAGCTGGCGTCGATATCCTGCTGGTGGGCGATTCGCTTGCGATGGTGGTGCAAGGCCACGACAGCACGCTTGGCGTGCGCTTGAACGACATGATCTATCATGCGCAACTCGTGCGCCGAGGGGCGAAACGGCCGCTCGTGGTGGTCGATATGCCGTTCATGAGTTATGCCACACCATACCAAGCGCTTGGAAACGCGGGCCGCTTCCTCGGGGAGTCGGGTGTGCAGGTGGTAAAGCTAGAAGGCGGCGCCTGGTTAGCGGCCACCGTCGAGTTGCTTGGCGCTAGGGGTATCCCGGTGTGCGGGCACCTGGGATTGCTGCCGCAATCGATTAATAAGCTGGGCGCGTATCGCGTTCAGGGCCGTGATCCCGAGGACGCCGAAATGATTAAACGAGACGCACAGGCGCTCGAGAGCGCCGGGGTGGCGATGCTGGTGCTCGAGTGCGTGCCCAGCCCGCTTGCCGCCGAAATCAGCGCCGCGGCGACGATTCCGGTGATCGGCATCGGCGCCGGTCCCGGCTGTGACGGACAGGTGCTGGTTGTCTACGATATGCTCGGAATCAGCGAGCGGCTGCCGCGATTCGCGAAGAACTTTCTTGCCGGGCGCGCTGGGATCGAGGAGGCATTTCGCGATTACGCCGGGGCGGTTAAGCGCGGCGAGTTTCCCGGCGCAGAGCACGGTTTCGAGTGATCCTTAGCGTCGCTCGGATCGCAGAGCTTAAGGAGATCATCAAAGCTTGGCGCGATCAGCGTCAGCGGATTGCGCTCGTGCCCACGATGGGGAACCTGCACCGCGGGCATTTGGCCCTGGTCGAACAGGCCCAGCGCCTTGCGAGCCGAACGGTTGCCACCGTGTTTGTCAATCCCATGCAGTTCGTGGCCGGCGAGGACCTCGATCGTTATCCGTGTACCTTTGAACAGGATCGCGCGCTTCTCGACGCAGCGGGGGCCGATGTTCTGTTTGTTCCCGGGGTGGCCGCACTGTATCCCAACGGCCTCGATCGGCACACCGAGGTCCGCGTGCCCGGATTGGATACTATGTTGTGCGGGGCGTCTAGGCCCGGGCATTTTACCGGGGTCGCGACCGTCGTTACGAAGCTGCTGAATCTGGTGCGGCCCGATCTCGCCGTCTTCGGCGAAAAGGATTACCAACAGTTGCTGGTGATCAAACGCATGGTCGCGGATTTATGTATCGAGGTAGAGATTCACGCCGTGGAGACCGCGCGCGCGCCCAACGGTCTCGCGCTGAGCTCACGGAATGGGTATCTCACGGATGCAGAAAGAGCGATCGCCTGGCGTTTGTACGAGGCGCTTTGCGAGGCCCGTGACGCGCTGACGAGTGCGGCGCCGAGTTTTCAGTCCGTCCAACGGCGTGGTCGCGCGCGCCTGGAGGAAGCCGGATTCAATGCTGATTACTTTGCCGTCAGGCGCGCCAGCGATCTCATGGAACCCGCTCCAGAAGATTGCGATCTCAGGATCTTAGCGGCCGCCTGGCTCGGTAAGACGCGCCTCATTGACAACCTTGCAGCGCGCAAGTTTGTTGAACGATAGCGACCTTTACGCCATAATCGCGGTCAAACTCTCACTGGCTCGGGACGCAATGTATATCACCTTGCTCAAAGCGAAACTCCACCGTGCTCGTGTTACGCATTCGAAACTTGATTATGAGGGATCCTGTGCGATTGACGCGCGTTTGCTTGACGCCGCCGGGATCCGCGAGTACGAGCAGATCCATATCTACAATATCGCGAACGGCGAGCGCTTCACGACCTACGCGATCCGGGCAGAACCGGGTTCGCGGGTGATCTCCATCAACGGTGCGGCAGCGCATAAGGCGAGCCCTGGCGATCGGGTGATTATCTGTGCCTATGCCGGATTGCAGCGTGAAGAGGCGGCCGTCCACCAACCGACGCTCATCTATCTGGACGACCGTAACAAGATAACGCGCATCGGTCATTCGATACCGATGCAAGCCGCCTGAGCGGGCGCGCTGCTCGGACCTTCTGATCGCGAACAAGTCCGCCCGCGAGGAAGCAAGATTCTTGACATCGAATCACGGCCAAGTAAGATGGGCAGGGTACGCAGCAGGTTCTGCGGCATCACTTAAAAGTACAGATAGGAATTAAAAGAGGTTCAACACCATGGGTGGAATTCTTGACGCAGTTGAGATGCTGAAGAGTCCGGTCGGAATCGTTGTATTCGTGGCCCTTGTCGTAGGCGCTTATTACTTTTATCGTTACGTGATGAAAGATTAACCTCAAGCGCAACCCCTCTTAAAATCCGGAACGGGCAAGGAGGTTGCGCGCCGCCGTGCCCGGTTCCGTCCTCGTGTTACCCGCAGTATGGCCATGTTGCTCCACTGGCTTAGTGCGTTGTTTTCGATTAGGAACGCACCAACGGAGCGATATTGTTGAACGTAAGTGTCAGTTAGGATTCTAAGCCGGAATATCGCCCTATGAACCGGAACCGTTGGTTAATGGTTTTTGTGGTTGTGGTCATCCTGGCCGGGGTGATGGTTTGGTTCGTTCCCGGCTTTCTCCCGACCTCTTACCAGTATGGGCCCACGAGTACGACGGCCGCGCCGAGTACCGGTGAGCTGCCTTGTCCCGACGAGCGCCCGGAATGGCGGGAGGCGAAGGTGATCGAGGGCACGACGATTGAAGAGTCTCCGCTTTGCACGCCCGACAATCCTGACGCGGTCGCGGCCTTCGTCAAGGGCACGAACAACGTTTCCATGGATACGCTGATGAAGTCGGGGCTCTCCCCGGACACCGTGGTGTTGGAAAACGACCGCGACGGCGACGGTGATCCGGACGATGTGCATATTCGTCTCGAGGTCGCCGAGCTCAATGGCCGATCGCCCGATGTCGCCTTCCCCGTGCCCGCCTATTCGATCGCGCCCGGGATCCAGCCGGGATTTTGGGTTTTTGTGCCGAAAGCCCACGGCATGGCGACCAAGAATTTCGAAAGCTACGAAGCTAATGAGATATTGCGGGTGCCTTCGCCCACCATCCGGGTCGAAGTGGGCGATCGGGTGAGGATCACGCTCGAGAATACTCATTACCTACCGCATACCATTCATCTCCACGGGGTTGACCACCCCTACTACCTCGACCATCCCCTGCATGGGGAGCAACGCGGCAACGACGGCGTCTCCGAGACCAGCCACATCCCGGTGATGCCGGGAGAGAGCTTTACCTATGAGATCACGCCAAGGCAACCCGGCACGCAGCTTTATCATTGCCACGAACAGGCGCCCATCCATGTCGGCATGGGCTTGATGGGGATTTTTGTGGTCGAGGAGAACCGCCCCAACAACTGGCTGCAAACCTTGAACATCGGGGCGGGGCATGTGCGCCATCCCTCGGTGGCCGTCAAGGAGTCTTACGCGCGCGAGTATGATCTCATCTATCAGGAGGTTGACAAGGAAATGCACGACCTCATCAAAACCGCGAACGACCCGCGGCTTATCGGCGTCTTGACAACGCGCGAGTACGATGTCACCCAGGCGACGCCCGAGTATTTCCTCCTCAATGGGCGCTCGTTTCCCTACACCTTGCGCGAATCCCTCATCGTCGTGGATGCGAACGAAAAGGTGAAGATCCGCATGGCCAACGGCGGTGATGATCGTGGGATCGCGATTCACACCCACGGCCATAAACCGACGATCACCCATTACGACGGGGTGTTGCACAATCGGCAAGCATGGATCACGCGCGATGTCTTTGATTTAAGCCCGGCGCAACGCTATGACTTGGAGCTGAGCACCGTCGATGATGGGCTGCATAGCTACGGGCCGGGCGTGTGGATGATGCATGACCACGCCGAGAAGGCCATCACCAACCATGGGCAGTTCCCCGGTGGGAACATCACCTTGATTGCCTACCGGTCCTTCCTGGGTAAGGGGGGCTTGCCCGTGATGCACGGCATGGAGTTGGCGCCGTTCTTCACCCAAGAGTTTTACCAGCGCAAGGTCCCGGTGTGGGGCACGATCGATAAAGAAGGCGTCCTCGGCGATCCGGCGCCTACCGATCCGGCTCTGGGAGGTCCGCTATTACTCGCCGTCGCGGCGGGGCTGCTTCTCGCGGGTGTCATCGTGTTCGTGCGGCTGCGCTTAAAACGCGGAGGGACGGCGTAGGTGCATCGGCGCGTAGTGCTACTTGCCCTGGGTGGGTTGGCCGTCGTGGCCGTGGTGGTATGGCGGGCGAGCACGAGCGGGAACACCGAGGCACCCCGCGTGCAAAAAGTCACCGCTACCTCTGACTATCGGCAACCCGCGCTCACCCCCGCTGCGGGTACCGATGCACACGCACATCATCACCACCCCGGCATGTCCATGGATATGCAAGGGGCGGTGATGGGCGAAAATAAGGATCGATTACCGCAAGACTGCCCGCAAATCACCGAGGACGTGAAGTTTACCGTGCATGCGGGCAGAAAGTATGCACGCCGCTTCCCGGGGCTGATGTTTGCCTATGACCAGCAACAATGGAACGTGCGTCCCTGTAGCCGGGTGACCGTAACCTTCGTCAACGATGACGATATCCGCCATCAATGGATGCTGCACGGGCTACCGAAATATATCCATCCCCAAGGGATGTTTCACCTCGAAGTCACGGGGCCGGGTGAGAAAAGCGGGACGTTTATCGTGCCTAGCGGCGACAAGACGTATTTCGTGCATTGCGATATGTCACAACACACCGAAAAGGGCTTGAAGGCGCAACTCAAAGCGGGCGCGGGAGATATGGACCTGCCGAGCATTCCCGGCTTGACGGCCACCATCAACGTGGACACCTACCCGATCGGCTGGGGCGCGGGCTCGGTCGGTATGGTGCTCACGGCCGGATTCGCCGGGGCTCTTCTTGGGGTTTTCTGTTTTAACCGCCCGGCGGGCGCCGGGAAAAAAACCAAGGGACCCATCAATTGAATCGCTAAGCTCTAGCGAAAGATCTCCTGGCAGAAAGTGCTGGAAAGCGCCGGGGGACTCTAAGGCTAGAGTCCCCCAACGTGTTCAGCGCGATGTCTTACTGATTGACGGATGGTTGCTTTGCTTGGTCCTCTTCACTCATAGGCGCGTTCGTCGAACCCTGGGTGTTAGACGATGCGGGCGGGTCATACCCGCAAGCCCCTAAGTTCAATGAAAGCAACGCAAAGGCCAGAAGCTTGAGAATGCTAGTCATAATAAATGCCTCCTCACAATTTCGGTTTTTTATTGATAGGCCACCACCTGGGTTAAGGTGGAGCAACTAAAGGATAGGCAATCGTCCTTCATTTCTCAATAGGCAGGTTGGCGTTTCGCCAACAATTGCTAAGTCTACAGTATTTTCGTTAAATTAGAAGGAGAGAAGTTTCGAACCGCATCCGAGGTCCGGAAACGAGGCCGCCGGGGCGCGTTTGAATGACAATAAAACGCATCCTCACAGAAGAACAATAGGGGAAGACTTATGAAGATCGCCGTACCCAAAGAATGCGCGGCCGGAGAACAGCGTGTCGCGATCGTTCCCGAGGTCGTCGCGCGCTTTGGAAAGCTTGGGGTCGAGGTCCTTATCGAAGAAGGGGCAGGCGCGGCCGCGTATCAGCCAGATCAGTCGTATACGGCGGCCGGCGCCACGGTAGTCCAGGACGCCGAGCGGCTTTACCGCGAGGCGGATGTCGTGCTTAGAGTCCAGCCTCCCACGATCGAAGAGGCGCACCGGCTTCGAGAAGGGGGTATGGTCGTGGGATTCATGGCGCCCCATAAGAGCGCGGAGCTCGTGAAGGTGTTTCGGAATCGTAAGATCACAAGCTTGGCCATGGAGCTTATTCCCAGAATTTCCAGGGCCCAGTCGATGGATGCGCTGTCCTCGCAGGCGTCGGTGGCAGGGTATAAAGCGACGCTCATGGCCGCTTACCGGCTCAGCAAGTTCATGCCGATGCTCACCACGCCGACCGGGACCATCCGTCCGGCAAGATTTCTCATCATCGGCGTGGGCGTCGCCGGCCTGCAGGCGATCGCGACGGCTCGGCGCTTAGGCGCGATCGTGGAGGCTTACGATGTACGGCCGGCCACCAAGGAGCAGGTGCAGTCTCTGGGAGCCAAATTCGTCCAAATGGACATTCAAGCTGACGCCGCCGGTGGCTATGCCCGGGAGCTTACCGAAGAGGAAAAGCGACGGCAGCAGGAGCTGATTGCTAAGCACGTGGGGCAAGCCGACGTGGTTATTACGACCGCCGCGATTCCCGGCCGTCCGGCCCCAAAAATCATTACACGAGCCATGGTGGAAGCCATGAAACCCGGGTCCGTGATCATCGATTTGGCCGCGGAAAGCGGCGGAAACTGTGAACTGACAAAACCGGACAAGGGCGTAAAATTTCACGATGTGGAGATCTGCGGGCCGGTCAATATGCCGAGCACGCTTCCGGCGCATGCGAGCGAACTGTACGCTAAGAACATGTTCCATCTGGTGGCGCTGATGGTCAAAGACGGCAAGCTTGAGCCCGATTGGGATGACGAAGTCTTGCGCGACAGCACCTTAACACGCGATGGGGACATCAAACACGGTCCAACTCGCGCTTTAGTCGAAGGAGAATAACAATGATCGAGGGCTTCGTGGCACTTTACATCTTCATGCTGGCGGCCTTTACGGGTTACGAGGTCATCAGCCGTGTCCCGGTGATTTTGCATACCCCGCTCATGTCCGGCTCGAACTTCGTGCACGGAATCGTGCTGGTCGGCGCCATGGTCGCCTTGGGTAAAGCGGATCCCAGCAGCACGCTCGAGTTGGCGATCGGGTTTATTGGTGTAACCCTAGCCGCCGGTAATGTGGTTGGCGGTTATGTGGTGACCGAACGTATGCTCGAAATGTTTAAGAGCAGCAAGAAGAACAAGTAAGGAAAACCAATGAATACGCTCATCCAACTCGCCTACTTTAGCGCCGCGGTCCTGTTTATTCTGGGATTAAAGCGCATGAGCTCGCCCGTTACCGCACGGGATGGGATCGTGTGGGCCGGCGCGGGTATGGGGGTCGCGATCCTCATCACCTTCTTTTGGTCCGGCATGCAGAACTACCTCCTGATGATCACGGCCATCGCGATCGGCTCCGGCGCCGCGTGGGTCTCGGGCAAACGCGTACCGATGACCGCGATGCCCGAGATGATCGCCTTGTACAACGGCATGGGCGGGGGGGCCGCGGCGGCCATCGGCGCCGTGGAGCTGCTGAAGGGCGAGACGCATGGCTTTGTCGCCCTCGGGCTCGCCGCGATCGGTGGAGCGATCGGCGCCGTGTCGTTCTCGGGCTCGCTGGTTGCCTTCGGCAAGCTCCAGGACCTGGTCAAGCGCGGTGGGTTGTTCCCGAAAGACAAGCAAAAGCAGATTAATATCTACGTGCTGGGCGCTCTCGGGGCGCTCGGTTTATTCATGGTGATAGGCAAGCCGTTCGTTGCCATCATCCTGGTGTTTTTCCTGCTCGCGCTCGCTTTCGGCGTGATCATGACCATGCCCATCGGCGGTGCGGACATGCCGGTGCTCATCTCGCTCTATAACGCCTTGACGGGACTCGCGGTTGCTTTCGAAGGCTTGGTGCTCGACAACGCCGCCATGATCATCGCGGGTACCGTGGTGGGCGCGGCCGGTACCTTGCTCACGCAATTGATGGCCAAGGCCATGAACCGCTCGCTCACCAACGTGTTGTTTTCCGGTCTCGGCACAGTCGAGACCCAAATAAGCACGGAGGCGATGGCGGGCAGCATGAAGGCCATCGAGGCCAGCGACGTTGCGGTGATGATGGCCTTCGCGGAGAGGGTAATCATCGTTCCCGGATATGGTATGGCCGTAGCCCAGGCCCAGCACAAGATCTGGGAACTGACCGTGCTTTTGGAGGAGCGTGGCGTGAAGGTCAAGTTTGCCATCCACCCGGTGGCGGGCCGTATGCCGGGGCATATGAACGTGCTGTTGGCCGAGGCCGGGGTGCCTTACGATAAGATTTATGACCTCGAGGAAATCAATGCCGAGTTTCCGCAAGCGGACGTGGCCTTGATTATCGGTGCCAACGACGTGGTGAATCCCGATGCGCGCACCAACAAGTCGAGTCCCATCTACGGAATGCCGATCCTCGATGCCGATAAGGCCAGGAACGTCATTGTCATCAAGCGCGGCCGGGGGACAGGCTTCTCGGGCGTCGAGAACACGCTCTTTTACGCCGACAACTGCCGCATGCTCTACGGGGACGGACAGAAGATGGCTTCGGAGCTCATCCAGGGGGTGAAAGCCCTGTGAGCGGGTTGCATAGATCCAACAGCGAAAGTGTGTTTTCTGCCAGGGTGTTGTTTATGACCTATGAACAGGAGCGGGGTCGCGTAGGTTTTGAACACTCTTGACAGATACACGGAGCTTTTTGTAGGCTAAGGTTCACCTACGTTTGGTTTATCGGCGATGTAGCATTATTACAACAGAAACCAAAGCGCTATGGTTCACATAAACAAGGGGGTCGCTATGAAACGAGGGTGGGAAAATTTATTACACGGTATGGTCGCCGGGCTCGCGTTACCGGCGGTAGCGTCTGTCTATCCGCAAACGGCAGCCGCCCAGGATCGGGTGGGCGAGTTGCAGCATCGCCTGCAAAAGATGCAGGAGGAGATGAGGGCGCTGCAGCAGGAGCTTCAGGATATGCGAGCGGGTGAGGGCGCGCAGCAACGACAGCTGGAGGATATGGACGCTCAGGACACGAGCGAGCACAAGGCGCTGGAAGAGCGGGTCACCAAGGTCGAGACGGCGCCGCCGAAACGCACGAATAAGAACCTGGTGTTCTTCCGCGGCGGTTACACGGACTACGTGGGCGATGCGCGCGGATTCGAGTCGTTCACGGATGTCCATAACGTGGATGGATTCGCCGATCTGTTGGGCTTTCCGTCGCAAGATGCGAAGGATGGCTGGTATGTCGGTGCCGCTATCGAGCATAGCATGACCGATGACCTCTGGGGGCTCTTTCCGGGTGCCGAGGCCCTCGGTGAGATCAGCCTCGAGTATAAAAACTTCGGGGGCGAGGACGCGGTGCTCGTCGTGCCCGCCGCCGAGTGCTCGCTGCTGACGGGCCAGCCACACTTCGGTGTCTTGCAGCTTAACGGCCCTGGCGATTGCTTGATCACGGGTGATCAGGTGCAAACGATGTTCACCGTGAGCGCCTCGCCCAAGATCAAGTTCATGCAAGGCAGCAAGCTCCGGCCTTGGATCATCCCCGCGGGGCTCGATTTCCATGTCATCAGCCCGCCCTCGGACGGAGCAACCTACCTTGACGTCGGGGTGCAGTTCGGGGCCGGTGTCGAGTACGAGATCATCCCCGGGCTCAAGTTCGGGATCGACGGCCGTTACCACCTGGTGGCCGGCATAAGCAACACGGAGAACGATACCGAGGCGGTGCTGAGAAGGGAAATTTCTCAAACCCCGGCCCTCGCTCCTCTACTTAGTCAAGCTAATTTCGGCAGTACGGACAAAGACTTCGATTTCTGGACCATCGGTGGTTATCTCGGGTTCACCTTCTAATCCGTTGTTACATTTAAGAGGGAGAGAGGGAGGCAACTTGCCTCCCTTTTTTATGAGGGCGGGCGGCAAGGCGGTCTGACATGAGCTTTTGGACCGAGACGGGCCGCTATGGCGTGGTGCACACCCCCGTGCGCCGAAGCGGTGGGCGAGGCCCGGGGGTGCTGATCGTTTTCGCACACGGCATCTTCGGGGACTGTAGCGATACGTGGGGCCGAATGCCCGAATGGGTTCTCGAAACCGCGGGACAGGACACGGAGGTGGCCTCGTTCCAGTATCCGGCGCAGCTCTGGCAGCGGAGCAGCATTCCTCAAGCATCCGACGATTTGCGGACTTGGCTGGAGACGCAATTCGGCGATTATCGTCACCTCTTATTCGTCACCCACAGCACCGGCGGACTGGTCGTCAAGCATATGTTGCGCGATGCTTACCGGGCAATTCAAGAGCAAATGCAGAATCGGCGCTTCGACTTCGCCAGCTCGCAATCGGTATGGTTACGCACTCGGAGGGTGATCAATATCGCGGTCCCGCATGCGGGCGGCTCTCGCATCCTAACCGGCGGTGGCGCTTGGCTCTATAAGCTTATCCTTTACCCGGTCTTGCTGCCGTTTCTCTACGGCGTGCGGTTCATCACCCAGGGCGATAAGGACTGGGGCAGAAACGACATCTTACCGGCGTTGCGCAGACAAAACCCTTGGTTGCTTGCGCTGGAGCGCGAATTCATCGGGCAAATACAGCACGCAGCAGCATTGGATCTTCCTGCCCCTGTAGTCCACGATTTATTCGCCAAATCGGACCTTTCCGTTCCCATCGAGGCGAATCCTCAGGAACGCAACATCTATTTTCGCGGTACCCACGGTTCCGTCAAGGTGCCGAAGCACGCGAATGATCCGATAGTGACGATTACGGCGCGGTTCGCTGGCCGCTATATCCGCCATTTCGCGCTCGACCTGGTAGAACGCAGCTTGATGCGGATCGCCGAGGTGAATCGTGTCACGGGAGTACAGACCTTGATCGGGAAGCCCGATGAACGGGCCGACGGACGCATTTCCCTGCAGAAACGTAGCGTTTCACAAGGAAGTCAGAGCGACGTCTGCGAGCTGGTCGTTGATAAACTCCTCGCGCGTAGCGGAGGCTCGCAGCGCCTGGTCATCACTGGCGGAGCGGGCGTCGGGAAGTCGGCCGTCGCACGCAGGGTGGCCTGGCGCCTAGGACGACTTTACCTTGCCGATCCGCGCGATGAGACGCCTTTCCCACTGCTTATCCCTATGCAGCAGATTAATCTAGCGAAAGAGGAAGCGCTGGACGAGAGCGCTTGGGACGCATTATGGGCTTGGTGGGCGCGTTGGGCGCGCAGTCTCTATCCCGATCAGCCGATCGACACCGGCTGGGTCGAGCAATCATTTCACACCCGCGCCACCGCGGTGATTCTGGACGGCGTGGATGATTTCCTGGTCAATCACCCCGCCATCGGATTGTCGTTCTTTGTCGCTATGTTGAGAAACGTGTGCGCCCGCTATGGTGAGAACCGGCGGTTCTCCGTGGTGGTCGCCATCCGTAGCGGTTTCCACGGGCTGGAGCGCTTGGCGAGCGATCCCAAGGACGTGCATGAGGTCTTGCGGCTCAGCATTGCCCAGGCAAGCGAGGTTTTTCCAGCCTGCCAAGGCTGGTTACCGTACGTGCAAGACCGAAACCTGCTGGATCTCGTGCTCACGCCGCTCATCCTTTCCAACTTCGAACCCGAAATGGAGGATCTCAGCCAGACGCAATGGCTCACCCCAGCCGCAATCATGGACCAGACGATCCGAACGGTGTTACGGCGCAGCAATCTCGTCGGATTGCGCCTACCAGGGCGCGAGGCGACGGAGATCGACCACTTGCTCCATGCGCTCAGCTTGATCGCCTGGCTGTTTTTCTCCACCCATCGCGGCGAGGCCGACGCGGGGGCGTTAAGCGAGGAAGCGAAGAGGGCGGGGGAACGCTGGGAAGGGCATTTTCGCACGCTGGGGGTCCTGAGCGGAGACCGCCGATATCATCGCCGGATTCCGCCAGGTTGCCGAGGGAGCGGGAGCCATTCTGCAACGCACGGTGTTCGTGTCGACGGGCCCGAACAACGTGCGTTTCAGTCACCGAAGTTGGCAGGAGTTTCTCCTGGCCCAGTACTTTGTCCTGTGTCTACGCTGGCGAAATGTTGAGGACTTCGGTGTCACCGCGTTCAACTCCCATATCTACCGCATGGCGGGAGAGTGCTTCCGCGGCGAGACCATTACCGAGGAACGGGCCGCCGCGGTGCTGGAGGCCTGGCGGCACTCCGGAAACACCTACATCACGGGCAACCTCATCGCGTTCCTGGCCTGGACGCAGACGGGAATCGAGCCGCGAGCGCTCCAGCGCCTGCTCGATGAATTGCCGCGTTTCGAGGCCCTTTCGCGGGTCGTGCTCATTGCCGGTTTGGGCTACCGGGTGCTGGTGAATGGCCCCGGAGACGCCTCTGTCGGCGATATTCGCCGGGCGCTCTTACCGAAGCTGCGTGTTTTTTCGAATCCCGAGACCGCGCCGGTTGACGATGCGGTGGCATCCAGCCTCGCCTGGTGCTATCAAAAAGCGTTCGCCGGATTATTCGGCATGCTCGCTCCGGAGACGCCGTGGCCCGAGATCGGTTTCAGCGACCCCGAGACCATCAAGGCTCTGCCAATGGTGTGCTGCCGGCAAGGCGATCAATGGCTCGTGGACACGCGCTCACGTTCATTGCAGCTCGCCTTCCTGACCCCCATTCTCGACGCCTTGCAAGACCCCAAGCTCGCCATCCGCGCCGTGCATTATCTGTATTATCTGGTGGCGGCGAGAAAGCATGGCGTGCATATCTTGGAGCTGTCGCAAGAGTTGCCGCAGCTGCTCGCCCCGGGGTGCCCCTTCGAGCAGGTGATCGCCTCGTTTTCCGCGGCGCCCGAGGTGCTCACCTTGTACCGCTCGTGTCAGAATCTAAACGACCAGCTAGAATTGGGATCCGCTTGAGGTGTCAAGTCGCGCTGATCCGGGACTCGAATACACGATGCGAATCGCGATTTTTACCGACACGTTTCTGCCCCAGATCAATGGAGTGGTCCGATCGATCGTAACAACCGCCAACCAGTTGGTGGAACGCGGCCATTCCGTGGCGGTTTTTACGATGGATGTGAGTAAGCTCGCGAACGGTCACGCGACGTCCGATCTGGATGCGCGCATCCCGGTTCACCCGTTTCCCTCCGTGGCCCTTCCGGGATTCGCGCATATTCAGGCGCGCGTGCCCTCGCTGGTGGGACCGCTGAACGCCGTGCGCCGTTTCCAAGCGGATGTTATTCATCTGCATACGATCTTTACGATGGGCGTGGAGGCGGTGTGGGTTGCGAAGCTGTTGAAATGCCCGCTCGTCGGATCCCATCACGGGTTTCTCGCCGAGTACCTAAATAACTTCGGGCTCGATTTCGCGCTTGCAAAGGATCTCACCCGGCGGTATCTAGCCTTCTATTACAACCGCTGCAACGCCGTCATCACGCCCGCCGAAGCCCTAAAGCGGGAGCTTCTCGGCCACAGAATGCGGCAGCCGGTGCACGTCGTCTCCAACCCGATCAGTCTAAAGTGCTTTTCGGGGAGCGCGTCGAAACCGGACCTTAAGCGCCGTTTCGGCATGACCCGGCCAACGGCCGTTCACGTCGGGCGGCTGGTGCAGCAAAAAAGCGTGGATGTTTTACTTGAGGCCTTTAGTCACCTGAGGCAAAACGGCGTGGATGCCCACCTTTTGGTGATCGGGGACGGTAAGGACCGCTCCCACTTGGAGGCCCTGGGCCACGCGCTGGGGTTAGCGGACCATGTGATCTGGGCGGGAATATTAACTGGGCAGGACCTCGTGGACCACATCGCCGCCGCTGATGTCTTTGCTTCCGCATCCACCACCGAGGTGCAGCCGCTGGTGTTTCTGGAAGCGATGGCCTTGGGCCTGCCGGTTGTCGGCGCGAACGCCGGCGGGGTACCGGAGATCCTGCGCCAAGGCGGCAATGGGTTCATCGTAGAGCCCGGCAATCCGCGCGCGCTGGCCGGGGGCATTGCCACGTTGCTGTTAGACGCTGGACGGCGCGAAAGAATGGGTGAATACGCGCGCGAATCGGTACGGACCTACGATGCCGAGCGTGTGGTCGAGGATTTCGAGCGGGTTTATACGAGCGTAATCTCTTCTTGATCGCCTCCTCCGCACCCGTCCGGCGGTTTATAATCGTTTGCCGCGATATTCTTGAGCGGAATCGCAGCCGATTTGTGCTAAAACAACACCAGATAGGCACGGTGGGTGCCGAGCGGGGTAGCGTATGAAAGTAGAAGATATTCTTCGGACCAAGGGCGCGCGCGTCGTCACGGTAGGCGCGGATGAGACGATCGCCGATGCCGCCAAGCTGCTGATGCGGGAGCGTATCGGCGCGATTGTCGTCTGCGATCCCCAACAACGCCCGCGGGCGGTGCTCTCCGAGCGCGATATCGTGCACGGGCTTTCCGCGCATGGTGCGGAAGTACTGCTTATGCCAATCGACGCGCTAATGCACATCGACGTCGTGACCTGCAGCCTTCAAGACTCCCTGCTCAAGGTCATGGCGATGATGACGGATCGCCGCGTCCGGCACCTCCCGGTCACCGATAAGGACGGGCGGCTGTGCGGGATTGTAAGCGTGGGTGACGCCGTGAAAGGCCGCATGGAAGAAATCGAAGCCGAGGCGAGCGCGCTCCGGGACTACATCGCCACGGCCTGAGTCCCCGTGCCCGTGGGATTACATACAAGATTAAATTTCGTTTACTTTTCCCGTCCCGGAAAAGGCTTGCGAGCCCGCTACCGCATCTACGCTGAGCGACCTGATTTCTAGGATCTTCCAAGTCGTTAATCCATCACCAATTAGCCTTATAATGTGTTTCTCGGCAGGAAAACAGGTAAGCAACCGCGCGGTTTCGACCGTGTGGAAATATGCGTTTGGCTCGCTTGACATACTTGCCTGGCTTGGTAGACTTATTCAATCTTCGGCGTTCTTTTATCTCAGCGTCGAGACAGAGCGGGACAAATACTAAAGCCGAGAGAAGAACTTCACACCCGGGGCAGCGCCGGGTTGGAGTGGGTAGTAAACCAAAAAGTAGGAGGCAATAAAATGGCAGCATCATCTAGTGCTATATCAAGAGCTGTAACCGCGGAAAAGGCCGGTTTCCTCAATCACAGGAATCTGTGGCTGATGATCGGCGGATTCACCTTCTTTAATCTCTTTGTGCGCTGGTATGAAGAGGTTTACGGGTGGTCGGCCGGGCTGGACGCTTTCGCGCCTGAGTTTAAGACTTATTGGATGAATTTCTTATACACGGAATGGGTCCTGGAGATCGTGTTCTTCTCCTATATCGGTGCCTTCCTGTGGAAGACCCGTACTCGGGATATGGACGCGGTAACGCCACGCGAGGAAATGCATCGGCACTTCCATCACTTGGTATGGTTGTTGGCCTACGGAATCGCGATTTACTGGGGCGCCAGCTTCTACACCGAGCAGGATGGAACCTGGCATCAAACGGTGATCCGTGACACGGACTTCACCCCAAGCCATGTCATCGAGTTCTATATGAGCTACCCGATCTACATCATCACGGGTTGGGGCGCGTTCATGTATGCTCGCACAAGGATACCGATGTTCTCAAAGGGTGTGTCCTTGCCCTACCTGGTCGTAGTGGTCGGGCCCTTCATGATTCTACCGAACGTCGGCCTCAACGAGTGGGGTCATACCTTCTGGTGGATGGAAGAACTGTTCGTAGCCCCGTTGCACTATGGCTTCGTGTTCTTCGGCTGGATGGCGCTTGGGTTGATGGGTCTGTTGTCACAGATCTTCGGACGCCTGAGCGAGCTGGCGGGACCTGCGCTTAAGAGTGCTTAAGGGCTGATCATCGCCGAAAAAAAAACGACAAGAAAAGCTGAGTAGCGAGAATGGGCCGTTGCGGAGGGGATCTCGACGAGATCCCTGAGCAGCGGCCCGCTCCCAAACCGACCACCGGTAGCGGGAGCGTGAGGCTACAAGGCTTTTCGCGTTGTAAGTAGTAGAAAATAATTCCAAAACGAGGAGGCAAACATAATGAGTTCTCTCTCACCAACTGTATTTACCAAGGCCGAGATCATCCAGGCCTCGAGGACAGCGGATTGGTTGGTCCTTGCCCTGTCCTTCCTGGTGTTCACCGGCGGATTTCACGTCCACGCCATGCTGACCATGGGCGACTGGGACTTCTGGACCGACTGGAAGGATCGCCGTCTGTGGGTGACCGTGACGCCAATCATGTGCATCACCTTCCCTGCAGCGGTGCAGTATTGGATGTGGGACAAACTGCGCCTACCCTTGGGTGCGACCTTCACCATCCTGGGCCTGCTCTTCGGCGAGTGGGTTAATAGGTATTTCAATTTCTGGGGTTGGACCTATTTCCCGATCAACTTCGTCTGGGCAGCCACGCTGGTGCCAGGGGCGATCATCCTTGACGTAATCTTGCTGTGGTCGAAGAGCTTCTTGATCACGGCCGTCGTCGGCGGCCTCGCCTTTGGTCTGATATTCTACCCGGGCAATTGGTCGATGCTGGCCGTCTTGCATCAGCCGGTCGAGTATAACGGTATGGTCATGACGATCGCCGACATACAAGGCTATCATTATGTCCGCACGGGTACGCCGGAGTACATCCGCTTCGTCGAGAAAGGGACGTTGCGAACCTTCGGGAAGGACGTGGTGCCGGTGTCGGCATTCTTCTCAGGGTTCATTTGTATACTCATCTACTTTATCTGGCATTTCTTCGGCCGCTGGTACTCCACGACCAGGTTCATAGATCAATATTAAGCGGATCGAAGTAGGGCGGAAAAAACGTCATAAATTAAAATACAGACGAGGCAATAACATGAGTAAATCAGCAATAAGAACCTGGGCCGCGGCGGGCTTAGCCGTAGCCGTGGCCGCGACGAGTCTCTATGCACCGGAAGCGTCGGCGCATGGCGAAAAGTCGCAGCAAGCGTTCCTGCGGATGAGGACCCTCCATTGGTATGACCTGAACTGGTCGACGGACAAGCTCCGCGTGAACGAGAAGATGACCGTGTCCGGTAAGATACACGTGTTCAAGAACTGGCCGGAAACCACGGCCAACCCCGAAACCTCACCGGCGTTCCTGAACATCGGTATTCCCGGACCGGTATTGACGCGCGTCGAGTCGTATATCGGCGGGCAGTTCGTACCGCGTTCAGTCAACCTGGAGCTCGGCAAGAACTACATGTTCAAGGTGGTGATGCAAGCGCGCCGTCCCGGCCGTTGGCACGTCCATACCATGATGAACGTGGAGGCCGCGGGTCCGATCATCGGTCCCGGCAAGTGGGTGCAGATCGAAGGTAACATGTCAGACTATAAACACATTATCACCACGCTCACCGGCAACACCGAAGACATCGAGAAGGTGGGCACGGCAGGCATCTGGGGATGGAGCTTCTTCTGGATATTCTTCGGCATCGCGTGGATCGCGTATTGGGCGGCCAAACCCCTATTCGTTCCACGTTTTATGGCACGGCAGGCTGGGGATGAGAGCATCGTTTCGCCCACCGATGTGAAGGTAGGTTTAGGGTTCATGGTGGCGACGATCGTGATCACCTGGTTCGGCTACAATTCGGGTAATAGCCAATATCCGATCACGATACCGCTGCAGGCGGGCGTCATCGGCGTGATGAATCCGATACCCGAGGGTACACCTGCGGTGGAGGCCACGGTGGAGCAAGCGACTTACCGTGTTCCCGGTCGTTCCGTCGTCCTGAAGGTGCGGGTCAACAACCGCGGCACGAACCCCATCCAGGTGGCGGAGTTCGAGACGGCGGGCATTCGCTTCCTGAACGGATCGGTGTATAAGGACACGACCAACTATCCGCCGCAGTTGCTCGCGCCGGAAGGTTTGTCGGTCGACGACAATACCCCGATACAGCCGGGACAGTCTAAATTGTTGACCATAACGGGCACCGATGCGGCTTGGGAAAATGAGCGTATCGCCGACGTGATCTACGATCCGGACAGCCGCTTCGGTGGTCTGCTATTCTTCGTGGATTCGAGCGGCTTCCGTTCGATGACTCCAGTTGGCGGACCGTTGCTCCCGAGGTTCACCTAATCGTCCAGTTAAGGTGACGAAGCGGTTGCCCCGAAAATAATTATAAGGGGCGAGTTTACCCGCAAATCGATGTGCGCCGCCCCCAGCAATGGGGGCGGCTTTTTTTAGGGTGCGAATGAACGTAAAGTAAGTAGTTCATCCGGCAAATATTTAGTCGAGGACTGGAGGTAACATGTTAAATAGGATCATGATTGGGGCGCTACTGGGCCTTGGATCCCTTACCGCGAACCCGGCCTTCGCGCACGGAGGCACCGCGATAGAATTCGATACCTGCGTCGTTAGCTTGGGAAAGTACACAATGCACTTTACCGCCTATCAGCAAGCGACGGGAGGTGAAGAGCATTGCTGGGATTTACCGTCGCCTGGGAAAACGATTTTGGTATTCGACCTGGTGGAAACGGAGATGCGCTCAAAACCCGCTGAGCTAAGGATCGTCGAGATGGGTGAAACCGGGGAGATCGGTGGCGTGATCAAGACCATCGCGCACTTGCCGACCAAAGTATTCCCGCAGGGCACGATTGATCTTGAGGCGAATTTCGAGCCCGAGAAGAAATATATAGCCGTTCTAACCATGAGCGATGCGCGTCCCTTGGTGCTCAAGGCACCGATCCAGGTGGTGCCGAAGGGCGTTGGAACGAATGCGATCTATACCGTGCTCGGGCTCGCGGCGATTGGCGGGGTGGTCTTCTTTGTATTACGGCAGAGGCACCGGAAAGCGCAGACCGCATAGGAGCGGGTTACGCACTGCGGCGCAGGGACTAGCTCGGCGCGCGACGACTCAGACTTGATCGTCGCGATGTTTGTTGACTTCGATTGTGACGTGGGACAACTCGCCAAACCGGGATAACAAACTGCGGTAATAAGCGGCAGGCTTAGCCTTCTGGCTTTCAATCGATACCATGGCCACCAACTGGCGCGGGCTGATGTTCCAGACATGCAGGTCCGTGATACGGGTGCTGTGGTCGGATTCAATAGCGCGCCGGATGGCCGCGAGCATTTCTTGGTCGGGCGCGATGTCCAGAAGAAGCGTGCATGTCTCTCGTAGTAATTGAACGCTCCAGCGCGTGATCAAGGCGGCAGCCGTAATCCCCATCAAGGGGTCCATCCAGATCCACCCGAACATCTTTCCCGCTAGCAGTGCGGCAATCGCGAGCACCGAAGTGAGCGCGTCGGCCAGCACATGTAGGTAAGCGGCGCGAAGACTATGGTCGTGACTCGGAGGATCGCTTAGAAAATGGGCGCACACGAGATTGACCCCTAAGCCTAGCGCCGCCACGAGTATTGCTTCGGTGAATCGAATCGGCGTTGGTTCGATTAACCTCAAGATGCATTCCGTAGCAAGCACGGCTGTAACAACCAAGAGGGCGACAGCGCTCGCGAAACCCGCGAGGACGCCGATTTTTCCCGTACCGAACGTATAGCGCTGGTCGGCAGCATGGCGGCGCGCGAATCCGTATGCGAACGCGGTAATTCCGAGAGCGGCCGCATGTGTCGCCATGTGCCAGCCGTCGGCGAGCAGGGACATGGATCCGTAGGCCATGCCAGCGGTGACCTCGACGACAGTCATCGCCGCGGTTAGAGTTAGAACCCGCCGCGATGCGCGCTCACCGCGGGCGTTTTCGGCGGTGTCGTCAGGCAGATGCTTGCACTGGGTTTGCATGTACGTTCAACGCCTAGGCGTTAAGGTTAAGGCGACTAAAGCCGCGGTAGCGAGGCGTCTACCGGCGGTGATCAAGGATCAAGCGTTTAATCGCATCGATGACCAGGTCGGGCTGCTCCAAAGGAATAGTATGACCGCTGTGCTCCGCAACGATGAAGCGATGGTGTTTGAAACGGGATGCGAGATCCTTTTGCAGAGAAAGCCACTGATCTTCCAGTTGATCGCTTAGCGCCCCGCCCGCTAGCACCCGCCGGCCGTGGGCTATGACCACGACGGGTATCTTGTCGGGGCTGGAATACGAGCGAAGCTCGCGGCTGCTTTCCGCGAATCCGGTGATCTCGCTGAATATCGCTTGCATTGAAGCCGAACCAGCGTTGAGGAGCCTCGCGAATGGCTTCAGGTCAATAGCCGACAAGGAACCGAGAATCTCGGAGTCCCAGAGATATTGGAGCGAACCGTAAGGATCCAAGCGGCGCATCGCTTCGATTTGAAAGAACCTATCCGCTTGCTCCTCATGCGGTGAATCGACGAGCACCAGCCCTGCCGTTTCATCCGGAAAGAGATTCGCGAATGCGCGCATGTTGTACCCGCCGAACGAATGGCCAGCCAATATGTAAGGCGCGGGAATTTCGGCGCGGTCCAACAAGGTGCGTAGCTCGGATGCGATCCGACTGCTCGTGCGGGGTCCGGGGCCCAGGTCGCTGTGGCCGTATCCCGCGCGGTCGTAACTGCATACGCGCGTTGTCGAGGCGAGCCCGCGTTGAACGTGTCGCCAGTCCCGTGACGAGCCGCCGAGCCCATGATCCAGGATGACTGTCGGCCGACCGTGCCCCAGACAGGCGATATTAAGATAACGGCCGCCGATATCGATGCGCCGGGCCACGGCTTCGGTGCCGTAAGGGGGCGGTTCCGAGACTGCGTCAGGCGGCCGGACCACCAAGATAAGAAGCAGAAATGGAACCGAAAGATGCTTTGAAGTCACAAGTCCTGGGCCACGGGGTACGAGCCCTTGTGCTACGGCCGCCGGGAATAAGTTTCAAATGGCGAGCCGACAGACATTTGCTATGATCCTCTTTCGCGGGTGTTCCGCGGTGCTCCCTCGGCGACGTCAAGCATTTCGGAGCGAGCGTGTACCACAGGGATACTGCGTAGGCTAGCCGGCCAAAACCTCAACATTCAGGAGCACTCCATGGATTTTTTGTCTGAATACGGGCTCTTCTCCGCCAAACTGATCACGCTCCTCGTTCTTCTGATTGGCGTGTCTCTTTTCATTGTGTTCATAATTCAACGCAGTCGAGCGAGTCACGAGGAACGCCTGGAGGTCAAGTACCTTAATGACCGATACGAAACCATGGCTCTGACCTTAAAGTCGGTCATATTACCACGGCGCGCTTTTAAACAGGCGCTCAAGGAATTCAAGGCCAAAAAGAAGCAGGGGCAAAAACTACCGGCCCAACACGCGTTCAAGAAGCGCGTATTTGTGTTGCGTTTTCACGGCGATCCGCGCGCCCTAGCGGTATCGGCCTTGCGCGAGGAAATCACGGCGGCGCTCATGTTGGCGACGGAACGCGACGAGGTCGTGATACTGTTGGAAAGCCCCGGGGGGTTGGTGCATAGCTATGGGCTTGCGGCGTCCCAGCTCCAACGAATCAAAGACCGAGGCGTCCCGCTAACGGTGTGCGTCGACAAGGTCGCGGCCAGCGGCGGTTATATGATGGCTTGCGTGGCTGATCAGATCATCGCGGCGCCATTCGCCGTCGTCGGTTCCATCGGCGTTGTTGGCCAACTTCCGAACTTCAACCGCATGCTTAAGAACCACGATATCGAATTTGAGCTTATCACGGCGGGAGAATTTAAGCGTACCCTGACCATGTTCGGTGAAAATACCGATAAAGGCCGCGCCAAGTTCCGGGACGATATCGAGGAGACCCATGCCTTGTTCAAGGCCTTCGTCCGGGATCATCGCGGCACGGTAGATATCGATAAGGTTTCCACCGGCGAACATTGGTATGGAGTCCAGGCGCTGGCGTTGAAACTGGTGGACGCCATACGCACCAGCGACGATTACCTGCAGGAAGCAGCCAATCAGGCGGATCTGTACGAGCTTACCTATCAACGCAAGAAGGGTTTGCGCGACCGGTTGTTGACCCCGGTGGCCCAGGGTGTGGCGGAATGGCGGGATCACCGATTCCTTGTTTAGAAAGCGTGATAACCTCTCAGCGCAGGAATCCCGGCGTATGCTCCAGGTAAATGCGGTAAGCGTGACCGAAGGTTTTGAGGACGGTTTGTTCCTCTTTCCTCGCTAAGCTCACATAACTGTATATAAGGGTTGGGAACAGCAACAGAGTGATCAAGGTTGGACCCTGAATCACGTATCCCAGCAGGATCGAGAACAGCGCGAGATACTGAGGATGCCGGACCCAGCGATAGGGTCCGGTCGTCGCCGGAGAGCCGCTTTCCAGAGATGCCCTGAGCACCGTGAAGGCATAAAACAACGCGATGAGCCCGCCGAAAATAAAAACGCCCGCGATCAGATGGAAGAAGTCGAAGGCCTCGTAGCGCGTTCCTACGTTGAACAGGATCCGCCACAAGTCCCCCGCTTGATGCGCGAGCATGTCGGCAGATGGATGTTGAACCAGGTTGTCTAGAAAGATATAGAGCGTCAGCGGGTAGCCGTAAAGCTCAACGAACTCGTCGATCAGGAACACGCATAATAGAGCGAAGCGCCAAATCTCCTGGAAAGCCCGAGGCCGGATGAAGTAATAGATGGCGAGCGTCCAAGCGAGCGCGCTAAAGGCCACCGTACGCCAATGACCGTAGGCCATTTCGGCGCCGAAACTTAACTCATCCATTATGTCAGCGCGTCACCGGCTAGCCTTACTCGGACAACGTCTCGAGTAAGCTCTGTTGCGCCGCCCGCGGCTTATGCGCACCCGGCGCGCAACGCTTGTAGCTCCCATCGTTTTGCAATACCCACGCCTGGCTATTGTCCGCGAGATAAGCCGTCAAGCTCTCTTGGATCACGCGCTGTTTGAGCCGCTTGTCGTCGATCGGGAAACAGGTCTCGATGCGCCTATAGAAATTACGTGCCATCCAATCGCCGCTCGAGAGGTGAACCTGTTCCTCGCCGTCGTTGAAGAAGTAAAACACCCGGCTGTGTTCCAGGAAGCGGCCGACGATGGAGCGCACTTGGATATTTTCCGAGACCCCCTTGATTCCTGGCCGCAGGCAGCAGATGCCGCGCACGATTAGATCAATCTTAACGCCGGACTGCGAAGCGTGATAAAGCGCGCGGATGCACTGTTCGTCGGACAGGGCGTTCATCTTCGCGATGATGCGCGCCGGCCGGCCCTCGCGCGCGTTGCGCGCCTCACGCTCGATGCATTCGAGCATGGTCTTGTGTAGGGTGAAGGGCGATTGCAGCAAGCGTTTGAGCTTGCCCGGGCGGCCGAGCGCGGTCAATTGGTGAAAAATCTTGTGCACATCCTCGGCGATGTCGGTATCACAGGTCAGCAAACCATAGTCGGTGTAAAGACGCGCCGTCCGCGCATGGTAGTTACCGGTCCCAAGGTGTACGTAGCGCCGTAACTGCCGCCCTTCGCGGCGTACGACCAAGGTCATCTTCGCATGCGTCTTGTGCCCGACGACCCCATAGACGACGTGCGCCCCAGCCTCTTGCAGATCGTTCGCAAGCTCGATATTGGCCGCCTCGTCGAAACGCGCCCGCAACTCGATGACAACCGTGACTTCCTTGCCGACTCGCGCCGCATCGACCAGTGCCTTGACAATTGCGGAGTCGGCGCCAGTGCGGTACAGGGTTTGTTTGATGGTTAGCACGTTGGCATCACTGGCCGCGGCACGGACGAAATCGAGGACGGGCGCGAACGACTCGAAAGGATGGTGGAGCAGCACGTCACCTCTGCGGATCACGTCGAAAATGTCCGTATTGCGCGCGAGCCGCGCCGGTTGACTCGGCACAAAGCCCGGATACTTCAACTCGGGCCGGTTGATCAGCTCGTCGATGGCGAGTAGCCGCATGAGATTGACCGGACCGTTGCACTGGTAAACATCGTCCGCGCCCAGGTTGAATTGATCGGTGAGGAAATGAGTCATGTCGGCGGGACAATCATCGGCCACCTCCAGGCGTACGGCGTCGGAGAATCGCCGTGAAGGAAGCTCGCCTTCGAGCGCCCGCAGCAAGTCGTCCACGTCGTCGTCGTCCACCAGGAGATCGCTATTGCGGGTCACGCGGAATTGATAACATCCCGTAGCGCGCATCCCAGGAAACAGATCGCCCACGTGGGCGTGGATGATGGACGACAAAAAAATGAAATCATACGGTCCCTCCGAATGGCTTTCCGGGATCGCGACCAGGCGTGGCAACGAGCGCGGGGCCTGCACGATGGCGATGCCGCTGTTGCGGCCGAAAGCATCCTTGCCTTCGAGGGAAACGATAAAATTGAGGCTTTTATTGAGGATGCGCGGGAACGGATGGGCCGGATCGAGACCGATCGGGCTCAATACGGGAAGCAATTCGCGATTGAAGAAGCGTTTGACCCAGCCTTCTTGGCGGGCGCTCCAATCGGAGCGCTTCAGAAAGCGGATACCGCTCGCCGCCAGCTGCGGAAACAGGAAATCGTTCAGGACCGCATACTGATCCTTGATGAGCGCGCGGGTGATCTCGGCGATGCGTTTGAGTTGTTCCTGGGGGCTCAGGTTATCCGGCCCGGTTTGGGCGGCGCCGTAAGCCACTTGTTGCTTGAGCCCGGCGACGCGGATTTCGAAGAACTCGTCGAGATTGCTGCTGACGATGCACAGGAATTTTAGCCGTTCCAGAAGCGGTATGCTGTCATCGCGGGCTTGATCGAGGACGCGGCGGTTGAACTCGATGAAGCTCAGCTCACGGTTGATGTAGAAATCCGGGTGTTTGGCATCGATGGTCGTGACCGGGGCGGCGCTTAAAGCGGCATCTTGATTTAGCATATTTTTAGTGCATGGGATCGGCGATTGCCGGGGCTGGGGCAAGAGGGTGCTGACTCAAGTTGCAATCCGTTTACATTCCCGCCCCAATCCCGCTGATGTTAACCTAGGCGAGTGCGCTCTCAAAATACTGGCTAAGAACCCCAAGGCTCTGAGCAGGCCCGACATCAACCTGTAACCAAACGGTAATAGAACCCTCCCATACTAACATTTCGTTTTGAGACTATGGAGCCAAGCTTATGAAACTGCGTCAAGCCACCGTGAGCGTGGCCTTAATGGCGGGCCTTACCGCCGGACCGATCGCGCGCGCCGTCGATACGGTCGATCCGAACCTCAAGGAATATACGAAGGCCAGCGGCGTTTCCGGCAACCTGTCTAGCGTCGGGTCGGACACGCTCAATAACCTTATGACCCTCTGGGCGGAGGAGTTCAAGCGGTTCTATCCCAATGTCAACATTCAAATCCAAGGCATGGGTTCTTCGACCGCGCCGCCCGCGCTGACGGAAGGGACCGCGAACCTCGGACCGATGAGCCGGGCGATGAAAGACGTGGAGATCGAGGCCTTCGAGGGAAAATACGGCTATAAACCCACGGGGGTGGCAGTAGCGATCGACGCCCTCGCCGTGTACGTGAATAAAGACAACCCTATCCAGGGTCTTTCGATACCGCAGCTCGACGCTATTTTCTCGGCGACGCGCAAGTGCGGTTACGACGAGGATGTGGTGAATTGGGGCCAGCTCGGATTAACCGGTGAGTGGGCCGCGCGGCCCATACAGCTGTACGGACGCAATTCCGTGTCCGGGACCTACGGATACTTCAAGGAGAACGCATTGTGCCAGGGCGACTACAAGGACACCGTCAACGAGCAACCCGGCTCGGCCTCGGTAGTCCAGGGCGTTACCAAGTCGCTGAACGGTATCGGCTACTCGGGCATCGGCTACAAGACCTCGGGCGTGAAGTCGGTACCGTTGGCCAAAACGGATGGCGGCGAGCTCGTGCCGGCCACCTCGGAAAACGCCGTGAGCGGCAAGTATCCGCTCTCGCGGTTCTTGTTCGTGTACGTGAATAAGCACCCCAATAAACCGTTACCGCCGCTCGAGGGTGAATTCTTCAAGATGGTGCTGGCCAAAATTGGCCAGGGCGTGGTGATTAAGGATGGTTACATACCGCTTCCGGCCGCGATCGCCGAAAAGCAACTGGCTCTGGTGTCAGAGTCGGCGCAGGCAAGCGCTGAATAATCGCTGTAAAGGCTGCTACCAAGAGACCTTCTCAGGTAGGAGACCTCGGCCTCGCCTCGGCGAGGCCGCTTTTTTGTACCTACCGGGTATCGGCGTAAACTATCAATAAATCCTAAGAGACGCCGCGTGAACGAGGCCAGCCTGAATAACCTAGAGGCGATCAAGGGTGCCGGCGCGGCATCGCGGCTACGCAATTGGCGGTTCGTCAAGGACCGTTGGCTGCGGCACGTCATGGCGCTCGGGGGGATCTGCGTCATCGTCGCCGTCCTGTTGATCTTTGTTTATCTGCTCTCCGTCGTGTTGCCGATGTTCCGTCCGGCCGCGCTCGAAGCGCGGGCCGAGTACGGCGTTCCCGGAGGCGCCGATGCCGAGACCTTGTATCTTGGGACCGAGGAATACGCGGAAATCGGGTTGCGCCTTACAGCGCGCGGGGAAGTGATCTTTTTCGCGACCGGTGACGGCCGCGTGCTCGACTCTAAGCGGCTGCCTATCCCCGTAGGCGCTAAGATCACCGCCGTCGCGGCCGGGGAGCCGAGTCAAGGGGCCGTCGCCGTGGGCCTTTCGGACGGCCGTGCTTTGCTGTTCCAAGCCCAGTACTTAAATACCTACCCCGGGGATAAGCGGCAAATCACCCCGCGTGTGCACTATCCGCTCGGCCCGGCACCGCTCAAGATCTCCGAGGGAAGCCAGGCCCTCACCCGCCTCGCGGTGCAGTCGCATGGGGATCAGACCACCTTCGCCGCAGTGACTGAGGGGGGGCAAGAAATCCTCGTGAGCTTCAAGACCTCGCGTTCCTTGCTTGGTGAGACGACGGCTGTCGAGCGCAAGGCGGCGATCATTCCCGCCACCGAAGGCGGGGTGGCCCACCTTGCGTTAAGCGTCAAACAACGTGATCTGGTGTTGGCGAGCGCGGAGGGATTCCTGCTCTACTATGACATTACGAACACTCCACACCTGATCGATCGGGTAAACGCGGTCTCCAATGGCGCGCGCATCACGGCACTGGCGTATTTAAGCGGCGGGATCTCGCTGTTAACCGGCGATTCGCGCGGACGCATCACGCAATGGTTTCCGCTGCGCGCTCAAGACAACCGGTATTCACTCGCTCACGTGCGAGACTTTCAAAGCCAGGTGCACCCCATCACCGCCATTGTTCCCGAATACTTTAGAAAGGGATTCGTAGCGGCCGATGAGAGCGGGAGCATCGGTCTCTACCATACGACCGCGCACCGGACGCTGTTGGTGACCGACCCCTCCGGCCAACCGCTGAGCCATGTGGCGATATCACCGCGGGCCGACGCTCTGATGACGCTCGACCACGCGCAGGTTTTGCGCTTATATACCGTTCACAACGAGCACCCCGAGGTATCCTGGAGCTCGTTGTGGGGGAAGGTGTGGTATGAGAGCCGACAGCGACCGGAGTTTATTTGGCAGTCATCCTCGGCGGCCGGCGATTTCGAGCCCAAATTCAGCCTCACGCCGCTGGCCTACGGGACTCTCAAGGCGTCGTTCTACGCGATGCTGTTCGCGATCCCGATCGCGGTGATGGGGGCGGTGTATACGGGCTACTTCATGGCCCCGGCCATGCGCGAGATGGTCAAACCGACCGTCGAGATCATGGGCGCACTCCCCACCGTGGTCCTGGGCTTTCTGGCCGGCCTTTGGTTAGCGCCGCTGGTGGAGCAGAATCTTCCCGGCGTCTTTGCCGCGCTACTGATGACGCCGCTCGCGATGATCTTATCCGCGTGGCTGTGGACACAACTCCCCGCGCGTTGGCGCCAAGCGATTCCCGAGGGCTGGGAGGCGGCCATGCTCATGCCAGTCATCGCCTTGTCGATTATGCTGTCGATGGGACTGAGCGAACCCCTGGAAGGGCTTTTGTTCGACGGCAATATGCGTGAGTGGCTGGGCCGTGAGCTGGGGTTGGCCTTTGACCAGCGCAATTCGCTCGTGGTCGGAATCGCGATGGGAGTGGCCGTGATCCCGCCGATCTTCTCCATCAGCGAAGATGCTATTTTTAGCGTTCCGCGGCATCTCACTTTGGGATCGCTCGCTCTCGGCGCGACGCCCTGGCAAACGCTGATGCGGGTGGTGTTGCTCATGGCCAGTCCCGGAATTTTCTCCGCCTTGATGATCGGGATGGGGCGGGTGGTCGGCGAGACCATGATCGTGCTTATGGCGACCGGAAATACGCCGATCATGGACTTCAATCTCTTTCAGGGCTTCCGGGCCATGTCCGCCAACATCGCCGTCGAGATGCCGGAATCCGAAGTGAACAGCACGCATTACCGCGTATTATTTTTGGCCGCGCTGGCGCTGTTTGCCGTGACCTTTGTCTCCAACACGGTTGCGGAATTGGTGCGCCAGCGGCTCCGATCGAAATACAGCGATCTATGAACGCGGAACGGCGGTATTTCGAGAGATGAAGTCCTTACGCGCCTGGATTGACAGCGGCGGTCCCTGGGTGTGGCTGTCGGCGGGCGCGGTGAGCCTGTGTTTGGTCGCGGTCTTCGGTCTCCTATACCTCATCGCCGTACACGGTCTCACCCATTTTTGGCCCGCTAGGATTGCTGAAATCGATTACCGCGGCGCGGATGGCGCTCGCGAGGTTCTGATCGGCGAGATGGTTGACCGGGAACTAAAAACCGACGCTGAGCTAGCGTCCGGGGGCGAGCCGCAGGTCCTGATGAAACTCGGGAACCGGGACATCTACGGGCTTGACTTTCGGTGGGTCGCCGAACGCGGGATCACCGGCATCGAATATCCGCGCGAGATCATTGCCGTCGAACGCGAGGAATGGGGCAATCTCTACGGTTACTTGGCGGGCGTGGAGGAGGGCGGACGGCGGGTCGTGTCCGCAGGCGATCCGATCGCCGAGCTACGCGCGCGGCTCGGACGCAGGCATGAGCTTAAGGCACAGATCAGCCATATCGAGAAGGACCTCATCGGCGGAGTCAATTATGAAATGGAAAAGCTGCGTTTGCGCCAGCGCCGCCTCGAGCTCGACGGTGTTAAGGACCCGGCGTCTTTCGCGGCCATTCGTGATTCTCAAAAAGCTTTGGAAGCCGAATACGAGCGCTTGAACGGCGATCTGGCGAAGCTTAATGAGGACATCCGCCGGGACGGCATCGTAGTGCGCATCGCCGGCGGACAAGAGGTGAAGCTTCCCGTGGCCAAGGTCATTCGGGTGTATCAGCCCAATAGCATGAGCGTCGCCGAGAAGCTAGGGCATTATATGGAGAAAATCGGTGAGTTTGTGGGAGACGATCCGCGCGAGGCGAATACCGAAGGCGGTATCTTCCCGGCGATCTTCGGCACCGTATTGATGGTCTTGATCATGGCCATCGTCGTGACGCCGTTCGGAGTGGTGGCGGCGGTCTATCTTCGCGAATACGCCAAGCAGGGGCTGTTCACGCGCATCATCCGCATCGCGGTGAACAATCTCGCGGGCGTCCCATCCATCGTTTACGGTGTGTTCGGTCTGGGGTTCTTCGTTTATTTCGTGGGCGGATCCATCGATAGGTTATTTTTCCCCGAAGCCCTTCCGGCCCCGACATTCGGTACGGGGGGCTTGCTGTGGACCTCGGTGACACTGGCGCTGCTTACGGTCCCGGTCGTCATTGTCGCGACCGAGGAAGGTTTGGCGCGCATCCCGAGCGCCTTCCGTGAGGGCAGTTATGCCCTGGGGGCAACCAAGGCCGAAACCCTCTGGCGCATCGTGCTGCCGATGGCCAGCCCCGCGATCATGACCGGCTTGATCTTGGCCGTTGCGCGGGCGGCCGGCGAGGTAGCCCCGCTCATGATGGTGGGGGTGGTGAAACTGGCTCCCTCACTCGGCTTGGATGGAAACTTCCCCTTTCTTCATCTCGACCGTAAGATCATGCACCTCGGTTTTCATATTTATGATGTGGGCTTTCAAAGCCCCAATGTCGAGGCGGCGAGGCCGCTCGTTTATGCTACGGCACTGTTGCTCGTGCTCGTCATCGTGGCACTGAATCTGACGGCGATCCGGATCCGGAACCGCTTGCGGGAAAAGTACCGTGCCGCGGAATATTGAGGTGGAGACTATGGACACAGCCGATGAGCGGCGGACCGCTCCCTCGGGGCTTACTCACGGGTTCGACCCGAAGCTCTTGCAACGCCACGAGCCCGAGGCGGCACCCGAGACGGATGTCAAGGAATGCCTGGGCGTCGAGGGGCTCAATCTCTACTATGGGGAAAAACGCGCGCTCAACGCGATCACGATGTCGATCCCGGAGCGCCAGGTGACAGCTTTTATCGGCCCCAGCGGCTGCGGAAAGTCGACCTTGCTGCGTTGTTTCAACCGCATGAACGATCTCTACGACAGCGTGCGCATCGAAGGGGCCATCCATTTGCAGAGCAAGAATATCTATGATCCGGACGTCAATGTGGCCGATCTCAGGCGCCGCATCGGCATGGTGTTTCAAAAGCCCAATCCTTTTCCGAAATCGGTCTATGAAAACGTCGCTTACGGCCTGCGGCTTCAGGGCATCAACAAAAGGCGCGCCCTCGATCAGGCCGTGGAACGCTCGCTCAGGGCCGCGGCGCTTTGGGATGAGGTGAAAGATAGGTTGAACGAAAGCGCCATGGCCCTTTCCGGCGGACAGCAACAACGCTTGGTCATCGCGCGCGCGATCGCCATCGAGCCCGAAGTATTATTGTTGGATGAACCCGCCTCGGCCTTGGATCCGCTCTCGACCTTGAAAATTGAAGATTTGATGTACGAGCTGAAGTCGCAGTACACGATCGTCATCGTCACGCACAACATGCAGCAGGCGGCACGGGTCTCCGATTATACGGCGCTCATGTATGTCGGCGATCTCATCGAGTTCGACGACACGAAGGTGATCTTTACCAATCCCAAGAAGAAACAGACCGAGGACTACATTACCGGCCGTTATGGTTAATCCGTCGCCGTGCGTAGAACGATGTAATATCCACTCACTTCAGAGGCCGTGCCGATGACCGCGACGAAACTCCCGCAACACATCTCCCATCAGTTCGATAACGAGCTCGAAGACGTTCGGGCGCGCGTCTTGGAAATGGGGGGGATGGTCGAAGAACACCTGAAAAAAGCGATAGAGGCGCTGGTTCAAGGGAACCCGGGATTGGCCGAGATCGCGGCCAGCAATGACTTTAAAGTCAATGCCATGGAGGTCGCGATCGACCGGGCCTGCGCGGAGATCCTGGCGCGCCGGCAACCCGCAGCCAGCGACTTGAGGCTCGTGCTCGCCATCACACGAATCATCACTGACCTAGAACGCGTCGGTGATGAGTCCAAGAAGATCGCGCGTGTGGTCATACGCTTGACGGAAACAGAGGGCCCGAAAGCCTATTACGTGGGGGTCCTGCACATGGGCAAACACGTGCAAGCAAATCTCCATGATGCGCTCGATGCATTAGCGCGAATGGATGCTCAAGTGGCCCTGGGGATAGCGCGCAAAGACCATAACGTGGATCTCGAATACGACGCCATCATGCGCCAGTTGATTACCTACATGATGGAAGACCCGCGCAGCATCACGCGCGTTCTGGATACGGCCTGGGCGGTGAAATCGCTCGAGCGGATCGGCGACCACGCCAGTAATATTTGTGAAAGCATCATCTATCTGGTGGAGGGCAGGGACATCCGCCACAAGAGCTACGAAGCGACTGACTTAAGCGAGGAGGAGCTTGGCGTGGAAAATCAGCAGTAAACTAATATACTTCGCGGGCGGGGTATGAACCCCGCCCTTGACCAAAGGGGAGAGCTGCGCTTCTTCCCTTTGGAAACCCCATCGCTAACCCGATCTTCTTTCGGAGTCTCAGCGTAATGCCATGATAATACATAGTAAATTAAAAAATCATAATTCTGCTACTGGGTACATCGTTACACTTTTACGCCCAGGAGTTTGAAGGCATGGCGTTGTAAGGTGGTGGGCCGAGTGATCTGATCGAAGGGCGCTGCGCCTTGGAGTTTGGGTTGAATACGGTTCTTGGTGATGGTGGCGAGATCGGCCAAAAGTGTTTGGAAGCTGTGCACCGGGAGACCCTCTTCGGTGCGTCGCGTGTGGGCCTTCTGTTCGGCCTTGGGGGAGACTTTCGCCGGGGCAACGATGGAGGCACGTTGTTTATCGGCGCTCGGTTTATCGTCATCGTCAAAGAGCAGTGGTGCAAGCGCCTTGCGCAGATGCCACTCCAGGTAATAGGCCAGCATGCAGAGGAAGACATGCGCACGGACGCGATCGGCGAGGTAGTGGTAGATAGGCCGGACTTTCAGATCGACGCTTTTGTAGCTACGGAAGGCCCGTTCGACATGCGCGAGATCCTTATAGGCACGTACGGTCTGCGCGCTCTCAAGCATCTCTTTGGGCACACTCGTACGGAGGACGTAGATCCCATCGAGCGCGGCTTCCTCGTGGATGCGCTGGGTATCGCGCTCATAGGCAAAACGCTCCTCGGAGATAGCAAGCTTAAAATGCTTAGCCATCTTGAATCGGCCGATGACTTTGCCCACCCGCAGCCCGATCTGCGCTTGACCTTTCAAGGCACGTTGGGCTCTTTGGGTAGCGGCGACGATCTGATTAAGTTCGCGCTCGGTGGCCTGTAAGAGCGACTCGCGTTGTTGCGCGCGTGCTTCGGCCAAGAGGGGATTCTTACAGACGATGAGTCGTTCAGCGGGATAGGCGGAACTGGTGATCTCGGCCAAGTCCTGCGCATCGAAAATCGAGAGCTGGATATCTTTCGCCTCGACCAACGCACGGATAGCCGGTGCCCGCAACGCCGTGATCCAATCCACGCCTTCGAGGGGCTTGAGGTCCTCTCGGATCCGCGCTTCGGTCATCATCCCCCGATCACCCACCAACACGATCCGCGTCAGCCCAAAGCGCGTGCGCAGCTTCTCGATTTGGGCCCCGAGCGTCTTCGGATCGGCGGTATTGCCCTCGAAAACCTCCACGGCGATGGGACAGCCTTCGCGATTGCATAAAAGACCAAAGACGATCTGCAGTTTATCTTGCTTCCCGTCACGGGAATAGCCCAAGCGGGCGAGTGGACAGCACTGACCTTCAAAATAGGTAGAGCTCACATCGTAGAGCACGAGCGCGCCGTCGTGGAGATGTTGCTCGGCGATTGTCCTTTCGATCTCTCCCTGCCGTGCTTGCAGCCAATCCATCGCGGCGTACAAGTCTTCGGCTTGCGCTGATTCGACCTCGAGCGCTTCCCCCAAGCTCGTTGCGGCGCTCTCTTCCCCGAAGCCGCGCGCGGTGGCGAGCTTCGATCGGGGATCGAGCAGACGCGCGACGATCATCGCGACGACACGATCCCGTTCTGGAGATCGCTTGGGGGCGATGAGCTTCTCCAGCCCAAGCTTACGGAGCGTGCCGAGCACGGCGGCGACATGTCCATGCGGCAGTGAGCGGACGATGTCGAAGCTCTCCTCGAAGTGTTTGATGACCGTGCCTCCCTGAAGGAGGGTACGCAGGCCCTCGACGAGGTGTGCGGGCCAGTCGGTGAGGTTGGCGAGGGTACGTTTGAGGACGCGCTTGCCCTCGCGGTAGGACTCCCGCAGGAGAATGGCCGGTGGGGAGTTACGGTTGGGGACTTTCTCCACGTACATGGCCACGCACTGTACCACGTACAACGCTGATAAACAAGCCTATATGCCAACTATACATGGGTACACAATGAGGCACAATAAAGCTTTTATATTAATCTACTCATATGGATAGAGATAAAATCATCAAGAAGATCGGGCTAAGGTACCCGCGGCAAGACCGCGGGGTACGCGTTTAATGACGCTCGGACTGCGATACGCTCTGGCGGTGTTACCGGGTATTTTTTAAGCGCACGCATTACACAAGCCGAACGGTTGAACCGTAACGGGCGAGTTTAGCGTCGGTCATCAAGCGACGCATTGAAATCGTCGCCGACCCCCAGGCTTCACCTTCCATGCTGCCGGGTTGGGCAATCTTGTGGCGGTCGGATTTGAATTCGCTGAGCATGGCGATGGGGTGACCCGCGCGGGCGATCACGACGGCTTCGCCTTGTTCTACTTGTTCCAGGAGCTTGGAAAGATGGGTCTTGGCTTCGTGGATGTTGACGATGTGCATGGTCTTTCTGGCGCTGGCTTAGCTAATACTTAGCCTACATAGGTTTCAGTTGAGATACTAATCGACGGCTCCTAAGGCGATTTTAAGGATTCGATCGAGGCTTCTCCGGACGGCGGCGTGATTAGATCGCTGGGAAAATCATAGCGAAACGTGCGGCCTCTTCCGCCGGCGCTGTCGACATGAAAGCCTGGATGGAGTGACCGGAATTCGGGAAACAGCTTGCGCACCGCATTCCCCGTTCTCCGCTGCGCTGCATACGGGGGGGCTACCTTGCTGCCAGGCCTCGTCGTCACAAAACGCAGCCAGAAATCGTAGTGGATGTAGGGTGCGTTAGGCGTGCTTTTTACGCCGTAACGCACCGATCCGACGCGCAGCGCGTCACCTTGGAATTCGGGCTGGCAAGCACGTTGAAAAGTCGGCCTGCGGCCGACGGCTTTTGTCCGTTCGCGCGGCTGTCAATGCTTCGGCGGACCAGGGAGACTCGACCCAATCCGGTATTGAACCCGTCGGCCAACGGTACGCTCAAGCGCGATGGGCGGGGTTGAGGAACAAAACCCAGAGCGGAGCCGCAGCGCTGCGCTTGCGGCTTCGCCCCTCTGACTCGATCGAAAGATTTCGTCTTTCTCCCCGTCAAGGAGCGCCTCAACTCGCGCTGCGTTAGCGGTTATAATTACCGATTAGAAACAAACTGGTATATCGGGAGCCATATGAGCGCTATCAATCTCTCTGAAGTCCTAAACCTTCCCGTTCAGGAACGCATTCGCATCGTCGAAGCTATTTGGGATAGCGTTGCGGAGCACCCCGAGCAAGTTGAACTGTTGCCGTGGCAGGCTGAGGAGCTTGATCGGCGCATCGCAGCATATCAGGCCAATCCTTCTGAAGGTATTCCCTGGGAGGAGGTCAAGCGCCGTATCCTCGGTGGCGCGTGAGCCTGGCAATCATTTTCCGGCCTGAAGCGCTTGATGATCTCGCTGAAGCGTTTCAGTGGCATGAGGAACAGCGTTCCGGCTTGGGTGCGGAGTTTATGGCGGTGGTCGATTCCAAGTTGGAGCAAGTCCGAGCTGGGCCACAGCAGTTTCCTCGCGTGCGTGGACTCATCCGTCGGGCTATCGTCCATCGCTTTCCATACGGGGGGAGATGAAGTATTCAAAAGAATCTGGAACAGACTCGCGACGTGAAATACATGGTCCACCCGGAGGCAGAGGCTGAGTTTGTCCACCATCGAGTATTACGAAGGGTGTGAGGTGGGTTTGGGTTATGACTTTGCGGTTGAAGTGTATTCAAGGGCGCCGCTCAACTCGCGCTCTGTTGGACGTAAAAAGAACATAAGAGGTATGGTTAATGATATTCACGGTAGAGACGGAGCGGGAAGAAGACGGCCGATGGATCGCTGAAGTTTCTGAGATTCCCGGTGTACTGAAGTATGGACAGAGCCGTGAAGAAGCGATTGCACAAGCGGAAGCGTTGGCCCTGCGCGTAATTGCGGACCGAATCGAGCATGGAGAGCAGCCGGTTGAACCGATTCATATTACGTTCGCCGCTGCATGACTCAATGGCCGAGCACGAAGGCCAAGCGAGTTCTCGCAGCGCTAGAGCGAATCGGCTGGGTCGAGACGCGATCGTCCGGGTCTCACCGAACCCTAGCCAAGCCGGGGTTTCAGGATTTCGTTTTCGCATTTCACGACAGCGACGAGATTGGGCCGCGAATGCTGGCTCGGATCGGAAAGCGCACAGGGCTGAGGCCCCAGGATCTTTAACGTCTCCACCAGGCGCTGCACTGGAGCGCTCCTAGCGTCGCGCCCGGTAAACCTTTTGTTGTTTGGTCGGCGCGCAGCGCCGGGGCCATGGCCTTTAGAACGGGAGATGAGCATGGATAGGATCACAGGTTTTGATGGCCGCGACCGTGAGGGTGCTAAGCGCGCGAACCAACGGAGCGCGAGTTGTCTCACGTCAAGTTGTCCGGCGCTGCGCGCCGTCCAACTCTCGTTCGAGCGGCGCCGCGGCGCTGCGCTTGCGGCTTCGCCCCTCAACTCGCGCTCGGTAGGCTCGTAAGCAGCGTGATCTGCGAGATCTAGAACACGAGGCATTGAATTTGTTGTCATTAAGAAAGATAAAACCTTTCCTCGCCAAGAAGTATCTTGATTGGGCGGAGATGTTACCGAGATTTCAGGGAGGACTAATATATAGCTTACAACTCACCAGGGAGCACCAAAGAAAATGGTCTGAGCGGTGTTATGCCAGCAGCCGAGCTCCAGAAGGTACAGAGCTCAGGTACCGAGAGTTAGTGTTAATCGAGGTTTTCGAGTTAGAAGATATTGACCGCTTAAGTGGTGGTTTAAAGAAACTATTTCCAAATATAAAGAAGGGCAACGAGCTGGTTGAAAATATTGAAAGGAGTGCCTGGTAGTCTATTTTCCTCAGGTTCGTATCGTGTCGGTGTAGTGTCAAGATCGCGCCCCAAAACAGAATGCTAATCTTAACCATAGTAGTTACTTTGGTTACAATAGTCAGCATGTTAATAAATTACGAAAAGTTTATTGAGCTTTGGCGCATGTTCATCAAGTAAGTAAATGTAGCGTGCGTTAGGCGTGCTTTGTACGCCGTAACGCACCGATCCAACGCGCGGAGCGCGTCACCTTAGAATTTGGGCTGGCAAGGACATTCAAGAGTCGGCCTGCGGCCGACGGCTTGGCGGGTTACGGCGCAAAAAGCGACGCCCAACCCGCCCTACATTGGATGGTGGCCGTCCAGGGCTTCGCAGCTTCTTTCGCGCCCTTCAGCTCCTGGTTGCGCCGCCAGTAGCCGCAGTGTTCGATGAGCTTCCGAGCCGAGGTTGGATCGATGGCCTTCTCCCCATTAAGGGCGTGGATTTCCAATGTCCTCATGCCGGTTCCAAGGGATAAATCACCGGCCTGGACGGCGCGGCATCGCTCATAAACGCGGGTACCTGGAGATCGAGCAAGCGCGAAAGCGAGTAAAACCGAGGAACCGGATGCGGGAAAAACTGTACGTCCGGGTTTGTGCGGAGGCTTCTGGTAACAGAGGCTACTTACCCTAACCCGGCATAGCCGGAACCAAGGTGTTGAATGTACTATTCTGGCGGATGGGCAATAAGAACTGAGATGGGTCGTCGCCATGAACTCCTTTGTTGAACGCCATCAAGAGAAGATCGCCGCGGTGCTTTGTTGCTTTGACCGCATCGTGATCACTGGCACGCTTCCGGAGATCGCCCATGCCGAGGCTATGGCCCGGTATTTGGGTGTCCGGGGTATGCGTCTGTTTGACTATCCCCGCTGGGCAGAACCGCTGCGCGAGGCGCTTCGGACCCATGCCGAGCGGCTGGCCGCTGAGGCTTCGTTGGAAATTGAATTCATCCGTCATTACAAGGCGTTTCGTAAAGAAGAACGGATCAAAGCGATTTTGGCTTTGCGCGGTGAGCACCCGGGGCTGGTGCATATCTTCTCGGCGATGGAGGCCTGTCCTTCGTATCGCCCCTGGCATGACAAGCTTCAGCATACGACCCGTTTGAAGTCTACCCCGGGCAAGTGTTTGCATTATTACTTCTATTTCATCGATGAGATCTTCGGGCTCTGTTATGTCCGAGTACCCACCTGGGCACCGTTTCGCCTGCAGGTCTATTTGAACGGCCATCACTGGTTAGCCCAACGACTGACCAAGACAGGGATCGCCTTTGAGCGCGCCGATAATGCCTTCTTGTCCATCGGCGATCCCCAACAGGCTCAGGCGCTTGCCGATAGCCTCGATCCCAAAGGCTTGCATCGGCGTTTGGACCGATGGGCGAAAAGCTTCTGTCCTATCTTGGGTCAGTTTCGCGCTGGTTATCACTGGAGCTTCATGCAGGTGGAGTTGCATCCTCGGCGCGCCAAGCAGGGCCACTCCCTGGCCCTGGCTTTCTCGACCGATGTCATCTTCCACCGCCAAGCCGATTTCCAACCCCTCTATCAAGCCATCGTGCGTACCGCCGTGCATGCCCTCAAGGCAGAACACGTCGCCACCTTCTTGGGACGCAAACTCACCTCGGCCTTCAGCGGGGAGGCCGGTAACGATTTTCACACCCGCATTCAGGGTACACGCATCCGCCATCATATGGGACCAGCAAGCCTCAAGCTCTACGATAAATTCAGTCTCATGGCTCGGGTGGAATGCACCGCCAACGATGTCTCCTTCTTCAAACACCACCGTTGGGTGGAACAACGCAATGGGCGCAAGCAATTCAAACTCGCACCCCTGCGAAAAAACATCTATAGCCTCCCCGATCTGCGAGAGCTGATGCATGCTGCCAATGAACGCTATCTCAGCTTCATGGCCAGCATCGATAACCCCAATGCAGCTCTGCACGCCATCGACAAAATGGCCAAACCTGTACGAGAGAAAGACCGCTCCTATCGGGGCTTCAATCTCTTCCTCGGTGAAGATCATAGCCTTTTTATTACCCTCGCCCGCGGGGAGTGGAACATCAGCGGCTTTCGCGCCTCCGATCTCCGAGCCCATCTCCGGGATCTCTCCACCGGCCGTGCCTCCTACTGGTTGAAACGCTTGCGCACCCATGGCCTCATCAAAAAGATTGGACATCGCTACAAGTACTACCTCACGACATTCGGTCGTCGTGTGCTCAGCAGCGCACTCGCTATCCGAGAGTATGTGGTCATGCCTGCTCTCAATACCGCTCATGCATGACACTCTTTGCTTTTTTGCACAAGATTTCATGGATAAGGGACTAAGAGATATTAACCTTGCTCCTATGCCTGATTCGGGATTACGCTACTCCCCATGATGGTACCACTGGTCACCTGCGCGCCTGACATTATGGGAGGCACCCCCGTGTTTGCCGGTACCCGTGTCCCCGTGCAGACCCTTCTCGACTAGCTGGCGGGCGGTGAGTCAATTGACGACTTCCTAGAGGGGTTCCCAACTGTAACGCGCGAGCAGGTTGTGGCCTTTCTGGAAGAGGCCGGGGCTCGAATGAAAGCTGCGGCTTCGTGATGGGCCGGCGCCCGCTGACATTCAAGCGTTAGGTTTGCGGTAAGGAGGCTGTCACCCGACATTGACGGTGATACGGCAATGCCGTACATTTAGGCGTTTGTACACTGTCATCGAAACTCCAACATTTTCGCGCCTAGCCGCCGACTACTGGAGCGAGGAGGAACGTAGTACCTTCGCCTCCTATATCGCAGCCAATCCCGAAGCCGGTGACGTTGTTCCTGGTTCCGGCGGCGTGCGCAAGGTGCGCTGGAGTTACGCTGGCCGTGGCAAGCGAGGCGGGGTGAGGGTTATCTACTTCAATCGCCTCACCCGTGGTGAAATCTGGTTGCTGTTGATCTATGGCAAGAGTGCGAGAGAGAACATCCCCTCACATGTGCTTCGCCGGATCAAGGAGGAAATCGAAAATGCCTAAGACCGAACGTGAATTGAATACGCGCGATGCCAAGCGCGATATCGGGGCCGAACTGCTCGCTTCCGTGCGAGAAATGAAGGCTGAGGCTCGTGGCCGCACGCACCAACCGGGTGTCTCTGAAGTAGCACGGGCACGGATTGCATCCGGATTATCGCAGCCTGCATTTGCTGCACTCCTTGGGGTCTCGGTTCGCACCTTGCAAGACTGGGAGCAAGGCCGGCGTAAACCGTCTGGGGCGGCGAAAACTCTGCTCAAGATCGCCGAGCGCCATCCCGAAGTTCTCCAAGAACTCGCGGCGTAGAGCCTTGAAGCCTAACTATCGCATCAACTCTAGCTAGGACTGCCCACTACGCTGCGCTTCGTCCGGCAGCGGGTTAGCGCGTCTCCTTGGAATGCGGGCTGGCAAGCACGTTGAAGAGTCGGCCTGCGGCCAACGGCTTGGCGAGTTACGGCGCAAAAAGCGACGCCCAACCCGCCCTGTCATTGGATGGTGGCCGGCTAATGTTTGCCTAGCAACCGCTTCGAGAGACACTCTCTCCTTCTTCCGCGCCCTTCAGATCCTCCTTCCGCCGCAGTAGCCGGCCGTGCTCGATGAGCTTTCGTGCCGGGGTTGGATCGATGTCCGTCTCCCCATTAAGGGCGTGGATTTCCAATACCGTCATGCCGGCTCCAAGGGATAGATCACCGGCCTCGACGGCGCGGCATCGCTCATAAACGCGGGTACCTGGAGGTCGAGCAGGTAACATCCATCTCGTACCTCATTGGGCACGAAGATCATCTCGGTGATTGTCTTAAAAATCTTGGTCTCAGCCGTTAGCGCATGACCTTCCGCGGGGACGTTCCAGAATAAGTGATGATTGGTCAAGCGCCCCTCGTCATGCATCTTGTCGAGTGAGGGAAGGTCTACGAGCACATGCTCCACGCCGCGGTCGATGAGCGTTTGCATGGCCTCGAGGGAGAAAAACGGCGGCCGGCACGCGTCCCCGTAACGCCGGTTTTTCTTCGATTCATCGTTGGGCAGGGTACGCATGGCCAATGCTTGGATCTCATCGCTCTCGAGATCGCGCAGCGCGAATTCCAATGCGTCGCGGGTGATGAGCCAATCATCGCTCTCTGTGGCGGGTATATATCGATCTTGGGTCCCATCGGCTGCAGAGGGGGTAACGGTGATGACGCGGGTCGGAATGAGCGTTCGCGTCAAACAGGCGGCGATCGGCATCGCTTCACGCACGATATGGCCCACCGATTCGGTGTGAGTGCCGTTGCAATGGGGCACGAGCCGCAACTCGGCGACGTTGCAACTCCCGCCCTGGGTGATGTCACCCACGAAGCCCCCGATCGCGAGCGGCGCCGCGCTCGCCCGAGGCGCGCCGAAGAAGCTCGGCTGCGCGCCGCCGAAAGCGAGCGGTATCGCGAGGCTTATTGGGCTATCGAGTTTGACCCTATAGCGTTGGCCGCTCAAGGTGATGCGCATGTCCATCAACCGAACCTGTCCTTGGGGAGATCGAGCCATTCCAACGCGGTGCCGTGCAGCAGGCGCGCGTTTGTCTCTGCATCCAATCCGGCCGACTCGATGAGCTTCCCCGGTTCGACCTCGCCGAGCGGGAACGGATAGTCCGATCCTAGTGCGATGCGCTCGGCTCCCATGAGGTCGATCAAGTAGCGCAACATGCGCGGATCATGCACCAGCGAATCCAAGTAGATGCGTGACAAGTAGGCGCGGGGACTATGTGGAATGTCCGCGGCACAGAGATCGGGCCGCACCTTGTAGCCGTGCTCGATGCGACCAATGGTCGCCGGAAAGGCGCCGCCGCCGTGGGCGAAGGCCACCCGTAAGCCTGGTAATCTTTCCAGGACACCGCCGAAGATCATGGAGCAGATCGCGAGCGAGGTTTCGGCCGGCATGCCCACCAGCCAGGGAAGCCAATACTTGGGCATGCGCTCTTTGCCCAGCATGTCCCAAGGGTGCACGAATACGGCGGCCCCGAGCGCTTGCGCCGCTTCGAAGACTGGAAACAGATGTGCGTCATCCAGGTTCCAACTATTGACATGCGAACCGATCTCGATCCCGGCCAGCCGCAACTCGCGCATGCATCGTTTCATCTCCTCGATGGCAAGCTCGGGGTCCTGCAGCGGCACGCTCCCGAGACCAACGAAACGCTTAGAGTGGGCTTCGACCACACCGGCGATGTGATCGTTGAGAAGACGGCAGAGGTCAAGGGTATGCTCCGGCTTCGCCCAGTAACTGAACATCACCGGTACCGTGGACAGCACCTGCACATCCACCCCGCTGACCTCGCACTCGCGCAGCCGCGCCTCCGGGTCCCAGCAATTCTCCCCGATCTCGCGAAAGACCTCGCCGTTCCTCAGCAGGCGCGCATGCCCGCAACGGGTATGCTCAAGCCGTATAAAACCTCCGTAACCGTAGCGCTCTTTAAGATCAGGCCAACGCGGAGGCAAGATGTGCGTATGGATGTCGATCTTGAGCATGAACCGGTTCACTCATTAGTAACCCGCCGCTTGCGCGGGAACCTTAGCATTGGGGTTTCCAAAGGGGAGTAGTGCAACTCTCACTTGGTCGCCTGGGGGATGCCCCAGGCGAAATATTTTCACCTCCCGGGCGTCGCCATCACCGCGCCGCAACGCGCGCAGGTCCTATGTTTTTCGCTGGAAAAAAAGCGCTCGAAGACGGGCGGGAAATCTTTCTCGATGTTGCGTAGCTGAAAGAACTCTTCGTATAGGAGCGCGTGGCAGTGGTCGCAATACCATTGCAGTCCGTCTTGCTCGTGGGGGAGGCGCTTACGCTCGATGACGAGGCCGACGGTGTTGGCGTAGCGTTGTGGAGAATGAGGAACCTTGGGCGGCAGCAGAAAGATTTCGCCTTGGCGAATCGCGATATCGACTACCATGCCGTCTTGGATCGTTTTGAGCAGCATGTCGCCTTCAAGCTGGTAGAAGAACTCCGGCCCTTCATCGACGTGGTAGTCCTTGCGATTATTGGGGCCGCCGACAACCATGACGATGAAGTCGCCTTCCTCGAACACCTGCTTGTTGCAAACCGGAGGCTTAAAGATCTCGCGGTGCGCGTCGATCCAGCGCTGGAAATTAATCGGAGGTGAAAGTCGTTGCATGGAGGTCTCCGGCGGATCTAATCGATGGTCGCGATGCATTTCACCTCGATGGCGATCGGAGTCGGCAGGCGGCTCACCTCTACGGTGGTGCGGCAAGGCCCGTGGTCCGTGAAATACTGCGCGTACACGCGATTATAGGTCTCGAAATCACGTTTGAGATCGGTCAGAAACACCGTGACATCGACCAGGCGATCCCAGCTTGAACCAGCCTCGTCGAGCACGGTTCTGACATTCTCGAACACCGCACGGCATTGGATCTCGATGTCGTAGTCAACGATATTTCCGTTGGCATCGAGCGTGACGCCGGGGATGGTCGGGTTCCCGCGTCGGCGGGGGCCGATGCCCGAGAGGAATAGCAAACTTCCCACGCGGCGTGCATGAGGATAGGGTCCGACCGGCTCGGGGGCGTTTCGCGAGACGATGGCATGAGACATTCTACAGCTTTATGCACACGTTCTTGGTTTCGGTAAAAAAGCGCAGGGCCTCCACGCCCCCTTCGCGGCCGACGCCGGAGTGTTTCGTCCCGCCGAAAGGCGTACGCAGATCCCGCACCAGCCAGGTATTGATCCACACCACCCCGGCCTCAAGCTGCTGAGCGACGCGGTGGCAGCGCTGCACATCGCGGCTCCAAACCGTTGCCGCCAAGCCATACTCGGTGCTGTTTGCATATTCTAGCACTTGCGTTTCGCCCTCGAACGGAATCAAGGTGGCGACCGGGCCAAAGATCTCCTCCTGATTGGTGCGGCAATCGAAGGGCAAATCTTCGAATACCGTCGGCTTGACGAAATAACCCTCTGCGCAGCGTCCCGGCACCGTCACGCGGTGACCGCCGACGAGGATCGTGCCGCCTTCTTGCTGGCCGAGCTCTATCGCGGAAAGCACCTTGTGCAGGTGTAACTCGGACACGAGCGCGCCTTGCTGGGTCTTCTCATCGAGCGGATCGCCCAGTTCCAAGGCTTCGGTGCGGGCCAGGAAATCGCTCCGGAAGCGATCATAGATCGGCTGCTCGACGAAGATGCGCGAGCCGCACAAACAGATCTGTCCCTGGTTCGAGAACGCGGCGCGCACCGTGGTCGCGAGCGTCGCATCCCAGTCGCAATCGGCGAATACCAAGGTCGGGTTCTTGCCCCCGAGCTCGAGTGAGAGTTTTTTGAACTGGGGCGCCGCGGTGCGTGCGATCTCTGCCCCGGTCCGGGTCCCGCCGGTAAATGAAATCGCCTTGATCCTGGGGTGTGCGACTAGCGCGCGGCCGATGCGCGGGCCCGCGCCGTGAAGGATATTCAAGACGCCTCTCGGCAAGCCTAGGTCGATGCAGATCCGCGCGAGCAAATACGCTGTCATCGGCGTGACTTCCGACGGCTTAGCGATGACACAGTTGCCGCTCGCGAGAGCCGGCGCGATCTTCCAGGTCAAAATATAAAGCGGCAGGTTCCAGGGCGAGATGCATGCCACCACGCCCAAAGCGTGCCGCAAGGTGTAGTTGATGGCGAGCGCACCCATGCTGTGGGCTTCACTCGCAAACTGGGTGATGGCATGGGCGAAGAACCGCATATTCGCCACCGCCCGGGGAATATCGACCTGCCTGGCCAGGCTGATAGGCTTGCCGGTGTCGATGCTCTCGGCCCGGGCGAGCGGCTCCGTCTCCGCTTCGATACGGTCGGCGATGCCGAGCAAGAGCCGGGCGCGTTCCTCGGCGGACAAGGCCGACCACTCAGGAAACGCGCGACTGGCAGCCGTCATCGCCTGTTCGAGATCCGCCGAATCGGAATCCGGGGTCAGGGAGTAGACCTGCCCGGTGGCGGGTTCGATGTTATCGATATAACCGCCGGAGCGGGGCGCTTCGAGCCGGCCGTCGATGTAATTGGCGATTCGCTCTAACATATTCATAGACACTGAGAGGTTCTGAAAAAATCGTCGCGAGCGAAGGGAAGTCGCGTTCCGCCGGAGCACAGGAACCGGAGTGTATGTTGAAATACATGAGGATTCCGAGCACCGCCAGAACGCGAGATCCCGAGCGCAGTAGATTTTTTCACAAGCTCTGAGTGCGGCCGCCGTCGACCGGCAAGTTGATCCCGGTAATGTAAGCGGCGGCCGGCGAGCACAGAAACGCGACCGCCGAAGCGATCTCGTGCGGCTCGGCGAAACGCCGGAGCGGGATCGATGCCATTTCCGCCGCCTCGATCTCGGCCAGCGCTTGGTGGTATTCGCGCGCTTTCGTTTCCAGGATCGCGGCCAGACGGCCGGTGCGCGTCGAACCCGGCAAGACATTATTGACGGTGATGCCGAAAGGACCGAGCTCGCCGGCCAGAGTCTTGGCCCAGCTTGCGACCGCGCCGCGCACGGTGTTGGAGACTCCAAGACCGGGAATCGGTTGTTTCACCGAGGTCGAGATGATATTCACGATGCGGCCATAGCCGGCGGCTTTCATGCCTTCCAGCAGCGCTTGCACCAGGATCTGATTACAGAGCAGGTGCTGTGAAAATGCAGCGAGGTAGGCCTCGGGTGCCGCTTGATAGGCCGCGCCGGGTGGAGGCCCGCCGCTATTATTCACCAGAATATGCACGGGATCGGTTTTAGGAAGGTAGCCTGCGAGCGCCGCTTTCAGATCATCGGGCCGGTTGAAATCGGCGACCAGCACATGATGGTGCCGATTCTGATCGATGGCGAGCGCGGCTTTTGCCTCATTGAGCCGCGCGCGATCACGCGCGAAGAGGGTTACGCTGGCTCCGAGTCGGGACAACTCGATAGCGATGGCCTTGCCAATCCCTTGGCTGCTTCCGCAGACGAGCGCTCGTTTGCCTGTCAGTTGAATGTTCATTCAGATGGCCAAGAATGCTAGTAATGCGCTCATCGATCCGGCATAGTCAAGTCGTCCCAGTTATTATATACCGCCATTCCGTACAGGGAATGCACGGGATCCACTCGCACGCGGTGGGCCCGCGCTGTCATGTGTGTAACTCGATGAGATCGCCATCCCTCACCGGATGGTCACGCCCCACGTGCTGTCCGTCGAACCCCGAGGAGCCCCAGACGCGCGCGTATTTAAGCGTGTGCGCGATGTCCCGATGGACGAGCCGCGCGACATCCTCCACAGTCTGGCCGCGGCGCAGCGTGAACGGCCGGCCTTTGTCCGCGGGACGGCCCGGCGCCTTGGTGTAGACGCGGACGATGCCGAGACTGCGAAACAGCCACGGCCCGATCTCGCCGAGCCCCTGGCCCGTCTCTGCGGAGACCGCGAGCGCGGAATAGCCAAAGCCGGTCAGCTCGAGAAACGCCTCAAGCTCAGCCTCGACATCGGCGATGCGCTCTGCCTTGTTCGCGAGGATGAGCGCGGGAAGCCATAGCGCGAACGGGTCCTCATCGGCCTCCGCGGCGGTGTTTAGCGATTCCGCGCCGTGCTCCCAGCGAGCGGTCAGCGTCACGCGCTTCTCGCGCAGGACGGCGTGCAGGGCTTCCATGCGTTCGACGCAATCCGGCTCGCCGACATCCACGACCAGCAGGCACGCATCGGCCGTTTCCAACGTATTGGCAAGCCACGGCGCGCGATGATCAGGTGATATGGCGGGCAGATCCACGAGCTGAAAGTGAATATCTTCGTAAGGCATCATGCCCGGCTCGGGATACTCGGTCGTGAAGGGATAGGGCCCGACGCGCGCCTCTGAGCCCGTGAGGCGCGCGTGCAGCGAGGATTTCCCCGCATTCGGCGGCCCAATCAATGCTATCTGCGCGGCGCCTTCGGGCCGGATGACCAGCACCGGTCCGCCGCGCGCCCCGCCCTTCTTTGGCCCTTCGATCTCTTCGGACAGTTCCTTGATTCGGCGCTTGATATCCCCCTGAAGGTGGTCGGTGCCTTTGTGCTTGGGGATTGTGCGGAGCATCTCCCGCAGCCGCTCCAACCGCTCCCGCGGATCGCGGGCTTGGCGAAACGCGGCCTCCGCGGCCTTGTACTCGGGTGTAAGATTGGCGGGCATCGAGACCTCGGCGAAACACCGTGTCGCTCATCCATCCTCCCCCTTGCCAGCAGGAGACGCAAGTGCGAGTCCATTCGCGGTACCGTTATCCGGGAACGAAAACCTTGGAAGAACGAGGACCGTAGGTTTCGTCAGTACGCGTGTCGCAGACTATAAACTATTGGGCCGCTCACCCGCCCGGGCGGGCGGCTCATCGTGACCGTACCGGCCCTAATGGCATTGTTCGGCCCGCGCGATAGGGACATGGGACACTTCCGCTCCGCTATTCGCGTGAATCGCTGTGCGAGCTCGCGGCGCGCCACAACACCCGCATCGACGATCTTCGGTACTGGAACTTGGTCGGTGTGGCGCCCGCTTCGTGACCGCGCGCCTTCTTCGGCGCCGGATTGACGAATCGTTCCGATACGGCGGAGATAGCCTAGCGAAGCGGCTCATGCGCAACACACTCTCGGCTTGATTCCGCTCCGTGAAAAACCGCATTCGTCCACCGCTCGGGGTGACCTTGATTCTGACGGCCACGCGGCTCGGCTAGGAGCACCTATCTGGCGATCTCCAGCGTTGCCATGCCTACCACGATAAGATCATTAGAAGAGGCGCCTCTGCTGATTCCCCTGCAAGTTAGCCGAAGAGTGTTCACTGGCACTGCACCGCGGCCTTCAGCTCTGGCCAACGCTCGTCGTGAAGCGCGTGTGGCCGCTCTTGCCGCGCGTCGCTTTCGACCGCGCGGTTAGAGCGCGCTATCACTTCACGTCTCGCAATTTGATGCCTCGACCGGCGCGCAGGCTTTGGCGTGCTTGCTCGACCCGCTGCAAGAACCGCGGGTCGTTCTCGAACCGGTAATCAAACCAGTCGTCCTCCGTCTCAAAACCGATGAGCACCCCGGCCGGTTTGCCGTGGCGCGTGATGACGATTTCCTGTATCTCGGCTTCACGCAGAAAGCGAGACAGGTCGTTCTTGATCTCGGACAGAGGGACTTCCTTCACTTGGGACTTCCGAACTGGGCGAGCCATGTGGTTGCCTCCGACTTGGGCACGATCGCCAATACCTCAACGGTCGAGCCTGCAACATCGTAAAACACACACACCTCCCCGACCGCTCACTATCGGCGACCAAGGCCAAAGCTTGGATGACGACGGTGATGGCGAATGATCAGTATGCGAATGACCTCTTCGTTAATAAAGCGGAACAAGACAGCGTATGGGAAGCGGTGCACGAAGCAGCGGCGAATATCGTGCTCGACAACGGCGTAGTGGGATGAATTTGCGCGAATGCGTGCAATGGCCGCATACACCTCGGACCGAAACTCCTCACCAAGGCCAGGACGTTGCTGGTTGTAGTACACGACGGCGTCATTGAGATCGAATACGGTGAGAGGGTGATATTCAACCCTCATTCCGAGATGCCACCGGTGCGCCGCAAGAACTCAGCCTGACCAATGGGTTGAACTGCGCCAGCCTCAATCTCTGCATCGCGTTGTGCAGCAGTCTTGATGCCCTCTGGGTCGATCTTGCGATTGCCAGCCACGCTTGGATCACCAACTAAACTCTCCCAAGCGACTACTGCAAGTTGCTCCCGCTCAGCAGCGGGGAGAGCCAATATCTGTTTCTCTAGCTCAATGACCGTGTTCATGATGTCAAGTATAGCGTGTCAGGGTAGTGGGGCATAACGGAGAAATCAGGGAGAAATGAGGGGACAGACCCTGAGGTATCCGCCGGAATTAGGGGATATATCGACCAATAGCGCACCTGCTGCGACGCATAGACAAATATATCGTGGTCTGTCCCCTAATTCCGCGGCATCCTGCCTTCGTGGCGTATCCTCGACGCGTACGAATCCCACGCAATACTTCGCAAGATCCTTCGAGGCAGCTTCAATCACTCCCTCGGGCAATTCGCCGAGCGGAATTTCTTCAGCCAGCGGCATAGTCGCGAGCCCTAACGACCAAGCTCAGCCGACGCGAAACCGCGCAGCGGTCGAGCAGTCGGCTGGAGCGCATTGTTGGGCCATATCCATTAGAAGCAACTGAGAAGCGGCGCCACAACATTCTTGGCAATGATGAACCCTCCAAACGCAGCAAGCACGTTGGCTATGGTGCCGACGAGGAATGACATGAGCCGCTGTGACGCCCAGCGACGTCTTGAAATCATGTAACTGAGATCATCTACTCCATCTAGCGACTCAGGTAGCCGTCCCGTTGTGCCCCAAGCTTCCCATTTTGACGCAACCTTTAGCGCGAACCATCCCGCTATGATTTCTTGCGCAGCCATCCAAAAAGCCAAGTAGAAGAGCACAAGCTCAAGCTTACCGAGGATAGCTCCGCTGTTATCTTCATCTGGATCTGTGGTTAAAGCAGTCCACTTCTCTTTGAGTGCATCCGATGGAGGGGGAAGAGCTATGCCCTTTTTGACGCGCTGTACAAGCCAACCCACCGGGAAGACCCACGCCAACAGAAGGCCAATGAACCCAGCGATCAGCGCGGAAAGTTCAATTTGCATTCACTCTCTCCCTACAGGCCCAACTAGAATCCGACACCAATCTGTGTCTAATCCGGTGTCTAACCCAATCAACGGATTGATGCATAATCACGGCAGTCATCATATAACCGCTTAATTGGGAACTCCACAACGCTAAGGACTGCACCCGAGGGAGTTTTTAACACACCCAATTCCCCCCGCCAATAAACCGCCCCTGCTCGATCCGCGGGCACGGCGTCGATCTAGTCTTCGCGCAACGCGTGCGTAGCGATCCTTCCCGACTCGGGGTTGACCGCCGGCAAGCCTCCACAACCTCAATGCCGTCATCTTCGCGAAGCACACGCAAAGCGTAGACGCTATTCTTGCCACTGCTTCTAGCGACCAGTACCTCGTGCCCGCCATCACCAGTGCGGCCACCTGCCCACCCGCGGCGATGCGTACCACCGCAGCGGAATTAGGAATTAGAATTAGGAATTAGGGGAATTAGGGGACAGACCACGATATATCGATACCAATAGCGCACCTGCTGCGATGCGTAGACAAATATATCGTGGTCTGTCCCCTAATTCCGCTCGTCTTATGTGCTAACGTCCACGCACACAGACGCCCTTTATGTATCTAGATTCCTTTAGGCAAATTGAGCCAGGCCCACAATCCGTATCGAAGCTACAGGTATTGCCAGCAGATCTATTAATGTCCAGCGGATCTCGGACGGGCCTTCGATCATAGGTGTTGCCGGGATTCATACCGCCAGCACAAAAAGCCATGGATCTGTCCTGGACTCTTGATGCATTTGCTTCCGACGCCGCAATCGGTATCGAAAGAGCAAGCAAAGGACTGGAACGGTAATAGCAGTGCAGCGACAGAAAGTGCTCTTATCGCGTTCATGACGATCCCTCGGAGTCTTGATTGTGAACCGGTATCGAAGACACATAGCGTGCTAGCTAACCGGCCGCCGGAGCGCGTAGCGCGGAGAGAACCCAAAAGCGCAGCTTTTGGGCGGTCCCGTTGAGCGGCGGGTTAGCAACCCATTTGGCGCAACGAGTTGATGTTTTCGATGAGTTGTTCATACGTAAGGGCTTCAAGCTGCTTATCTCGTGGCGTGTAGTTCTCGTTTCGTTGATTGGCAGGAACTAGCGCCTTTTCAACGTTAACGAGACATAGCCGTAGCCAAGCAGTGGTCGGTTGCTGGCGGGAATTGATATTCCATGCAAGAGAGGCAATAGCGTTGGCGAAGTGGGCCTTCTCCCAATAGCCAAGGGAACTCTTCATTGCTTGGAGATGGTGTTCGATTAGATCAGCGATACCGGCCCGGACTTCCTTGATGTCATGGTTTTCATCGAGTTGCTGAAGGATGGAATCTACGTTTGGCAATAGATGTCTAAGCCGGTGTCTAACCCAATGAACGGATTGCTGTATAAATCACGGCGGTCATCATATAACCGCTTGATTGGGAACTCCACAATACCAAGGAATGCAGCCGAGGGAGTTCTTACCACACCCAATTCCCCCCACCAATAAACCGCCCCTGCTCGATCCGCAGGGCACGGCCTCGATCAAGTCTTCAGGCAACAAGTGAGTAGCGACCCTTCCTGACTCGGGGCTGACCGCGGTCGGCAAGCCGCGACGACCTCGATGCCGTCGCCTCCGCGAAGCACACGTAAAGCATAGGAAACCTCTAATAATTCAAAGTCTCCTTCTCCCTTCGGGAGAAGGTTGGGATGAGGGTATTAAAATCAATTATTTACATCCCTCACCCTAACCCTTGTATGTTCTATTTTGTAGAAATTAATGAAAATGTATTTCGGACTGTGGGGGCTGGTGGGCATCAATCCACAGACCTTTGGTTGCGGTGCGGCAGCTCGTCCAGCCCTTGGGACATCAAGCCCGTGGGAGAGCAAAGAGCGTCGCGCCGTTTTCTCACCGACAACCCGAACGGTTGCTGGGGCCTGTAAGCCCGTATTTTTGCAAGGAGGGGTATGAGCGAGAACACTGTAGAGAAGTTTGTTGGCATTGATGTGTCCAAAGGCACGTTGGATATTGGTATTGAACCCACTGGAGAAGCCCTGCGTGTCGTTTATGACGACAAGGGCATCGCTCAACTCGTCAAGCGTCTGGTGGCCGTTGGACCGACGTTGATCGTTATGGAAGCCACAGGCGGCCTGGAAGTGCGGCTGGCCAGTGAACTGGCGGCGAAAGGATTGCCCCTCGCCGTCATCAATCCCCGTCAAGCGCGCGATTTCGCCAAGGCGACGGGAGAATTGGCGAAGACCGACTCGGTTGACGCCGCCGTCCTGGCGGCCTTCGCCCGCGCCATCCGGCCTGCGGTGCGACCTATCAAGGACGCGGACACCCGTGAGCTTGATGAACTCCTGACGCGGCGCCGTCAATTGATCGAGATACGCGTTCAAGAAACACTCCGTTTAGGCACGGCCTCGAAACTGCCACGCAAAAGCTTAGTGGCGCACATCGCTTGGCTGGATAAGCGCATTGCTGATCTCGACGTTGATTTGACCAAACGCTTGCGCGCCTCCGAGGCCTGGCGGGCTAAGGATGATCTGCTGCAAGGCATTCCTGGTATCGGCGCCGTCACCAGCTTGACGATGCTGGCTAAGTGCCCGGAACTCGGCAGCTTGAATCGCCGCGAGATCGCAGCTTTGGTGGGCGTGGCGCCGCTGGCGAACGACAGCGGAAAACACCGGGGTAAGCGCTTCATCTGGGGCGGCAGGGCCGATGTCAGAGCCGTTCTGTATATGGCGACCGTTACCGCCATCCGGTGCAACTCTGTCCTCAAGGCCTTCGCTGAGAGACTCAAACAGGCGGGGAAACCAGCCAAAGTGGTGATCGTCGCCTGTATGCGGAAACTGCTGACCATTATGAATGCCATGTTGAAAAATAATGCCCCTTGGCAGCTGCAAAACACTTGACTTTGAACACGGTTGCTCTCCCAGTGGGAGAGGGTATTTTTAGAGGTTCCGCATAGGCGCTGTTCTTGCCACTGCTTCAAGCGACCAGTGCTACAGATGCGCCATCACCAGGCTGCCACCTGCCCACCCGCGGCGATGCGTACCACCGCCTCTGGGTACCTGGCGCGCGCCTCGGGAAACTGGGCCGGATGAAGGCAGGCCGCCAGGATTTCTAAGGAGTCGACGATGCGCGGGCCGGGTCGGCTGAAATAAGCGGACCCATCGACGACATAGACCCGGCCGCTTCGAACCGCGGGCAATCCCTCCCACCCGGCTGCACGTTGCAAGCGAGGCAAATCATCTAAAGTGCGTGCCACGGTGCAGCCACAGCACGCGATTATCAGGACTTCGGGCTGCGCCTCGCGCACGCTCTCCCAGAGGATGCGTCTTGAGGCTTCCCCCTTTTTACCGAGGATCTCCTCACCCCCGGCGATCTCCACGAGCTCCGGACCCCAATGGCCGCTGCAGAATGGCGGGTCGATCCACTCCATCAGAAAGCAGCGGGGCCGATCGCTTGTTTTCGTAGCGCGAACACGTACCTGCTCTACCCGTGTTTGCAGCGCGCTCACCACAGCCTCACCGCGCTCGGTTACCCCAAGCGCCGCGGCTACCTTGCGGATATCCCCAAAAATATCCGCAAGACCGGCGGGCTCCAGGTTTACCACCTGCGATGGCTCCGGCAGTGACCGGGCGAAAGTCGCGACCGAACCATATCCAACCGCACAGACATCACAGAGGCGTTGGGTCACGATGATCTCAGGGCGCAGCTCTCGAAGCAGCGCCTCGTTCAGGGTATAGAGGGAACCTGTCGCGGCGAGCGTCTCGTGTACCCAGTGGTTTACTTCAGCGCTCGGCAAGTGCTTTTGGTGGATGGCACAATGCGTCACCCGTGGCTTGTCGTTTGCCGCCGCCGGATAGTCACACTCGTGCGATACCCCGACGAGGGAATCCATCAAGCCCAGGGCGCCCACGATCTCGGTAGCAGCAGGCAGAAGCGACACAATGCGCATCGTTAGCGAAGCGCTGCAAAAGCTATTGCGCCGCCCATCTGCATTGTCGCGTGCTCGCTCGTCACTCGCCTATCTACCTGATATGTCTCGCGACTCGCTCCGCGGCTTCGCGCATATGGGCCATGCTCATAACACTTTTGCAGAGCTTCCTTAGCCGATTCAGTTCGATAACGCGATGGGTTGCTCGTTCATGACAGCGATTTGTTCGCGCAACTCGAGTATTCGATCCTGCCAGTAACGCTGGGTATTGAACCACGGAAATGCGGCAGGAAAGGCTGGGTCTTCCCAACGCCGGGCGATCCACGCGGAGTAATGGATCAAGCGCAATGTGCGCAACGGCTCTAGGAGATGCAGCTCGCGGCGATCAAACTCGAAGAAATCCTCATAGCCGCTCAGGACGTCGCTCAACTGCCGCGCCATCGCAAGCGGCTCTCCGGAGAGTAACATCCACAGGTCCTGCATCGCAGGGCCCATGCGGCTATCGTCGAAATCGACGAAATGCGGTCCACCCTCGGTCCAAAGCACGTTACCGGCGTAGCAGTCACCATGTAGCCGCAGTGCCCTGATTTCACCAGCGCGGTTAAAGCAATGCCGCACGCCGTCTAGCGCTTGAGCGACCACGGTCCGATAGGCGCTCGCGAGATCCGGCGGGATAAAGTCGTGCGCGAGCAGGAACTCGCTAGGTTCCTCACCAAAGCTGACAACATTCAATGCCGGTCGTGCGACGAACGGCCGTAACGTGCCGACCGCGTGAATTCGGCCGATAAAGCGCCCCATCCAGGCCAGGGTGTTGCGAGCATCTAGCTCCGGTGAACGGCCGCCTTGGCGAGGATAAAGCGTAAATCGGAATTCGCCGAAGGTGTGCAATGTGGTTGCGGGATGCGCCACGCCGGAAGGTTTGGTCGCCAGCGGCGCCACCACCGGGATCTCGCGCTCGACTAATTCCTGCACGAAGGCGTGTTCTTCAAGGATCGCCGCATCGCTCCAACGCCCAGGACGGTAAAATTTCACCACCACGGGCATCCCCTCTTCCATGCCAACCTGGTAGACGCGGTTCTCGTAGCTGTTGAGCGCCAGCAGACGTCCGTCACTTCGCAAGCCCACGCTATTCAATGCATCGAGCATGCAATCGGGAGTCAGCCGCCGATACGGAGCAGTATTGGTGTCTTGCGTTTCCGGCACGATGGCCAAATTGGTATCCCTCATGTCGGGCGCTCAAGCAAGGCCCTGATCTCACTGAGCTCTTGCCGCAACGCTGCGATCTGCTGTTCGAGCTCCGACAGACGATCGTGGTCCGTACGCGTGAGACTGACTTCCGTATCCGGGCCGGCAGCGCTCTCCGCTGCTTGCACCTCCCCACTCAACAGGTGGGCGTAACGAGATTCTCTTCTCCCGGCTTCGCGCGCAAGCTGCACAACGAAAGGCCCATCCTCCCGCTCGATCAAGCTTTTTAGGGCAGCTTCAACTTCTTGCACGTCATTGAACTTGCCCAGCCGCCCCGCACGCGTGCGCAGTTCACCGGGCGTCTGCGGGCCGCGCAACAGCAACTCGGCGATGATGGCAAGCTCCTGTGCTGATAATCTTAAAGCACCGAACGCCGTATTACAGAATCGATGTTGGTATTTCGTAACCCGGCTCCCAAACCCTGTTTTCTCACTTACCAAGTGCTTCTTGATGAGCCCGTCGAGCGTTTGTTGTACCGTTGCCTCATCGAGATCAAGCACCGGATCGCGGTTGCTCTTCTGGTTACAGGCGTTGGTAAGCGCGTTGAGCGAGAGCGGATACTGCTCGGGGGTGGTGATCTCCTTTTCCAGCAAGGCGCCGATGACACGGGTTTCGTGAATAGTGAGATGGTTTTGCATTGTAGAGTAAGGATCAGGCTGATACTTTTGGCTATCTAACTCACTTTATCATTCGCTTGTGCATAAATCCTGGCGCGGCGACCTTCCTATGACTTTCTTAAGGTCGCAATGGGCGGATCGCGAAGCGAAGACCGCATGACCGGAACGCGCCATCGCGCCAGCAGTTCCGCGATGCGCTCGGTCTCGCCGCCCGGAGCGATATGAGCGATGAATACTTCGTCGGCCAGGGCCCCAACGAGCTCGTTGCGGCGCATCGCCGATCCCTGGGTGACGCGTTCGGGTTGCTCGATGAAGGGGGAGAGGAAGAGTAGCCGATCCGCCTCGAAGGCGGCGCGACATTCGGGCGGGATCCGCATTCCCTCAATGGCGCGGGCAGGGCAGACGATGATCGGTTGTGTGCCCCGCAGAAGGATGCGCAGGCAGTCCTTCTCGATCGGCGAATGAAACCCGCTCATGACCGTCACGCTTTCATCGCGCATGCGCCGAGCGGTGTCGTGGGCGCGCAGGATGGCATCCCCGGGCGTGCGGGCGGAGCAGAAGAGCGCAGTCTTGCGGGCGGCGAGAAGCGCCACCGGACCGATGGTCTGCAAAGCCGATGGCGCGGAGCCGCCCAGCCTCTCGTTCAAGGACCTCGGCCAGCGCGCATCCGAGGGCGTGATCGTCTCCGCTTCGACCGCAGCCATGGGAAACTTGATGATAGCCTTGTCACCGGGGGCGCATTGCGCGCCCGGTTGTGACACCGTTGTAGTCACTGCGCAGGAGACCGGACTCTTGCGCGAGCGATCCCGCGCGCACAGGGTTGCACTACCTCACTGCCACGGTGGGCGTGGTCTCAAAAACCAGCTTTCCGAGTTCCGGGCGGGGAGCTCGCCTGGATAGGTATAGGATTTCAACACCCACCTGATTTATCCGCATTGAAATCCAGCACGACGCCCGGCGATACCTCCTCTGACTCGACGATCTTCGACTCGTCCAAACGCAGATAAAGCGCATCGGCTTCTTGGTCACCGTGTAATTTCATAGTTTGCCTCGCATGCTCCGGTCGCGCCTTGTGCGACGCTTTAGGCCACCGCGCGTGCCTGAGCGATCTCGCCTCGCCCTACGGGACGCACCTGATGAGGAAACAGCGAAACCACCGTCAGCGTCTGGCCGTCCAGCGTCATGAACTCGACCTCATACCCCCCTGCTCCATGGATCAGAACGACGGTCCCCAGGTCACCCTGTTTCAGACCGTGCTCCGGTAAATCCTCGGTTAACACCACCGTGTCCAGTTCTTTAATCATCGTCTGCACCTCTGATTGGATAGCTGTGACAAAACGTGGTACGTTCTGACCGGTCTCCAGAAACCACACCGAACGAATGCCCGGCGTTCGCCCATACGGCGTTTCTATTGTACCTTCCACGACGTATCGGGTTCCAAAGGGCGTGCTCTCGACCTTGGCGACCTCGTGGTCTGCTGCGTGCTTCAGTAAGGCGGTAGCCACCGTCCGCCAGGCGTCGGCAGTAAAGCCTAAGCCGAGGAAGAACGCCGCCTTGTGACGGCCGTCCCGGTGTGTCGCCGAAAGCAGATAACCGGTGATCTTATCCTCCGAAACCACGGCCGCTTCCACGTTCGGAAGCTTCATTCGTTCTCCTCTGCGCTTCGGCCCATGCGATATTTGATGTCCGTAATTGATGATGAAGTCCAGCTCCGCCTCCGTGAAGCGTGGCGGGCAAGCACCAAGTCGATTTCGTGGTTGTCAACATGGCAACAGCAAGCGTAAGGAAAACAGCCTTTGTCCCGCGTGAACTCTCCTGCCCGCCAGATCCCCACTTATGGTATGTATCGCCGTAGTCGGAGGCAGTTCGGGTCCAGCTTAGCGCTTCCATCGGATTGGGCGCGGGTCGGGAGGATGCTCGTTCGGGTTGCGGCTGATTGCGTTCGGGGTCAAGGGCTTGCCTTGCCGCCGCTGCGCGACCTGTAGCACCGGAAACTCCCGTCCTGAGACAACGAGTGGCCTTCCGTTGACGCCGCCTGCCAGGACGTCCCACCAGTTTCGTCGCTGCTTGCTACCCCGCGCTTCGAGCTCCGTCATGACCACGTCGATCCGACCCGCAATATCCTCGTAGCCATTCTCGCGCAGCCAGTCTCGGGCCGTCATAGTAGGTCATTTCCGTCGTCGTTGCCGCCGGGAACCCGCCAGATGTGGACTCGATTCTTCATGCCGCTTTCCACCATCCAGACTTCATCCTCGGCGTTGATTAGTTGAATGATGGTCTGGACGAAAAGGGCATCGAAGAAGTATCTGACCAGCTCCGCCTCGCCATTGTCCGCGCAGGGGAAGATGAAACGCGAGACCGCGGTGGTTTCGTTAACGAGGTAACGCTGACCCTTCTTCTCGATCTCGGCGACCTGTTCCCTGGTTGCCAGCTTTGACGCTCGAAAACGGCCGTCAACGTGATAGACGGAGTAGCCTACAAAGTGCGAATCAATCCAGTCGCAGATCCGCTCGAAATACTTTTCCGCGGCCTCTCCATCCTTGATGCTCAAATGCTGAGAGAGCTTCTCCGCGCCAATGGCCCGTAGTTTCGAGATGATGTTATCTTTGAAGAACAGGGCATCCAGTGTGGTGCGTAGTGCCGTCTCGTTCGTTAACGGCATAAAGAATTCGTACATGACCACGTTGTCGTAAGCGAGCCGCGTATAGTCCGCTGCAACCGGCCGCGTCTGCGTGACGTGCCGCTGAAACTTCCTCCAATTAGCGAATGGCCGGAACCCCTCGCTGACGCGGTACCGGCCACCGCCGATTACGACGACGAAGGGCTTGAAATGCTTCGACCAATGCGTGTCAAGCGTTGATCCACTCCACACCCGGTAGCATGCCCGAAGTCCTGCTTTGTGAAGGGCTCTTGGGACTGCAGGCGGTCGGTTAGAAATTTGAGCGCCTTTCGTTGGGGAAGGTCGGACGGCATTTAGAGCTTCCCTTGATTCGCCTTCGCCACGAACCACTCAAGCGTTACAATGTGAATCCTATCGGCGTCCCTCAGGTACTTCGAGAGCCCACCGCTCACATAGAAGTTCCTGAGCTTCCAGCCTTCGCCACCGAGTACGATGTACGCCTTTTCGTAGCTCGCGTTCTCCAACGCCTCGATGAGACAAATGACCTCGAACGGCACTTTCTGCTCCGCAGTTCCTGAAACCTGTTGCCATTTCACTGACACGAGAAACTTTCGGCCGTCCTTCTCGATAACCGCGTCCACGAAGTGGCTTCCGCAACCCAGACGTTCGCCAAGCTTGATCTGCACGCGATATGAGTATCCGCCATGATCCAAGGCAGGAAGGACCATGCGCTCAAGGACGCCGCCGGTGCGCGTGTTCCGGGAACTCATTCAGGCAGGTTCCGGATCGCTAGCACTTCCCGTGCGGGCGTTCGGTCACCGGTGCAGCTGATCCTGCGAGGTGCTTCGAGAAACCTCAGTGTGTAGCCAAGCTCCCGGTAAAGACTCTTGATTCGCTTCGTCGCTTGGTTTGATAGAACGACGGGGCCGGGATGCTTGGCTAGCCATTCGGCGGTCTCGACCTGCTCTTCCCAGCCGAAGCCGTCCTTTGAATACTGCCGAAACTCAACGTCGTAGGGTGGATCCGCGTAGACGAAATCGGTTGGATCCAGTGACATGCGTGAGAAGTGCCCTGTCATGAACTCCCAGTCCTTGAAGACATCTATGTATTCGACAAATGCGGTTCTGTAATTAATTCTCTTATAGCGACCAAAGGGAACGTTAAACTCGCCGGCGCGATTAAACCGGCAAAGGCCATTATAGCCCGTCCTATTCAGGTAATAGAAAAGAGCGGCCGCTTCGGCACTATGGCTCTGGCCGCCAGACAACAGCCGGTTAAACTCCTGCCGGTACGAGTAGTACGTGGTGCTGTTGTTTTCCTGCCGCAGGTTGACCGACAGCCCTCGCTTTAGCCAGCGGTAGAAATTGATCAGATGCGGATTGACGTCGTTGAGGAGCGCCCGATTGGGCATGAGGCCCAGGGTCACAGCCAGTCCTCCACAGAACGGTTCGACCAAGCGCCGATGGCGATTGCGAGCCCAGTAGTGGACAAGGTGCGGGAGTTGCCAGCGCTTGCCTCCGGCCCACTTAAGCGGAGGACGGACAACGCCGTTGCTTCGAACACCGTAAACGGCCTGCGGGCTCGAGGACATAGCCATTTCTTCTAGTGACACTATCTCATGCTAAAGGCACTCAAGGCGGTTTGTGCGCTTCCATACAGCAACAGAGAGACCGGCCGATTGTCGGGGCCTAGCTGCGCTCGCCCATCACGCAGTCCAGGGGCTCAGACAACGCGCGCCGCAGCGTTCCCATGTCCACCGAGTTGGGCCACAAATTTTGCTGAAGACCCATACTTTATGGCTATCTAACTCACTTTATCATTCGCGGCGACGGGCGGCGACGCTGAAAGCTCGATGGTATTAAACAGCGCCCGCCAACCCCGTGGCCGGGATTGGATCCCGGAGCGGTCTCGGAGCGCCAACCTAATGACGGGGATTTTGGCCAGTGGACGGACAAGTTCGGAACCCTGTGGATTGGTGAAAACGCAGAGCAGATCGCCGCCTGCGAGCGCTGCGGCTATCTCCTGCTCGAACTGCGGTTGCACCGGGTCCGCGGGCAGGGCAATGGCACCGCCGCTGCGAAGGAGAAAGCCTATGAGCGGCGCGCGCAGCCAGCGCTCCGCGACCACAAACCGGATCGGCCGGCGCACGGCGGCGGCAATGATAAGCGCGTCCACGATCCCGCCGGATTCGCAGCGGAGCAGCGCGGCTCCGGCTTGAGGAATGTGTTCCAGTCCCGTTTTCCTGATCGGGAACACGGAGTGAACCAGCAGCCAGACGATAAAGCGCAGGAGAAATTCCGGGACCAAAGTGTAGATGTAAAGCGCGACGAAGGCGTTAACGATCCCGGTAAGCAGTAGGACCTGTGCGACCGTGAAACCGGCCTGGCCGAGTCCGATGGCGAATCCGGCCGAGAGGACCATGAAGAGCGCGTTGAGGATGTTGTTGCCGGCGATGATGCGGGAACGGTGGGTGGGATCGCTGCGCGCTTGAATAAGCGCATACAAAGGCACGGTGTAAAAGCCCCCGAAGACGCCGAGCAGTACCAGGTCAAGCACCACGCGCCAAGCCTCGGGGCGCGCGATAAACGCAGTCCACTCGAGCGTGGATGGCTGCGCGAAACCTCGGGAGGCGAAATAGAGATCGACGGCGAATAGCGTGAGCCCGATGGAGCCGAGCGGTACGAGACCAAGCTCGAGGCCGCGTCCGGACATACGCTCGCAGAGCAAGGAACCGGTCCCGATGCCGATCGAAAAAAGCGCGAGCAGCAAGGTGACGACAGACTCATCCCCGCCGAGGACCTCTTTAGCGAAATTCGGGAACTGCGACAGAAACGTCGCCCCATAAAACCAAAACCACGAGATCCCGAGGATCGATAAAAACACGGTTAGATTGTGGCGCGCGAAGCGCAGAGTATCGCGGGTGGCCGTCACCGGGTTCCAGCGGATAGTGAGCTGCGGATCGGGCGCGGGTGTAACCGGGATGTGGCGGCTGACCGCATAGGCTAGAAGGGCGGTACTCACGGTGGCGATCGATACCAGGGTCTTGCCCCAGGTCGCCACGCTGATGAGTATCCCGCCGAGCAAGGTGCCGAGCAGAATTGCGACGAAGGTGCCCATCTCGACCAAGCCGTTACCGCCCACAAGCTCTTCGGATTTCAAGTGCTGAGGCAAATAGGCATACTTGACCGGGCCGAAAAGCGTCGATTGAACCCCGCCTAGGAACAAGGCGAACAGCAGCAAGCCCAAGCTTCCGAGGTAGAATCCGGCCGAACCCAGGATCATGAGGCCAACCTCGAGCAAAACCGTATAGCGAATAAGGCGGGATTTTTCGTATTTGTCCGCGATCTGCCCGCTGGTCGCCGAAAACAAAAAAAAGGGCAGGATGAAAATGGCGGCGCTGAGGTTGATGAGCGCGTTGGCATCTTGAGCGCTGAGCGAAGTTACCTGAAAGGCGAACATGATGACGAGAGCGTTCTTATAGACGTTGTCATTGAAGGCGCCCAGGAACTGGGTCCAGAAGAACGGAACGAAACGCCGCTCGCGCAGGAGCGAAAACTGGTTTTCTGGCTTCATTCTGAATACCCCGCCGTTTACGGCGGGCACTCTAGCATTGGGGTTTCCAAAGGGGAGTAGTGCAACTCTCCCCTTTGGTCAAGGGCGGGGTTCATACCCCGCCGCCCGAGCGGCGAGGTAACGGGCTTCCTGGGCCGTTGACTCGGGTTCGGCGGCGCCGCACGCGCTGCCGGCGGCACGCCGCACGGGCCTATTTGGAGGCGACGGTCTTGCCGTCAATCACCAGGCTTACGATGCCCCGATCCAGGATATAAGTGCAATCGATCGCAGTGAATTCACCGCCAGCGGGGTTTTTCCATTGCAAGGTCACACTCGTACTGCCATCGCTGATCATGTAGTCCGCAGTACCAAGTTCCGATTTGAGGAACTGTCTTATGGCGATGGGACACTCCGCCGCGGCGTTTTCCTTCAGGTGCTTGGTCGTCAGCATGAAGGCGTCGGTGGCCTTCTGCCGTCCGCTAGTTTGCAAAATTATGGTTACCGCCCCAATCAGAGTGATTATCAATATTCCCCAGAGAAGCTTGGCGGGGGTGAGACGGTCGATTGAAGGTATTTTCGATTTAGGTATTTTCGATTCCATAACAGATTTCCCCGAGTGAGTAGGCCATGTTTTGCACGGCTCTCGCTTGTTGGATTACCAATGAAAGTCCGAGCCAATCGCTACCAGGATAATGAAACCCTCGTTACGTCTCAAGCCGGCTACGGGAAATCACCTACGGGGCTACACCCTTCAAGCTAAACAACACCAGGCGGCGTTTCGCGTGTTACTCCCTGATTGGCTTCCGTGCGCTCGCTTTCGTAGTCACCCAGCCCCTGCGAGCGGTAATCACTCGGAGAGGCGCCGGCCCATCGCTTGAAAGCCCGCGAAAAGTTGCCCGTTTCCGAAAAACCGAGTAAATAAGCGATCTCGCTTATCGCGAGATCGGGTTGCTTAAGGTACCGTTGGGCCAGCTCTCGGCGCGTGTCTTCGACGACCGCGTTAAACGTGGTGCCTGCGTCGTTCAGTTTTCGTTGTAGCGTCCTTGGGTCAGTCACCACTACAACTACCCTCACACAAAGTCACCGTTCGCGCTCTGCCGGCGGTTATGCGCTGCAGCATTTTCACTCGCTTAACCCTGCGCCGCAATCGGTTAAAGCCCGGTGCGTTTTGGCCTGCTCGGACAACCAACTTGGCACCTCGGGATTAACCGACAAGGTTGTATTGCCTCTATAATTAGTTTCTCAGTAAACCACCGGCTTTGCCGGCGGGACGTGAAAAGGCTATGCCGTTTGTGGGGTAGAAAAGAGACGATTCCTCCCAACGTAAGCCCCGAGGGATAAGGAGGGAATCGTCATGCGAGACTGGAAAAGCTTAGCCCATGTGAAATGGGAATGTAAGTATTATGTCCACCTATTCCTATGGGTCCACGTTTGCAATAAGATGACGCTTTCTCGCAGCGGTCGACGGTCGGCGGCGAGACGACAATGATATTACAGGTTTTGATCCTCTTGGGCGTGGCGAACGGGGCGCCGATCGTCGCGCAGGGACTGCTCGGCGAGCGCTTTAACCGGCCGCTCGATGGCGGCAAGACATTCATCGACGGCGCGCCGATTTTCGGCAGCACGAAAACCGTGCGCGGGCTCCTCGCCTCGTTTCTCATGAGCATCGCGGCAGCTGCGGCTCTGGGCCTCTCGGCCGGCTTCGGCGCCTGCTTCGCCGCGGCGGCGATGCTCGGTGATTTATTTTCGAGCTTCATCAAACGGCGCATGGGTGTCGCATCGAGCAGCCCGGTGACCGGTCTCGACCAGATCCCGGAAGCCTTCTTTCCGGCCTTGGTCGCAATCCCCTACTTAGACCTTAAGGTTCTCGATGTGGCGATCATCGTCATGTTGTTTTATCTCTTGGAAATCGCGGTGTCGCCGGTGTTATACCGGCTCAGGATCCGCAAGGTCCCCGAATCCGGCCCGAACGCATGACCTCGCGACAGGAACGCCCGGCTATCGTGGGGATCTTGAACCTCACGCCGGATAGCTTCTCGGACGGCGGGGCATACGCCGATGCGGACTCGGCGGTGCGCCATGCTTGCCGTATTGCCGCCGAAGGGGCGGATGTTATCGATGTCGGCGGCGAATCAACGCGCCCGGGCGCGGAGCCCGTCGGCGCGGCGGAGCAAATCGGGCGCACCCGTGAGGTGATCCGGCGATTGCGCCAAGCCTTACCTGATCAGGTGGCGATCAGCATCGATACGACGCTCGTCGAGGTGGCGGTCGCGGCGCTAGAGGCCGGCGCCACGATCATCAACGATATATCCGCGGGCCGTGACGACCCTGAGATGTTCGCGTTGGCCGCCGAGCGTAGGGTTGCACTGGTGCTGATGCACATGCAGGGCACGCCGCTTACGATGCAAACGGATCCTCACTATCAGGATGTGCTCGGGGAGGTACGGGCGTTTCTCATCGAGCGCGCTCGGCTGGCGGAAAGCGCCGGGGTCGAGCGCGAGCGCATCATCATCGATCCAGGGATCGGATTCGGTAAGACCAAAGTCCACAACCTCGCCCTGCTCGCCGATCTGGGCGCGTTCGCCGCTAGCGGTTACGCCGTGTTGCTCGGCGCCAGCCGCAAGCGATTCATGGGCGCGGTGTGTGCGGAACAAACCCCGGGCGAGCTTGTCGGCGCCACCTGCGCGACGACCGCTTTAGGCGTCGCTGCCGGCGTGCGTTATTTTCGTGTCCACGATGTCAAGGCCAATCGTCAAGCCGCCGATGTAGCCTGGGCGATAATGCTCGGGCAATTCTATCGAGTACGCGGCGCAAGAGGTGTTTTTTCCGTTCGGTGAATCCCCCGATGAGGACGATCGTCGCAAACGTCGAGGAGAGGATCAAGATCTGCATTAGCGGCTCGGAACGCTCCCCGCCGTAAAGGGCGGCAAAAAAATGCAGGGCGGGATAGTGCAATAGATAGATCGAAAAGGTAAGACCCGCCCAATAAGCGGATCGCTTGTTCGATCCAAGGGGGGATCCGATCCAGGGAATGGGAAATCGCGCGCATACCGATGAAGTTGAGCGCCACCAGGACCGCATAGATAGTGTCGATCAGAAACTCGTCCGAATGCTTAAGCTTTGACATCACGAACGCCGGGCCTATGACGGCCATAGTTGCCATGCGGGCCGCGCTATCAATCTCGGATGCCTTTATAAAACCGTATATCAGTATAGGTAATAGAAACAATACCCAACCGATGGAGATGGAGACCTGCCTGCTGCGATTGAAGCGGTAAGTCCATACGCCGATGAGCCAGGCGGGCAGAAGCACCAGGATCTTCGGGCCAGCGACGAGCGCGATGAGAGCCACAAGCACGGCGCGGGTACGTCCGCCGTAATAAAAGGACGCCCCGAAGAGAACGTAGTACCAGAACTCATAGCCTAGCGACCAGTATGGGCCGTTGCTGAACGGGCGAATCGATGTAAACCACAACTCGTTAACGAACAAGAGGTTCGCGAAGAAACGCCAAAGCGCTTCGCTGTCCTTATACCACCAACCAGCGTAAAGGGCAGGATCGAGGATGCGCCCCATCTGATCGAGAATCACGGTGGCGATCAAGGCCGGGAATACCACAGAATACAGCCGGGCGCAGCGGTTAATCGCGTACTCGCCCGGCGTGCGTTCCCGTTCCGTGGAAACGTAGGCGATGACATAGCCCGAGAGGACGAAGAACACGATAACGGCATCGGCGCCGAAGCGCCGCATTATCAAATACTCGCCGCCCGAGATCCGCGTGTAGGCGAAATGGGAAAGCAGCACCACGGTTGCGGCGACAAACCGGACCAGGTCCAGATAGAGTGATAGTGCGGCGGTCACGGCGCCTTAGTTAGGAAGCTCTGCAAAAGTTACTGCGCAGCCCATCTGCTTTCCTCGCTCCTCAAAGCGCGGCCGTCCCTGGACCGCTCCCCGCGTCTTCGCGCATCTGGACTTGCTCGCGACACTTTTGCAGAGCTTCCTTAGACGCCTCGTCGCGTGCCAACCACACTTCAAACTCGCCCCGGGAACCCGCCCAGGATTGCGAGGACCTCGTCGATGTCGCCCTCGGTGTGATCCGCCGAGATCTGGAACCGGATCTCCTCCTCGCCCTGCGGCACGACCGGGTAGGAAAGACCGGTGGCCAAGACCCCATGGGTCTTCAAATACTGAACCATCGTCCGGGTGCGCGCGGTATCGCGCAAGAGCAGCGGCACGACCGGGTGCTCGCCCGCGAGGGTCTCGTAACCAAGGTGCGTCAGCGCTTGCCGGAAGCGCAGCGTCAATCGCCGCAGTTCTGCCAGCAGGTCCCGACCCACCGGGCTGTCCACGATATCCAAGGCCTTCACGGCCGCGGCCGCCTCGCCCGGTGTGATCGGGTTCGAGTAGATATACAAAGGTGCTTTCTCGCGCAGGTAATCGATGAGCACACGCTCACCGGCCACGTAACCGCCGTTCACGCCAAACGCCTTGCCGAGCGTCGCGATCAGGAGATCTACCGGACCCGAGCCGGTGTGCTCCTCGGTGCCTCGACCCGCGGCCCCGATTGCGCCCACGCCGTGCGAGTCATCGACAATCATGAGCGCGCCCTCCTTGAAGCGGGCGTCGAAGCGCGCCGCAATCTTCTTGATATCCCCCAGCGGCGCGTGATCGCCGCGCATGCTGAAGATCCCATCGGTTACCACGAGGATCCTCTCGCAACCCGCCGCCCGCGTAAGACAGTCTTCGAGCGCCGCCATATCGAGATGCGCATAGACGTGTTTCTCCTTGGGCTGCGCGAGGCGCGCGGCGTTGATGATGCAATTGTGGTTGAGCGCATCGCTGATGATCGCGGTGTCCGGCGTGACCAAGACCGGCAGGACGCCCATGACCGTAGCATAGGCTGAGCTGAACACGAGCGCGGCCTCGCGCCCGTGAAATGCCGCGAGCCGCCGCTCAAGCTCCACATGCGGCGCGTAGGTGCCGCTGATAAACCGTACAGCCCCAGGCCCGGCGCCGAATGCGCGCACGGCGTGCTCCTCGGCCGCGATCACCTCTTCGCGCAAAGCCATGCCGAGGTAGCTATTCGAATTCATGCGGATAAACGGCCGCTCGCCCTCACCCTCGATCAGGTATCGCGGGCCACGGGCGCCGTGCGCGCGGAGAACCTGGGTAATGACCGGCTCGCGCCGTTTGGCGGTGCCTCTCGCGTCGATCTGGGCGATCTCCTGGGCCAGCCGGTGTCTAATGCGGTCAAGCGGCATACCGATAGTCTCAGAGTTCGTTGCCCAGCCGCTCGGCTAACCGCTCGAGCATGTCGGCCGTCATCGCCTCGAGGTCATAGGCCGGCGCCCAGCCCCATTGCGCCCGCGCGGCGCTGTCGTCGAGCGATCGCGGCCAGGAATCGGCGATGGCCTGGCGCACGGGATCGATCCTATAGTCGATCACGAACTCCGGGACATGGCGGCGAATTGCCTGCGCCAGCTCCGCAGGCGTGATGCTCATGGCGGTGATGTTGAAGGCATTCCGGTGGTGCAAACGCGCTGGATCGGCCTCCATCAGCGCGATGATCGCACGCAGCGTATCGGGCATGTACATCATGTCGAGACGCGTATCGGCGCGCAGAAAACACGTATACCGGCGGTAACGGATGGCGTGATGGAAGATCTCCACCGCATAGTCGGTGGTGCCTCCGCCCGGAGGGGCGACGTAGGAAATAATGCCCGGAAGCCGCAGGCCGCGCGTATCGACGCCGAAGCGCCGGGCGTAGTAATCACACAATAGCTCGCCAGTGACTTTCGTGATCCCATACATCGTCTGCGGCCGCTGGAGCGTATCCTGCGGGGTGCGCTCGCGCGGTGTCGTCGGGCCGAAAACCCCGATGGAGCTCGGGAAGAAAAGCACACAGCGGTTCTGCCGCGCGACCTCCAGGATGCGATAGAGACCGCCCAGGTTGACATCCCACGCGACGTGCGGCCAGTCCTCCCCCACGGCCGAAAGGACCCCGGCTAGATGATAAATTGCCCCGATATCGTGACGGCGCACGACGTCCTCGATCTGGCGTAGCTCGGTGCAGTCGACATGCTCGAAAAGGCCTTCACCGAGGGGCGAGTCCGGACGCGGCATGCGGATATCCGAGGCCACGACCCGATCGGGACCCACGCGCGCTCTCAACGCTGGAACGAGCTCCGAGCCGATCTGCCCGAGGGCGCCGGTGACCAGGATCCGCCGGTCGTTTAAGTCCATGGTAAAATACTAACAGAGAATCGCGTCATGACCCGCGTGGGCTCTATGGTTCACGATCGGTAACGGCTTAACGCTGGCGCTCGATACGTTCGGGAGGCCTTAATGTCCATGATGTTTTATTGCGGTTCCGGCTCACCTCCCGCTTGGCGGGTATGGCTTGGCCTCGAACACAAACAACTCCCCTATGAGCTGAAAATGCTCTCGTTTTCGGCCGGGGATCTCAAGGCAGAGGAATTTACCCGACTCAATCCCAGGCAAAAGGTACCGGTCCTGGTCGAGAGCGGTTTTGTCCTTTATGAGTCCGTGGCCATTCTCGAATACCTCGACGAACGCTATCCCGTTGCCGGCCGGGGTCGATTATTCCCGGACGACGCGCGCGAGCGAGCCCTCGTCCGCCGGTTCATCCAAGAGACCGACTGGTATCTCGGCATGGCCATGGGGCGGATGCTGCGGGAGATTTTTCACGAAGCCGAGGAAGAGTGGGATCGCGCGCTGATCGCAGACGGCCGCGGCAAGCTTGCGGCCGAGCTCGGGCATTTCGAGCGCGAGATCCGCGGCGATTTTCTCACCGGGGTGCTGAGCGCGGCCGATTTCACGCTTTATCCCATGATAGCACTGGCGCTGCGGGCCGACCTCAAAGATCCAGTCCTTGCGATCCGTACCCTCGTCGGGCCCAAGCTCACGGCCTGGATGGGCCGCATCGAAGCCCTCCCTTATTTCGCCCGAACCCTACCGCCGCACTGGAAAAACAGCTAAGCAGTACGCAAGCGCGGGAATGGGACGGCCGTATTCCTGTGGAGCTGGGGTGCTTCCTGCCTTTATGGCGACGAAAGTCGTGATGCCGTCATTCGTCTGACAAGAGCGCTTCAAATCTCCTATCTCGCATAACGTGAAATAGGGAAGACGTGATTGGGCTTCTTGAAAATTAGAATTAGATTGAAACGACCATTCATGGTCGTCTCAATCCTTACTGGTTAGCCGGCCTCCCTGCTCCGCGGACAAAGAAGCCAGCAACTTCATGAGGGCGGCGGGGTCCACGGGCTTGACGATGTGCTGATCGAAACCGGCCTCTTCGGTGCGGCGGCGGTCTTCCTCCTGGCCCCAGCCGGTCAGGGCGATGAGGAACATCCCCTGGCCCCACGGCTGTTCCCGGATGCGGCGGCAGGCGTCGTAGCCGTTCAGCTTCGGCATCCCGATGTCGAGCAGCACCACGTCGGGTCGCAACGCCCCGGCCGCTTCGACGGCCTGCTCGCCGTCGTAGGCCGTGCCGACCTCGTTGCCCATGATCTTCAAGAGCATCGCCAGGCTGTCGGCACTGTCCCGGTTGTCGTCCACGATCAGGATGCGGCGCGTGGTCACGGGCTTTGGCTGTTCGTCCTCGCCCGGCCGCGCCGGTTCCTGGATAAGCGTCTCCACGGCGACCGGCAGGCGGACGACGAACTCGCTTCCCTGGCCCGGCCCGTCGCTGCGGGCCTCGATGCTCCCGCCGTGCAGCTCGACCAGCCCCTTGACCAGCGACAGGCCGATGCCGAGTCCGCCCTGCGACCGCACCAGCGCCGGATTCGACTGCGAGAAAATCTCGAAGATGCGCGGCAGCATCTCGGCGGCGATGCCGATGCCGTTGTCCTTGACCGACACGATCACGTCGCTCCCCTGCCGCTCGGCGGTCGAGCCAGATGCGACCGCCCTCCTCGGTGTACTTGGCGGCGTTGTTGAGCAGGTTGGCGAACACCTGGGCCAGCCGCACCGGGTCGGCGTCCAGGTGGATCGGCTCGGGCGGCAGAGTGACGGTGAGTTCGTGGCCGCCGGCCTCGATGAGCGGGCGGCTGGTCTCCAGGGCGGCCTCCACCACCGCGGCCAGGTCGACCCGCTCCTTGCGGAGCTCCAGTCGTGTTGCGGGAGATGCGGGAGACGTCGAGCAGGTCGTCGAGCAGCCGGGCCATCTGCTGCACCTGGCGGTCGATCACGCCGCGGGCCCATTGCAGTTCCGGGTCGGGCGGGCCTTTGGCCATGAGGATTTGCACGGCGTTGCGGATCGGGGCCAGCGGGTTGCGCAGCTCGTGGGCCAGCGTCGCCAGAAACTCGTCCTTGCGGCGGTCGGCCTCCTTCAGGGCCGCCTCCATCTCTTTGCGCGAGGTGATATCGCGGGCGATTTTCGATGCGCCGATGATGCGCCCTACGGAGTCTCTGATCGGAGAAATTGTGAGGGAAATCGGAACCGGAGAACGATCCTTGCGGATGCGGATCGTATCGAAATGATCCACGCGCTCGCCCCGCCTGAGGCGGTCCAGAATTTCAGCCTCTTCGCCGCGCCGGTTCGCGGGAATAAGCATGGTGATGGACTGCCCGATCGCTTCCTCAGCCGAGTAGCCGAACAGCCGCTCCGCGCTTTTGTTCCAACTGGTGATGATGCCGTTGAGGTCTTTGCTGACGATCGCGTCCTCGGAGGAATCGACAATGGAAGACAGCAATGCAGCAGCGCGCTCGCCCTGCTTGCGTTCGGTGATGTCGAGCAGCATGTTGATGCCCCCGACGACCCGGCCTTCGGCATCGCGCAGCGGCGTCGGGTAGGGCATGAACCAGACGCGCTTGCCGTCGGGACGCTCGGCGATGGTTTCCGTGCCGCGGACAGCCCGGCCTTCCTTGAGGGCCAGGGCCATAGCGCATTCATCGTGCGGCAGCGGCGTGCCGTCGGGGCTGATACAGTTTCCAGGTCACGCACCAAGAATCGAGAGCCCAGCTCCGGCACGCGGCCGGAAAATTCGACCGCTGCCGGATTGAAGTGCGTGAGCCGGCCCTGGACGTCGGTGGTGTAGATTGCCACAGGGAGCGCGTCAATCATTTCGCGCAAGCGGCGCTCGCTTTCGCGCAGGGCCGCCTGGGTGCGCTGCAACTCCTGGTAGTGCCGTTGCTCGGTCAGGTCGGTGACCATCAGGCACAACCCGAGGGCGCCTTCCTGCAAGGCGCTGACGCCGAGGTAGACCGGCACCGGCGTGCCGTCAGCCCGCTGCAGGACGACCTCCCCCTGGACCTCGGCGGCTTGGCCGTCGCGCAGCAGGGCCTTCGAGAAGCGGCCGGCTGTCGGGGGCGACGAAGTCGTCGATCGGCTTGCCGAGCAATGAGTGCAGCGGCCGCCTGAGCAGCTCGGCGAAGCGGCGGTTGCAGTAGATGATCGTCGCCGTCGGCGGTGAGCGTCGCCGCGGCGTGGGGCATCTGCTCGACCAGCAGCCGATAGGGCTTGTCGGCCGTCTCCAGGGTGTAGACCTGCTCGCGCTCGGCCTCGACGAGGACGGCATCCACCTCGCCGGCACGGAGAGCGCGGAGGGCATCCTCGGCCTCCTCCAGCCGGCGGCGCAAGTCCTCGTTCTCCCGCAGCAGTTGGTCGATGGTCAGGGTGGTCATGGCCGTGCCTTCTCGCGTCTCGTTGGTCGTTCCGCGGACGCCCCGTTAGGCTTGGCGGGGCGCAGCTGCAGCCCCACCAGGGTGCGCTCCACGTTGGACAGGTCGCCGATCACCTTGCGGATCGGCTCGGGCAGCTTGCGGACCAGGGTGGGGATGGCGACGATCTGGTCGCCCTTGGCCAGCTGCGGGTGGACCAGCAGGTCCACCACTTCGATCTTGTACTTGCCGGGCAGGTGCTCCTCGCACAGCCTGGTGAGGTTCTCGAAGGCAGCGACGGACTTGGCCGTCTTGCCGGCGACGTACAGGCGCAGCTCCCACACGTCCGGGTCCGCTTCCGCGGTGGCGGCCAGCGTCGCCGAGGGTCTGCGGCTTCGTTCGAGTCACGCTTCATTTGCGTCCTCCCTGAGGGGTCGTTCTACGGGAGCGGTTGCCCGGGGTCTCGGCCGGCTACGTCGGCCTTGCGGCTGCGGGCCATCTCCTCCCGGTTCTGTCGCCGCGCGGTCGGCGGCGGCCTGTTCCTGGGCGATGAGCAGCTTCAGCTCGTCCTGCTCCGCCTCGAACTGCGCGCGCAGGGCGGCGATCTGGGCCTCCAGGGCCTGGCGCTTGCGCTCCAGGTCGCGCTGGCGGCGCTCGATCTCCTGCTGGCGGCTCAGGGCGGCGGCCTGCTCGCGCGCCTCCTGGGCCAGGCGCATGGACCCGGTGAGCACGCCTTCCGGCCCGACGTACACGTCCTTCAGCTCGACGCCGTGGTCGGTCAGCAGGAACTCGCGGATCTGGTTGGAGTGGGCCATGCCGCGCGACTTCAGGATGTACAGGCCGCGGTTGCGCTCGCCGCCCAGCTCGATGTCGCGCAGCAACAGCCAGGTGTCGATGAGGGACGAGATGCCGGCCTGGCTCTGCTCCAGGGCGTTGCCGCCGTGGGTCAGGCTGGTGAACAGGGCGGTGATCTGCTGGGCCTTGAGGAAGTCGATCAGCCGCATCAGCATCGACTCGGCCTCGACGGACGTGCCGGCGTTGAGGAAGGTGGTGATCGGGTCCACGATCACCACGCGGGGCTGGAACTCGTTGACCAGCTTGTGGAGCGTGGCCAGGTGCATCTCCAGGCCGTAGGCGGTGGGGCGGGTGGCGTGGAAGCGCAGCAGGCCCTTCTTCGAGCCAGGGCGCCAGGTCCAGGCCGATGGAGCGCATGTTGCGGACCATCTGGCTCTCCGACTCCTCGAAGGCGAAGTACAGGCAGCGCTCGCCGCGCCGGCAGGTGGCGTCGGCGAAGTGGGCGGCCAGGCTCGTCTTGCCGGTGCCCGCCGTGCCGGAGATGAGCACGCTGCTGCCGCGGTAGACCCCCGCGCCGCCGAGCATGGCGTCGAGCCGCGGGACGCCGGTCGAGATCCGCTCGTCGGACGCCTCGTGCTGCAGGCCCAGCGAGGTGATCGGCAGGACGGAGATGCCGTTCTCGTCGATCAGGAAGGGATACTCGTTGGTGCCGTGGGCCGTGCCGCGGTACTTGACGATGCGCAGCCGGCGGGTCGAGAGCTGCTCGGTGACGCGGTGGTCGAGCACGATGACGCAGTCGGAGACGTACTCCTCCAGGCCCTGGCGGGTGAGCGTGCCGTCGCCGCGCTCGCCGGTGATGACGGCCGTGACGCCCTTGTCCTTGAGCCAGCGGAACAGCCGGCGCAGCTCGGAGCGCAGGATGGCGGCGTTGGACAGGCCGCCGAAGAGCGTCTCGATGGTGTCGAGCACGACGCGCTTGGCGCCGATCGAGTCGATGGCGTGGCCCAGGCGGATGAACAGGCCTTCGAGGTCGTACTCGCCGGTCTCCTCGATCTCGCTGCGCTCGATGTGGACGTAGTCGACCAGCAGCTTCTTCTGCGCGGCCAGGTCGTCCAGGTCGAAGCCGAGCGAGCGGACGTTCTGGGTCAGCTCCTCGGCGGTCTCCTCGAAGGCCATGAAGACGCCGGGCTCGCCGAACTCGGTGGCGCCGCGGACGAGGAACTCCATCGCGAGCAGCGTCTTGCCGCAGCCGGCGCTGCCGCAGACGAGCGTGGGCCGGCCGCGCGGCAGCCCGCCGCCGGTGATCTCGTCGAGTCCCTGGATGCCGGTCGCGGCCTTGGGGAGCGAACGGCTTTGCGAGTTGTGGTTGATGGCCGCTTTGCTCATGACTTCCTCGGAGAGGCGCGCCGGGCCGTTTGCACCGCGCCGGTTCCCGTGTCCCGTGGGCTAAACACCCCTGGCTACCCGATTTTGGCGATTGGTGGTAGTACCTCGCGAAACAGGATGCCAAGCAATTGGCTACCTTCAGGGCGGCTCTAGTCCTGGGCGAACTCAATAATAAGCGTGTTTGTCGCCGTAAGCACTACTTTACTACTCAGGTCCACGGTCGGGCCTCGATCCGTAGCGTGCCCCGCAAGCCAGGGCGGGCTTTCTGCTCGATGGGGATATCGAAAGCGAGGCCGGGGACGGCCGCGACCGCATCTGCCTTCGCGCCGCCGCCGCCGACTCCGCCGAGCGCGCGCGTCACCGCATTAACGCCCGGCTTGCCGGGGTTGATGTCCTGAAAGCCGTACTTGATGCGCCAACCGCCCGAGTGCCGCTGCGTCGGAGAACGCCTCCACCAGGATCAGCTCGCGCAGGATGAAGCCGCCCTCGTAGTGGCGGTTCATGAACATGAAGCCGTCCACTTCGTAGTCGGGCACGAGCACCTTGAGGTCGAACGCGAAGCTGACCGACCTCGAGGTCTTGACGCTCTTGTTCGGATCGAGGAACACGGAGAACAGGTGCGGGCTCTTGGCTGCGGTCGGGCACGCGCTTGGTGCCGTCCTTCCCCGGGAACAGCTCGTCGTAGGTGCGGAAGATCGCGGAGTTCTCGCGCACCTCGCGGCGCGTCATCTGCCACTGACAGCCGCGCACGCTGACTGCGATCTCGAACTGGTACGACGCGCGCACCGTCTTGCCGTCGTCGTGCGCCTTCTGCACCTCCACCGGCAGCGTGATGTCGTCGATGTCCAGGATGCCGTCCACGCGCAGCGCTCCGAACAGGAAGCGCGTGAGGTTCTGGTAGCCCTCCTCGGAATTCACGATGCCGTAGTGGCCCGAGTGGCTGCGGTGCACAAAGGCGCGCGGCGAAGTCACATCCTTGCCGTCGGGGCCCGGCCCGTGCGTGGTGGCGTTCTCGATGCGCACCAGCCCGTCGCTCGCGTCGCCCGCCGCCCACGCCGAGATACCGCCGGCCACGGTGTAGTCGCGCGGGTTGGTGCCGACCAGGTTGAAGATGCGTTCCGGCGGGAAGTTCTTCACGACCGAGACATCGTCGCCCTTGGGCACATCGAGGTACTCGGCCATCTTCTCGCGATTGAAGTTGTTGATGTCGCCGAAGAGAGCCAGCCCGGCACGTTACGCACGATGCGCATGTCGATGCCGTTGTGCGGCGTGGCGTAGGTGAAGAACTTGTCCACCGCGCCGCGCGCCTCCGCCGAGCCGAGCTTCGGATTCTGCAGGAAGGCGCGGCAGACCAGTCCGCCCATGGAGTGGGCCACGAGGTGCACGCGGAAGTCCTGCAGGCCTCATCTTGTTGTCCTTGTTCGCGCAGATCTTCTCGCGCAGGCGCAGGATGAGCTCGCCCAGACCCTTCGCGAAGTGCTCGATCGGCGGCGTCTTGCCGTCGCCAAAGTCCTTCGAGGCCTCGTCGTAGTAGCGGTAGATGATGATGCAGCGGTACGGAACGGGGTGGTCGGCACGCTCGGCCGCCACCAGGTCGTCACCGTCCACGAAGACGTCCTCGTACTCGTGGTCGCTCATCAAGCGCACGAGCGGCGACTCGAAGTAGAAGCGCTTGACGTCGCCGGTCCAGGCAACGCGCGCCTTGGTCGAGCCGATGTTGAAGCCCATGTAAGGGTCGGCCACCGTCTCCTCGATCTCGCCCTGAGTGGCTGCGAAGCCGCGGACGTAGATGATCGGGTGGTAGGGATGCTGCCGGGCTGTGGTCATCATGGTTTCTCCGAGTTAGGGTTGCGCGACTGGCAGCCACGTCCCCGACCCTTGCGGAGAAAAGCTCACAAAGCCTCGGCTACGCGCTCGCTCATGCGTTTCCCCCGTCGATTAGGCGCGACTGCGCCTCGCGGTATTTGGCTGCGGTCTTTTCGATGATCTCCCGAGGCAACCGCGGCGCGGGCGGTTTCTTGTCCCAGGCCAGCGTCTCGAGGTAATCGCGCACAAACTGTTTGTCGAAGCTCGGCGGGCTCTGGCCCACCGCGTAGGAATCGGCCGGCCAAAAGCGCGAGGAATCAGGCGTCAGCGCCTCATCGATGAGAACCAGATCCCCCTCCGCGTCGAGTCCGAACTCGAATTTGGTATCGGCGATGATGATGCCGCATCCGCGCGCGTAGTCGGCGGCGTGGGTGTAAAGCCGGATGGAAATCTCGCGCACGCGCTCGGCAAGCTCCCGCCCGATGAGATCCGCGGTCCTGTCGAAGCTGATGTTCTCATCGTGCCGGCCCAGCTCTGCCTTGGTCGAGGGGGTGAAGATCGGCTCGGGCAAGCGCTCGGCCTGCCGCAACCCGGGCGGTAAGGCGATTCCGCAGAGGGCGCCGGTCTTTTGATAATCCGTCCATCCCGAACCGATGAGGTAGCCTCTCACGATGGCCTCGACCGGCAAGGGCTTCAGCCGCCGGACCACGAGCGCACGGCCCTCGAGCGCGCGCCGTTCGGTCGGGTCGGTCAAGGCCTCCGCCAATGATAAGGACGCAATGTGGTTGCTGACGATTTGCCGCGAGCGGTTAAACCAGAAGTGCGAGAGCGCCGTCAGCACCGCGCCCTTCCCAGGGATGGGATCGGGCAGCACGACATCGAAGGCCGATATGCGGTCCGTGGTCACGATCAAGAGATGCGCGTCGCCCACCGCGTAAATATCCCGAACCTTGCCGCGCCCGATGAGCGGCAAGGTTTCGAGATTGGTTTCATACAGTGTCTCCGGTACTTGATTGTTCATGCGCGCCCCCTTATTAAACTTAGTCCGCGATTCGCTGTGCGGGTTACTCGTAAGGTGTCGTTCACGGACAGTGACAAGGTTTCGCTATACTGATGCGGCTTTTAAAAGTCATCGAATAACATGAAAACACCTGCGCCCATCAAGGGTCTCCATCATGTGGCCCTCAATGTCATCAAGCTCGAGGCCTGCGAGTCCTTTTACACCGCGTCGCTCGGCATGTCCGTCGAATGGCGTCCCGATGAGGATAACGTCTATCTCTCCTCGGGGAACGACAACCTGGCCTTGCATCGTGCCGCCGCAGGCCACCTCCCCGCCGGACCCCAACGCCTCGACCATATCGGGTTCCTTCTCGACGCGCCGGAAGCTGTCGATGCCTGGCACCAGCATTTGCAGACCCAGGGCGTGCCCATCAAACACCCGCCACGCACGCATCGCGACGGGGCGCGGAGTTTCTATTGCGAGGACCCGGACGGTAACCTGGTGCAGCTGATCCACCATCCTCCGTGGCGCACGTCACCAGTGCCCCGTCAGGGCGAGCCGCGGTAAATCACCCTCGATGCCCATCGCCCGGCGCATGATCCGCCGTTTCACCGGCCCCGCGGCATTGGTGAGCGTGAGCCCCGCATTGCGCAGGATCCGCAGCGGTAATGCGTCCGAGCCGAACAATTCGTTGAAACCCTCCATCAGCCACATCATGGCGAGATTCTCGCCCTTGCGCCAGCGCTCGTAACGCCTGAGCACGCGCAGCGCTCCGATATCCTGGCGTGCGGCCTTGGCATCGAGCACGACCTCCGCCAGGGTCGCGGCGTCCATTAAGCCGAGATTGGCCCCCAGACCTGCGAGCGGATGAATACGGTGCGCCGCATCGCCGATCAAGGCCAAACGGGGCTCGACGTAGCGCTCGGCATGGGCGCGGCTGAGCGGAAAGGCGCGCCGCGGCCCGCTGTCCGTCACGGTTCCGAGCGCTACGCCGATTCCGCCTTCGAGCGCGCGGCGGAACTCGGCGTCACTCATGCCGATGAGCCTCTGCGCTTCGGCGTGCGGTAACGACCAGACGATGGCGCAGCGATTTGGGTTGGCCAAGGGCAGGAACGCCAGCGGGCCACCCGCTAGAAAGCGTTGCCGCGCCGTGTCGCCATGCGGCTGCTCGGTCATGGCCGTACACACGAGCGCCGTCTGCCGGTAATCATGCACTCTTTGAGCGATCCCCGCCAAGGTCCTCACGGTCGACTCCCCGCCATCGGCCCCGACCAATAACTTTGGGCGCAACTGCGATCCGTCCGCGAGCACGATTTGGAGATTATCCCGGCCTCTCACGAACTTCTGTAAACCGCTGCCGCGGTAAGTGCTTACCAGGGGTAGATGCTGCAACACCCTATCCAGAGCGGCCTCGATCGCCTGGCTGCGAACAATGTGCCCGAGCAGAGGCTCGCCCACCTCGGCGCTATCGAAATAAATGCGCCCCTCCCCACCCGCGTCCCAGACCTGCATCGCGCGAAACACGCCGGGCGGTTCGGCAATGATATGCTGCCAGGCGCCTACGGCGCGGAGCACCTGCTCCGACGCGCGGGTCAAAGCCAGCACGCGCGCATCGATATTGTGATCAGCGGATATCACCGAGGGTGTCTCGCTAGCCTCGACGAGCGCGACCCTTAATCCGGCCGCCCCCAGGATCGCCGCCAGGGTTCCGCCGACCACACCCCCGCCGATGACGGCGACCTCGAAGTCCGCCTCGCGATCCCCTAGCCTTGCGCTCACAGCGGTATGCCCCGCCCGAGCCGCGGCAACGGCCCACGGAGACCCATGGCCCGCCGCACCAGTGCGCGTTTAAGGGCCGGGATCATGTCGATGGCGCACATCGCCAAATCGCGCTCGACCCCACCCGCGACCACCCGCGCTACCATATGCTGGGGCTCCAGGGCCGGACCACGCTCATCGTCGCAAGAGAAGTAATCCAACGCCACATTTCAAACGATTTGATTGGCGACAGTATACCGATAGATTTCAGTTCTGTAGCGGGGCCATTCGCGCCCTCCGGGTGCGGGTCTTGGCGAGGTCGATCGCATTTCGCGTAGCAATGAGGATCTGGCGAGTTTCTGGACACCGACGATTCCTGGCAGTGTTTGACACCTGACAGGTTCAGTCGTATCTTCGCTCCCGAGAAAAAAGGGCCTTTAAAATTCTAATTCGCGTGCGAGCGTAGGAGATTCGGAATGACGACGGTGGAAGTCAAACTCGATCTGCCCGATGCGCTGGCGCAGGAAGTGGCACGCATGGGGCTGCTGGAGCCGAATGCGTTGCAGGCGATGCTGCGTGAGGCGGTGCGGGCGCGCCGTATCGAGCGGCTCACCGGGGCACGCAAGAAGATCGCAGCGGCGGGCGTGCCACCGCTGACGATGGAAGAGATCAACGCCGAGATCAAGGCCGATCGCGCAGAGCGGCGCGCGGCCGGCAGCTGAGCGACGAACCGCAAGCACATCGTGCGGCTGGTGCTCGATACCAATGTGGTCGCCTCGGGACTGTTGTGGGTGGGCGCGCCACCGGCGCTACTGATCGAGGCGGCGCAGGCCGGTGAAGTGGAACTGTTCACCAGCAAGACGTTGCTGGCGGAACTGGCTCGCATCCTGGCGCGCAAGAAGTTCGCGCGCGCAGTCGCAACCTCAACGTTGTCGATCGATGAGCTGGTGCTGGGTTATGCGGAACTGACGACGATCGTGACTCCGGCGGAGATTTCACCCACATCCCCTGATCCGGATGACGATCATGTGCTGGCCTGTGCGCTGGCGGCCAGCGCCGACTTTATCGTCTCGGGCGATCCCGACCTGCTGAACCTCAAACAGTTTCTGAAGACACAAATCGTGACACCACGCGAAGCCAGTAAACGTGTGGCGAACTCATGACGCGGAGTGCCGAATGCGTCAATGCAAGACCTGACGCTCTCGCCTGACGCTGGGAAACAATGCCCATCCGCCTATGGCCGGCTGACGCGTCGAAGAATCACCGGAACGGGCTTCGACAATGAGTCATTGCAAGACTCGTTTCCCCCGGAAACCGGGTCCACGGTGGCGGAAAAGTAGCCCGGGATGAACGAGATTTTACTCTGACCCCGAACTCATCGAACGGACTCCGAACGACACAACCATCCTTATTTCCGCTTCATGAGCTCCAGTTGCTTTTCGAGGTCAGCTACTCGGCCTCGGAGCTTTCGGTTCTCCTCTTCGGTCGTCGTGTCGGCAACAATCGCTTCCAGGGATTCCCTAAGCAGCTCAGCCGTACGTTGGACATCTTCACCTTGCACGACTCGCGATGCTGCAACACGCGCGATCTTTCGATCCGGTCCATGCGCGCCGCTCGACGCGCGTTCTCGACAAGCCTTGTTCGAAACTCGCGAACAAGGCTCGTGCGCCGCGCCCAGCCGAGCTGGTATTCCGGAGTATCTCGGACAACGCGTATCAACATGCGCTCAAGACTATCCGTGAATCGAATCTGGCGCTCCTCGAACAGGATGGTCTGCATTGCGGAAAGTCCAACCGACACCCCAGGCACCAGTGACAACAGATAGAGAACGCCAGAGATCGGAACGACAATCTGTGCTCGCCCAACTTCTTAAATCGATTCTCCACATGAGCGAGCCGGCGCGCAGAACTAACAAGAAAACAGCTCGATTCGGGGTCGTTGGCGAGCAGTAGCGAAAGCTGGCGAATCATCGAAGCATAGAGCCGTGCATCTCTTTTTGCCTTATCGAGTGTCTATTTGGCGCTCCGTGCGTTCCCGAATCTTGTTGTGAATATTCTGTTGGAGATACTCCCGAACCTCAGTTTCCAGTGCTTGCTCAGACGAGCTAGGTTGGGTTAATACTTCCATTGACCACTCTTGGCGAAGTATGGCGGCAAGGTTTGTATAGTCGTGCTCGCCCTGACCCCGAAATTGCCTCATGAAATGCCGCCAGTCACCAGGTCGAGCGCGATGACTTGCAAGTTCCGTTTGCAAATGCTCGGACGAAGGCATTCTCGATGTATCGATGCCGCTCCTGCTCCGTCCCCGGAATCCAATGACTTACCTCTTTGTAGTCCTTTTCGGCGATCCAGGCATGGTAGGCTGCCTCTTCTAGAACTGCGCCGCCATTAATATGCGACCGCCTAGTCGGCGCCATCGCTCTACAATCGAAAGGACAGCTTCATGTGCGTCTTCGCCCGTACATAACCGCGAAATCAGAACATCTGTATCGAGAACTTGCTGTCATGCTGACCCGCAGACTCGCTCATTCTTCGACACCGCCCGGCCGCGAGTAGCCTCAAAGCGCGCCAAGTGAGCACTAATCGCGACGCATGACCGAATGCAAAGCTGATTGCCACGCCAACCGAAAGTAATGGTTCACCATCGCCGTGGACTCTACGATCCACGGATAGGTCATTCCGCTCCGTGCGCATCGGCGCCGCGCGGTACGCATTACCCGCGCCTTCTCCTGCGCCTTGCCGATATACAGCACACCTTCGGTTCGGCGAAAACGGTGCAGGTACTGCTGGGTGATATCATCTTTGCGTTGGCCTTTCTGGAAGCTTACCACCTCGATCCGGTGGCGCTTGGCATACTGCTCAATCGCCCCCACAAACGCCGCGCTCTTCGGTGCCACCGCCGCGGTGGAGGCAAACCTCTGGCCCAGATGCCCCCGCAGATACCACACCACCCCGCCGACCCTCTGTAACTGCGGCACGTAGACGTTGAGGTACATCCGATCAATCGACTCGCACTCCAATCTCACGTGATCACGTAGAACTTCGGTCACACTTTGTGGTAGTGTCATGGCAGGCTCCGGTCGTCCACGGGTCCATCGGACCCATTGAGCTTCGAGCTCGTACTTTAATTATTCAGGGCATGCCCCTGCAGGCTCGACCGGAGCCTTCTTACCCCAAACCAAACTTACACGCTACCTAAATATATCTTGGCGGTCTGAGGCAAAGCCTCGTTAGTTTGTACTCGCGTTGACAGAGCCAGCCGATGTCACGTGCGAGTTGGGCTAGCGGTGGCCATCGCCCTTGTTGGACTTCCCTCTCCCTCATCGCGCTCACTGCGACGTACAGGCAAACGAATGCAAGCTTCCCTGGTTTAAGTGAAATCAAGGGGAGGGCGGCACGAGGGAGCTTCCGCGCTTGGAGCACATTGCGTTGCTTGTTCTTGATTGCACGTTCAAGCTGAATGAAACAGTGCCGGATGAGATCACGTCCAAGCTTTGTGGCCACACGCCCTCTTCTCCTTGCCGAAGCTCTTTCCTTGCGTCGAAGACGTTTGACGCCTGCCTCGACGAATGTCTGTTCGATCTCCAACTGTTTCTGTTCTAACTGTTCGTCTGTAGCTGCCATAGCCGCTTTCCTTCACGTATGGGACCCAGGTATGCAACCGTCTCACCGAAACTCGACGCATATGGAGGAACGCGGGTAAGCCAACCCGTGGACGGGAGGGATAGGTTCGATGCCCCACTTTCGGCCAAGCTCGGTTGGAGCCACCAGCGCCTCCAGAAACAAGGAGCATATAGATATATGCACACTGTCGGAAAGGCTCGTGACTTGAGCCGCCAGGTGTACGGGGTAAGTTAACCGTATGGCTGGCGCGACTTCAAGATCAATTTCTCGTTATTCTGTAGTTGGTCGCAAGCGCAGCGAAGCATCGGGGCGGATCCCCAAGCGGAAATTAAATGCTAACTGTCCTGCTTGTGACGGAAATCGAAACTTGAATCGCGTCGTTCGCATTGAAGAAACGACCGAAACAATTAATCTTCTCGGAATTTATAAGCGTTGCCGTAAGATTCGAACGGAGTCCATAAACGAACGGATAATAAACAACTTCCTGGATTCGACGTTCGTCGGCAAATTCTCTCTTCGCGTTGCAGCATCGTTTCTAGCAAAATTCTTGTGGGATTTGTGTGTGCAACTTGGCTTGTAACATGTAACATGCAACGGGCGTCTCGATAACTAAGCATAAGACGCTCATTGAACGGGCAGCGTACGGCCGTCACTGCCCATGTGAGGTGGTGACGTACTTACCTCCACGAAACGCGTGTTCTTGATCGGGCATTTCGGTCATCAACCGCAAGGACCTAAACCCTCGGTGATTGTCCACCGAGGGTTTTTTCGAGGAGACGGCTTAGCCGCCAGAACATAGCGGCTGGTCATCGCCGCTCATACCTGCAGTGGTCGCGCCCGCGATCGAGATCGCGAGGCTGTGAATGTTCCCGCTGCGCGGCATTGTCGTTGGCGGGCGGACGCTCGGACTGCTGCGGTCGTGTCTCGGGAGCGGAACGCTGCTCTGCCGCTCGCCGCGAGGCTTCTTCCCCGAGGGGAACATAGGGGTCGGAGTGCAATAGCACTAGGTTAAGGACGCCGCGATATGGCACTGTTGTTGAAAGCAGATAGGGGTCGGAGTGATTTAAAAATAGGCACTCTTTCGGCTATTCTTTTTGACTCAACATTCCAACAACAAAAGGAGTTGCTATGCGGTTACCAGGGAGGGTGTCTCGCTAGCCTCGACGAGCGCGACCCTTAATCCGGCCGCCCCCAGGATCGCCGCCAGGGTTCCGCCGACCACACCCCCGCCGATGACGGCGACCTCGAAGTCCGCCTCGCGATCCCCTAGCCTTGCGCTCACAGCGGTATGCCCCGCCCGAGCCGCGGCAACGGCCCACGGAGACCCATGGCCCGCCGCACCAGTGCGCGTTTAAGGGCCGGGATCATGTCGATGGCGCACATCGCCAAGTCGCGCGCGATGACGAGCGGACAGAGATCGTTACCGAAGAGCCGCGCCAAGCCGTGACTCAGCGCGATGACGCGGCGCTGGTCGGCTCGTCTCATCTCGGCGTAACGGCGCAGCATCGGGTAAGCCCCCGGGTCCTCGCCGGCGCGGCAGGCATCGATGACGCATTCCGCGAGCGTGGCCACGTCGCGCAAGCCGAGATTCAGGCCTTGCGCTGCGTTCGGGTGGATCGCATGCGCGGCGTTGCCGATGACCGCGAAGCGGGGTCCGGCCTGATCGAGCGCACGAACCAACCTAAGCGGATAAGCGCGTCGCCTGCCTACCTTGAGCAAAGGTCCAATGCGATGCCCCATGCGCGCACTCAAGCGCTCCGTAAACTCGGTGTCCTCCATGACCAGGAGCTCGCTCGCCTCCTCGCTGCCCGCCACGCACACCGCGACCGAACGCTGCCCCCCGAGAGGTAAGAGCGCGACGGGTCCGGACGGGCCAAAGCGTTCGTAGGCGGTATTGTGATGCGGTGCGGCCAAGGACACGTTCGCGACCACGGCGGTCTGGCGGTAGTCAAACTCGCGGCTGCGCACCCCAAGGAGCGTGCGTGTGTTCGAGTCACCCCCGTCGGCGGCGACCAGGAGCCGTGTGCTTAAGCCGCACTCGACCCCACCTGCAACCACCCTCGCCAGCATATGGTGAGCTTGGGTTTTCAAGGCCTCAATGCGGCCGGGCGAGATGAGATCGACGTTTTCTTGGGCGGCCAGTTTCGATAGCAGGGCTTGTCCGAGCTGGCGCCCGGCCACCACGTGGCCGAAGGCTGCATATCCGAGCATCCGAGCATCGAACCGGGCAAACCCGAAATGCCCCTGGTCGGAGACATGGATACGCTCGATCGGCGTGGCATGCGCCTGTATTTGCGGCCAGATCCCGATCCCGGCGAGGATCCTTTGCGAGACGGCCGACAGGGCCAGGCCGCGATCGTCATAGCTCGGTGGCTCGTGGGTCTTCCAGGGCGCCGCCTCTACCAGGCCGATTTTCAACGGTTGCCCGGCCAGCGCGCATGCGAGACTCGCGCCCACCATCCCGCCGCCGATGATGAACAGATCGTAGTCAGGCGGCGCGAGCATGTAGCATGATGGATTCGATCCCCGCCACCGTCTTGGGCGCCGCCGCGCTCAGGACTTCATGACCCTCGGGCGTCACCAGGACATCGTCTTCGATGCGGATGCCGATGTTCCACCAGCGTTTGGCCAAGCCTTTTGTCCCCGCCTTGAGATACAGACCCGGTTCGACGGTGAGCGCCATGCCGGGCTCCAACATGCGCCATTGGTTGCCGACCTTGTAATCGCCGACATCATGCACGTCCATCCCCAGCCAGTGCCCGGTCCGGTGCATGAAAAACGGCTTGTAGGCCGCATCCTTGATGAGGCGCGTCAACTGTCCCTTCAAGATCCCGAGATCGACCAGGCTCCTGGTCAAGGTCCGGATCGCCGCTTCGTGGGGATCATTCCAATGGTTGCCGGGAACGATTTTCTGAATCGCCGCCTGCTGCGCCGCCAATACCGCCTCGTAGACGGCACGCTGGTTGGGCGTAAAGCGGCCGTTTACCGGAAACGTCCGCGTGATATCGCTCGCGTAGCCTTGATATTCGGCGCCGGCGTCGATGAGCACGAGGTCGCCGTCATTCAACGTGTCCGAATTCTCCGTGTAGTGCAGGATGCAGCCGTTCGCCCCGCCGCCCACGATGCACGGGTACGCCGGAGACCGGCTCCCGCCCTCCATGAATGCGTGCAGCAAGGCCGCCTCGACCTGGTATTCCTTGAGACCTGGGCGGCAGACCTCCATAGCCCGACAATGCGCGGCCGCCGCCAAGGCGGCCGCTTTACGCATGACGCGAATCTCCTGCGGGCTCTTGAAGAGACGCATCTCGTGCAACAAATGGCTCAGGGTAATGAATTCTTGCGGCGCGGTAACGCCGGTGCGATAGCGGCCCCGGACCTGGTTCACCCAGCCCATGAGACGCTGGTCGAATTCGGGATCGAAACCCATGGTGTAAAACACCCGCTCCCGATTTTCCAAGAGTCCCGGCACGATGTCGTCCAGATCGCCGATCGGGAAGGCATCGTCGGCCCCGAAGTCGGCGCAGGCCCCTTCGAGCCCGGCGTGGCGTCCGTGCCAAACTTCCAAGGCCGGATCGTGTTCGCGGCAAAAGAGCAGGAACTCCCCTTGCGGCCGATCGGGAACCAAGACCGCGACGGCTTGCGGTTCGGCGAACCCCGTCAAGTAAAAAAAGTTACTGTCCGGCCGGTAGGGAAACTCCACATCGGCATTGCGGTGCCGTATCGGCGCGGCCGGTATGATCGCCATGCCGCTTGAATTCATCATATCCATCAGGCGTTTTCGCCGCCGCATAAACTCGCGCTTATCCATCCGTCTGCAGACCTATTGTCGGTGCTAGAGATGCGCCAATGATACTTGAGCAAAACCCATGAAAACACCCTCATTCGATGTTGTTGACCGCCGTGGACTGCCGCTCTATAGTGAATTCTCAGAACGCGGTACGACAGCAAGGCGATTCAAGTGCAAGAATCTTTAGATATCGAGACGCTTGAGATGCGTGTCGAAGAGCTAATCCGTGCGATCGAACAATTGAGTGGCGAGAATAAAGCCCTGCGAACGCAACGCTCCGGGCTCATGGCCGAGCGGGCAGCGTTGATCGAAAAGACCGAGCTCGCGCGCTCGCGGGTGGAGTCGATGATCACGCGCCTAAGAGCGATGGAATCTTGAACATGAGTGAAGAGCCCCGGCCGGTAAGTGTGATGATTATGGAAAAAGAATATCTCGTGGCCTGTAATGATCAGGAACGCGAAGCCTTATTCAATAGTGTCGAGTTCCTCAATCGCAAGATGATCGAGTTACGCGACCACGGGAAGGTGAGTGGCAGTGAGCGCATTGCGGTCATGGCGGCTCTCAACATCGCGCATGATCTGTTGGAGCACAAGCGCCAACACGAAGCGTATACTAAGAACGTGGATGCGTTCATGCGCAGAATAGAAAAGAAGATCACTGACGTGCTTGCCGGCGGCGAGCGCGTGCTAGCGTAGATTTATGGTTGACGCTCTCTGCGGCGTACGTCAACGGGTCGGGTATCCTTGAGCCTAATTAAGAAACCAAAGGAACTGACCGGTAGGCGATGTTGAGCAGTCCGCTCTCGTAGCGGAAGGCCTGATTCGCCTCGCGATGTTCCATTCTTGAACCCTCGGTTCAAGTCGAAGGCCCGTAACGGCGCTGCGGAGAGCACCCTTCTTTGAACCATGCTCCGGTACTGGCTCATGAAATCCGAACCGTCAACCTACAGCGTCGACGATTTGCGCGCGCGTCCGCGCCAAACCGACTGCTGGGACGGCGTGCGTAATTATCAAGCCCGTAACATGCTTCGGGACGAGATCCGCCCCGGAGATCTCGCTTTCTTTTACCATTCGAGCTGTGCCGAACCCGGAATCGTCGGGATCATGAAGATCACCGGCGCCGGCCGCCCGGATCCGACGGCCTTTGATCCGCGTGACCACCATTACGATCCCGAGAGCTCTCCCACGGCGCCGCGCTGGTATATGGTGGAAGTCCGTTTGGAACGCAAGCTCAAGCGCATCATCACGCTCGTGGAGCTTAAACGCTACCCGGAGCTTTCGGGACTAACACTCCTCAAACGCGGAAACCGGCTCTCGGTGATGCCGGTCGAGGCGAAGCATTGGAAGTTCATACTTAGTCTCCTCCCAGCATGAACAGTTACCGTGCCTAGTTCAGGCTCACTTCGTGTTAGAAACAGGCCTCCCTTCAGGCTCATCTAGCATTGGAAGAGCCTTGCATCTGTGAGTATGTCTTAGCATAATCTTATATGCCGATCGGCATTTTTTACTGATTAGCCCTATCTAGCAAGTCGCTGTAGTAACTGGGCTATGTCCAGCAGCAAGGACAATTTATCCATAACGCCGGTCCTGGCACACAGCTTGACCTTAATTGGGGTGCCCCGGTTGAGCCGGGGCGCGACCAGAACCAACCATTTTGAGCAGGAGGACGGACTATGAACTGGGATCAAGTCAAGGGTAATTGGAAGCAGCTAAAGGGCAAGGCCCAGCAAATGTGGGGTGACATTACCGATGATGAGCTCGACGTCATCGAAGGTAAGCGCGAGGAGCTCGTCGGCCGGCTGCAGGCCAAGTATGGCTATACGAAAGAAAAGGCCGAGGAGGAGGCAGACAGCTGGATCCAAAAGCTGTGATTGGGTAGGCCTTCTGAGAGGCACCAAGGTCAACAGCGCCCTCCGAGGTGGCCGGTGCGTCCTCGGAGGGCGGATATCGCCCTTAAGTAAGGTCCTAAAGTCTCGATAGTAGGCGCGAGTCGAGAAGCGGCGTTCAATCAGGAGGTGGATGGTGGCTATGACAACAGGTGAGACGTATCGTTGCACGAACCCGAATTGCGGGTGCGAAATGAAGGTCACGCAGGGCTCGAAGGCAGGCGGGGGTGGTGAGGCGCCTCCGCGCTGTTGTTGCGGCACAGAGATGAAAAAGGCCTCATAGAGGAGGAGATAATGATGACGGGCGTTGGATGCTTGAGACGCCTCGGTAAGGGTTTCGCTCGATGAAGCATCCCACGCCGATGAAGTTACAGGAAGGGGTGGTTACATCCTGTTGTGGCTCCTGGGTGTGCCCATCCCGATCCTGCTCGTCATCTACTCGCTGCGCGGCTGCGACTGACCGAACGGGCAGGCGTGGCGCTCAGGAGTAGTGGCAGGATCTAGCGCAAGCGGGGATCGAGCGCTGCTCGCACCCACTCCAGGCTAAGCCCTTTCCCGCTCAGCGCTCGCGTCGCGAGGCTCTTATGCCGCACTACCACTATCTAATCGTCGGGGGTGGAATGACCGCCGACGCCGCTATCCGCGGGATCCGTGAGGCGGGCAGCGATGGCTCAATCGGGCTCGTCGGTACGGAGACCGAGCGGCCCTACAACCGCCCCCCGCTCAGCAAGGGCCTATGGAAGGGCAAAGCGATCGACAGCATCTGGCGCCGCACCGACGCCACCGACGCGTCGCTGCACCTGGGGCGCACAGTCGTGCGCCTGGATCCGCAACAGCGGCGGGTGATCGACGATCAAGGCGCGGAGTATACCTATGACACAGCTCTTGCTCGCGACGGGTGGCGTTCCCCGCCGCTTGCCGTTTGGCGGTGACCAGATACTGTATTTCCGCACCTTGCAGGATTACCTCGCGCTCCGCAGCCTCACCGAGCGTGGCCGGCGCTTTGCTGTCATTGGGGGCGGGTTTATCGGCTCAGAGATCGCGGCGGCCCTCGCCATGAACGACAAGGAGGTTGTTCTGTTCCTCGCGGGCGAGAATATCGGTGAGGGTATCTTTCCGCCTGGGCTCGCCCGTTTTGTGACCGACTACTACCGCCAGCGGGGCGTCGAGGTGCTCGCCAATAGCACGGTCACCGGTCTGGAGACGGACGGGCAGCGGTGCATGCTCAGGACGCAGAGTGGCCAAACGGTGGCAGTGGAGGGTGTGGTCGCCGGGATCGGCATCGAGCCGAACACCCGTCTGGCGGAGGCGGTGAGGCTCAAGGTGGACGACGGTATTCTCGTCGACGAGAGTCTTCGCACCAGCGCCCCGGAGATCTATGCCGCCGGCGACGTCGCCCGCTTCTATAACTCCGATCTCGGCAAGTACTTGCGCGTCGAGCACGAAGACAATGCCAATACCATGGGCGGGGCGGCAGGGCGGGCGATGGCCGGGGTACCGGTTCCCTATCACCATTTGCCGTTCTTCTACTCCGATTTGTTCGACCTGGGCTACGAAGCCGTGGGCGAACTGGATCCGAGCCTCGAGCTCATAGCGGATTGGCAGGAGGAGCCCTATCGCAAGGGCGTGGTCTATTACCTGCGCGAGGGCCGGGTGCGCGGTGTGCTGCTCTGGAACCTGTGGGAGCAGGTAGATGCGGCGCGGGCCCTCATCCGCGAGCCGGGCCCGTTTCGGGCCGGTGACTTGATGGGCAGGCTAGGAACCTGAATTCTCGACCCCTTCGCTATGCCTTGCTCCGGGGATACATCTATCTCCGGCCGCCCGATGTCGTCGAGGACGACGGCATCTGGTAAGAAGCTCGGTGTGACCGCGAGGGCTGGCCAAATGTCGAGGCAGTGTGACGTCTCGCGCGCGTATGCCAGCCACCGCGCGCGGGTGGCTGGCATACGCTAACGATCCTATCTCAATTCTATCTCACGGCCAGGGATCCGCGAGATAGGGAAATTGAGCGAGGAACGGCTTATCGTTTTTGAGCGGGTTCGGCGGCGTTTTCGGCACGATGGGCGCTTTGTCCCACAGGGCCTGATCGCTTAGCGATTCCAGGTTGCATTTTTTCCCGCCGCATCCCTTTTCCATGTCCAGAAACAGCGACAGAAACCGGGTTGCCACTTGATCTTCGAGCCTGCGCCCGAAGGGCCAGGTGCCGGTCGTATCCATATCGATGGACGCGACATTGGGGATAAATATTTCAAAGGTCTTCGGCGGTTTGATGTCCAAGCTACTCTTATTCCATGAGTCGTCGGGCATGTTCACGCGTTGAAAAAAGCATTTTTTAACCCGCGGGAACGCCTCCAGCGCGAGCTTATAGGTTTTATCCACGGACACAGGCGAACCGCCGTGGTCAAAGCAACTCCCAAGGCCCAAAGCGCTGATCGAGGGACCAAACCCCCAACCGAGATGACCGAAGCGTTTGGTGTAATAGCGCGCGAACTTAATATTGTTGGCTACCTGTCTTTTGTCCTCGCGCTCATTGAGCGCCGCATCCAAGAACGGGACCCCGTCGACATCCACCTTCTTGTATTTCGTAAGGTCATTGTTGAATCCCGATGCGGACGTTGCCCCCGCCCATGCCCGGCTGATAAAAGAGTAGGATGCATCATCAGGGATGGAGTCGGCTTTGCTTGAAGCTTTCAAAACCCAACTCTCCCCCCAGGTTCTGACGATCCTCTCCTTATCCGGGGTTTTGGTGATGAACTTCAATGGCATTTCGAGCACGATGGTATTCACGTTCCTGCCCGCTTGGGCGTCTGTCCCGCTATAGACAAACCGAAAATTCCCATTTGCATCCTTAAGGAATTTATTCCCCTTCCACGTGAGCGCGCCCTTGGGAAGGTCTTTTTTGACCGTGACCCCCCAGTTGGGATTACTCTTGTCAAAGTTAAAGAGGGTATTGCCGTCCAGCTCAATGAGGGTTTTCGGGATGGGCCATTCTCTCTTGTCGGTCATCGCGTGGGGCACAAGGTAATATTGCGGCCCATAATTTATTGACCGGAAGAATCCCGGCAGATCGTTAAAGAACGCATCATCCCTGCCGCCGATAAACGTCTTGATGGCGTGTCCATCCGGTGACTTGAGGGTCACCACCTTGTTGGTCTCTACTACGTTCGAGAAGCCCCCGCCCGGGAAATCCATGAAATCAACCTTGGCCTGATTCTGCTTATTGAACGTAACCCTGACCTCGGAGGGTTTGAATTCGAGGTATTTCTTGCCGACCGCTTTTGCGTATTTGATGATTGCGCCCAAGCTATGCTCCTCTCCAAGCGGCGAGGCGGCTCTCTGATCGGCGTCGAAATGGATCCTGTAGAGCAGGTCGGTGTCGAAAACGCCGGTCTTTGGTACCGAGGCGAAGGTAAGGGCGATGACCACCTTCTCGCCGCCCGCTTTGTCGTCGCTAGGAAAGCCGAATAAATCGTAAAGATCGGCCGCGCTCACGGGTATGTCGGCGAATATCGAGTTTATAGCGTTTGGATCATTGTGGTCAGCGGCGAACGACACACTCAGCACCAGCATGCCGGCCGTGACACCGATAAGCAAATTTTTAAAAACAGCAGTTATGTGTTTCATGATCCTCCCTCCTTTAAAATTTATTCCCCGCGGTCTTGCCGCGGGATCTATAGCCATGGGGTTTCCAAAGGGGAGAAGCGCAGCTCTACCCTTCGGTCGACCCACGGGTTTCATACCCCGTGGTGGCGAAATCAAGTTGACTTGCATGAGCCGTTCAAAACAATCTCAAAACCCTATTGATACTGCGTCTCCGAAGCGGTTTAAGCCTCCCTAAGGATCACATCGGCGGCCTTTTCTGCAGCCATATATACCGAACTGACAATGAAAAATCCGGGGATTCGGGGGAAGATCGACGCATCCACGACCCGAAGGCTTCGCGTTCCCCGCACCTTGAAGTTCCCATCGAGGACCGCCATGGGATCGCTATCGCGTCCAATCGGGCAAGTGCACGAGGCGTGGTGTCCCCAGGATTGATACCTCACGTAATCGCGAAGCTCATCGTCCGACTGTGCTTTATCACCCGGCAGTTCTTCCTCGGCAATAAGACCCTTCGCTCTCAAGGGCGCGGTCAACTTGCGCACGAACTTGATGCCTTCGACTACCGAGTCGAGATCCTTACTCTCTTTGTCGTTCCCCTCTTCGAAATAACGGAAATTGACGGCGGGCCGGGCCCGCGGATCGGCGGAATCTAGCCGCACCTCGCCCGCGGTGTTATTGGTGTGGGCCTTGAGAATACACCAAGTGAGATAGTTCAGCTTGGCGATGTCGGCGGAATAGGTGGGGAAATAACCCGGGAAGCGGGCCAGCAGCGCGAAGCAGAAGAGATCGGGCAGCGGCCGCTCCGGAAGCGAGCGCTTGATTGCGGCTAGGACCGCGCCATTGGAGGTGTACACGCCCTTGCGCTTGCTCTCCCATTCCTGGAATTGCGGATCGCCCTTGGCGTACTTGGCGCCCGCCAAGACCTCCCAGTGATCGAAATTCATCCGATTGACCACCCCGACTTCGTAACGGTCCTGCAGGTTGGTTCCCACCCCCGGAAGATCGAACCGCACCGGGATGCCATGTCGTCCGAGCTCCGCGCTCGGTCCAATCCCGGAGAGCATGAGCAACTGCGGGGTGTTGAACGCCCCTCCCGACAGGATGACCTCGCGCGAGGCGCGCGCCTCGCGCTTTTCGCCTGCTCCTCGGTTAGGGTTTTTATGCGCTTGATACAAACGCTCGCCTTTGAGGTACTCGACACCGATCGCTCGCTGATCGGTATCGAAGAGCACCCGAGTCGCGAGCGCATCGAGCTCGATCGCGAGGTGCTGAGGGTGCTTTTCCCGCACTTCGAGCAAGCGCTCCCGCGTCCCGAGGCGGCTATGGTTACGCGTGTGCAGTGGTGCGTAGCGGATCCCAAAGGCGTTCTTGCGCACCAGGCGCCAATCATTGGGATCGGCTTGGCCTTGCAGGAACCACTCGATGCGGCTGAGGGGCTCCCCCAAATCCTTGAACGCCGCATCGAACGATTTTTTTAGGATCTTCACCAGCGTCTCATCACCGAGCGCGCTTTCCGGGATCGCCTTCTCGGTTTGCAACCAACCGTTCCAACCATGGCGGGTGGGATTGATACCCAACTTCGCCAGCCAGCGGTAGGGAAACAAGCGGTGGCGGCAATTCTCCATCTTCTCGAAATAGGTGCGCATGTTCTCGGCGCTCCACGAGGAGTCACCGGTGAGCCGCGCCAAGGAATCCCAGTCTTCGTTGTGAGGGTAAACGGTGATCATAGCATTGTGGGCGGTGCAGCCCCCGAGACACCCGGCGCGGGGATAGAGCACGCCATCCACCCGTTTGCCGTCCCACTCCTCTCGATACTTATGGTCTCTTTTCTGGAGTGCGTCGCTACCATAGTGGCGGACCCAGTAATCCCACTTCATCGCCTCGTTCTCGACGGAAAAAGGATGCAACACCGGGATCTCATAGTCCTCCGGGAGCCGGTTCGCGGCAGGATACAAGGCGTCGCCGCCTTGCGTCTGCATGGGGTCCCCGCCGGCCTCCAGCACCAGAACCCGCCGCCCTTGCTCCGCTAAGCGCGCGGCGAGCGTCCCGCCCCCCGCGCCGGAACCGACGATGATGTATTCATACTCTGTGCTCATGCCGCCCCTCCCGTTCTTTAACGTCTTCGCCTGCCGTGCACATTACATCGTCTTCAAAAACTCGATCAGGGCTAATTTATCCTCGTCACTGAGGCCGGGCTCTTCCTTGAAATAGTCGCTGCCGAAGTAGTGCCCACGGTTGACGACAAAGTCCGGACACTTGTTGACTTTCAGCATGGAGTCGACCAGGTCACGCTCGCGGAAGACCTTAATGGCCTCTTCATTGCTGGCGCCTGCAGGGATCGCCTTCAACGCCTTCTTGACTCTAATAAGCACCGGCAGGACCCGTGTCTTTTTGTCCAAGTCCATGTTCGAGATTAAGTTCACCGGCGTCCCTTTCGGGATCGGTCCGATCTCGATCCCCCCTCCCTCAAAGAGCCAGGGTAACCAGCGGTCGAGCACCCCCACCAGCGGTTGTAGAAAGTCCGGAAGGTAGCCCGCCGGCACCCGCACATAGCTCCGCTCCGCCGTTACGTCGATGACCCCCGGCGCTTCCTTGCCTGAAGCCGTCATATACTTACGTACCCCCTCGCGCCTTTCCGGCCAGAGCATTTTTTGTATCGAGTCCTCGAACGACTTCATCCGGTCTTCCACCGAGGCGCTCCAGTAAAACTCCCCGACCGTGTTGTTCAAGAGGTAGGGGGCCGTGGACCAGAGGCTGATGAGCGAGGCTGGCCGGGTGTAGCCGCGGCCGCCTGCCGGCATCGGGTAGTCCCTGGGCTCGCCGGTGATCGGGTGGTGCACCGTGATCGTGCCGACCGAGGGAAGATCCTTGTAGGACTGAGAGGAAAAGTTGTCCCAAATATTATCGGCGATGGCGTTGGTGGCCAGCGGGCTGCAGGCGTTGGTTTCAAGCAGGCTTACCGGCACGCGCAACTCCGTCGACAGGAAGTTGTCCTGCAAGAAGTCCTCCTCCATCACGATGGCCTTCATTTGCCCTTTAAACTCGTCAGTTTTGACCCACTCCCAGTATTTGTTCCAGCATTCGAGGTAATTCGGGCCCACGCAGCCGTTGGGGAAAAACGACTGCGCCTTTTCCGGAAGCTTGCTCGAGTGGCAGCGGGCGCATCGCTCGGCGAACATCTCCTTGCCGCGGACGAGTTTTGCCTGACCGCCGGTCAGATACCCCTCACCGCCGGGTGCATTCTTGAGATAGTCGGGTTTGGCGGTGGCGAGGAAGAACAAGGCGAGGTCCGGCGTCTGCATTTCGTTCGCGTTCCAGTACGACGAATTCTTCCGCGCAACCTCGATTTGGATGGGTGAAATGTTCTTCCCCCCGACCAATGGATTGAAATGTTCCAACCATTCCTCGCTGAAAAGACCGATGTTGACGAACACGCGGTTCAGTGCCCCCAGTGCGCCGACCGAATCGGCGCCGTCTTTGAGAACGCGAGGTGTCCAAACGGTGTCGGGCGCCGTAAAGAACTTAGTGAGTAGACTGCCAGGAGGCACATAGTCATTGAGCTGGGCATTGTTGCGGCTGCCGCCGGCCAGCGTTTCTTGGCCCAGTCTCAGCGCGTTCAGCATACGGGGCCCCAGGTTATAGACCGCATTCATGGTACGCGGGTTGTTGATGTAGTCGGTGGAAACGAAGGACGTGTCCAACGCGCCGGGGCGAGAGGTGTGGAAGAGTTGATAGGGGAAGCTTGAAGCATCGGCTTGAAACATAAATATCCTATCGATCCAGAAATACTGGGCGCCGGGGTTCGAATTAAGATTCGCCCACTCCGGATTCTCAGGATCTGCGGGCGGGTTGGTCGGGTTCGGGCCGACGTGGCAGAAGCCGCAGGACATTCCCACCCGGTACGGTTTGACCAGGCTCTTGTCGTAATAATAGCTGGGATCGGTGTAGTAACGCTCCGGATCCCAGCGCTTCTGAGCCGCCTCATCGAAGTCGGGGTTAGGAAAGAGGCGCAGGCCGACGATGCCGGTGGCGTAGCCATAATATGAACCCACCGGTATATTCGCGCCCCGAGCGCCGATCTTGATGCCCGGATACTTGGTCTCGTTTTCGAACGGATCCGGCGGGCAGTCCTTGGCCCGCGTATCCAACCACAGTCCGTAGCGGTCCTGCTGCGGTCCCGTTCCCTTCTCAAAGCAGGGTTCGTTGACCAAACCAAGATATTGCCACCGGTTATCCCGGCTGAATTTCAGGCTTGGATGGTTGGAAACGGTCTTCAAAAGATCGAGCCCACCTCGGCTCTCCCTTGAGAGGATGTCCCACAGTCGATCGTTGCCCGCAGTCCAAGCGATCCAGTTGTTGCGGCCTTTCGCGACGGCCTTGACGGCGTTCTCGGGTGAGATCCCCGGCACGTAGGGGGCGAGCGCGGCGGCGACCCCTTGGGGGTCCTTGGTCACGCCGTAATCCATATCGGCGAAATAGTCTTCGTCGGCTCCCGGTAGGCTGTCCGCCTTTCTTCCCACGCACAGCGCTTCATCCTTGACATTGCCGGCTCCCGTTCCGCAAACGCTGGGTTCCTTGCCGCAGCCTACAAGAGCCAATAACCCCGCGCCGAGCAAAAGGCGTGCACGATGTGTTCTCTTGATTTTCATTTCGCCCCCTCCTAGTCCGAACAGATGTTGTTAGCGTGCTTATGAGCTCGGAGCCCTTGAATGGTTCGGAAAACCATCGGGTACGGTAGGTTTCCTCAGTTGATCCAAGAGACCCTATGGAAATACAGGATTCCGCACCCCTTTGGCCACTACGGCCAACTCCCCGGCGCGCATGGATAATGATAGGGCTCATTACCCGGATCTGTCTACCGGACAACGTCGATTTCTAGCTCAAACCGGGACGGTGAATAGGGTCGGCAAGCGCCGTGACATTTTTCTTGAGGGAACTGCCGGGCAGCACCAACACCACCGTGTACGCAATGCTTACCGCATTCGCTGCCTCGCGCACCAGTTGTTGCACCCCGCCATCTCGGTCCGTGCGGTCACATTCATCCTTGGCTCAACTCGTCTGTCCATACCCTGAAGCTTTTCAGCGTGTTAGGGCCGAACGTGTTGCTGATCGGGACATCAGTCGCATCGCGACCGCGGGCGATCAACACCCGGCCGATGCGCGGCGTGTTATTCCGAGCGTCAAAGGTCCACCAATGACCGCCAAGATATGCCTCGAACCAGGCAGCGAAATCCATTGGGCCGTAAGGGGGCGGTATGCCAATGTCACTCAAATAGCCGGTGCAGTAACGTGCGGGAATGTTCATGCAGCGGCAGAATGCAATGGCGAGGTGCGTGAAATCACGGCAGACGCCGGTCCCCTCATTGAAAGCCTCCCAGGCCGTCTTCGTGGAGCGCGCATGCTCGTAACCAAAATGGATATGCCCATGGACAAAGTCGCAGATCGCCTGGACGCGTCCCCATCCAGTCGACGATTTGCTGAAAAGGTCCCACGCCGCCTCGGATAGCCGATCGGTTTCGCAGTATCGGCTTCCCAAGAGGAACACTAGGGTTTCCTCGGACAGGTCTTGCACCGGGTGTTGCTGAGCCGAGGGGGCGACCTGATCCGGCTCACCGGTGTCCTTCACAACCGCATCGGCTGAGAGCTGGATCTCGCCCTTCGGCGCTACGATCCGGCTGCACCAATTGCCATAGCCATCACGATAGGCTCTGATCGGGACCGACGGGTTCGTGATGAGGTGGTCGGGAACGATGATATCGGAGACGCGCGTGAAGTGGACGTTCAAGGTCAATATCATAGGCGTCGGCTGCGGGCAGTCGTAAGTCAATTCATAGCCGATGCGGATCTGCATAAGTGGTCTCCTGACGTCCGCCGGTACAGCTCGATGCGATATCGATATACCGTGTCAACCTACCAACGCAACTCGGGCAGCTCGCTGAATACGTGTCGCACACCTTCGGACCATTGACTGCTAAGTGCGGTGAAATACGCATCGCCCTCGTCGAACCGGCGACGCATCTGTATTTTCAGACTGTTGCGCTCGTAACAAATCAGATCGATTGGCATGCCTACAGACAAGTTACTGCGCATGGTCGAATCGAACGAAACCAGCACGCACTTCGCAGCATCGGCGAGCGTTGTGGAACGGGTAATCACGCGATCGAGGATAGGCTTTCCATATTTTGTTTCGCCGGTCTGAAAATAGGGCGTGTCGAGTCCCGCCTCGATGAAATTGCCCTCTGAATAAATCCGAAAAAGTCGCAAAGGCTCGCCGCTAAGTTGTCCGCCGAGTATGAACGAGGCGTTGAACGTGATGGGACTCTCTGCCAAATACTGACCGTCGCGGCGATCAATATCGCGCATCGCGTCCGCCACCAAAACCGCGACGTCAAACATGGTCTGCGCGTTCCACAAATTGACGACCGCGCCCTCGGCGTCACCCCGCTGCTTCAGCACGCTGATCACGGCTTGTGTCCCCGCTAGATTGCCCGAGCTCAATAGAACGATCACCCTGTCACCACAGCGTTCGAACACGGTCATTTTGCAAAACGTTGCAAAATCGTCCACGCCGGCGTGCGTGCGAGAGTCCGAGGCAAAAATCATCCCGCTATCGAGCATGATGCCCACACAGTAAGTCATTTTTTATCGTCTGTAGAGAGGGAGAAGTACATATTACTCCATTCAACTCAATGTATTTTAATACTGCTAAATGCCGGCGTTCTTCCGCTAGCCAACGTGCCGAGAGGCCTGGCCGGGGCAGCCGATGCGACGCCATTGCGGTGCGGGCTTCAGGTTCTCGAACGCCGGAGATCCAGCGTATGGGGGTACTCGGGGTTGATTTCCTCCCGCGGCGGCTCCATGGGGCCGGGGGGGTGGCCCTCGGGGAAGAAGCGCCCGAGGCGCGCCACATCGGGCGGCGGTTCGAGCACGCCCGGGCTATGTCCAGAGGGCCAGAAGCGGCCCACGCGGCGCGCCTCGGCCTCATAGGCGTTGACCGGAAAGACCGTGGGGTTACGCCCGCCCGGGTGGGCGACGTGATAGGTACAGCCCCCGATAGCGCGGCCGTTCCACGTATCGATGAGGTCGAAGACCAAGGGCGAGTGCACCCCGATGGTCGGGTGCAGCGCGGATGGCGGCTGCCAGGCACGGTAGCGCACCCCCGCCGCGTACTCACCTTGCGTGCCGGTGGCGCGCAGCGGCACCTGGCGGCCGTGACACGCCAGCACATAACGCGAGTCGGTCATGCCGGTGACTTTGACCTGCAGCCGCTCGACCGAGGAGTCGACGAAGCGCGCCGTGCCCATGTTGCTGATTTCCTCCCCTAGCACGTGCCAGGGCTCGATGGCCGCGCGCAGATCGATCTGTATGTCCCCGAGCGTGACCGTTCCATAATGCGGGAAGCGGAACTCGAAGAAGGGCGCGAGCCAGGCGAGATCGAAGGGATAGCCTGTCGCGTGCAGTTCGCTCACCACCTCCCGCAGGTCGGCCCACACGTAATGCGGTAGCAGAAAACGGTCGTGCAGGACCGTGCCCCAACGCACCAGAGAGCGTCGGTAGGGCTCATTCCAGAAACGCGCGGTGAGGGCGCGCACCAACAGCATCTGCACCAAGCTCATCCGCGAGTGCGGTGGCATCTCGAAGGCCCGGAGCTCCACCAGCCCCAGCCGCCCCGAGGCGCTGTCCGGGGAGTACAGCTTGTCGATACAGAACTCGGCGCGGTGGGTGTTGCCGGTGACATCGACGAGCAGGTGGCGCAGCAGGCGGTCGACCAGCCAGGGCCAGGGCACCTCACCCTCCGGCATCTCTTGGAAGGCAATCTCGAGCTCGTAGAGATTCTCATGGCGCGCCTCGTCGACACGCGGACTCTGGCTGGTGGGCCCGACGAAGAGGCCCGAGAACAGGAACGATAGCCCCGGATGGTGCTGCCAGTAGGTCACGAAGCTGCGCAAAAGCTCGGGCCGCCGGAGGAAAGGGCTGTCGGCAGGCGTAGGGCCGCCAAGCGTGATATGGTTGCCGCCGCCGGTCCCGGTGTGACGCCCATCGAGCATGAATTTCTCGGTGCCGAGGCGCGTCATCCGTGCCTCCTCATAGAGGGCCGTGGTCGTGTTGACGAGCTGGTTCCAGGTGTGGGCGGGGTGGATATTGACCTCGATGACGCCGGGGTCGGGCGTGATCTGCAGCCGCTCCATACGCGTATCGCGCGGCGGTTCGTAGCCTTCGAGTAAGACCGGCAGGGCGAGATCGGCGGCGGTCGCCTCCACCGCGGTCACGATATCGAGATAATGCTCGAGCTCGGCGAGCGGCGGCAGGAATACGTGCAACTTTCCGGTGCGCGGCTGGACGCATAGCGCGGTACGCACCATGTTGGCGGGGTGCGGTCTCGCGTCCGCGTAGCCCTGCTCGAAGACCCCCGGCGTTGATCCCGTGGCGAGTATCTGGCGGTAGCGGCGCGCGACTTCACCGTGGAGATCGGCGAGCGGCGGCCGCGCTTCGAAGAGGCTCGCTTCGGGCAGGATCTCCCGGTCCTCTTCGGCGACCCAGGGGAGTGCGTCGAGCGGCAGTCGCAGGCCCGCGGGCGCGTCCCCCGGGTTCAAGTAGAGGTGCCCCCGCCGCACCGGCCAGGGCGAGCTACGCCAGCCGCTCTGCCCGCAATCCCATGCGAGCGGCAGCACATAGGCGGCCGGGGTGTCGAGACCCCGGTCGAGCGCTTGAGCAAGCATGCGCCGCTCTTCGGGGTCTTCTAGATTGGCCTTGAGCGGGTCCAGATTGACCGGGACACTGCCCTCTTTCCACAGATAGTAGAGCGCGTCTTCATAGGTGGGGACGGCATAGCGTTCGCCGATCCCCAGGCGGCGCGCGAGCTGGGCAGCGAATTGCGCGGCGTGACTCGCGCCGAAACCGATGCCGTGGCTACCCAAGGCGAAGAGATCGGGATTGCGCCACAGAGGTAGGCCGTCCTTGTGCCAGAAACAGCCCAAGGCCCAGCGCGGGAGCGACTCGCCCGGATACCATTTACCCTGCCCGAAGTGCAGGACCCCTCCGGGAGCGAAGCGCCGCCACAGGCGTTGGAGCAGCTCTTCCGCCAGCGAGCGCTTGTGGGAGCCAAAAGCGGCGATAGTCCATTCCGCGGCATCCATGTCGTCGATGGAGACAAAGGTCGGCTCCCCGCCCATGGTCAACCGTACGTCGTGCAGAGCCAGGTCCTCATCCACTGCCCGGCCCAAGGCGTTGATCGCCGCCCACTGATTTTCGGCGTAGGGCTTGGTGACCCGCGGGTCCTCGTGGACGCGCAGAACCGTATTGCTGTGACGTAACTCGACCTCGCACTCGTCCGTAGCGCCGGTGACCGGCGCCGCGCTCACGGCGTCCGGGGTGCAAGCTAGCGGGATATGGCCTTCCCCGGCGAACAGGCCCGAGGTCGGGTCGAGCCCGAGCCATCCGGCGCCCGGTACGTAGACCTCGGCCCAGGCGTGCAGATCGGTGAAATCGCTCTCGACGCCCGCCGGCCCATCGAGGGCCTTGACATCCGGGGTGAGCTGCACGAGGTAACCCGAGACGAAGCGCGCGGCGAGACCCAAATGCCGCAGGATTTGCACCAGCAACCAAGCGGAATCACGGCAGGAACCGAGGCGTGTCCGCAGGGTCTCCTCGCAGCCCTGGATGCCAGGTTCCATGCGTATCGTGTAGCGGATGTCCCGCGCCAAGCGTTGATTCAGCTTGACTAGGAAATCATTGGTATCTTCTTCGGAGCGTTCGGCTCCGGAAAGCCACTCTCTGAGCCTGGGTCCGTCCTCCTTGGTCTCGATATAGGGGACGAGATCCTTGCGGAGAGTGGAATCGTAGCTGAAAGGATAGCGCTCGGCGTAGTCTTCATGAAAAAAATCGAAGGGGTTGATGACGGTCATCTCCGCCACCAGGTCCACTTCGATCGACAGCTCGCGCGTGGGATCCGGGAATACCAGGCGGGCGAGGTAGTTGCCGAAGGGATCCTGCTGCCAATTGATAAAGTGTTTCTCGGGCCGGACCCTGAGCGAGTAGGCGCTGATAGGCGTTCGTGTATGCGGTGCGGGGCGCAGGCGGACCACATGCGGCGAGAGCCGGACCCGGCGGTCGTAGTGGTACTCTGTCTTGTGGTGCAATGCGACGCGAATGGCCATGAAAAGTCCTCTTCTACCTGCGGGCCTCAAGCGGCCAGGGACCGTGATTTTGGCGCGGGCGCCTCGGTCAGGAAATAGGTTGCCCGGATGCGATCGTGAAGCTTGCCGAGCGCGACTTGCAGGTTATCGATGAACTCGTGCAAACCCTCGTGGGCGAGGTGCTGAACTATGGCCTCGCCGACCTGACGTTTCAACCGCACCACGTAGCGCCGCGGCACTTCATTGCGGGGAAGCGCACTCAGGCTCTGCTGCATTTCGCCCAGACAATGATACACGGAGCGCGGGAATCCCGCATCCTGGAACAGAAAGCGCAGCACTTCCGCGCCGCTCACGCGCACGTGAACCTGGCGGCGGTACATCTGATAAGCCGATAGCGACTTGAGCACGCTCATCCACTGGATGTTCGCGAACGGCGCGAGGTCCCCCGTGTGTTTCGGCAGGAGGCTGGCCGAGCGCACGTCGATGATCCGGGTGGTCATGTCGGCGCGCTCGAGATTGCGTCCGGTGCGCACGAACTCATACGCCCCGTCATGGCTCATGGTGCCCGCGAGCAGTCCGGTGATGAGCTGGCAGCCATCGATGATCTGGGTGACAAACGGAAAGCGCGAACGCCCCGCTATCGCCTGCTCATAGTGGTCGTTGGCGTAGCGATGCAGGTGATTGAGCTTCTCCCAGGCCTCTCGCGGCACCACGTCCCGCAGGGTGCGGAGGTTTTCGCGCGCGTGCTGCAGGGAGGAACAGATCGAGCTCGGGTTACGCGGATCCGCAAGCATGAACTCGAGTGCGTTCTGCTGACCGGCGTCCCGGTAGTGCCGGAAAAAAAGCTCCTCCCCTCCCATGATGAAGATGAGCGGCTCCCAGCCGAAAGCCGTGCCCTTGGGCAGGTCCAGCAGCAGATGGGTATTGACGTTAATGTTGCGCGCCGTCCCCTCCGCCCGCTCCAGGTACCGCCCCAACCAGTAAAGCCGTTCCGCCACCCTTGAGAGCATTGCTAGACCTCGTCCGTAATCCAGGTGTCCTTACTGCCGCCACCCTGAGAGGAATTAACCACCAGCGATCCTTGGCGCAAGGCGACGCGCGTCAATCCGCCCATGGTCACATAGTTCTCGCTAGCGGAAAGGATGAAGGGACGCAAGTTGACGTGGCGAGGCGCCAGTCCCGTCTCGCATAGGGTCGGCACGGTGGACAGGGAGAGGGTCGGCTGGGCGATGTAGTTGCGAGGGTCGTGGTCGATCAAGCGCGCGAACTGGGCGCGCTGGGTGGCGGTGGCGTGGGGACCCACGAGCATCCCGTAACCCCCCGAGGCGTTGGCAGGTTTGACGACCAGTTGGTGGAGATTGGCGAGCACATGCTCGCGCTCGTCGGTGTTCATGCACAGGAACGTGGGTACGTTGGGCAGAATGGGCTCCTCGCCGAGGTAATAAGTGATCATCTTGGGCACGAAGGCGTAAACGGCCTTGTCATCGGCCACCCCCGCCCCGGGCGCATTGGCAAGCGCCACCCGGCCTGCTTTCCATGCGCGCAGGAGCCCCGGCACGCCGATCTTGGAATCCGTGCCGAAGCCCAGGGGATCGAGATAGAGGTCGTCGATGCGCCGGTAGATTACATCGACCCGCGCGAATCCCTCGATGGTGCGCATGTAGACGCAGTCGTCGTCGCCGACCACGAGATCGCCGCCCTCGACCAGCTCTGCGCCCATCTGTTGCGCGAGATAGGCGTGCTCAAAATAAGCCGAATTATAGATCCCCGGCGTGAGCACCGCGATCGCGGGGGAGTCCGCGGGGCGCGGGGAGAGCGAGGCCAGCATATCGAAGAGCTGCGAGGGGTAATCATCGATCGGACGGATGCTGTAGTGCTCGAAAAGCTCGGGAAAAACCCGTTTGGTGACCAGGCGGTTCTCCAGCATGTATGATACGCCCGAAGGGATGCGCAGGTTGTCCTCGAGGACGTAGACGGTGCCGTCACGGTCGCGCACCAGATCGGTGCCGCAGATATGTGCCCAGACGCCATGCGGAGGATCGACGCCGACGCATTCGTGTCGAAAATTCACGGAATTCGCGAGCAGCTCCTGTGGAAACACGCCCGCCTTGACGATGCGTTGCCGGTGATAGACATCGTCGATGAAGAGGTTGAGCGCCTTGACGCGCTGCTTGAGCCCGGTCTCGATGCGCGTCCATTCATGGCTCGGGATGATGCGCGGGATGATGTCGAAGGGCCAGGCTCGATCGATGCTGCCACCCTCCTCGGTATAGACCGTGAAGGTGATGCCCATGGTCACGATGGCAAGCTCCGCGGCGTTTTTCCGCTCCTCTATCTCGCTCCTTGTGAGCGATCCCAAATAGCGGCAGAGCGGTCGCGCCGGCGCTCGAGGCCGGCCCGGCGCCTCTAGTAATTCATCGTAGCCGGTGCCGGTATCATAGTGCTCCCAGTCGATTGCCATCGTTACTTGCTTGGCTGCCGGAGCGGCCCACACCAGCGCGTGGTTTGCATTGCACGTATCCATGGAGATAGCCCCGGCAATTCATGTACCACCCGGGATGACGTACCGATGACCAGTATAATACGGAAAACGCATATCTTTGATAGCACCTGGTTTTAAAAGCGGTACGCGGATTGCTCGCCACAGTTTGCGGGCGCTCGCGGCGTCGTTTCACGAGGTTTTCCCGGGAGGGAGACTTTACCGGCAGCGGCGCCCAGCCCAGGTGCATCCACGATACCACCCACTATCACACTCAAGGTATTGAAACAGCAACGAGATCTGGATCGCGCCGCGCTCCGTGAAATTGCTAAGATCGTGCGCGCCGCGGGCGATCCGTGGGCGGCCGCGCAGCGCGTACTCGGGGTTCTTTCGACCTATTTCGGTGGACCCGCCGGCGCGGTCGGTTTGGTGCATGAGACGCGTGCTGCGCACGAGATCAGGGCAGCGCGTCTGGTTTCGCAAAAGCCCCGAGCGAGCAACCCCTTAGAACGCGTCATTGGTCAAGGGCCGCGCGCGCGCCGAACGATCGAGGAGATCAAGGAGGCGGCCGCGGCACGCTCGGCGGTGCTGCTGTCGGGCGCCGGCGCCGTGAAAACGGCCGCCCGCGCCATCCATGCCATGAGCGCCAGAAGCCACGGCCCGTTTGTCCAGCTCGATTGTACGGTGTGGACAGACACCCAGCTAGAACAAGAGCTTTTCGGGCATGCGGCGGGTGGCGCCGGCCAGCGTAGCCCCGGGTGTTGTGAGCGGGCGCGTGGCGGCACCCTGTTTCTCGACGGGATCCACGCGCTTTCCTGGTCCGCGCAGACGAAGCTCTTGCGGCTGCTCGAACACCGCGAGTTTGTGCCGCTGGGTGCGAGCGCACCCATGCCGGCAGACCTGCGCGTGATCGCGGGAGCGCGCCGTAGGCTCGAAGCCGCGGTAACCCGTGGAACATTCCGGGCCGATCTCTATTTTCGCCTGCGGGCGCTGACGGTATCGCTGCCGCCACTGCACGCAACCGCTCGTCGGGACGCAGCCGACCCATGAACTACAGCATCCAACGCCTACTCACGGTTGCCATTTAAGACCGGGCCGGGCGCGCCGGCCGCTCTCTCGCACTGCTGCGCGCGACCGAAAGAGCCGACCGCGGGTCACCTCCCGCCAGGCCGGGCGGCCACACCGGCTTCAGAAACTTGCTAGAATCCTGTCCTGACCTTGGATACCAAAGACATTACTGCAGCGGCGGCCGGTATGATGTTGCGATGAGTGCTTTGCAAGCACTCTGGAGGACTTTCTCATGCAACCTAAAACCCATACCAGCGATACGCAATGTACCTGGACCAACTATCAAACCTGGCCGGAGGGCGAACGTTGGGAGATCATCGATGGTGTCGCCTATGACATGTCGCCAGCGCCTTCGACCCGGCATCAAACCGTAGTCATCAGGATTTCCAGCAGGCTTGAACAAAAGCTTTCCGGTAAGCCCTGCCGCCCGTTCACCGCCCCGACCGACGTGCGTTTGTCTGAAACGGACGTGGTGCAGCCGGACCTGCTGGTCGTTTGCGACGCGGCCAAGATCACCCCCACCCACATCGAGGGTGCGCCCGACATGGTAATGGAAATCCTTTCGCCGTCCACCTCTACCAAAGATCTGCGCGAGAAAAAAGCGCTTTACGCGCGCGCCGGGGTGCGGGAATACCTGGTAGTGGATCCGCTGGAACACTACGCCATCCGTTTTCTCTTGGGCACCGACGGCGCTTTCGACGAGGGCGCCGTGATCGGCCCCCAGGAAACCCTGACGTTCGCGACCCTGAAAGACCTCGAAATCCCGCTGTGGGAGGTGTTTGAACTGCCGGGGCCGGCGGAGGGGGCGTTCAAAAGCGGGCCGGGTCGGTAATCCTGCCCTCCAGATAGTGTCAATCGCGACGATCGCGAACATCCATAGCTCATGTCCTTGTGCCATTTGGGTAGAAAAAGAATGCAGCCCGTAGCCCATAGCGCCGAACGAGTCATGCATGCGGCGCAATACGGCTGTCGCCTATTGCGCCCTGTGCGCTGTCGAAGATGCTCTGGATCGATACCTAGCCGAGGACGCCGAGCAGTGCTCTCGTCCTGATGTTCCAAACCGCGTTCACGACGAAGTTCGACCCGAGGAGGTCGTTCCACGCGTCGGTCACGCCGGACACGATCTCCATGTCGTTCGGATAGAGCGGCCAAAGCTCGGCGACCGCCTGCACGATACTCAACAAGCTGTAGACCCGGGCCGACGTGTTGACGTCCTGCTGGAAGTTCGCCTCGATCTCCGCTTCCGTGAAGATCTGCCGCTCGCGTGAGCGCACGTCGTATACCGACTTCGCCATGTTCGCTGCCTGGAGGCCGTGCGCGAAGGAGCAAAGGTACTTGTAGTCCATGTAAAGCCGCTCGAGCATCCGTCGCTTGCTACTGCCGGCCGGAAGCTTCCGGATGGTCTTGCCGGGCGTGGGGAAGTCCTGGATACTCTCTTCCGCCATGCCGGCCGGCATCGGCATGGCGGTCTGCTGGTGCTCGACGGTGTGCATCTGCGCGAGCGTCACGTTGCACACGCCCGCAAACTCGACGAGCCGCAAGCGCTCGGGTACGTGCGCGTTCGGCCCGAAGCGCGGCAGGCACTCGGTCTCGTACTTGAACAGAAGATACCGGACGAACTGCTTTTTCCATCCGTCGCCCGGGAACGCATCGACCCAGTCGGAGCTCTCCACGAGCAGGCACATCGAGAACAGGCCCTCGACCTGAAGCCGCGCCAGCACGAGCGCGTCCACGGATTGCGGGCTCTCGCTGCCGCCCTCGAGCAGCTTACCGATCGAGCCGTGCGTCACGAGCATGGCCTTCAAGAGGTCCGACATCGTGTCGCGATGGACCTTCGTATACGTGCCCGTCGGCTGATTCAAGGCGTCCCGCGCCCGCGTGATGCAGACGGTCGCTAGGCGCTCCCATTTGCTCGCGCTCTTCGCGTCGTTAAAGTTGACGTCGGCGGCGTGTCGAAGGCCGCACGCCTGAACGGTTGTCATATGAGTCCCGCGTCGCTATCCTACGACGCCGAGCAAGGCCTTGGTGCGGGAGTTCCAGATCGCCCGGCCGAGCAAGGAACCCTCCGAGATCTCCGGCCACGCCTCACGACGGCCGCCACGATATCCACCTCGGCCGCGTAGAGGGTCGCGAGTTCAGCCATTGACGGGACCATGATGTATAGATTCTTTCAGCGTGACTTCCCTGCATTTGGCAAGGGAGTTTGGTCTCCCATTTGATTGCGGCCAGAGGCCGCGGTAGGATTTTCAAACGCCCTCTTTCCTAAAAAATGAAGGTACTGCTTAACCTGCGGGGCGTCAATCACGCGTGTCCTTGGTCCAGAATTGGCGACGTTCCCGGATATCTCTCGACCCGAGGCGTAGGTTTCGGAGCGTTTTTGCGTCTTGCGTGAGTGCGGGCCAAGGGGAGGTTATCGGCTCAGTGAGCTGAATCGGATGGGAGAATGGGTGCCCCCTCGTTCCGCTAGGTTTCCTCGCTTGGGTCGATGACACTGATGACGCGACTAACAATTTCCTCAGTAGATGTAGGGTGCGTTAGGCGTGCTTTTTACGCCGTGACGAGGAGCGGTCTCAGCGTGAGCGAAGGACCTGTGGTCACCAGCTTCAAGAGCGCTATTTCGGGCCAATACGCCTCCAGCCCGTCGCTGTTGAAGAATTGTTCCCACACAAAGGCGGTGATCGTTCCAGCGGAGACGGCGCTGATGATGCACGAATGGTCGTCGGGCCCGCCTGCTTCAAATCGCCCCGCCTTGTTCAAGGCCCGCAATACACCAGCGTGAAACAAGGCTGCGCGATATCCCCCGCCTGACAGCGAGATCAACCGATATGGGCCGCGTTCTCCAACGCCTTCGAATCCCGCGAATATTAAAGGGCGGCGCCGCACGCGTAGGCCCCCTTCTCCACAAAGTCAGCCCCCGCTCTGGGTGGCCCCCTGGCCCGTGAGCGTCAACTGCGTGCGCTATCCTGCGTCCGATGCCCTGCAGCGCAAGCATACCCAGGAGAGCAATCGGCTCGGTGTCCCTCGAGGTGTCCGTTAGGGCATCTTTGAACGCTTGTTTCCTCCAAAATGAAGGTACTGCTTAACCTGTGGGGTGTCAATCACGCGAGTCTCGGTCCAGAATCGGGGAATTTTCGGGCCATTGATCGGCCCGAGGTACCAAATTCAGGACCGTTTGCCGTCTTGCCCGAGTGCGGGCCAAGAGGAGGTTGTGGGCTCAGTGAGCTGAACCGGATGGGAGGGGGCAAGAGTCTGGGATCAGGCCATTCGAAGTCGATCGAAAGCCAGGGCCAGGGGCGAGTACCCGAGCTCCAGCGCAGCTGGCCGGGCACAGGAAGTGCTGGCTGGCACGCCGGATCAGCGAGGTCATCGTGGAACAGCCGCACCGCAGCCAGTTTGACTTCATCTACGGCTTCGCGGCTACCATGCGCGCGCGCCCCACGAAGGCTCAAGCTGGAGCGCCTGCTTTTAGCAAATGTTCCAACGCTAGAGCGAGCGGCTCGCCTGCGGCGTGATCGTTCGCCAGAGATTCCTTCACGACACTTATCTTTTCGCCCCAACACCACGCAAGCGAAGGGGTCAGGAGATCGTCGATCCCTTTCGGCTCCGGGAGGCGATGCTCGACTGCAAGAGCGCGGCCGAGCGCATACAGGGCTTCAAGGAGCGCCTGGCGGCTCTCGGCGGCGAGGTCGGCGGCGCTGAGCACCCGGTTCATCTTCAAGCGCCGCACGGCGTGGGCACGATGCAGAGCGGCCTTCTCTCTTTCTTCCTCGGACAACAGCCCTTTGGCTTCCGCTGTCCCATCGTCCAACAAGGGCCGGCTGCCGCGCATCGTTCGCTGAATGAGCCCGGCCTTTGCGAAACGATCGAGGGCATCCGCGGTGCCGCGATCCACCACCTCAAGATAAATCGGAGACAGCGGATCGCTGTCGCCAAAAAGCTCCCGGTGCAAGCCCTGGATCTGCTCGCGCCACTGGGAGGAATCGCGTTCGACCACGACCAGGAGCACCGAGTGGCTGCCCTCGAGCGGGTATTGCTCCTCGCAACGGATGAGCGCGCCATCGAGCCGCTCGCGCACCCGCTCGGCGAAGGCCCGGGCGCGATCCGCCGGGCGTGGCGGTTGCGGGGCAGCGAGGGACGCGGGCGACACCGGCTGAACCAACTGGTATAGCCGATCGAGGAACGCCTGCTTGCCGCCGCCGAAGGGGATCGCGGCCAGATCGCCCTTGCGCTCCAGCACTCCTTCGGCCAGCGCTTGCTTGTTGGCGAGCGTGCCCAGCATGCGCTCCTCGATGGTGTCCTGCGAGATCAGGTTCACAACGGTGACGGGATGGGACTGGTATTTTCGCCAGGCGCGGGCGATGCGCTGTTCGAGCCTGGCGGGATTCCAGGGAAGATCGCAGTTGATCACGACGCTCGCATTCTGTAGGTTGAGACCGGTGCTGCCCGCATCGGTGCTGAGAAACACCCCGCAGTCAGGGTCGTTTTTGAACAGATTGATCTCGGCCCGCCGACGCAACTGCGGAACGCTGCCGGTGTGCCAGGCGCAGCCGAGACCGCGCTTGCGGCAGAGATCGCGCACCAGCTCCAGCATGCGCTCCCACTCGGAGAACACGATCACCTTAACCCCGGCGTTGTCGCGGCATTCTTCGAGGACCTTTTCGAGCTCGCCGAGCTTAGGGCACGCGCGGTCATTCGGATCGAGGATGTAATTGGTGTCGCAGATCATCCGCATCATGGCCAGTTCGCGCATGAGCTTTTCCTGCTCCTGCTGGGTGAGTGGCCGGCGGCGGGCCGCGGCGGCGAGCCGGGCTACCTGATCCTCGTGATGCGAGTAGGCCTGCTTCTGTCCTGCCGATAAGGGTACGAAGAAGTTCTTGTCCGTCCGCTCGGGCAGTTCCGTCTCCACATCCGACTTACGCCGGCGCAGCATGTAAGGTGCGATGCGCTCATGGAGGCGTTCGAGGTTCTTGTAACCGCACGGGCGGCCCCGCTCATCGAGCTCGTAGAAATCGCGATTGAAGCGAAACAGGGGACCGAGAACGGCGGGATTGAGAAAGTCCATCAAGGAGTGGATCTCATCGATCCGGTTCTCGATCGGCGTGCCCGTCAGCACGAAGGCGAAGCGGCTCGTGAGGCGCTTCACCGCTTGGGCCGTCAAGGTGTTCCAGTTCTTGATCCGTTGTGCCTCATCCAGGACCACGATGTCGGGCCGGAGGTGCTCATTGACGGTGAGCGCGTCCTTGATCATCTGCTCGTAATTGACGATGGTAAAAAAGGGCGCCTGGACGTAGGCCTTACGCCGTTCCCGCGGACTTCCGAAGACGATCCGATAGGGCAGCCGCGTGAAGCGCTGGATCTGCTCTTCCCACTCCGTCTTGAGCGAGGCGGGTGTCACGATGAGCACGCGCTCCGCTTTCCCGAGCCGGTGGATGAGCGCGCAGGCCGCGATGGCCTGTATGGTCTTGCCGAGCCCCATCTCGTCGGCGAGTAGCGCTCGCTCGGTGAAGGCGAGATGCAGCATGCCTAGGCGCTGGTAGGGGAACAGTGGGACCACGGTCTCCTGCGGCGGCCACTCGCCGGCGTGCACCCTCAGCTCGTACTCCTTGCGCAGCGACTTGCGTTCCGCCGCCTGGCACCTTTGCCGCACCCACGGCTCGACGTCCTGGGAGATGCGCAGCGCCGGGATCCCCGCCTTGCTCAGCCTTTCGATGGCCTCTTCGGGGGAACCGTCTCTCAGTAGGCCGCGCTCATCGAAGAGTCTCCTCAGCGGCCTCGCGAGATCCTTCAGCCCGCCGCCCGCCAAGCGCAGCGTGTCGGCGGCATGGTCCGGCACGATGTCGATGCGATAGCTGCCGTTTTCAGCGGCGGCCCTGAACAACTTCTTGTATCGCCCCTCCAGGTGCAGCAGCACCGCTTCCGCATGCTTGCAGGTGCCCAGGCCGTTGATGCGAAAGTCGACGCAACTGCAGGCGAACTGCCGCTCGCGAACGCTCCAGATCTCGACGGAGTAGGTAAGCCCGCTTCCGGAGAGAATGCGGAAGTTGGAAAAAATCGGATGCTTCGCATCGAGATTGCTGATAGCGAAATGCTCGGATCGGGCGCGCAGCCGGCGGCGCTCGATTTCATCTTCGTCGGTTGTGCGCCAGTTGTGGACAGGCGGGATCTTGGGGGCAGAAGCTTTGCGTTCGATAGGCGCCATGCTGGTTTGAAGGATAAGGAATTCGAGCTTATGTGTCGACTGAATCAGAAGGTGCCGCCGACGCCCTTATTGCAGCGCAACATCCGTTGGTTTATCGTTCACAATGGTTTCCCAATAACTTGGGAGGGCGAGCATGCAAACGGTTCCAGAAGTCTTTTCCCGATATGTGGTGTTGCTGGGCGGCATCATGTTGAGTGGGGGGGCGGGCGCCTTGGAGTGCGGGGACTTCACCTTTCCCAAATGCTCGGCGCCCGATACGCAATACGCCGGGAGTTTTAATCCGGGGACCGGATTCGGGGGTTTCGGCGGCGGGGAATGCAAGGCGGTACGGACACCGGTGGTCTTCATCCACGGCAATGCCGATCGCGCCATCAGTTGGGACTCACCGGTACAGGGCGGCGTGGCAGGTTATACGCCTCCAAAACGCTCCGTGTACGAGGAATTCAAAGAGTGGGGGTACAACGACTGCGAGCTGTTCGGGGTGACCTATCTCAGCGCTGAGGAACAGCAAAACCCCCAGGATAACTTTCACCGCCGGGGCAAGTACGAGATCATCAGGAAGTTCATTGACGCGGTACGGGCTTATACCGGTAGCGCTACGGTGGACCTGGTGACCCATTCGCTCGGGGTGTCCATGGCCATCGCCACCCTCGAAGCCAACGACGCCTGGGCCGGCATCCGCCGTTTCGTCAACATCGCCGGCGGCATACGCGGCCTCAATTCCTGCCTCTATGTGGGTCCCGCCAACCCCGCCGTCGCAACCTGCGGTTCGCAGAACATCTTCGATCCCTATGTGTTCGGCTTTTACCCTAACTACAACCGCTGGACCGGCGCTGCGGACGAACACAGCCTGCGCCTCATCCCCAGCCGCCGCGAGCGGGTACTGTTCTATACGCTCCATGCCGGCGTCCACGATCAAGTCCATTGCAGCACCGCGCGGGGGTTCAGCGATTGCGCCCGGGGCGCGCTGTTCACGGCCGGGCCTAATGTCCGGGCGCAGCTCGATGTGGGCGCGGGCTCCACGACCGGCCGGGTGGACTTCGATTTTACCCATTTGTCCCCGGACCCGTCGCATCCGGTCAAGGTCAACACTATGGGTGGGGATATTGACGGCATCGGCCATTTCAAGGCCCGCAACGACACCGGCGCGATTATCTACACCATGCTGAACGGGAACTGTAAAAAAATTCTCTGTCAGGGGTCTTATCGGGGTGGGCCGGTGCAAGCCAACTGACAATCTTTTCCTGCCTGGGCGTGACCTAATCGGCAGCTCAACCCGGCCGGCCGTGCTTGCGTTTAAGAAGGGCTAAGTCCTATCTTGCATAAATGGAAGAGCCTCCCACCTTAAAATTTATTCCCCGCGGTCTTGCCGCGGGATCCTTAGCCATGGGGTTTCCAAAGGGGAGAGGCGCAGCTCTCCCCTTTGGTCGCCCCACGGGGTTCATACCCCGTGGTGGCGAAATCAAATTGATTCAGGCCATTCCGCGCCTATTGCTGCGCCGCACAAACCTCGGCTATCATGCGCTCATTGATACCGGTGGAAGGAGGGAAATCAGCATGACCACCCTGTTAGATGTCCGCGGCGCGATGACCCTGGACTACGAACGCATCCTCACGCCGGAGGCTCTGGGGTTTGTGGAAGAGCTGGTCAAGAGATTCGGGCCGCGGCGTAAAGAGTTACTGGCGATCCGGGTCCGCCGGCAGCAGTTCTTCGATGCCGGCGGGCTGCCGGATTTTCTTCCTGAAACCAAGTACGTCCGTGAAGGCGAGTGGAAGGTCGCGCCCATCCCCGCGGACCTGGTGGACCGGCGGGTGGAGATCACCGGTCCGGTCGAACGCAAGATGATCATCAATGCGCTCAATTCCGGGGCGAATACCTTCATGGCGGACTTCGAGGACGCCTCGAGCCCGACCTGGGAGCAGATGATGGATGGGCAGGTCAACCTCTGCGACGCGATCGACGGCACCATCTCCTATACCGGACCGGAAGGCAAGGTCTACCGGCTCAATGACGGCAAGCTCGCGACTCTCATCGTGCGCCCGCGCGGCTGGCACATGAAGGAGAAGCATGTTCTGCTCGACGACGAACCGATTCCGGCGAGCCTGTTCGACTTCGGCTTGTTCTTTTTCCATAACGCCAAAAAGCTGATCGCCAAGGGCACGGCGCCGTATTTCTATCTGCCCAAGATGGAAAGCCGCAAGGAGGCCCGTTTGTGGAATGCTGTATTCCTCTACGCCCAGGATGCGCTCGGCATCCTGCGGGGGACCATCCGCGCGACGGCGCTCATCGAAACGCTCACGGCCGCCTTTGAGATGCACGAGTTTCTCTACGAGCTGCGCGAGCATGCGGCGGGACTCAACTGCGGACGCTGGGATTACATCTTCAGCTTCATCAAGTGCCTGCGCAATCACCCCGAATTTGTGCTGCCGGATCGCAGCCAGTTGACCATGAACCAGCACTTCCTGCACTCCTACTCAAGGCTCCTGGTTCAGAGCTGTCATCGCCGCGGTATACATGCGATGGGCGGGATGGCGGCCCAGATCCCGATCAAGGAGGATGAGCTTGCCAACGAGGAGGCCCTCGCCAAGGTGCGGGCCGATAAGGAGCGTGAGGCCAAAGACGGTCACGACGGAACCTGGGTCGCCCATCCCCTGCTCGCGCCGATCGCCAAAGCGGTATTCGACAAGCACATGCCGGGACCGAACCAGATCCACAACCTGCGAGAGGATGTACAGGTCACCGCCGCGGACCTGCTGCGAATGCCCGACGGCACGATTACGATGAAGGGACTGCGGCACAACATCAGCGCCGCGCTGCGCTACACCGACTCCTGGCTAAGCGGGAAGGGGGCGGTGCCGATCGCACATCTGATGGAAGACGCGGCGACCGCGGAGATCTCACGGGCACAACTCTGGCAGTGGATCCGCTATCCGAGGGGTGTGCTTGAAGATGGCCGCAAGGTTACCCTGGAGGTGTTCCGCGAGAGCCTGAGTCAGGAACTGGCCCAAGTCCGGGAAGAGATTGGGGAGCAGCAATTCGCAAGCTGCAAGTTCAACGAAGCCGCAAGGCTCCTGGATAAGCTCGTGACGACCACCAAGCTACCGGCGTTCTTGACCTTGGAAGCCTACGGCATGCTGTAGGACCGCCACGGACTCGCACTCGATGTGTAGGAGATGCGGGCTCACGGCGTCTTCAACGATCCGCCGCAGCACCCGTCGATCCGATGCGCTGGCCGAGCATAATACGGCGGCGGCCTGCCGCATCGGTTCATAGACTTGCATCGCGGTGTCGCCTTTGGGAAGAAAGTGAAACAAGCCCCCGAGGAGCGCGAGTCCCATCACGGTTCCGGAAATACGGGCGATCCGCCCGAACCCTTGCCAGCCCGCATCACCGCCGAACATTAACGCTAACCAGTTCATAATTGCTTCATCCTATTGCTTCTCCGATCTAACGCCAGTGACAGGTGGTGCGGCCGAGGCGCCGGTGTTGAGGGTCGCTCCCTGAGGCCGGTCACCCACCGGTCGCACCAGCTCTCACTGGCAGTATTTTCCCGCGGACGAACGATATACAAAAGGCGGGCAAGACCGGTGCCAGCAGATTTGCAATGGCAACATCTCTCGCAATATTAATTAGTTATGGAATTTCATGGAATCAAGGGGTAGCCCGGTATCGGGGCGATCAGGCATTAGGATGGTGCAACGCAGCATCATATTGGTGCGCCGCCGGGCGCCTCTATCCGCTCGCAGATCCCGTCGCGCGCGTGAGCCGGATATCCACCTCGCGTTCCACGTACCACCACTCCTCTGTTTCGCGCAGCATGGCGACCATCTCATCGAAGAGGCCCGCGTGCTCGGGCGCGAACTCGAACCAAGTCAGAAAGTCGAACGGCCCGCCCAGCTCGCGCGAGTGGTAGAGTCGCCGTGCGATCGCGGGGAGATACTTGAGGGACGCCGAGATATGGTGAGAGCGCTCCTCGAAGATTGCGCGCCGCTCATCCTGAGGTAGATCCCACCAGGTGGCTGATTTGGTGATCGGTATGAGCGCGGCGTGAGTGGCCTCGGCGCGGCCGAGCCCCGCCTGCACCGCTTCAAGCTGCAGTTTCTCGCGCCCTTCGACATAGTGCTGATGCGAGGTCACGCCGTGCAGGGACCACACGGCGCCATCGGCCGCCGGGCCAGGGCGTTCCTGCCGGTTCAGAGATGCGACCGGCTCGAGCGGTAGCCCGGCGAGCGTCTGCATGCGCAGCACTCGCCACTCGCCGACTTTCCCGCCCCGGAAGCACACCCGCGTCAGCACGGCCATGCGGGACCCCTCAAAGCTTCGGGCGTTCGGGCCGTAACCGGCTGCCATCCAGAACGAAGTTATCCTTCACCCAAGTCGAACGCACTCATCGATTACTTTCTGCCCGCTTGGGATCGTCATGCAGATTCGCACCGCTAGGGTTTGAGCCCTTGCGGCCTTTGTGCTGAGTGGATGCGAGTTGCACTATCCTTTCATCGACATGCGGCAGCGTATCGGGTGTAATCGCGCGTTTTTTTTCGGCACGTTCTTCTAGAAAAACGATCAAATGTTCTCGAAGCCGATAGTAATCAGGATGCTCCATGATCTCTTTTCGGTCGCGCGGACGGGGAAAATGTATGTCTAATATGTCGCCGACCTCGGCGTCGGGGCCATTGGTCATCATGACCACACGGTCCGCCAGATAGATCGCTTCGTCGACGTCGTGCGTCACCATAAACGCGGTCTTTTGATCGCGCCCCCACAGGTCCAACAGCACTTTTTGCAATTCGAAGCGCGTCAACGAATCGAGCATCCCGAAAGGTTCATCGAGCAGCAGCATCTTTGGCGATAGGGCGAACGCACGCGCGATCCCGACGCGCTGGCGCATACCCTGGGAGAGTTCCGCCGGTCGTTTATCCATGGCATCTCCCAGACCGACCAGGCTCAGATAATACTCGGCGAGATCATGCCGCTCTTGCCGCGTGGCGGTGTAATAAACCTGGTCCACCCCGAGCATGACGTTTTCTAAGGCCGTCAGCCACGGCAACAAACACGGCGATTGAAACACCATGCCGCGATCGGGCCCGGGTCCCTTAATCTCTTTACCGGCCAGCACCATGACGCCGCTCGTGACCTCGTTGAGCCCGGCCAGCATCGAAAGCACGGTGGTCTTGCCGCAGCCGGAATGCCCGATGAGGCAAACGAACTCGCCTTTATTCACTTCAAGATCGAAATCTCTAACGATAACCGCCGGACCTTTCGGCGTAGCGTAGATCTTCGTGAGACGAGAGATAGTCAGAAATGCGTTCATAGGGGTTAGGTGGCAGATTTTGCCGTTGTGCGGTTAAGTCTCGATCTCCACGGTCTCTTTCTTGAATTCCTTGCTGCGTAGGGGAACGCGGCGGAACAAAGAGAAGGGTGAGGGTTTACCGTAGGATATATCTTCGGGTTCGATGTCGGGCAGATGCAGCTTGCGGGTGACGGTCTTGCGGTGGTGAACGCCAACGCCCAAGAGAAAATCCATCACCTGGTGCCGAGTTTGTTTGAAATGCGGGTCGTGATTGATGGCTTTACGGTCGCGCGGCCGAGGGATCTCGACCGGCACGGCGGGCCCCAGCGTCGCATCGGGCGCCATGGGTCAACGGAATGATGCGGTCCGCGAGCAGGATGCCTTCATCCACATCGTTGGTGATGAGCACCACGGTTTTCTTATCCTGATCCCAGATTCTAGCGATCTCGCCCTGGAGCGTTGCCCGAGTGAGCGCGTCTAGGGCGCTGAGCGGTTCATCGAGCAACAAAATCCGCGGGTCCGTGGCCAACGCACGCGCGACCGATACGCGCTGGCGCATGCCTCCGGAAAGCTCCGCCGGACGTTTTTCTCGCGCCGGCGACAGATTCACCATCGCGATGTATTTCTCGGCGTGAGCCTTTTTCCGGGTGGGCGACCAGTTCCGGAAAACCTGATCCACGGCCAGGTAAACATTTTCGTAAGTCGTCAGCCACGGCAGCAGCGAATAGTTTTGAAAGACTATCCCGCGATCGGGGCTCGGGCCCGCTAATTTCCACGCCATCCAAAGTGACGCTGCCGGTGTCCGGCCTGATCAACCCTGCGATCAGCGAGATGAGCGTGGTTTTGCCGGCGCCCGAGTAACCGACGATGGCGACAAACTCGCCTTTCTCGATCGAGAGGTTGATGTCGCGCAGCACCGGCGTTAGGGTGCCGTTGGACCGGAAACCTTTGCTGACGTGTTTTAGTTCCAGGAAAGCCATGGTGTCAGTCTCAAATCGATTTGAATCGGGCTTCCACCAGGCTCATCAGTCGGTCGAGGATGAAACCGACGACACCGATGGTCAGAATGCACAGGATGATGTGCTCGTAGATCAGGCTGTTGTATTCCTGCCAGAGAAACCCGCCGACACCGGGCACGCCGGTCAGCATTTCCGCCGCGACGATCACCAGCCAGGCGATACCGAGGCTGAGCCGGAAGCCGGTGAACATGTACGGCAGGGTAGCCGGGATCAGCACCTTGAAGAGCGTCTTGGTCCGCGACAGCTTCAGCACCCGCGCGACATTGAGATAGTCCTGCGGAACCGCGCGCACGCCCACCGCCGTGTTCAACACCGTCGGCCACATGGCGCATACGGCGATGGTGAAAAGCGCGGCCGGTTCCGATTTCTGGAACAACACCAGACCCAACGGCAACCAGGCCAGCGGCGAGACGGGACGCAGATCTGGATAATCGGATCGAAACTCTTTGCGAATAGCTTCGAAAGTCCCGAGTAGGAGACCCAGCGGCGTGCCGATCAAAATAGCCAGCGCGTAGCCCTTGGCGACCAGCACCAGCGAATACCAGGTGAATCGCAGTATGCCCTGATCCAGCTCGCCGCGTTTTTCAAACGGCTTCAGGATGTAGAGTTTGCTCGCCTCCCAGGTTTTCAGCGGGTGAAGGCAGGTTCCTTCGCCCAGCAGTCGAGCTGCACAGACGTCCAGAGCCCGATCACCACGAGTCGCGCCGATGCAGCGGCAGGATCAACCAATCGATGTTTATCGGATTCATGTTCATAGCGGATGCCTGCCACAGGTGCGGCTGGTCGATTTACATGTCATCAGTCCACGGCCGATCATCCTTTCGTGCTGTGGACCGCGAATGCGGTCGCGTATTCTTCGGTCGCCTTTGGCGGGATCGAACGTCTTGCCATCAAACAAGGTTTCCGGATCATTGTTGAGCCCGCCGTGCTTGTACCCGATTTCCTTCATCGCCTCTTCGTAAAGGTCCGTGCGCATCACCTGTTTGGCGATCCCTTCGTAATCGGGCGGCCCGTCCACCATGCCCCAGCGGCGAAATTGGGTCAGAAACCACTTCGCGTACTTTGGCTGTGGGTAATTGCAGTTGCGATCGCTGAAGATCATGTAGTTCGGATCTTCCGTTTTGCGGCCGTCGCCGAAATCGTAATGTCCCTGCAAGCGGCCGAGGATGATGTCCGGCGGACAGTTGATGTAGGTGGCTTTGCAGACGATCTCGCACTGCTCCGGGCGGTTTTCCATTTTGTCCAGCCACACGCTGGCCTCGTGCAACGCCTTCAGCACGGCTTTGACGGTCTTGGGATTCTTGTCCGCGAATTCCGCGGTGAAGGCGCAGACCTTTTCCGGATGATCCTTCCAGATATCCTGCGTGTTGACCGACGTAAACCCGATCCCTTCCACGACGGCGCGCGCGTTCCACGGCTCCCCGACGCAGTAACCGTCCATCTTGCCGACCTTCATGTTGGCTACCATCTGCGCCGGCGGAATGGTGATGAGCGCGACGTCCTTGTCCGGGTTGATGCCGCCCGCGCCGAGGTAATAGCGCATCCACATGGCGTGCGTCCCGGGCGGAAAGGTCATGGCGAAGGTCATCGGTTCGCCCGCCTTCTTCGCCGCTTCGACCAACGGCTTCAGCGCTTTGGGATCGGCCGCCACTTTACCTTTCAAGTCGGCTTTCAAGGTGATGGACTGGCCGTTGCGGTTGAGGATCCACGGGATGATCATCGGTTTCTTCGGCGAGCCCAAAAGCCCCATCGTGGACGCGATCGGCATCCCGATTAGCATGTGAGTCGCCTGAATATCGCCGCTGGAAAGCGCGTCGCGAATGGCCGCCCAGTTCGCGCCTTTGCTGACCGTGGAATTGATCCCGTACTTTCTGACGTTGCGGTCCATGGCCATCTTGCGCATCGACTTGTAGGCCGTCTCTTCGTCGAGCCGACGCTGCCGCATCACCACACCCTTGGCGCGCTCGATAAATTTGCGCTCGGCGAGGGCGAGCTTGGCCTGTTCCAGTTCGCACCGCATGGCGTGGCATTCCTCAAACTGGGCGATGGCCACCTCCAGGATGGGTCGCAGCCGATTCGCGCTTAGGCCATCCACCACGTAGGCCGTCACTCCCGCATTCACCGCCGCGCGAATGGTGTGGCTGTCTGTATCGTTGGTAACCATCACGATCGGTCGGGGTGAGTTGTGGGTGATGCAGCAGATGTGCTCAATCGTATCCCGGTTGGGGGAGTCGGTATCGATGATGATCACATCAGGCTCAATCTCACGAACCCGGCGATATAGTTCCAAATCCGGCGGTACATGGGCAACCAACCGATAGCCGTTACGCGTCAGCCCCTCCTCGATCTGCGCGGCCCGTTCCGGGAATCGTCACCAGGCACCGTGGCGGTGCGACTGGACGATCTCGACACGGTCGGCGAACGGCTGCGGCACGCGTTCACCCGTGGTCGCGCCGTCAACTTCTTCGAGGAAGAGCTGGCGGCGCTCGCGGCCGGCGTCAAACGTCGCGGTGGCGATAACGGCCGTAGGTCTCGATCACCCAGCCGAAGAAAGGATCGGCCTCATGCTCGGCGCGAAACGCGGCTACGGCCTTTGGGAGATCCGGCGCATAGGCTGCATTGGGGAGACACAAAGGCGCGAGCAAGGCACACGCCGTGAGATCGGCTCTCGAAAAGCCCCCAGGGCCCGCCAGGTAGCGGCGCCCGCGCAAGGCCTCGTTCAGGTGGTCCAAGGCCGTACGGAGTTGCGACTCGGAGCGCGCGGCGTTCTCGGCGTCGATGCGCATGAGCGAGCGCATGGCTCGCCGCACGACCGGGAAGATGAGGGCATAGAGCGGAGCCCCATACCACGGCGCGCCCTGCAAGAGAAAGCGCGCCGCGAGCTTGCGCTCGGGTAGGGCGTGAAAATAGAACCAGCAGCGGATCGCAACCCCGATCTCGCGGTCGAGGTAGCGCTCCCATTCGTGCGCCTCTTGTCCCGCGCTAGCCCCGACCGGGGTCAAGCGGGCGCGTGGATAGCGCTTGTCGAGGTAGTCGATGATTTCGGAGGAGCCCTGAACAACCCGCTCCCCATCGACGAGGATCGGGACATGGCTGCGCGGGGCCAAGCGCTCGGTGACCAGCCGGTGGGGGCCTGGGATCAGGTTTCGCGTGCGGTAGTCGAGCCCTTTGTAGTCGAGTGCCCAACGGGCTTTCTCGCAGTAGTGAGAGCATTCAAACTGATACAGCGTGAGCATCGGATCTTCCGCCGCTATGGAGGCTGGATGGCGGAAGTGGACGTCTGTCTTATTCACGACACAACGTTGAGTATATGTGGCCTCCCTTCGAGTCGTCAACGAACTGTAAAGCGATCGAAGGACGGAGGAGGTGAAGGCAGGTCCTAAACCAGTCTCCGAAAGACCTATCACACAGCCGGACTAGGAATGCTCCCGGTTTCGGCCGACGCCTCCAAGGACAGGCCGTTTCGTGGTAGCCTCAGGGCGCAAGCCATGGCTAGCTCAACGACCGGAGACGCTGACGACACTTCATGCACGCGCCGCGCGTTCCTGACCGGGGCGCTCGGCTGCGCGGTCGCACTCGCGAGCCCGATCGTCCGGGCCGGGCCGCGCTTTGCCAGCTATCCCTTCGCGCTCGGCGTCGCCTCCGGCTATTCCACGGAGGACGGCGTGGTGCTATGGACGCGCCTCGCGCCGGACCCAGTGGACGATGGCGGGATGGGTGCTCTGCCTATCGAGGTGGCGTGGGAGGTGGCCCATGACGAATGCTTTCGGCGCATCGCCCTTCGCGGTGTTACCTTGGCGAGACCGGAGGACGCCCATTCCGTGCACGTCGAGATCAGGGGATTAGCGCCCGGGCGCTGGTACTGGTATCGATTCAAGGCAGGTTCGGAGCTGAGCCCGGTCGGACGGACGCGTACCACACCGGCCCGCGGTGCCGCGAAGGCCGAGCTCCGCTTTGCCTTCGCCTCGTGCCAGCACTACGAGCACGGCTATTACACCGCCTATCGGCACATGGCCCGCGATGCGCTCGACCTGGTCATACACCTCGGCGATTACATCTACGAGGGCTCTTGGGGAAAACACCCAGTACGCGCACACACGGGCGCGGAGCCCGTAAGTCTCGGCGATTACCGGAACCGCTACGCGCTCTACCGATCCGATTTGGATCTGCAAGCGGCCCACGCCGCTTTTCCCTGGGTCGTGATATGGGATGACCACGAGGTCGATAACGACTACGCCAATGACCGCTCCCAGGATCTCGCGCCGCGCGAGCAATTCCTGGCTCGCCGGGCGGCAGCCTACCGGGCATATTACGAACACATGCCCCTGCCGGCGAGCGCGCGCCCGACGGGACCCGATATGCGGCTCCATTCGCGAGTCGGTTTCGGGGGACTCTGCGCATTCCATCTGCTCGATGGCCGCCAGTATCGCGACTATCAAGCCTGCCCCAAACCGGGACGGGGCGGTTCCAACACCGTCGAGGCGTGTTCGGAGCGCAGCGATCCGAACCGCAGTGTCCTCGGATCCGGGCAGGAACGCTGGTTCACCGAGGGCCTCGCCCGCTCGAGGGCTCGCTGGAACATCATCGCCCAGCAGACCCTAATGGCCCGGCTCGATCCAACGCCCGGGCCCGGGCAGTCGTTCTGGACCGACGGCTGGGACGGCTACCCCGCGGCCCGGTCGCGCCTGTTACGCTCCGTCGCCGAGCAACACGTCTCGAACCCGATCGTGCTGGGCGGCGACGTCCACGCCTTCTATGCCGCCGATCTCAAGCTCGACTTCGACGATCCCGGGTCCCCGGTGGTGGCCACGGAGTTCGTGACTACCTCCATCAGTTCCGACGGCAGGCCGCCGGAGCGCATCGCTGCGGACCTGCCCGAAAACCCGCACATCAAGCTCGCCGACGGCACGCGGCGCGGCTATACGCGCGTCACCCTGTCGCGCGATCGCGCGGTCGTCGAAATGCAGGCCGTTGACACCGTGAAGACGCCGGGGGCCCCGATCTCGACCCTGGCGACGTTCGTCGTCGAGGACGGGAAGACGGGGGTGCTGCGAGGATGATTTCCGGGCCTGGCCGCTCAACAGGTGAGTTTCGTCCTGCGCTTCTACCAGGCGCGGTTCCAGCGCGAGACCGCGCAACCGGTACCGCGTGAAGGATTTTGTCGACGAAGCTCATAGGCTCATAGAGTCAGCGGAATATTTCGTCACCGCTAGAAATAGCGCGTTAGGGATTGAGGATGCGCGACCTTGTAGTTTCGATACGAACGACAGAGGGGATACAGAACCGTAAGGACGATGCCCGCTGCACCATAGGCCCACGCGAGTCCACCCGCGCCGCCGACCCCGAGTACGCTCGCTGATAACGCTAGTATCGAGAAATGTAGGAAGTAGAAGAACAGCGGCGCCTGGCCAAAGACGACCAGGAGATTGTTGCGGCTCGGCTTGATGTAGCGTTCTAGAACCATTAGCACCCCGCATATCAAGGCCATTAAACCAAGCTCGATCGTCATAAAGCTCAGGCTTGGCGGGTACTTGCTGACATGTAGCCATTGCACCCAGCCCTCATCGTCGCGTAACAGCCCCATGTTGCCATAGCCATTGGCTGCGCGGACCACGATATATGTCCAAAGCAGCACGACCCCCAGCAAGGCTAGTAACCTCACAGGGTAGTTTTGTGGACTTGCGCCCTTCTTCGACAGGTAACGCCCAAATACCCATCCGCTCAGCATGACCGCGAGCCAAGGCAGTACGGGATAGAGGATAACGAGATGCGGACTGTAGTACACTGCCATGAGGACCGCGAGCCCGACCGGTGGGTCGCGTTGGCTCGGCTCCCAATTGTGGGTGGCAAGCCATTCGCCGCCAAGAAACCACCCCAGCGCGAGCAGCAAGAGCCAAGCATCACACACACGGCGCAGCGCGACCATAAGCACCATGCTCGCCCCGATGGCGAACATGACCTGCAACACCCACTTGCCCCCAATGAGGGGGGCGAACACGAGGTCGAAGGAAGCAACCACCGCGCCGCGGATCAACAGGTCCCGGTCGATATGTTGCGGCGGATCTCCGCGGGCCATGCGTTGATGGATACTCAGTGCGAGTACCGTGCCTGCAAGGAAAACGAACGTCGGCGCACACAGATGCGTTAGCCATCGCGTTAGAAACTGCTCCGGTGGTAGGGGTGCACCCGCTGTATAGGTCGTTGCCGAGTCGAGCGCCAGCCGTCCTGGATTATAGAAGATCGAGGCGTGATCCAAGGCCATGAGCACCATGACCAACCCTCGCAGCCAATCGAGCGCAATCAGACGATTCAACGCTTTCCAGTCGTTGTCAACCAGCGTGCAACAGGTCTAGCGCTGGCACATGATACAGAAATACGCCGAGCGCTGACCGATCCGCTTGTGCCTTATGGGCGCTCCGCAGCGGTGGCAGACAAGGCCGCCGCGAGCGTAAACCTCAAGGTTTTGAGCAAAGTACCCAGGCCGCCCACGGCTGTCGACGAAGTCGCGCAAGGTCGTCCCGCCCGCATTGATGGCGTCATCCAACACGCGGCGGATGCTGCTGGCGAGGCGCGCATAACGTAGCCGCGAGACGCTACGCGCCGGCCGGGCCGGGTGAATACCAGCCGCGAACAGTGACTCGTTGGCGTAGATATTCCCCACGCCTACCAGCGTTTTACTGTTCATGATAAAGGATTTAACCGCTTGCCGCCGTCCTTGCGCCCGTTGATGGAGATAATCACCGTGGACATCCCAGGGCTCCGGTCCCAAATTTGCCAGCAGCGGATGGGTTAACGCCGGTTCGCGGGTCCAGAGTACGGCGCCGAAGCGACGCGGATCGCGCAGCCGCAAACAAAGCGCGTTAATTAATACAAGATCGACGTGATCATGTTTCTCCGGTGGCGTATCGCTGGGGAGTATCCGCAAGCTGCCCGACATGCCTAGGTGAAGGATGACATGCCCATGCTCAAAACTGATGAGAAGATACTTGCCGCGCCGCCGCACCCCGGCCACCGATCGGCCGGGCAGCTCACGCCGCAGTTCCGGCGCGACGGGCCAGCGCAAACGCCCGTCCCGCACCCGCACGGCGGCCACGGTGTTGCCGAGAAGATACGGTGTGATCCCGCGCAACGTGGTTTCGACTTCCGGGAGCTCGGGCATGGATTCAGCGCGAGGATTTCGTGTGGATTCTACGCTAACGCGCTATCCCGTGCGTGGCCGGCATGATGACGTAAAGCAGGCTCCCCCCTTGTATCGCGGGCTCGAGGTTCCCTTGGCCTAGGTATAAGGATTGCTTTCGTCTATTAGAACTACGATATCGCAACGTGTAACACGGAACGGAGTCGAGTCCACGAACATCTTGGTTGCCATCGTTGCGCTGGTCAAGGGCTCCGCAACGCTTTGTAGGATAACGCTATGATGCAGATTGACAGTTTGACGGGTATCGCGATCGCCGACCGCTGCAAATTCGACGAGGTGTTACCGGTAGAATGGCAACGCGCCAAGCGTAGCGGAAGACCCGTCTCCTTGGTTTTGGTCGCTGTTGACAGTTTTAACAGCTTCAGCGTCGAATACGGAGCCGCAGCCGGCGACGAGTGCCTGCGTCGTGTAGCCCAGAAGCTCTACACCGTGGGCAAGCGCGCCGGTGATCTAGTCGCACGTTTCGGGGAAACGGAGTTCGCGTTGATTTTTCCCGAGATCGACCAGATGGGCGCGATAAGCCTCGCGGAGTCGATCCGCGCCGCGATAGCGCAGCTCGACATACCCCATGCCCATTCGACTGTCGCGCCCCACGTGACCGTAAGCCTCGGCCTCGCTACCCGCGTCCCCGAGATAGATTCGAAGCCGAACGAATTGCTGCAGCTTGCGGAGCACGCGCTTTCTCAGGCAAAGCGGGAAGGCCGCGATCGCATGGTCCTCGCCGATCATTTGGGTCAAGCAGCGGCTTAAGCGGATCCGGTCCTATAGCTTGGCCGCGCACGCACTGCGACACCGCTATCGCCGGGGGGTTATCGGCTTTTCGGGCGAGGCGGGCGTACTCTTCGCCGCCGCTGGTGGCTTGTTAGCCATTTTAGGTTCGAGCAGACGCTTACCCGTCTCGGCGGGCATTGCGTACTCCAACTCGAGATCGGAACGCGCCAAAATTAATTCAGGGCTTTTCGCAAGGATCTCAAATTGGACGGGTGGCCCTGCCTGAAATTCGATCCTTATTGTCCCTTGCGATGTTCTTTCCTGCTTCCGGCGAACGGTGGGAGCCTGTGCATACCGCCACTCATCCACCAGCTCTTGCAGCGCGGCGGAGCTTATCTGCGGGTCGGGCGACGATAATTTCCAGAGGCCCTTGGGGTTGCGTGAAAGCACATATTTCGGCAAGGTCAATTTGACCGGCTCGGTTCCCTCGTCGAGGAGACGCGGAGTCGCGAGATCCTCCGCCGAGCCCGTAAGGGCCGGGTAGATCGTGTCGGCGGTGAGGTGAATCGTATCCTCGTGAAGCACGTAGCGCTGACCGCTCAAGGGATTCGCGTCTCCGAAGGTAAAGAGCAAGTCGTCGAATCGCAACTGTAGCGCTGGTTCTGCGAGGCCGAAGCGCTTGAGATCGTGATCCTTGGCCGGGAACGCGTCTCGAGTCTCGCCTGCTAAAAAGTCGAGTAGTGCCTGGACCCGCAGTTCATTGGCGCGCACCGAGAAGGGTTGTTTCAACAACCAGTGCCCGCTTTCTTTGTGAAGTTCAATGTTTTCACCGCCGGGACGGGTGATGCGGATGCTGTTCACGCTTTGCGGCGCGATGGAGCTGATCTTCGGCCGGGGCGCTTCCTCTTGCTTGCCCGGTTCCGAGATGGCGACCAACACAAGCACTGAGAGTACCGCCAGCAGGATGGCATTGAGGCGCAGCCGCGCACCTATAACACTCATCGCACGGTTTATGCGCGCCGGCGCCGCAGCCACACATAGAACCCGATGCCCCCGAGCAAGGCCGGCAACAGGAACAGGAATCCGAAGCCGATGATCGCGCTTTCGGTATCGGTAAGATCGAGCTTGGTATCCACGCTGCGGTGGGCGGGCACATCGACAAGAATATCATCTGTCGCGAGCCAGTTAATGATCCTGAGGCCCAGGTCGAGGTTGCCGCTGTTCCCGAGATAACTGTTGGATAGAAAATCGCCATCGCCGAGCACGATAACGCGCTGTTCGCCGGTTTCTTTGGCGTTCTTATCCGTTGCGGTGCGTGGTGCTCCCGCGCTTTTTTGCCGCGCCGGCCGCTCGCGAGTCAGGCGCACGCCGATATCGAGCGGCCCTTTCAGATCCTTCCCTGGATCGTAAGCGATCTCGCCTTCGAGTTTGCCTGTCTCGGCCCATGCTTGTGATCCGACGCTCAGAATGGGCGCGCCCCGCCAGCTCTCCTTGGGATTTAGCTTGATGGCGCGGGCGTAGGGAAATACCGTGATAAACCGCGACCCCGCGACGGGGATCTCGGGGCCGTAGCTGGTCACCGGCGCCATGGCAGGATGATCGATGCCGAAAAGCGCCGTCGCCGGGTCCACGATCGTACCGCCTTCGAGAACCAGGCCGAGCGCCTCGGCGAGGCGTTCGAGGCCCTGGAGCGAGCCGGGCTCGGTCAGCCAGAGCAGATTACCGCCCCTGTCGAGGTAGCGCAGGACGAGATCGACCTCGCCGGGCAGGAGCCGGACCTGAGGGCTCGCGATCACCAGCACGGAGGTGTTGTCAGGGATAACCGCGTTGGCGCCGAGGTTGAGTCCTTGCACCTTAAGTCCCCGGCTCGTCAAACGTTGCGCCCATTGCGATAGATCGTGGTTGGCATCGCCTTGGGCATTGCGCTCGCCGTGGCCTTCGAGGAACACGATCCAACGCTCCTCGGTGCGCAGCAGCCGCTGCAACGCGTTGCTCAACGCTTCTTCGCTATGTTCCTGAACCTGTTCGCCACGGCCGGCATAACGGACCACGAGCTCTCCGTCCACACGGATGCCGCGCTCGCGCAGCTCATCAGGCGCGGTATCGGGGTTCACAAAGCGCAGCGCGATATTCGGCTGAACGCGGCGGTAACGGTCCACGAGGTCCTGGATCAGATCGCGGAGCGCGGGATCGGGGCGGGCATAGGCCGTTATTTCCACCGGTTTATCCAAGCGCTTCAGCAGAGCCGCGCTCGCTTCCGACAGGGTATGGCGGCCGGTGCTGGTCCAATCGGCCGTGATGCTATAGCGGGTGCTGAGCCACGCGAGCATGCCGGCTATCCCGATAAGAAACGCGGCGAAAAGCGTACTGTTGATGCGGAGATGACGGCGGGTCTTGGCGGAGATCAACATCCTTAGACGTCTCGTTTCTAGTGTTGCAGCCGGTCCGCGTCGAGCCGCCACATGGTGAGAATCAGGAACACGGCGATCAGTAGCAGGTAGTAAAACACGTCCACCGAATTGAACACCCCCTTGAGCAAGGATTGAAAGTGACGCGCCATGGATAAGTAGGCAAAAAGGCCCGTGCCCTCCGCGGATCCGCCGGGCCACTCGATGATCCAAAGGAGCAAGAGCGCGCCGAAGCTGGAGATCCCTGCGACGGTGGGGTGGTCCGTCACGGAAGACAGGAACAGGCCCACGGCGACAAACGCCGCTACGAGCAAACCAAGACCCAAAAATCCTGCAGCGAACTGTCCGAGGTCGAGGCCCCCGCCCAGAAGCAGCGACAGCGGCATGGCGGCGATCATTAGCAGCGTCACCAGGAAAAAGGCCATGAGTCCGAGGAATTTCCCAAGCACGATCTCAAGCATGGAGACCGGGGCGGCGTAGAGGAGCCGCAAGGTCCCGTTCCGCCGTTCCTCGGCGATCATGCGCATGGTGAGCATGGGCGCCACCAGGAGGAACACGATGCCGGCGCTGCCGAAGAGCGGGGCGACGACAATATCGGTCAGTCCCGGAGAGCGTTCCAAGCCCAAAAGACGCGGCTGAAATTCCCCGAAGAGCTGGATGCGCGTTAGAAAAATGTAGGCTAGGAGCACCTGGACGACGGTCAGGATCGCCCATGCTAAAGGCGATCCGAAAAGTGCGCGGAACTCGCGATCGGCGATGACGGCGATCACCGGGACGCCTCCTGCTGCTCCACTCCTGTCAGCTTCTCACCGGCGGTCAGGTGCACGAAGGTCTCTTCCAGCGAACGGGTTTCTGGAACAAGCTCGAATAAGCCCCAGCGCCGCTGCACCGCGAGATCGACCACGCCATCCGTGGGATTGCGATCCGGCGGATGGCGCAGAACAAAGCGGTTGGAGTCCAATCGCTCGACCTGTTCCACGCCCGCAATGGCTTGCAGTTGCGCTACATCGGGCGGTTGCCGCAGGGCAATGCGAAGCCCGGCCACCGACTGTTGACGCGTCAGGCGCTCCACGGAATCGTCCAGCACCAGGCGGCCTTGGTGAATGATCAGCACTCGGTCGCAGACGGCTTGCACCTCGGGAAGGATATGGGTCGAGAGGATGACGCTGTGATCGCCACGCAGCTCGCCGATGAGATCCCGAATTTCCCGGATCTGGATGGGGTCGAGCCCGACCGTCGGTTCATCGAGAATCACCACCGCGGGCGCATGCAGAATCGCCTGCGCGATTCCGACGCGTTGCTGATAGCCCTTCGACAGGTTGCCGATGAGCCGCTGTCCGGCGTCCCCTAAGCCGCAGCGCGACTTGGTTTTGGCGAGCGCGGCGCCGCATTGATGGCGGTGAATCCGATGCAGCCGCGCGCAATAAAGGAGATATTCGTCGACGGTCATGTCCCGATACAAGGGGGGATGCTCGGGAAGATAGCCGAGATTGGCTTTGGCCGCCTTGGGTGATTCGAGGATGTCGATACCGCCGACCGTGATGCCGCCAGCGCTTGGAGCCAGGGTTCCACTGATCATTTGCATAGTGCTGGTTTTACCCGCGCCATTGGGACCCAGAAAACCCAACACCTCGCCGCGGCGGACCGAAAAGCTCACGTCATTGACGGCGCAGACCTCGCCGTAGTAGCGGTAGAGGTGCTGCACGTCGATGAGGATATCCGCGCTCATGGCGGCGTTATTATTCTCATCTCACGCAGTTTTGCAATGGTTTGATGGGGAGGGCGTACCTTTCGATTTAGTTAACCCGCTGGCATACAATACCCACCGCGGGGACCTTAGCGATGGGGTTTCCCACGGGTTGCATACCCCGTGGTGGCGAAATCTAAAATTGACTCTCGGAGGCGGACTATGAGTGAAGCCGTAAGAGATTTCTACGCGAGGATCGCGCGGAACCGCGATGTCGCAAGCTCGGTGCGCGTGCTGAGCGGCTTCCGCCAGGGGGTGCTCGATGCCGCAAGCTTCCGGATCTTAGAGGTGGACCGGATCTTCGATGCCATCAACGGCTGCCATACCCGCGCCGGGCAGGCCACCCTGTATCATTCTCTAGCCTACCCCTCGGTCTCATCAGAGGCGATCCGTTCCAAACACGAGGCGTTGCGCGAGCTCGCATCGAACGCCGCGCTACGAGAGCGGCTGCAGCAGTTTGTCCGAGCCGCCGCGGTCCACGAGCAGCCTTTTTACGAGTTACTCTTCGGTAGCTTCACGGGGTTTCTGGGCGCCACACCCAACAAGATGGAGTACGAAGGCTATGGCTACGCGGCCTATAAGCGCGGCACGCGCTTTATGCTTGAACTCACCGGCGACGCGCGGCATCTGCCGACGCCCGAAAGCCCCTACCTTGCGGCACGGGTGGAAGCGATCCGCGGTTACGAGGCAACGGCCGCGCATAGGTTGATGCGCGGTCCGGTGTACCTCACGGAGCGTGGGCTGAAGCTCGGCGGCGAGAAACGCCGCTATTCACCGGCAATCCGCTTTCGGCCGTCGCTGTTTAAACCGCTGCTGCTGGGGGCGGCCGCTCTTGGGTATTTCGTGCTGACTAACCCCTGGCTAGCCGCTTACATCGCGACGCCGGCCAATCCGGTGCTCATGGTTTCGCTGCTGCCCTTGCTCGTGTTTTACGTGCCGGCCGTGGGTAGTTTCGATCGCGATAGCTTCATTTATCCGCTGCGAGATCGCTACCGCGAGTCCGAGGAGACGCAAAACACCCTGGCTGCCTTGGGCGCGATCGACGAGTTGCTCGCGTTCCATCAGTATGCCAGCGGCTTCGGGAGCGCCATGGTATTGCCGCAGATCCTCGATGCGGGCCGCCATAGATTGGCCCTTAAGCAGGTAAGAAATCCGGTTTTGGCCAAGAGCAATCCGGCCTACGTCGCCAACGATATCGACCTCGGCGCGGCGCGTTTGGGTTTCGTCACGGGTCCAAACAGCGGCGGCAAGACGGCCTTTTGCAAGACCCTCGCCCAGGTGCAGATCTTGGCGCAGATCGGGTGTTATGTGCCGGCGGCGGACGCCGAGATGGCGGTCGCGGATCGCATCTATTATCAAGCGCCGGAAACGGGTTCGCTCGCCGATCTCGAAGGCCGCTTCGGGACGGAATTACAGCGCACCAAGGAAATCTTCCTTGCCACCACGCCGCGCTCGCTCGTGATCCTCGATGAGATGGCCGAGGGGACGACCTACGAGGAAAAGCTCACGATCTCGCATGCAATCTTGAACGGCTTCCGGCGCATCGGGAATACGACGATTCTTATCACCCATAACCACGAGCTGGTCGAGCGTTTTCGCAAGGATCGGATCGGACTGTACCGGCAGGTCGATTTTAACCACGAAGCGCCCACCTACCGCCTCGTAGATGGGATTTCCAAGGTCAGCCACGCGGACAGAGTGGCGCGCAAGCTTGGCTTCGCACGGGAAGATATCGAACAGTACCTGACAGCGCGCGGCTATTGAGAAGGGGCTCGCGGTGCAACGGCATCCGGTCCGTGGCAGCGAGCAAAATGTGCTATAGGCCTGAATTGCGATCAGCGGATGGAGATAAAGAGCGGTAGTTGCTATGCCTTATTCGCCTTCGATGTGGCGGTGGCCATCGATCTCGATCGTACCCAGCGCATCGTTGCCACCGAGCGCGCCGCGCTCCGGCACAAACGCCGGGCGCCGCGGTATTTTGACTATCGACCCGCACCGCTGCGAGTCTCCGAGGAGACGGCGCCGCTTCTGCTCGGAGCCATCGAGACGCGTTCCAACGTGGACCTGGTCCTGTACGATTTCGGCGCTGTTTTGGTTGCCTACAGCATCCCGCTCATCGGGCCCTTCGCCTTCTTGCTCGATCTCAGCGAAACTCTGTATGACAACGCCGAGCTATTGGCCGATGCGCGGCGCCGGGTCGAGCGCCTGCTTGAGGTCATAGCTGCGGCGGTCGATCGCCAAAGCATCGCGGAATTTGTAGAAGATTATGTGATCTTCGAAATCGAGTCCTTCGGCGAACCCGTCAACGTAAAAGGTTTTTATTTGTCTCGCGCCCAGCAACTCGCTCAGATCCTGCGCGCCGAACGAGGTGAGTTATCCGAAGAAGAGGTCAGCGACGCGATTTCCCATCGCATCTCCTTCGGCCCAGGCGACCTGGCGATCATCGATTGGCACGCCTCTATACTTTTCGATGCCAATGGGGATGACGTCCGGGCGGTGCTGGAATTCGCCAACGTCGAGCTGGTGGAGATGCGCTACCTAGACTCGCGCCTTGATCAGGCCTTGGGTCACGCTTATGACAGCCTTGCCCGGTCCTACAAACGCTTTATCAAAGTCTTGAGGCCCAGCACGGATCTCGAGCACATCGGGCAACTGCAGGTGGACGGCGCGATCTTATTCGAGGGTGTAAATAACGCCTTGAAGCTTTTAGGCGACCAATATCTCGCGCGCGTTTACCGCCTGGTGTCCCAACGCTTCCATCTGGCCGAATGGGATTCGAGTATTCTGCGCAAGCTGGATACCCTCGAAAGCATTTACGAGAAGATGGCCGATCGCTTGGCGGCGGTCCGGATGGAAGTCCTCGAGTGGATCATCATCCTGCTGATCTTCATAGAGATCGTGTTACCGCTTGGCTCATGCACTTAGCCTGAGAGTTTGCGAATAAATCTACTGCGCTCGGGACCTCGCGTTCCGGCGGTGCTCGGAATCCTCATGTATTTCCATATACGCTCCGGTTCCTCCGCTCCGGCGAAACACGAGCTTCCTTCGCTCGCTGACGATTTCTTCACAAACTCTGTGCTTTGCAAGGCGCGGCGACCGGGTGCTAAAAGTCGATGATTTTGGGACGGACCAAGCGCTCATAGTCCGTGTACGAAAGCTTAATCAGCTCGGTATGAGAGCCGGCGCTAAAGGCGATGTACCGATCCTCGGTGAGCCGCTGCGACACATAGACATCCATTGCGTAGAGATTCCCGAACGGCGGCATGGCGCCGAGCTCACAGCCCGGAAATTTATCCTGGAAGTCCTTCTCGCTTGCGAGCTCCACGCTGGAGGCCCCCGCGCCTTGCCGCAGGCGATCAAAGTCGATCTGGTACGACGCCGGCAGAACCGCCATGGCCAAACGGCCGTCGGTTCTCACCATTACGGCTTTGGCTAATTCGTTTCCGGGAATATGCGCCGATTGGGCGATCTCTTGGGCCGTAAACGCGCGCGAATGCGCGATGGTGACGTATTTCACCTGATTTTGGTCTAAGAAATCCTTAAGCTTTGCTACGGGCATGGTCGTCTCCTTGATATTTTCGTCAATCGCGGGCAATGAATAGTTTAAAGTTTACTATGAAATCCAAATAAAGCATGGATAGGGATCAAGGGTTGCCAATTTCCGGGATTGTGGCGCGATCCTAAAGCATATGCGAGGATAGCGTGCAAAAATCGCAACCCGAGTTGATGTAGAGACCCACCCATGCCGGATTTCGTAATAGGCCGCCAGCAGATCTTCGACCGTGATTTACGCGTGTTCGGCTATGAGCTCCTGGTTCGCGATGTCACCGTCGATCCGGCCGACACGATGGTGGGCGCCCTCGTCAGCAATCAAGTGGTCGTCGATGCATTGCTTGAGCAGGGGCTCGATCGGTTGGTTGGGCCGCATCGCGCCTTTATCAACTTCGCGCGGCGAAACTTGATCGATGGCGTGCCGTTGTTGTTACCGAAGGACCGGGTCGTCGTGGAGGTCCTGGAAACCGTCCGCATCGACACACCGGTGGTGATGGCCGTCCAGAATCTGGCGCGCCAAGGCTACCACATCGCACTGGACGATTTCGTCTTTTCGGAGATGTGGCGGCCGCTCATTGAGGTCGCGGACATCATCAAGATTGATATTCTGCAGCAATCCCCTCAGGAGCTCGCGGATCTGATCAAACTGCTCCAGCCTTATCGGGCCAAATTGCTTGCCGAAAAGGTCGAGTCGGATGACCAGTACACCCTATACCGCGAGCTCGGATTCGAGTACTTTCAAGGGTTTCACTTTGATCGGCCCAAGATCATGCGCGGCCGCCGCCTGGAAACCCATCATCGGGCCATCGTCCAGGTGCTCGCCGCGATCGAGGCGCCGGCCCTCGATATCGACGCGCTTTCGCAAGCCGTGTCCTTGGACGTGGCGCTGAGCTATAAACTGTTACGCTACGCGAACGCGGAGTCGCATGACACGCGGCGCGACATCGACTCGATCCGGCAGGCGCTTACCCGCCTCGGCGCTGCGGACATCCGCCGTTGGGCCGACCTGCTTTCCTTGACCACGGCGCCGTATTCACCTGACGAATTGACCTTCATTGCGTTAATTCGCGCCAAGATGTGCGAACTTCTGGCGCTGCAATGCGACAAACCCTCGGAACAGTATTTCCTGGTGGGCTTGCTGTCTCTGTTGGATGAGATGTTGGATGCTCCGCTGGAGCAAATCGCGCATGATTTACCGCTTTCCGAGGAAATTACGAATGCCCTCGTCTACAGGACAGGCGATGCCGGGCAGGCGCTCGATTGCGTCGTTAATTACGAGAGCTGGAATCTGGATCAAGTAACCTACCAGAACCTCAAGGTCTACCAAATCGGGCAGATCTATCTCGCAAGCGTTGCTTGGGCGAATACGCTGAACAAAGCGGCATAAAGGCGATCGCGAGTGAGTTTTTTCAGTCGTCGATGACGACCCCCCAAGGTGCCTCGCCCACGGCGATCGTTTGTATTACTTTGTCGGTGGCGGTGTCGATCACCGAGACACTGTTACTGACACCATTGGTGCAATAAAGACGGCGCCCGTCACGCGTCAGGGCCAGGCCCCACACCCGTTCGCCTACGGGGATGCGGGTCCTGACCTGTAAGGTCTTTGCATCGAGGACGATGATCTGGTCAGCGCGGCCGCCGGCGACATAGAGCGTCGCCTCGTCCCTGCTGAGCAGCACGTCCTTGGGCTTGATCTTGTCATCTCCGAGCGGCACCTTATTCAGTACCTTGTGGGCCACCATGTCCACCCGTTTGACCTCACCGCCGATTTCGGAGGTCGCGTAGGCGGTTTTCCCGTCGCGCGCGAAAACCGCGGCGCGCGGGCGCGCGCCCACCAAGATGTTCGCGACCACTTTGTGCTCCGGTACGGCAATGATGTGCAGCATGTTGGTCGATTCGCTGGTTACGATCACTTGCTTGCCATCGGGGGAAATAGCGACGCCTTCGGGTTCGAGACCCACCGGGATCTCGGCGATGACCTTAGCGCTCGCCGGATCGATCACCGAGGCCTTGGCAGCATCTTCGTTGGAAATATAGATGTTGCCGTTCGGATGCACGCCGAAGGCTTCCGGATCATCGCCCGAGGGGATCTTACGCAGCACCTTCAGGGTCTTCGGATCGATAACCGCGATCGCATTTTCCCGCCCGAGCGCTACGTACAGGGCGCTTCCATCCGGGGCGATCCCGATCCCGCGAGGTTGCTTGCCGACCGCGATCGTGGCTTCGACTCTTAGCGTTCCACCGGAGATGACCGAGACCGTATTACCGCGTTCATTGGTGACGAATACTCGCCCGGTCGGTGCGCCCGAGGCCGATGAAACGTAGGTGATCAGCACGAGTATGAAAAACGCTTTCATGAACGAACTCTCCTATGATTATTGACTATCCGGTTGCGGGCAGGCGCTGCTTCCGAGGCTGTCGAGATCTTCGATATCCACCACATCCTTGACCGGGGCTTCGCCGGCGATCTTGCCGCCTTCCACGAGGAACAACGGTTGCCGCAACTGGCCGTTCGGCCGGAAGTTCATATCGATCCCCTTTTGTCCATCGAAAGCAAGCTCGGTCCTAATATAGTCGAGTAAACTTTCCGGTTCCGCCGTTCCGAGCCGCGCCACGCTATCGGAGAGCAGCTTGACTGCGGCCCAACCGGCCCAGGCGCCATCGTCCATGGCCTGTCCGCGCGCCTTCAGAAACCGCTTGCTGAGCTGCTCGGCGGAGTATTTTTTGAATTCCGGATGCCAAGCCTGCGCAAGCGCCTTCGACCCGGGGTGCAGTTTACGCCATTGGGCCAGCGCATCGCGTTTCATCTCGCGGCTAGGAATAACGTGCAGCAGGTTAGTAAGGCATTTATCACGCAGCGCGTCGGTCTCCGAGCTAAGATTAAACACCGGTATGCCGGGATGCTGCCCGGCAAGGGCAACGAGCGCCTCCTCCTCGATCGCCGCCAGGATAGCGGTGAGCCGGACCGGTGTGTCGCGCTCGACGTCCAACACGTAACGCTGACCTAAAAACCCGCCCTGAAGGTTGGCCTCTTCCAGCCCCTGGGAGACGCCGAGAAAGGCCGCGTCCTCGCGCGCGCCGACATAGTGGAGTCGTACCTCGATCGGCGCGGCCAAAGACGTTTGGATCAACGCGATCAGAAGGCAGAGTGTCATCGCCACGGGAGGTCGAGGGGTTAGGGATATAGCGCGTTGCATTAGCTTACCTCGAGCATCCCTTACAACTGCGCCAGGTATGCGCTCCCGCCGAGGCGCGTCATCTGCCTTAAGATCCATGTCTGGCGGGCCTGAACATGCCGCGAGGGGCGCGGCGCGGCGCGGTAGCGCTCGGGATTCGGCAACACCGCCGCAAGGAGCGCGGCCTCACGCGCGGCCAGCATAGCAGGTGGTTTGCCGAAGTACGTCTCGCTCGCGGCCCGGATCCCGAAGACACCGTCCCCGAACTGAACCACGTTGAGATACACTTCCAGGATCCGGCGCTTGGGTAAGAGCGTTTCGATTAATATCGTGAGATAAGCCTCGAGGCCTTTGCGCAGATAACTTTTCCCGGGCCAGAGAAACAGATTCTTCGCGAGTTGCTGGGAGATGGTGCTTGCCCCGCGCATGTGGCCGCCGAGCCGGTTACCGCGCCAGACCTGCGCGATGGCATCGAGGTCGAAACCGAAGTGCCGAGGAAACTTCTGATCCTCCGAGGCCACCACGGCGAGCTTCGCATGCGGAGAAATCTTATGCCAATCAACCCAGCGGTAGTGAAAAGCATGATCCTCGCGCCCTTCGACAAGGGCCAGCGTGAGATCGCGCAGCATGAAGCTCGTCACCCACGGATCGAACCAGCGCAGGCACAGCACGAGGAGCACGGGGATCAGGAAAAAGGCGAGCAGGGCGCTGCGCAGGACACGCATCGGCGTTCGCCACCCAGCATACTTTCGCCGCGCCATGTCGCGTTTGCGGCTACCGTCCGGATCGGGATGGACGGCCCAAGGAATTTCCACGGGACCGGTCCTCTGGAGACGTAGTCGGCGCGCGCGCATGTGGCACCATCAAGTCCTTATCCCGATCCCCTGATTGAACAAACGTAAGCTGAACCACCAGAGTGCAGCAATCAAAAGGAGGATCACCCCATAAGCGGCGGGCAAGGGGATGTCGGACACGCCCAACACCCCATAGCGGAAGGCGTTGACCATATAGAGAATCGGATTCCCGAAGGAGACTATCTGCCACGTTTCGGGCAGGAGGTTGATGGAATAGAAGACCCCGCCGAGATAGGTGAGCGGCGTGAGCACGAAGGTGGGTATAATCGAGGTGTCGTCGAAGTTACGGGCGAACAGCCCGTTGATGAGTCCGCCCAGCGAAAGCAGCATGGCCGTGAGCAGGATCGTGGAGGCCATCACGGTGAGGGAGTGAACGTGGAGATCGGTAAAGACGAGCGCGACGGCCGTGACTACGATACCGACACATAATCCGCGCGCGACGCCACCGGTGACGAATCCGGCCATGATGATCCAGTTCGGGATGGGTGCGACCAGCATCTCCTCGATATGCTTTTGAAACTTGGAGCCGAAGAACGACGATACGACGTTGGCGTAGGAATTCGTGATGACCGCCATCATGATGATTCCGGGCGCAATGTATTGCACATAGCGGAAACCTTCCATCGCGCCGATGCGCGGACCGATGAGGTTCCCGAAAATAAGAAAATACAGGGTCATGGTGATGGCCGCGGGCAGAATCGTTTGCACCCAAATCCGCAGAAACCGCACAACCTCTTTGATGACGATGGTGCGATAGGCGATGGCGTAGCGCCGCGCTGCGCCGCTAAGCATGGGAATTATTAGCGGACTTGTCGAGTAAGCGCATGAAGAGCTCTTCGAGCCGGTTGGCCTTGTTGCGCATGCTGACAACCTCGACTCCCCGTTCGGAGAGGCCACGAAACAGCTCATTGATACCCAAGGCCTTGCTGACATCGACCTCGAGCGTGGTCTCATCGACAAAGCGCAGATGGTAGCCGTTGACGAGGGGAGGCTCTATGAGATGCTGGCGAATGTCCAAGACGAAGGTCTCCATGTTGAGCTGCGCCAGCAGGCGCTTCATCGACGTATTTTCTATGATTTCCCCTTGGTCGATGATGGCGATTTTGCGGCACAGGCGCTCGGCCTCTTCCAGATAGTGCGTGGTCAAGATAATCGTCGTGCCTTCAAGATTGGTTGCGCGCAGAAATTCCCACATCGAACGCCGCAGCTCGATGTCCACGCCCGCCGTTGGTTCATCCAGGATGAGAAGCTTGGGCTCGTGCACCAGCGCCCGAGCGATCATCAGCCGCCGCTTCATGCCCCCCGACAGTGTACGAGAGCGATCATTTCGTTTCTCCCACAGCCCTAGCGCCTTCAAGTACTTTGCGGCGCGTTGTTTAGCAAGGGTGCGTTCCAGGCCATAGTAACCGGCTTGGTTGACGACGATATCGATGACCGGTTCGAATTGGGAGAAATTGATCTCTTGGGGCACGAGTCCGATGTGTGTCTTGGCCGCCTCGATCTCATCCTCGATGTTATGCCCGTAGACGCTTACCGATCCGCCGGACTTGATGACCAGGCCGGTGATGATTCCGATAGTCGTCGACTTGCCCGCGCCGTTTGGGCCGAGCAAGGCAAAAAAATCACCGCTTTCTACCTCTAGATCGATGCCTTTTAAGGCTTGAAAACCGTTTTTGTAGGTCTTGTGCAGGTTTTTGATCGAGAGGGCTGGCATGGGTTCGGCGGACCGGAGTGTTCCGGTGGCGAGCCGCGGGGCCGGTCAGCGGCCGAATAAGCGTGCCAGCAGGGTTTGCAGCCAACCGCGTTTCGGTGCCGGCGGGCCGAGGGGTGCGGGTGCGGGCAGGATGGCTCGCACGGCTTGTACGGCGGTGCGCTCCGCCTCGCGCTGGATAGCCTCGATCGACAGCTCGAAGCTGCGCTCGGCCCCCTTCATCACGCGGATTAATACCAGTTTGTTTTTCTCCTTACAGGCATCGAACACGGTCTTCATCTCCTTGCGGATGACACGGCTGATCGTGGAGTTACCGAGCCTGCCGCCGCTTTTCTTATAGCTATGATAGATTTGTTCCTTGCCGTAGTAGGAATAAAACGAAACCACCTCGATCATCAGGTTTCTGGCCGCAAGCAACAGCAGCCCGTCGATCTTGCTCGTGAGGTAAGGGTTACCCACGCCCTTAAAAATGTTATTGATGCATTCGATGAGATCGGTCGCCGGCACAAACATGATCTCACTTTCGACCAGAAAGATGCCGTTGATCCCCTTCTCGACTGTGCGGATCTTCTCACAGATCGCGTTTAACATCTGCACCGCGCGCTCGATCTCTTGCATTAGATGATGGCCCAGAATGGCGGATACTTTCCGCGCGCGCTCGCGGGATCGGATCATGATCTCGTGCAGCTCGCCGATGTCCGCGTGGTCAAAATCCTGCGCGGCGTGTTTATGGAGATAGTCGTGGGCGTGCGCTAGCGCGTCGCTCATGCGCGCGAAGTAGCTCTCCAGGGTCCGAACCGTGGCGGGGGTCAGGGTCGCATCCGCGCCGTTCTTGTCGAATTGGTCATAGAATTTGTAGCCCGGCGAGTAGGAGTCGATGAGATCGCTCAGCGTCGCATAACCGCCGACGGCCTCGGCGTAGAGGAAGCGTTTTCGAAGGTCTTGGTGTTCCGGTATGAAACGGTCCGGCTCCGGCGCCTCGGCGTTCGCCGGGGCTTCGGCCGGCGCCTGGTGTTGATCCAAAAGCCGCAAGGTTTTCTCGAATAGGTCTTGAGTCCCATCCATGATCGGCCGGACGCGGATCTCCTCGCCGTGATTGACGTGGGCGATCGCGGCCAGGCTGAGGTTCTTGAATGCGGCGCTCACCGCGATGGGGGCGGGTCGCGCGTTATCGTCAAGCGGGCTCTCGGGCATTGGGTTCTCCGTCATTCACGAGTGCTGATGGGTTCAGAGCATGCCGCTTAACGGCGCACGGTCCCTCATGCTGTGTTATCTTTTGGTCCGCGTTTTCTAGCGTGCGTAATATGAGCGTCTTACCACACAGGTCATCGGTTGCATGAGTGTCTCTATCCTTACTCCCGCCTTTGTTTACGACGAAGCAGCTCTGCGCCGGGCCTTGTCTTGGCTCGCGCCCCTCCGCGAGGAGAGGGGTTTCAAGCTCTTATTCTCCATCAAAGCCTTACCGTTCGTCGATATCCTCGAGTGCCTGCGGCCGCTGCTCGACGGGTTCTCCGTGAGCTCCTTGTTCGAGGCCAGGTTAGCGCGCGAGGTGCTCACCGATAAGGGCGTGATTCACATCACGACCCCCGGATTGAGAGCGGACGAGGTGCCCGAAATCACCCGGCGCTGCGACTATGTAAGCTTTAATTCCCTCGCGCAATGGCAGCGCTGCCGCGAGCGCGGGCAGCTCGCGGGCGGGCGCCGGGGATTGCGCATCAATCCCGGTGTCTCGCATCTCGGCGATCCGCGCTATGACCCCTGTCGGCCGTATTCCAAACTCGGCGCCGCGCTCGGCGTCGTTAGGAGCGCTTTGGACGCAGGCGGCGCTGATCTTGCCGGGCTCAGCGGTGTCCACTTTCACACCATGCACGCGGCGCGCGATCTCAGCCCGCTCGCCGCCACGCTCGTACGGGTCGAGAAAGTGCTCGGCGCATGGCTGGGGAGGCTCGAGTGGATCAATCTCGGCGGCGGTTATTATGTCGATCGGCCGGAAGCGGTCGAAGAATTCGCGCGCATCGTGGGAGGTTTGCAACGGCGCTATGGGTTGGAAGTGCTGTTTGAACCCGGTAAGGCCGTGGTCGGAGAAGGGGCCTGTCTCATCGCTAGCGTGGTCGATGTGTTCCCTAGCGAAGGCCGCCAAGTGGCTGTCTTGGACACCACCGTCGCGCATCTGCCGGAAGTGTTCGAATATCAGACGAGCCCGGCCTTGCGGGAAGCGGTACGCGGCGGGCGGTATCGGTACCTCATCGCCGGCTCGAGCTGCCTTGCGGGCGACCTCTTCGGGGACTACGAATTCAGCGAGCTGCTCGGGGTGGGCGATCGGATCACGTTCGACGGCATCGGTGCCTATAGCCTGGTCAAGGCTTCGCGCTTCAATGGGATCAATCTCCCAGGAATCTATGCCAAGGAAAGCACGGGCAGGATCGTGCTCAAGAAGCGCTACGATTACCTTGACTATCGGGACCAGTGGGTGAACGGCGCCGGTGCTTGCGGGCGTGAAGAGGCCGAGCAGCATGGCGAGGCGCGCGTGCGATGACGATTTCGCCTGCAGCGCGGCGCTTACTGGTGATGCGGCACGCGAAATCCGCCTGGGACAGCGGCCCCGGATCGGACTTTGACCGCCCCTTAGCGAAGCGCGGGGAGCGAGACGCGCCGCGCATGGGGCGCTGGTTGCGCGAGCAAGCGTTGATCCCGGACCGGGTCGTGAGCTCACCGGCCGTGCGCGCGCGCCAGACCTGCCTCCTGGTCTGCGAGGTGCTCGATATCAAGAAGGGCCAGATTCATTGGGAGCCCGCGATCTACGGCGCAGAGGTCACGACCTTACTGAAGGTCCTTGCCAGTTGTCCAAAGAAAACCCAACGGCTATTGCTGGTGGGCCATAACCCGGGCTTGGAAGCATTGGTTGTTTATCTCGCCGCAGGCACGGGCGGGTTGCCGACGCAGGGAAAGCTCATGCCGACCGGCGCCGTCGTCGGCATCCGCTTACCCGAATCGTGGGCCGGTTTACAGCCGGGGTGCGGCCAGATCGAGACGCATAGGGTCCCGAAGGCGTTAGCGGAGGATTAGCCGCGGAGCGCGGTTCTCCCATGGGCAAGACTCGCGACCAGGCAGGGCCATCCGCCGACTCGCCTGGGTCCGCCGCTGGCGAGCGCCGCGCCGGCCGGTGGCTCTATGCACCTTTGCTCATCACCGTAGTCCTGGGACTTGCAGTCATGGGTTTGGGGGTTTTTCTGGTGCGGGAGTTGACGCACCTTCGATGGGCCGCCTGGTCCGTGGTGATCGGCTTGTTGCTGATGTTTGCCGTGACCAGCGGTTTCTTGGGTTCCAGCTTACGGCGCACGCGGAGGAGTCAAGAAATGGCGGGGGCGCTCGCTCAGGAAATCGAGCAGCGTGAACACTCGGAGCGATCTCTGCGTGCGAGCGAAGCACGCCTGGAACGGCAGAACGCTGCTCTCATGGCGTTGACGAGTAACCGGGTCATTCGTTTTTTGGATCTCCGGCGGGCGATGCAGGAGCTGACCGAGCGGGCGGCTCGGACGCTCGGCGTGGCGCGCGTCAGCGTGTGGAGGTTCAGCGATGATCAGTCCAAGCTGGAATGCCTGGAGATCTACGAAAGCGATCAAGACCGGCACAGCGTGGGCGGAGAGCTCAGCGCGGCGGAGTATCCCGCGTATTTCCAGGCGCTACGGGGATGTTGGGCCCTGGCCGCCGATGACGCCCGCAACGATCCGCGCACTAGAGAGTTTGATAGCAACTATCTCGTGCCCTTGGGGATCACTTCGATGCTGGATGCGCCGGTGCGCCGTGGAGTTCAGCTTGTCGGGATTGTCTGTCATGAACACATAGGCCCCGCGCGCCGTTGGACGCTGGATGAGCAAAACTTTGCCGGGTCCGTCGCCGATCTGGCCGCCTTGGCTCTGGAGATTGCGCAGCACGAGCAGGCGCGGCGGATGCTCGAAGCGGCGCGCGAGGATCTGGAGGCGCGGGTCGCCGAGCGCACCCGCGAGTTGCAGGAAGCCAACGAACGGCTCAAGGAGCTCGACCGGCTCAAGTCCGAGTTCCTGGCCACCATGAGCCATGAGCTTCGGACCCCGCTAAACTCGATTATCGGGTTCACGGGGATCCTCAAGCAAGGTATCGCCGGCGAGCTCAACGCGGAGCAGCACAAGCAGATCTCCATGGTCTATGGCTCCGCCAAGCATCTCTTGACGCTCATCAATGATCTCTTGGATCTCTCCCGGATAGAATCGGGCCGCGCGGAGTTCCAGCGCGAGCCGTTCCAGTGCGAAGAAGTCATCGCGGAAGTGATCGCGAGCTTGGCGCCCGCGGTGGCCGGAAAGGCGCTCAAGTTGGTGAGCGACATCCCCGCGCCGCTCCCCGAAGTCCAGAGCGACCGCAAGCGGATCTTTCAGATCTTGTTGAATCTGGCCACTAACGGGGTTAAATTCACCGAAGAGGGGGAGGTCCGCATCGGTTGCGTAGCCAGCGGCGAGGCGCTTGAATTCCATGTGACGGACACCGGGATCGGGATCAAGCCCGAGAACATGGCGCTGCTCTTCGAGGCCTTCCGGCAGGTGGACGGCTCCGCCCGGCGCCGTTATGAAGGCGCGGGACTCGGGCTGCACCTGAGCCGCCGGCTGGCCGGGCTTTTGGGCGGAGACATCCGGGCGGAGAGCGAATACGGGAAGGGCTCGCGGTTTACCTTGACGCTACCGCTCGGCGTGGGTGAAAACAGATGAGCAAGAAAATCCTGGTAACCGAGGACAACGATGAGAGCCGTTACCTGTCGGTATTTCTGCTGCGCACGCACGGCTATGAGGTCATCATTGCGCGCGACGGGTTCGAGGCGATCGCGCAAGCCCAGGCGCAGCACCCGGACTTGATCCTGATGGATATTCACATGCCCGAGATGGACGGCTACGAGGCCATTCAACGGATCAAGTCTCTGCCCGAGACCGCCCAAATTCCCATCGTTGCCGTCAGCTCCTACGCCATGGTGGGCGATCGCGATAAGGCCCTTCGCCTCGGTTGTTCTGGGTATATCGAGAAGCCCATTGTTCCGGAGACCTTTGTAGCGCAGATAGCTCAGTATCTTTAAAACGGCAACCGGCCGCCCGCGGGGGGGACATGAACATTCTGATCGTCGACGATAACCAGGCAAACCGCTATCTGCTGGAGACGCTCCTGCCCGCCAGCGGCTACCGGGTGCGCTCGGCGAGCGATGGGACCGAGGCTCTGGAGCGGCTTTCCGAGCAACCCTTCGACCTGGTCGTCTCCGACATCCTCATGCCACGCATGGACGGCTTTCAGCTCTGTCGCGCCGTGAAGGGCGACGGCCGCTACCGGCAGATCCCGTTTGTCTTTTACACGGCGACCTACACCGACCCGCGCGACGAGGCTTTCGCGCTGAGCCTGGGGGCGGCGCGATTCATCATCAAGCCTCAGGAACCCGAGAACTTCATAGGGATCTTGCGGGAAGTGATCACGCAGGGGGCGGTCGGGGCGCTCGCGAGCCCGCAAGAACCGCCGGCCGACGATGCCGTCTATCTCAAAGAGTACAACTCGCGTCTGGTGCGCAAGCTCGAAGACAAGATGCTGCAGATCGAGAGCCAAAAGGAGTGCTATCGCGCGACGCTCGCCTCGATCGGCGAAGGGGTCATCACCACCGATGTCGAGGGCCGCGTCAGCTTGTTAAATTCCGAGGCCGAGCGGCTCACGGGCTGGAGCGAGGCCGAGGCGCAGGGGTTGCCGCTGCAGCAAGTCCTGAAAATCATCCGCGCGCATCGGCCGGCCGCGGATGAACCGCTGGCGCGATTGCTGGCGGAAGGCCGCCTCGGGGAGCTATGCACCGCCGTGGACGAGCACGCTATCCTGTTACGCCGCGATCAGGTAGCGCTCGCGGTCTCGGCTTCGGTCACCCCGATCCAGGATGGCGGGGGAAAACTCTACGGGGCCGTGTTCGTTTTTCGCGATATCAGCGACGCGCGCGAGATGTTCGAGCGCTTGACCTACCAGGCGACCCACGACGCATTGACCGGGCTCATTAATCGCCATGAGTTCGAACGCCGCCTCGAACGCGTCCTCGGCACTAATGCAAGTGACGCACAGCATGCGCTGCTGTACCTGGATCTGGATCAGTTCAAAGTGGTGAACGACACGTGCGGCCATGCCGCCGGCGATGATCTATTGCGCCAGATCACGACGCAGTTGCGATCCAAGGTGCGCAAACGCGACACCCTCGCGCGCTTCGGGGGCGACGAGTTTGGCGTCCTGCTCGAGTATTGCACGGCGACCCAAGCGCTGCGCATCGCCGATGATCTCCGGCGCGCGGTGAGTGACTTACGGTTTACTTGCCAGGATCGGATTTTCGCCGTCGGTGTCAGCATCGGTCTGGTGCCGATCCCGGCCGCCGCGGATAGCCTGCCCCAGGTGCTGATGGCCGCCGACAGCGCCTGTTACGCCGCGAAGGAAAGGGGGCGCAATCGCGTGCATGTCTATAAGGCCGACGACAGCAACCTGGCGCTACGCCATAGCGAGATGCAATGGGTGCCGCGCATCCACCGTGCCTTTGCGGAGGGACGCTGCCGGTTGTACGAACAGCCGATCGCGCCCTTGGGGGAACGGGAGGCGGAGTTCGAACGCGCGGAAGTACTGATACGGCTCCTCAATGAGGATGGGGTCGTCGTGCCCGCGGAAGCCTTTATCCCAGCGGCGGAACGCTACGGTCTGATCCAATCCGTCGATCGCTGGGTCGTGCGGCAGGTTCTGGCGGTGCTGCGGGCGCGCGGCCCCGATCAATGCCGTGTCCGCTTTGCCATCAATCTCTCGGGGCCGTCCCTGGGCGATGAGGCCTTCTTAGACTTTGTCCTCGGAGAATTGGATCGATGGGACGGGCCGTCACCCTGCCTTTGTTTCGAGATCACGGAAACCGCGGCGGTGGCCGACCTCAGCAACGCAAGGCGCTTTATGGGCGCCCTCAGCGCCCGCGGCTGTTGCTTCGCCTTAGACGATTTCGGCAGCGGCTTGGCCTCGTTCAGTTACCTAAAGAGCCTGCCGGTCGATTGCCTCAAGATCGACGGCGGTTTCGTGAGAAACATGCTGACGGATGAAATCGACTGCGCCATGGTCGAGGCCATACACCGAGTCGGGAGCGTGATGGGGATCACCACGATAGCGGAATGTGTTGAGACCCCGGCGACGCTCGATCTGCTCAAGGCCATCGGCGTCAACTATGCGCAGGGCTATGGGATCGCCATGCCGAGGCCACTCGACTGACGCGGGGTGAAAGATCGGATCGCGTCCTTCGGACCGCGGGGGAAAAACGCTTAGGATGCTTGCGCATACTCGCTCAACACCGCGCGTATGCTGTCCACGAAGCGGTGGCATAGCGCGTTCGGGCCCCATAGTCCGGGCGCGGATTGGTGAAACATCTGCTTGCGAAGGCCGACGGGCAGCTCGATTTGTACCCCTCGCCCCGAGCGTCCGCGGTTGCAGATATTGGTCTTCCCGGTGCCTTGGCGCGTGGCGCTCGGGTCCTCGGCCGCGGCGAAGCCCGATGCGTCGAGCGCGGAAATTAAACGTGCGCGCAGCGCGCCATCCAGTCCCCCGAGATAAACCACACGGTCCGATCCGCCTGCGCCGTGGATAGTTACGACGGTGCGTGCGCGCTCGACGGCGGCTAGGGCGCGCGGCTCATCGAAATTATCGCTGGTGATATGGAGGGAGTAGTTGCGGCGCGGTTTGATCCCTTCAAAACAATAATACGTGTACTCGTTGCCGGCAATCGCCTCGGCGATCGGCATGGTGCCTCGTTCGATGCGGCCGCCGTGCGGAGCGACCACGGCAAATGGAGAATCCGCAAGCCGAACGTGCACACGGTAGTCGCGCCCTTCGATTTCGGACGCGCAGAGTTCAGCGTAGCTTCCATACCTGTCCACGTCCGCCGTGCTATAGGCCCCTCCGGCCGCGAGCGCTCGCTAAAATGGAATATCGTCGTCGAGATCGGCGGGGGCCGTTGGGCTTGCCGGAGACGCGGAAGGCGCCGGCGCTCGCTCGTCCGGAGGTTCGTTCTCGAAGGGCACCGTACCCCCGCCACGCGCGCCCAGCATCTGCATCTCGTTCGCGATGATCTCGGTCGTGTACCGGTCATGGCCGTCCTTGTCTTGCCACTTCTTGGTCTGTATTCGCCCTTCGACGAAGATCTGCGAGCCTTTATGCAGGTATTCCTTGACGATGTCGGCGAGCTTGCCGAAGAACACCACGCGATGCCACTCGGTGCGTTCTTGGCTCTCCCCGGTCTCACGATCGCGCCAGGTTTCATTAGTCGCCAAGCGCACGTTGGCCACCGCTTGGCCGCTCGGCATGAACCGGACCTCGGGGTCGGCACCGAGATTACCGATGAGAATCACCTTGTTAATACCTCGAGCCATGCGTTAGCCTCCTCTAGTCGCTTTTGCGCCCATTCACACTTCTAAGATAACATTAAACGCAAGATTTAGAATATCTGGGGGACGCATGCTAGAACCCGTTAAAAATCCTGTCTCGGAGCCCTCCGGGCAGCGGCTCTACGCGGCTTCGCCGCGTCGGCGCAGTGTCGCTGTTAAGGTGGGATCGGTCGTCATCGGAGGCGGCGCGCCGGTGGTGGTGCAGTCGATGACCAACACGGACACCGCCGATGCGGTGGCGACCGTAAAGCAAGTACAGGAGTTAGCCACGGCCGGATCCGAGCTGGTTCGCGTCACCGTCAATACCGAGGATGCAGCCCGCCAGGTGGGCCGCATTCGCGGGATGCTGGATGCCTCCGGCTGCCACGTGCCGCTCATCGGTGACTTCCATTACAACGGCCATCTCTTGTTAACGAAGTATCCTGATTGCGCTCAGGCCTTGGCCAAGTACCGTATCAATCCGGGTAACGTCGGCTTCGGACCCAAGCGCGATCCACAGTTCAGCGTCATGATCGAGGCTGCGCTGCAGTACGGTAAGCCCGTCCGGATCGGCGTGAATTGGGGCAGCTTGGACGGGGCCTTGCTAACCCGCCTCATGGACGAAAACGCCCGGCTGGCGCAGCCGCGGGATGCGCGGGAAGTCACCCAGGAGGCTTTGATCGTATCCGCCCTTGACAGCGCCCGGCGCGCCGAGGCGCTTGGGCTCGGCCGAGATCATATCGTGCTCTCGTGTAAGGTCAGCGGCGTACAGGATTTGATCGCCGTGTATACGCAGCTCGCTCGGCGCTGCGATTACGCCTTGCATCTGGGCCTGACGGAGGCGGGGATGGGCTCGAAGGGGATCGTGGCCTCGACCGCGGCCTTGGCGATGTTACTTCAGCAAGGCGTGGGCGATACGATCCGCGTCTCACTCACGCCTGAGCCTGGGGGTGAGCGGAGCACCGAAGTAGTCGTGGCACAAGAGATCCTGCAAACCATGGGTTTGCGTTCGTTCACGCCCCTGGTGACCGCCTGTCCCGGCTGCGGGCGTACGACGAGCACCGTTTTTCAAGAACTAGCGGACAAGATCCAGTCCTATGTCCGCGCTCAAATGCCCCTCTGGCGCGAAAAGTACTCGGGGGTGGAAGACATGAGCTTGGCGGTCATGGGCTGCGTGGTCAACGGACCCGGCGAGAGCAAGCACGCCAACATCGGGATCAGCCTTCCCGGCACCGGCGAGGCGCCCGCGGCGCCGGTCTTCATCGATGGGCAAAAGGCCTTGACCCTGCGCGGGGAGAGGATCGCCGAGGAATTCCAGCAGTTGGTGGATGACTATGTGCAGAGGACGTACACCGTAAAGCTATAGGTGCGAGCCCAAACGCATGTCCCGTTAGAAATGTAAATGTAACTCACATCAGAGTGGCCGAGGAGGGGCGGATGTCTGAGTTGATACGGCGGCTGCAAGGCGAGCATGATAATTTTTCCAAGCTCTTAGCCTTGCTCGATGCGGAGATCGAGACCGTTGACCGCGGGGAGAACGGTAACTTTCGCTTGATGGCGGACATCATGGACTACATGGCCGTCTACCCGGACGTGGCCCATCATCCTTTGGAAGACAGAATCTTTACCCGGCTCGCTCAACTCGATCCGGGTAGCAGCGATCCGGTCGCTGAGCTCATCGGGGAGCATGAGCGCTTGCGGTACACGGGTAAGGCCTTCTCCGATCTGGTGCGGGGCGTGGTCGGCGGAGGGATCACCTCCGTGGATAAGCTCAGCACGCTGGGCCACGAATACGTCGCGCTCAGTCGCGCACATTCCGCGCGCGAGGAGAGCGATATATTTCCAAGGTTAATCACGGTGCTGAGCGATGAAGATTGGAAAGAACTGACGGCCGCCGCCGCAGCGAGCGAGGATCCGCTCTTTGGCGGCATCGTGGATCGGAGCTACGAGGAGATCTTAGCGCAAATCGAACGCCGGCGATGATCGATCGCCGCGTGCCCCGTTCAGGGAGCCTACCCCCCTTGAATCAGCTCGGGTTGCTCGCATCCCATCGCGGAAGCAACATGCAGGCAGTCATCGACGCCTGCAACAGCGGACGCTTAGCGGCCGAGCCCCGCGTGGTCATCAGCAACAACGGGGATGCGGAAGCCTTGCTGCGGGCGCGCCGCGAGCGCATTCCGGATTACCATCTGAGCCTGCGGACCCACCCCGATCCGGTGGCGCTCGATATGGAGATTTTGACGGCATTGACGCGCCACGAGGCCGGACTCGTGGTATTGGCAGGGTACATGAAACGGCTCGGTCCCCGGGTGCTCGGGCACTATCGAGGGCGGGTGATCAACATTCATCCTGCCTTGTTGCCCCGCTTCGGCGGGCAGGGCATGTACGGGGATCGCGTGCACGCGGCGGTCTTGGCGGCGGGTGAGACGGAGACCGGGGTGAGCATTCATCTGGTGGATGCCGAATACGACTGCGGACCGATCCTCGCCCAGTGCCGGGTGCCTGTCGAGCTCGGGGATACGGTCAAGACACTTGCCGAGCGGGTCTTGGCTTGCGAGCATCGCTTGTTGGTGGCGACGCTCGAGCGCATTGTATCCGGCGCTCTGCCTTTACCCTAGCCCGCGGTATCGATTTCCTCGCCGATGCAGCCGCCGCGTAACACCGTCACAAGCCTTGCCGTGGGCGCCATCGGCGTGGTCTACGGCGACATCGGCACCAGTCCCTTGTACACGATCCGGGAGGCGTTCGGCGGCCCGTACGGGATCGCGGTCACGCACGGCAACGTACTCGGGATCTTGTCTCTCATCGTCTGGGCCTTGCTGATCGTGGTCTCGCTCAAATACGTGGTGCTTATTCTGCAGGCCGACAATAACGGTGAGGGGGGGATTATGGCGCTGATGGCCCTGGTCAGGCGCACGGTGTCGCGCGAATCGCGGCCGGTCGGGTTATTGATGTTGCTCGGGCTCTTCGGTGCGGCGCTGTTTTACGGCGATGGCATCATCACGCCGGCCATCTCGGTGTTGAGCGCCGTGGAGGGCCTCAAGGTCGGAACCACAGCGCTCGCGCCCTATGTGACCCCGATCACCCTGGCCGTGCTCTGCACCCTCTTTATGTTTCAGCGCCGGGGCACGGCGCGCGTGGCGGCGGCCTTCAGCCCCATCATGTGCGTTTGGTTTTTGAGCCTCGCGGCGCTCGGGGCGATGGCGATCATCGACGAGCCCCGGGTGCTTCGGGCGCTGAATCCGGTCTACGGCTTCCAATTCTTCGCCGGCCACCCGCGCGCTGCATTTTTATCGTTGGGCGTCGTGGTGCTGGCCATCACGGGCGGGGAGGCCTTGTATGCCGATCTCGGGCATTTCGGCAAACGCCCCATCCGCTTCGCGTGGTTCGGGTTTGTGCTGCCCGCCCTCCTCATCAACTACTTCGGTCAAGGTGCGTTGCTCCTGCGCGATCCCGGCGCCGCCCAAAACCCGTTTTATCTCTTGGCCCCTTCTTGGGCGCTCTATCCGCTGGTGGCATTGGCGACCGCCGCTACCGTGATCGCTTCGCAAGCCGTCATCTCGGGGGCGTTTTCGATCACGCGCCAGGCGATGCAGCTCGGCTATTGTCCGCGGTTACGGGTCGTGCACACCTCGGCAGCCGAGATGGGCCAGATTTATCTCCCCGCCATCAACTGGGGATTGCTGATCGGGACCGTGGGCTTGGTGCTTGGCTTCGAATCGTCGAGCAATCTGGCGGCGGCCTATGGCATCGCGGTCACCGGAACCATGGCCATCGATACCGTGCTGGCCTTCGTAGTGATCCGGGGTTTATGGGGATGGAGTTGGCTGGCCACGGTCATCGGCGCCCTGTTCTTCCTTGGCATCGATCTCGCCTTTTTCGGTGCCAATTCGCTCAAGATCTTCCAAGGAGGGTGGGTCCCGATCGTGGTGGCGGCGGGGGTATTCACTCTGCTCACCACCTGGAAACGGGGGCGGGCGTTGCTCGCCGACCGCCTGCGCGAGGAGGCCATCGCCCTCGAATCGGTGCTATACGGTTTCGCCGAGGGCGCGCCGCACCGCGTACCCGGAACTGCTGTCTTCCTCACGGCCAATCGCGAAGGCGCTCCCCATGCCTTACTGCATAACTTAGCCCACAACAAGGTCCTGCACGAACGGGTGGTGTTCTTGACCGTGATCACCGAGGACATTCCCTGGGTCACGGAGGGTCGCCGCCTCGAGGTTCTGCCGCTTGCGAATAATTTTTACCGTATCATTGTCCGCTACGGATTCCAGGACGACCCCGATGTCCCCAAAGCCTTGGCGCGCTGCCGTCCCTTCGGCCTCGAGTTCAATCAGCTCGAAACCTCGTATTTCTTGAGCCGCGAGACCATGATCCCCACCATGAGGCCGGGCATGGCGCGCTGGCGGGAAAAGCTCTTCATCACGATGTCACGCAACGCGGCGAGCGCGATGGATTTCTTCAGGATCCCGACGAACCGGGTAATAGAGCTGGGGACACAGATCGAGATCTGAAAGGGGGACCGTGCATCTCGTGCAACGTCCATATGGCCATCGTCAGGAGCAGCAGCGCCCCCGCCTGATGGGCCAAGGCGAGGGGTAGCGGCACCACGAGGATCAAGGTGGAGATCCCGAGTGTGATCTGCAAGGCGCAAGCGCCCAAGAGCCAGTGGCAGGCCCGATGCGCGCGCGCCGGGAGGTGCGAGCGGCGCGCCGCGAGCCACAGGAGACCGACGGCCAGCAAGCTGGCGAGGGCCAGAACGCGGTGCATAAACTGCACGGTGATGAGGTTCTCGAAGAGGTTTCGATAGAACGGCTGCATGTGCCAAAGTCCTTTGGGGAGCCACTGGCCTTGCATGAGCGGAAAGGTGTTGTAGGCGAATCCGGCGTCGAGTCCGGCCACGAAGCCGCCCGAGACCAGGGTCGCGAAGACGAGACCGAGGACGGCAAAGCAATAACGCGGTAACGCTCCTTCGGCCGCAATCCGGGGGCGCAAGAGGCCGAACGCCACCCAGAGCATATAACCATAGATCAACGCCGCCAGACCGAGATGGGCGCTCAGGCGATATTGGCTGACATCAGGCCGATCCACGAGGCCGCTCTTCACCATATACCAGCCGAGAGCACCCTGAAGCCCGCCGAGTGCGAATAGGACGGCGAGCTTGGGAATGAGCGCGCGCCCAATCCGGCGGCGGAGCGCGAAATAAAGGCACGGCACGAGGAACGCGATCCCGATGAGCCGCCCCCAGAGCCGGTGCAGGTATTCCAACCAAAATATGGATTTGAACTCGGCTAGCGTCATACCCCGGTTGAGTTTTTGGTATTCGGGATAGCGTTGGTATTGAGCGAAGGCATCCTCCCACGCGGGCGCGCTGAGCGGCGGTACTACGCCCGTCAGAGGTTGCCATTCGACGATCGAGAGCCCGGCGTGCCTGAGCCGCGTGACGCCGCCGAGCAGGACCATGATGGCGATCAGGGCACAGCAGTAAAGTAGCCACAGCGCGATGGGCCGGGTGCTCGCCGCGTCGCGTGTATACGGCTCACTGGAATCACTCGTGGCGCCCCGTGTATTTTGCCCCATAAGCACGTATGCTACTGTCACTCGCTCAAAGGACGCCATTATCCACGACCCGTCCCCCCAGCAAAACCGATCGCTCCCCGCAAGGTGAAGAAGGCTCTAGCGATACTATTGGCACTTTTTCTATGTGCCGGCACGGTGGGGTACTACTTGCGCCCCGTAACGCCCCACCCTCAAAGCCTCGGCCCGGCGCCGGCCGCGTTGAGCAGCCCCGCGGTTGCGGTGGTGACCTCGGGCGTGCGCAGGGGCCCCGCCAACCAAAGAGTAGAGAGCGTCGGTACGCTCCTCGCGGACGAGGCGGTCGTGATCCGCTCGGAGATCGACGGGCGGGTCGGCGCCCTCGATGTTCAAGAAGGCCAGCCGGTCGACAAGGACCACGTGTTGGTCATGCTCAATCCCGTCGAATACCGGGCGGAGGTCGATCAGCGTGAAGCCGGCCTGGCACTCGGGGAATTGAAATTCAAACGCGCCCGCGATCTCCTCACCAAGCGGGTGATGAGCAAGCAAGAATACGACGAGATGGACGCGGTCCTCAAGGAGGCGCGCGCCACTCTCGCCTTGGCCCGGGCACGCTTGAACAAGACCGTGCTGCGCGCGCCCTTCAGCGGCATCCTCGGTTTGCGGCGGATCAGTCCCGGCGATTATGTCAAGAAGGGCCAGGATCTGGTCAACCTGGAGGCCATCGATCCCATCAAGATCGATCTCCGCATCCCGGAGCGCCACGCGGCCGAGGTGCGGCCGGCCCAGCGGATCGTCGTTCAAGTCGAAGCCTTTCCGGAGACCATCTTCGAGGGCGAGATCTACGCCGTCGACCCGCGCATCGACGAAGCCTCCCGTAGCCTTCGGGTCCGGGGTCGCATCCCCAATGAGCACCTCAAGTTACGGCCAGGCATGTTCGCCCGCGCCAGCCTCATCCTGTCGGTGCGGAAGGACGCGTTGTGGGTGCCGGAACAGGCCCTGGTGCCGATGGCGAGTGGCCAGTTCGTGTACCGCGCGGTCGGCGGTAAAGCCGTGCTGACCCAGGTCACCACCGGGACGCGCGTCCCCGGAGAGGTCGAAATCACCGCCGGTTTGGGGGTAGGTGACATTGTCGTGACGGAGGGCTACGCCAAGCTCCAGGACGGCGTCCCGATCCAAGCCACGGACTGGTCCGACGCCCGCGGCGTCGATCCAGCCGCCGGGTAGCTTTCCCATGGTCCTCTCCGATCTCTCGATCCGCCGTCCCGTGCTGGCCACGGTCATGAGCCTGGTGCTGGTGTTGCTCGGGCTCATGGCTTATGAGCGCTTGCCGGTGCGCGAGTATCCCGACATCGATGCGCCGGCGATGACGGTGCGCACCGTCTACCCAGGCGCCTCGAGCGAAGTCATCGAAAGCCAAGTCACCCGGCCGATCGAGGACTCGGTCGCGGGTATTGAGGGTATCAAAACCTTGAAATCCGTCAGCCGCGAGGAAGTCAGCCAGATCAGTATCACGTTCCAACCCGATCGCGATCCGGATGCCGCGGCGGCGGACGTACGAGACAGAGTTTCGCGGGCGCGCGATCAGCTCCCGCGCGAAGCGGATGAACCTGTTATCTCGAAGGTCGATGTCGATGACCAGGCCATCATCTGGCTGGCATTTTTCAGTGATCGGCATACACCGCTAGAGATCACCGATTTCGCCGATCGTTATGTCGAGGATCGGTTGCAATCCTTAGCGGGTGTCGCCAGCATCATCATCGGCGGAGAGCGCCGCTATGCCATGCGGATCTGGCTGAACCGGGCGCGGCTCGCAGGCTACGAGTTGTCGCCCCAGGATATCGAAGACGCCTTGAATCAACGCAACGTCGAGATCCCCGCGGGCCGCATCGAAAGCCGCGAGCGCGAATTCTCGGTACTGACCGAGTCCGATTTACGCACGCCCGAACAGTTCAATCAACTGATTATCCGTGAGGTTGACGGTTACCCGGTTCGCTTGCGGGACGTTGGCCGCGCCGAGCTCGGCGCGGAGGATGATCGCAACGCCGTACGCGTTAACGGGCAGCCGGCCGTGGGGCTCGGGGTCGTCAAGCAATCCACCGCTAATACGCTCGAGGTGGCGCAAGCGGTTAAGAACGAGCTACCCGCGATCACGGCAAGCCTGCCGCCGGGAATGCAACTGCGCGTGGCCTATGACAGCGCGCTGTTTATTGAACGCTCGATCGAAGAGGTGTTTTACACGCTGGGGCAGGCCTTGCTGCTGGTCTTGGCGGTGACCTTCGTGTTTCTGCGTTCGGTGCGCGCGACGCTCATTCCGTTCGTCACTATCCCGGTATCGCTCATCGGGGCCTTTATCTTTATCTATGCCTTCGGTTTCACGGTCAATGTGCTCACCTTGCTTGCACTCGTCCTGGCCATCGGATTGGTCGTCGATGATGCCATCGTCATGCTCGAGAACATCTACCGCCGCATCGAGCAGGGTATGGCTCCGGTCCGTGCGGCGTTCGAAGGGAGCCGCGAGATCGCCTTCGCGGTGATCGCGATGACCTTGACGCTTGCCACCGTTTTTGCCCCGCTTGCGTATATGAGCGGCAACACCGGCAGGTTGTTTCGGGAATTCGCCTTGGCGGTATCCGCGGCCGTGATGGTCTCGGGGTTCGTGGCCTTGACCCTGACGCCGATGATGTGCTCCAAGATGCTCGTGGCCCGGTCGGCGCACGGCTGGATATATACGGCTTCCGAGCGTTGGTTGGCGAGTCTGACGCTCGCCTATCGCAAGGTTCTAACGGCGGCATTGAAGCACAGGGGGATGGTCTTGCTTGGGGTGCTTGGCGTCGCGGCCATGAGCGCGGTTCTGTTCACCGAGCTCAAGTCGGAACTTGCGCCGATTGAGGATCGATCCATCATCATCGCTAGCGTCAGCGCCCCGGAAGGGGCTACGATGGCCTACACCGACCGCTACGCGCGACGGATCGAGGACATTCTAAGCCGGATCCCCGAGGTGAAAGGGTATTTCATGGTGGTGGCCCCCGGCCTCCAGCGACCCAACCCGGTCAACTCGGCCTTGGCCTTTATTAACCTCAAGCCGTGGTCGGAACGCACGCTCAGCCAGCAGGAACTAGCGGCGGCACTACAGCCCAAGCTCTTTTCCTTGCCTGGCGTCTTAGCGTTCCCGAGCAATCCCCCTTCGCTCGGCCAAAGCTTTGCCAGCCGGCCGGTGCAATTCGTGGTGCAGGCAAATTCCTATGCCGAGCTGCAAACTTTGGTGGACGCACTCGTCAACAAAGGGCAGCAGTTTGCTGGGCTCGTGAATCTTGACGTTGATCTTAAGCTTAACAAGCCTCAGTTGCGGATCGCGGTCAACCGCGACAAGGCGGCGGACGTCGGCGTCGAGGTGGCGGAGATCGGCCGCACGCTCGAAACTCTGCTCGGCGGCCGCCAGGTTACGCGTTTCAAGCGGGAGGGAGAACAGTACGACGTCATCGTGAAAGTCGCGGATGCCGAGCGTAGAACGCCGGACGATCTGACGTCGATCTATGTGCGCGGCGGGGCTGGCCAGTTAGTGCAGCTTGACAACGTGGTTGCCGTGACGGAGACCGTCGCTCCCGTGGCGCTCAATCACTTCAATCGGCTGCGCGCCGCAATTATTAGCGCGGGCATAGCTCCCGGTTATTCATTAGGTGATGGGCTACGGTTCCTGGAAGAAACTGCCAAGGAAGTTTTGCCGCCGGCGGCACGTACCGATCTTGACGGGCAATCACGGGAGTTTCGTGAGTCCAGCACGACCTTGTATACGACCTTTGCCTTGGCACTAATATTCATTTACCTCGTCTTGGCGGCTCAATTCGAGAGCTTTATCGATCCCTTGGTCATCCTCTTGACCGTACCGCTTGCCGTCGCCGGCGCGCTGTTGGCGCTGAAGGCCTCCGGCGGCACGCTCAACGTGTATAGCCAGATCGGACTGGTGATGTTGGTCGGCCTTATCACGAAGAACGGTATCTTGATTGTGGAGTTCGCTAACCAGCTTCAGGGCCGGGGACACGCCAGGCTCGATGCCGTGATCGAGGCGGCGGGGTTGCGGTTACGGCCGATCCTGATGACCACCTTCGCGATGATCCTCGGCGCCGCACCATTGGCATTGGCGGTAGGCGCCGGTGCCGAGAGCCGCCAACCCATCGGCTGGGTTATCGTAGGCGGACTGTCGCTCGGGACGCTCCTGACCTTGTTCGTGATCCCTACGGCCTATACGCTGCTCGCCCGCCGGCGCTCCACGCCCGCCGTCGCAACCGTGTTCGACGCGGAGGCCAGGGTCGCACTACCTCGCTAGGACAAAACGCGAGTGCGCCACATCGAAGCTATCACCCACCTGCACCCGATGCTCGACGGTGTATTCCCCGGATGCGGTCCGGGGTGGTAATGTCAGCTCGGTTACCGCGGTATTGAGGCCTGCCCTTGCGTATCGATTGTCGATACCTTCTCGCCCGATTTTCCGGCCGCCTCGAAGCAGCACCCAGGTGGCTTTCACATGAGCTTCCTTGTCGCTCGCCGGAAGGCTTAGAGAATATTCGGTATAAAACCGTACGGTCTCGCCCGGCCTCACACGAACACGCGAGGGGGTGACCTCTCGGATCGCTACTTGCCTGGTCTCGCGCGCCTTGAGCTCGTCGCGAAGGCCGGCTACGGTTTCCGATTCCGGTGCGTTCACGGCGGCCTCGTCGAGCCTGGTCCGAGCCGCGTCCCATTGCTCCTGATCCAAGCGCGGTTGGAAAACGGGCGGCGCTCCGGCTGGATCCTCACGTCCCGGTACGGGTACTTGGGCCGCCGGCTTGGGCAGGGTTTCGGTTGGCTCGTCACGAAAGAGGTTTCCGGAAAGCCATTCGTCTGCCGCATCGTAGAGGATAGCAAACGAACCCGGACGCATCCACGCCAAGGAGAGTCCCAGACCCACTATCCCTGCGGTCGCGGCAGAGTATCCGAGCCACTTGCCGCGGTGCCGTCGTCGCAGGTCCCGTTCGGGGGGACTGCCGCCCGCCGTTTCATTGGAGGGATCGACCGTGCTCCGTACCCAGTCGTTCATTATCGGGATGTTCACCGGAACATCCGCTGGTTGTAATGACCGATTTAACGCCGGGATGCTCTCAATTTTCCCGTCCCTCCTCCCTGCAACGGCGGGCCGTGCTTGGTTGCCCGTCGGATCGCGGCCAAGCGTAACTAACTCGTTCGCGGTCTCTTCGGCCTGTAGGTGCCGCGTCTCCTTCACGAGGCGTTGCTCTACGACCGCGGTCTCGCGCGCCTTGAGCTCCTCGCGAAGGTGGGCTACGGCTTCCGATGTCGGTGCGATTCCCGCGGCCTCGTCGAGCCTGGTCTGAGCCGTCTGCAGATCGTGTTCGCTTATGGCGGTGCGCGCGAGGTCGAGAAGCTTCCTGACGGTCCGCTCCTCTTCGGCCACGCGCCGCTTGTGATCTTCCTGGGCTCGTAGTGTCTCGACATCATCACGCAGCTTGACCACGTGCTCTGATTTAGGCCGGATCACAAAGTCGATGTCGAGCGAGTCGTTCCCGGATAGCTCCTTGCGCCACGCCGCAACGGTCAGCGGCCGCTGCGTGGGTAAAAAACGTAAGGCATGATCAATGGCTTTAAGAAAGGCATCGCTATAGTTTTCCTGCCCAACCGGCAGTACGGACATCAGCGGATCGGTTTCGCCTTGGACGACCATGCGACTGCGCTCGATTGCAGCTACCGGTGCAACGCCAACCACTGCCTGGTAGAGCGTTGCGCCAAGGCTGAAAATGTCGGTCCACGGGCCATGCAGCTCGCCATCGCCAAAGCAAAGCTCGATGGGCGCGAAGTCCGATGGGAAATGCTTGGTCAATGTGCTAGCGGGGTTGAAGAGAGCGCCGCCGCCCGGGTTGAAGCCCGTTAACACGGGGCTCCCATCTGGACGAATAATAATGTTTGACGGCTGAATGTAGCGGTGAATATAGCCGCTTGCGTGGATCGCTTCGAGCCCGTCCAGGATCGGTAATACCAAGGCGAGAAGCTCCTTTTCCGCCACAGTTGAGCCATCAAAGAGGTGTTCTGCTTTCTTGCCTTGCTCGTGCGCGACGACGATATAAGCGCTGTTGTTCGCTTCGAAGGCATTCAACGCTAGGGCGATATTTTGATGCCTGATCCCGGCGAGCTTTTGCGCGTCAGTCAGGAAGCACTCAAGTCCCAGCCTTATACTCCGCGCCATGCTCCGCAGCGGCAGGATGAATCACGCCGCGCGTATCGCGTATGGCGATCTCGCACGGCATGTATTCGGTAATAATAACCGGGCGGCCCAGGTTCAGGTCACTGGCTAAATAGGTTAACCAATAGTCCCCCTGGCCGAGGACGCTGTCGACGCGATACCGATGAAGCTTCGTCCCGGGTAAGTGCCAATCGGCGTCTGATGCGATGCTCAGATCCGCGATGGTCAAATCCTCTTCCATGGCGATTAAACGATCCCTCGATCAATAGTTGTTACTGACCTGCCTGTTAGAATGTCCCGCTGCAATGGCGGGGGCCAGGATGAATAAGGAGTGGCTGGACCGGCTGTCGGCCTACGTGCAGCCTCCGCACCCGCACCGGAATCAATAGGCACGGTAGTGCTAGGCTAGTGAGTTGTCAAACATCCGAGCCCTCGACCTAGCAGTCTGTTGGATTTGGGTTGAATACCGGCGGCCGTGGGGGGCGACGGGGTGTTTAAATCCTAGGGTGGGCGAGTCCAATGCCGGTGGATCGCTAATCTCGTGGCCGCGAACCGAGTGATTCCGCCCTGCTCACTACCATTCGTATTCGACCTCATAGGCCTCATCGTCGAAGGGATTGCCGTCATAATAGTGATCGTGATGGTGCACATCATAATCATAAGAATAGCGTCTATACCCGTGGCCGCTGCTTTCGTCATCACTACTATCATCGTCGTCGCCGAAGTGATGAAAGTGGTGATGTTTAGAGTAGTATCCAGGTGCTGGCGTCCGGTACGGGGGGTCGGCGAAGACACACGGCGATATGGCCAACGAAGCGACGATGGGAACCAAAATCGCTAAGCGTCTGTGCACACGTGTTAGCGGCGTTTGCTCGAGAATTCCAGTACCGACCCCGTGCATTAAAAACCTCCTGAACCGATGCCCGCTTCGCTGCGTATTGCGAGATATGGTTTTCTAAGACCAAAACGCGATGCACTCTCGCCGGCGATGCATTAACCTTGGCACACTCGAGAGGAGAGGATCATCCCGATTGTACGAATGCACACTCTACAGGTCCAAGCTGAACGGCTACTGAATGGCGTGGCGTTGGGCGGTGAAGCTTTGAGGCGGTATGCTTTGCATTGATCAAGTCGTCATCCTCCGGCATGCGCTTTACCTTTGAAAGCGACGCTATCGCTGCCCCCGCTCTCACGTTGGACCTCGTGCGGGTCGCTCGGCGTGTGCTTTGGATGGGCATTTTTCTCGGGCTCGCGTTTCTCCTGCTCGACTATGTCATGAACTATCGACTAGGAGCAGCGATCGGACCGCTGCGGCGCCTCTTCAACATCACCCGCGAAGACAGCGCGGCGTCTTGGTTCGGGGCCACCCAGACGCTTCTGACCGGGCTGACCGCGCTTATGATCTACTTCGTGGCACAGGCTCGTTCGGCCTCACAGAGGGGCCGCGGCTGGGCCATCGTGGCCGCGCTTTTCATCTACATGGCGATCGATGACGGCGTGCAGATCCACGAGCGGCTAGGGAGCGCTTTTTACGCTCTCTCCCGGGCACCCGGATCGGTATTTGAGCGTTTCCCGAGTTACCCCTGGCAGCTCCTGTTCGTTCCGGTATTCGGCTTGCTCGGGCTGTATCTATTCGTGTTTCTCTGGCGGGAGCTACGGGAAGCCGGGCAACGGTGGCTTGTCATCGCGGCGCTCAGCCTCCAGGCGTTCGCGGTGGGTCTTGATTTCATTGAAGGGCTGATGCCCGGGCACCCCTGGAATATATACAGACTCATCGCCCAATTTCTTGATACCGGAGTCTGGATCGCGGACGATGCGCCTGCGCCGGCCTTCGGCATGGTCAGACACTTCGGCAAGGCGTTTGAAGAGACCGTCGAGATGCTGGCCATTACGCTTTTTTGGTACGTGTTCCTTCGCTACTTGGGTGTCAGCAACGCGGGGGTGAAGGTCGCCTTCGTAAGCGCTCGCGGAGAGCGCTAGCGAGCGGGGCCGGGCATTTTCTCCCCGCTATGGATCCATGTGAGCCTGCACTGCCCGCATCCCGTAGCGCGAACGCTGGCTCGATATACGTTTCCCGTTCGGCAGGAACCCCCATTTGAGCAACACTGAGGCGTCGGGGACGACGATCCTCATCGATGCCGATCGCGGTCTTCGCGCACCCAATCCTCCGCCGCACCGGCGAGCGGTCTATCCCGCTTGCGTAATGTATTCATCGCCTCCCCAGCGCGCCGCGGCGGTTATTCTGGACGAGCCAGGCGGCAATCGCCTGATTCACGAGCGGGCTGCGCTTACCCTTGGGAACGGCTTGCAGAGACTCCCAAATATCGTCGTCGAGAATGATGTTGATCCGATGGCTCATAACGAATCTGCGATGAGTGTTATTACATGCCGAACTACCGCAGCCGCCGCACGAGCAACAGCCCACAACTGAAGGCTTTGGCCGGGGGCCGATGCCGTCGCTCTCATGCACATGCACTGGGCGCTACAGGAGCCCAAGACGCATGGCTGATGCCGGTTTGAGCGCAACCGCGTTCAATAGAAAACCGTGGCCTGTCCCTATTTACCGCACCGAGCGAGCGTTGATTCCAGACATAGCTGCATACGGTTGGCCGAACCGGGGTTGAATTGTCGAACGTAAGCGATTCTGCCGCGAATGGAACTCGCCGCTGCGCGCAGCACTGCTTCATCAGTCGTATTGCGAAGCCCGAAAATAGCAGCCCGGATATTGTCTCGGTGTTGTGGAGAGACACTTGGGCCTGTTCTAGAATTTACGATTAGGCCCGTTACTTCCTGAGGCTTGGAGTTCGAGGTGATCTTAAGCTTTGGTTTCGAGTGCCACTTTGCCTTCTTCCGATACATGGGCAATCGTCTTCGCGACAGCATTCGACCGACCACGTTGATCAATGGTCTCGGATTGGAACCGGAGAACGTGATGTCGTTGACAAAGCGTGTATAGCGGACGTCAAAGCGTTCGGCCTCGACGGAGATTGGGCCATCGACGGGCAACGCGAGAAGCACGTTGGCGACGGCTGTGCTTGTTGGGGCGCCTTGGGGGAGCTGACTGTTGAGTGTGGTCAGTCGAGTCAAGAGTCTCGCTACGTCCCGGCCGAATCCGAGTTCGCGCCGAAACAACCGGTAAACCACGCAGTGGCGAACGTTGGGGAAGAAGTCCCTGACGTCGAGATTTACCACACAGGGCCGACCCAAGTGCTGGGTGGCGTTTGAACGTGGCGATCGGCCGCGAACTCCACCATGCACTCCTTCGCGGAGCGTGATCGGCGCGAGTATGTTGTTCTTTATCCGACGCTGAATCTCCTTCAGCTCATTGCTGGGAACCCTCAGGTGTCTAACTTTATGCTTCTTTTTATCCAACAGCGGCCAGACCTTGTAATGCGATTTAATATCGTCGGCGATTTCACGAAGCCGAGCAGCAGGCGTGCCCAGTCGCGACGCCAGATCCCTAACAGATAGGATCGGTTGCACCTCCTACTCCCTGAAATTTGAACGAGCGCTGAGGCTCTTCCCTCGCTGACACGAGGAGCCGCAGGAGCGCACGAGCGAGGTCGGAGATGTCCTCGTCCGGTTTCGATTCAACGTCGTTCGCAGTAGATGCGAGCAGGGAAATCAGTGCGGCCGGCACACCGACCGCGTTTGCCAAACCATTCACTACACGCAGACTCGGCTGGCGCTTCCCGGCTTCTATGAGCGAGAGCTGGCTCGCGGTAATGGGCATCCGCTCGGCCAGTTCGGACTGTCGGAGTCCGAAGGCCGCGCGGATGATACGGAACGCTTTGGCGTAGTCTTGTTGCATTAGATTCTGAATCACTCCGACCTTCGGGTTGCATCGTCCTCAACGAGTTCTAGAAGAACTGTCGCAACGATCTCGATAGCTAGAAAGACTTTTTGCCTATCCAGCTTGCCGGATCGTGCGATTGACTCCAGTTCTCGTTTCGCCTTTTGCAACTGATCTCCTTGGCCAGGTCCTACTCTCGGGTTAGTCTGCACTTTGGTGATCAGCCGCAGTGCTTCCTTCAGCGCAATGCTTTTCATGACAAAACCTCTCTGAACAGGGGCCAAATTGCCCCTTGCCCGTGTGGCAAGACCCCGAGAGAGGCCCGAGTGGACCGAGTGACTCAGATTTCGCGAGCGCATGTGCGCGCTCTTGCCCCCTACATATCTGATCTCAAGGCGTCAAACGAATTACCGTGCTGCCATGCCGAGCAGATCGAGATGAGAGGAGCATGCGTGCTTCGAGCACGCGGCCCACGAGGATATCGCGGGCCATTCAGGGGGGCTTAGCCCCCAACTTCGGCACGAACAAATCCGTACCGCTTAAGGTCTTGCGCTGAGGCTCCGTCTTGTCAAAGAGCTGAGTACGCCGGATAACCAGCGCCCGAGCGTAATGTAGTCGCCCTCAACGCTGTTGTCAATAGTAGTGACTGCGAGTCGATTAACACGACTTTAAGCCATGATATATGACCGAATCGCGTTGCTTCGCGAGAACTTCACTAAGCCCTTCGTAACATCAAGCCGTGTTTTAGAGAAACGGGCTATCCACTTGACGCAAGTCACCACAACATCTAGTATAACGATTCATCAATTAGCTTACTGTTATGCCAGCCCCAGATCGAACTTCGTCCAGCGCACAACGACTGGGGCGAGATTCATCTCATGCACACCTTGCAAGATGCGCTTCTTAAGTTCCTCGCGAGACTTGACGCGTATAGCCTTGAGGAACGTACGGGCCATTTTTCCGAACACGGTTTCGATCAGGTTCAGCCAAGAGCCGTGCTTAGGCGTATGGACGTAGATGAACCGGTTGGGCCGCGAAGCGAGGTAGGCCATGGTTTCCTTGGAGATATGCGCTGAATGGTTGTCCAGGATCACGCGAATGGTGCACGCCTTCGGGTAGTGCTCATCGAGTTCCTTGAGCAGCAGGATGAACTCGCGGCTACGGTGGCGCGGATGAACTTGTGCGATGACTTCGCCGGTGTGCAAGTCCACGGCCGCGAGAATGGACAGGGTTCCATGGCGCTGGTACTCGTGGTCCCGACTCCAGGTGCCGTGCTGCCCTGGCACCGGCGGCAAATCGGGCGCGGTAGTCTCGATCGCCTGAACGCCCGGTTTCTCGTCCACGCTGACGGTAATGACCGAACCGGCGTCCTCGCCCAAGGCCTGCGCGGCATTGGCAAGGGCGACTTCCTGGTAGACCATCAACACCTCGCACATTTTCTCTTCAAACTGCGCATCGCGGCGCTCCAGGTAGTACTCCACCTTATGGGGTTTGATCTCAGCAGCGTGCAGGATGCGCCAGATCGTCGCCTTGCCCGCCTGCGCCAGGCTCCCATGCCCCGCGACAGCGGCGTGCTCGCGGGTATAGCGGGCGAGCGCGGAGAGCGTCCACAACTCCGCCGCCAAGCCGTGATCGGTGGGCTTCGTGCACGCTATCTCAACACCCACGCCTTCGCCTGCTGTGTAATCAGCGGCTCCTTGGGGCGGTGGTAGTGATCTTTCAGTCCAGCGTCCACCCCGGCCGCCAGCGCCTTGTCGATGCATTTGTAAATAGTCGGCCGGCTCACCCCCAACGCCTGTTGGATCGCCGCCGGACCCTCACCCACGGCGTAGCGCAGCAGGATCGCCGCGCGTTCGACTTCCCGCTTCGGCGCCTTGCGCGAATCCCGCAAACGCTCCAACCTCTCGCGTTCATCTGCCGAAACCTCCAGCGCCGCCCGCCTTGTCTTTCCCGCCATCATCACCCTCCCAGACCATGGATAAGCCTGGGAAGCCAGGATGACACCGCTACTCATAAAAGTAAATGTTTTATAGAATCGTTATACTAGTGTTTGCTACCCATGGGGACAGGGGAAGGGCCAGTCGGCGGGTCCGACTACCCTCGGACATTCGGCGAGTTCAATGATTTTTTCGAGGACGATGCGGGCTGTCGCGAGTATCTTGCGGGCCTTCGCTGGCCAGCGGGTTACCACTGTCCACGCTGTGGGTCCAGCGGTGCGCCCTGGATCACGGGACGAGGTTACCTGCATTGTCGGGATTGCGGTGCAGAGATCTCGGTCACGGCAGGTACGATGTTCGAGCGAACGCGTATCCCGTTGAAGACATGGTTGGCGGCGATATGGTTTGTGACGAGTCAGAAGCATGGAGCCAACGCTCTCGGCCTGAAGCGGGTTCTGGGGTTGGGAAGCTATCAAACGGCATGGACCTGGTTGCATAAGCTGCGACGCGCGATGGTGCGAGCTGGGCGCGAGCGGCTTCATGGTCGCGTTGAAGTGGACGAGACGCTCGTAGGAGGCAGCGAAAAAGGCGGTAAGCGTGGCCGTGGAGCAGAACGAAAGGAGATTGTGGTCATCGCCGTCGAACTACACGAACCGAAGGGATTTGGACGCGTGCGCATGAGACGTGTGGCCGACGCCTCCGGCGCCAATCTCGTCCCTTTCGTGCGCGAGAGCATTGAGCCCGGTTCGGAAGTTCTCACCGACGCCTGGGGCGGGTACAACGACATGACGAAGTCTGGATATACGCGCATCAAGACGAATCTCTCCGACAGCGGAGACCCGGCCCATGTCCTGATGCCCGGTGTCCACCGCATCGCCTCTCTGCTCAAACGCTGGCTGCTCGGAACTCACCAAGGCGCGGTAAGTGGCAGGTACCTCGACTACTACCTCGACGAATACACGTTTCGCTTCAACCGGCGCACCTCTCGCTCCCGCGGGCTTCTCTTCTACCGCCTGATGCAACAGGCCGTGGCGACGCCGCCAGTGTCTTACCGCCAAATCGTCAACAGCCCGGACCCCAACATATAGCGGTGACTTGCGTTAAGTGGATAGCCCGTTTAGAGAATTTGGCGGGCTATGTGGCTCCGGTGCTTTGCCCGGCCCTCTCTATACGCCGTGCAACCACATACGGCCGCTCACCGATTGCGAGTGGACGAAATTCGGGTTGTTTTACGGTCTGACGGGAAACTTTGCGAAATGGCGAAGTTCGGAAAACCCGAGCGAAGGAATATCCGCTGTCGGATTACCGGCTCGAAAACGATCCTCGGTTTTTCACACGTTAAAAAAAACACGCGCGAGTCTGGGTATGTCTGGGTACCAGGCGGGGCGTGCGACTCGAAAGAGTATAGATCGTATTCTCTATTCTTCGAGCAATGCAACGGCATGGGCGGCGATGCCTTCCTCGCGGCCGGCGAAGCCCATGCCCTCGGTCGTCGTTCCCTTGACGTTGACCCTTTCGATCGCGATCTTGAGATCGGCGGCAAGGTGTTCCCGCATGGCCGGAAAGTAAGGTGCGAGCTTCGGGCGTTGCGCCACGATCGTGGCATCGACGTTGGCGATGCGGAATCCTTTCCGCGCGAGCATCGCCACCACCTCGCGCAGCAGCACCCGGCTGTCCACCCCTTTCCATTCCGCTTGGGTGTCCGGGAAAAACTTACCGATATCGCCGAGCGCCGCCGCTCCCAACAGCGCGTCGCAAATAGCGTGAATCAGCGCGTCGCCGTCGGAGTGGGCGAGCAGGCCGCGGTCGTGCGGAATGCTCACCCCGCCTAGGACAAGCGCGCGCCCGCTGACGAGACGATGCGCGTCGTAGCCGTGACCTATTCGCATAGCGCTTCTTGCCGAAAGCTGCTCAGAGCTTGTGAAGAAATCGTAGCGAGCACGCCCGCCCGCGAGGCGCACGGCGCGCAGGACCGTTTCGCCGGGAGCGAAACGGAGCGCAAGCCCCGAAGGGGCGAGTCCCAAGGATGGGGCGAGCAACCGCAGTGTATATGGAAATACATGAGGATTCCGAGCACCGCGCAACGATGCGGGCGGGCTGCGCAGTAGATTTATTCACAAGCTCTCAGGAAAGACTCGGCCAACGCGACATCTTCGGAGCGGGTGATCTTGATGTTATCGGGATGGCCTTCCACCAGACAGGGCGTATGGCCCATGAGCTCCATGGCCTCGGCCTCGTCGGTGACGATCCGTCCCTCACGCAGGGCTTCGGTGAGCGCCTGGTAGAGCGCGCCGAGACGAAACATCTGCGGGGTCAGGGCATGCCAAAGGCGCGCGCGCGATACGGTCTCAACGACCTCCTGAGCGTCATCCGCGCGCTTCATGGTGTCGCGTACCGGCAAGGCCAAAAGCCCGCCCGTCTCATGCCGCGAGCAGCGCTCTATGAGACGGCCGATGTCTTTAGCCCGAACACAGGGACGCGCGGCGTCGTGTACCAATACCCAGTCTCCGGGACTGGCTCGCCGTAACAGGTTTTCCAGGGCCGCCAGTACCGAATGACAGCGTTCGGCGCCGCCCGCGACGGTAGAGACTTTGCCTCGATTGCTGATAGTTATCGAATCCCAATAACGGTCGTCGGCCGCGATAGCAACCACGATTCCATCGATGGCCGGTAGCTCGAGAAATCGCTCCAACGTATGCGCGATGATCGGTTTGCCGAGAAGGGGAAGATACTGCTTCGGCAGATCGGTGCCGATCCGCGCGCCTTTCCCCGCCGCGGGGATGGCCACCCAATACCGCTCAGCGGACCGGGTCGATCGATTTACGCGGTCCGGTATCGATGATCTGATAGAACACCTCGTCGGTCTTGATCATTCCCATCTCGCTGCGTGCCCGCTCTTCGATGGCTTCCAGCCCGTCTTTAAGATCGGCAACCTCAGCCTCCAAACTGCTGTTGCGCTCTTTGAGCCGCCGGTTTTCAAGGATCTGGTTGTGTTTCTGCTCGCGCAACGCCCACCACTCCAGGAGACCTCCCTGGCCGTTCCAAAGCTTGTACTGCAATCCGCCCAGCAGCAGGAGGAGAATGAGCGCAAGCGGCGTCATCGGCTTGAGATCACGCAATGTTCCACGCACCCTGTAGCGATGATTCATTCTGAATACCCCGCCGTTTACGGCAGGCACTTTAGCATTGGGGTTCCCAAAGGGGAGTAGTGCAACTCTCCCCTTTTGGTCAAGGGGCTCGTACCCCGCCCGCGAAGTAAAATTGATTTTACCAGGTAATTACCTCCCCGGTAGGTTGTAGAACGCCGCCCGGCCGGGATAAGACGCCTGAGCACCCAACTCTTCCTCGATCACGATGAGCCGGTTGTACTTCGCGACCCGATCGGAGCGCGATAACGATCCGGTTTTGATCTGACCACAGGAGGTGGCCACGGCCAGATCGGCGATAGTCGTATCCTCGGTCTCACCCGAGCGGTGCGATACGACGGTCGTGTAACCCGCTTTCTTCGCCATGGCGATGGCCGCGAGCGTCTCGCTCAAGGTGCCGATTTGGTTGACTTTGATCAAGATCGAGTTGGCGATGCCTTGCGCGATCCCCTGCGACAGGATGGCGGTATTGGTGACGAAAAGATCGTCGCCCACAATCTGTACCCGGTTCCCCAAGCGCTTGGTCAACGCGCTCCAGCCCTCCCAGTCGTTCTCGCCCATGCCGTCCTCGATGGTGATGATGGGATATTTATCCACCCAACGGGCGAGAGAATCGACGAGCTCCATTGCCGTGAGCGTGCGGTTTTCGGAAGCCAGCGCGTACTGTCCATTCTTGCAAAACTCGGAGCTCGCGACATCCAGGCCGAGCATTACGTCTTCGCCGACGCGATAGCCGGCACGTTCGATGGCCTTGAGGATGGCTTCGACCGCGGACTCGTTCGAAGGGAGGTTGGGGGCGAACCCGCCTTCATCCCCGACGGCGGTGTTCAAACCTCCAGCATGCAGGATCTCTTTCAGGGCATGGAAAATCTCGGCCCCGTAGCGGACGGCTTCGCGCAAGCTCGGCGCCCCGACCGGCAGGATCATGAACTCCTGGAAATCCACGTTGTTGTCGGCATGCGCGCCGCCGTTGATGATGTTCATCATCGGCACCGGCATCGTTAGCGGCCCTTGGCCGCCGAGGTAGCGATAGAGCGGCACGCCGGCATCAAGGGCGGCCGCGCGCGCCGCGGCCATCGAGATGCCGAGAATGGCGTTAGCCCCCAGGCGCCTCTTAGTGGGCGTGCCGTCGAGATCACACATGATCCTGTCGATCTCGGTTTGCGCAGAAACTTCGCGGCCGAGGAGCGCTTGGCGCAACTCCCCGTTGACGTGCGCGACGGCGCGCGTCACGCCCTTACCTCGATAGCGCTTCGGATCGCCGTCGCGCAGCTCGATCGCCTCCCGCTCTCCGGTCGAGGCACCCGAAGGCACCGCGGCGGTGCCGCTATGCCCCAATGCCGTGATGACGTCGACCTGTACGGTCGGGTTTCCCCGTGAATCCAGGATCTCCCGGCCGCGGATCTCTCTTATCGCTGACATTCAGCCTCCTCCATTCCTAAAATGGCTTTTTGTGACTTCATCCAACGCCTTCAGTTTCTCGAGCAGATCGGGAAGCGCCGCCAGCGGCCAACTATTGGGTCCGTCACTGAGCGCCTCGTCCGGTCTCGGATGCGTTTCTATGAACAGGCCCGCGATCCCGGCCGCGATCGCCGCTCGCGCCAAGAGCGGTACGAATTCGCGTTGGCCCCCCGAGCGTGTGCCAAGGCCGCCCGGCATCTGCACCGAATGGGTGGCGTCGAAGACGACGGGGCATCCAGTTTGGCCGAGGACCGCCAGTGCTCGCATGTCGGAGACCAGGTAATTGTAACCAAACGCGGTCCCGCGCTCGCACACCATGATGTGCTCGTTGCCCGTGGCTTTGGCCTTGTCGACCACAGGCTGCATGTCCCAAGGCGCCAGGAACTGCGCCTTCTTGATGTTGACAGGCCGGCCTTGGCGGGCCACGTTTTGAATGAAGTTGGTTTGGCGGCAGAGAAAGGCCGGCGTCTGCAGGACATCCACGACCTCCGCGACCTCGGCTAGCGGTGAGTCTTCGTGGACATCGGTTAAAACCGGTACGCCGATCTCGCGTTTTACCTTTGCAAGAATGGCAAGGCCGCGTTCGACCCCGAGACCGCGAAAGCTTTGGTGCGACGTCCGGTTGGCTTTGTCGAAGGACGATTTATAGATGAACGGGATCCCGAGCCGTGCGGTCATCTCCTTTAGGGTAGCGGCGGTCTGCAACGCCAACTCCTCGCTTTCGATGACGCAGGGACCGGCGATTAGGAAGAACGGCCGATCGGGTCCCGCCTCGAAATTACATAACCGCATCACGGAGCTTGGGGTGCTGGCCGGTGCGATAGGCGAGGGCGGCCTGAATATAGCTCGTGAAGAGCGGGTGCCCATCGCGCGGCGTCGAAGTGAATTCGGGGTGGAACTGGCAGCCGATGAACCACGGGTGGTCGCGTAGCTCGATGATCTCGACTAGCTGGCCATCCATCGAGCGACCGGCAATGTTCAACCCGGCGCGGACCAAGATCTCCGTGTATTGATTGTTGAATTCGTATCGGTGGCGATGCCGTTCCAGGATCACGTCCTTGCCATAGATCGAATGTACGAGGCTGTCCGGGGTCAAGCGGCATTCTTGACCGCCCAAGCGCATACTGCCCCCGAGATCGGAGGATTCGTCGCGGTGTTCGACGGAGCCATCGGCCGCGGTCCATTCCGTAATGAGCGCGATGACCGGATGCGGTGTCTCGCGGTGAAATTCGGTGCTATGGGCGCCCGTGAGCCCGGCGACGTGGCGCGCGAACTCGATCACGGCGACTTGCATCCCTAGGCAAATGCCGAGGTAGGGTACGCGACGCTCGCGCGCGAAGCGCACCGCTTCGATCTTCCCTGCGATCCCGCGCTGGCCGAAGCCTCCGGGGACGAGCACGGCGTCCATGCCCTCCAAACACGCGCTGCCCTGCTGTTCGATCTGCTCGGAGTCGAAATAGCGGATGGCGACGCGCGCGCGGCTGTGGAGCCCGCCGTGGGCCAAGGCCTCGGAGAGGGATTTATAGGATTCGGTCAGCTCGACGTACTTCCCTACCATTGCCACGTTGACCTCGGCGAGCGGATGTTCCATCGCCTCGACGACGCCCTCCCACTCGCGCAGATCGGCGTCCGGGACCTCGAGCGCCAGCCGATCGACGACGATGGCATCGAGGCCCTGCTCATGAAAGATGAGCGGGATCCTGTAAATGTTGTCCACGTCGATCGCCGAGATGACGGCGCGCTCCTCGACGTTGGTAAAGAGCGCGATCTTCTTGCGCTCGCCGGGCGGGAGCGGCCGGTCCACGCGGCAGAGCAGAATATCGGGTTGGATACCGATAGAGCGCAATTCCTTGACAGAATGCTGTGTCGGCTTGGTCTTGATCTCGCCCGCCGAGGCGATGTAGGGAACCAAGGTCAGATGAATGTATAAGGTTTGCTTCGGCCCGATCTCGATGCGAAATTGGCGGATGGCCTCGAGGAAGGGTAGAGATTCGATGTCGCCCACCGTACCTCCGATCTCCACCATGGCGATGTCCGCGTTCCCGGCGGCGCTGCGGATACAGTCCTTGATCTCGTCGGTGACATGCGGGATGACCTGAACGGTGCCCCCGAGATAATCGCCGCGGCGTTCCTTACGAATGACGTTCCAGTAGATGCGGCCGGTGGTGTAGTTGTTGCGCTTGCCCATGCGCGTGCGCACGAAGCGCTCATAATGGCCGAGATCGAGGTCGGTTTCCGTGCCGTCTTCGGTCACGTACACCTCGCCGTGCTGAAACGGGCTCATGGTGCCGGGATCGACGTTGATGTACGGGTCGAGTTTGATGAGAGTGACCTTGAGCCCGCGCGCTTCGAGCAGCGCCCCTAGCGAAGCTGATGCGATCCCCTTGCCGAGCGACGACACCACACCACCGGTGACGAAGATAAAGCGGGTCATGACCTAGGCAGCCTGGGACGGCCGAATAAGGTGCATTGAGCGCGCATGCGGCACGATGCTACCAGATCAGAGGTCATTTGGTAACTTTGGACGGCGCTGTTTCCGATGTTGCCAACGTCAACGCTCGAGAGCGGCCTGGGCCGTGCTTTGGCGCCAGGAATTTCGTGCCTGCGCCCGGGCCTGGGATAGAATCAATATACTTCGCGGGCGGGTATGAACCCCGCCCTTGACCAAAGGGGAGAGTTGCACTACTCCCCTTTGGAAACCCCAACGCTAAAGTGCCCGCCGCAAGCAGCGGGGTATCATTGAATGAACGCGCGTTTTTATTGAGAAGCAGAGCCGAGATGGTAATTCACGCTATGACCCGTGGCGCCCTTTGTGCCGTTGGCGCCTCGCTAATGATGGCGCTCATGAGCACGGCGATCCGCATCGCCTCCGGCGAGCTCGAGAACGAGATGGTGGTGTTTCTGCGCAATGGCTTCGGCTTGGTGGCGCTGCTGCCTTGGATCCGCGCCTACGGCGGCGTGTCGAGCCTCGCAACGGCGCAATTCCCGCAGCACTTGCTGCGATCGTTCGCGGGGCTAGCCGCGATGTATTGCTTCTTCTATGCGCTTGCGCACTTGAATCTCGGCGAGGCCGTGCTGCTCAACTTCAGCGCGCCGCTCTACATCGCGCCCATCGCGTTGCTGTGGCTGGGGGAGACGATGTCGTGGCGGGTGGGTTGGGCGGCAGTGGTCGGGTTTCTGGGGGTGGCCTTGATCCTGAACCCCGGACACGGGCTCTTCACTTTCGCCGCAATGATCGGAGCCCTATCGGGCTTGCTGGCCGCGGTCGCGATGGTATCGGTGCGCGGAATGGCCGCGACCGAGCCCACGGTGCGTACCGTTTTTTACTTTAGCGCCGTCAGCACGGTCGTTTCCGCCGTGCCCTTGCTCTGGACCTGGCAAACGCCCACCGTGCCGGCGCTTGCGCTCATGGCGCTCGCGGGTTTGTTTGCGACCAAGGGGCAATTATTGCTCACCCGTGGCTATGCGCTCGCCCCGGCGGCGCGCGTGGGTCCTTATACCTATACGACCGTGATCTTCGCGAGCGCCATCGGCTGGATCCTCTGGAGTGAGATCCCGGACGGCATGACGATCGCGGGCGCGGTTTTGATTGGCGCGTCAGGGGTCTTGGCCATGGCAGGTTCGAAAACCCCGGTGTCCAGCACCGAAGAGATGGCGGCTGGGGTCGTAGGCGCTTCGGAGAAAGATCAACTGGAGTAAAGCGTCTCGTTCTGGACTGAACCTTGTTCACAATTCGCAGCGCTACGCTAGAATAAAGCCGCAAAATAGCCCTGGTGGCTTTAATGCCGGAACAACGCAATTGCCTCTCCCTCTGGGAGAGGGTTGGGGTGAGGGTAACAAAAGAAATGGCGTTCGTTACGCACCTCCTTCTGCAACGGACGAAGGGGGTACTATTAATCCGGTTAAAAAAACCGCTGTCGCAAAATGACAAACAAGGCCGCACTCCTAGCGTGTGCGGCCATAAATCATCGGAGGACTGGCATGGCTTCTGACATCGAAATCGCCCAAGCAGCAGGACTCAAGCGCATCATCGATATGGCCCGCGATCGTCTCGGGATCGCGGATGAGCACCTCGAACCCTACGGCCATTTTAAAGCGAAGCTGTCTTTAGACTACATCGATAGTCTGGCTAGCCGTCCAGACGGGAAGCTGATCCTGGTCACGGCCATGACGCCGACCCCGGCCGGCGAAGGTAAGACCACGACGACGGTCGGACTCGGGGATGCGCTCAATCGCCTCGGGAAGAAAGCCTGCATTTGTCTGCGCGAGCCCTCGCTCGGACCGGTCTTTGGAATGAAAGGCGGGGCGGCGGGCGGCGGCTATGCCCAGGTGGTGCCCATGGAGGACATCAACCTGCACTTTACCGGCGATTTCAACGCTATCGGTCTCGCCAACAACCTCTTGGCGGCGCTGCTGGACAACCACATCCATCACGGCAATGCGCTCGGGGTGGATGTGCGCCGGATCACCTGGCGGCGGGTCGTGGACATGAACGACCGAGCCTTGCGCGATATCACCGCCGCGCTCGGTGGTCCTGCTAACGGCTTCCCGCGGCAGGACGGTTTCGACATCGTCGTGGCCTCGGAGATCATGGCGATCTTCTGTCTCGCGAATTCCGTCGAAGATCTCAAACAACGACTGGGTAATATCGTGGTCGGTTACACCCGTGAACAGCAACCGGTGCGGGCGCGCGAGCTCAAGGCCCACGGCGCCATGACGGTGCTGCTGAAGGACGCGCTGAAACCGAATCTGGCCCAGACCCTCGAGAACAATCCGGCCTTCATCCACGGTGGGCCCTTTGCCAACATCGCCCACGGCTGCAATTCGGTCATCGCCACCAAGGCGGCGCTGAAGCTCTCCGATTATGTGGTGACCGAGGCCGGGTTCGGCGCCGATCTCGGCGCGGAAAAATTCATCGACATCAAGTGCCGGAAATCCGGTTTGCGGCCAGACGCCGTGGTCATCGTGGCCACCATCCGCGCGCTCAAGTACCACGGAGGCGTAGATTTAAAATCGCTCAACATCGAGAATCTCGGCGCGCTCGAGAAAGGACTCACGAATCTCGAGCGGCATGTCTCCAACATAGGCACGCAGTTCGGGTTGCCCTGTATCGTGGCGCTCAATCACTTCACGCAGGACACCCAAGCCGAGGTGGAATTGATCAAGACCAAAATGTCCGGGCACGGCGCGCCGGTTGTGCTTGCGCGGCATTGGGCCGAGGGCGGCAAGGGCGCCGAGGAGCTGGCGCACACGGTGGTGGACATGATCGCCAAAGGCCAAAGCAATTTCCGCTTCTTGTACGAGGACTCGGCCCCCTTGTGGGATAAGATGCATGCGATCGCGACCAAGACCTATGGCGCGCAGGGAATTGCGGCGGACGCCAAGGTGAAGGCCCAGATCCAGAAGCTGCAAGACGACGGCTACGGGCACTATCCGGTGTGCGTCGCCAAGACCCAGTACTCATTCTCGACCGACATTGCGGCGCGGGGCGCCCCCGCTGGTCACGTGATCAACATCCGTGAGGTCAGGCTCTCGGCCGGCGCCGAATTCATTGTCATGATCTGCGGCGACATCATGACCATGCCCGGTCTGCCGAAAGTCCCGGCCGCCGAGAAGATCGATATCGACGATAAGGGGAAGGTCGTCGGTTTGTTCTGAGCGTTGTCTAGAGATCAGGACTCAGATAAACCCGCCCGTACCGACAGAGCTAACAGGTTTAACATTGCTTGCCGACGTGTAGCCATCATGGCGCGCCACGGTTCTTTTCTGCGTGCTGCCGACGAGCGGCGTCTGCCTTAACCTGCCATTCTTTGGCCTCCGGATCGCGGTTGAGTTTTGCAAGTAACGCTGAGTAATTTTCCATCACCTGAACGAGGTTAGGATGGTCCGACGGCAGAGCTTTTTGAAGGATCTGGAGTGCGCGTTGGTAGGGTGGCTCGGCCTTCCCGTACTGGCCTTGGGTGTTGTAGAGCCCCGCCACGTTGTTGAGGCTTGCGGCCACATCGGGATGATCGGGGCCGAGCGCCTTCTCGCGGATGGCGAGCGAGCGTTGATAGAGCGGCTCGGCTTTCTCGTACTGGCCTTGGGTGTTGTAGAGCATCGCCAGGTTGTTGAGGCTTATAGCCACATCGGGATGATCGGGGCCGAGCGCCTTCTCGCGGATGGCGAGTGAGCGTTGATAGAGCGGCTCGGCCTTCTCGTACTGGCCTTGGTCGCCATAGTGCGACGCCAGGTTGTTGAGGCTCGTGGCCACCGCTGGGTGGTTGTTCCGGCCCGAGGGCTTTAACCTCATTGATGGCGAATGCGCGTTGAAAAGCGGCTCGGCCTTCTCGTACTGGCCTTGGTCGTCGTAGAGCGCCGCCAGGTTGTTGAGGCTCAGAGCCACATCGGGATGCTCGGGGCCGAGGGCCTTCTCGCGGATCTGGAGCGCTTCTTCGAGGAAGGGCTGTGCCTCGGCGTATCGTCCGACCTCCTGGGAAAGTCTCCCCGCCATATTGAGGTACGTCGGATTGTCCGGCTCGAGCTTGGCCGCCTCCCGGTAATAAGCATAGGCTTTCTTGTAGTCGATCTGTTCGTAGGCAAGCTCCCCTAATTGGTATGCCGCTTCCGCTGCCTTTTCGTTGATGGCGGTGGCTTGCGCCTTGCCCTGCTCAAGCACCTTGCCGAAGAGCGCTTCGGCAGTGGCCGTGTTGCCATTGGCTAGCGCTGCCTGGGCTTGTTTCAACTGGTCCTCAGGCAGATCTCCCTTGAACTTCGCTAGGACCTGGGTCGCCTCGGCCAGCGTTGCCTTAAACTCAGCCAGCGATGCTTCTGGCGTTTCTCGCTTTGCGGTGGCCGCGGCCAACTCTTTCTCCAAGAGCGCAAGTCTGTCTTTCTCGGCGGCGCTGGTTTTGGCGAGCTCCGCACGTAGCTCTTGTTCCAGGCGTTTGAGGCGCTCTTCGTGTTCCTTGAGCGTGACGCCGATGTTGATGGTGGTATTGGCCCCTGTATTAGTGACCGCCACGCCGCCCGGCCCTGCCGTAGTGTTAACGTTTCCGGCGATACCACCATCTCCGACCGAGACGCTCGTTGGTGAAACTGGTTTTGAGGCAGCGAAGAAGTGTACGTATAGTTGCCATCCTCCGGCGGCGAGTGCCGCGATGAAAGCGCCGATGACACCGAGCGTGCGCTGATGATTCGGATCGCTGATCCAGCGCCACCGGGATGAGGTTGCGGTTGCGTGACGTTCCCCGCGATTCCTTGTATCAATCTCTCTATATCGTGCTCGAAACGAGCGGGACTAATGTCGATCGCATTGCGTTCCGCCAGTAAGGTAATCTCCGCTGGCAAATCTTTGGCCCCGGGCATGCGTGCGCCGTTGACCAGCGTGGGGATGACGAGCTTTTTACGGGAGAACGCTTCGGAGATTTCGGTCCGGACGAAATCACGGGGACTATCGAGTCTGCGCTTGCCCTCGACATCTTTCGCTTCGAGCCAATCATTGCCGATGATGGCGATCAACGCATCGCACTTTGCGATCTCCTCGCCGATCACGCTCGCGAACGCCGCCCCGGGTGCGATGGTGTCGAGGTCTCGGAAGACGTTCTCCGGCCCGAAGCGATCACGCAAGCGGTCGAAGATCCGCCCGGCGATGCCTTCGCTATCATCGCGGCGGTAGTTGAGAAAGACGCGCGGCATGTGCGGTCCAATGCGTGGAGTTATAAGGAAAGTATAAGCGCGACTTCGTTTTAGCCGACTATGCGGTCTGTGCCTAGTAACCTGTCTCGATAGAAGCTTGCATAATTTTTACCCCTTCTCCCTCCGGGAGAAGGTTGGGATGAGGGGATCAGAACCACGGTGCTAACCTCCCCTCACCCTAGCCCTTGTATGTTCTTGTATGGTTCTGTTGGTAGACATTGATGAAAATGTATTGCGGTCTGTGGGGGTGGTGGGGCAAAGAAGTTCGCCGCCGGCGATTATCCCATCAATCCACAGACCTTTGGTTGCGGTGCGGCAGCTCGTCCAGCCCTTGGGACATCAAGCCCGTGGGAGAGCAAAGAGCGTCGCGCCGTTTTCTCACCGACAACCCGAACGGTTGCTGGGGCCTGTAAGCCCGTATTTTTGCAAGGAGGGGTATGAGCGAGAACACTGTAGAGAAGTTTGTTGGCATTGATGTGTCCAAAGGCACGTTGGATATTGGTATTGAACCCACTGGAGAAGCCCTGCGTGTCGTTTATGACGACAAGGGCATCGCTCAACTCGTCAAGCGTCTGGTGGCCGTTGGACCGACGTTGATCGTTATGGAAGCCACAGGCGGCCTGGAAGTGCGGCTGGCCAGTGAACTGGCGGCGAAAGGATTGCCCCTCGCCGTCATCAATCCCCGTCAAGCGCGCGATTTCGCCAAGGCGACGGGAGAATTGGCGAAGACCGACTCGGTTGACGCCGCCGTCCTGGCGGCCTTCGCCCGCGCCATCCGGCCTGCGGTGCGACCTATCAAGGACGCGGACACCCGTGAGCTTGATGAACTCCTGACGCGGCGCCGTCAATTGATCGAGATACGCGTTCAAGAAACACTCCGTTTAGGCACGGCCTCGAAACTGCCACGCAAAAGCTTAGTGGCGCACATCGCTTGGCTGGATAAGCGCATTGCTGATCTCGACGTTGATTTGACCAAACGCTTGCGCGCCTCCGAGGCCTGGCGGGCTAAGGATGATCTGCTGCAAGGCATTCCTGGTATCGGCGCCGTCACCAGCTTGACGATGCTGGCTAAGTGCCCGGAACTCGGCAGCTTGAATCGCCGCGAGATCGCAGCTTTGGTGGGCGTGGCGCCGCTGGCGAACGACAGCGGAAAACACCGGGGTAAGCGCTTCATCTGGGGCGGCAGGGCCGATGTCAGAGCCGTTCTGTATATGGCGACCGTTACCGCCATCCGGTGCAACTCTGTCCTCAAGGCCTTCGCTGAGAGACTCAAACAGGCGGGGAAACCAGCCAAAGTGGTGATCGTCGCCTGTATGCGGAAACTGCTGACCATTATGAATGCCATGTTGAAAAATAATGCCCCTTGGCAGCTGCAAAACACTTGACTTTGAACACGGTTGCTCTCCCGGGAGGGAGAGGGAATTTTTGTAGTCGCTTTTATGTAAATTATTTACCAGACACTACACTAGCGCGTGCAGGATGGGCTGAGTTTACGAAGCCCATCGGTCGCGACCGATGCGCCTCCTAACGTCGGCACATCCTACGCAACTTCAAGACTCCCCGCGCGCGAGACGCCCCAAAGCTGCGCCGCTTGTTAGCACGCCGTGCACCTCCTCGACGGCGTCACTCACGGAGGCGTGACGGCCGATGTGCCATAAGCACAAGGCGGCGCCGAAGGCCAATGCGTCCCGCATGGATCCTGGTTTACCGTCCAGCGTCTCCATTCCTTGATGGGCCGCGGCGCGTGCAAGGGATTTCGGATCCGCGGCCAAGGGACCCGAAGCTCCCGGCGCAGGGGGACGAGTTGCCTTTTCGGTTTGATCGAACCCTAAACCGGTAGGGTCAACTTCGATCGATTCTAGTTCCGTTTGTCCGCGGTAGTAGAACAAGCGTGCGGGTTTCTGCAAGGAGGGGATCACGCCGCCTTCCAAGCCTTTCACGATCAAGGCCGAGTCGAATCGCGCGGCGCGGGCGAGGAGGGCATAGATCCGCGGATAGTTTTTATGCACATAGCCGGTGATCAAATGCGTTTTCCGGCGGCCGCGAATGGGCGCGATCGCGATCTCGGCGGTGTTGAGCACCGAGCGCTTCACGATCAGATTGCGTAGCTGCGTCAGCGCGTGCAGTTGGGGTGCGTATGACGATTGATCTACATAGGCCCAACCGATGCCGGGGTCCGCGACCCTTTCCGCCGCCTCGGCGATGCTCAGGCCGACCGCTTGACCCGCCGCGCGCAGCACTTGCCGAGCCGTAAGGCCGAATTTAGGCCCGAGGATCTCGATGCCGTGGGTCATCGCGGGTACGCCGCACGCGGCGAGCAGGGCAGGCAAGAACGGGGAGGCGGGCAGCATGCGTTTACAGCCATCATACGGGTCGCTCAGCACCAGAAGTTCATCGACGTGAGCGGTGACGGTGGTCGTGATTTCAAGGAGCGCTTGGAGCACCCCGAGCGTCTCCTCATCGGTTTCGCGCTTCATGCGCAGTGCGATGAGAAAGATACCGGCTTGCACGGGATCGATCTGCGCGTCGAGCACGGCGCGCATCCCGCCCCGGGCATCGGCTTCCGAGATGCTTTTGCTCATCTCCGGTCCGGTGGCGATGCGTTGCAGAATCGAATGCATGAGCGCCCGCGCATCGGCGGGCGCAGTGAGCGGGCTCATTGTGCTTCCTCCGCGACCAGCCATTTTTGGGTGGGGAGTCCCTCGCCTCTCGTGCGCCCTAAGCGTGCGAAGTCAAAGAGCGCGGTGTCGCCGAGGTGCGAGGGAACCACGTGTTGCAGGCTCCGGTAAATCGTCTCCAACCGTCCGGGCGTTTGCCTGTCCCACTGTTGCAACATGTTCTTGATGGCGACGCGTTGCAGGTCCTCTTGCAATCCACAGAGATTACAAGGGATGATCGGAAACTGTTTCGCCTCCGCGTAGGCGGCGATATCGGTTTCGGCGCAATAGGCGAGCGGCCGGATCACCACGTGCTTCCCATCATCGCTCAATAACTTGGGCGGCATGGCCTTCAGCTTACCGGCGAAGAACATATTCAGGAAAAACGTTTCCACGATATCATCGCGGTGATGACCGAGCGCGATCTTGCTCATACCGTGCTCACGCGCGAATCTGTATAAAACACCACGTCTCAGCCGCGAACAGATCCCGCATAGGGTCGCGCCCTCTGGGATCACGCGCTTGACGATGCTATAGGTGTCCTGCTCGATGATGTGGAAGGGAATACCGAGGCGTTGCAAATAAAGCGGCAATACATCCTCGGGGAAGCCCGGCTGTTTTTGATCGAGGTTGACGGCCACAAGCTCGAATGCCACGGGAGCGCGCCGCCTGAGGTTGAGCAAGATATCTAGCATCGTGTAGGAATCCTTGCCACCCGAAAGGCACACCATCACCCGGTCGCCTTCGTCGATCATTCGAAAGTCCTCGATCGCACGACCTACGTTGCGGCGTATGCGCTTCTGTAACTTGTTGAACTCGAGCTCTCGCTGCTTTGCCGAAGCGGCCATTTGTTACCCTCAAGTGCTATAATCATATGGTAATATTCTACAGTGGAAATTGATGTTACGCGGACGGGTATGAACCCCGCCCTTGACCAAAGGGAGAGTTGCACTACTCCCCTTTGGAAACCCCAATGCTAAAGTGCCCGCCAAAAACGGCGGCGTATTCAGAATTAAGAATCGATTGAACAATTCGTGGACACCGATCAAGGAGAAAAAACATGGCACACACCGTTCGCAAGATGGACTACTGTTACCTCACCATCGCTAGCCGCGCGGGGCAGGGTGGGAAGATCCTAAAAGTACTCAAGGAAGCAGGCGTCAACTTGCTTGCGTTAAGCGCGTTTCCGTGCGGCCAAGGTCTGGCGCAGTTCGACCTTATGCCGGAGAAAATGGCGGATCTGACCAAGCTCGCCAAGCTTAACAAATGGAAAGTGAGCAACCCGAGAAAGGGATTCTTGGTTCAAGGGGATGACGAAGTGGGCGCCGTCTTAGCCCCGCTGGCAAAGCTTGCGGATAAGAAGATCAATGTCACCGCGGCGGATGCCATTAGCACCGGTAACGGCCGCTTCGGCATGATCTTCTGGGTAAAACCCAAGGACTACCAACGCGCCGCGATAATCCTGGGCGCGAAGTAGCTCATTGAACTGGATCGAACCTTAGGTGGATGTCCCGCCTTTAGCTCGGTCGCGTGTTGTATACCGATAGCTTTGAGGTCATCGTCGTCGGGGGCGGCCACGCCGGAACCGAGGCGGCGTTAGCCGCGGCGCGGCTCGGCGCCCGAACGCTGCTATTGACGCAGAACATCGAGACGCTCGGGCAGATGTCCTGCAACCCGGCGATCGGCGGCATCGGCAAAGGGCATTTGGCCAAGGAGATCGATGCCCTCGGCGGGTTGATGGCGCGAGCCGCCGACCGGGCGGGGATCCAGTTTAGGATATTGAACGCCCGCAAAGGTCCGGCGGTGCGCGCAACCCGTGCGCAGATCGACCGGACCCTCTACAAGCGCGTCGTGCGGCGAGCGCTCGAAGCACAATCCAATCTTACGATCTTTCAAAACTCAGTCGAGGACCTGATCCTAGCAGGTGACCGGATCGCTGGGATCGTCACGCAGATCGGGCTGCGCTTCGAGGCGCCCTGTGTCGTCTTGACCGTGGGGACTTTTCTCGGCGGTAAGATCCATGTGGGCGATCAAAACCACCAAGGAGGCCGCGCGGGGGATCCCCCGTCCAACGTTTTGGCGCAGCGGCTGCGGGAAATGCCGTTCCGTGTCGGCCGGCTGAAGACAGGGACACCTCCGCGGCTCGACGGACGCACGCTGGACTACGAGAAGATGGAGACGCAACCGGGGGACGAACCGGTACCGATATTTTCTTTTCTCGGCACGAACGCCGAACATCCACGCCAGGTCCAATGCCATATCACCCGCACCAACGCACAAACCCATGCGTGCATCCGCGCGGGGCTGCATCGCTCGCCGATGTACAACGGCAATATCGAAGGGGTGGGACCGCGCTATTGTCCCTCGGTGGAGGACAAGGTCGTGCGTTTCGCCGCCAAGGAGACCCACCAGATCTTCGTCGAGCCGGAAGGCCTGGAGACCGAGGAAGTCTATCCGAACGGGATCTCGACCAGCCTTCCCTTCGACGTCCAGATGGCGTTCGTTCGATCGATCGTAGGTTTCGAGCGAGCCCATATCACCCGTCCCGGTTACGCGATCGAATACGATTTCTTCGACCCGCGCGACTTGCAGCCCTCGCTCGAGACCAAGCATATTCGAGGGTTATTTTTCGCCGGCCAGATCAACGGCACGACCGGCTACGAGGAGGCGGCCGCGCAGGGATTGATCGCCGGAATGAACGCCGCCTTGAGGGTCCGGGATCGCGACCCTTGGACGCCGCGCCGCGATGAGGCCTATATCGGCGTGCTGATCGATGATTTGATTACCCGCGGCACGAGCGAACCGTACCGGATGTTCACCAGCCGCGCCGAGTACCGCCTGATGTTGCGAGAAGATAACGCCGATCTCAGGCTCACGCCGAAAGGCCGAACATTGGGTCTGGTGGACGATGCGCGCTGGCGCGGGTTTGAAACCAAGCGCGACCGGATCGCATCCGAGCAAACGCGCCTGCGCGCGACCTGGTTGCGGCCCGACGATATCCCGCCCGCCGAGTCCCTGCGCGTGCTCGGCGGGCCATTGGCGCGCGAGCAAACACTCGCCGAGCTGTTACGGCGGCCAGATTTAGCCTATTCAGCTCTCATGTCATTGCCCGGCGCGGGGCCCGGCGTCGATGATCCCACCGTAGCCGGGCAGATCGAGATCCAAGCCCGCTACAGCGGTTACATCGATCGGCAACAGCAAGAGGTGACGAGAAATCTGGCGCAAGAGGAGACTCCGCTGGCGCTCGATTTGGACTATACAGCCGTTCGCGGTTTGTCGGCCGAGGTCGTTCAAAAACTATCGCAATACCGGCCCGCGACGCTCGGGCAGGCCTCGCGGATCTCAGGCATCACCCCCGCGGCGATTTCATTGCTGCGCGTGCATTTGAAGAAACGTTGCGCCCAGAGCGCGTAAGCTCGTGGATGCGCTCGCGCTCCACCTGGACGCGGGGCTCGGATCCTTGGGACTCGATCTCGCGGCGGATCGGCGCGTAGCCCTGATCGCATTCCTGCGCTTACTGCACCGCTGGAATCGCATTTACAATCTCAGCGGGATCCGTGATCTCGATGCGATGGTGGCGCGGCACCTCTTGGACAGCCTCGCCGTACTCCCCTACCTCTACGGCGGGCGGCTCCTCGATATCGGCAGCGGCGCGGGTATACCGGGCATGGTGTTGGCCCTCGCGGATCCCGATCGAGAGTGGGTGCTCCTCGATCGGAGCCTCAAGAAGATCCGTTTCCTGCGCCAAGTGCTCATCGAGCTAGGGCCGGGGCGCGTCGAGATCGTGCACGCGCGGGCCGAAGACTATCGTCCCGAAACCGCCTTTTCGACCGTGATCTCTCGGGCCGTGGGATCGCTGGACATGCTGGTGCGTTTGGCCCTGCCCGTGAGTCGCGACGACGGGCGCATCCTAGCGATGAAGGGAAGCTACCCGGCGGCGGAAATCGAGGCGCTAGGGTCCGCGGTCCCGGAAGCGCAGGTGCATCGGCTTGAGGTTCCGGCGCTGGTAGCGCCACGGCATCTCGTGGTGATATGTGTGGGGGCAGATAATTCGCGAGGTTATTATGGCGGATGACATTGAGGCTCGTTTTGAATGCTGTATTCTCTCCCGAATGAGGCGGCGCGGGTTGGCCAGATATCGTAGGCGGATCAGGTGGCGGCGTGCTTGAGGAAGGCCGCGGGTGAAAGCGCTCGCACCGGCGAGCGACGGTAGTCCGAAACGTTACGCGTCACGATTACGTCCGCCTGCCAGGCCAGCGCGGCGGCCGCTTGAAACGCATCCTCGACGTCCGACAGGGGCAGATCCAGGGCGCGCCGGGCATCGGCGGTCGCCACAGGCGCCACCTCGACGAGGCGCAGCAGGCGTTCCAGGAAAGGCCGCCCGCCGCCCTTGAGCAGGTAAGCGCAGTTAGTCAGCGAGTGCCAGGCCACGGCCGCCGCGCCGCCCGCTTCGGCCCAGCGCAGCACGTCCGCGCTGTCTGCGGCAAACGGCTCACGTGCCAGCGCCACGTCCAGTAGGACGTCGGTATCCAGCAGGACTCTCACCGGCGGCGGGCGATGTGGCGGGCGTGCAAGGCGTCATAGAGAGGATCGCGTCCGGGATCCACGGTGCGCAGTTCGGCACATCCGAGCACCTCATCGACCAGCGAACTGCCGGTCCCGGCCGCCTGCTCCGAACGGAGAAACGCCTCGATCAAGCCGGAGACGGTGGTGCGCCGCGCCCGTGCCACCGCCTTGGCGCGGGCATGCACTTCAGGATCTAGGGTGATGGTGACACGGGTCTTCATGCGTATGTATCGTAAGGATGCTCCATGCATACTGTCAAGCTGGGAGCCTGTCGCCCCTCGACGCGCGGAGCTTTCGATTGCGTGCTCCACCCATTTCCTGCCGGCGTACTCGCGGGCGCAGGCCTGCAATTGGTAAACTGAATGGCCGTCGTCAGCGAACTACATCGTGATTGGCGCAACGACATCGAAGGGCTGGGGCAAACTGCTTTCGAGTCACCTCCCGGGCTACAGCAATCGAATCACGAGCTACAATGCTAAAAGGCAGCAAGCGATCGGCCGCTGAACGGACGTACTCCGCTACTCATGCCGAATGGCAGAATGCTCTCGGCAGATGGCAGCGCGAAGCGTCCCGGAACGCCTTTTCGGAGAAGCTGAAGAGCTTGGAGAATTCGCGCACAGAGCTAATTGATCTGCCGCATGAACGCCGGCGGAGAATGGCGAAACTCGAAGCGCAGCGCGAGAGCGAGCAGCGGCAACGTTATCTCGATCGCTTTCGCATCGAGCGGGCCGGAATCCGAGGCATCGGGCCGGGGCGGACCTCGATGCTGGCGTCATACGGGATCGAAACTGCGGCAGATATCGCTGGACAAAAGATCACCCAGATACCGGGCTTCGGAGAGGCCCTGACATCTGATTTGGTTCAGTGGCGACGGGGACACGAACGAAATTTCCGGTTCAATCCCAATCAACCTGTCGATCCACGGGACATCAGCGCGTTAGATCGGGAATTGGAGGCACGCCGTCAAAGCCTGTTCACGATGTTGCGGCAAGGACCAGATACATTGAGAAGGCTCAGCCAGGAAATCAGCGCCGCTCGCTCGCGCCTCATGCCGATCTTGGAGAAAACGTGGAGCCCCTACAAGATAGCGGAAGCGCGGCGGAATGCTCTATGAGCACTGGTTAACGTCTATCCGGTTGCAGCGGCCGGTGCTGTCGCACCACCGCTGAACCGGAGCGCTGGGCACCACAACCGATCCACTTCGGATCAATCAACCGCAGGAGGAGTCAATCATAAGCACATCGTATAAGTACACCCGGCTATTGAAAGATGACGCCGCTTGCCTGCTGGTGGATCACCAGTGCGCTCTCTGCAATCTTGTGCAGGATTCTACGCCTGCCGAATTCAAGAATAACGTCCTTACGCTTGCCGACCTCGCCAAGTACTTCAAGCTGCCGACCATTCTAACCACCAGCTTTCAGGATGGACCAAACGGGCCAATCCTACCGGACTTGAAGGACACCTTTCCGAACGCGCCCTTCATTGCCCGTCCAGGTAACATAAATGCCTGGGATAACGAGGACTTTGTGAAGACGGTCAAGGCGACCGGGGCGGCAAGCAGTTGCTCATCGCCCGCGTTCTCACCGAAGTGTGCGTGGCGTTCCCTGCCCTCTCGGCGCTCCAAGATGGCTACGAGGTGTTCGTGTTCACCGACGCATCCGATACGTTCAACGAAGGCACGCGCCACGCGGCGGCCTATTCGAAATGGTGCAGCTTTGGGTGAACCTATCACTACGACCGCCCTTTCCCCTAAAACCGCTCAAGCTCCGGAAACGGCAGCTTGCCGGCGTGCACGTGCAGCGCCCCGAATTCGGCGCAACGCCTAAGCGTCGGGATCGCTTTGCCGGGGTTGAGAAGACCGTCGGGGTCGAAGGCGCGTTTGACGGCATGAAATTGCTCAAGCTCCTCGGCGTTGAACTGGACGCACATCTGGTTTAGCTTCTCGACCCCCACGCCATGTTCCCCGGTGATGGTGCCACCGACCTCGACGCAAACTTCGAGAATCTTCTCGCCCAACGCTTCCGCCCGTTCCAATTGACCGGGGGCATTGGCGTCATAGAGGATGAGCGGATGCAGGTTACCATCGCCCGCATGGAAGACGTTGGCCACCGCCAGCCCGAACTCTTGCGACAGCGCGCTGATGCGCGATAGCACCGTGGCGAGTTGCCGGCGCGGGATGGTGCCGTCCATGCAATAGTAATCGGGGGCAATCCTACCTATGGCCGGGAAAGCGGCTTTGCGCCCGGTCCAGAAGCGCTGCCGTTCGCTCTCGTCTCTGGCCACGCGTACTTCCGTCGCCCCTTGGGCTTTAAGGATTTCCGCGACACGCGGCAATTCCGCCTCGATTTCGGCCGGATGGCCGTCGATCTCGCACAACAGAATCGCCTCCGCATCGAGCGGATAACCGGCATGCACGAAATCCTCGGCGGCTTCGATCGCTAAGCGGTCCATCATCTCGAGACCCGCGGGAATGATCCCGGCCGCTATCACCGCGGCCACGCCGTTACCGGCGTCTTCGACGCGTTTGAACGCCGCTAGCAAGACCTGCGCGGCTTGCGGTTGAGGTAAGAGTTTCACCGTGACCGAGGTAACGATCCCGAGCAGGCCCTCGGACCCGGTCATGAGCGCGAGCAGGTCATATCCCGGCGCATCCAATGCCTGGCCGCCGAGTTCCAGGCATTCACCCTCAATGGTCATTACAGTTAAGGCCAAGAGATTATTGAGAGTAAGTCCATATTTCAGGCAGTGAACTCCGCCGGAGTTCTCGGCCACGTTGCCGCCGATAGTGCAGGCGATCTGGGAGGAGGGATCGGGGGCATAGCAAAGGCCATGGGGCGCCGCGGCCTCGGAGATCTCCGCATTGCGAACGCCCGGTTCCACCGTGGCTGTCCGGTTCACTGGGTCGATGTTCAAAATGCGGTTTAGCCGCGTGAGGCTCAGTAATACCCCTTCGGCATGGGGCAGCGCGCCGCCCGAGAGTCCGGTGCCGGCGCCGCGAGCCACGACCGGCACGCGCAAGCGGTGGCATAGGCGCAGAATCGCTCGCACCTCTTCGGCCGTGCGCGGTAAGACCACGACTTTCGGGGATTGGCGATACGCGGACAAGGCATCGCACTCGTAGACGGAGAGCGAGGCGGGATCGGCGATGACCGCCTCCCGCGGCAGCAGACGGCGTAACTCAGTGATGAGGTCCATCGGCGGGGCGGGCGAATCGAAAGCCTTTGGGCACCACGACGATGCCTTTCGGCGTTACGGTAAACCGTTCCGCGTCCCGCGCGCGATCGTAGCCGATGGTCTCGCCGGGGGGGATCTGGACGTGCTTGTCCACGATGCAGCGATGCAGGCGCGCTCCGTCTCCCACCTCGACGCCGGCTAAGAGGATACAGTCTTCGACCGTCGCGCCGTCTTCAACCGAGACGCGAGGGAACAGAATGCTGTGGTTGACGCCGCCACCGGCGATCACTGTGCCGCTCGCGACGATGGAGTTAATGCACACGCCCTCGGCGGAGGAACGGCCGGGCACCGTGCGGGCCGGCGGATTTTGAGCGTGGTAGGTCCGGATCGACCAGTCGCGTTGATAAAGGTCGATGGGCGGCTCGGGGCGCAGGAGATCCATGTTCGCTTCATAGTAGTCGTCCAAGGTCTCGATGCGGCGCCAATACCGGTCCTGGGTGACGCGTCCCCTCTTCCCGCCGAAGAGGTAGGCGAGAACGCGCGCACCTTGGCGGATGAAATGCGGGATCAGTGCGGTGGCGGGATCGACCGGGCCGGGAGGCGCCGCGCGCCGGATCTCCGTGACCGCTTGCACGAACGCCGCCTTCGAGAATACATAGATCTCCATCGACGCGAGCGAGGTTGCTTGTGCCCCCGGGACCGGGGCAGCAAAGGCCGTGACGGCCTCGCCTTCGACCTCGACGCAGCATTGAAAATCCTTGTAGATCAGATCATCGGGGCGAATACACGCGATCGTGGCCGTCGCCTTGCGCGCGACGTGAAAGTCGATGAGCGCGGCGTAGTCCATGCGATAGACATGTTCGCCCGAGAGCACGCAGACATAATCCGAAGCGCTGCGTTCCACCATGTGGAGGTTTTGATAAAGGGCATCGATTGCCCCCGCGTAGCCGGCGCTGTCGCTCATCATCTGCGGTGGTATGGAGGTGATGAATTCACCGAGCTCGGGATTGAAGATAGACCAGCCGTCGTGCAGGTGCCGCTGCAATGAATGCGACCGGTATTGCGTGAATACCAGTACGCGCCGCAGCCCGGAATGCAGACAATTGGCCAAGGTGAAGTCGATGACGCGGTAGTTGCCGCCGAACGGGATCGCAGACTTCGCGCGGTCGGTAGTTAACGGTGCCAGACGGGTGTCGGCCCCGAGCGCCAGGATGAGGGTGAGGGTGGATTCGGTCGGTGACATAGTTGCAGGCAGTTTCGCTCCGGCATTAATCATACGAGGGTATGTTTGCAGTTTATAGCATGTTAGGGAAACTCTGAATAAACTACTGCGCCGCCCATCTGCTTTGTCGCGCGCTCGCTCGCGGCTCGCCTATCTATTTGATATGTCTCGCGTCTCGCTGCGCGGCTTCGCGCAGATGGGCGTGCTCATAACACTTATTCAGAATTTCCTTAGCGCATCTTCGGGCGACTCAAGGGTGCGCGACAAGACTCGGCAGACGCAGCGAATTCGTTTAGATTAATGCGATCCGCCTCCACCGAGCGATGTAAACCGGCGATGGCCGAAGAATATCTAGTCAATGTGACGCCCCAAGAGACGCGCATCGCCGCCCTCGAGAACGGCGTGCTGCAAGAAATCATCATCGAGCGCCGCCAGAAAAGGGGCTTGGTCGGCAACATCTACCTCGGGCGCGTTTCCCGGGTGTTGCCGGGAATGCAGGCAGCCTTCGTGGACATTGGTCTCGAACGCAGCGCTTTTTTACATCTCCATGACATCCTCGATTTCGGGCCCGAGCACGACGCGCGGGGGAACAACGATACCGGTATCAGCCGGCTCCTGCGGGAGGGCGATGAGATCGTGGTCCAGGTGACGAAGGATCCGCTAATCGGCAAGGGCGCACGGCTCACCACGCGGCTTTGTATTCCCTCGCGCTACCTGGTGTTGCTCCCGAAGTGCGCGACCGTCGCCGTGTCGCAGAAAATTGCCGATGAGCTTGAGCGGACCAGGCTTCGCGAGGTGATACTCGATCGCGATGCCGACCTCAAGGCGGCCGTGGAGGCTCCCACGGCGGCGCAGCCGCCGGTGCCGAGACGCAATCTCGGGCCGTGCCCCGGGCCTTCCGGGTACATCGTTCGAACCGCTGCCGAGGGCGTGGCCGAGGACAGCCTACAGATGGACATGGAGTTTTTGCAGCGGCTCTGGTCCACGCTGTCTTTGCAGCTAGGCGAAGCCAAAGCGCCCGGCGTGATCTACGAGGACCTGCCGCTGGTGTTGCGAACCGTGCGCAGTCTGGTTGCCTTTGAGGTTGAAAAGATCCGGATCGATTCGCGCGAGACCTATGAACGGGTCAGCGAGTTTGCGCGCCAGTACATTCCCGATCTCGTGGATCGCATCGAGCACTATAGCGGCGAGCGGCCGATCCTGGATCTTTACTCGGTCGAAAGCGAGATCCAGCGGGCTTTGGAACGGCGCGTGGAGCTGAAATCCGGCGGCCATCTGGTGTTTGATCAGACCGAGGCCATGACCACGGTGGATGTTAATACCGGGGCCTTCGTCGGGCATCGCAACCTCGAAGAGACCATTTTCAAGACCAACCTCGAAGCCGCGCAGGCGATCGCACGGCAGTTGCGCTTGCGCAACCTGGGCGGAATCGTCATCGTGGATTTCATCGACATGGAGGATGCGGATCATCAGAGTCAAGTGCTGCGGGCGCTGGAGAAGAATCTGGAACGCGATCATGCCCGCGTCGCGGTGAGCGAAATAACTTCGCTCGGGCTGGTGCAGATCACGCGCCAACGCACCCGCGAGAGCCTCGAGCACGTGCTGTGCGAATCCTGCCCTACGTGCGGGGGGCGCGGTTCGACCAAGACCGCCGAGACCGTGTGTTACGAGATCTTGCGCGAGATCCTGCGCGAGGTACGCCAATTCGATGCTAAAAAGCTGCTCGTGATTGCCTCTCCTTGTGTCGCCGATAGGCTATTGGATGAGGAATCGGCGGGCGTGGCCGAGCTCGAGGGATTCATCGGCAGGCCAATCACGGTCCGTGCCGAAGGGATGTATGGACCCGAGCAGTACGATGTCGTCCTGCTATAACAGTGGCCGACCCTATCTCGCCCTAAGGATGGCGGCGCTCGCATTGACGGGAATTTTTTCTTGCGGTTAAGAATGTTCCGCCGCATCGTTCTTCAATCGTTGCTAAGCGCGCTGCCGGCTCTGGCAGTGCTCGCGCTTATTCTCTCGCTCGGGGCGCTCGGCGCCCGCATGGTTTTACCGCGGATAGCCGGGCAGCCTACCGGAATCGAGGATTACCTCGGTAGATTCCTGGGCCGGCCGGTCACGGTCGAGGCCGTGCGGGCCGTATGGGACGGGTGGGATCCGCGCCTGGTGTTGACCGGGCTTCGCGTGCTCAACGGCGAGACCTTACGCCCCGCGATGGAGTTTGAGCGCGCGGTCATCGGCATCGATGTGTGGGCGAGCCTCGGGCGGCGGCAACTGCAATTGGGGGGGCTCGCGCTCTCCGGGGCCAAGTTTACCGTGGCGCGCACGCGCGACGGGGAGTTCGTCATCGAAGGAATCGACGGCACGGACGCGCGCATGCTGCGCTGGCTGCTGCGCCAGCCGCAAGTCGCCATCGAGGGCACGCGGATCCGCTGGCACGATCACCAAGCGCGGCACGGCGCCTGGGCCTTGCCCTACGTGCGCTTGGATAGCACGGGCGCACTGGCGCGGCAAGGGCTCAAATTGACCTTGCGGCCGCCCCCTGAGGTCGGCAAGCGTCTGCTCATCGCGATGAGCGGAACGGGTGATCCGTTCGATCGTGATTGGAACGCCAACTTCTATGCCGAGGCCGAGGATATCGGCCCCGCGTTGTTGCGCCACTATCTATCATCGATCCGCGTCCGGCAGGGCGGGGGAGCGTTGAAGCTACGCACTTGGGGTGTTTGGCGCAAGGGCCAGGTGACCGAGATCGCGGGTGAGTTCAAGACCGGGGGCTTCGCCGTGGGCGCGGGTGAGAACCGGTTTGAGATGTTAGCGACCAGCGGACGCTTCCTCGCCCGTGCTAGCCCCGGTGGTGGTTGGCGCATGGGCGCCGATCGCGTCGCGATCGCCACTCCGGACGGGTCCTGGCCGGAGGCGCGCTTCGGATTGGCTTTGGCGCCCCCCGACCCGCACGGAGTGCGGCGATTGATCGCTTACGCCAGCCACATCGAACTTACGGATCTCTCGCGCGTATTGATCCTGTCCGAGTCCTTGCCCGAGGAAAGCAAAACGCTGCTCGGACGACTCCGGCCCCGCGGCCTGCTGCGCGAGGTCGAGCTCGCTTATCATCCTGATCGCTCCGGGGCCGCGCGCTTCTATCTCAAGACGGGCCTGGATTCCGTCTCCGTGCAAAGAAGCCCGGCGATCCCCGGTGTGGAGCGCCTTTCGGGGGTGTTGGAAACGGATGCCGAGCAGGGCCGGTTACGCCTCTCCGGCGGCCCGTTGCAAATCGACGCAGTGCCTCACTTCAAGGCCCCCCTTCGCCTCGAGCGTACGAGCGGTGAGGTCGGGTGGCGTGCGCTCGCGGACGGTTGGCGCATTTACACGCCCGGTCTCGAGGTCGAGAACCCCGATCTCCGATTACAGATCATGGGAAATCTGGTCATGCGGGAGGGGCGCGCGGCCGATGCCGGGCTGTGGGCCGGGATCGACAAGGGACGCATCAGTGATTTGGCGAAGTATCTCCCTAGCGATCTTCCGTCCAAGGGCCGGGAGTGGCTAAGCCAGGCGTTGCAGGGCGGTACGATCGGATCGGGCGCCGTCGTGTTAAGGGGCCCGCTGGATCGGTTCCCGTTCGATCGGGACGAGGGCCGCTTTGCGGTGGAGATCAACTTAACCGGGGGTGTACTGGAATATTCCAAGCACTGGCCTCGTATCGAGGGTATCGACGCGCAAGTCACGTTGGATGGGCGGGAGCTGCGGGTGGCCGCGCCCGCAGCCACTACCTACGGTGTGCGCTTAGGCGATGTCAGCGCCAGCATTCCAGACCTGGGGGTCAGCCAACGCCATGTGATCGTGCGCGGCCGAGCGAGCGGCAGCGCGAGCGATATGCAGCGCTTCGTATCGAATAGCCCCTTGCAGTCCGGAGCCGGTCAGCGGATTGCGCCCCTCGAAATCGGGGGCGAGGCGCGGCTGGACCTCGACATGGACATCCCGCTCTATCCGCAAAAGGCCACGGTTGGCGGGGCCTTGACCTTTCCCGGGAACACGCTCAAGAGCGGCCCGTACTCCCTCACGGATCTCCGGGGCACGCTGCGCTTTGCGGGTGGCGCTTGGTCGAGCGAGGGACTTCGAGCACGGCTTTTCGAGCGCGCCATCCTGATCGAGACCAAGGGCGGCGCCCGAGAACGAGGCGGCTGGGTGAAAGCCCGCGGGCGCGCGGACTGGCCGTACATCGAGCAGCATCTGCGTATCGTATTGCCGTCCAAATATCATGATTATTTTAGCCGCGGCCGGTTTCGGGTAACCGCCGGGGAGACCAGCTGGGAGGCCACGCTGAGACTACCGGAATCGGCGCGGCCGGCGGAATTGCAGGTCCGCTCGCCGTTGACCGGCATGCGCATTAGTCTTCCGGCGCCCTTCGGGAAAGCCGCGGAAACGGCGGCGCCGGTCACGCTAACCGCGTCACTGCGTGCTGCCGGGACCAGAGAAATCGCCGTCGGTTACGGTGAGCGAATGCGGGCGCGGTTGGCGCTGCGAACCGGCGCCCAGCCGATTGCCGGCGCTTGGATTTATTTTGGCCCCGGCGAGCGAGCCCCCATAGCGGGGGTTGACTACTGGATCGGGGGACAGTTAGAGCAATTATCACTGACCGAATGGCAGGGCTTTTCGCGGCGATGGGGTGCTGGTCGATCGGCAGCCTTTCGGATCCCGGAGGATCTGAGTATCGACGTATCGGTCGCGAAGCTGGAAGGACTCGGCTTCGTCTTTAAAGACTTGCGCCTGCGGGCAAAGCAGGAAAACCGCCGTTGGCGCATCGACACGGATGGACCGGATGCGCGCGGATCGATCCGCTTACCGGGCGCTCACCCAGGGGGACTGCTCGATGCCAGCTTCACTCGCCTCAAGCTCATTCCGGGCGCGCGCCTGCGGGATCCCGGAGAGATTGACCCGCGCCGCCTGCCCGCGATCTCAATCAGGTGCGAGGACTTCTCTTATGGCACGAGCGCACTGGGCGCCCTGCGGGTGCGGGCCCGCCCCGGCCTCGCGGGCTTGAGTCTCCCGAAGGTATCCTTCGCGCGGCCCGACTTCAGCATCGATGCGGCGGGTAGTTGGCAGACCGGAGACAGCGGGCGCGGTTCGCGTTTCGATATCAAAGTCCGGGCGCCCGATCTGAGCAAGCTGCTCAAGACCTTCGGGTATCACGCCGTCGCACTCGAAGGAGGCGCCACCGCGTTCGATATCCACGCGCGCTGGCCGGGCGATCCGGCGGATTTTCAGTTGAGCCGGCTCGACGGGACACTCGATCTAGACATAAGCGACGGTAGGTTGCTCGATGTCGATCAAGGCGTCGGCCGTATCTTTGGGCTCGTGAGCCCGCATGCGATCCGGCGCTTATTGCAGCTCAATCTAGTCGATCTCTTTAGGACCGGATTCGCCTATGACGAGATCCAAGGTAAGTTCATAATTGCGAGCGGGAACGCCTATACGGACGGTCTAGTGATGCAAGGCCCTTCGGGGCGTGTCGAGGTCGCCGGCCGTACGGGGCTCGCAACCCGGGATTACGATCAGGTGGTGACGGTGACCCCGGCCTTGGCCGGCAGCCTTCCCGCGGTCGGCGCCTTTTTCGGCCCGGTCGGACTCGGCGCGGGTGCGGCGGTCTTCCTGGCCGAGCAGGTCTTTACCGAAATCCCCGAGCGCATCAACCAGATGTGGCAGCGGCGTTATAAGCTCACCGGTTCATGGAATGCGCCCGTGGTGGAACGCATCGAGGGCACGCCAGCGCCGCAGGACGCAACGAAACCGAGCGCGAAGCCCTGACTGCGCGCAGCGGAAGCTGGGCCAATGTTTCGCTAGAACAAGGCCACATCCAGGGCAAAGTGGATCCCGTGATCCTGCAGCCCCTTTTCTTCCGTGTTGACCTTGCGGAACGCAAACCCCCAATAGAGCTCGCCGTGGATCTTCGGGTGCGGATCCCAGCGCACGCCCAGCCCCGCGCTCGAGATGGTCCTGGGGTCAGGCGAAGGTTCTTCCACATTCTCGCTCCATCCGAAGTCATAAAACGTCGCCAATTGCACTTGGCCGTCCTCGGGTTCCTGGGTGATGAAAGGCAGCGGCAGCCGGAATACAGGAAAGCGAAACTCGATCGAGCCCACAAAACCCCGATCCCGCACCAGCAGGTTCTCGCGATAGCCCCGCACCGTACTCGCACCTCCGACACCGAGCTGCTCCAAGGGCAGCAGCGGATCGGCCGCCCACTGCAGCTCACTCCGAACGAGTACCTGGTTATCGGTATCCCAAAGCCGTCGCACCCACTGTACCTGGCCGAGCCAGGCGAAGAACTTGCCGTCCGGGAGATCCCCGGATTCTCGGTAGCGCCTAGGGCATCGAGACCGAAGCTTAGGGTGGATCGTAATGCGAGCACATGGGTGGGGCTGCGGTCTACCCATTCCTGCCGCAAGCGCAGCACCGTGACGTCGCTTTTACCGTCGTCAGTTCCAGGCGAAAAGGGAAAGGGCTCGCCGAGGAGAAACGTCTCGCTGCGTCTTCGTTCGAATACCAGCTCGGCGAGCAACTGGCGCCTCGGGGTGCGATAAAAAGGGTGGCTTAAGCTCACCCCGTAGGTCTGAGTTTCGCTCGTAATGTCGATGGCATCGAAGGGTTCCTCGACGATATCGGAATTGCCGCGATCGCGGTTCGGGGGCTGGCTTTTTGATTCAACAGCCAATAAGGTTGGGATCGATGATGATGTTATCTATGCTGACTTTCGAAAGTCAGGCTATTGATCGGTCGTGTACGTATCGTGCGATTGGTTGATCAGAAACCGGACCTAAGCAAGGTTTTGGGTATTGGTCTCGAATTCAAGGGGGCGCCTTGCGCCCCCTTTTTCTGAAGTTTGGAAATTTTCTTCGCGTTGGACGTTGGACGCACCAAATCGCGCGTCCCTCGCACCCTACAACACTTCACCATCTACCGATCGTCGCCGACCTGTGTCATACGGCCAATTTCTTGCCTCCTTTACAAGCTTCTGCACTAACCAAGCAGTTGGCGGATTCGCCGATAACGTCGTCCGGCCCTAGCGCTGGCTTTGCAGGCCGGAGACAAGGCGCCACTTGAGCGCTGATTTTTTTTAGTCCCCTTCGGCAAATTTCAACCGCCGTGTAGCTCCTTAGAGGCGCAATGCTTCAGCCGCCAGGCTGAGCAGCCATTGAATGTTTATCCGGTGCAGCAAGGTCCTGTACCCCCGCCCCCCTTAGCTGAGACCTACCCTGCCGCGATGCCAGACGACGCCTCGGCGCCCCAGCTGGACACTGCGATGACCCCGGATCCGCAGGAACCAATGTGAAACGCGGCTGTCATGAGGGCGCCGGAAGGGGGCCAGGCCACAAAATCCGGGATAGCTCCTGCTGGCCCCTTTCGCCGCGCACACCGTACGAGCGGTTTTCCGCATCCGGACTTCCTCGATAGGCTGGCGCCAATCCACAAAACGACCAAACTTGATCGACGGAGTAGTATCGAGTTGGGGTATCACACAATTTGGCAATAGCCTCTTGCACTAATTCATTGTTAATCACTACGATTGAAATTTCTTCACTGTCCAAGAGGGTCCCTGTGACGAACAAGGTTTTGACTGCACACGTGCCGCTGGCTCTTGCGGAAAAGGTGGATCAGCTAGCTGCTCGCCTCGAACGATCGCGTGGTTGGATCGTGAAGCAGGCGCTGACAGCCTGGATTGACCAAGAGGAAGAACGCCGGCGCCTTACACTCGAGGCCTTAACGGAGGTCGATGCTGGCCGCGTCATCGATCATCAGGCCGTGCAAGCTTGGGCGGATAGTCTCGATGCCAACAAGCCCTTGCCCGTACCGCGTTGATGGAGTTGAAATGGACGAGCAAGGCACTCCGCAGGTCGTCCTCCAGGCGTTTTAGAACGCGCTTGAGGTCTTCGAGAAGTCCGCTTTCGATCAACCAATCCTTAAGCTGTGCCCGGAACGCACATAAAAACGCGGAGCTTCCGCGTGATCTAGCTAGTGCCGAGGTTCAACGTGCCGATCTAGCCACTACGCCGCCCTGCGCTCGTTCTGGATCGTGATCGTGGGGTCGGGATTGGGCGGTGGCATGGGGAGTCCCCGGTCCTTCAACAAAGCCACATGTTCTTTCATGCCCCATTTAGCCTTGTACAGGCAATCCTCAACGGAGTGCCCCACCCCGGTAAAACCTTCCAATTCGGGCGAGTAGAAGCCAAAATAGTCCGGTTCTTCAGTCGCCTCGATTACGAGTCCGTAAGGCAAGTCGATCATCGCGGTCACCCTTTTCGTGTGTTTATCGCTGCCGCTTTCAGAATGGCGCGACAGGTACCGGTGGGGACCTCCTTGTTCCCGTGATAGTCCACCCGGATTACGTTATTCCATCCGGGCTTGGCGTAATACCTGATTGAACCTTTCTCTTTCACAATCTCGAAACCATTATTCTCCAGCAGCCTTACCAGCTCATTGAATTTCATTCGACCCTCGCAAATGCTGCCGAAGATAGCCAAGCGCTTCCCGTTCCCAGGGATACGCTGATTCCGTAGCTTTCACCCAGCGACCAAGTTTCACTTGATCTATCTATCTGTCAGCGAGACACGGCCGCGAATTGGCCCCGGCATGGTGATTCTTGAGATTCAGTCACGAACCGGAAGTCCTAGACAGAAAAAGGGGACGGATGTATTTCCCGCAAAGGCTCCGGCAATACTGATTCCGCGGTCAGTGTTCAGGAGGAACAAGCCATGCCAAGAGAAGGCTAAAGATTATTATACCCGGAGTCGCTCATCACGTCTCTCAGCGGGATCACAACCGGCAGGTGGTTTTCGCCATCGAGGAAGACTTTCAATGCTACTTGGCAAACCTCCTTGGGCTCAAGAATGCCTTCCGCGTTAAGCTGTGGACAACCGGCACACAGTGTTTTGCAGACGAGATTGAGCGAAAACTGAGCATTCGCGTCGAGCACCGGGGCAGAGGACGTCCCCGAAGGGCTAAAAAATAAATCCGTCCCTTTTTCGTAGTTCACACCGAGTCCTTGAGGGCAACGACCTTGCCGGAGACCTCCCGCCTCAAGACCAGTTGCTCTGGCAGTCCGTCGAACAAGTGGATCGGAGCCCGGCGCCCATCGGCGAAGCGCGATAGATGGATGTTACCCGTTGCGCTCGCGATAGGCGGGGAGGAAGCCGAGACCGCGAGTTTCCTCGCTGATCCCACCGCGGCCCGTATAGTGGCGGTTCTCCTCCGCGAGAGTCTTGCGTGTCAGCGCTTGAAGCGCTGAGCGGCATTTGTTCATCGCACACCTCCGACATGAGGATGTCAGCCCAGTGATTTCAGCGGTGGTCGGCAATCCACGCTAACCACCGCTTCACTCCTTACACACGTACATTGCGTTTCAGATTCGCGAAAAGCTTCCGGCGGCGGTCTTGGTTTGCAGTCCACGAACATGGATGGAGAGTGGGGCGGAACCTGAAGCAAGAGAACCTACAAAAATTTTTCTTTGCTGGCAAATTTCGCCGGCCGTGTACGTGTGTGATCAGTGCGTTCAGAGGAACGCTGTTCCGGGCCGAACGAGCTCCGGCACATAGGTAAAAGGGATTGTGAGAGAAGGCACCGTAGGACACGAAGACCGGTATCAGGCCACTTTTCGGTTGCTAGCCACGGTCAAGTAGCAGGTTAGGAGCGACCAAAATCTAGACCGAAAGTCAATTAGCTAAGTTGGAGCAACATACCATGAAAACTACACATTCAAAGTTCAAAACGCTCGCTGCCCTGACGCTCGCGAGTGCCATGGGTCTCGCGACCACCGAAGCCTCGGCGGCCATCCTCTTGATCAAGACCAATGTAACTAAGCAAGCAAGCCCGGACTCTGGCGAACCAGGCGTCCCCGGCAACGGAACGGTGGATTTTAATGGTGCTGACCCCGGTGGCACGGAATACAGTTTTACGACCTCCGCAGCCAATCAGGAAGTACTCATTAGCTTTCACGCGGAATGTACGGGCTATGAACTGTACGGCGGAGAATCTTTCCCCGTCAGTTCCGATATCTATTCAGATTCGTACGTGAAGGCCCAGGTCGAGGTAAATCCGCAAGGACCTGCAGGTTGGCAAGACGCGGTTCCCACACAAATCTTCCCCTACCTGTGCAGCGGGTACGGTTGGTCCTATTCGGGGATCGATGCCCGTATCAACACACTTCCGGCGGGTACCCATCAGGTCCGAGTAAAATTCGGTAGTTATCTGGACGGTGGATACATCCGCGCGAAATCGCTGGTCGTGCAGAATTAGAAGGCTGCCAGGTAACGCCGAGTCTCTTTTCAAAGCGAAGTTGAGACTACTGGTGGGGCGAGTTCCGGCTCGCCCCACTTCTTGTTATGTCGCAAATATCGTTTACAAACAACCTCTCTGCGCAATCCACTTTCGCGCCCATCTCCCGCCGTCTATAGCGAATGCGAAAAAAATATTTTCACTCAACCGGCAAATATTGGGAGCTTTGTACGTGTGTAATCAATGCGTGTGTACGCATCCCCAACAGGAATTGTCCTGACCTGGGGAAACCCGAACGGCACGCGATACGCTCGGTGTAAACCGGGTTCTTATTTATTGAAATTAGCAGAGCTTCATACGTTAGTTCTTAAGAGGCACCGTAAACGTGCTGCAAACCGAGTTTAAGGCGTCCTGAGCGCTGGTCTCTCTTAGGATGGGCGCGCCGTGCGTTGAGAGATAGATAGTGCAAAGCGCGCTGGAGGGTTTTCTGCAATTCCTAGGGCGTAGTTCCCATGGGTCGCCAAGCGGATGTCCCGTAGCACCTCCGGGTCCAGCTCGGTTTTGAACAAGGCCCGGTAGGCTTCCCGGCGCGCTTGCTCTAAGCGCCCCAGTGCTCGGTAGTGTTCGTGCTGAGTAATCACATTCGATGCGCGCCCTTCGGCGTTAATCCGGTAGCTCGACCAACGGTAATGCCGCGGGTGCTTGACCATCGCTGCCCGTACCGGATTCATCTCGATATACCGGTAGCAGGCGAGCACATAGTCCGTCTCCCGTGCAACACAAGACCGAAAACGGCCTTCCCAAAGGGTACCGCTGCGACGATAGCTGTGGTTGATGTACTGAACGTAACGCTGCCCCAGGTGCTTCAACAGCAACGAGGCACTGTCTGCCTTGTCTGGTGTGAGGAGCAGATGCACGTGATTGGTCATCAGCACATAGGCATGTACCGCGCAACCGAACTTGCCCGAGAGCTCGCCTACGAGGTCGAGATAGAACCGGTAGTCCTCCTCCTCCTCGAAGAAACAGGCAGCGCGGTTGTTGCCTCGCTGGATGAGATGTAGCGGCACACCGGCCAAAGCGATCCGTGGACGACGGGGCATTGAACTGCATAATCGTCCTTAATTCAGGCGTGTGTGCCGAGCATGGCACGAAGCGAGTCGGGTGAGAGTCCCGATACCACGTATTCGCAGAGCCGAAGGTTAGGAGAAGGGCAAGGGCGTCACCGCGAGGTGGGGTCTGAAGGAAGTCCAATCCAAAGCTACGGGGCGACGAACAGGAACTGGATAGGAGGTGTGACGTATACGGGGGTAGTGGGCACGTGGCCATTAAGCCCTCCATCTGCAAGCGGTGTACGTTTTTTCAACTCTTTGGCAAATTTCGGGGGCCGTGTACGTCTGTAATTAATGCATTCAGGAAAATGCTGATTTGCTAGGACGGCTAAATGGCTACGGATGTGGAAAGCTTTGTCCCGCGTCCGCCGGATTTTAACGAAAAGAAGACCTTATGAAAGGAGAAGCGAATATGTCTATTAGTCAAGAAAATTGCAGCATCGAAAACCTACCGAAAACGTTCAGAAACGAAGGTGCAAAGTTTTTTGTGATTTTGTTCTTAGCGGGTAGTCTGACTGCGTGCGCTGGCACCAATCGAAGTCAGGTTAGCACAGGTTTAGGAACCGTAGCTGGTGCAGGAGTAGGCGCTTTGATAGGAAAGGCAATCGGCGGTGAGGATGGTGCATGGATCGGTGCAGCAATCGGTGGTCTGGTCGGTGGCACGGCCGGCTATACTATCGCTCGGTATCTGGACGAACGTGACCGGCAAATTGCTGCTGGCGCGACTCAAAAAGCGTTGGATACACCCGTCGAATCTGGCCAAACGGCGGCGGTAACGTGGAAAAGCGACCACAACAAAGATGTCGAAGGGCAGACAACTGCCACTCCTGTGGGTTATGACACCAGGGGACAGGAATGCCGGCAAACACACGAGGTGGCTTATGTCCAAGGAAAGGAGGTGAGTGAAAATGGCATGCACTGCCGTGATCCCAACGGAGGCGGCTGGAAGAGGGTTTCCTGATGAAAAAAGGCGTTCTTTGGGCTTTTTTACTGCTACCTATTTTTTGTATAAGTCAGCACGCCGATGCCCTGGAGATCAAAATCGGCCAGTTGGGCAGCAACAAAGTGGTGCTTTTAAAGGGGGGATTTGATCCGGGCGATAGTATCAATTTTGCAGACGCCGTGCGTAGGGCGGGTAGCGTCGATGAGGTTTGGTTCGATTCCCCGGGCGGCGTTGTTGACGAAGGACTCGAAATAGGACGAAAAATCCGCTCTCTTGGACTAGCCACCCGAATTCGGAAAGCCGCCACCTGCGGGAGTATTTGTACGTTCGCCTTTTTAGGCGGTGTCATCCGTTATATCGACCCAGGCGGAAGGTTCGGTGTGCATATGTTTAGTACTGTGCGGAGTGTAGGGTATGTTGAAGCGGTTATGGAACTGATTAAAGCAGAGGGACCTCAAGGGGCGGCAAAATTAATCTTATTTGTAGAGCAAGAATCTGCGCTTACTGCCAAAAAACTAGCGGACTATTTGATCGAGATGTCCGTATCCCTGCGCTTGTTATTTCCAAACTTTGAGACGAGTCATTTAGGCGCTACCTATCTAACGAGGCAGGAACTTGTTTCCTACAATGTGGTGAATACACGTAACTAAATCGCGTAGCTGGGCTGCGATATGACGCCGTACAAAGAGCCCAAGACTTTGTGAGCCGTACTAGAGGCGACAGGCGGTGGCATATTCTAAGGGTGATTTTATCGACCACTAACCAGGATCCTACGTGCGTTTGGTCAAATGCAGCAAGGAATCCGCGCCAACCTACGGCTACTCAGGCAAGAGGAAAGGCCAAGCCTATCTCAAATGGGCCTGAAGTCGAGGCCGCGGTCCTGTTCCTCAAAGGAAACCTTAAAGCGCAACACTATTAAGAGGCCTCAAATTTGGTTAGCTTATGTCTGTTTGCTTGAATCGTCAGTGTATTTTTGTGAGCACTCACAGGAGGTCGCGATGAACACCAAGGGGGGGTTCAAACCTCCCCTAGGGGGACATTTCATTCCGGCCAACGCCTCCTCCATCGCCTGCTCGAAGGAATACGGGCAAGTCTCTGGAAAGCTGGTTTCATCCATATTGGTATCCCCGGCGGCTAATAGCTTGGCTTTTCGGTAAGCCCGGTTTAACGCCTCTCCCGTCTGAGGTTGAAGGCTGGGGTTGTCTTGCAGTAGTTCCTGAAGGTCGATCCGTTGGATCGTTATGGTGTTCTTCCAACTTCTGGAACGCAGTTCAGGTTGCCGTTGCCATTTCATGAGGTGGGCAAGCAGCACGGTTAAACGGCTAAGCAGCACGCGTTGTTGGGTCTTGCCCATGCTTTCAAGCTCCTCGGCAACGTGTTCGATGTCGATGCCCTCAGGCTCGAAACTCACTTGCCTGGCTGTGCGGATTGATGGCCGTTGCGACCTGCGGAGGCGTCAACGCCCGGACAATGCAATCGCTCCCCGTGACTGAACAAACCGGGTACATGGTTCAGGTGCACACCTGTCCCAGGGCTGACTCGGGGACCGATTCCCTCATCCAGATGGAACTCGACATCCGAGATCCCGAATGGAACTTCCGCACCCTCAAGGGCTGGACCCAGGACTTTACGTACAAGTTGTCCAATGGTAAGGAATACAACGACCACGAGAGAAACCGGTGGACAGTCACTATGTGACTCGCATCGAAAACGGCCGGTCGGTCTGGACCTGGGCTTTTGAAGAGGAGTCGCCGTGGATCTATGGTGGCTGGTACAGCTTCAACTTCACCTACGGCGACGTGGGTCGACCGATTCCGCCAAACTTGGAGATACCCGGAGGAGCCGGTCCGGATAAGCCACCGGCGATCTACGGATCCATCAAGGCGACTGCTTCCTACGATACGTTCAGCCACGCGACCTGTTTCGACGAGACATTCAGGCTGGCCACGACCGGCGAGTCGAGGAGGGTGATGCGTATGGAAACGCCTTTGGGCAACGGTTACAAGAAGTGCGGCTACACCACGGTCTTCGCGAACGTTACGCCCGGATCACACCGCATCGAGAGGCTTTCCACCAACGCCGACGGCTCGATCGTGTACGGGGTCGTGGACTGCAAGACCGTGACCGCGGGTAACCAGGCCACCGCCACGATCAGACCTAACTGGGGCTGTCCACAGTACCGGAGGATCAATCAAGTGGTAACCGTAGGGTGCGTTGCACGCACCAAATGGCGCGCTCAGCGCACCCTACAACCCTTCTGTCAGTCGCCGGCGACCTGTGTCATACGCCAATTTCTTGCCTCCTTGCAAGCTTCTGCACTAACCAAGCAGTTGGCGGATCCGCCGATAAAGTCGTCCGGCCCTGTTCGTCGAGAAAAAAGCGCTGGCTTTGCAGGCCGAAGACAAGCCGCCACTTAAGAGCTGATTTTTTTAGTCCCTTCGGCAAATCTCCGCGACCCTGTACGTGAGTAATAAGTGAAGCCGTCAGGACGCCTTCCAGGCAGAGGGCTTCAAACCCTACGGTGCGGATCGAGTGCTTTGGCACTTACACTTGTCGTTCCGATCGTAAAGAAAAGGCGGAGGGTGCGTTGTTGCCTCTTTTTTCAACCAGAGGATTCTGTCCAGAGGAATGCAAATGAAAACTGACAGGTATCTCTTCTTAGTTCTGGCCCTGTTCGTGGGGCTATCGCCACCTGCCGCGCACGCCAAGGCGTACCCGATGAAACGCGTTTCCAAGGATAAGCCCGAGACTGTCGAGCCGCTCGCCATTCGCTACGTCAAGGGCCTGCTCGATGCTCGCGCCCATGGTGCCCCGCTCGGACAGGTACTGCGTCAACTTGGCGCCGCAACCGGCGCACGATTTACTCTCATCGATCCTGTAACCGAGGCTCAGCCGGTATTCGCCGAGGTGGCCGCGCTGCCCTTCACCGAAGGAGTCAAGAAGATCCTCGATGGCTTCTCCTATGCGATCTATCCACTCGAGGGGAGTCATCTGCCGGCGGTGACGGTGTTGTCTACGCCGCACGCCCTCACACCCAAGGCTTCAACCGCCACGGCCGAGCAGCCATCGAACGTTTATCCGGTGCAGCAAGGTCGTGTACCCACGCCTCCCTTCGCTGAGGCCTACCCTGCGGTGCCGGACGACGTTTCGGATCCCCGGCTAGACACTGCGATGACCCAAGATCCGGAGGAAACAATGTGAAACGCGGCTGTCTTGAGGACATTGAAAATCGGCCGCGCCTGATATCTCAGCTATTTTTGTGGGGATACTTCGGACGCTGACCCGATCTGCGCGGGGAGAACGTATGCTTCACCCGCCGGGGCGCCGTGTGCGCGCGACGCATGCTCGACGGGGACCTCGGATCCCTGCCCGAAGAACGAGTGTCGGGTCGAAAACGTGTAGTCCCCTTCGACCGCCATGAGACTTATCAACACAAGCAAACAAAGAGGCGGCACCAAAATGGCATACATCAGGGCTAGCCGCTCCCAGCGCATGTGCATGAAGACGGCGACTATCAGGCCCGCCTTCAGCAACATGAACAGCAGGATCAGTGACCACCTGAGGTAACCCTGAAAGTGGAAGTAGTCGACGAGATAAGAAAACGTGCTGAGAACAAACAGCAATCCCCAGATCCATAAATAAACGCCAATCGGATGTTGTTGCCCTTCTACGTGAGCCATGTTATCTCCTACCAAAGATAAAAGAACGCAAAGATGAATACCCACACCAGATCGACGAAGTGCCAATACAGACCCATGATTTCGACGATCTCGTAGTTCCCCTTCCTGCCGGTCATAAAACCTGGCCTCTGGCGATCCAAATCGCCCCGTATAACCTTTATCGCCGTGATGATCAGGAATATCACGCCGACCGACACGTGAAAGCCATGGAAGCCCGTGATCATGAAAAAGCTCGCGCCAAACTGGGGCGCGCCCATGGGATTGCCCCAGGGGCGTACCCCCTCCTCCACGATCAGCTTGGTCCACTCAAAGGCCTGCATGCCGACGAAGGTGGCGCCGAATAACGCGGTCACCACCAACAAGATAGAGCACATCTTTTTATTTTTTTCATAACCGAACTTGACGGCCATGGCCATCGTCCCGCTACTGCTGATCAAGATGAAGGTCATGATGGCGATCAGGATGAGAGGGATGTGATGTCCCCCGATCGTCAACGCGAAGACCTCACTGGGGTTGGGCCAAGGGACCGTGGTGGACATGCGCACGGTCATATAACTGGTTAAAAAACAGGTGAAGATAAAGGTATCGCTGAGGAGGAAGATCCACATCATAGCCTTGCCCCAGGGGACCTTCTTAAAGGCCCGCTGGTCCGAGGACCAGTCGGCGATGATGCCTTGCAAACCTTCAGGCAGAGGAGGGGATGATGTCCCGTACTTGTCAGCACAGATTGCGTCATATACTTTGATTCCCGTTACGTAGACAACAGCAGACCGAACAAAATCAGCCAAACCACGAGCAGAAAGTGCCAGTAAACGGTGCACAGCTCCACGCTCAAGCGCACGTCCGCCACGTCAAAGCCGCGCCACACCCTGGCGGTGGTTCTGCCCCAGACCCACAGACCGCCCAACAGGTGCAAGCCGTGCAGCGCGGTGAGCAGGTAAAAGAAATCGCTTGCGGGGTTCGCCGCTAAATAAAAACCCGAGGCGTTCAGTTGTTGCCACGCCCAAAGCTGTCCTGCTAGAAAGGCAAAGGTAAAAGCCCCTCCGGCAAGCAGGCCGACTTTCACGCCGTCTATCTGCCCCCGTTGTGCCGCCGTTCGTGCCCGTTGAAAGTAGATACTTCCCAAGATCAGCAGTGCCGTGTTCCACCACAGCACCGTCGGATCGGCCAAGGTAGTCCAGTCCGACCCCATCCTGCGCATGAAGTAGGCGCTGATAAAGAGCGCAAACAGAGACGTGGCGACGGCAAGAAACACGCCAAGACCCACTTTCACCGGGGGCAGGGATAACGCACTTTCGCCGCGAACGTTTTTGATCGGGTGCTGCTGCTCGATCCAGGGCTTGGTGTTTAGCGTCAGCCGCAATAGCCACACTGCAACAGCGGCCATGATTACGGCCACAACTACCAATGAGATCGCCACGACTACGTCTCCTCGAGGCCCCTGGTTTTCAGACCCGGCGGCTGGTTTTGCGGTATGAAGTCCTCATCGGCGCCCGGCACGCTATAGTCGTAAGCCCAGCGATAGACCACCGGTAGCGTCGGGCCAAAGTTGCCGTGTTTCGGCGGGGTATCGGGGGTTTGCCACTCCAGCGTGGTGGCGCCCCAAGGGTTGCCACCCGATGGCTTGCCTTTGAAATAGCTCCAGACCAGGTTGTACAAAAACACCAGTTGAATGGCACCCACGATCAATGCTGCGATGGTGATAGCGACGTTCAAGGAGTGCGCCGATTCGGGAACAAAATCAGTGTTTCCCATGGCGTAATACCGGCGCGGCACGCCCAAAATGCCCAGGTAGTGCATAGGGTAGTAAATCGCGTAACTTCCGAGGAAGGTGGCCCAGAAGTGGAACTTGCCCATAGTATCGTTCAGCATGCGCCCGGTGATCTTGGGGTACCAGTGGTAGATCGCCCCGAACACGACCATGATGGGCGCCACGGCCATCACCATATGGAAGTGGGCGACCACGAACATGGTGTCGGAAAGCGGGAGATCCACGGTCACGTTACCCAGGAACAGGCCCGTTAACCCGCCGTTGATAAATGTGAAGACGAAGCCGATGGCAAACAGCATGGGGACGGTGAGATGGATGTTACCCCGCCACAAGGTCAGCACCCAGTTGTAGACTTTGATGGCGGTGGGGATGGCGATGACCAGCGTAGTGACGGCGAAGAAGAAGCCGAAGTACGGGTTCATACCGCTGACGTACATGTGGTGCGCCCACACCACGAGGCTCAGGGCGCCGATGGCCAGGATCGCCCACACCATCATCCGATAGCCGAAAATGTTTTTTCTCGCATGCACACTGATGAGATCGGAGACGATGCCGAAGGCGGGCAGGGCGACGATGTAGACCTCGGGATGGCCGAAGAACCAGAACAGGTGTTGAAACAAAATCGGGCTGCCGCCCCCGTAATCAAGCTGTTGTCCCATCGAAACGATGGCGGGCATGAAGAAACTGGTACCCAGCAAGCTGTCCAAGGTCATCATGATGGCGCTGACGAATAAGGCGGGAAAGGCCAACAGGGCCAGGATAGTGGCCATGAAAATGCCCCATACCGTCAAGGGCAGGCGCATCATCGTCATCCCCCGAGTGCGCGCCTGCAACACTGTCACCACATAGTTCAAACCACCCATGGTGAAACCAACGATAAAGAAAGCCAGGGAAACGAGCATCAAAATAATGCCCCAACTCGCCCCCGGAGTGCCCTCGAGGATGGCCTGGGGCGGGTACAGGGTCCACCCGGAACCCGTGGGCCCGCCGGGCACGAAGAAGCTCGCCATCAGTAACAGCACGGCGAACAGATAGACCCAGTAACTCACCATGTTGACATAGGGGAAAACCATGTCGCGGGCGCCGACCATGAGCGGGATGAGGTAGTTGCCAAAACCCCCTAAGAACAGCGCGGTGAGCAGGTAGATGACCATGATCATGCCGTGCATGGTGACAAACTGCAGGTAATTGCTTGGGTCGATAAAGGAAAAGGTGTTTGGGTACCCCAGTTGCAACCGCATGATCCCCGACAACACCAACGCCACCAACCCCACCGCGATCGCGGTGATCGCGTACTGGATGGCAATGACTTTGGCGTCTTGGCTCCAGACGTACTTCCCAATGAACGTTTTCGGATGGTAGAGTTCTACCTCTTCAACTTCGGCAGGTGGGACGTGAGCCGATTCGTCATGTGCGACGTAAGCCATTAATATTTCCTCTTCGCTAATTATTCATTAGTCAACGCAGTCTAAACCGCTTACTCAGAAGAGACCTTCCTGCGGGCCGGCCATCACAAGGTATTGATGTAAGCAACGACGTCATTGATTGCCTGGTCGTCAGTCAGAATGTCGGCCATGAGGCCCATCTGCGGACCGAACATGTCTCGTGGGTGGGCGCCGCGTATACCTTGTTTGAAATTTTTCAATTGAGTAACCATATACCAGTCGCTCATACCCGCCGTCCGGGGGGCATTTGTGGACCATCTGCCCTGCCCATTAGGACCGTGACAGGCGCCACAGGTCGCATAAACCTTTTTGCCTCTTGCTGCATCCCCGGTTACCGTGGTGGGGGCGGGATTATCGGGCAGCGTCTTGATATAGGCGACGACATTCTGTATAGCGACGTCATCGACCAGCGTCGCCGTCATCGGCGCCATCAGTTTACCGAACACATCCTCGGCGTGTGTACCCCGCGTACCTTGCTTGAAATATTTCAATTGCCGTTTCAGGTACCAGTCTTCCAGTCCGCTCAATTTTGGCGCATTCAGCGCAAGATTACCCTCTCCTTGCGGGCCATGACAGGCCGCACACATAGCATAGAGTGGCATGCCCGCGACCGCATCGCCGGCTTCTCGAGAGGAGGATTGCGCGAACGTCGGGTGGCTGCTTAACCAGGTATGAAACGCGGCCTGGTCCTCTACCACGACGCTGCCGCGCATGGCGAAATGTCCAATGCCGCATAATTCTTCACAGAGGATCTCAAATTTCCCGGTCCGGGTGGGGGTGAACCAGATATAGGGGACCATGCCCGGCACCAGATCCATTTTGACCCGGAACTGTGGCACTGAAAAGTTATGCAGAACGTCGTTGGAGCGGAGCAACACCTTGACCGGCTTGCCAATAGGGAGGTGTGCCTCGTTGCTGGCTATCAGCACATCGTCCTGCCCACTGGGGTCGTCTGTATTTATACCAAACGGGTTTTCGATGCTAACGTATTTGGAATCGACTGTGCCCAACACGCCATCCTTCCCGGGAAAGCGAAAGCTCCAGTTCCACTGCTGGCCAATCGCCTCAATCACCGACGCTTCTCTAGGCACCTCGACGAATCTCGCCCACACGAACAAGCCGGGTGCCAACATGGCGACGACGCCTAAGGTGGTCAATCCGGTAAGCCACCACTCCAGCTTCTTGTTCTCGGGTTCATATGTCGCCCGCCTTCCCTTCTGGTAACGGTAGCGGACCACGGCATAGGCCATAAAACAATTGACCACGACGAAGACAAACCCCGTGACCCAGAACGTGATCGTAACGGTGTCATCGATCATGCTCCAGTTGGAGGCGATCGGGGTGAAATACCACGGACTCAGGAAGTGAAACAGGAGGGAGCCAACGACAAGCAACACCAATACAATCGCAACAGCCATAATTTGTTAAATCCCTCCTCGTCTATCGTGTTATATGTCTCGCCGCTCGCTCCGCGGCTCCTGACGCCCGGAGCTGCTCGCGACGATCTGTTCACAAACTCTCAGGTTTCGACTTCCCACGAATCGTCCCGCGCGGTGTAGGGCTCTAACCGCCGACACCGGCGGTCGGCGCACATTATGCTCAACAACCTCGCCGAATTCCAGATCCTGATTTAGTAACGTTGGCAACGCCCCTGAAAGTGCATATTCAGTGCGGACCCGAACCCGAACATCTTGCCGCGCTGCGCGCGCGCCTACACCCGGAAATCCAGTTGACCGTTGGAGATGTTCCGCCGCGGCCGGCCGATTTCGTCGTCCACGGATTTCCAAGCCGCGTGGATATCACGGCGAGCCCGATGCTGCGTGCGCTGATCGTTCCGTGGGCGGGCACCCCGATCGAGACCCTGGACCTCATGCGGCTTTCCCCGGCATTCCCGTCCATAGCTTGCATTATAACGGGGTTCCTCCCGCGGAGATGGCGATCGCAGTGCTTGCTGCGGCGGACCCAAGACCCCTCCTCCACAGCTACGGCTGTGATCAACCCCTGGAGCAAGGCCATTGGGGAAGGCGGGCACCCCGGCACGACTACATCAACGGGGATCACGGCGCTCACCCCCCCGAGGCTCGCATAGCTGCAGCCAAAGATCCCGCCATCACGCCCGCAGTCACCGACCGCCACCACAAGCTTCGGCTCCGGGATCGCCGCATAGGTCCGCTTGAGCGCAGTCTCCATGTGCCGGGACACCGGGCCGGTCACAAGCAGTAGGTCCGCATGACGGGGCGAGGCGACGAATCGAAAACCCAGTCCTTCCAGCATGTAATAGGGATTGTTGAGGGCGTGGACTTCAAGCTCGCAGCCATTGCATGAGCCTGCATCGACGTGGCGGATCGCGAGGCTGTGCCGGAAGCGCTTGAGGGCCGCTTGCTCCAGCCGTTGGGCCTGCGAACGTAGCGAGGGGTCGGCACTGGGCGGGTCTTCCGTAATGATGCCCACGCGCAGCGTGTCTCGGAGAATCCTATACATCGTTTCCGGTGCTGGGGTCTACAGATCGTGTCCGCTATAGCTTAGATTGAAGGATTTATTGATCAGGGGAAAATCTGGGACGATGTTCCCCAGGACTGCGTATTCCAATGCCGGCCAGAGCACCCAGGAGGGGTCCTGGGGATGGCAGCGGTCGATGCGATTGTCGTCATCCGCACGCACCCAGGTGAACACCTCGCCGCGCCAGCCTTCCACCCAGCCGATGCCGCAGGCATAGGGTACGGCCGCATTGAGCGGCGCCTGTACGGCGCCCTCGGGCAATTGCGCGAGGATCTCTTTCTGGAGACGCAAGGATTCTCGCAACTCGCCGAAACGCACTGCCACCCGCGCGTCCACGTCACCGTCTTGATGCGTGCACATTTTCACCTTGAGCCGTTCGTAAGGCGCCAGGGGGTACTGGACGCGCAGGTCGCAGTGCTGCCCACTGGCGCGGCCGGCCACGCCGATCAAGCCCAATCGTGAGGCAAGTTCGGGCCTGATCTGGCCCGTATCTGCCATCCGGTCTTGGAGGCCTGCGTGCTCTTCGTAGATCTCCTGCAACCGATCGATCTCGCCGAGGAGCGACTGGGACTCCTTCTCGATCAGATGGACCCCATCGTCGTCGAAGTCCCTAGCGAGACCCCCCGGCGTAACCACATCCATAAGGTAGCGATGCCCTGCGAGCTTGTGATTGATGCGCAGCATTCCTTCCTTGAGCCGGCTGAATTGGGCGAGAGCGAAGGCGAGTCCCGCGTCGTTGCCAAGCGCCCCGAGATCACCCAAGTGGTTGGCGATGCGCTCCCGCTCGAGACAAAGCGCGCGCAGCCACGCGGCCCGCGGGGGTACGTGGCTCCCCGTCAAATTCTCGATGGCCAGAGCATAGGCAAAGGTATGGGCCACCGTGCTATCACCGCTGATGCGTCCCGCAAGACGGGCACCGGTCATGAAATCCATGGTTTCGAAGCGCTTCTCGATACCCTTGTGCTTGTAGCCCAGGCGCTCTTCCAGCCGCAGGATCTTCTCCCCCACGACTTGAAAGCGAAAATGACCCGGCTCGATGACACCCGCATGCACCGGCCCCACCGGGATCTCGTGCACCGCTTCGCCTTGAACGTGTACAAACGCGTAGTCATCAGGCGTGTCTGCAAAGCTTTTGGGAGCGGGAAAATCTTTCCGCAGGGGGAATTGACCCGCGGGCCAGGCGCCATGACGGAGCCAGGGTCTACCGTCCGCAAGCCCCCCCACGGCGGCCACGCCTAAGAGGTCATGGATCGCCCGCTCCATGCGCGCGGCGGCCGGAAAAAGGCCGGAGAGACTCGGGAAGGTCTGAGACGAGGTCAAATCGTCCGGCACATCCAGGCTCACCCACAGCAAACCCGGCTTCACGATAAATTTCGCGTGCACCTGAACATAAAACGCCGCATGGACGCTGAACCGAACTGACGGCTGCCCACGCTCCATACCCGCTACTTGGCATAGCGGGAGGTTATCTGAGCCCCACAAGGCGACCAAGCGGCCCCCCTTGGCCTTTACGTTTGCCGCCAACGTCCGGAAGTTCTCCTCGTCCACCACCGCGTGCCATGCAAGTAAGATTTGGTCCAAACCGATCCGTCGAATCCTGGGCAGCTTTTCGAGCTGGTCGAGTCGCATGACTTATTACCCTATAAAGCGCGCGGCCTGGTGATACCACTCGGTAAGAAAGCGGGGGATATAGAGGCCAAGCAGCAGCACCAGGGCCATGTGTGTGAAGACCGGCAACAGAGCCGGCGGGTGTGGTAAGGTAGGTGCGTCCGTGGCGCCGAACACCATGGGCTGCACCTTGCCGAAGATGGCAGCGAATGCGACCCCGAGCGATATGAGCAGAATCGGCGTGGCCCAGGGCTGGTCATGCATCGTAGTCGTTATGATCAAAAACTCGCTGGTGAAAACACCGAAAGGCGGCAAGCCGAGGATGCCTAGCGTACCGAGCGATAGCCCCCAGCCCACCCTAGGGCACTGCTGGATAAGCCCGCGAATGCGGGCTATCTGTTGGCTCCCGGCAATCTGGGAAGCATGCCCGGCAGCGAAGAAAATTGCGGACTTCGTCAAGCTATGCACGGTCATGTGGAGCAGCGCCGCGAAGGTACCGATGGGGCCTCCCAAGCCAAAGGCGAAGGTGGTGAGTCCCATGTGCTCGATGGACGAATAGGCGAACATCCGTTTGATGTCGTTCTGGCGTGCCAGGGAAAACACCGCGATCACCACCGAGACTAGGCCAAACCCTATAAGCAGCCGGCTGCCGAAGGCGGTACCCAGGGCTCCGTCCACCAAGACCTTAGCACGCACCAAGGCATAGAGGGCCACGTTCAAGAGCAGCCCCGAGAGCACGGCAGACACCGGTGTCGGCCCTTCCGAGTGGGCATCCGGTAACCAATTATGTACGGGCGCGAGCCCTACCTTGGTCCCATAACCGATCAACATGAAGATGAACGCAAGGCTCAGCACCCGAGGTTCCAGGCTCGTGCGCATTTCGTTCAAATGCGTCCACAAGAGGGCGGTGCCGCCCCTGCCCAACACCTTCTCCGCCGCCAAGTAGAGCAGGATGGTGCCGAACAAGGCCTGCGCGATACCGACACCGCACAGGATGAAATACTTCCAGGCCGCTTCGATACTAGCCGGCGTCCGGTAGAGACTGACCAGCAGCACCGTGGCGAGGGTCGCGCCTTCCATCGCCACCCACAGAACCCCCACGTTGTTGGTCAAAAGCGCGAGCAACATGGTGAACATAAACAACTGATACATGCTGTGATAGAGCCGCAGCCTACGTGCGGTCAGCCGGCCGTGGTGTTCCTCCACCCGCATGTAGGGTCGCGAGAAGAGCGCAGTAGTCAGAGACACGAAGGCCGTCAAAACCACCAGGAACACGTTGAATGCATCCACGAAGAACTGCTCGTTCAATAGCGTCATCGGACCCGTGCGCATGACCTGCAGGGTGAGGGCGCCGGCGGCGAGCAGGGTGAGCGCGCTCACGCCGATGTTAAGCGCGGCACCGACTTGCCTATGCCCCAGAAAGGCCAACAGCACCATGCCGGCGAGCGGGATCCCCAGTACCAGGTACAAGAACATGTTACCGCTCCCGCAGTTGTTCGAGGTGCGTGAGGTCCAGGCTGTCGAAGGCCTCACGAATATGGAAGAAGAAAATGCCCATGATGGCCGCACCGATCAGTACGTCCAGGGCAATTCCAAGCTCGACCACCATGGGCATGCCGTAGGTGATGCTGGTGGCGGCGAAGAAGAGCCCATTCTCCATGGCGAGAAAACCGATGACCTGGGTGACTGCCTGGCGGCGCGTGATCATCATGAGAAAGGATAGCAGCACCGAGGCGAGCGCGATCCCAATTAAACTCTTCGTGACCGTGCTCGCCAGCGCGGAAATGGGGGTCGCGAGACCGAAGGCGAAGATCACGAGCACCAGTCCGAGCAGCATCGTGGCCGGGATATTGATGAGCGCCTCGAGCTCCCGAAGCATATGCAGGCGCACGACCAACCGGTGTAGGATATGAGGGAGGATCCAGACCTTGAGCAACACGGTAAGGATGGCGGAATAGTAGAGATGATCTTGTCCGGAGACCGCCGCGACGGTGGCGGTACTCAAGGTGAGCACCAGACCCTGCCACGCGAACAGGTGGATCAGGGCCAAAATACGCCGCTGCGCCAACATGGCGAAGGCGACGATGAGCAGAAAGGCCGCTAGCACATGGACCAGTTGTGCATCCAGGGGCAGTTCGGCATACGGTATCGTAGGCATCATACCTCGACCATGAAATGGACCAGCAAACCGACCGCCGCGAGTAGAAAGGCCGTGGTCAGGAACTCCGGGGCGCGTAGCAACCTTAGTTTCGCGAGCACGGTCTCGAGGAGCGCGAGTCCCAGCCCGGCGGCGAGGAGCTTCGCAAGGAGCGCGAAGCATGCCAGCGGGAGGTCCGACCAGTGGCCGGCCTTGGCGATCCCCCAGGGCAGGAACAGGGTGATGCCGATGGTGGTGTAGACCAGGAGCTTGCTGGCGCTGGCCCATTCCATGAGCGCTAAGTGGCGGCCGGAATACTCGAGCAACATGGCCTCGTGGATCATGGTGAGCTCGAGGTGCGTGGCGGGGTTGTCCACCGGGATGCGGGCGTTTTCCGCGAGCAGCAGCAAGAGGTAGGCGATCGCGGCGAAGGCCATGCTGGGATAGAGATCGAGCTCGCGGAAGGCGATGCTTTCGACGATCGTGTTGAGCGCGGTGGAGTGGCTGATGAGCGAGGCGGTAAAGAGCGAGATGAGCATGGCGGGCTCCGCCAGGAACGCGATCAGCATCTCCCGGCGCGCGCCCAGGCCCCCGAACGCCGTGCCGATGTCCATGGCGGCGAGCGCCATGAACACTCGGGCCAGGGCGAAGAGGCCAACGAGCGCGATGGCGTCCGCGGCCGGGGCAAAGGGCAGGTCCGTGGCCAGCACCGGCACGATCCCGCCCGCGAGCCACATGGCGCCAAAGAGGATGTAAGGCGTACCGCGGAAGAGAAACGAGGCATTGTGCGCCACCACCGCTTCCTTGGTAAAAAGCTTGCCCAGGTCCCGATACGGTTGCAGGATCCCGGCCGCGCGGCGATTCTGTAGCCAGGCGCGCAGGTTATTAACCCAGCCCAGGAACAAGGGGGCAAGCAGGACCACGAGGAGCGATTGCAGGAGTTGTGAGAGAGCGCTCGCTAGCATTAAGCTCACACCAGGGCGAGAAGGACGATGAGGGTCACGAAGCTGTATAGGAGGTAGATGGAGATGCGCCCGTGCTGGATCCTGCCAATCCGCGCGGACACCGCCTCGACAAAACGGGCGAGCGGCAGGTATAGCCAATGCCAGTGGCGATCTTCGATATGGAGCTCGAAGCTCGGCGCCGGATCGTCCGGGGCGGGCAGGCGCCTGCGCATGAGGAATATGGGGGCGAAGACATGCCGGATCGGCTGGCCGAAGGCATCGGCCGTATCCTGCATCCGGGCCGTCTGGGCCGGAAAACCGCAATCCCAGGGGTCGCTGCGGCGCAACCGGCCGTGATAGACGTAGCGCACCGCGAAAAAGGTCAGCGCTACGAGCGCCACCACGACCCCAAAGAAGATCGCGGGACTATAGCTCGCCTGCGCTCGGCTCACGGGGATGAGCCAGAGCCAGCCGGCGGTCAAGGTCTCCTGATTCAATCCGTGACCGGTCAAGGATTCGCTCACGGTGCTCAAGGGCCGTATTAACCAGAGCGGAAACAGGCCCAGCAAGAAACAGCCTGCGGCCAACCAAGCCATGCCGGCGCGCTCCGCAAAGCCCGCCTCCCGGACGTCCTCGGGTTTGATCCGCCGTGCCCTGCCCAGGAAGGTGATCCCGTAGACCTTTACGAAACACATGGCCGTGAGTGCCCCGGAGAGCGCCAGCACCGCTGCGGCGAGCGGGATGAGGCTCCGCAACCCGCTGCGTTCGAGAGTGAACGCCTGCAAGGCCGTCTGGAAAGTGAGCCATTCGGAGATAAAGCCGTTTAAAGGCGGTAAGGCCGAGATCGCGAGCGCCCCGACGAGGAAATACACGGCCGTATGAGGCATCCGATGGATGAGCCCGCCCATCGCGTTGAGGTCCCGTTCATGGGTGGCGTGCAGGACCGCGCCGGCGCCCAGAAACAAGAGTCCCTTGAACACCGCGTGATTAAGCGTGTGGTAGAGGGCGGCCACGAGTCCGAGCACTCCCGGCAACACGTGTCCCGTCCCAAAAAAGATCAGGGACAGCCCAAGGCCGATCAAGATAATCCCGATGTTCTCGACCGAATGATAGGCGAGCAGTCGCTTCAAGTCATGCTGCATGAGCGCATAGAGCACACCGAAAAGCGAGGTGGCGGTGCCCACGAGCAACACGGCCAGCCCCCATGGCCACTGGATGTGGCCGATGAGATCGTAGGTCACGCGCACCATCCCGTAGATCGCGGTCTTTAACATGACCCCGCTCATGAGCGCCGAGACCGGCGTCGGCGCGGCAGGATGGGCGTCCGGCAGCCAGACATGCAGGGGCAGCATTCCCGCCTTGGCGCCAAACCCGATGAAGGCGAGATAGAAGGCGACCGAGGCCCAGAAATCGCTCAACGGCGCCTGTCGCATGGCGGCGAAGGCATAGCCCCCTTGTCCCGCACCTCCATGCAGGACCCCGAAGCTCAGCAGGATGGACACGGCACCCACATGGGCCATGAGCAGATAGATAAATCCGGCCCGGCGGTTCTGTTCCTCGTGGTGTTCGGTGGTCACGAGGAAATACGAGGAAACCGCCATCACCTCCCAGGCCACCAGAAACGAATAGGCGTCATCGGCAAGGAGCACCAGGGCCATGCCCGCGAGGAAGGCGTTGTATTGCAGGGTCAGGAGCGCTAGGGCATGCGCGCCTAGGCCGTTGCGGAAATAACCTGCCGAGTAGATGGAGGCGGCAAAGGCGACGCTTCCTAGAAGCAATAGAAAGAACCCGGAAAGTGCGTCCTCTCGTAGATGGAAGGGGAGATCAGGCAATCCAAGCGGGAGGACGAGCGTGCTCGGGGGGGCGTGTATTCCCCACCACCCTGCAACCATCAGACAGAGCCCGCCCACGGCGGTGAGCGGAAAGATCATGCGCAGCAAGAGCTGGGGACGTTGCTGCAAGGCGATCGCCGCAACTCCCAGAACCAGCCAGACGGCCACCGTGAGCCAGACGTAAGCTCAACGGGGGACACGAACAGCACGGGTGTCATCGGGCTACCACGACCAGGACCTTGGCGATCTTTTCGCTCTTGTTGCGCCAGTTATGCGGTAGATGGGGATTAAAATACAGCGCGTCGCCGATACCGAACTCGTGCACGGCATTCTCCTGCTCAAACAAGATGCGTCCACGGAGGACGATCGCGAACTCCTCACCCTCCACGCTCGTGTAAGGATGCTCACCGCATTGCCCGCCGGGCTCCAGCGTCAGAAGCAGGGGCTGCATCTTGTTGCGTGTGGTCCCCCGGGCCAGGGGCTCTATGATCGTGTGTGATTCAGCGCTGTAGACCTGGCGACGGGCGTTGGCACGCATGATGACCGGGCTATTGCCGCCATCGGGCTCATAAAAAAGGGCCGCAATAGGCAGCTCCAATGCCCCGCAGAGCTTCTGCAAAGTCGCGACAGACGGTGAGACCTGGCTGCTTTCGATCTGGGAGAGGGCGCTCGCTGAAACACCCGCCTGCTCTGCCAAGGCGCGGATCGAGAGTCGCTTGTCTTCCCGCAACTGACGTATACGAAGAGCTACTTGTTGCACCGCATTATAGTGTACACAATAATGAACGGTTGTAAATACTACTGTATGTTAGTTGGATCGCTTGGGCTGCATTTGGATGGGCTATCGGCGAGTTATATGTATCGAGTGGGCGCCGGCTCCGGTATCCCGGCTGCTCCCTCAAGCTTTCCGTTCCAGGATCTGGATAACGTCGTCATGAGCCCCCATCGGGCGGGCTGGTCTGAAGAAACCGAGAGCGCGCGGCCGTCCATTTGACCGCCTTGCTCAACACCGCCGCGCGCGGGCAGCCTATGTCCGACCGCATCGATACTCGCGCGGGCTACTGAATGCTCGGCGCGATTCGATCTACTCCGAGTCCTTGTCTAGCCGCAGGGCCGCGGAGTTAATGCAATAACGCATTCCCGTCGGCGCCGGGCCATCGGTAAAGACATGGCCGAGGTGGGCGCTCCGCGGCTTCGCGCATCTGGGCTTGCTCGCGACACTTTTGTAGAGCTTCCGTAGCTCAACAGTCCCGGAACGTCATGGTGAGAAACGCGGCTTGGCCGGCGGCGCGGGCGATAAACTCGCGCTGGATGGCATAGGCCTCTTGTTCGCGGAAACGTGAATCCCGGCAGCCGGTCGGATCGAAGTTTCCGCTCAGGTCTTGGAGATAGTGTACCATCTCATGCACGATCAGCCCGCGGGTCGATACGGTATCTTGCGCTTTTAGACGCTCATCAATGTAAATCGTGCCCTGGTTGTCATACCAGCCGATGGCGCCGCATTTCTTTCCGCCACAGGCGTGCTCGACGAAAAACCGGTGCGGGGCATATTCGATGACGGGTAGATGACTGGGACTGGGATAATGGGACAACGTCACGGCCCAACTCATCAGGGCCGCAATCGCATCGGTGGAATCCATCTCCAGTACCTCCCTCCGCGGCTCGGCCGTGGTGCGGTTCGTAGGTTGCCGCCGCCGCGCGGCTAGTGATCCCGGGTGATTTCGTCGCCGGCGGTTAGGGATCAATCTTACGCTGCTTACTCCCTTGCGGGAAGAAGCGCCCGGAGCGCGTCCCAGTCTAAGCGATCGCGATCGATTTTTAGATACGCGATCCCATCCTCGCTCACCACGACCGCTTCGGCGACGCCCGCCAGGCCGCCAAGCTTTCCTGCGAGCGTTCCGGCGTCGGTGCTCGAAAGTTGACCGATCTTGACCATGTGATTGCTGAGGTGCGGCGGCAGGGTGGTCCGGCTTGCGATCAGGAACCAGAGCGCGGTGATCATGGTACAGAACGCGAATACACCGGTGATTCCGAGTTTCCCGAGCAGCCAGCCGCCCAGCGCTCCACCGATAAAGATCCCGAGGAACTGCGACATAGCATAGATCCCGAAGGCCGTGCCGCGCCGGTCCGCGGGCGCCACGCGCGACACCAAGGCGGGGAGGTGTGCCTCCAGGAAGTTGAAACCGCTGAAGAACAGAGCCACCAGCAGCAACAGCGGCGGGTAGGCGCTATGCGTGAGGAAAAGCCCCAGCTCCGCGCATCCGAGGAGGGCGATGGCGCCGAGGAAGATGGCTTTGCCATGCGCGCCTCGATCGGCCAGGCGCAGAAAAGGCGCCATGACGAGGAACGAGATCAGGAGGGCGGGCAAATACACCCGCCAGTGATCGGCGCTCGCGAGGTTCGCATGGTCGCGCAAGGCGATCGGTAGTGCGACGAAGCTAGCCGTCAAGCTCATGTGCAACAGCATGATGCCGACGTCGAGACGCAGTAGCTCGGGATGCGCTAGGATCGCGCGAAGTTGGCTCAACTGGGGCTCGCATTCGCGGTGAAACGTGCTGCGCTCGGGCTCGGGCACCGCGAGGAATAAGACCGCGAGGGCAGCCAGCGCCAAGGCGGCCGAGATCCAAAATAAACCCTGCAAACCTACCCGCGCATCGAGCACGGGCCCCATGACAAAGGCGCTGGCGAACGCGAGGCCGATGGTGATGCCGATGAAAGCCATGACCTTGGTGCGTTGTTCCTCGCGGGTGAGATCGGCCGCCAAGGCCATCACCGCGGCGGAGATGGCTCCGGTGCCTTGCAGTCCGCGGCCCAGGATGACACCGAGGATGTGATCGGAGAGGGCGGCAGTGGCGCTGCCGATCGCGAATAACACCAGCCCCGCCGCGATGACAGGCTTGCGCCCGAGCCGGTCGGAGAAGCTTCCGAACGGGATCTGAAAAAGAGTCTGAGTTAGACCGTAGGCGCCTAGCGCGAGGCCGGTGAGCAGCGGGGTTGCGCCCGCGAGCCGGGTCGCGTACAAGGAAAATACCGGTACGATAAGGAAGAGTCCCAACATCCGTAGGAAATAGATGGCACTGAGCGAAGCCGCCGCGCGCAATTCGACTGTGCTCATTCTGAATGCCCCGCCGTTCACGGCAGGCACTTTAGCAATGGGGTTTCCAAAGGGGAGTAGTGCAACTCTCTCTTTGGTCAAGGGCGGGGTTCATACCCCGCCCGCGAAGTAAAATTGATTTTCGGGCCCGATGGCGCCATGCCGTTTTGCCTCATCGCCACGATCATCCTTAAAATTCAAACTTTGCTTGGGTAGCGTAACGCTTCATGGAAACCATTCGCATCCGCGGCGCGCGGACGCATAATCTAAAGAACATCGACATCGACTTGCCGCGCGGCGCCTTCACCGTAATCACGGGCCTCTCGGGTTCTGGCAAATCCTCCTTGGCCTTCGATACCCTCTATGCCGAGGGTCAACGGCGTTATGTCGAATCGCTATCCACTTACGCGCGCCAGTTCTTATCCATGATGCAAAAGCCGGATGTCGATTCTATCGAAGGCCTTTCACCCGCCATCGCCATCGAACAGAAATCCACTTCGCACAATCCACGCTCGACCGTGGGGACCACCACCGAGATCTACGATTATCTGCGCCTTCTGTTTGCGCGGGCCGGAGAACCCCGATGCCCGGAGCATGGTTCGGTGCTCGCGGCGCGGACCATCAGCCAAATGGTGGATCGAGTGGTGGCCGAGCCCGAGGGCACGCGCTTGATGCTGCTGGCGCCGGTGGTTCAGGGCCGCAAGGGCGAGCACCGCGACATCCTCGACGCTCTCGGCAAGCAAGGCTTCGTGCGCGCCCGCGTCGACGGCCGCCTGATCGATCTCGACAAGCCGCCCGCGCTGGCATTATACAAAAAACATGCTATCGAGGCGGTGGTCGATAGGTTCAAGGTGCGGGCGAATCTCGAGCTGCGTTTGGCCGAATCGTTCGAGACGGCGATTAAGGTCTCCGGGGGCATCGCCCGGGTCGCATTCATCGACGATCCGGAACGCCCCGAGCTGGTGTTTTCGGCGCGCTTTGCCTGTCCGCATTGCGCCTATAGCATTGAGGAGATCGAGCCGCGCCTGTTCTCCTTCAACAATCCGGCCGGAGCCTGCCGCGATTGCGACGGGCTCGGGATCGCCGAATTCTTCGACCCCACGCAGATCGTGCGGCACCCGGAGTTGAGCCTGCCGGGGGGCGCGATCCCTGGGTGGGACCGGCGCAATGTGCATTATTTCCAGCTCATGTCGGATTTGGCCGCGCACTATGGCTTCGATCTCGATTCCCCGTTCAAAGACCTATCCGAAGCGATCCAACACCTCATCCTTGAGGGCGGAGGGAGCGAGGCGATCGCGTTCCACGATACTGACAGCGAGGGTGCGACACGGACGCGCCGCCACTGCTTCGAAGGGGTCATTCCGAACTTGAAACGGCGCTACCGGGATACCGAATCGAACCTGGTCCGCGAGGAGCTGCGCAAGTATATCGGCACCAAGGCGTGTCCCGCGTGTAACGGCACACGTCTAGGAACCCAGGCGCGCTCGGTCTTCGTCGGTGGCTTGCGCTTGCCCGAAATCACGGCGATGACGGTGGAGAAGGCGCGGGAATATTGTGAGGCTCTCCGTCTCGAGGGTTACAAGGGCGAGATCGCGGCCAGGATTCTAAAGGAAGTCAGCACCCGGCTCCGGTTTCTGGCCAATGTCGGACTCGACTATCTCACCCTCGATCGCAGCGCGGATTCGCTCTCCGGGGGGGAAGCCCAGCGGATCCGCCTAGCGAGCCAGTTGGGCGCGGGCCTCGTGGGTGTCATGTACGTGATCGACGAGCCCTCGATCGGTCTCCACCCGCGCGACAATCGGCGCCTCCTCACTACGCTTTGTCACCTCCGCGACCTCGGCAATACAGTGATCGTGGTCGAGCACGATGAGGAAGCTATCTGGGCCGCGGACCATGTGCTCGACATGGGACCGGGCGCCGGAATCCACGGCGGCCGGGTGGTCGCCGCCGGTCCAGCGGCGACTGTCGCGCAGCATGCGGAATCGCTGACCGGTCAGTATCTCTCCGGCCGGCGGGCGATCGCCTTGCCGCGCACCCGCACCGCCGCCGATGGCAGACCCGCGTTATACCTTTATGGGGCCCGGGGAAACAATCTCAAATCGATAGACGTGGCGTTTCCCTTGGGGCTCATGATCTGTGTGACCGGCGTGTCCGGATCGGGGAAGTCGACGCTCGTCAACGACACCCTGTATCCGATCGCGGCGCGGCGCTTGCACCAGGCACATATAGAGCCGAAGCCGTATGCCGAGGTCGAGGGGATCCAATGGTTGGATAAGGTCGTCGACATCGATCAAAGCCCCATCGGGCGCACCCCGCGTTCCAATCCCGCCACCTACACCGGTCTATTTGCTCCGGTGCGCGAGCTTTTTTCCGCCACCCAGGAAGCGCGTTCGCGCGGCTATATGCCGGGCCGCTTCAGCTTCAACGTCAAGGGCGGGCGCTGCGAGGCGTGTCAGGGCGAGGGCATGATCAAGGTCGAGATGCATTTTCTTCCCGACGTTTATGTGGCGTGTGATCTCTGCAAGGGCTCGCGTTATAACCGCGAGACGCTTGATGTCAAGTACAAGGGTAGGACTATTGCCGAGGTTCTCGAGATGACGGTGGAGGAGGCGCGGGCCTTCTTTGACCCCGTCCCGGCGATTGCGACCAAGCTTCAAACCTTGATGGAGGTCGGGGTGTCTTACCTCAAGCTCGGTCAAAATGCGACCACGCTGTCGGGCGGGGAAGCCCAGCGCCTGAAGCTATCGCGAGAGTTGTCGCGGCGCGATACCGGCGCCACCTTGTACATCCTGGACGAGCCCACGACCGGTTTGCATTTCCACGACATCGAGCAGTTATTGCAGGTACTCCATCGGCTTCGCGATCGCGGCAACACGGTGGTGGTCATCGAGCACAACCTGGAGGTGATCAAGACCGCGGATTGGATCATCGATCTCGGACCGGAGGGAGGCGATCAGGGCGGGCAGATCGTTGCGATTGGTACGCCCGAGATGCTGGCGGCCGACCCAAGCTCCTATACGGGCAAACATCTAGCGCCGGTGTTGGCGCGCCACGCTCCCAAAGAATCGCCTGCGATATGGGCGCAACGGGCTTAGAGAAAGGGATGGATGCGCGCGATCGACTCATTTTATCAGTTATACACACAGCAACGAGGAGGCACCGGCCATGCCTGCATTGATTTGCGGTTCGATCGCCTATGACAACATCATGGTGTTCCCTGACCGTTTTAAGAACCATATCCTGCCCGAGAAGATCCACATCCTGAACGTCTCATTCATGGTGCCGGAAATGCGCCGTGAGTTCGGGGGCTGCGCGGGAAACATCGCTTACAATCTCAAGCTCCTCGGCGAAGATCCGTTGCCGGTAGCGGCGGCGGGCCGCGACTTCGGGCCCTATGCCGAGTGGATGGACCGCTGCGGGATCAGGCGTGATCATATTCGCGTCCTGAGCGACACACTCACGGCGCAAGCCTTCATCACGACGGATCTGGACGATAATCAAATCACGGCCTTCCATCCGGGCGCGATGAGCCTCTCACACCTTAACACGGTACCCGCGGTGGAGGGGCGCTCGGTCGGCATCATCTCGCCCGATGGACGCGACGGCATGCTCCAGCATGCCGACCAATTCACCCGCATGGGCATTCCCTTTATTTTCGACCCCGGCCAGGGGATGCCGATGTTCGGCGCCGAGGATCTGCGGGCCTTCATAGAGCAAGCCGCGTGGGTGACCGTGAACGATTACGAATGGCATCTGATGCAGGAACGCACAGGCCTGACCCCGGACGAAGTCGCGGCCCGCGTCGAGGCGCTCGTCATCACGCGCGGGGCGCAAGGCTCGCGGATCTTTACGGCTTCGGGCTGTTACGAGATCCCGCCGGCGAAACCGCGCGCGATTGCGGATCCGACCGGCTGCGGGGACGCTTATCGCGCGGGTCTGCTATTCGGGATCATCAACGACCTCGATTGGGAGACAATTGGCCGCATCGCATCGCTCATGGGAGCGATCAAGATCGAGTGCGCCGGTACGCAGAATCACCGCATCACGCGGCCAGAGTTCGAGGCGCGCTATCGGGAGAGCTTTGGCACCGGCTTCTAGAGCGATTCGCCGATACCCCGCTGAAAACCGATCCTCAACCCTGACGCGTATATTCAGCAAGCATTCAGCATGCGTGGGCTAGATTGTCCGCCAGCATCGCGGATGCTCCCGAAATGAGGAGGTGTATCATGTTGACGTCTCGTGTCTCTACCCACATCGCGGCCCTAGTCTTGGTTATCGGTTTATGCGTTCCCGCGGCCAGTCAAGCGTGGAACTTTGGTTACCGGTCCTCCCAGGGATCCCATGCCTACGGCGGTTACGGCCACCGGCGCCAGGGATCCCATGCCTATGGCGGTTATGGCTACCGGCACCAGTCCCCGCGCTATTCTTATTACCAGCCGCACTACCGGCGTCATTACCAGACGCCGCGGTACGGTTACTATCAGTCGTTCCGGCCGCATCGGCCGTACTATCGGTCTTACTACTATCCCTATTATCGCTGGTTCCCGTACTGAACCGGAGAGTTGACCCCGTCAGGAACGGCGGCCTCTGACGGCGCGTAACGGATCTCCCCCTGGCTTTGCGCCGAGGGGCTTGTGCCGGGCAAGGCCGCCGGTCAAAATAACGCCCGCCAGACGCATATATGAGTAACAACGCAGCGTGACGAGGAGGGCGTATGATCAAGTCAGTTCTGCGGGGGGGGATCTTTCTTTGTTTGTTTGCATCTGCGGCGGCGCAACCGCTGATCCAACAGCGCTCCGATATCGCCGGAAACTGGGTGATAGAAGGCACCGCTCTTAACCTGACGGGTAAGCGCTCTCCGGAAACTTCCAAGTGGACGTTCGGCGAGGACGGCGTCCTATCGATGACGAGCGTGTATCAGTTCTCCGAAACCCTGACGGGCGGTGGCCGCGAGTTGACTATCACGGATACCTATGATGTCAACGAGGGTAAGATCGTGACCGGCCGCAGCGGGACCTTCGAGGTGATCGAAAAGAAACCCGACGCGATGACTTTGAAGAGCTCCTCTTCGTCGCTGCACTATTTTCTCAAGAAACAATAGGGCGCCAGGCGGCATGCCGGTCAGCCGGACGCGATCGCCTCGCTGCCGCAAAGGACCCGATCGAGCTCCTCGAAACGCTCGATGGCGGGACGGCATTGCTGCCCTTCGCAGACGTAGGCTACGGCGGCGCCGTGAGCTGTCCGATGGGCGAGGAGGCCGGGAAGCTCGGTGGCGGTCGATGGAATCGCCAGCGCCAGCCGTTGCGGTGCGTAGCGTTGGGCGCAGCGCCGATGCCAATCCTCCGCGGACTTATCGCCTCGGATCACCACGGAGATCGGCGGCACGAGATACTCTTCCAATGCGAGGAGCAAGGCATTGTGAGCGGTAGGATAGCGTTCGATGGCGCCCCAGGCGCTGTGCAGGCCGCGGTCGCGCGCATCGAGATAGCGGCTCTCGCCCAGCAGGTGTCCGAGCCGCCCAAGCGCGTAAGCGGCAATACCCGCCCCGGACGGAAGCGCGTCATCGGAAAGCGATTTTGATCGCAGTAGCAGGGCTTCGTGATCGTGCGAGGTGAAGAAGAATCCGCCTTGCACCGGATCTTCAAAACGCGCGAGCAGGGCTTCCGCGAGCTCGATTGCAAAGCGCATGTTGCCGTCATGCCAACGGGCTTCGAGTAACGCTAACAGTCCCTCGATTACGAAGGCATGATCATCAAGATAGGCGTTGAGCCGAGCCCTGCCATCCTTATACGTCGCGCGGAGCCACCCGTCCTGCCACATCCGCGCGCGGATAAAATCAACCGCTCGCTGGGCCGCATCTAGAAAATCGGGCTGCTCCAAAACCCGGCCGGCAACCGCCAGTCCTTTGATCATAAGACCGTTCCATGCCGTTAGCACCTTCTCATCCCGGCCCGGCCGGATGCGCCGTGCGCGGGCGGCGAGGAGTTTTTCCCGGCTCTCGGCGTAAAGCCGCTCGAGATCCGCGAGCGGCTTACCCCATTCCTTGGCGAGCGCCTCCAGCGGCACGGACACGCACAGGTGCCATTGGCCTTCGAAATTCGGGGCCTGATCCAGACCGAGACAGCGTGCTAGGACAGGGTACTCCTCCGCGGTGAGCAGCGACTGAATTTCTTTCGCATCCCAAACGTAAAACCGGCCTTCGTGACCTTCGGAGTCGGCATCCAGACTGGAATAGAAGCCACCCTCGGGAGATTGCATCTCGCGCAGTGTCCATTCCGCCGTCTCGAGGGCGGTCTTCTTGAACAAGGGATCCCGGTTCAACTGCCAGGCCCAGCTATACACCGCGAGCAACGGGCCGTTATCGTAGAGCATCTTCTCGAAATGTGGGATCATCCAGCGCTCATCGACCGAGTAACGGCAGAAGCCGCCACCTAGATGATCGTAGATGCCTCCGCGGGCCATTCGCCGCAGCGTGAAGAGCGCCATTTCCAAGCCTTCGGTATCGGGCGTCCCTGCCACGGCGCCCGCCGCATAGCGGCGCAGCAGGAACTCGATATGGACCGGATGCGGGAACTTCGGCGCCGCGCCAAACCCACCGAAATGGCTGTCGAAAGCTTGCCCGAGCTGTCGCCGCGCCTCGATTAGCGGCGCATCGCTGATGACGCCGGGCGCTTGTTGCTGTGTTCCAAGGTTGCGCAAACCCTCGATCAAGGCGCTGTTCTGGCTGCGGATTTCCTGGTGTTGCTCCCGGTAGGCGCCGGCGATCCGGCGCAGAATATCCGCAAAGCACGGCATCCCGTAGCGTGGCTCGGGCGGAAAATAGGTGCCCGCGAAGAACGGAGCGTGGTCTTCAGGCGTGAGGAACAGGGTGAGCGGCCAGCCGCCGCCGCGCCCGGTCAGAAGCTGGTGCGCCAGTTGGTAGATTTTGTCGAGATCAGGGCGCTCCTCCCGATCCACCTTGATGTTGATGAAGTGCTTGTTCATCAGCGCCGCGGTTGCCTCGTCTTCGAAAGACTCGTGCGCCATAACATGGCACCAGTGGCAGGCCGAGTAACCGATAGAAAGCAAGATCGGTTTGCCCTCGGCGCGCGCGCGCGAGAGCGCTACGTCTCCCCACGGATACCAGTCCACCGGGTTGTCGGCGTGCTGCAAGAGATAGGGGCTGGTTTCTTGTGCGAGGGAATTCATGCCGGATGGTCGCGAGTGGGTGCTATGCCGAAAGAGTGTAACGCAATCCCGCGCGGGGTTCGCGCACTCCATGCTACTATTACCGCCGTGATCCCTTTCCCCGACATCGATCCCGTTGCATTCAGAATCGGTCCGCTTGCCGTACGCTGGTACGGGATCGCCTACCTCGCCGCCTTTGGAGTGGCCTGGTGGCTGATGCGCTACCGGGCGCGTCGGCAGGCGCTCGACTGGTCGGAGTCGCAGATCAGTGATCTCATATTCTACGCCGCGCTGGGCGCGGTGCTCGGCGGCCGATTAGGGCACGTGGTGTTTTATAACCTGACGATGTATCTCAGCGATCCGATCGCTATCTTCAAGATTTGGGAAGGCGGGATGTCGTTTCACGGCGGACTCATCGGTGTGCTGATCGCGATGGCGATCTACGCAAAGACACTCGGTAAGGATTTTTTTGATGTCATCGATTTTCTCGCACCGGCGGTTCCACCCGGTCTTTGCTTTGGGAGGATCGCGAATTTTATCAACGGTGAGCTGTGGGGACGACCGACGGATCTGCCATGGGCCGTGATCTTCCCCGATCCGGCGGCCGGCGGTATCCCGCGGCATCCCTCGCAGCTTTACGAGGCCTTCTTGGAGGGCGTGGTCTTGTTTTGCGTGCTGTGGACCTTCTCCTCGAAGACCCGGCCTCGCGGGGCTGTCTCGGGCATGTTTCTCTTGGGTTACGGTTTGGTGCGTTTCGTGGTGGAGTTTGCGAAAGTGCCCGAGGAACCCCTAGGTTACCTCGCTTTCGGTTGGTTAACGATGGGGCAGGCGCTGACGGTGCCGATGGTGATGATCGGCATCTGGTGGATCAGGAATGCCTATCGCCGCCCGCGGGAACCGTTAGCATCGGTGCGAACCGGCCGCCGCTCCTAAAGGGATAGCGCTTTTCGCGAGCCCATGCGGCAGTACTTAGCTCTCCTCGAGCACGTGCTTGAGCATGGGGTGCGCAAGAGCGACCGCACCGGCGTGGGCACGCTCAGTGTTTTCGGCTATCAGATGCGTTTTGATTTGCAAGCAGGCTTCCCCGCAGTCACGACTAAGAAGCTGCATCTGAAATCCGTGATCCATGAGCTGCTATGGTTTATTCGCGGGGAAACCAATGTCCGCACGTTGCAAGAGCACGGAGTGAGGATCTGGGACGAATGGGCGGATGCGAGTGGTGAGCTCGGACCCGTCTATGGCGCACAATGGCGCGCGTGGCCCACGGCCGGGGGCGGGAGGGTCGATCAACTCAACGACGTCGTGCATGCTATTAAAACCAATCCGGATTCGCGGCGTCTGATCGTCAGCGCTTGGAACGCCGGCGAAATCGGCAAGATGGCGCTGGCGCCGTGCCATATCTTGTTTCAGTTCTACGTGGCCGAGGGCCGCTTGTCTTGCCAGCTCTATCAGCGCAGCGCGGACATTTTCCTGGGCCTGCCGTTCAATATCGCTTCCTACGCCTTGCTAACCGCGATGGTGGCGCAGGTGACAGGCTTGGCGCCGGGCGAGCTCGTGCACACGCTCGGAGACGCGCATCTTTACCTCAACCACCTGGAGCAGGCCAAGGAACAGATGTCGCGTTGCCCTTTCTCGGCTCCCCGCTTACGGCTCAGTCGGCACCGGGAATCGCTCTGCGAGTTCACATTCGATGATATCGAGATCGCCGACTACCGCCACCATTCCGCGATCCTAGCCCCGATCGCGGTCTAAAACGGTGGCAAAGTCTTCGCTTTCGATCATCGTGGCGATGACCCGCCAGCGCGTGATCGGCGCACACGGCGCCTTACCGTGGCGTCTCCCCGCCGATTTAAAGCGCTTCAAGGATCTCACAATGGGAAAGCCGGTGCTCATGGGGCGCAAGACTCAGGAGTCCATCGGCCGTGCGCTCCCAGGCCGGACTAACATCGTGATGAGCCGAAACCCGGCGCTGAGTATTTCGGGTTGTACCGTGGTTCCGAGCATGGAAGCGGCCCTCGCCTGGGCACGAGATTGTGAGGAGATCATGGTCATCGGCGGGGGCAGTGTCTATGCCGCCACCTTTCCGCTCGCCGAGCGTATCTACTTAACCGAGATCCACGCCGAGCTTGACGGAGATACGTACTTTCCCCATTACGATCGCGGTGACTGGATGGAGCAGTCCCGGCAGGACTTTCCAGCCGACCAAACCCATCGTGTTGCGCATAGCTTTAGCGTACTCGAACGGCGCGCTACGCCTTGACCTTGAAAAAGCGCCGATCCTCGATCCGCATCGCCGTAAGCTCACCGCCCCAACAGCAACCGCTGTCCAGCGGGTATACGCGGTAGCGCTCCATTTCGACAGCGGTGAGCCTGAGCGTAGACCAGTGGCCGAAAACGATCGACGTCCCGCGACTGCGTCGCCGCGGGGCCTCGAACCAAGGGCGGTAACCGGCCGTTTGTGTGCCGGGGGGGCCCTTTTCATCCAAAGCGATGCGGCCTGCTGCATCGCAATAACGTAAGCGCGTCAGGCAATTGGTGATGAATCGCCATCTGTCCCAGCCGTCCAGATCAGGCGACCACCGTTCCGGCCTATTACCGTACATGTGCTGGAGAAAGTACACATAGTCATCACCGCGCAGCACCGTTTCAACCTCGGCGGCGCAGCGGCGCGCCAAGGCGATTCCCCATTGGGGCGGCAGGCCGGCGTGAATGAGCGCCAGCCGGTGCGCCGGATCGTGATGTAGCAGTGGCCGCCCGCGCAGCCAGTCAATGAGCACGTCGCGGTCAGAGGCGTCGAGCACCGCTTGTAACGTATCGGATTGCTGGGGCGCGCGGATTCCGTGCGCTACCGCCAAGAGATGAAGATCGTGATTCCCCAACACGGTAATGGCCTGTCGGCCGAGTGCTTTGACGAATCGCAATACCGAGAGCGAATCGGGACCGCGATTGACGAGATCACCGGTGCACCATAGATAATCACGGTCCGCATCGAACCGTACCTTTTCGAGCAGGGCGAGGAGCGCCGCATAGCAACCTTGAATGTCACCAATGGCGAAAACAGCCATGCGGGGAAGGGCGCAAAGGCGCCTGCACGCCCTTAGTGCAGGAGATTTGGTATCGATAATCCGAAAGCTACGATCGGCGCGTCGAATGCGGCGCCGTCATCGGCAATCATCTGGTAACTGCCGTGCATGCTGCCGACCGGGGTCTCGATCATCGCGGCGCTCGTATAGCGAAAGGCTTCGCCGGGTCGCAGATAGGGCTGTTCGCCCACTACCCCGTCGCCCCGAACCTCCCGGATCTTGCCGTTGGCGTCGGTAATGATCCAATGCCGAGCCAGGAGCTTCGCTGGTATGGTGCCGATGTTCTCGATGGTGATGGTGTACGCGAATACGTATTGCTCATTCTCGGGCGAGGATTGCTCTTCCAAATACGTGGAATGCACACGCACCTTAATGCTGTGGGCGGGGTTGGCCATAGCGCACATTTTGACCGGATTACCGCCGCGAGCGCAAGGGTGGGAACGGCCGTCTCGGGGCCTTTGATCGCGGTTTCCTTCCCAGCCGCGGGTTCAATCTGGGTCGGTATCGGCCGTTATCTATGCCCGGAGCGGGAACCTTATCACGTTAATTTATGAAGATTTTGCATGAAGACCAGGATGGGTACGAACATCATGAACCCGAGCCCGGCATAGCGCCGGGCTCGCTTTAATCAGCAATCGTTTTCAGTTTCTCGACGGGTTTTCAGCGCCCGTGTCGGAGACAGATTCGCCGCCCCGCCGATCCCAGCAAGGAAACTTTTAGGAGCAATTCCATGGAAAAGATATTCAGTACGGTCCGTCTTGCGGTGCTCTTTCTCGGAAGCGTGATCCTGCTCCCATGCGCTGCCCTCGCCGGTCCGCCGGATTGGGCGCCGGCGCATGGTTACCGCAGTAAGCACGAGGGGAAGCATCATGATAAACATCATTACAAGAAGGAAAAGCACCGCCGCGATCGCGCTTACGAACATTCCCGATATAGCGAGGACGACGATTCCCAGGATTACCGGCACCACCGGCGTTACGACCGCTATTTGCCGTATCATCATAAGAACGATGGCCACTATTCTAGGCCTGTGCCCGATCGTACGGTCTGGAGAGACGAGCGGCCCGTATTCGTAAAGGGCGAGTGCACGCCGAGGTTTTCAGGACGAGAAAACGGTGCGGCGCTCGGCGGGGTTTTGGCATCGCAGGCAAGCACGGGCAACGCGGCGATGGTGGCCACGGGTACCCTGCTGGGCGCCATGCTGGGGAGCCGAGTCGATGGGGCGGCGGCGGCCGCTGACGAAGATTGTATGCAGCAATTTCTTGAAGGCGCCGGCGAAAAGGAGCAGGTAGCATGGAACAGTGCCGCAAACCGCTATAAGCTCACGCCGGTGCGCAATTACCGCAAGGACGGCCGCGCCTGCCGGGAGTTCCTCACGACCGTGGTGCAGAAAGGCAAGTTCCGCGAGGTTTATCGTGCGGCCTGCCGCAATACCGATGGCAAATGGCGGTTAGTCAACTGACGCGTGTGCCCGGCTCGGCTATCGATCTGGGAATTCGCGCGGATGTTGATGAGTTTGGAATTTTTGACGGAGACAGGTCGAGGGAAGGTGCATTATTCCGACACCGCCGCGCGGCACGGCTGCAAAAAAGATCGAGCTGCCGGTAACTACTCCGCAGCAGCGAGAAAATGCACAGCAACGGCTTAAGGCATTCCTAGATCAACGAAAAGCGCAAGAGGCGCTTATGGGGCTCGAGTAAAATAGAATAGCGCTCCCAGCGCGAGCACGACGCAAACGACCGGGGCCAAGCTCAAAATTTCTGTAAACATGTTTCCCCCTGCTGTGAAGCTATGAAAAAAAACGGGAGAGTCATTTCCGTTCCCTGCCGCAGAACATGGGCATCAATTGATTTGATGTATTGTCCGGTCGATTGTTCCTCAGGCCCCCGTCCTCGGCGTCGTGGATCGCCCCACGCTTCTCATCGCTCACCGAATAGTGCGAGGCCACTACAAACTATGTGCGATGTGCCTTACTTGCTGTCTCCTCGTCAGAGGCATCACCTATTGACTAGAAGAACGTAAAAATCATAAACGCCACCACCATCCACAATGCGATGAATGCTATGATCTGCGGCATATCGAACTTCATCGGCGGGTGCTCCAAACATAATTCTAATTCGCTGGCGCTCGCAAAGTTGATCCTAGCCGGAAAACGCTGCTTTTGCTACACGTTTGAACGCCCGATTTAGCCCGTGATCACGCCAACGAATGGTGGATTCGGAAGAAGTTGAGATTGTGCCGATCTCGGTAGAGGAGTTGAGAGCGGATAAGTCCGGGGTTTTAGTCGAGCAGATGGCAGCTCTCGCTTATCATTCATTCAGAGAACCACCTTGGAGCGATAGAGCTGAAAAGCCACGCTTCCACTTAGGTTTAGGCGTCGATCTGATGCGGTGTAATGCCTTGGCCTTTGTCGCTAAGACTAAACTCTCCAGCAAGCTTGTCGGTTACATCTTAGGCTATGAAGTATTTCAAGAGAGCGGCGATCCTCGAGACCTCACGCTCTACCAGATCTCGGGCACTAAAGCGCTTGATTACTTGTTCGAAGGAGGGAAGCGGGTGTTTTATGGAGATACTCTCTGTGTGGACCCTGGATTTCGACGACGGCGCATCGCCTATAAGCTTTCCGCTTCGTTAATTAGTGGATTGCGTGCACAAGGATTCGCCTATCGCATTGGCCGTACCGACATTATAGCCGGCGGCATGAGGGCTCTTTTTACTAAACTTGGGTTTCAAGAATTATCCGTGCACGACACCTCGTATCCAGAACGGACATACTGGCTGCTGCGGCTCTGACCGAACTCTAAACGACATATCGTCGTTCGAATTCTTGTGAACGCCCGGTGCCAGCAAGGCGATCCACTTCGTGATTTTGAATCTCTCAATGCGGCCGACCGATGTTGCCGTGGGCGCAGCCAATGGCATATATAATGCCTATTCTACGGCCGCACATCGCACGCAATCGAAGGGTAGGAGTCCGCAAAGTATGTGGAACGCAAGAAGGGGGGCGCTATGCTTCGCAGTGACGCTCTGCACCGTTAACCTCTCGGCCTGCAATACAGTAAAGGGTTTCGGGACGGACATGCAAAACCTCGGTCAGAAGATCGCGAGAAAGATGGACCAGGAAGGCTCCTCGGATGCGACAGGCCGGGAAGTACATCGAGAAGCGCGGACCGCGCCGACAGAAAGCCGGAAAACGAGTCTAACAGTACCGGTCACCCGCCGAGCGGAACGGAAATCGAGTGAGCACCGCGAGGACCAAGAGCGGGAGGGCACGAACCCCGACAATGAAGTGGATAACACTCAAAACGAGTTAGACAGAATGTATGAGGAGCAGATGCAACGCCGCGCTCAGTGATAGCCCGGTCGCACAGTAACAACCGTCAAGCGACGCCTGCAAGGAGTTGCTGAGTCTCGCTTCCTACCTGATGAGCCTTGCCGAGGTAACCCCGGGGTGCTGTCAACGCGCGGGGCGCTCTAACCGGCGATAGGAGATCGCCTCGGTCAAGTGCGTTGCTTGTATATCATCTCGGGGTTCGAGATCCGCAATCGTGCGAGCGACCTTGAGGATCCGATGCGCGGAGCGCGCGGAAAACCCCAAGCGGTCGATGGCGGACCCGAGTAGGCGGGTGTCGGTCTCGATGAGCCGGCAATAACGATTGATCTCTTTGTTAGTCAACTGGCTATTGGGCTTGCCGCTGCGCTCGACTTGGCGGGCGCGCGCGGCGCATACACGCTCGCGGATGCTGGCGCTGGTCTCGGCATGGCTGCGGTGGTCGAGGAGTACCTCGTGCGGTACGTTTGGGACCTCGATGGTCATGTCGATGCGGTCCAAGAGCGGGCCGGAAATCCTGGCGCGGTAGCGTTTAACCTGTTCTGACGTACAGTGGCAGCGGCCGGCCCGGTCACCTAAATAACCGCACGGACAAGGGTTCATCGCCGCGATCAATTGAAAGCGGGCGGGGAAATCGGCTTGTTGCGCGGCCCGCGATACGGTAATCACGCCCGCCTCGATCGGCTCGCGCAGGACTTCCAGCACGCGGCGGTCGAATTCAGGTAGCTCGTCGAGGAATAGCACACCGTGATGGGCCAAGGAGATCTCGCCCGGCCGCGGATGGCTACCGCCGCCCACCAGCGCCACGCCCGAGGCCGTGTGGTGAGGCGCGCGAAACGGCCGCTGCCGCCACGCGCTCGTTTGAAAGCCGTGATGGCTTACAGAGACCACCGCCGCCGATTCGAGCGCCTCCGCTTCGGTCATCGGCGGCAAAATGCTCGGCAGACGCCGGGCGAGCATACTCTTGCCGGTCCCCGGTGGTCCGACCATCAATAGGTTATGCCCGCCCGCGGCGGCGATCTCCAAGGCGCGTTTAGCGTGATGTTGAGAACGGACCTCCGAAAAATCGACGCCGTTGTAATCTTCACTCGGGTTCCCTGGCAGGCTGTAGGCCAGGAGGAGCTGGGTACGATTGATATGGGCGCAGACCTCCAATAAATGCCGCGCCGGAAACACCGACAAGCCGTTGACCAAGGCCGCTTCGTTCGCGTTGTCGTGAGGAACCACGAGAGCATGCCCGGCCCGTTGCGCCTGCAGGGCGCAGGGCAGGACGCCGCGGATCGCCCGTAGCTCGCCGGTTAATGCGAGCTCGCCGACAAACTCGATGGTTTCTAACGCGGGCGCGGGGACCTGTTGCGAGGCGGCGAGCACGCCGAGCGCGATCGGCAGATCGAAGCGGCCACCTTCTTTTGGAAGATCGGCCGGCGCGAGATTGATCGTGATCCGCCGGATCGGGAACTCGAAGCGGGAATTGATAATCGCGCTGCGGACGCGGTCCCGGCTTTCTTTGACCTCGGTTTCGGGAAGGCCGACGATGGAAATGCTCGGCAGACCGCTCGACAGATGCACCTCGATGGTTACGAGCGGCGCATTGACGCCGATTTGGGCACGACTGAATACTTTGGCGATCGACATGCTGTCCCTAGCTTGCGCGCCCCTAGACGGCGGTCTATCTAAGCTCGGCCTGAGTACCTCTCTCCTTGAGTTGATTCACGGAGCCGGAGGCGGTTGACGGTGGTTTAACTCCGCCTCCAGGGCCGTTACTTGCCTTTCCAAGGCCGCGAGCCGGGTGCGGGTTCGCACCAGAAGCGCGGATTGGACATCGAACTCCTCGCGCGAGACTAGATCCATGCGCGTCAGGGCCGTGCTGAGCAGCGCGCGCAGGTTTTTCTTTACGTCCGCACCCAAGGTCGCCGCGCCGCTAGGCACGAAACGCCCGACCTGACTGAATAGCTCTTCAAAAGGGAGTCGGCGAGTCATGATCCGTCATGGTAAACCGGAACCCAGGGCGCGATCTACTCTTCAGATAACAGCCGCTGCAACACGCGCTCATAGATCGCCGAGAGTGTCGACAGATTGGCTACGGCGACCCTTTCGTTGACCTTGTGAATGGTGGCATTGATCGGCCCCAGCTCTACGATCTCGGTCCCGCCGGGCGCGATGAAACGCCCGTCCGAGGTCCCGCCGCTGGTCGAGAGCGCGGCCTGGTATCCCGTCACTTCCCGCCCAGCGCTTAGTACGGCGTCGAGCAGTTTCCCGTGTTTAGCCAGAAACGGTTCACCCGCGATACGCCAGTCGCAATCGTGACGAAGCTCATAGCGGTTTAAAATTTGGAGTACGCGTTGTTGCAGCGTCACCGCGCTCCAGTGGTTCGAGAAGCGCAGGTTGAATGCGATCTCGATGTAAGCGGGGACGATGTTGTCGACACCCGTCCCGGCGTGGACATTAGTGATTTGAAACGTGGTGGGCGGGAAGTGCTCATTGCCTGGGTCCCAGCGTGTATTGAAAAGCTCCGAGAGTACGGGTAAGGCCGAATGGACGGGATTGACGACTCTATCCGGGTAGGCCACATGGCCCTGTACCCCGTGGATCCGCAGCTTGGCGCTAAGCGAGCCGCGGCGGCCGATTTTTACCACATCGCCGATGCGTTCCTCGCTGGCCGGTTCCCCGATCACACACCAGTCGATGGTCTCGCCGCGCGCTCGCAGGGTTTCCACTACTTTCGCGGTGCCGTCGATCGCGGGGCCTTCCTCGTCGCTGGTGAGGAGAAACGCCAACGATCCCCGGTGATCGCGGTGGCTGGACAGAAAGCGTTCCGTGGCCGTGACCATGGCCGCGAGGCCCCCCTTCATGTCGGCCGCGCCTCGGCCGTATAAGAATTCATCGCGGATCTCGGGCTGAAACGGATCGCTATGCCAAGCCGACGGTGGACCGGGGGGCACGACGTCGGTGTGACCCGCGAACACCACGAGCGGCCGCACCGCGCCGCGGCGGGCCCAGAGGTTTGCGACCTCACCAAAAACCATGGGTTCGATGTGAAAACCCAAGTGCGCGAGCCGCTCGGCGATCAGCGCTTGGCAACCGCTATCCTCGGGGGTGATCGAGCGCCGCGCGATGAGCTCCATCGCGAGCTTTACGGTAGCGTCCACGGCGTGGGCTTACCAGGGGAGGGCGGCGTCGGCCACCGTTAAGCGCCGCACCGCGATGTCGATAAATCCGCGGTCGCGCTCGCAGCCAGTGAACGTCCGTCCGCGCTGCAATGCCGCGATCCCGGCCGATGCGCTTCCGGCGAAAGGGTCCAATACCCGGTCGCCCGGCAGAGTGCTGGCCCTGAGGCAGCGATCGATGAGCGCAACCGGTTTCTGGGTAGGGTGTTTGCCATGCACTTTTTCGGCTCGGCCGACCGCGCGGATGCGCCAGACGTTTTTCATCTGCCGGCCGCCATTTTCTGTACGCATCGCGTCGTAATTGAACGTGTAGCGATCTCGGCTCCCTTTGGTGGCCTTGGTGGCCCAGAGCACGATCTCGGTGGCGTGCGTGAAGCAACGGCGACCGAGATTCGGCGGAGGATTGGGTTTTTCCCACACGATATCATTGAGGATCCGAAATCCTTCTTCGAGCAGGGCCATGCCGACCGAGAGGTAGACGTGCAGCGTACCACTGACCCAGATCGTGCCAGTGGGCTTCAAGACGCGGTAGCAATCGCGCAACCAGCTACGGTTAAAATCGTGGTCTACCGTGAGTCCTTGGCTGCGATCCCAAGCGCCCTTGTCCACCCGCACGCGTTTGCCGGCCACGCAAGTAGTTCCGCCATTCGAGAGAAAATAGGGTGGATCGGTCCAGATGCAATCGATGCTGTCATCCGGAATTTCCGTCATCATCTCCGAGCGATCGCCATGATAGAGGAACGAGCGGTCGTCGCGTGAACGCCAGGCGAGGCTGGCGGTGGCCGGGTTTGCGTCGAACCCCGCGTCAAGCAGCCCGCTAGCCGCTGGTTCGCTCTTCATCCGGGGTCAATGCCTTGATGGTGATGGCGTGGATGTCGGTGCCGACGAGGCCACCCAGGGCAGCGTAAACGGCACGGTGGCGGGCGATGGGCGCGAGGCCCCGGAACCGCTCCGAGACGATCGTGACCGTATAGTGACTGCCACCGCTCGCCGCGCCCGGATGCCCGAGATGATGCGCGGACTCGTCGTCGATATCAAGCCGCACGGGATCGAGTGCGGCGTCCAGACACTGGCGCACGCGCGTGATCCGATCGAGATGAGACACTTACGGGAAAACCTTCTTGAAGGGTTTTACCGTGACGTGCTGGTAGACCCCCGCGGCCACATAGGGGTCCTGTTGAGCCCAGGTCTCCGCTTCTTCGAGCGAGTCAAATTCCGCCACGATCAAGCTGCCGGTAAACCCGGCTGGACCGGGATCCTCGCTATCGATCGCCGGGTGCGGGCCGGCGATGAGGACACGCCCTTGATCCAGCAATACCCGCAAGCGCGCGATGTGCGCCGCGCGAGCGCTAGCACGTTTGTCGAGACTATCTTTTGCATCCTCACCGATGATGGCGTAATACACTGCTAGCGCTCCTTACCGTGTAAGGAATCCGTTTGGCGCGCGAGGTACAGGGCTTGCAGGCATACAAAAACCAAGGTGAGACCTAACATACCGAAAAGCTTAAAGTTGACCCAGACTTCGGTGGCGAAGTTGAAGGCCACATAGAGGTTGGCGGTGCCTAAGGCTAAAAAGAACATCACCCAGCTCAAATTGACGCGCGTCCAGACGGCCTCGGGTAGATTCATATGCCCCGCCATTATGCGCCGCGTCAGGTTCTTGCTACCTATAAACTCGCTGCCTAGAAAAGCCATCGCGAACAACCAGTTGACCGCCGTCGGCTTCCATTTAATAAAGCGTTCGTCTTGTAAGAGCAGGGTGGCGCCGCCGAGGATCACGATCAGCGCGAGCGTGACCAGCAGCATGGGCTCCACGCGGCGGTGCTTAATCCAGGCATAGAGCACCTGAATGAGCGTGGCCACGATGGCGGCCGCGGTCGCGATCAAAACCCCTTGGTGAGGATCATCGGCCAGCTTGAAGGCCGTGAAAAACACGATGACGGGGAATAGATCAAAGAGGAGTTTCATAATAGGTGCGAAATGAGTTCGCACAATGATAATGGAAACTCCCCGACGACTCTATTCGCCGATGTCGGATCCGTGAAACAATAGCGTGAGTAGTCGGTTTCGCGGGGTTGAATGAGTGGTTGACGACGACCAAAGGGGGATGCATCCGTGGATTTCCGCTGACAGCTCGTGAAAAAATCTGCTGCGCTTGGGATCTCGCGTTCCGGCGGTGCTCGGAATCCTCATTTATTTCAATATACACTCGGGTTGCTTGCCCCATCCTTGGGACTCGCCCCGGCGGGGCCGCCTGTCGCGATCTCTAAGTACCTGATGCAGGATCGCCCCATCCAAAGAGGCTGTCCGTGAGCCCTAGCCTGAACCGCCGTGTCTTGTCGGGGATGCGCCCGACCGGGATGCTGCACCTTGGGCATTATCACGGTGTCTTGAAGAACTGGATCGAGTTACAGCACCAATACGAATGCTTCTTTTTCGTCGCTGACTGGCATGCGCTGACGACCGAGTATGAGAACCCGAGCGGCATCGCGGATTCGGTCTGGGATCTGGTAATCGATTGGCTCGCCGTAGGCATCAATCCGGGGGAGGCGACGCTGTTCGTCCAGTCCCGGGTGCCCGAGCACGCGGAGTTGAGTCTGCTGCTGTCTATGATTACGCCTCTCGGTTGGCTCGAACGCATCCCCACGTATAAAGACCAGCAAGAGAAACTCAAGGACAAGGACCTCGCCACCTTCGGGTTTCTCGGCTATCCGTTGCTGCAAACCGCCGACATATTAATCTATAAAGCGGGCCATGTTCCCGTCGGTGAGGATCAAGTGGCCCATATTGAATTTGCGCGCGAGGTGGCACGCCGGTTCAACTATCTCTACGGACGGGAGCCGGATTTCAAGGAAAAAGTGGAGGAAGCCGCGCGCAAGATGGGTAAGAAGGGCGCCAAGCTGTACTTCGATCTGCGCAAGCGTTTTCAAGAGCGGGGAGATAACGAGGCACTGGCCACGGCTCGGGCCTACCTGGAATCGCAACATAACATCGCGCTCGGTGATCGCGAGCGCTTGTTGGGTTATCTTGAGGGCAGCGGCCGGGTGATATTACCCGAGCCGCAAGCGCTGCTCGCCCCTGAATCCAAAATGCCGGGCCTCGATGGGGAGAAAATGTCCAAGTCCTACGGAAATACCATTGGACTGCGCGAAGCCCCGGATTCCATCGTGCAAAAGCTCAAGACCATGCGCACCGATCCGGCGCGGGTGCGTAGGCAAGACCCCGGTGATCCCGACAAGTGCCCGGTGTGGCAGTTTCACTCCGTCTACTCGGGCGATGAGGTCAAGGCCTGGGTCCAGGAGGGATGCCGTAACGCCGGGATCGGCTGCCTGGAGTGCAAGCAACCGGTGATTGATACCATACTCGCGGAGCTCACGCCGATCCGGCAACGCGCCGAGGAGTATGCCAAGGACCCCGATGCGGTGCGAGCCATCGTCGCCGAAGGTTGCGAGACGGCACGCGATGTTGCGCGTGACACCATCGAAGAGGTGCGCGAGGCGATGGCCGTGGTGTACCGTTAATCGTCTGTGAACCGCATGATGGCGCCCGATTCGAGCGCGGAGACCGCGAGCGACATCGCGCTTCGCGGCGCGCGAGACGCCCCGATCGCTATGGTGCGCGGGCAGCCCGTCACCGCGGTACCGGCCGATCTTTATATTCCTCCGGATGCCTTAGAGGTCTTTCTGGAAGCCTTCGAGGGCCCGCTCGATCTCCTGCTGTATCTGATTAAACGCCAGAACCTTAACATTCTGGATATCCCGATCGCGCCCATCACGGAACAATACATGCGCTACATCGATCTCATGGTGGTGGTGAAGCTGGAATTGGCAGCCGAGTACTTGGTAATGGCGGCGGTTTTGGCCGAGATTAAATCACGTATGTTGCTGCCAAAGCCGGCGCCCAACGAGGAAGAAGACGCCGATCCACGGGCCGATCTCATGCGGCGTCTCCAAGAATATGAACGCTATAAGCGCGCCGCCGAAGACCTCGATGGGCTGCCCCGCTTGGAGCGCGATCTGCACCTCGTTTCCCCCGAAATCGCCGATCGCCAGACGCTGCGGCGTACCCCTGCAGTCGGACTCGACACGCTGCGGAGGGTCTTTTTTGAGGTGCTGGCGCGGGCGCAATTATTCTCACATCACCATGTTCAGCGCGAGCCCTTATCGGTGCGCGAACGCATGGTGATCGTGCTCGATCGGCTCGCGGGATGCGAGTTCATGGAATTCACCCTGCTTTTTTCTCGCGCGGAAGGACGCATGGGGGCAGTGGTGACGTTTCTTGCCATCCTGGAGCTGATGAAAGAGTCGCTGATCGATATCGTTCAATCGGAGCCGCTGGCTCCGGTCTACGTCAAAGCCGCGGCGTAACTCTGTGAACGCTACGGTGATCAAGGACATCGTCGAGGCGGCTCTGATGGCTTCCGATCAGCCGCTGACGGTTGAGCGGCTGATGGCGCTGTTCGCGCCGGACGGCCCGCCCGATTCCCTTCGGGACGATATCGAGCGCTCGCTCGCCGCGCTCGCGGAGGACTATGCCGGGCGCGGCATCGAGATAGTCCGGGTGGCGCGTGGGTACCGGGTTCAGACGCGCGCGAACTTATCGACCTGGATCAATCGGCTGTGGGAAGAGCGTCCGCCGCGTTATTCCCGCGCTCTTCTCGAAACGCTGGCGATCATCGCCTACCGGCAACCGATCACGCGCGGGGAGATCGAGGCGCTGCGCGGGGTCGCGGTCAGCACCGGGATCCTGAAGACCTTGCTCGAACGGCAATGGGTGCGCTTGGCGGGCCATCGCGATGTCCCAGGGCGGCCCGCCGTTTACGCCACTACCCCGCAGTTTCTAGAGTACTTCAATCTCAGGCACCTCTCGGAATTACCCCTACTTAGCGAGCCTACCGGCGCTGACCAGCCACAGTTGGCACTCACAATCGAGGTGGAATTAGAGCCAGAAACGGTGAAATGATCGACCGTCCCACGGTATTCGAGCGCCTGCCCGAAGCCGGGCATTGGATCAGCATCGGCCGCTTGGATCTCAATTCGAGCGGCCTGCTGCTATTTACGAACGACGGGGCCTTAGCGCACCGCCTGATGCATCCGTCGTCCTACCCGTCCGTGACTCCAGCTTAACAACGCCCGTGTGATCGCGGTTTAGTCCATCAGACATTTGTCCGTCAGGCCGGACAGCGCACGACAGTTAATGCTTATTTGTTAGACAGAGGTTCAGAGAGCGGAGGTAGCTATGTTCAGGCGATGCTTCCCGGTTTTATGCATGCTCGTTTTCGTTTGCCCACTCAATGGCCAGGCGGCCGAAACCGAGCCGGCCGCGATAACCAACCAGGCTTTAACTTCCCAGCCTGTTTTGGGTACGATCGGCATCGATTCCTCCGGCGCATTGACAACGATCCAGAGTGCGACCGAAGGAACCTGGCTCGGCGGCTGGAACCTTAGCATCAACGACACCGTTGTGCCTGGAAAGATCGGCGACTTCGACGGTGATGGGCTCGCGGACTTCGTCATTCGGAGCAACTGGGGTATCGGGATCATTGGAAACGATCGCAACGATAACCTCGAAGCCAAGGCTCTCACGCAGTTCGGGACGGACATCGGCAAAAACTGGATACTGAGTCGCGGCGATAAGGTGGTCGCGGTGGGGCGGTTCGGTAGCGACTCCAACCCGGCCCAAATGGTGGTCAAGGGAACGAAGGGCTTCGCTTTCGTCCGCACTTACCGCCGTAACCAGCAGGTCGAAGGCGAGCTTCAGGTCGTTACCGTGGTCCCCTATGACACCCAGATCGAGGGGGGCGGGCATAAATGGCGCGTCCGGTCGAAGGATAAGATCATCGGGGTGGGCCGTCTCAACGGGGAGGCGGACAGCTTGGTCGTTGCCAGCCGTTGGGGAATGGGTGTCTGGGTCCCGACGGGCTCGAGCGCAGCGCCCAGGCTCCTGAGCATTCATAAGAATCACACGACGTTCCAAGACTCGAATGGCAGGACCTGGGAGCTTGACACGACTGACCGGCGTTTCCGGTTTCTCGGTGCGAGCGACATCGACGAGGCTAGCGACAAGCGAGCAGAGTTGGTCCTGGTCAGCTCCTCGGGGCTGGCCATCCTCCACAAGAAAGGCTCAGGGGTTTCGGGTGAATCTTTCGACCTCTATTTCGCCCTCAAAGATGGTGAACCTTTCCCAGGCACTTCCGTGAACAGCACACTGCACTGGCTGGTCAAGATGACGGACTTCAACAACAGGGGAGGCGCGGACCTCCTCTTTCAGACTGAAGCCGGCATCACCGTCCTCGAAAAGAAGCCGGACTCGTGGGACTTCATTGTCCTTGCTGACCACATTTATGGACGTTGGATCGGAGGCTGGAACTTCAACGGAGCCGATCTACTGGCTCCGTTTGCCGGTGATTTCGAGGAAGACGGCAGAGGGCAGAGAGACTTCGTGATCACCAGCAATTGGGGCATTGGTCTGTTGACTAAAAACGGAACCGGTTTCAAGTCGATCGATCTTACCCCTTACGACTCATTGCCGATCAAAGGCGCCGAGCGCTTGGTCGGTATCGGCAGGTTCGACCATTCGGGCCAGCGCAGGCTGCTGTTCAAGAACATCCCCGACCCGGTGAAGCCGACCAAACCCGCGGTATTGACCTACCACAACGACAATGGTCGAACCGGGCTTAACGACCAGGAGACAGTTATGACACCCGAGGAAATCCGTAAGCGGGGGATGCACCTGAAATACATCAACAACCTGAATGGTCCCATCGGCTGTGAGAAAGACGCGCTTCCATCTCTGGAGCCATGGCGAAGGCCAGAAATAGAACTCCGAGACCGGCACCCCTGCGAGTTGGTTCAGTCGCAGGTGCTCTATGTGCCCGACCTAAGGATAAAGGGACGGTTCGACCGAGAGCCGACATTGCAAGACGTCTTCTTCGTCGCAACCGATCGAAACTATCTCCATTACTGGGAAGCAGACGACGGGACGTTTCTTGGCGCGCAGCAGTTCGGCGATCTTGCAGACCCCTCTGCCCGTCCCAACCCGCGTGGAATAGGCAGCACGCCGGTGATCGATTACGACAAGAAGCTGATGTATCTCGTGTATGCGACTCAGAATGTGAAACACATGGTTCCTCCAGTTGCACCCTTCGATGACCTCGCCTATTGGCTCATCGCCTGGGACATGCAGCAGGAAAGAATCGTGCGCTCGGTAAGAATCGAAGGGTCCTACCCCATGACCAAGCCGCCGAGTCACAGCCTGGATGGCACACCTGTCTCGGAGGAGTATACGAAGACCTGTGGTTCCGAGATATGTGCAATAAACGCTGCTGGTAAACCTGATCCCGCGAATTGTCCACCACCCGATGGTAAGGTGGTAGAGTTCACACAGGACGCTTCCGCGTTGAACGAGTTTCGTCCCAAGTGGCATGGACAGCGGCCGGCCTTGCTCTTGAGCAAGGGCTCGGTGTACGTCGCGTTCGCTGGGTCAGCTGAATTCCAGGCTGAGTTCCACGGTTGGGTGTTCCGTTACGACGCCTCGAGTTTCGAACCGCTCGGTGTCTTTAACACCACGCCAAACGAAGTGTGTTTCTTACACGCCGGAAAAAAGCAGCTGACGATCGGAGGCGGCATCTGGCAAGGGGGTAGCGGTCCGGCCGCCGACGAGCTCGGCCAGGTCTACGTGATGACCGGCAATGGCTTAGCGGACAAGACCCGGAGCGCCTTTGGCAACTCCTTCGTGAAACTGGCGCCCCGCGGGTACACTCTGCAGCTTGCCGCCGAACCCTTCACGCCTAAAAACGAGTCGCTGCTCCGAGACCAAGATTTGGATCTGGGCGGTGGGGGCCCTTTGCTCGTCCCTGGGAGCAGCAGGGTCATTGGGGGAGGCAAGGAGGGCATATATTATGTCCTCGATCAGTTCACATTTCTGCCCGTTCAGCCACCGATTCAGGCATACAGAAGCTTATACGACCCCCAGTGGCAGATGAAACCTGGCCCCATTGGTTATCCCCACCTTCACGGTAGCCCCGCGTTCTGGCGAGGACCGGAGCCCGAGTATGGCTACCTGTATCAGCAGTCGGAGCTGGATGTGCTCAAGGCGTATCGATATCACTTCAGCTCCGGAAGGCTGGATCAAGAGCCCATCGCGGTGGCAAAGGAATGCGAACAGTTCGATCCAGCCCGACCCGAATCATGCCGCTCGTGGGGGATTACCGCGCCCATGATCCACCCCAGCGACCCTACCCACCCTAATCTTGGTTATTACATGAAGAATCAGCTATCCGTATCTTCCGCCGGCGTCTTGCGTGGCACGGGGGTGGTCTGGGCCACTCTTGAGCAGAAACTGCCCGGTAAAAAAGGTGACATATCCGAGATAGACCCGAAAATCGGCCACCCGAAGGTGAACTACCGACTTGCAGCCTTCGACGCCGAACCCGACGCCAGCGGAACTCTAAGGCTACTCTGGCAAACAGATATCAGGGACTTACCGAAGTGGGGTCCGCCTACCGTTGCCGACGGCAAGGTCTTTATCGCCAACGAAGCGAACGAAGTCAGAGTCTACGAGCTCTGTCCTCCTTTGGATGTACCTAACCGACCTGACGATTGCCGGGTTGCTCCACCTCCACCTCCCCCGCCTCCTCCAGTCCAGCTACCCGACCTGGTACTAGAGAATAGGTGTGATGGGAATCGGGTGCTATTCGTCGTAAGAAATAATGGAGCGACCGGCGCGCTTGACACCACTGCGAATGTGACCGTTTTGTTAACCAAACCAGACGGTACAGATACTCTTTGGGTAGGAAATAAAGCGGTGGGGCCGCTGTCTCCAGGGGAAGACACGGGGGAGGACTCAAGCTTTTCCTACACGCCAGACGACAGCAGATTTGGCAGCTGCAAATCGCCACCCGAGGGAGCATCTTGTAGTGTCCAAGGACAGGTGGATCAGAGAAGGGTAGTCCGCGAATCAAACGAAGCTAATAATTCCCTGGGTCCGACCGATCCATTCCTTTGTGGATCATGAGAGCCAAGGATGGCAAGCGCAGCACAGATGGTATGCAATGGAATCCGGGAAGAATGCCCTGTTCCTCCAAGAAATGGAGAGGATGGACTTCAATCTCAGGCACCTCTCGGAATTACCCCTACTTGGCGAGCCCACCGGCACTGACCAGCCACAGTTGGCACTCACAATCGAGGCGGAATTAGAGCCAGAAACGGTGAAATGATTGAGCGCTAGGGGCCGGGATCGTATTATTGAATCGCAAGCGCGCCGAGGAAGAACTGCCGCGAAGGCCCCGCGCCTCGGCACGCGCGCAACCGCTGAAGCACCGCCCGAGCGCGTGCAAAAGGCGCTCGCGCGTGCGGGTTTGGGATCGCGGCGCCTCATCGAGACGTGGATTGCCGCGGGGCGTGTCCAGATCAACGGGCGGATCGCCCAACCGGGCGACCGCGCCGGCCCAAGCGACGAGATTCGTATTGATGGGCAAACCGTTCCCCCCGCCCGCCGCGCTCCGCCACGGCGCCGAGTCATCGCCTACTATAAGCCCGCGGGTGTCCTCTGCAGCACCCGCGACGAGGACGGGGACCGTCCCACGGTATTCGGGCGCCTGCCCGAAGCCGGGCGTTGGATCAGCATAGGCCGCTTGGATCTCAATTCGAGCGGCCTGCTGCTATTCACGAACGACGGGGCGTTGGCGCACCGCCTGATGCATCCGTCCTTCGCGCTGGAACGTGAATATGCCGTCAGGGTCCTCGGCGCGGTCGATGGGGCGCGACTCGAGCGCCTCACGCAGGGTATCGAGCTCGATGATGGCTGGGCCCGCTTTTCGTCGGTGACCGCCGCCGGTGGTCAGGGATTCAACCGCTGGTTTCACGTCGTCCTACGCGAAGGCCGGAGGCGCGAGGTCCGCCGCTTGTGGGAATCGCAGGGGCTGAGTGTGAGCCGTCTGATCCGGATCCGCTATGGCAACATCCTACTGCCGCGTGATAAGCAAGCGGGTGAGTGGTGGGAGATCGATGGGCGCGAGGTCGAGCGGCTTAGCCGGCACGTTGAAAGGCGTTAGCTCAGGTCCTTCAGAAAGTTAACGCTCACCCGTCCCCACGGGTTCGGCGTTCGCGAAGTTCACGATTCCCTCAATCTCGAGCAGCAATGCGCCGCGGCAAAGATCGCCTCGCAGGAACAGGCAGCGCGGTACCAATCCGAGCCGATCGGCAAGTGCCCTTTCGATGGACGGAAGGTGTTCAGGCCGGCGCACGTACACCTTCAAGAGCGCCGCTTTGGACGTGAGGCTCCCCCCATGCCACCCCGGGTGCGCAACGAGGGCCGATGCGATCACCGCTTCGATATTGTCCAGGGTCTCGACGGTCTGTCGATAGGGATTGCCGGCATGTCGGCTGGTATGGCCGACAATGCTGGCCGTCCCGGCGATGAAGAGGCGCTTGCCTGACTCAGATGAGAGCAAACTTGCACGTGCGAAGGATGGACTCTTGGGGCCGTAGCGGCGCGGATAGTGATAGGCGTTTACCTGGCGCGGGTTCTCGATCTGAACACCCTCCCGCCGGCTGGCCAAGAAATAAAACTGTACCGGTCCCGGCCCGGTGCCCACCGCCGTCGCCGCGGGGAGGCCGTGGTGGAATTCCACCCGCTCCTCCACCAGTGCCTGATGCCGCCCAATACAAAATTGCTGATACCGCTCCAAGCCGTCTGAGATCTCATTGATCCCCGGCAGATAGTTCCAGATGCGTTGCAAGTGGGGATATCCTGAACCGCGAATATTTGTCAAGATGCGGCGATAGACTGCGTGGATCAGCCCCGCGAGCGTGGACTCCGCCGATTCATGCTCCTCAAAATAACCGAACAGGATCTCTTTGTTGGCGGCGAACCAAAGACGATCGTGATGGAAGTATCGAACCGGCAGCCCGCTGGTCCAAACCTCGGCGAGTGGGGCCGCTTGGAGTTGTGGCAGCTTGAGGCGCACGAGCGGCCAGGGACCGGTCGCTTCAGGCGGCCGGTAATCACCGAACTCTATCCGGGCGAGAGGAAACCGGCCCTGTAGCAGCGTCTGCGCTCCTTCGCTCCCCACGTAGCCCACATGCAGAACCTCGCTTGCCGCAGGCCCTGGACGCCGATCCGACGGCACATGCCTGGCCGCGGCAGGTTCCTGCTCGGTCGCTACCACGCTCGCCTTTGGTGTTAACAGTTTATCTTCCTCCCGTTAGGCCGGCACGGGTTCCGTGCGCTGCCGGAAGGCCGCCCAGTTGCGCCGGATATCCTTGAGTGAGAGGCCCTGCGCGCCACGAGGGTTCATCCGCGCTATACTAGTGTAACGGAACGGGTTTTGTCTGCGGAGGTTGACATGCTGAAATTCTCATCTCGTCTATGGCCCTATATCATAGCGGCGGCATGCGCGGCCGCGCCTTTCCCCACGGCGCGGGTGGCCCGGGCCGACCACGTGGTCGAGCTGGGTGGCGGTGCCTATCGATACACCTACGGACGGCGGTTCCACTCCGCTTACGCTAATCCATCGGCGAAAGCCGATTACATGGCCGCCGACGGTCTCGTGGCGCGGCCCACTTGGGATCGCGGCCACGGTGGTCGGCGCTGGTATCTATATCGTGACATTGCCGTTTAGCCTGCTCGGTGGTAATGCCGATGAGGCTGCCCGTATCCTGGTCCGTGATCCGGCTTGGTACACCTTCCAGCGTTGCTTAGGGTGCTTGTACCGCGAGTCCTCCAGATCGCTCAGCGGGATTCCTGGAGGCGCCGAAGAAACGCGCTGATGCGGCATTGGGACCACGGTTTCTACCTCCCTTGCATGACCTGAGCGTAGTTAACGTAGAGTTGTGGCCTAGCCGCGAGGCGGTAGCGCGTGAAGCTACGCCTCGACCGCCTTGCGCTCGGTGATATCTACCATGGTCCCGTACATAAACCGCTTCTTTTGAATCGGATCAGTAATCACCACGCCATATTCTTGAAACCATCTTGAGGTGCCGTCACGTGTCACTAGACGATATTCCATCTTGAACGGCATGCCTGAGAGAAACGTATCATTAAACGCATCCAGGACACGATCACGGTCTTTCGGATGCAATTGCTTTACCCAGCGTTCGGGATCCGTCAACCATTCTTGCGCGCTGAAGCCGAGCAAGTTTTCGGTCTGTGGACTGACATAGTGCATCTTGACCTCGTCGGTCAGATCAGCCATGTAGGTAATGGCTGGAGTGGTTTCCACCAGCGCGCGGTGCCGAGCCTCCGCTTCAGTCAGCCTGAGTAACCGCGTTTTGAGCTTTACGGTATAATCAAGGCTGGCGACCTGTTCCTCTACGACTTCCTGCGATGCGCTGGCTGCATCGGCCGGTGGCAGCTTCAGATAGGCCTCTGCTTCACCATGGTCGTGATGGACTTCCATCCCGGCCTTTTTTGCAATATGCATCATGCTCTGGTTGGACGACAGGAAGTGCATGTACAAGGTGTCCACATCAGCGTTACGGCAGTGTATCGCCGCACGATCGAAAAGCCTGGTGCCTATGCCTATGCCTTGCGCCGATGCGGATACCGATACACCAAACTCCGCGACGCGCTCTTTGCTGGTGGCACGGGCGACTGCAGGCAGGGCTTCGCGCGGCACAAAGGCGAGATGTCCGACACCAGCCAGCATGAGCGCATTGTCATAGACGCCGAACAGGGTATCGCGGGCGAAATTCATCTGTTGCACATAGGTGGAAATCAGTTCATCGGGGAAGACTATACCAAAACGCAACAGCCGGGCGCTTGCGTCAAGCGCGAGGAAATGCATTAGCAAACGATGGCGATCACCCTCGGACAACTCCCTGACGTGCATATCGGGTTTGTCCGGCGCGTGGCCGATTGTAGCCAAATGAGAGAAAGGGTTGGTAGATAAATTAGCCGAGCTCATCGTGAGCCCTCCCACGATAGATGTCATCCTTTATTATCCGGCGCACAAATTCACTAAGCAAGCGGCCTACCCCCAGCGGCCGCGAGGGCAAGCATCGCGCTTCCTGCCCCGGCATCCCCGAAGAGCACGATCGCGGATCTACCGTTAGTTCTTGTCCCACATTACGTCGCACTGCTCCGTTGCCGCGGCGGTTAACATTTCCACTAGCGGGTAGGCTCGGTTGGCTAGGCTAACCCGTGGTGCCTTCGTCTCCTCGTCGTCACCATCCGCTGCTTGGCCCTTCGCGTCGGGCGTTTCGATGGCTTTTTTTAGGCGCGCTAGAGCCGATGGGATCTGGTCCGAGAGCAGGGCGCCCGGGACGGTCCCGCTATGCCCCATGAGTTTGAGTAGCGTCACCGCGACGTCGCCAAACATCGTTATCTCCCCCGAAACCTTGCTGCGAAACGTGACTAACATGTGTGTCTCCAAATCCGATTCTGCGGTCAAGCGACGCCGAGCATATACGTTGGGGTATCCATTATTCTATACGGATCGGCGCGAGCTTGAAGGACAACGTCGCCGCGGTGCGCCATCCATCTGGGGTGCAATACCGGTTAACATATCACCCGCTACAGAAGCGTTGACTATACCGCTTCAATGCCATCTAGCTTCTTACGTGCTACTTTACGCCACGCACTCGTCATCGTCATTCGCGAAAAGCCATGCCATAACTCATATATAAGCGATCCTCCTGAAAGGTAGTTTTTTTCAGCGGGGCCGCTGCCGTCAGGAGCTTCCGACGATCTGGAAGAGACATGAAGCTTTAGTGCACGGCAACCGATACACCCATCACGGGTTAGCAGTGCCTGCGAGCCCCGAACATTGTCGGGTAATTCCGTTAGAGGAGTTGTGCTTATGGTTGCATGGTATTGGCTCATCTTTGCTTGGGGAGTCGGGACGTTTTTTGGTATCTTGAGCACAACTTTGTGTGTCATGGCAAAGAACCCGGAGGATCGCACGACGGATCAAGAATATTCCCACTCTCCCTCGGTTTCAGCGACTGCGGATAAATAGAAGTAACCCGAGATTTACCGTAGAGGATAGGCGAAAGAGGGCCCGCTTTTGCCACTCGACCAACACGAAACGACCATAGGCCAGGTCGGATAAGCTTTGCTTAGATCGATTTCCGAACGACTGGGCTTTCTCCGGGGCGTCAATGCCGGATAATCGGACCTTGTGGCTCTCATGCGTCTCATCCAACACCGTCACGATATCACCATCAGCAATGGCTACCACACGTCCCGATGGGGTATCCGCCGCGGCACCTTGGACGGCGAAGATCAGCAGTGGAAATAACCACGCCCTCATAGACCTTAGGTAGCGTTGCTTTTCAAAAGCTCCGTGGAAGTCGGCGCTTTCGGCTGTTCCAGTTGGTCCAGCAGGGCATTGCCTCTAGCAAGCTTGGCGTCACGTTCCAGCTTGACCTCAGTTAATTGGTAGGTCTCTAATCGCCCAGAACCCATACGCCGACCGCAGGCGCAATTAGCAAAATACAAATAACCAATCTCTTAGTCCAACGCCACGCCCATGAGCAGAGGAAAATCACGTCCTTGCGAAACAACTCGTAAGTATTCATATCCATATCCAAAGTCCTTTAATTCAAGCGCAGACGGCGGGGCAGCCAATCCGCCGTTTCGCTATTTCCGCCGCCTCTTCAGTGTGTCTTCAGTACGCTTCGAGCAGCACCATTTCGCGCTGCCCATCGGCTACCTGAACTCGCCACACGTCACGCTCCTTGCATTCCATTAACTTGGCTACGGCCTCACCGTAGACGTGATTCAACGGCTTCGAGCCCGTGAGTCTTGGCGAGCTTGATCAGTGTTTGAATTGCTGCGGTTACGTGCTTCCGTGTAGTCGTCATAGTTCTCTCCTTGAAACAAAAAGCCCCTTTGTTAAATCAACCGAGCAAGGGGGTCCCGGTTCAGTTGCCTAAATATCCTTCTGCTCCGCCCATGCGCAAAGTTTCATCGTGTGAGGCTCGTCGGGTGGGTAATTGGCGCAGATATACCGGACCTGCGCAATTGTAGTGCTCACCTCATTACGCTGTGCGTTGATATTAGTCCCACCGGGCGTTGTGTTCAAGCTGCTCGATACAGTCTTCCAAATTACGTTGCGTTCGTTCTTGCTCTTCACCTCCCTCACGCGGTTGGGATTCAGCAGAAAATCCTGTCAAAATTGCGCAGACACCCAAGCTTGAGCCGGCAGCGATGCCGATAAAAGTAAGAGGACGATGGGGTGGTCGTTGAAAGTAGTTTTATTGAGATGACGCTCGCAGCGGGACCACGTTGGCGCCCGCCACGCGTGAATCAATCCAGTCCGCAAAAACTCTGCATCATATGTCGCCTCTCCGGTAGGTGTGCCACCACTTCCCGCCGGCAGGGGTTACGAGGAGGAACAGCCCGCCGGCGTCGCTGGGCCTCTCGCCGGGCTTGGCGTTGCGGATCGCGGTATCGG
>CAVXTM010000017.1:0-31209 GCA_963764725.1 uncultured Gammaproteobacteria bacterium | reverse complement strand
AAGAAGCGCAGCGCGGCGGCCTGGTGAAGGCTGTGTATCCGGCAGATCGGCTGCTCGACGAAGCGCGGCAGCTGGCACGGCGCATCGTCGAAAACCGTTCGCCGGTCGCGATCGCGCTCACGCGCCAGATGATGTATCGCAACGGCGCCCCGCCGGCATCCCGTTCGAGGCGCATCGCATCGATTCGCTCGGTGTTTTCTACACGAGCGTGAAGGACGGCAAGGAGGGCGTGCGAGCGTTCCTGGAGAAGCGCCCGCCGAACTTTAAGTCGCGCGTTTCGACGGACCTGCCGCCGTTCTACGCCGAGTGGATCGATCAAGAGTCCGGAGCGAGCGACACATAAAAACAGGCCGGCGAAACGCCGGCCTGGACGTGGCAACGTAGAACTTTTGTCGTGGCGACGTCGGCTCGACGAGCCGACACCGACCTTGGGGACTAACCCGACACGAGTCCCGTTTCCACCAGAAATACCCCGACCGCGAGGGTCGAGACATGGAGAATGGGCCCGGAGGCTTGGGGCGCGAGAGATCCGGAAAACCCGCGCCGGCGAAATCATAACCGGTCTGGAACGGCTTTGGGGTAAGAATCTTCGGTGTATACCGAGGCTATCCAGGCCTATGTAAATTCAAATAGTTAGGTCGTTATCCTAGAAGGCGAGTCACTACGGCTTCCCCTGCTTGCGCAGTGCTGGCGGCAGCCCCTCCGGCCGCGATATCGGCCGTGCGCACGCCCGCGGAGATGCTGTCGGCTACTGCATTTTCGACGGCAGCGGCTTCCGTGCTCAGACCGAGAGAATGTCGCAGCAGCATCGCCGCACTCAGCATCGTCGCGTACGGATTTGCGATCCCGCGACCGGCGATGTCGGGTGCCGAGCCGTGGATCGGCTCGTACACGCCGAGCTTGCCTTCGCCGAGCGATGCCGAAGGCAACAGTCCGAGTGAGCCGGCCAGCATCGACGCTTCGTCGGTGAGGATGTCGCCGAACATGTTCTCCGTGACGATCACGTCGAAGCTCGACGGCTTGCGGATCAGGTGCATGGCGGCCGAGTCGACCAGCATGTGCTCGAGCTCGACGTCGGCGAACTCGGCGCGCAACACGGACTCGACACTCGCGCGCCACAGTCGCGACGTCTCGAGCACGTTGGCCTTGTCGACGGAGACGATGCGCTTGCGACGGCCCTGCGCGAGACGGCCCGCGACGCGCGTGACGCGCTCGATCTCCTCGACGCTGTACGTGCACAGGTCGCTCGCAAACTCTTCCGTGCCGTGTTCTCGCCGAAGTAGATCCGCCGGTCAGCTCGCGCACGACGACGATGTCGGTACCGCGCAGCACCTCGGGCTTGAGCGGCGAGACGTCGAGCAGTGCCGGATGAATCGTGACCGGGCGCAGGTTCGCGAACAGATGCAGACCCTTGCGCAACGCGAGCAATCCCTGTTCGGGACGAATCCTGGCCTTCGGATCGGACCACTGCGGTCCGCCCACGGCGCCGAGCAGCACCGCGTCAGCCGTGCCGCAGGCGGACAGCGTCTGTGCCGGCAGCGCGCTCTGCATCGCGTCGATAGCAGCGCCGCCGATGAGGTGTTCAGCGAAAACGAAGTCGTGACCGAAGCGCGAGGCGACTGCCTGCAGCGCGCGAACGCCTTCGCGCGTTACTTCAGGACCGATGCCGTCGCCGCCGAGGACGACGATCGTTGCTTTGATACCCATGCGCTCCGGTACCGCCTATGCGTGTCTCTGCTCGTAACGCTCGATGGTGCCGGCTTGTTGCAGCAGGAAGCCCAGCTCGTCGACGCCGTTCAGCAGGCAGTAGCGCGCGAACCCCTCGATCGGGAACTCCACTGCAGTACCGTCGGGCAGTGTGACCGTGCTCGCCTGCAGATCGATCTGCAGTGACACGCCGGGGATGTTCGAGCAGCCAGCGGTGCGTCACATCGTCGACGACGATCGGCAGCAGGCCATTCTTGAGCGAGTCGCTGCGGAAGATGTCGGCGATCTCGGTGCTGACGACCGCGCGGAAGTCCGTAGTCGAGCAGGGCCCACGGCGCGTGCTCGCGCGAAGAGGTCGGGGGCGCGCGTCTCCTCCAATGTGAACGGCACAACTGTTTGCTTGTCCCATGCGTGCGGCAAAACTGGCGCGCGCCAAATCATCGGGGGTAGTAATGAGTATGGCGGGTACTCTTGGGCAATCTGCGGTTGGACCTGGAATAGCGGACTAAGTCTTACCGGGGCATCTTGGGCGATCGCTGCCGAAGCAAAAATAAGCATCGATCCAGCTGCTAGAGCAAATCGCAAAGATTTTCGCATTGTTTTTCTCCATCGATTTCTATTCACGCTCCGCCGGATCGAGCTGTGTGCGGTTTTGTGACATTGTGTGAAACGTCGTGCGGCCTCCGTGAGGCGCGAGTTCATAACCCCTCTCAGTGGTGAGTGGCCGCTTGCCGCGCGCGCCAGCAGCCGACGGAAAACTGATGCAAGGGTTTCCGCTCAGTGGCGGGTATCTCATTTGAGCTCGGCTGACTTCGGTGCAAGCAACAACGTGTAGCACTCCTCCACAAGGGCGGAGTTCGGGTACGATTCACCCGGGAGCGTCACGAACTCCTTGGGGAATTCGTCTCGACGCTTCCACGAATCGACCTTCGAAATCGCGACTTGCTTCGCCTCGGCGTCCGGAAGGGCGCGGAATTTGTCGGCGCACACGGGTGCCAGCGCCGCTACGACCGCCAGCTCAAAAAGAGCGCTGTTTTGCCATCTTGTCAGCGGTGCTGCCCAGCGACCAGCCACCCCAGTAAAAGCCAACAAACATCGTTGCGACGGCACCGGCGGCTGCCCCTTGCAGTAGACGAGTAAGCGATTCGCCTTGTAGGATTGGAGGTAATTGCATGGTGGTTCCTTTCGCCCGACATGTTTCGGAGCGAGGGCAACGGACACCCGAATGGGTTCCGGTTCAGCAAGTCGAATTGAAGACCGAACGCGTTGCGATGGCGTATCGATTTGCTATTCGTTTACGCCTTTGTCCGTCTGGTACGTCTGAGTGGCAGAATAGCTCACATCTACAGATTGGATTTTCACCGGGGTCGTCGGCAATCCAGCTCGCGACCATCGAAGTCAGACTGACCGGCTTTTCTATCTTCAAGACAGGACACGTCGCGTTATCGTGTTCGCCGTGGCGGCTGCCGCAGCGATCTCGCGTGGGTGCTGCATGGGGCTACTTGTTCCGCCTAGGATTGCCGCTCGGTCCCTGTTGGGAGGCAAAGTCATGATTCAATTGCTCGCCGGGGGAGCATGTGAGCAATTCGATACAGACATGGCTACCAATTTGAGCGTCCCGTGTGATCTGGCACTGAAATCGTCAGTGAAGGAGAGCATGAGATGATCCTTCTCAATGAACAGTCCGGTGTGCATTTCAACCCCGACACTCTTCATGTTCTGGCGGGTGCGTTGGACGATGCTTGGCTGCGGGTAGACGCGGGGGCCTACTTGAATGGTAGTGCCGACGCAGCCCGCACGGTACTTGCTAAGCACATTATCGCTATGGCCACACAAGGCGAGCGGAACCGTCAGCGTCTAACGGACGGTGCGTTGCGGCGGCTTAGGCTCTGAGGTGGGTTGCGGGCGGCGCGGCGCAGCGCAGCACGGCGAGCGGATGGCCCCGGACGATCCCGACGCGCAAGCCAACCTCGCGGCACTCCACCAAGGACCTCAAGACGCCATCACGTGATGGAGAAAGCTCTGCTGGCCATGCCTCCCAGAGGAGCGCTCGGGCAGGGTGGACGGGCGGCTGCTGCGAGGCAGCGCAGCGAGTGAAAACGAAAGAACGGACGATGCAACAACTCAAACGCCCAAAGGAGCCCACGTGATCAAAATCGCTTTCGCGCTGGCGGCAGCCGCGGCGGTACTGATGACCGCCCCACCGTTCGGCGGCACAATGCCGGCCGCAGCTCAAGATCTGAAGATGGCCCAAGGTGTCGATATTCAAGTCGGGCGGGACCGTGACCAAAGGAGCCATCGCTCGCGGGATTCAGATGCCACCATCGGTATCGGCCCAGGCGGTATCACCATCGGTCCCCGGCGAGACTGCCCCATGGTGACAACCAGGATCGAGCGGCCCGATGGGCGCACGATCACGCGCAGGGAGCGGCGTTGCGACTGAGCGCCAACGCAGAACCCGCCGAAGGGGCGCAGCGGAGGGAAATGGGAAGCGGCGGCAGTTTATGCCACCCGCTTTTCCCGAACCCGAGATGCCGGCTACCGGGCCGCGCGCAGGGCGTATCACCGCAGGATAACTGGAACGCGATTTTTGCGAAGAAAAAGAAGGGGTGATTTCGGCAGCTTCTTGTCAGCATCCCTGATGCATGTTTCTGCTCCGGCAATCCGATGCGTTTTTCCATGGCTGCGGCACAAGAAAAAAGGCCCGGAAGAAATCCCGGGCTGCATCACGGCACGATTGTGAGACCTAATCGAAAGTCATGGGACTAATGGTGTCATCGGTGCCAGCCTACAACTCACTTTGCGACGAACAGCGACAACATCCACGCGATGATCTTGCCCGCGAACAACGACACGACCCAGCCGAGCACGGTGACGATCGTGGTGCCGAGAGCAAACGCGCCGGCGATTTTCCAGCGTGTTGCGGCATAGCCGGCAACGATCGGCTCCTGAAGTGGACCCCATCGTGAGGACCAGTGCTCGGTTTTCTTGGTTGGAAGCCGGCCGTTCCTCTCTGGTTTGATCTTCCTACCCTATCATGCTTCTCAGTTGTTGTTGCGGCTGTGGGCATGTGGGCAACGCGCCAGCGTTGTCCAAGGAGGTCATGTCCACAGCCGTGTCGCCGAGCGGGCCGGTCGGCCTTCACGCCACACCGCCATCGGCGTGCGGTTGCCGAGCGCCTGATGCGGGCGTCGTCCTTGTAGAAGGCGATCCACGCGGCGATGCCGGCCTTGGCCTCGCGCCCGTCGGCATAGCCCTTCAGATAGATGTCCTCGTACTTCAGCGCAGCGCCACAGCCGCTCGATGAACACGTTGTCCATCCAGCGCCCGCGGCCGTCCATCGAGATGCGCACGCCGGCCGCTGGCGAGCACGCCGGTGAAGGCGGCGCTGGTGAACTGGCTGCCCTGGTCGGTGTTGAAGATCTCCGGCAGGCCGAAGCGCGCCAACGCCTCCTCCAGCGCCTCGACGCAGAACGAGCGTCCATCGTGTTCGACAGCCGCCACGCCAGCACCGCCCGGCTCGCCCAGTCCATGATCGCCACCAGGTACAGGAAGCCGCGGCCGATCGGCACGTAGGTGATGTCGGCTGCCCACACCTGGTTCGGCCGCTCGATCGCGAGCCCGCGCAGCAGATACGGGAACATCTTGTGACCCGGCGCCGGCCTCGTCGTCCTCGGCTTCGGACCGAGCGCCGCGATCCCCATCTGCCGCATCAGCCGCTGCACGCGCTTGCGGTTGATCGGCGGCCCTTCCGCGCGCAGCATCGCGCCATCCGCCGCGAGCCCAGGAACGGGAACGCCGTGAACAGCTCGTCGATCCGCCGCATCAGCGCGAGATCGTTGTCATTGGCCGGCTCGGGCGGCCGGTAGACGCCAGAGCGCGCAAGCCCGAGCAGCCCGCATTGCCGGCGGATCGACAGCTCGGCGTGGCCGTGGTCGAGCAGGGCGCGCCGGTCCGGAGCGCTCATCTTCCGGACCTCCGCGCTAAAAAATCCCGCTCCACCATCAACTGGCCGATCTTGGCGTGCAGCGCTCGATCTCGCGCTCGCGTCCGGCCGCCCGTCGCCAGGCCGCTTCGAACGCCTTCGCCGCCTGCTCCTGAAGCTGCTTCTTCCAGGCGTATATCTGGTTCGGATGGACCTGGTAGCGCTGCGCCAGATCGGCCACCGTCGCCTGCTCGCGCAACGCCTCCAGCGCAATCTTCGCCTTCAACGACGCGTCGATCTTCCGTCTCGTTCTGTGTCATCCTCCGCTCCGTCTAATTACGGAACGGCGCGAACTCCAACTAGTCCCGGTCCCAAATTCGGGGTCCACTTCATCCATCATGGCGACGGTCTTGGCCAGCGGCTGCATGTCGGCCTCGATCTTCTCGACCCGACTGGTTTCCAGCTGATTTCGGAGTTATTTAGGGCGGCTGCCGCCACACAATCGGTTTGCGGCTTTCACACTGGCTGACTCCAAGGCGCTTCGCGCCGTCGCCGAGGCTGTGGAAGCGATCAACATCACTCCAATTCCGAGCGTTGCTGAAGCATATTTTGACATTTCGATCTGCTAAGACTTTGTTTTAAAGACGCGAGGGTGTGGGGAGAGGAACGGGTAGTCCGACGGTCTCAAGTGAAAACATTTCGCTAGTCTCCGTCCGAGGATCAACCAAGGGCAGCCTAGAAAGTCCCTCGCGGTTCAGGGCTACAAAATCAATGGCATCTCCCTCGCTCGCCGGACCACCGACAGTAGAAATATCTACTTTCATTGCAGCTTCCATTGGGTTCGGACCCCATTGGGCTGTACGAGAGTTGAAACTGTCCACCTCGGGGATGAGCATTTCCAGCTTCAATAGCTTCAATGCTTCGGAGGGGATTGGAGGAAGTATTTCAGCCACATAGATTTTGAATGACACAAATGGACCCGTGGGCATTTGGGCAAAGTGATTTGTCGGCAGAGCCAACGAGGCAATTTGGAGTTCCTCGGCACTTTGCCCCCACTTGGCACCGAAACGTCGTTTGCCAGGGCTGGCGAAGCCATCAACATCGCTGCGATTCCGAGAGTTGCGGGCAGATAATTGGACATGAGATCGCTCCTAAAGCCTTGAGACTGGACGATGGGGGAGGCATGTCCCATCACGTCTACGTGCTGCGAGCGCGCGCAGATTTGAAAGTGTTGAGTGCCTGCCGACGGCACCAGTGCTGCCACTGAAAGGTAACGGGGACTTCGGTATGTCGCCGATTTTTGGGCAACTCTCGGACAGGCCACGGCCTGACCGTATTAGTTAGCTGGTGCTGCCACACCTTGAGCACAATAGCGAAGCAAAGGAATTAAGCGTCAGTCTCACTGTCGGAATTCGGCGCGCGCTGGAGCAATGCTCCGAGCAGCGCCAGGGCAACGATGATGTGGAGCATTTATTGCTGGCGCGCGATGGTGATCAGCGAATTGAGCCGCGCGGTCATCGTGTCGAGGCGGCTATAGATACCCTTGACAGCCTCGTTGAGCCCGAGCGCCAACGCCTGTTCCGTCTCGCTCAGTGCCCTATTGGTGGCGTAGGTCTGCGCCACCACGACGCGAAAATCCGCCAGGGCCGCCGACGTGAGATCGAGCTTGGCCGCCACGAGTGCCGCCGCCGTAGCGGCTTGCTCGGCTTTTTCCGCCGCCTTGCCCATGTCCAGCCAGAACCGGACGACGGCGACGATGCTGCCGGCGGCAGCGATCAGCGCCGTCCAGGTGAGTGCGTCATTCATCTGCGCGGCAGTCAGGTTTTACGGCTGTTGTCGATCTTCGCCGCCGCATAGAGCGCGGGAGAGAACGCCACCAGCAGGCCGAGCACCTGCTCGGCGATCTGGCTTATGGTCCCGCCTGCGGCCTCGCTGATCCAGCCGCGCCCGACCGCGAAAGAGATGCCGATTGCGATGGCGTAGCGCAGGAACATCTTGGTGGTGTCGTTGGTAAGCATGGTCATTTCTCCTTTGTAAATCGCCACCATGGCTTCGACTGGTCGGGCTTGAGCGACGGCGCGATCTCCGCGGCCGCCTTGAGCAGCACAGGCCCGTATCGGATGAGGAACGGCAGGAGCACCGGCACCGCGGCGGCGAGCAATCTGCCGAGGTCGCCGGGGTCGGGAACCAGGTCGCTGCCGGGATCGACACCGGGCGTAGCCGGCTCGACCGGCACCGGCTTGGTCGGCTCGTCGTCAGACCACGCCAGCGCCTGCGCGGTCACATCGTTGAGGCGGTTGAGCCACCCGCGGCCGAACACGCTGAAGTTAGAAAGACCACGGTAGAACTGCTCGTAGATCGCCGAGTAGTCGTTGACCGCGCGCGCGATGTCCTCGCAGGCGTTGGCGGCGGCGAGCGTGAGCGGGCCGACCTCGCCGTCCTGGTCGAGGTCGAAGCCCTGCAGGTTCAGCGTCTGCTGCAGGAAGCGCGCGCCGCGCGACGGGCCGGAGTTGACGCCGGTGTTGTAGGTCATCAGCGCGAGCGCCACCGGCATCTCGTCGCAGCGCAGCGGCTGCCAGTAGTACTTGCGGAAGATGGTCAGCGCCTCCTCGTAGGTCAGCGCCTTGACCTCCTCGACGCTCACCTGACGCCCGCGATGCTCGGAGAGCCGCTGCTGCGTGATGCCGTAGTTGGTCGGCCCGCCGCTGTCGCGCGGATGGTTGCTGTAGCCGCCCTCCCATTTCGCGATGAGCTCGTGGCAGCGCGCAAAGTTGTCGGCGACCGGCCGATCCTCTGCCACCATGTCCGGCCACACCGCCGCCAGGAACGCCGACTTCGGCATGCTGGTGACATTGACGGCGTTGGACTGATTACCGCCGCGCACCTTGTAGCTGGTCGCGTCCTCGCCTTCGTAGAGCGCGACATGCCCGCCGCTGTCACGGGCGAACACCATCACGCAGCCGAGCTTCGGTTCGGCGAGCGGCGCACCGAACCGCGCCCACGCCCGCGCCCACAGGAAGCGCTGCGTGTCGCTCGCCCCGAACACCGGCCGGATGCCGTTCGCCGCCATGCAGTAGGCGACCGCCAGCCCGCACCACGGGATCGAGTCGTGGACGTAGCCCTTGCAGTAGGCCGTCATGTCGGGGAAGCGCCGCGCGATCTCGTCGCGCATGGCGAGGATCTTGGGATTGTCGGCGGCGCCGGGCCCCTCCTCGACGCCGTTGATCGTGCGCATGGTGGCGAGCCACGGAGCGACCGTGTCGGTCATGAGCAAACCTGCTTGTGTTCAGGGGTTCAGACGGCGAGAAGGCGACTCGCAGCGCGCGTCAGCCGATCACCGCTCAGGCCTTCAGATGGCGGCGGCGAGCGCCGGAGCCTCGTCGACGAACACGATGTCGGCGATGACGTCATCCTTCGGATTGACCGCAAACACCAGCATGCGCTTCCCTTGCCGATCACGGCGAGGCAGTCAGCGGCAAGTAGCGAGGCGACGGGATCGGCGATCGACGGCGCTGTGCAATGGCCGGCGAGATGATTGCGAATTTGCATTTCACTTCGCGTATTTGTTTACATAATGTACGTTCTTGTAGTTTCTTTGTCGATTTGTGATTATCGCTACACGGCATACTGCATGGTGAGGGAGCGAGTTCCGTGGATGTGGATTATCGCGATTTGCGGGAGTTCATCGATAGGGTAGATGCCATCGGTGATCTAAAGCGGGTTTCCGGTGCGCGCGCCGATTACGAGATCGGCGCTATTACGGAAGTAGCGGCGGGAATGCCGCATTGTCCCGCCCTGCTTTTTGATCACATTCCTGGACTGAGACCCGGCCATCGCGTCTTCACCAACGCGACCGTGGGATTGAAGAGGGCAGCGCTTGCATTGGGCATCGATCACACCTTGACCGCCATCGATGCGCTTCGCGCGTGGAAGGAACGTCGCAGCAAGCTCAGGCTTATGCCGCCGGAGGAGACGAATGATGTTCCTTTTTTCGAAAACGTAATTGAGGGAGCTGATGTCGATGTTTTGAAGCTTCCCTCTCCAATTTGGCACAGCGGCGATGGTGGTGCGTACATTGGCTCAGGAGCTCTGGTCGTGAGCCGCGATCCTGAAAATGGCTGGATCAATAGTTCAATATATCGCGTCCAGGTTCATGATGCGAAGCGTGTGACCATCCAATTCGATCACAAGGGTCGACACGGTGCGATCATAGCCCAACGCTTCTGGGAAAAGAGACAGCCGTGTCCTGTAGTAGTGGTGTGTGGTCAAGACCCGGCGCTGTTCATTTCGGGATTTGAGTATTTGCCAGAAGGCGTTTCGGAGCTCGATTTCGCCGGCGCCATTAAGGGAGCGCCCATACCGGTTCATGCCGGGCCTAGAACGAAGCTGCCCATTCCCGCAAGGGCGGAAATTGTCCTCGAGGGCGTGCTTCTTCCATTCGCGGACACTAGTCTGCCTGAAGGTCCGTTTGGGGAGTTCACCGGCTACTACGCGGCCGACAAGCGGCCTGCTCCGGTTATGGAAGTCTCAGCGGTCTACCACCGCAACGATCCAATCTTGCTCGGGTCGCCGCCGTTGAAGCCACCACGGTTTCATTTCGGACTGTCGTTTCGAGCAGCGGGAATTCTGGTCGAACCTCGAAATGGCGGGCGTTACCGATATCGTCGGCGCGTGGCAGCACGTCTCGCAGCTCATGACTGTCATAGCGCTCAAGCAGCGCTACGCCGGCCATGCCAAGCGTGCTGCCCTCATTGCAGCCGCGAACAGCTATATGGGGCGCATCGTCGTAGTGGTGGATGAGGACGTCGACCCTACGAATCTCGCTGACGTCATGTGGGCCGTCGCGACGCGGGCGGAGCCGTCAGAGGACGTCGACATCGTGCGCAACACCTGGAGCTCGTCGCTTGACCCGCGCATATCGCCCGCCGACCGCGACGTCGGCCTGACCTCCAACTCGAAAATGATTATCGATGCCTGTATCCCCTTCCAGCACCTCGGCGCCTACCCGAAGACGTCGGCGTTAAGCATCCGCGAGAGCAAGGACGTGCTGTCGCGGTGGGGTGCGGCCATCCAGCCGTAGAGCGGAGCGGGAACAATCCGGGTGCGTGGGCAGCTTCAGCGCTTCGGCTTCTTCGCGGTGCTGGTGGCGGTCTTACGCAGAAAGGTCAGCGCGTCGCTCGAATTCGCAACCAGCTGTCTCGCGACCACATGCGCATTGATCAGGCCCTTTAGCGTAACGCCACGGAAGAGCACGTCGTTCGTCTCTCTGACGATCGGGCTCACCCGCTCGATCTGCTTTTCGCCTTTGCGCGTCAATGAGACGAGCACGCTGCGGCGGTCGCTGTGGTTTTCTCTCTTGACCAGCAGGCCCTTCGCTTCGAGCCGGCCGATCTCGGTCGTCACGTGCGTCGAGGCCAGCGCGACGTGCTCTGCGACATCCTTGATCGTGACGCCATGTGCCTTCTGTAGGGTAGCAACGCCCATCAGGACGACGAATTGGGAGGACGTTAATCCCGAGATGCGGGCGAAGGCCTTCCTACATTTGAGAAGCCGTTCGACGCTCAGAACCCAAGTATATATGGCCTCCCGAAAAAGCTGATCCGTACCATCCTTGAAGAATTCTTCCCGCGAGGTGGTAGGTGGTGGGTGATACTGCTCCGGCATTCCAATCCCACTAGATCGATGAAGGTGGCGCGACGCCACTTCCGTACTTCGGTCCGGCCCTGTACCACCAAAGCGTTCCAAGCGGCAAGACAAACGGGTTGACAGTTCTAGGCTATATATACATCTTGTAGCTAAGAGCGCTGGTGGTGAAGCTCTGTCCGGCGCAGAGGAATTAATTGATGACTGTTCAACAGGCAAAAGCCTTCAAGACTATCGACGGCGCTGTGCCACTGCGCACTGGCGAGAGCTACTTGGCGGACCTGCGAGCCAGCGAGCGCACGGTCTTCGTCGAGGGCGACCGGGTTACGAACGTCGTGGACCATGCAGCGTTCAAAGGAGCGGCCCGGACGCTCGCCTACCTCTTCGATTATGCAGCTGCTCCGGAGAACCGCGAGCGCATGACCTTCACCTCGCCCGACACAGGCGGGCCTGTTTGGCGCTGTTTCCAAATTCCCCGCAGTCACGCCGATCTTCGCGACAAGCGGATCGCGGCCGAGGGGTGGGCGGAGCAGACCTTTGGTCTGATGGGGCGCACGCCGGACCACGTAGCGAACTTCTTTGCGGGCTACGCCGCGGTGCCGAGCTTCTTCGATGCCGGCGGTAAGGGTTACGCCGAGAACCTGCTAAACTTCTACAGGCACATCCGCGACAACCACAAGTACGTCGCTTATGCGATTGTTCCGCCGCAAGTCGACCGCAGCCGCCCAGCGCATCAGCAGTCCGACCCGACGCTCTATGCCGGCGTGGTTCGCGAAACCGATTCTGGAATCATCGTGAAAGGCGGTCAGCAGCTCGCCACAGGCGCGATCTTCGCCGACTACCTCCACCTCAGCTGCATCCATCCACTGCGCCCTGGTGACGAGAACTATGCCATCAGCGTCGCTATCCCGATAGACGCGTCGGGCTTAAAGCTCTATTCGCGGCGGGCCTTCACCCTCAGGGCATCCAGCGTGGAGGACTATCCGTTGACCATGCGCTTCGACGAGACCGACAGCTTTGTCGTGCTTGACGATGTCCATGTGCCTTGGGAAAACGTCTTCATCTACCGCAACGTCGACTTATGCTTCCAGCAGTGGTGGGCGACGCCGTCGCATTCCTATGGCAATCATCAGGCGCAGGCGCGCTACGCAACGAAGCTGCGGTTCCTACTCGGTCTCGCAAAGCGTTTGAACGAGGCGACCGGCAACGACAAGGCTCCGCCTGTACAGGTGGAGATGGGTGAACTCGCCGCCTACGCCTCACTTGTTGAGCAGATGCTTTACGCCCATGAGGTGTCGGGCCTAATCGATACCAGCGGCATCGTTTGGCCGTCGAAAATTGCGCTCTACGCGGTGATGGCACTGCAGTCCAAGATCAACTCGCACATGATCGACATCGTTCGTGAGCTGACGGGCGCCGCGATGATCTCGCTGCCCTCCTCCAGCAAGGAGTTCGAAAATCCTGAACAGTGCGCCGATATCGAACGGTACTATGTATCACGCGAGATGAGCGCCCGCGATCGCGTGAGATTGATGCGGCTGGCTTGGGACTTCATCGGTTCCGAGTTCGGCAGCCGCCACCAACAGTACGAGAAGTTCTACGGAGGTGCAGCCTATCTCGTGAAAACGAACATGTACCGCAACTACGATTTCGATCGTGCCGGTCGGCTCGTGGATGCGGCCCTCAACATCTCTTACGCGTAGAGGCGATCCCCTCCACCCACCGAGTTCAGAGGTTGAATATGAGTGTCGACAAGAACATGTTCGATCTGTTCCGGAAGGAACTCGAACTGTGCAAGGTAAAGCCTGGCGAACGGATTGGCATCCTTTCGGAAGATTTGATCCGCAGAGACTACGCGCTGGCTTTCTCTGCGGCGGCCGAGGATCTTGGCGCCGACACCCTTCACGTCAACATTCGCAAGCGCCCGGGTAGCTTCTTTGGTCCAGGCAATTCGCTGCGAGGCCAGCAAGCTGCTATCGACGCGCTGAAGAACACCGACATGGTCATCGACCTGATCGGTCTGCTTTGGTCGAAGGAGCAAGACCAGATCACCGCTGCCGGCCCGCGTATGCTACTGGTGTTGGAGCCGATGGGAGTGCTGTCGCGCCTGCTCTCCTCGCCGGAATTGCGTCGGCGCGTCGAGGCGGCGCACAGGTTGATCGCAGGGGCGCGCGAGCTGCGCATCACCTCGCCGGGCGGGACAGACGTCACCTATCGGATAGGCAAGCTCAAGACCGTGAGCCAGTACGGCTATACAGACGAGCCCGGACGCTGGGATGCCTGGGCAGGCTGCTTCGTGTGGACTGGCGGCGACGAGGATGGGGTGGACGGTACAGTGGTGATCGATTCCGGTGACCTGCTTCTCGACCCGATTCTACGCTACGTTTCGGAGCCGATCGTGCTCACCATCAAGAAGGGCTATATCACGGACATTGCGGGCGGCGGTGCAGAGGGCGCGATCATGCGCGACTTCATGATGGGGTTTCGGGATCCCAAGGCCTATGCCGTATCGCACATCGGCTGGGGCCTCGACGAGAATGCGCGCTGGACCTTCCTCGCCACGAGTCCGGAGGCTTCCGATAGCCTTGGCGTGGACGGCCGCTGCTACTACGGAAACGTGCTGTTCTCGACCGGGCCGAACACCGAGCTCGGCGGCACAAACGATACCGAATGTCATCTCGACATCCCGCTAAAGCGCTGCTCGCTTTTCCTCGACGGCCGCCAGATTCTGACGGACGGCGAGATCCTGCCAGAGGAAATGCGGGTGCCAGGCCGGTAGCATGAGGGCCTTCGCGCCACGCCACACGGTCCAGATCTGCGTAGCAATCCAGGTAGGGTTCACGGCGTTCGGCCGCAAGCCAAGTACGCCGCGGACCGCACGGTGCTTCCCGACCGCAGCAGATTTCTCTTTGGCCGCCTTGATCTCGACGGGTGGAATTCAGCCGCTCCTTACGGATTTGGCCGGTTTTCCAATTCCGAGTTGACAGCAAGACAGACACCAAAGAATATACAAGATGTATCAAATTTCGGCATCAGAGATCGCCCGATTGCTGCCGGGCGCAACGTGCGGGCGCAAAAGCAGGATATTGCCGCCATGTCACATGACACCGCCTCGTTCCCCGTCCTTGAGGGCTTCGATCCTTTCAGCCAGGAGTTCCTCAGTAATCCTGTCCCGACTATCAAGCGCGCGCAGGAAACCAAACCCGTATTCTACTATCCGCCGCTCAGGATGTGGGTAGTCACGCGGTACGACGACATCTGCCGCGCAGCGCGAGACTGGGAGACCTTCTCGTCCAAGGCCACCGGCTTCGTGCCACCACCGGCCGACTTGAAGGATAAAATCCCCGACAACTACCTTGCGTACCACTTCATCTCGCTCGATCCGCCCGAACACACGACCGATCGCACGGCCGTCGCACGCCATTTCCTGCCGCGCGAACTCCAGAAGCAGGAACCGAACATCCGGCGCATCGCAAATATGCTGATAGACCGGTTCATCGGCAGGGGATCGTGCGATTTCATGCAGGAGTTCTGCTATCCGCTTTCACTCAACGTCATCATCGGCCTGCTTGGCGTTCCGCCTGAACGCGCCGCTGACTACCGCATCTGGACTGAGGACCTCTTTTCCGTGCTCACGCCAAAGACCAAGGACGCGGTTACCAAGCCGATGAGCGAGGAGGAGCGGCGGGCGCGGTGGACGCGCTTGGCCGAGAGCCAGGAGTTCTTTGAAGAATTCGTGGCCGAACGCGCACGCTGCCCGGCGGGCGACCTGACCAGCCAGATCCTTCAGGTGAAGGATGCCTCTGGTAGCCAGGCGATGCCGACGCCGCGCGTCGTGCGAAAGCTCCACGAGCTCGTTGCGGCAGGCAACGACACCACCGCCAACCTTATGGGCCTGATGCTCATCCATCTGTGCGAGCACCCCGAGCAGCATGCCGAGGTGCGGGTTAACCCGAGCCTGCTGTCCAACGTAGTCGAGGAAACGCTGCGGCTGCGCGGCACTTCCCCCGGCCTGTTCCGAATCACAACGAAGGATGTCGAACTCGGCGGTGCGCTGGTCCCGGAAGGCTCGTTGGTGTGGCTGCTTTTCATCGGCGGCGGGGTAGATGAAAGCCATTTCCCAAATTCACAGAAGTGGGACATCCACCGCCCGAACCGCGAGAAGCATCTGGCATTCGGCCATGGTCGCCATTCATGTCTCGGCAATCCGCTAGCACGCCTGGAGGCGCGGGCGGCCTTCGAGGAGCTCTTCAAGCGCATTCCCGATATCCGTGTGTCACCCGGCCAGACCGTCGAGTACCTCCCTGTCATGACCGTGACCACCATCAACCACCTCAAGGCGGAGTGGACGCCGCCGGCGAAAAGTTGATGGCATGGGATACATGCCGAACCAGCTCGAACCTGCCACAAGATTGCAACGGCAAGCGGTCAATCTCGGTGTTCGCGAGAATGAGGCGACGGCGCCGGTTGCCAATGACGGCGACATGGTGCTTGTCGTCGAGCGCATTGCCCTCGAGACACCCGAGATCATGGATCCTCCAGCTGGTACGCGCCGACGGCGCCGTGCTCCCGGCTTGGGGCCCGGGCGCGCATATCGATCTCGTTTTGGGTTCTGGCAAGGTCCGTCAATACTCGCTGTGCGGCGATCCGGCAGACACTAGGCGCTATCGTGTCGCTGTCCTGCGCGAGGCGGCGGGACGCGGCGGGGTCGGAGGAAATCCACGTCGCCGCCAGGGTTGGCGCGACCATCCGCGCGCGAGGACCGCGCAACCGTTTCCAACTTGTCGACGCGCCACGCTACCTGTTCCTGGCCGGGGGCATTGGCATCACGCCGATACTGCCGATGATCCGGCAGGCGGAGCTTGCTGGCAAGCAATGGCGGCTGGTCTATGGTGGCCGCTCGCGGACCACAATGGCTTCCTCTGTGAGCTCGCGGAACACCACGGCGGCGAGATCACGCTGCTGCCGCAGGACGAGGTCGGGCCTCCCAACATCGACGGACTTCTGTCCGGGCTCGAACCGGACGCAACCATCTATGGCTGTGGCCCCAACGTCATGCTGAAGGCGCTGGAGAGCGCGGCCGTCGCGCACGGACATACGCAGGCGTTGCACATCGAGCGGTTCTCAGCGGACGAAGACGCGCCAAAGGCGGTAGGCGAGGAACGAGGCCAGCCGTTTGAGGTGGAGCTGCGCCGGTCGGGACTGGTGCTGCAGGTGCCGGTTGATCGTAGCCTAGGGAGTGTTCTTCAGGACGCCAACGCGCCGGTGACGTTCTCGTGTCAGGAAGGCTATTGCGGCACCTGCGAGACCCGGGTTCTCGAGGGGGTGCCGGACCATCGCGACACGATCCTGACCGATGAAGAGAAGGCAGCAGGCACTGTAATGATGGTCTGCTGCGGCCGTTCGCGCACACCGCGCCTGGTACTCGACCTGTGAGGCCTCCCACCGCACATTTTTCCAGGGCCGCGCCACAAGAGGTTGTCGATGTTTTATGAACCCGCGAAGAACGATCACGGATTGCCGTTCAACCCGTTCAAGTCTTGCGTCGTACCTCGGCCGATAGCTTGGATCTCGACCATCAGCCGTGGCGGCGTCGTCAATCTCGCGCCCTTCAGCCAGAGCAACATTCTGGGCTGGGATCCGCCCTATGTAATGTTCTCGGCATACAATCGCTGGAATGGCACGCGCACGGATAGCGTCACCAACGCCGAATCAACCGGCGAGTTCGTTTACAACATGGCGACCTATGCACTGCGCGACGCCGTCGTGGAGTCAAGCATGATCGAAGAGCCGGACGTCGACGAGATGGCGGCGACTCGGCTCACGCCAGCCGAATCGCGCCTGGTGAAGCCACCGCGCGTGAAGGAAAGCCCGATCAACATGGAGTGCAAACACTACCAAACGATCGTACTGGCGAACGACACGCCGGGCATGTTCAATTCGGTAGTCATAGGACGCGTTGTCGGTATCCACATCAACGACGACTACATCGGCAAGGATGGCAAGCTGGATATCGTGAAGATGCGGCCGCTCGCCCGGATGGGTTATCTCGACTACACCTCCGTGACTGAAATCTTCGAGATACGGCCGGCGGGCGTCTCGGACGACTTCATCCGGGGCATGAGCGGTGGCAGCGGCAGCCCGTCCAAGGAGATGGCAGCTTCGGGCGTTGATGTAGTCGATGCCGCCGGGGCTCGCGTTCCGTAATCGTACGTGGGAGCAAACTCGTCGACCGCTTTTCCCTTCCCCCGCGACGGCCACTTGGTGTCGTCGCCCACCTGCGTTGGTGTCACCCGCCATTCTTCGATCCCCAAACGCAGGACCTTCAGAGCCGACCCTGCCAAGCTACGACTCTCGCTTTCGGTAAGCGATTAGGAATCAACGAAGCGATTGTCATCGGGCAGCAATTAATATACATTATGTATATTATTTTCCATCTCAAGTTGAGGCGAGCGGCGCAACAGCAGGACCGATCGAACCGAGCGACGACAATGGATCTTTCGAACAAGGTAGCGATCGTCACGGGAGCCGCTCGCGGCATCGGGCTCGCGCTCGCCGCCCGGTTCTGTCGGGCTGGCGCGCACGTGGCTCTCGCTGATCTCGATGCGAAGGATCTGGAGCAGGCCGTGGAGGTGATCCGGCGCGAGCATCCCACAGCCCAGTGCCTCCCAGTAACGGTGGACGTGGCCGAGCGCGCGTCGGTCGACGCCATGGTCGAGCGGGTGGTCGCCGCTTTCGAGCGGATCGACATCCTGGTGTGCAATGCAGGGGTCTGGAAGAATCTCACGCGCGGGCCGTTCTGGCAAATCCCCAGCAGCGAATGGCAGCACACCTTCAGGGTCAACACCGAGGGCGCGTTCAATTGCGCGTCGTCGGTCGCGCCACATCTCATCCGCCAGCAATCAGGCCGCATCATCTTCATCGGCTCGGCTGCCATTGGCGAGGCGCTTTCCCACGTCACCCACTACACGGCGTCAAAATCTGCGTTGACGGGGCTGATGCGCTGCGCTGCCAAGGAACTAGGCAAGGACGGCATCACCGTCAACATGGTCAATCCCGGCCAGATCGACACGGGCGCATTTACCCGCGAGCAACTTGAGAGCCGGGCACAAAGTAAGTTTATCCACCGGGTGGGCGTGCCGAAGGACCTCGAAGGCATTGTGACGCTGCTCGCCAGCGACGAGGGTGGGTTGATCACCGCGCAGCAGATCTACGTCGACGGCGGAGGCGTCCTGAACTGACGGCCTGCATCAGTCAAGAGCTGCGCGCGAGAGTTCGCCGACAACTACGGGTGTGGGTATTTCCGCTTCGGCAGGCGGGAACAATCAGGAAAAGGCGCGACGACATGGACGCGATGGTTGAGATACAACCGCTCGACGCCAAAGCTTTTCGCGAGGTCCTGGGCACCTTCCCCACAGGTGTGACCGTCATCACGACCATCACTGTTGACGGCGAGCGTCTGGGAACCACCGCTAGCTCGTTCAACTCAGTGTCGCTCGATCCGCCGTTGGTTCTGTTCAGCATTGCGCGCAGTGCTCGGTCCTTTGATGCATGGCAGCAGGCGCGAGGTTTCGCGGTCAACATCCTGGCGGAGGAGCAGGACGATATCTCCACGCGGTTCGCGCGTCCCCTTACGGACAAATGGGACGGTCTCGTGCCGGAGCCGGGGCCAATGGCCGGTCTGCCGTTGCTCCCCGGTGCCCTCGCCTCGATGGAATGCGCCTCCTACGCAAAATACGACGGAGGCGATCACGTCATTATGGTCGGGCGTGTGGTCTCGCTGCGGCGTCGGCGGTCGCATGGCAGACCGCTTCTCTTCTTCGGCAGCCGCTATCGAGCGCTCGACGACGACGAGCGGATTCCGACGCCGCGAAACGTCGATGTTTGGCTGCATGGGTGGTGAGTGCGGGCACGGCCTAAAGGAGACGACAATGACGATTAGCCAGCGCGGCGCGCACTGTATGGCGAACGGCATCCGCCTGCATTATCTCGACTTCAATCCATCGGCATCCGGAACGCCGGTCCTTCTGCTGCCTGGGATCACCAGCCCTGCCGCGACCTGGACCTTCGTCGCGCGGCGCCTCGCCGAGGACTGGCGTGTGGTCGTTCCGGACATACGCGGGCGGGGTCTCTCGGAGAGCATGCCTGGGCTCGGGTATTCGCTGGACGACTACGCGGCGGACGCGATCGGCCTGATCGAGGTCGTCGGTCTCAAGCGGCCCATGGTCATCGGCCATTCGATGGGCGCGCGCATTGCCGCGCGTCTCGGGGCGACGGCTCCTCAGATCGCTTCAAAGCTCGTCCTCGTCGACCCGCCGCTCTCCGGCCCCGGCCGCGAGCCCTATCCGACTCCGCTCGACTCCTACATCTCTGCCCGCGACGCGGCTTCGCGGGGCGCAACGGTCGAGGCGTTTCGTGCATTCACGCCGAGCTGGACGGACGAACAGATCGCGCTACGCATAGAGTGGTTACCCACCTGCAGCGTCGAGGCGATCACCATCACGCACCAGAACTTTCACGAGGAAGATGCTTTCCCTGATTTCCCGAAGCTCGTCTGTCCAACGCTGCTCGTCTACGCGACGCAGGCGCGTGTAGTCACACCTAAAGCAGCTGCGGAGGTGGCGAGCCTGCTGCCAAATGGACAGGCGGTGGGTGTGCGGGCAGGCCATATGATTCCCTGGGACAATCTCGAGGATTTCCTCGACGTGACGCGGCAATTCCTTCGCTCGAACTGAGTGGTCGCCAGGATCTACGGGCACGCAACATCATTCCTGGACGCGCGAATTCTTCTTGACAGCGGGCAGCAGGCGTACAAAGCTACAGTTTTAATATACTTTTTGAATGAAATAAAAGAGATCCGGCGAAGGCGTCCGGTTCGCGGATCAATGAGAGGAACGAATGGCTAACAGCAGCTACAAGAACGTGCTTGTCGATAAGGAAGACGGTATCACCACCGTCACACTGAACCGTCCGGACAAGCGCAACGCCATGAGTCCGGAGTTGGACGAAGAGATGCTGGACTGCATCCTCGATCTGGAAGCGGACCCCGAGACGCTGGTCCTCGTGCTGACCGGAGCCGGCAAAGCCTGGTGCGCCGGCATGGATCTCAAGCTCTATTTCCGCGAGCTGGAAGGAGATCCCAAGAATGCCAGAAAGCACGTGCGCACCGAGTGGGCGACGCATCAGTGGCGCTGGCACCGCCTGTACAATTTCCCCAAGCCGACCATAGCGATGGTCAATGGATATTGCTTCGGTGGCGCATTCACCCAGCTGGTCGCGTGCGATTTCGCCATTGCCGCCGACAGCGCGGTTTTCGGCTTGTCCGAGGTAAATTGGGGCGTGATCCCCGGCGGTCTGGTCAGTAAGGCCGTGAACGTCGCGGTGAACTACCGCAACGCGCTCTACTATTCGATCACAGGCAAGCCCTTTGACGGCCCGGAGGCGGCGCGGATGGGCCTCATCAATGCATCCGTGCCGGACAACCAGCTTCGTGACGAGGTGATGGCACTCGCGCGCCAGCTTGCCGCCCTAAACCCCGAGGCGGTGCGCGCCACCAAGCAGGCCATCAAGGCCACCCGCGAGATGACTGTCGAGCAGGCGCACGAGTATCTGATCGCCAAGAACGGCCAGTTGTCCCATCGCGATGCGGAAGGCGGCTATTTCCAGGGCATCTCCAAGTTCATTGACACCAAGGACTACCGGCCGGGCTACGAGCCATATCCGCGCGGTGCGAAGAAGGGGGCCTGATGTCTCAGACGCTACGTCCGCTCCTAGATATCAAGGTCGTGGAGATCGGAACGATGGTGACCGCTCCACTGGCGGCGATGCTGCTGGCGCAGCTCGGCGCGGACGTTATCAAGGTCGAGAACCCTGCGGGAGGCGATCCCTTCCGCAGGTCCACGGGCGGTGATTACAGCCCTAATTTCATCGCCTACAACCAGAACAAGCGAAGCATCCAGCTGGACCTTGCTTCGACCGAAGGAAAAGTGAAGCTTCTTGATCTGCTCGCCTCTGCCGACGTGCTGATCGAAAATTTCAGGCCGGGCGTAATGGACCGGCTCGGTCTGACGGCCAAAGTGCTGGAACGAGCCAATCCTCGGCTGGTTCATTGCTCGATCACCGGCTTCGGGACGGACGGGCCGTACGCGGCGCGTCCGGCCTATGACACGGTGGGCATAGCGCTCTCCGGCATTTTGCACATGTATCTCGATCGTGATCAGCCGCAGGTCTACGGACCGACACTCGCCGATAACGTGACGGGACTTTATGCCTTCGGTGGCGTCCTAGCGGCGCTGCATGCCAGTCGCAGGACGGGACACGGCCAGCGCGTCGAACTCAACATGCTGGAAAGCGCCATCGCTTTCGTGCCTGACGCGTTCGCCTATTATACCCAGCTCGGGCAAGCCTACGGGCCGCTGTCCCGCGTCGCGTCCTCGCAGAGCTTTGTTTGGATTTGCGCGGACGGCAAGGCCATCGCCGTGCACCTGTCGGTGCCGGAAAAGTTCTGGTGGGCGCTGCTCGACGCAATGGATGCGCGCGCCACGATTGGTACCGACCAGCGGTTCCAAACGCTGCGCGACCGGATCGCCAACTACGAGAAGCTTGCAGCCGCACTGTCCAAGGTGGGGGCGGTGCGCACGCGAGCGGACTGGGAGTCGGCTTTTGCGGCGTATGACGTTCCGTTCGCACCGGTTCATGCAATCGGCGAGGTGATCGAAGATTCGCAGGTACGTCATCTCGGCACATTCGGCGAAGGGCACCATGCCCGCGCGGGAAAGGTCGTGGGCATTCGCAATCCGCTCCGTATAAACGGTGCGCGAAGCGACGTCGTGGCGCCTCCCGCCCTCGGCGAGCACGCCGGCGCGGCCTTCGCGCCCGAGCTGGAGCTCGGTTGAAAGATGCTGCGCAAGAAAATGCACAGCGCGACGGCCGACCAGCGAGACGTAACCCATGCGAACCCTATGTCCGTGTTGCTGACCTGAAAACAGATGCGGGCGTCTAGGCTGGCAAGACCCGTCGCTGCACTAAACGAGAGAGCACCTTATCGCCTAGGGAGGAAGAGATGAATCGCAACGTTTTCGCATCCTATATTTCTGCCTTCGCCATAAGCCTACTGGTGCAGGTTGGGTCTGCTGCGGCCCAGGAAAACTGGCGCATCGGCACGGTCGTCGCACCGCCATCGACACTCGGCATCATCGTTGACGAGATTGGTGCATCCATTACCAAGGCGACCAACGGAGCCATCAAGGGTGAACGCCTCACTCAGCCCAACGAGCAGGAGATCGCGCAAAACGTTATCCGCGGCCGCTACGAGATGGCTTATATCTCCGCCACGGGCTTGGCGCCCGCCATCCCCGAAATCGCGGTCCTCAACATGGCCTATCTGTGGTCGAGCGCGGAGGAGCGTAACTATGTGACCGACAAATATGTCATTCCGATCATCGTCGACGTTCTGTCCAAGAATGGCCTGACGCTGGTGCGTAACGCCGAGGGCGGGTGGATGAACCTGTTCTGCAGGACGGCCTGCGTCGATCCCGATCAGATCAAAGGCATGAAGGTGCGCATCTCGCCGACGGCCAGCGATCGCATGATGTTTACGCGGCTGGGCGCCAACCATGTCACGACGACGTTGGCTGATTTCTTCCCTTCGCTCCAGCAGGGCCTCGTCGACGCCGGCTCGCTGACCTTTGGCTTCTACGTGGTCGGGCCTGCCGCCTCCGCCGCGCCTCATTACGTGTTCACCCGTCACGGGCATCAACCGATGTTCCTTGTGGCCCACAACAGGTACTGGAGCAAGCTGGGCGAGGATCAGCGCAAGGCTATCGAGGCCGCAATCCTGCCGACGTCGGAGATCCGTCAGCGCATCGCCGGCGAGGATGCGCCGAGCGCAGAGCGCCACAAAAAACAGGGCGGGCAGCTCCATGAGTTGACACGCGAGCAGCGCGCGAAGTGGGAGGCGCGGGTCACGCCCGGCCATGCCGAGCTGGTCGAGAGCTTCGGTCCACGCGCGAAGGAGATCTACGACGCGGTGGTGAAGGGCAAAAAGGAGTTCCTGCCCAAGGCCCAGTGAAGGTCAGGCACTCGGGTTCCGTGGCCACCTCCACCCAAATGCCTGGTGAACGGGCCATTCATACCCTGCTCGACTGGCTTTTCCGAATCGAGGCGGCAGCGGCCATTGTCAGCATCTCCGCCTGCGGCCTGCTGCTGATGGCTGACGTGCTGTCTCGTGAATTTTTCGGCCAGGGCGTTCCTTGGGCTCAGCGCGTCGCGGTGTATAGCGCCACCATAGCCGGTATGCTGGGCTTCGTGCTTGCGATCCAAAGCGGCGGGCACCTCCGTACGAAATTTCTGGACGGTGTCTTTCCGGAGGTTACCAAGCCGACGGTGGTGCGCATAGGTGCACTGCTGTCGGCTGTGGTGTTCCTTTTTCTGGCCTACCATTCCTTTCTATTCGTCCACGCGTCTTATCTGAGCGGCTATCGCGGCGTTGCGCTCGAAACTCCAGTCTGGCCGATGCAAATTATCCTGCCATACGCGTTCGCCTCGGCGACCCTGCGTTACTTGGCCTACGCAATCTTTCCCGATCTCATGCCCGCCGAAGGTAGCGAAGCCGGATGAGCGGCGTCGCCCTGTTTGCGCTGGTGCTGCTGCTGCTGGCGCTGCGCCAGAACATCATCGTGCTGCTCGCGGTTGTCGCCACGATCATACACGTCTTCCTCGTCAGCCGCTCGTCCACTGAGTTCCTGATTCAGGACTTCTGGTTTGCAATCGACCGCGAGACGTTGTTGGCCATCCCGATGTTCATCCTCGCCGGCGCCGTGATGACGCGCGGAACTATCGCGCAGCGTATCATCAACCTTGTGATCGCGTTGACGCGACCGGTACGAGGGGGGCTCGCTCTCGCCTGTGTGCTGTCCTGCGGGACCTTCGCCGCGATCTCAGGCTCATCGGTAGTCACCATGCTGGCCGTCGGCGCGATCATGTATCCAGCGCTTCTCAAGGAGGGCTACGACGAGAAGCTTGCGCTCGGGTCGATCGCGGCCGGGGGCACGCTCGGCATCATCATCCCGCCATCTATCCCACTGCTGCTTTATGGCATGAGCACGGAGACTTCGGTCGTCGACCTGTTCACCGCAGGTGTCGGTCCGGGTCTGCTGCTTGTCTTCGTTATGGCAGCATACGTCCTGTGGATGAATCGGCACCGCGCCGCGAGCTCCTTCGACTTCTCAGAGCTTACGAAGGCCGTGCGCTTGGGCGGATGGGCGCTCATGATGCCGGTGATTTTGCTTGGCGGCATCTATTCGGGCAAGTTTTCGCCAACGGAAGCCGCCGCCGTGTCGCTGTTCTACGCACTGGTCGTTGAGCTGTTCATTCATCGCGAGATGAAACTGCGCGACTACGGAAACGTGTGTCTAGCAACGGTGGAGATGGTGGGCATCATCCTGCCAATCTTCGCGATCGCCTCGAGCCTCAACAACGTTGTTGCCATTGAGGGAGTGCCGCAGCAGCTTGTCGCCTTCATGAAACAGTACGTCCATAGTGGCTGGGGTATGATGTTGGTCATCAACCTCGTGCTGTTGGTCATCGGCTGCATTATGGAGGCCTTCTCCGCGATCATCATCTTCGCACCGCTTTTCTTGCCGTTGGTCAAGGAATACGGCTTCGATCCGATACACTTCGGCATCATCATGGTCATTAATCTGGAGATCGGTTACCTGACGCCGCCCGTGGGGCTAAACATCATTGTGGGATCGGTGGCGTTCAAGGTACCTTTCACCTTCATGATCCGAGCCGTTCTTCCCTTTATCATACTGATGACGGCGGCTCTGGCGGTGATCGTGATGTTGGCGCCTATTTCGTTGTGGCTAGTCGGAGCTCTCCGCTGAGCGTCAGGAGTCGATTGAGCAACCAGCCTACGCGACGATTTATGGTCAGGAATTACAGCGAACTTATCGTCTCGTTTTCTGAAGCGCTTCAAGCCGAACATGGCATGAGCGACCAGCTGCAACCAGTGCCGTTGACCGCTGAAACCAGAGCAGCATTTCGGCAAATAGTGCAAAAGAGGCGAGTCGGCCTATCGCTTGACAGGTACGGTTCCGATATAAACAATATACCTACATGCTGTAGATAGTGGCCATCCTGCCGGGATGGTGGCCTTTCGGCCTCGAACGAGCATCCAACCCCGCGGCCTGGGTCCGCCGCGGCTCATCCGGGGAAGCGCCGCGCTCAGGGCTCCTGTTGAGAGACGGCGCACAAGGACCACAAGCAAACCTGAACCGCGAGAGTTCAGCGGTTCACAAACGAATGCAGTGATCTCGAAGGGAATGTACGATGAAACCTCAGGCAAGTCTTCCCACAGTCACGGCGACCGTCATGGCCATGTCCTTGGCGGTGTTCCCGACAACCGCCGGCGCGAACGATCCCGGTATCACCAAGACGTCGATCAAGATCGGGATGATCGGATCGCTGACCGGGCCTGCCGCAGTTTGGGGCTGGCCTACGATCAATGGCGCCAGGATGGTCTATGATCGCGTCAACGCGGAAGGCGGAATTCACGGCCGCAAGGTCGAGACGATGGCCGAGGATTCGCAATGCCAGGCGCCGCTGGCAATCGCCGCGGCCAAGAAGCTGATCCATCGCGACGGTGTCTTCATGCTTCATGGCGGCAGCTGCTCCGGCGCCATCCTCCCCGTGCGCGACGAGGTCATTGCGAACAAGGTCCCGATGATGATCCTGGTCGCGACAATGGACCAGATCGTCCAGAAGCAGCCGAACGGCTACGTCTTCCGGGCCTTCCTGCCCGGCAGCTTCGACGGCACCATCATCGCGGATTTCCTTGGGACAGTTCCGAACGTCAAGAAGGTGGTGGTCGTCGGCCACTCGGACGAGCACGCCAACGCCCGCTACGGCACGCTGACGGAAGGCCTCAAGAAGCGCGGTATCGAGCTCCAGGGTTTCGAAACGGTTGAAGTTCAACTCACCGACGCTACCGCGCAGGTACTGAAGGTCAAGTCGCTAAACCCTGACGCGGTCGTCATCGTCGCGCGTCCCGCTCCAGCGGCTGTGTTTCTCAAGGACGCGAGCAAGCTCGGCCTGAACAAGCCGATGGTCGGTGCCACCGTGGTCGACCTCCAGGACTTGATCGATCGCGCGGGCGACGTCAAGCCACTGGAGCACATGCACGTGGTGTCGGTCTTCAAAGCGCCACTCACCGAGGCACCGATGGCGCCCTGGATCGACATGCTGAAGAAGCATTATCCCAACGACAAGGTACAGGCTTCTGCGTTCTACGGCACATCGGGCGCGCTCGCAGTGGTCGAGGCGCTAAAGCGTGCTGGTCCCGACCTGACGCGCGAGAAGTTTGTAGCGGCGATGACCGAGATCAAGAATCTGGATGGCGGCCCCATGGCCTGTAAGCTCACCTTCTCGGCGGGAGATCACGAAGGCTGCAAGACCGGATCGATCTGGGGGGTGCGCGGCGGCAAGATCACCGTCCTCGGAGACGGCTGGAAATAACCGCGGACTCGATCGCCTGCTTGTGTGGGCGGGTGCCCTTCGGGCGCCCGCCTGTTGGCGGCCGCGCCGAAGGCCCGAAACGGACACGGACTGGATGCGGCACAATGGAAATCGCTACTCTACTATCCGTAGGGGTGTCGAACGGTTGTCTCTATGGACTGGTCGGACTGGGATTGGTCCTGGTCTACAACGCGCAAGGAATTCCCAACTTCGCTCATGGCGAACTCTTGATGGTAGGCGCCTTCGCGGCCTACACCGCGAACGTCCTGCTGAACATTCCATATGGCCTGTCGCTGCTGTTCGCCATTGCCGTCGGCGGCGCAATTGGCATCGTCGTGGAACTCCTGGCGATCAGGCCGATCTCAATGCATCGTTCGCTCGGGCGCGCCTCAACCCAGGTCGCGGTTGTGCTGGCGACGGTCGGCCTGATGATCGTCATGCAGGGCTTGGCGCGAATTCCATGGGGCGACAGCGTTCGCAACCTGCCGGCCGCCTTCACCGCCGAGACTGTCACTATCGGTGGCCTGGTCCTGTCCACGCAGCGTCTGCTGATCGTAGGCGTCACCGTCGCCTTGACGATCGCCACGTCGCTGTTCTTCGCTCGCACCGCACTCGGCAAGAAGATGCGCGCGAGCTCGCAGAACACCATCGGGGCAAAGCTGGTGGGCATCAACACAAGCTATATCCACTCCGCGACCTGGGGTCTTGCGGCTGTCTGTGGCGCCGTCGCAGGCGTACTCGCGGCCCCACTGATCTTCGTGCACCCGGACATGGGAACCCGCATGCTCCTGAAAGGCTTTGCGGCGGCTTGCCTCGGTGGCTTCGGCAGTGTTTCTGGCGTTCTGGTCGGCGGCATACTAATGGGCGTCCTCGAGATCTTCTGCGGACGCTACATCGCGACCTCGATGATGGATATTTTCGCGCCGATCATCATCATGGGTGTCTTGCTGTTCCGTCCACAGGGCCTGCTCGGCTCGCGCCAGGCCGTGAGGGTCTAAGACGATGCGCGCCGCTTTATGGAACAACGCCTTCCTGCTGTTATTCGTGGCGCTAGTGGGGATAGCCTTCGTCGCGGACGCGTATTCCCAGTATGTCATCAATCTCATGCTGGTCCAAATCGTCATCGTCCAAGGGCTAAACCTCATTCTCGGCTTTGCCGGCATGTTCGCTTTCGCCCATGGGGCCTTCATGGGCATCGGCGCCTATACCTCGGCGCTGCTGATGACGAAGCTCGGCGTACCTTTCCTGCTCGCCCTGCCGGCGGCAGGCGTCGTGGCAGCACTTGTGGGCTGCGCCATCGGTATTCCGGCGATCCGCGTAAGCGGCCTCTATCTTGCGATGGTAACACTCGGCTTTTCAGAGATCGTGCAGTGGGTTCTCAAACATTGGAAGACCGTGACCGGCGGTACCGACGGCATCAGCGTGCCGTCGGTCGTATTCTTCGGGGTCCAGTTCCGCAGCGATTTTCACACGTTCTGGATCATCGTGACTGTTGCCATCCTGATGACTGTCCTGGCCCAGGGCATCATTCGCTCGCGCCTCGGCCGCGCCTTTGTCGCCATCCGCGACAGCGAGATCGCGGCCGAGTGCAGCGGCGTCAATATCGCACGCACGAAGGTCTTCGCCTTCGCCATCAGCGCCTTCTTTGCCGGCATTGGCGGCTCGCTGTTCTCGCTGACCCAGCACTACATCAACCCGGAAAATTTCAACCTCTACCAGACCATCATGCAGTTCTGCATGGTCATCGTTGGCGGCGCCGCAAGTCTCGCCGGCCCCTTCATCGGCGCCGCCATTTTGACCTGGGTGCCGGAGATCCTGCGCAAGGCGCAGGCAATGCAGGAAATCGGCTTCGGCCTGCTGCTGATCATGTTCGTCATCTTCATGCCGAGAGGGTTCGCCGGTTTCCTGATCGACAAGGGCATCCTGCCGCGCGAGCGATATTCCTGGCCCTGGTCCAGCCTGTTCGGGTGGCGTCGGACAGCTGACGCTACGGGGGCCCGCTGATGCCACCGCTGCTGCAGATTGAAGACCTTACCGTCCGTTTCGATGGCCTGATCGCCGTGGACAGCGTCAGCCTGACGATACGACAGGGCGAGACGCGGGGTCTGATCGGGCCTAATGGAGCGGGCAAGACGACGCTGTTCAACGCGATTTCCGGATTGGCGCCGGCGACCGCAGGCAAGGTGCTGCTCGCCGGCAAGGACATTGCTTTCATGTCGGCGCCGTTGCGAGCCGCGGCGGGCATCCGCCGAACCTTCCAGACGGTGCAGCTCGTCCGCAGCTTCACAGTATATGAGAATCTACTGTTCGGACTGCATACGGCTGTTCGCAACCCCCTCACGTCCTTCATCGTCGGCCACCGGGCTGATCCGGGCCTCGACCTTGATGCAGAGGCGGCGATCGGCCACGTGCTTTCCTATCTGGGAATGGGCGACCTGCGGGACCGTATAGTGGAAACGCTCACCATCGCTCAGCAGCGTTACGTCGAAATCGGCCGGGCCTTGGTCGCGAGGCCAAGGCTCCTGATGCTTGATGAGCCTGCGGCCGGACTTTCACCCGCGCAAATCGAGCACCTGGACGGCGTGATAACGAGGCTGCCGGCGGACTGGAATGTCGCGATCATAATTGTAGAGCACGTAATCCCGCTGGTAACCAAGCTTTGCGACCGCATAACGGTGTTGGATCGAGGTCGCGTCATTGCCGAAGGCTCGGGTGCGGAGATCGGGAACGATCCCACCGTTCAAGAAGCCTATCTGGGGGAGCGGCTGGATGCTTGAGGTCTCGGGGCTGGAGGCGGGATATGGCCCGCACAAAGTGCTCAAGGGGGTGTCATTGCAAGTGCCAACGGGGCACGTCGTCGCGCTTCTGGGCGGCAACGGAGCCGGAAAAACGACGACGCTCAGCGCCATCATGGGGCTGATCCCGGTTCAGGGCGGCACGGTGAGCTTCGAGGCCAAGGCCATCCACGCGCAGCCGACTCACCGGGTATTCCGTCATGGCGTAGCGCTGGTCCCGCAATGGCGCGAGCTGTTCACGGAGATGTCGGTCATGGAGCACCTCGAACTGGGCGCCATCCAGTGCGCGGCGCGGGACAGGATCCCCGAGCGCATCGAAAGCGTGCTGCACTACCTGCCGGAACTTCGCGCGCATCTGGGGCGGCGCGCCGGCACACTTTCAGGCGGGCAGCAGCAGATGGTGGCGATTGCACGCGCGCTCACATCGCAGCCGAAGCTCCTGATGCTGGATGAGCCCTCAATGGGGCTTGCGCCGATGATCGTCAGCGAGCTTAGCCGCACGATCAGGCGGCTGAACGAGGCGGGCACCTCTATTCTACTTGTCGAGCAGAACATCCATCTGGCGCTCAAGGTCGCGAGCTACGTGTACATCATTCGCGGCGGCACCATTATCACGCACGGGAAGACGAGCGGTTTCGACAACGAAAGGGAGCTTTTTCATTCCTATATAGGCTGAGGTGCTCCTGCCGATCGAGCGTGCGGGCGAAACAATGTGGAGCAATGCAATGGTTGCACAACCTAAGACGCTACAAGAATTTTCGGTAATTGATACTACGATCGATGATATTCATGTCGCATACAAGTCCGGCACCCTCAACGCGCGCTCACTTGTGCAGATCTACCTCGATCGTATCAACGCGTACGATCAAAGCGGGCCGGCCTTGAACGCCATCATTTCATTAAATTCCGACGCGTTGCTCGAAGCGGACCGACTCGATGCAGCAATGAAGCAAGGCCGCTTCGTTGGCTCTTTGCATGGGGTTCCGCTGATATTAAAGGACCAAATTGATGTAGTGGGAATGCCCACCACAATGGGCTCCGTCTTGTTCAAAGACTTTTTTCCAAACCGCGACGGCTTTGTTGTTCGTCGGCTCAAGGGTGCCGGGGCGATTATCTTGGGCAAGGCGACATTGGGCGAACTTGGCGGCGGCGATACGCACGGCTCGCTGTTCGGCTCTACACGCAACGTCTATGATGTGACGCGTACCGCTGGCGGTTCTTCGGGGGGCTGCGGGGTGGCTGTATCTGCTAATTTCTGCACCGCTGCCATCGGCCAGGAAGGCTTCTCCTCCATCCGTCGCCCTTCAATTTGGAACGGGATCGTAGGTATGAGGCCGTCCATTGGACTCGTCAGCCGCTCCGGTGTTTTTGGTGGTTGGCCGACCCTCAACGGATCGCTCGGCCCCATGGCCAGATCGGTCGGTGATCTAGTCAAATTATTAGATTGCATGGTCGGATTTGATGCCGAGGATCCGAGCACCGCACATGGCTATGGTCGTGCTCCGAAGAGCTATCACAAGTTCTTAAATAAGGACGAGCTTGTCGGAGCGCGCCTTGGTATTTTGCGAGAGCCTGTAGGCTACGATACGGAGCCACAGTCCGACGATTTCACCGAATGCGTAG
>CAVXTM010000016.1:0-513185 GCA_963764725.1 uncultured Gammaproteobacteria bacterium | reverse complement strand
CGACCAGCACGCGGTAGCCAGCCCGCACTTCACGGCGGCCGTGCAGATCAAGCTGGACCGCTCCGGCGTCACTCTTGTGCACCAGGCCCGCGACCTCGGCCTTGAGCACGACAGGGCCGCCGAGCTCGTCGGCTGCGTTGGCTGCAGCCTGCTCGCTGGTGACCAGCCGCGTGGCGACCTCGGAAATCCCGTAGCACATGAGCAGCTTGGCAGTCTCCGCGGCGGTCAGCCATCCCCCGCCGGGTGAACGTCCCAGGAACCCCGAAATGAGTGCCCGTGCCTCGTCGGACCGCAGATCAGCGAACTCCGGGACGTGACCCGGCGGCCGGGCGCGCCATGACCCGTACCGGGCCGCGTGCCCCAGCGCACGGGCGGCGCTCCGCGGGTAGGCATAGGCGGGAACCATGCTGCGCTCATCGGGTCGGCTGGGCAGCAGCCGCACGGTCTCGGCCTGACCTAGCAACGCCAGCGCGAGGGGCTTGGACACGCGGGTGGACGAGGCCGCCGGGACGAGGTCCGCCACGGCGGTGGGCACGGCGAGCGCCAGGATGGCGTCCACGCCATCATCGGCAGCCACTTGTTCCAGGCAGCGGCGGAAGGCTTCTGGCGTCACGGTCGCGGTGGTGTCCACCGGCCCGGTGACCTCCGCGCCGGGCGGCAGTATCTGACGGAGCGAATCCTGCACCCCGCTGCCCAGAACGGCCACCTGCAGGCCGGCGTCGGCACAGGCGTCGGCGGCCAGCACTCCGGCCCCGCCGGCGTTGGACACGATGGCGACGCGGCTGCCCGCTGGCACGGGCTGGCTGGCCAGCAGGGCCGCGGTGTCGAGGAGTTCCCCGATGTCACGTGTCGCGACGATGCCCGCCTGCTCGAACAGTGCCTCGCGAGTGACTAGTGGCGAGGCAGCGGCTGCGGTGTGGGAGGCGGCGGCGCGCTGCCCGGCCTCCGAGCGTCCCGCGTGCACGGTGAGGACCGGCATATGGGCTCCGATGCGGCGGGCAGTGTGGCCGAACTTGCGCGGGTTGCCGAAGGACTCCAGGTACAGCACGGCGAGCTTCGTAGCGGGATCCTGATCCCACCAGGTGAGGAGGTCGTTCCCGGACACATCGCACTTGTCGCCCAGCGACGCGAACGAGGAAATGCCGATGCCCAGCCGGGACAGCTGCCCGGCCAGGGCGATGCCGACGCCGCCGGACTGCACCGCCAGGCCCGCCGTCCCGGCTGCGGGGTGACTGGCGCCGAACGTGGCATCCAGGGCGATGCCCGGGACGGCGACGCCGAAGCAGTTGGGGCCGATCATCCGCATGCCGTAGTGCCGGCAGCAGGCCAGCAGGGCCGCCTTGGTCGCGGAATCCAGCCCGGCCGTGATGACGACCAGCGATCTGACTCCCCGTTTGCCGCATTCCTCAGCGACGCCCACCACTACCCGCGCCGGGACGGCCACCACCGCCAGGTCCACCGGTCCCGGCAGCGCGGCCGGCGAGGGCACGCACGGGACACCTTCCATCGGTGCGCCTGAGGGTTGACCGCCCACACCTGCCCGGCGTAACCCCCGGTCATGATGTTGTGCAAGATCACCCGGCCGACTCCTCCGGGGTGACGGCTAGCACCGATCACCGCCACCGACCCGGGGGCGAACAAAGGTCGCAGGCTCGCCACGTCCGCCCGGCCCTCCCGATCGGCCACCGCGTCCAGGTAGGGCCCCCAGCCCGGGTCCGCTGCGTCGCCGGGCAGGTCGAAAGCCATCTCAGCGACGCCGTCCGCCCACCTGCGGCGGGCGTGCAGCCCCGCGTCGGCGAATACCTTCAGCATCGCGGAATTCTCGGCCAGCACCTCGGCGGTGAAGGTCCGCATCCCCCTGGTCCCGCGCCACCGACACGAGGTGCTCGAGCAGCAGGGTGGCCACGCCCCGGTGATGGGCATGGTCGGCGACGGCCACCGCGAACTCCGCCGAGCCGGAAGTCCCCTCGCATTCGTAGCTGGCCACGCCGACCAGCTCCGCCCAGCCAGGCGAGCAGGGCGGCGTGGTCGGCTGCGGGTGCCCGGCAGATCCGGCTGGCTTCCTGGTCGGCGGCGGCCGGGCTCATGCTGAAGAAGCGCAGGTACAGGTTGTCCGGCGACATCGCCCGGTGCATCTCGCGCACGGCCTCGAAGTCGCCGGCGGCGGCCGGACGGATCTCGGCCGTCGTCCCATCGGCGAGGAGCGCGTACACGCCGGTAGCGGGCTGTGCAGTAGTCATCGTTCCTCCGAGGCAGGCCTGCCGTTTCCTCAACTCTCTGCCCCTGCCGCGCTGCGCCGCCCAGGGACCAACGGCCTGGCAGAAGGGGCCGAAGGCCGTTGGGCAGATACCGCGCGCGCCAGCGAGGCTGGCTACAGAGCTCAGAGGCTGGCCGCAGAGACGGTCCGCCGAGCTGGCCGGTGACTGAGGGAAAAGGAGAGCACGATGCCAATCCAGGTGGGAATCAACGGCTTCGGGCGGGTCGGCCGTGCGTTCGTGCGGCGCGCCCTGGAGCGCGACGACCTGGAGGTCGTGGCGGTCAATGACCTGACCGACGCCCGGACGCTGGCGCATCTGCTGGAGTTCGACTCCACCTACGGCCGGCTCGGTCACGCCGTGGGCCACGGGCCGGACTCGCTCACCGTGGACGGCACGGACGATCGCCGTGCTGTCCTCCCGCGATCCGGCCGGCATCGACTGGGGCGAGCTGGGCGTCAGCGTCGTCATCGAGTCCACCGGCAAGTTCCGGGCCCGCGAGGACGCCGCCGCGCACCTCAAGGGCGGGGCCCGCAAGGTGCTGATTTCCGCGCCGGGCAAGGGCGCCGACCTGACCGTGGTCGTCGGCGTCAACGACGGCGACTACGACCCCCAGGTCGCACGACGTGATCTCCGCCGCCTCGTGCACCACCAACTGCGTGGTTCCCATGGCCAAGGTCCTGCACGACTCGTTCGGGCTGGCAGCCGGGCTGATGACCACCATCCACGCCTACACCGGCGACCAGATGCTGCTCGACGGGCCGCACAAGGACCTGCGGCGGGCCCGCAGCGCCGCCGTCAGCATCATGCCGACCAGCACCGGCGCGGCCCGCACCGCCGGACTGGTCATCCCGGAACTGGCCGGGCGGCTGGACGGCGTCGCGGTCCGGGTCCCGGTCGCGGATGGCTCGCTCACCGACCTGACCGCCGTGCTGGGCCGGGACGTGACCGCCGCGGAGGTCAACCGCGCCTTCGAGCAGGCGGCCGCGGGCAGCCTGTCCGGGGTGCTGCACTACAGCACCGACCCGCTCGTGTCCCGCGACATCGTCGGCGACCCCGCGTCCTGCGTCTTCGACTCCGGCCTGACCCAGGCGGCCGGCAGCCTGGTCAAGGTGTTCGGCTGGTACGACAACGAGTGGGGCTACACCTGCCGGCTCGTCGATCTGGCCGCCATCGTCGGCCGCCCGGCTCTAGCCGGGCCCCGCGCCGGTCAGCTCGGTCCGGATCGCCGCCACGGCTGCGGGCACGGCCGCGTTGACCGGCGCGGAAAGCCCGGTCCCGCGGTGAATCGGCCCCCTCGACAGCAATGATCACCAGATGGCCGGGCTGGCGCGCTCAGCACACCGCCGAGCCGCAGCGCGTCCGGGATGCCGAACCCATGGGAACTGGCCGGTGCCGCCGCGTTCCAGTTGGCCGGCGGCGAGCGGTGGATGCGGCCGGGCGTAGGCGGGCACCCAGCGGATGGCGTCCACCACGATGGCCAGGTCGACGCCAGCCCACGCCTCCAGCAGGCCGGCGGGCTCACCGTCAGAGATGACGACCCGGACACCGGGCAGGTGCTGCCGCTCGATCTCGGCGGCGGCCGCAGGGCCTATTCCGTCGTCGCGGCGGAACGGGTTGCCGACCCCGATGACCACGGCCCGGTGGTCACCGCGGCACACCGTCAGGGTCAGGAAATGGGCGGCGCAGGAGATGCACGGGTCATGGTTGCGGATGGCCCGCTCGCACAGGGCCGTCAGCGACGCATCGTCGAGGTCGAGGTTGGCTGCGATCACGCGGCGCAGGTCGTCTTCGATCGCGGCCTGGTTCTGCGACGTCGGGGGGATGATCGTGGCCGACCGGATCAGGCCGTCAGCGTCCAGCTCGTAGCGGTGATAGAGCAGGCCTCGGGGTGCCTCGCTGACGCCGTGCCCGGTCCCCGCGCGCGGCGTCACCTCCACCGCGGGACGGTCCGGGCGCTGGTAGCCGTCGATGATCCGCAGCGCCTCCTCGACGGCGTAGACGATCTCCACGGCGCGGACGACGACGCTGCGGAATGGGTTGCGGCACTGCGCGCCAAGCCCTGCATCGGCCGCGGCCTGCCGCGCGGCGGGGGACAGGTAGCCGGAGTTGAGCGAGTACCGGGCCAGCGGGCCGGTCAGGTAGTGGTGGCCGTCCAGGGTGGCGTGCAGCGCGGTGGAGTGCGGGACCTGCTGCTCGGTGACATGGCCGGGGAACTCGCTGGCGGTGAACGACAGCCCGCCTGTGGTGGCCAGGGTGCCGCCGTTCGATGGGGTAGCGGCCGGGATCGTGGAGGGCGAGCAGGTCGTGGTCGAGTTCCAGGTCGGGGAAGTCGAAGGTGGCCACCCACCGGGCTGTCTCCAGGGCCAGGTCGAGCGCGCGGCGCAGCTGCTCGGCGAGCGGCGCGAATCTCGCCGGGGCTGGGAACGCGGTAGAACCCGCCGACCCGCACGTTGACCGGGTGGATGGCCCGGCCGCCCAGGAACTCCATCAGGGCGTTGCCGGCCTTTTTCAGCGCCAGCCCGCGTTCGACGATGTCGCGGTGCTCGCGGGCCAGAGCGATCGCGTCTGGGTAGCCGAGGAAATCGGGGGCGTGCAGCAGGTAGATGTGCAGGGCATGGCTGGAGATCCATTCCCCGCAGTACAGCAGCCGCCGCAGTTCCGCCAGCGGCGGGTCGAGCTCGGCGCCGCAGGCCTGCTCGATCGCGTTGCAGGCGCTGGTCTGGTAGGCGACCGGGCAGATCCCGCAGATCCGGGACGTGATGTCCGGCGGCTCGGTGTAGCGAGCGGCCGCGCAGGAAGGCTTCGAAGAACCGCGGCGGCTCGTAGATGTTCAGCTCGGCCTGCTCGACCTGGCCGTCGCGGACGGTGACCCGCAGCGCGCCCTCGCCCTCGACCCGGGCCAGCCCGCTGACCACGAGCTTCCTACTGCGTGTGGCTCATCGCGGTTCCTGTCTGCGAAGCCGGGGGCGGCAGCGTTGAAGGTGGCGAAGACCCGGCCGATGGCGTCGTCACCCATCCCGCACCGGCCGCAGCTGGCTGGCCAGGGCTGGCACGTTCGGCGCCGCTGATCGGGCCGAAGCAGCCGTAGCAGCCCCGCGGACTGGGCGGGGCACAGCGCGCCGCATCCCGGCGTGCGTGACCGGCCCGAGGCACGGCGTCCCGTCCGCGACCATCACGCACGTCAGGCCCCGGCGCTTGCACTCGGTGCACACGCTGGTGTCGGGGATATCCGGGCTTGCGGCCGGCCAGGAACGCGGTCAGCACCTCGAGGAGCTGGCGGCGGTCGATCGGGCAGCCGCGCAGCTCGAAGTCGACCGGGCACGTGCGCCGCGACCGGGGTGGAGGTGGCCAGCGTGTCGATGTATTCCGGGCTGGCGTAGACCGCGGCGGTGAACTCGGCGACGTCGCCGAAGTTCCGCAGCGCCTGGATTCCCCCGGCCGTGGCGCAGGCCCCGATCGTCACCAGGATCCGCGACTGCTCCCGGATCTGGAGGATCCGCTCTGCGTCGCGCGCCGTGGTGATCGAGCCCTCGACCAGGGAGATGTCGTAGGGCCCGGGCTGGACCGCGGACGATGCCTCGAGGAAGTGGGCGATCGTCACCACGCCGGGCAGCGTGAGCAGCTCGTCCTCGCAGTCCAGCAGGGTCAGCTGGCAGCCGTCGCACGACGCGAGCTTCCACACCGCCAGTGTCGGCTTGGTCATCACAACTCCCGGATGGTCAGCAGCGGACTCGGCCAGCGCGTAGCCGACGACCGGGCCGTCCCGGCAGACCAGGATCGGCCCGAGCTGGCAGTGCCCGCACAGGCCGATGCCGCACTGCATGTTGCGTTCCAGCGACAGCCGGATGTCCTCCGCCGCGATCCCCTTGCGGAGCAGCACCTGGGCGCAGAACCGCATCATCGGCTCGGGGCCGCACAGGAACGCGGTGGTGCGGTCCGGGTCCAGCCGGAGCCGGGCCAGCGGCTCGGTGACGAACCCGACCTGGCCGTCCCAGCCTGCCGCGGGCTGGTCGATGGTCAGGTCCACCTCGATGTCCGGCCGGCCGGACCAGGCGTCCAGTTCGCCGCGGAACAGGAACTCGGCTGGCGTCCGGGCGCCGGCGACCAGGCAGACCCGGCGGTAGGCGTCCGCGCTCGGCCAGCGCGCCGAGCATCACCGGCCGCAGCGGGGCCAGCCCCACCCCGCCAGCCACGATCACCAGGTCGCGCCCGGCGGCCGACGGCAGATCCCAGGTCGTGCCGAACGGCCCGCGGACGCCGAGCATCGTTCCCAGCCGGCGCGTCGTGCAGCGCCCGGCTCACCGCGCCGACCGCGCGGATCGTGTGTTCCAGGCTGGCCTCCCAGGACGGCGGGCCGCCGCTGACCGAGATGGCGACCTCCCCGATGCGCGGGCACCGCCAGCATCGTGAACTGGCCGGGCTGCGAACGGGGGCAGCGGCTCGCCGACCGGATCGAGCCGCAGGGTGACCGAGTCCTGCGTCTCCGCCGTGACGGCTGGTGACCCGGTAGGGCACCGGCAGCATCGGCTCGCGGCGGCCACCGGTCACGTGTCAGGGCTGGTCATCAGGGACTCCGGTAGAGATCGAGGAGCCGGGCCCGGGTGGCCTGCAGGCGGTGCAGCGACCGCCTCGAACAAGCGTCGAGCATCAGCGTGTAACCGAACCGCGGGATCCTGCTCGGCGAGGGCGCGCAACTGCGCGGTGTCCAGTTCGGTCGCCGTCGTCGGCTGCACCGCTCGCCGCCCCGAACTGCCAGCGGTACGGCGGCACCAGCCACGACCAGCCCAGCACGTCGCCACGGCCGAGGGTCTGCACGACGACCTGGCCGCGTCCGGGCACGGTCAGGTCGAGGGCGACGCAGCCGTCTGTGGATCAGCCAGCAGCCCTGGGCGGGGTGGCCCTCGCGGAACAGCCGCTCGCGTGCCGCGAACCGTACCGGCCGCGCGGCTGCTGGAGATCAGCTCCAGCTCCGCCTCGGAGAGCTCGCGCGAACACCGGGATCAGCGGCCAGGGCCTGGCGGCGCCGGTCATCCGCGCTCCTGCCTGGGCCTGCTGGCCAGCTCCGGCGAGGCGGGCCGCTTCCGCCGTGATGTCGATGCCGACCGGGCACCAGGCGATGCACCGGCCGCAGCCGACGCAGCCGGAACTGCCGAACTGGTCGTGCCAGGTGCCGAGCTTGTGACTGAACCACTGCCGGTACCGGCTCGCCCCCGACTGCCGCACGCTCCCGCCGTGCATGTAGGAGAAGTCCAGCTCGAAGCAGGACGCCCAGCGCTGCCAGCGCTCCGGCATGCTCGCCGGTCAGATCGGAGACGTCCTCGGTCGTGGTGCAGAAGCATGTCGGGCACACCATCGTGCAGTTGGCGCAGGTCAGGCACCGGCTGGCGACGTCCTCCCAGTGCGGTGACTCCACGGAGTCCTGGATCAGCGCGGGCAGGTCGACGGCGGGCATTGCCCGGCCCATCCGCTGCGCGGCGGCGCTGACCTCGGCCCGCGCCGACTCATCCTCCGCAGCGGAGGCGCGGACGGTATGGGACCTCCGCGAGGATGCGCGCGCCCTCCGTGGCTGCCGGCCTCGGCCACGAACCAGTGGCCGGACTCGTCGATCTGCTCGGTGAGCGCGAGGTCGTAGCCGGGCCCGGCCGCCGGGCCGGTGCCCATCGACGCGCAGAAGCAGACCCCGCCTGGCTCGGTGCAGTTCACCGCGACCACGAACAGCCCCTGCCGGGCCCGCGCGAACGAGCCATCGGGATGCGCGCCCTCGCCCAGCACCCGGCCCAGGATCCCGATCGCGGCGAGGTCACAGCCCCGCACGCCGAGGAATGCGTAACGCGGTGACGCCGGCTCGGCGGGACGGAACTCACCGTCCGGGCCAGCGGACCACAGCTGCCGCCGCGGCGGGTGCAGGAACTGCTTCCACGACTCGGCCCGGCCGAATGCGCGAACACCGCGGCATCCTCGCGGCGGCGCAGCCGGTAGTGGCCCGGACCGGTATCCACCCCCCAGCCCGCGGGCAGCCGGCCGCCGAGTCCAGTGCCAGCAGTTCTCGTCGCGCTTACCATTGGGGCTTAGGCCGAAGTAACTCATGCCGTCGTGGTGATCGCCCGCACGCTGCGCGAAGCTGGCAGGATCGTCCGTGCCATCGTTCAGGTAGTCGGCGACGCCAGCGGCGATCGGATCGCCCAGACGGTATAGCACGTCATAGCTGTACCCCGGCGGCACTGTGACGACATCTGCCAGACTCTTAGGGACAGCGTCAAAACCAAGCTTCAAGGAATGCGGCCGGACACTCTGATCTCCGTGCCGTTGACAGGCAGCCCAAGCAGAGCCTAAACCAACGCTGCCGAAGACCGCCATGGCAGCGGCGCCGGCGGTGCCGCGCAGCAACTGGCGGCGCGAAAGGCGCATTTGCAGAATGCTGTCGAAGGAAGGGTTATGTGATGTGTTGGTTATTGCGTCTTCGTCATTATGAGAGAAAAACGTTACCTGCTTGTCGGTCATGGCTGTCTCCTACGAAATGGAATCGGGGAGCAACACGAATCGTTGCCCTTGTCAGAGGGAGCTTACCGTAACGCGGTTTGATTAAACTATTATGACGGTGACAGCAAGGAAGAAGGTAGGACGAAAGAGAATTTTAGACGGCCTGTTTCTGGGTTAGAGCAAAGTATCGCAGTGCACGGCTATCGTACGGGAATCCAGAGTCTGCAAGTAGCTAGTGTAGTTCTCTATGTAAAAAAACCCTCTTGCGAGGGCTCCCAAAAAAGGCACATTGAGGGCGGTTCTCAGTGCGGAGGGAGTTGCGACTTGACCCTAACGCTGATGCGCAAACCTTATCTCATTTAAGAGCAGGGGATGACCTATCTGGTCGAAGCCGGTCCGTATGCCGCGCTGACACTGCAGCCTGCGGAGGTCCTCCCATTTTCGGAGCTACTCTACAACCCTCGTTCTACGTCGCAACCGTTCTGCGAGTACCCGCATGACGTGCAGCGCGAAAAACGGGGTGCCCTGCACCATGAATAGAAAGCGCCGCTCATCGACCGGCGCCAAGCGACAATCCGATCTGGCCACGGTCGTGGCGGTTCGCGGTATCGCATCGATAAGCGCCATCTCTCCCACAATCTCTCCAGGTCCTACGACTTCAACCAATTCCCTTCGCACCCAGACCTCGACCTCCCCATCTAAAACAACATACATCACATCGCCGGGACTTCCTTCCGCAAATATGGTTGTACCGGCCTGAAACTCTTGCACGTGGCCGGCGTGCTCAAAAAGACTTCGTAGATTCATGCGTTCCTCCGTATGTTTGGTCCGACTCCCGTTATTTTTCAGATCCTTGTGGATGCCCACACCGGCTTGGCGAGCCGATACGCTTGTCCGTTCATCCGAGTCATGACCTGCCGATGATTTCCGCTGACCCCCTACACTACAAGAGGATCGTTACGGTTTGATTAAGGGTCGGAATCGAGCGGTTGTGGACGTCCCACGACTGTCGCATTTCGATGCGATTCTCTGGGTCGAGACACTCCGGGAGCGGGGTGGCTCCCGACCGCACCGCTGACCGACGTATGGGATTTTTTAACGCCCTTTTTCCTCTTCAGGCGAACCTATTGCCGCGTGTTTACACCGCGACCCACACCTACGGACGTCGCGCCTACGAGAACCCGCCGCCTACCATACGCAGCGCGAGGCTTTGCGAGGACCCCTGTCAGCAGCATTTCGAATTGTTGGACCACGCACTGCCAGCCGAGGGTGGCCACGTATTCCCGCGCTTGGCACCGCATTCTGGGCAGCGACTGCAGCTCGTGCGCGAGAATCCGTCGCGGTGGTCACGAAGGCTTCCGAGTCGCCGTAGGGAACCAGAACGCCGGTCTCGCCATGCGTGATGTGCAGGTGTGCGGCGGCATAGTCATAAGCGACCACTACCAAGCCGCTGGCCATGGCTTCCAGCGTCACATTGCCGAATGTTTCCGTGTCGCTAGGAAAGAGAAATACGTCCGCCGAGGCATAATGTCTCGCCAACTGCTCACCTCGATGCACCCCGCAAAAGTGCAGATCGGGATGGTCCTTTTGCAACATGGCACGCTGCGGTCCGTCCCCGACAATTACAAATTTGATTGACTTGCTGTTCACTTGCATGGCGCGGTAGGCGGCGATGGCGAGCCCGAGATTTTTTTCCGGTGCCACCCGCCCCACATAGAGAACGACCAGATCGTGCTCCGAGACGCCCCAGGTCTCCCGCAGTGCCTGACAGCGGCGTGCCGGCGTAAACAGCTCACTATCGACACCGCGGCCGAGGACACTGACATTCTTGAAGCCACAGGCGTGCAGCCGGTCCCGGAGCTCGATGCTGGGTACGAGAGTGCCGGCAGTCCGGTTATGAAACCAACGGAGATAGAGGGCGACTAAATGTTGCAACCAGCCTGCCCGGTAGTGCCTCGAGTAGCTGTGAAAGTTGGTATGAAAGCCACTCAAGACCGGTATTCCTAAACGCTGGGCGGTGCGTACTGCCGACCATCCCAGAAGGCTCTCCGTGGCCACGTACACTACATCTGGACGGTGCTGCGTCCAGCAGTCGCGCAGCAACCCTCCCGCCGGCAAGCCGATGTGCAATCCCTTATACCCAGGTAACGGGACGCCGCGCACCAGGGTTACCTCGGGATCGCGTCCGTAACTCGGGCCATCAGCACCCCACTGGCGCGGACACACCACCGATACTGCATGACCACATACTTTCAATCCGTCCACCAGGCGCGCTAAGGTGAGTGCCACGCCGTTGACTTCGGGTGGATAGGTGTCGGTAACGACACAAATATGATGTTGTTGTAAAGCGCGGTGATGAGACCGGGCCGGGTAGGTAGTAGGCATCAGTGCGTCGCCCCTTTTCGCGCGTGAGTCATTGAGTTGCGCGTGCCGCACACAGGATCCCTCTTTCCGCTCGACACAGTACAAAAACAGTACAAGACAAGTGTGTTTTTTGCGTGATGATTACATGAAGATTGCGTTACATTTGGTTCGCCGGCAACGGCTGCACCGCAGAACCACAGGAACTGTTTGTCATCGTTTTTTCATAAAAGGATCGTATTAAAGCACCTTCGGTTTTTTTAACGCAGATGGGAGAGTTTATGAACAGCTTTCTTCGGGCTCTAGAAACGCAGCGGTGGGACGATCACCGCTATTACCACCACAGCCGCATCAACCAGTCGCTGCATTTACTGAGCGCGGCCAGCTTTCTATGCACCTACGTGCTGCTGTTCACCGATCCGGCCGCTGCAGCGCTGGTCGGCTGGCTGGTTGCTATGGTCAGCCGGCAGGTCGGGCACTTCTACTTCGAGCCCAAGGGCTACGATGAAGTTAATCAGACAACACACGAACACAAGGAAGAGATCAAGGTGGGCTACAACCTCAGGCGCAAGGTTGTACTGCTGGGGATCTGGGCCGTCTCACCGCTGGCGCTTTACGTTGATCCGACGCTTCTGGGGTTCTTTGAGCTCCAGGCGGGCTCCGCCGACTTCGTGCACCGCATCGCGGTACTCTGGATCGCGATAGGCCTAGGCGGACTGCTGTTCCGGACGGTGCACCTGTTTTTTCTGCAGGGCGTGCAGACCGGACTGGTGTGGCTGACGAAGATTCTCACGGATCCGTTTCATGACATCAAGCTTTACCACACGGCCCCGCTGTACCTGTTGCGCGGCGAGCTGATCGATCCGGGCCCGGCGAAGCGGCACGCTTGAGGGTGCGGGTCGCGGTCGCCCCTATACAGTGCGGCCGGACGGAAATGGGCGGGGAGACCGTCAGAAGCGGTGCGCGATGATCTCTCGCAGAATACGGCGCTTGATCGATCTGTTCGTCAACGCAGGGCCCGACCACCACCAGCCTTCTTGCTGCATGGCCCGGGCGGCTGCCACGAACCGGTCCGCGACCGCGTCGAAATCGGCGTCCGTATAGTCGAGGCTGAAGATGAGGCGGCCGGTACCCACCCAACTCAGGGCCAGTCCTTCAGCGCGCAGGTAGTACTGGAGCATCCAGTTGTAGCGCGATGGCTGCGTGTAGCAGACGGTCCAGATCGACGACAGGCTCGCCACCTGCACCGGCAGGCCTTCCTCCCGCAGGCGTCGATTGAGCCGTTCGGCCCGGTCGCTCCAGATCTCATCGAGGTTGCGGTACAGCGCTCGAACCTGCAGGGTGTCGAGGCGCTGCAGGAACTCGTGCATGGCTCCCATGACGTAGGGATGCGAGTTGAAGGTGCCGCGAGCGAAGCAAATGTCCGTCGGGCGATCCTCGCGAAAGCGCTTCATCAAGTCCCGGCGACCGCAAACGGCGCCAATCGGCAAGCCACCGCCGAGGGTCTTGCCGTAGGTGACCATGTCGGCCCGGACACCGAAGTACTCCTGGGCCCCGCCCGGCGCAAGTCGAAAGCCGGTAAAGACCTCGTCGAATATCAGCGCAATCTTGCGCTCGGTGCAGACGGCGCGCAGCCGCATCAGCCATTCGGTGTAGGCCGCCCGATCGAAGAATGCGCTGCGCGCGCTGTCGACCAGTGCGGCGTCACCCGGCGCGTTCGCGTTCGGATGGAGCGCTTGCAGCGGATTTACAATAACGCAAGCGATATCGCGGCGTTTGCTCAACACTCGAAGCGTATCATCGTCCATGTCTTTCAAGGTATAGGTTTCGCGCGCCGGCAAGGGGTTACCGACACCCGGCTGGACATCTCCCCACCATCCGTGGTAAGCCCCGCAGAAACGCACCAAGTGCGACCGCCGCGTGTGGTAGCGCGCAAGCCTTACTGCCTGCATGACCGCCTCCGTGCCGGACATGTGGAACGACACCTCCTCGAGCCCGGCGATCTCCGTCAGCCGCTGCACGTTGTAAGCGACGACGGGATGATAGGCGCCGAGCACGGGTCCGAGCGCGCGCACGCGTTCAATGCCGCACGCCACGCACTCCTTGTAGAAGTCGTAGCCGAAGACATTCACGCCGTAGGAGCCGGTCAGATCATAGAAGCGGTTGCCGTCGAGATCGGTGAGGCTGACTCCGGAGGACGAGCGGACGAACGCCCCTGCCTTGAGGTGCCGGCGTACGAAGCGGCTGTATTGGAAGGGCACGCGGTAGGCGCCGGTAAACTGCAGATCGGAGATGCTGTCCTCGACCTCCACGGTGAGCCGCAGCGTTTCCGGGAAGCGCTCCCGATAGAGATCCGCAAGCCGCATGAAACCGGCGCGGCGACGGGCGGCTATATCTTCCGGCGCATCGTCGGATCGGAAGAACCGCGCCTCGTCGTACTCGTAGAACGGTACGAGCGCTGCGATCCGTCGCGCGATACGGGAATGGCCGGACAACGACCGGTGCTTCGCCTTGGAAAGCGCGAGGCGCATCTTCAGTTGCTGAAGCGACGCGACCAATACGGCGCCGCTGAGCGCGTACAAAACCAATGTTGCGTCCACGAGTCTCGGAACCCTACGTGAGCGACTTTACAATACGATGACCGTGCGATCCGTGATTTCCCGGATCTTCCAGCAGGAAGACCTCAATTTTCTCCTGACGAACCGCATTCCGCGGCGTCTGCTCACCCAACTCATGGGCTGGTTCAGCCAGATCGAGCACCCGCTCGTGCGCGATCTGTCGATCGGCGTTTGGCGAATTTTCGCCGACCTAAACCTGGAGGAAGCCAAGAAGACGCAGTTCCGGAGCATGCACGATTGCTTTACAAGGGAGCTCAAAGACGGGGCGCGGCCGATCGACCCGGAACCCGCCGTGCTCGCGTCCCCATGTGACGCTATTGTCGGCGCTGCGGGCCGCATCGAGGGCACCACGCTAATCCAGGCCAAAGGCTTCCCGTACACGCTGCACGATCTGCTCGGCGATTCGGAGCTGGTGCGTGTCTACCGCGACGGCTGCTACGTCACGCTTCGGATCACCTCGAGCATGTACCACCGGTTCCACGCCCCGCATGACTGTCGAGTCAAGCAGGTTGCCTACCTGTCCGGAGACACGTGGAACCTAAACCCGATCGCGCTCAAGCGTGTTGAAAAGCTCTTCTGCAAAAACGAGCGGGCGATACTTGAGACCCGGCTGGAAGCGACGGGGCATACGGTCACCTTAGTGGCGGTCGCGGCGGTGCTCGTCGCCAGCATCCGCCTGCACTTCCTCGATATCCTGCTGCATCTCAAGCATCGCGGGCCGAATGTCATCCCCTGCGATGCGTCGTTCCGCAAGGGCGAGGAGATGGGTTGGTTTCAGCACGGATCAACCATTATCGTATTCGCGCCCGACGGCTTCAAGCCGTGCGAGCACGTGAAAGAAGGAACCGTTATCCTTACCGGACAGCCCCTATTGCGGTTGCCGGAGCGCGATCGTCGCGCCTCCCCGTGACGTCGGTCACCTTCCTTCTATCAATGGCTACTCAAGGTCGTCGCCCGGGACAAACGGACCACCGTTGATGCGACGGATCCCGATCGTTGCCGGTTTGGGCGCCCCAAGCGCGTTGCCGCCGAGGTTGCTCGGCCAGTTGCTGCCGCGCGGTAGCGTGCGGTTCTGCATGAACGTGTTGCCGTCCAAACCGAGCAGCTCGAGGTCACGGTTGAGTCTGCTCGCCGGGGTGCCGTCGTTCGGAATCGAATCCTCGCTCGGATGCTGCACCGAAAGGAACAAGGTATCGCCTACAAAAGTCGGACCAGTCATCTCGCAGCGGGGCGGTCCGTACGCGAAGGGAACGACCTTACCGGCATCTGCGCCCATTGTCGGTACGTAGAACAGCCAGTTGTTCCCGAACACGCCAACGAGATCGCTTGCCGCCTCGTTGATGACCGTGTGATCGATGGTCTTCTGTGCCGGGTTCGCGCCAAGGGCGAAGCCGTTGTGCCGCTCGGTCGACATGTCGGTCACGAGCCACAGATTTCCGCGCCGGTCGAACACGAGGTTATCGATTGCGGCGAAGCCGGTGCCACCCTCGGCGCCCGCCTCTCCACCCTGGAGGAAGCGGTCCCAGGTAAAGGTAATGCCCGTGCCGTCACTTGCGTCTTCGATGATCTTATAGAGGCCACCGTGGGGCTGCGTCTCCGCAACGCCAGCGCCGTATTTTCCGAGGACAAAGACACGCGAGTCGGGATAGCCGTCGCTGCCGGCCGCCCCATCGGTCATGGCGATGAACACGTGCTGGGTGAGGGGATGGATCTCGATGTCCTCAGGTCGTGAGCAGGGCGTGCCGCCGATGAGGTTGGCGGCGAGGAAGGCGTCGCAGAGGAGCGCACCCTGACTGGTATAATAGTCCGATAGCCGCACCGTCCCGGCCGGCTTGCTGCCGCCTTTCGTTCTGTAGCTCTCGAGCGCCTCCGCCTCGGTGAGCACGATGGGGCTACTGACCCCGTTCAAGGTCACTGCCAGCGAGCCGCCATCGCTGGTCTGCCCTGCAATGCCATTGCGTCTTGGCAGGAGCACCCCGCCGTCGCGTTGCGCCTTGCCGTCCGTCCGTGCCGCACGCTCCGCTGAGCTCAGAACGGTGGGCGCGTTGGGATCTACCAGCGTGTTAAGCTCAAGCGGGATCCAGATGCCCGTAGCGTCGCTCATGAATCTCGCGACATAGAGCGTGCCCTCCGCAAGCAACCCGCTGTTGGCGGGGTCCTGCTCGTGTGTGACATTCGCTCGGCTGACGTATTTCCAGGTGTGGCCGCCGCGCCGGTCATCACCGAGGTACACGACGATGGGTTTACCGCGCTCGGCGCGCATGGCGATGTTCTCGTGCCGGAAGCGACCGAGGGCCGTGTGCTTCTTGCCGCGCGATTCGGGACCCCGAGGATCGATCTCGACCATCCAGCCGTATTTCTCCCCGAGCAGTCCGAACTCGGCCCCGCTCGTCCCCGTGATGTAGCCGGTCTGACTGCCGTTCGGCAGCACACCTTCCTGCACGCCTATGAAGAACGTGGCGTTGCCGTGGAAGTTCTCTTCGGCGGAGAGGACCGTGCCCCACGGGGTTCTGGCCCCCGAGCAATTATAAGCCGTGCCGATGATGCGATTGCCCAGGCCATCGGCATTGACGCCCTCGAACACGTCCGTCGCCGCCGGCCCGGTCCCGACCAAAAAGCTTCTGTCACCTTGCTGATGGGAAAGGCTCCCCCAGGCGGTCACCGCCTGGTACGGGTCGGTCGGCGCTCGCTCTGCGTTGATGGCAAGCCCCGAGAGTCCATGAATGCGGCGATTCTTGGCATCGCCCGCCACGGCCTCATACCGGGCGCTCTTACCGTGGCGCCCAGTGCGGCGGACCCGCACGACCGTGCCGCCGCAGTTGTACAACATCTCGCCTAACACCTGGCGGTCTTTGGTTGTCGGTAAGGCAAAGCCGACGACAAGCGGGAAGGACTCGAATGCGGTTCCCAACGACGCGATGTCGGCCGGCGTATCGGGCGAGAGCTTCGAGAACGGGTACGATACGTACTCATGGTTGATGTAGAGGCAGCCATCGTGGTCACTGTCATTGAGCGGCACAAAGGCCGTGTAATCGTGATTGTAGCCGACATAGTGATCAGGGTCGGCGAACAAGCGGTCACCCCAGCTTGCGATCAAATAGTATTCGTATTCCGGCGGGACCACGACGTCGTCGATAAGCGTATATTGAGTCAGGTTAACAAGGTCGTGTGAGTGCTTGATCACGCCTATCCCACCGATCCCCGTCGCGAGCCAGCTGTTCCTTTCCGAATAGATGGGTAGCGGATGAGGCAGGCGCAGGGGGGTCAGGCCGCCGGGTTTGCCGGTCTTCGCGGCCGGCGCAAACAGGCTCTCCCTGGATCTGGACATGCACGAGACGGCAATGGCGCTGGCACCAAGGCCCATGAACTTCAGAAACCTTCTGCGAGTGGCCTCATTCATAAAGGTATCATTCCCTCGCCTTCCTCCAAAAAAAAGACCCCGCCGGGTGGCGGGGTCTCGTGAAACCTGCTTACGCAGTGCTTGATGTTTAGGCCGGCTGGACTGTTGCCGCCGACGGGCCCTTCGGACCCTGCTCCACGTCGAAGGTCACCTTTTGACCCTCCGCCAGGGACTTGAAGCCGTTACCCTGGATGGCAGAGTGATGCACGAACACATCCTTGCCGCCGTCCTCCCGGGTAATGAAGCCGTAGCCCTTACTGTCGTTGAACCACTTTACTATTCCTGTAATCACGGAAATACCTCTGTTTGGTTGAATTGGAATGGTGCAAACCCGATCCTGAAGACGACATTGCGGGAGTAACTACCGAAAAAACTGGAGGGACTTCCGAACTGACTACAAGACGTGTACTGCAACAAGTAAATTATAGTTGATATGGACACAAAAAGCTATGGAATGTTTTGTCATCTATCGGATATGCCGAAACCATACCTAGTATTTTTCTCCAATTTCATCAATTGTCGGCGGCAAGCGTGCACATGAGCGCAGCCGGGTCGAGGCCAAGACGAAAGATACGTGCAAGTATTTCCACCCGTTCGAGTACACGGATCGTCTAGTACACCGTCAGTAGCCAGCGGGACGGCCGACCATAAATTTCGGGAGTTGTCACACGGTAGTCGCCTGTTGCAAACCTCCCGAGCGGCGTAGACTACTCACTCGCCACGAACAGCTTGTGGAGATAGTCGTATGTCAAACGAGAACAAAGCAATCATCTACCGTCTTATTGACGCAGTCTGGAATCAGCGAAGGCTCGATATTTTGGACGAGATTGTCGCTCCCGACGCGGTCATTCACTCTAACACGATTCCCGATCTGAGCCGCGGCCCTGAAGGAGCTAAGCAATATGTTCGACTGTTTTGCGCTGCTTTCCCTGACCTGCAAGTCAGGGCCGACGACATGGTTGCCGAGGGGGAGAAGGTTGCGCTTCGCTGGTCAGCATACGGCACGCACAAAGGAAAGCTCTTGAGCATTGAACCGACGGGCAAGTCCATGAGAATCACGGGGCAAGCGATTTACTCCATTGTTGCTGGCAAGATCGAGGAAGATTGGATTAACGCAGATACCTTTGGCATGTTACAGCAGTTAGGGATTGTATCCCCGTTACCACATCGGCCCTCTTGATCCGACTCAGAAAACAGTAATGAAACAAGTCTTAGGCGGCTTGTTACTCCTGTTTTTGCTTGGTGGGTGCGCAAGCGACGTGCCGCTCGTGATCCGCGAACCACTGGCAGACAATCCTAGTTTGGCTGACGTACAACATAACCCCAAGGCATTCGTGAAACGACGCGTTCGGTGGGGCGGGAGAATCGTGCATACGAAGAGTGTAGGAAACAAAACGGAAGTGGAAATCCTTGCTATAGCGCTCGGCACCGATGGCCGACCCGAACCAGGCGACGTATCACTCGGGCGGTTCATAGCCGATAGCGACGCGTTTCTTGACCGGGCGATCTATAGTGCCGATCGCGAGGTAACGGTCTATGGAGTTTTGGAAAACGTGCTCATTCGCAACATAGGTGAACATCCTTACACATACCCGCTTGTAAAGGCGATTCAGATTTACTTGTGGCCGGAGCCCGGAGACGCTGCTTGGTACCCCCAGTTTTACTTTGGCTTCGGGGTCGGCGGTGGTTTATGAGTCGCGGATCCCACTCGTATAGATCAAATCGTTGGTACACGACCTGAACCCTGAATTTGTTGATGGTAAGGAGAGCTGCCTAGCTTATCGTCGATGAGTCGGCTTATTAGAGCTTTTTCCTCATTGATGAACTGGGCAATTGCAGTTCGAAACTGCGGATGAAAAATCCAATGTGCACTGTAGTTAAGTTCCGGGAGAAAGCCGCGCGGAACCTTATGTTCGCCTTGAGCCCCAGCTTCAAAGAGTGTGATTTTATTGCGTATGGCATAGTCAATGGACTGGTAATAGCAAAGCTCGAAATGTAAGTGCCTCACGTCTTCATCAGCGCCCCAATAGCGGCCGTAAAGATGATCCCCTTTTCGATAGTTGATCGTGCCTGCTATTTCCGCTCCCCGGTCGTAGGCCAAAATAAGGACCAGTCGATCTCTCATCGTTGCTATTACCGTATCGAAAAAGCGAGGCGTGAGATAGGGATAACCGCCCATTTTATCTATCGTCGAAAGGTAGAACCGGTACATGATGCCGGCATGTCTAGGACGAATAGCCTCACCTGTAACAACTCGGATCTCAAGCCCTCGTGCTATTAACTGTTCTCGTTCCCGTACGATCTGTTTTTTTCGTTTTGTCTTAAGATGGTCCAGAAAATCGGGGAAGTCCCGATACTCTCTATTAAGCCAGTGGTACTGAAAGCTATGTCTTATCAAAAAACCTCTTTCAGAGAAATGAGGGACTTCCTCCGGCGGGAGGAAAAGACAATGCACGGAATGACACCCTTTCTCTTCAGCCAATGCCAGCATCGCAGAAATTAGTGCCCGCGAGACAGCTTCTCTGTCCGCATTCGGGCGTAACAGGATCTTGGCACCCGTAGCAGGAGTAAACGGTATGGCAGAAACCAGCTTTGGATAGTATGGCAGCGCGTACCGATGATAGGCAGCCGCCCATTCCCAGTCAAAAATGTATTCTCCATAACTATTAGTTTTCAGATAAACATAGGTTGCTCCCACAAGCTCGACTTCCTGCCATACAGTGAGGTAGCGAGGTATCCAACCCGTTTCACTCCCAACACTCTGACTCGTTTCAAGCGCCAGTAGGTACTCGTAATCTGAAAAAGGAAAATTAAGAGAGGTAATTTGACCCCAGTCCAGTTTCTGAATATCTTTCATGGAACAAAAGATCTTTATTTGGTAAGGCGATATTGCCATGCGTAAGTTCTGGTCGCCCAATGAGTTAGAAAGGATCAGCTCCGCTACGATTGAACATTACAACGCAAATGCCAATAGTTTTTGGCACGGGACAAAAGATCACGATGTGACGCAAAATTATGAGGCATTATTGTCGGCTTTGCCCAACCAAAAAGGTCTATCGCTTTTGGATCTGGGGTGCGGTCCGGGCCGCGATCTTCTCTTTTTTAAGAACGAGGGACATCATGCGATTGGCTTAGATGGAAGCTACGAATTTTGTGAGATGGCGAAATCACTGACCGGTCTTCCGGTGCTCCACCAAGATTTCCTTAAACTAGAATTACCGGAGCAGTTTGTCGACGGTATTTTTGCAAATGCTTCGCTCTTTCATGTTCCTTCACAGGAAATGACCAGGGTCCTAAAACAGCTAAGGTCCGCACTAAAACCACAAGGAGTACTTTTTTCTTCAAATCCCAGAGGAAACAGCGAGGGATGGCAGGGAAATCGCTACGGCACTTACCTTGAACTCGCTACCTATCAGCTACTGCTGGAATCGGCCGGTTTCGAGATCATAAAACACTACTATCGACCGCAGGGACTCCCTCGCGCTGCACAGCCTTGGCTTGCCGTTGTCAGTCGGACAGTGGCTTAATCAGGTTTCGTCGGGATTGCCCACGGGGATCCGTTTTCAGCAACCTGCTTAGGCGTCACCCCGGACGCGGAGCTTGGTGGCGATGAACTGCTCATGGGGCACATGGAGAAGATCTGCGACCTTGCGGATAAGGTGCTCCTCGTACTTGTGCAGGATGCCGTCGGCGTAGGCGACTCGCCACAGGTGATCGATGAGCTTTACCTTCTGCGCGGGGCTGAAGGTCAGGTTGATCTGGGAGGTGAACTGATGGAAATCCGTGGCTTCCCGCGCCTCCTCCTCGGCAAGCGCCATAAGCTCTGCGGCCTCCTTCGCGTCGAGCTCGAACTTCTCGGCGATCGAGGCGAGGACCTGCGCCCGCTCAGCCTCGGCGATCTCCTCATCCATGCGCACTACCTCTGCGAGTAGGACCGCTACCGCCAGGCGCAGCCGGTGCTCCTCGTCCTGCGGCCCGTCGGGGCCACACAGCGCAATATGCTCTTCGAAGAACGCCTTGATCGCATCCAGCATAGCTCCGCCTCCGCGATGATTGCCACCGGGGTCTGATCCTGGCAGCCGCGCGGCGCCGCGTCAAGCGCTGCGGAGGTTGGAGAGTCGGGCGAAGAGATCGCGCCGGAAGGGCAGGGCGAGGCCAAGCAGATCTGCACCATGAGCAGGCTCCCGAGCTGGCTGTAGTCGGCAGCTACCTGGATGGCGCCGGGCGCGGCGCCTCGGACCTCTTCCGGTCAGTCGCGGCAACAGGTCGCGCCACGGGCGGATTCCCGGAGAACGGCCGCGCACCGTGGTCCGGCTCGCCATCGGCGTTGAACTGCATCGAGATTGACACGGCTAAGTTAGGAACGGCTGGGCTTTTTCTTCGATCTTGATGGGGTTGCCGCCTGGTTGCTTAACAATTGTCTGCGGGTGCCTTCCAAGTACGATTGTGCGGTTGTTCGGTCATTGACGCACCTGGCCATAACTATCGCGCCAACCAGGCAGGCGACGGTGGCAATTGCCCGCTCCTTTTTGCGTTCAGGCGACGTGCCTTCTATTTGCTTCGAAAAGATCTCGATCATTTCATTAATCCCCTTGGCGACGTTTTCCCGCACCACAGGGCCCGCGCGCGCGATTTCGCTTCCAAGGGCGGGTACGGCGCAACCCGTCCCCGGATCCCTGAGGTGTTTTTCTCCCAAGTAGAGATCGACGAGGCTGGCGAAGCCGCTCTTGGTCCGTGCGCTCTCCAATACTTTATGCCAACCACGCACCGATTCACCGAATGCGGCTTCTATGGCTTCAGAGGCGAGTGCCTCTTTGGAGTCGAAATGGGTATAAAATCCGCCATGGGTAAGTCCGATCTCGCTCATCAGCTCCGCCACACTAATCCCATGTAACCCTCGTTCGCGAAGGAGTGTCGATGCGGCTTTAATGATCTCTTGTCGCGTCTTAGCCGCCTCTTCTCTTGAACGTCGCATACGTGATTCTCCACTGACCCAGTTTGTCAATACCCACCGGCACGGGAGGCGGCCGGCCGAACGCCGACCAAAACCAACTTCGCGGTACCTCTTGACATATTTAGATTACTATCATAATCTTTTAATAGATTATATGCATCATCTAAATGTTCGAGCGATGCGCTTTGGTTTGTAACATCGATAGACTAGGAGCGATTGCCATGATTAATATCTTTTCTCGGATGAATAGAGATCTGGCGTCTTGGATAGCTATGTTTCAATTCCTGCAGGGATTGGATCGGTATAGGCCGAATTTAGAGCTGGGAGGCGAAGCGAGAGCGATCTTTGACCCGCCGCCGAAACACTGCAAACCCCGCCGGCGCAACGGCTGGTACTTGAAAAACCTCCTTTTGGCGCTCTTCTGTGTCATTGCGGGTAATTCAGAAACCGCTGCACTTCCCGAGCAACCTTATGAAATTCGCGCGCGGCTCGACGCCGCACCGGGAAACATCACCGTGACGTTTGATGGGCGGGTAATTATCAGTCTGCACCAGTTTTACGGTCCCGCCTACTCCGTTGCGGAACTGGGCCAGGATGGCTCCCTGAAGCCCTTTCCGAACACACAGTTCAACGACAGGACCGAGCGCACGCATGGGGTGCGGCTTGATTCGGTACTTGGGATCCGCTCTGACGGTGAGGGCATCGTCTGGATGCTCGACAATGGCCTGCGAAGCCAGGTGGTCCCGAAACTCGTCGGGTGGGACTCTGAACATGACAAGCTCCACAGAGTAATCGAGCTGCCGCCGCCTGCAACACCGCCGGATGCCTTTGTTAATGATTTCGCGATTGACCCAAAACGCAACGCCATCTATATCGCGGATCCGGCCGGTGGATCGGACGCGGCATTAATCATCGTTGACCTAAAAACAAATCGCGCGCGCCGTGTTCTTCAAGGTCACCATAGCGTTATCCCGGAGCCGGTCGATCTCATCATGGACGGTCGACCCGTTCAGATCAAAAAAGAGGATGGCACAATTCATCGCCCACGGCTGGGCGTGAATCCCATCACGATAGATACCAAAAACGAGTGGGTCTATTTTGGTCCTATGCACGGCATGAGCCTGTACCGCGTGCGCGCCGACGATTTAGCGAATGACCAACTGAGCGAAGTCCTACTCGAAGGTCGAGTCCAGCGGTATAGCAGCAAGCCTATTTGCGATGGGATTTCCATCGATCAGAGCGACAACATCTATCTTGGCGATCTCGCCGCGAACGCCATCGGCGTCATTACACCCGACCGCAAGTACACACGGCTCGTGCAATCGAAAGATCTCTCGTGGGTCAACTCCTTTAGTTTCGGTCCTCAGGGAGACCTTTACGCCGTGGTGAATCGCTTGCACCAATCCGCGGTCCTCAATGCGGGAGAGGCACTCTCGAAGCCCCCTTACTTTGTGCTTCGAGTCAAAGCCTTCGACAACGGCGCCCCAGGGCGCTAAGTAGAGCAATCAAAATGTAGAGCAATGGAGGTCCTATGGCAGCGCAATTACTACAAACAATTCCAGGGCAGAAAACAGCAAAGATCGCACGAGCATTCGACTATCTGACCTTGGTTCCAATCATTCTCGTTTTGACCGGTGCCTTCCACCTGAGCATGATTCTGACAGTCGGGGATTGGGATTTCTGGATGGACTGGAAAGATAGGCAATGGTGGCCTCTGGTAACGCCGTTGATGGCGATTACGTTCCCGGCAGCGGTCCAGTATGTGCTGTGGACACACTTTCGGTTGCCAATGGGGGCCACGGTATGCGCCGTGGTTCTCCTGATCGGTATGTGCATCACCCGCTGGTTTGCCTACCATCTCTGGACCAACTATCCCATCAATATTGTCTTACCGGCGACGCTTATTCCAAGCGCCCTCATATTGGATTTCATCTTACTGTTGACTCGAAGCTACCTAGCCACCGCGGTGCTCGGCGCGAGCCTCTTCGCGGCCGTCTTCTATCCCGCCAATTGGCCGATCATCGCGCCCTTTCACGAGGCCGTGGCACACCACGGCGATACGATGACCATCGCGGATCTCCTCGGCTACCAATATGTGCGGCCAGGGGTTCCAGAATATCTGCGAATAATAGAGCGCGGCGTTCTCAGGACTTATGGAACGTACGCGACGCCGCTCACCGCTTTCTGCGCTGCCGTATTAGCCATGCCCCTCTATGGCCTTTGGCTCTATATCGGCAAGCTATTTAGCTCAGTACGTTTTCTCAACCGGATCTAAATCCGCAAGGAGACACCCATGAGACAACTCATACTTTCGCGCTCATTGGTTATGGGCCTGCTCGCTCTGATTACGGTGATCCCCTCGGTCTTCGCACACGGCGAACGGGCGCTCGAACCTTTCATTCGCATGCGGACGATTCAGTGGTACGACATTGCATGGTCGCACACGAATTTGAAGGTGAACGATGAAGTCATCTTAAGTGGACGCTTTCACGTCGCAGAGGATTGGCCCAACGCCGTTGCGAAGCCGGATTCGGCATTCCTCAATCTCGCGATGCCTACCCCTGTCTTGCTAAGAACAGGGACCTATATTAATGGGATCAGCGTCGCGAATTCCGTGGATTTGCAACTTGGGGCCGACTATGAGTTTAAGCTTTCTTTGAAGGCCCGCATTCCTGGCCGCTACCACATTCATCCCATGATGAATCTCAAGGATGTCGGCGTCATCGTCGGACCGGGAATGTGGATCGAGGTGACGGGAGTGGCCACCGACTTCCGCAATGAGGTCACGACCGTTTCGGGTCGTACGATCGACTTAGAGACGTTTGGCACACGGAACGGCGTGCTGTGGCACGGGATCTGGCTTGTGCTTGGCACGGCATGGCTTCTGTGGTGGGTGCGAAGGCCGCTCTTCATACTCCGATATAAGCTAGTACAAGCGGGGAACGAGGAGGCTCTGATCACGCCAACCGATCGCAGGATCGCTATCATCGGATTGGGCGCTACTCTAGTGCTCATCGCCGGGGCCTACGCGGCTGTCGATAGCGCCTATCCAGAGACCATTCCCCTGCAAACGGGTCGCACGCACGTGGAACCCTTGCCGGAATCTCAAAGGGTGGGCGTAAAGGTCAAGCACGCCACCTACCGAGTGGTCGAGCGCGCCTTGAGTCTCACCTTAGAGGTGACCAACAAAGCGGAACACCCTATACAGCTAGCGGAGCTGAACACGGCGACGGTCAGGTTCTTCAATCCAGAAGCAGGGCCCGTTGACCTTGCATATCCCGAGGAGCTTAGCGCAAGAACGGGATTGCGTGTGGAGTCGAACGCACCGATCGCGCCCGGCGAAATCCGCACGGTGCAAGTAACGGCCACCGACGCGGCCTGGGACCTACAGAAACTCTCGACCATCATAAAGGATGCCGACAGTCGCGTTGGCGCATTACTCTTCTTCAACGACACCTTGGGAGCGCGCTACTTATCGAGTATTTCGGCGTCCGCTGTTCCAGTAATGGGCGGTGGATAGACAGCGTGATTACTGCATGACGTAGTAAAGCACGAAAGGTCCCAGCCGTCTCGGCTAATAGCTTGTGAAAAAAATCGTCGCGAGCGAAGGGAGGTCGTGGTCCGCCGGAGCGGAGGAACCGGAGTGTATAGTGAAATACATGAGGATTCCGAGCACCGTCGGAACGCGAGATCCCGAGCGCAGCAGATTTGTTCAAAAGCTCTGAGGGTAACTTACGACAGAGAGGTGTGATATGGCAACAAACTTAGCAGCACTAAAGCAGGCATCGATAAATGATAGTCAGTCGCGCTGGTACCTGCGCGACCTACCAATGTACGGTGCGGGTCTGTTTGCAATTGCTTTTATGTATGTATCTATCCGCGTCTACCAAGGTGCCTTTGCCTTAGAGACCGGACTCGATTCGACCATGCCAATTTTCGACGTCTATTGGCGGCGGCTTCTCTACATCGAGATAGTATTTCAGGTGGCGCTGGGAATAGGCCTCGCCTGGTACCTGTGGGCTACGCGGGATCGCCACCTCGATCGACTCTCGACTCAGGAAGAAATCAGGCGGTATTTTGCGCTGATGATGTGGATCGGCGTGTACGGCCTAGCAGTTTACTGGGCGGGAAGTTATTTCGGCGAGCAAGACAATGCATGGCATCAGGCGGCGGTTCGTGATACCCCGTTCACACCGAACCACATCGTGGTGTTTTATCTCGGCTTCCCGCTGTACTCCCTTCTGGGTATGGCTACGTGGCTTTACGCACGGACGCGGCTGCCGCTTTACGCCAACAGGATCTCCTTACCCTTGACGCTCGCGGTCGTCGGTCCCTTCATGCTATTACCGTCGGTGGGGTTCAACGAATGGGGGCACACCTTTTGGTTTCGGGAAGAGCTTTTCGCTTCGCCCGTGCACTACGCATTTGTGATCTCCGTGTGGTTCGCTTTGGCCCTCGGAGGAACGATGGTCCAGATGGTGATGCGCATGGCGGAGTTACTCGACAAGCTTGAGGCTGACGAGAGTAATGCGGCATAGCGGACTTTCACCATCACCCATGGCTAGATGTCTGACGTTGTCTCGGTATGGTCAAGGATCGCCTCTAACGTTTCGGTCTTTCATTCGGCGATTTGGTGGTGTTCACATCTAGAAGGAGTCGATGTCATGCAACTGAGCTTTAGCCCTACGTCACCCTTTGTCCGGAAGGTGCTCGTGGTGGCGCATGAGTGCGGGTTGTCGGATCAAGTAACCCCAATCCTTGTCAATTTTCGGGACGAACGCTCTGGGTATGTCGCTATCAATCCGCTCGGAAAAGTGCCGGCGTTGACGCTGGATGACGGAATGGTTTTGGTGGATTCCCATGTGATTTGCGAATACCTCGATTCGCTCCATCCCCGCGAAAAACTCTTTCCCCCAGTCGGGCTAGCTCGCTGGCGCGCGTTACAACTACAAGCAATCGCAGACGGAATCTCGGACGCTGGTGTACTCCGCTTTATCGAGCAGCAGCGTCCCGACGATAAGCGCTCTGGCCAATTCGATAAGTTCCAAACCCGCAAGCAGGCACGGAGTCTTGACTGGCTCGAAGCGCATGCCGATGGGCTAGTCGGTCCCGTGACCATCGGGCAGGTCGCAGTGGGGTGTATGTTGGGATGGTTAGACTTTCGATACACAGAGCTCGACTGGCGCGCCTCGCGTCCCAGCCTCGCTCGTTGGTATGTCGAATTTGCATTGAGGCCCGCCATGGTCGCGACCGAGTTCAAGGATGGATAGAAGTATAATCCAGCGGCTTAATCATTTGAGCAATCCGGTTTTTTGCGCCATAAGACCAAACCCGTCGGCAGGGCGGAGGTCACTATATGTCAGATCATGTTGCGTTAATGGTTGGCGTCGGCCCCGGACTCGGGGCGGCGCTCGCCCGGCGCTTCGCGGCAGATGGCTTCCGAGTGGCCATCGCCGCTTGACGTGGAGACACCCTTCAAGATCTCGCCAAGCGCATTGCGGGGCATGCTTATACCTGCGACGTATCGCAGGAAAGCGACGTGGCGGGGCTGTTTGCAGGCGTTGAGCGAGATATCGGTACACCCAACGTCGTTATTCACAATGCTAGTCGGCGATTGCGCGGACCGATTGATGCACTTAATCCAATAGAAGTCGAACAAACGCTGCGCGTCACAGCGCTGGGCAGATTCTTTGTCGGACAAGCGGCGGCACGTGCGATGATTCCCAGACGCTGAACATCATCGGACGAACGGGCGAGCACCGGAACACGGTCCTCGTCACTAGGGCTAGCTGTCATATCAGCGAGGTTGCCAGCGCTGCCCTGGGCACTAAGCATAGCGGCACGCTTGTTCCTCTTGACGACAAGCCTCCCCAAAGGCAGACTCGCGTCAATAGACCCCATTCCGAATCTTAAGACGGCCAGAGCTACACTCTGGTACTGTCGAGCGCACTATCGAAGTTCGGCGCGTCATCACGCGCGCAGCCATTGACACCACCCGCAAAATGGGCGACGCGGACACGGCGGGTTTGTTCACGGACGTTTCCCGAGGTGTGGACAAACTGCTTTGGCTGATCGAGGCACACGCGCAATCGAAGCATTGAGAATTTATTCCTGCACACTAATGAAACCCTTGGGCTCCGCATGAAAGTAACCTACTTGCTTGGAATCGCTGCGCTCTTGATCGGATTGGTGGTGACCGGCTGCGGGAAAGGCGCCCCCCAAGCCGCTCCGCCGCCGCCGGTCGTTTCCGTCATCCAGCCAATCGCGCGCGAGGTCATCGAGTGGGACGAGTACATCGGACGGCTCGAATCGCCGGAGACCGTCGAAATTCGAGCGCGCGTGAGCGGTTATCTCGACAAGGTTCATTTCAAGGAGGGCAAGGAGGTGAAGAAAGGCGACCTGCTGTTCACGATTGATCCGCGCCCGTATCAGGCGGAATTCGACCGCGCGGACGCCGAGTATCAACGGGCGCTACAGCCAGGCGGAGTTGGCGAAGAATGATGCCGAGCGGGCCAAGCGGCTGATCGCGACCAAGGCCATCTCCGAGGAGGACTTCGACACGAAGACCAAAACCTACGCTTCGGCACTGGCGGCGGTGAAATCAGCCAAGGCCGCGCTGGACTCGGCCAAACTCAATCTCGAATTCACCGAGATCCGCGCGCCGATTGACGGGCGCATCGGCCGCGCGCTGGTCACGGAAGGCAATCTGGTCAGCGGCGGGTCTCGGGTGCGGGCGCAACGCTTGCTCACCACCCTCGTGTCGCTCGATCCGCTTTATCTGCTACGTGGATGCCGATGAGCGCGTCGATCCTGAAATACATCCGGCTTCAGCAGGGAGGGCAAACGTGAGAGCGCGCGCGACGCAGAGATTCCCGCCGAGATGGCGCTGGCCGACGAGACGGGCTTTCCGCACAAGGGCTACATGGATTTCGTGGACAATCAGGTTGATCCCAACCACAGGCACGATGCGCTGCCCGCGGCGTGTTTTCCAATCCAGGATCACAGCTTGAGTCCGGGGTTCTTCGCGCGCATGCGCATTCCCGGCAGCGGCAAATATCCGGCGCTGCTGATTCCCGACCGCGCGCTGGGTTCGGACCAGGCGCAGAAGTTTGTCTATGTCGTCAACGCGGAGAAGAAGGTCGAGTTCCGTCCGGTGAAGATCGGCCCGATGATTGACGGCCTGCGGGTCGTGAACGGCGGTTTGAAGCCCGGCGAACAGATCATCGTGGAAGGACTGATGCGCGTGCGGCCGGGCATCGTCGTGGACGCGAAGCCCCCGGAGGCGAAATGAACTTCTCCCACTTCTTCATTCGCCGGCCGATTTTCGCGGCGGTGCTTTCCATCGTCATCGTGCTGGTGGGCGGGATTGCGATGTTCCAACTGCCCATCGCGCAATATCCCGAAATCGTGCCGCCGACCGTCGTCGTGCGCGCCGTGTATCCGGGCGCGAATCCGAAGGTGCTCGCCGAAACCGTCGCCACGCCCATCGAGCAGGAAGTCAACGGCGTCGAGAACATGCTCTACATGTCGAGCACTTCGACCAGCGACGGCGTGATGACGCTGACCATCACGTTCAAGCTCGGCACGGATCTCAACACCGCGCAGGTGCTCGTGCAAAACCGCGTGGCCATCGCGCTGCCGAAGTTGCCGGAGGAAGTGCGCCGCCTCGGCGTGACCACCACGAAGCGATCGACCGACCTCACGATGGTGGCGCATCTCGTCTCGCCGGACGACTCGCGCGATGAACTCTACCTCGGCAACTACGCCTTCCTTCAAGTGAAGGATCAACTCGCGCGCATCCCGGGCGTCGGCGAAGTGACGGTGTTCGGGGCGCGCGATTACTCGATGCGCATCTGGCTCGATCCGGAAAAACTCGCCTCGCGCAACATGACGGCCGGTGATGTCGTCCGCGCCATCCGCGAGCAAAACCTTCAGGTCGCCGCCGGCACGATCGGCCAGCCGCCCGTGCCCGCCGGGCAGCGATTTTCAACTCACCATCAGCACGCAAGGGCGGCTGCTCGACGAACAGCAGTTCGGCGACATCATCGTCAAGCAAGGGGCGCAAGGCCAGGTCACGCGCGTCCGCGACGTGGCGCGAGTCGAACTGGCCGCGCGCGACTACTCCGTTGCCTCGCAACTCAGCGGCAAGCCCGCCGCCGCGCTCGTCATCTTGGCAACTGCCGGGATCGAACGCCATCGAAACCTCCGACGCCGTGCGGGCCAAGCTGGAGGAACTGAAGAAGAACTTCCCGCCAGGCGTTGACTATCGCGTGATTTACGACACGACCGTCTTTGCGCGCGAATCCATCCAGGCGGTCGTGCACACGTTGTTCGAGGCCGTGCTGCTCGTCGTGCTGGTGGTCATCGTCTTCCTGCAAAACTGGCGCGCGTCCATCATTCCGCTGCTCGCCGTGCCGGTGTCGCTCATCGGCACGTTCGCCGTGATGAAGTGTTTGGCTTCTCGCTGAACAACCTCTCGCTGTTCGGCCTCGTGCTCGCCATCGGCATCGTGGTGGACGACGCCATCGTCGTGGTGGAAAACGTCGAGCGCAACATCGCGCTCGGCCTCGCGCCGGTCGAGGCCACGAAGAAGGCGATGAACGAAGTCAGCGGCCCGGTCATCGCCGTGGCGCTCGTGCTGTGCGCGGTGTTCGTGCCGACCGCGTTCGTCAGCGGCATCACCGGGCAGTTCTACCGGCAGTTCGCGCTGACCATCGCGGTCTCGACCGTCATCAGCGCGTTCAATTCGCTGACGCTCTCGCCCGCGCTCAGCGCCATTCTGCTGAAGGGCCATCACGCGAAGAAGGATTGGTTCGCCGCGGTCATGGATCGCGGTGCTCGGCTGGTTCTTTCGGCTGTTCAACAAAGGCTTCGACCGCACGACGAACGGCTACACCCGCGCCGTGGGCGGCACGGTGCGGCGCGGCGGCATCGCGCTGGCGGTCTATGCGGGGCTGCTCGTGCTGACGTGGGGTGGTTTCAAAATCGTGCCGACGGGTTTCATTCCGCACGCAGGATTCCGGCTATCTCATCGTCTTCGCGCAACTGCCCGATGGCGCGAGCCTGGAGCGCAGCCAGAAGATCATCAGCCGCGCCGGTGAAATCGCCCGCACCATTCCCGGCGTGAACGGCACGGTGGAGTTTCCCGGCTTCAATCTGCTGGTCGGCGCGAATCTTCCCAATGCCGGCACGATGTTCGTTTCGCTGGAAGCATTTGAGCATCGCAAAGACCCGCACAAGTCCGCGCAGGCGATCATGGGCCAGCTCTACGCGCGCTACGCCGAGTTGCGCGACGCGCGCGTTCTGGTCCTGCCGCCGCCGCCGGTGCGCGGCCTGGGCAGCACCGCCGGTTTCAAGATGATGATTCAGGATCGCGCGGACCTCGGTCTGGATGCGCTCGCCGGCACGGCGTTTCAGCATGATGGTCGATGGCAGCCAGACGCCCGGACTGGCGCAGGTGTTCACCACGTTCACCACGCGCGTGCCGCAACTCTTCGTGGACGTGGACCGCGTGAAGGCCAAGAGCATGAGCGTGGCGCTTGAGCGATGTGAACGACACGCTGCAAACCTATCTCGGCTCGCTCTACGTGAATGACTTCAACCGCTTTGGTCGCACCTATCAGGTCACCGCGCAGGCCGACGCGGACTTCCGCCTTCAGCGCCGAGGACATCCGCAAACTCAAAACCCGCAACGCCGCCGGCGACATGGTGCCGCTCGGCACGCTCGTGGACGTTCGCGAAACCACCGGCCCGGACAAAGTCATTCGCTACAACATGTATCCCGCCGCGGACATCAACGGCGTGGCGCTGCCCGGCGTCAGTTCCGGCCAGGCCATCGCGCTCGCGCAGCAACTCGCCGCGAAGGAACTGCCGCCGGGCATGGGCTACGAGTGGACCGAGCTGACCTTTCAGGAAATCCTCGCCGGCAACACCATCGTGTTCATCTTCCCGCTCTGCGTGCTGCTCGTGTTCCTCACGCTGGCCGCGCAATACGAAAGCTGGAGTCTGCCGCTGGCCATCATCCTCATCGTGCCGATGTGTCTGCTCAGCGCCATCGCCGGCGTCTGGCTGCGCGGCATGGACAACAACATCTTCACGCAAATCGGCCTCATCGTGCTGGTCGGTCTCGCGAGCAAGAACGCGATTCTCATCGTCGAGTTCGCGAAGCAACTCGAAGACACCGGCAAGAGCATCGCGGACGCAGCCATCGAAGCCGCGCGCCTTCGCCTGCGGCCGATCCTGATGACGAGCTTCGCGTTCATCCTCGGCGTCGTCCCGCTGGTGCTCGCGAGCGGCGCGGGCGCGGAGATGCGGCAGGCGCTCGGCACGGCCGTGTTCTTCGGAATGTTGGGCGTGACGTTCTTCGGCCTGATCCTCACGCCGGTGTTCTATGTCGTCATCCGCAAAGCTGACGGTGCGATTCAAATCAACGAGCCAGCCTGCTGCAGAGACAGTGCTCAATCCCACACCCCATGAAGCGCATTGAACATCAAAACCGCAGTGGGTTGTTGGCCGTTGGATTTATGTCATCGGTCTTTCTGTCCGGCTGCGCCGTCGGTCCAAACTACAAGCCGCCGCAGACAACGGTTGCCGGATCTTTCGCGAACAGCCCAACTAATGCCGCTGCGGCCGACGAGAGAGCTCTCGCCACCTGGTGGAAAGGCTTCAACGATGCCAAGCTCGATGGGCTGGTGGATCGCGCCATCGTCCACAATTACGACCTGCGCATCGCTACTGCGAATCTCAAGGAAGCCCGCGCTCTGCGTCGGCTCATTACGTTCGACCTCGCGCCCACCGTGCTGGCCAACGCGGGGTACGCGAACAGTCGTCTTAGCAAAGCCGCCACGGCGCCCGGTACTCCACGCGACGCGCGCGAAGAGGAATTCTACGACGCCAGCTTTGACGCCACCTGGGAACTTGATTTGTTCGGTCGCGTCCGACGATCCGTTCAAGCCGCCACCGCTGAGGTCGGAGCGGTCGAAGCTACGCGGCTTGATGTGTTGGTGAGCGTCACCTCCGAGATCGCACGGAATTATTTCGAACTGCGTGGGCTGCAAAACCAACTCGCCGTCGCGCGCAAGAATGCCAGCGTGCAAACTGAGACTCTCAAAATGACCCAATCGCTCCTTGAGGGCGGGCGCGGTACTGCCTTCGACGTCTCGCGCAGCCGATCGCTGCTCAATCTGACCCTCTCGACAATTCCACCTCTCGAAGCCGCGATTCAAAAAACGATTTACCGTCTCGCGGTTCTGACCGGACAGCAGCCGACCACTCTCACGGCGGCACTTTCCACACCTGCACCGCTGCCATCAGCAATGCCCGCGCTCGCACTTGGCAATCCCGAAGCGCTTCTGCGTCGTCGCCCGGACATCCGCTCCGCCGAACGTTCACTGGCTGCTGCTACAGCGCGCATCGGCGTTGCGACCGCAGACTTGTTCCCACGGGTTACGTTCATCGGAAGCGTGGGACTGCAGGCGGATACTTTCGCTGGGCTGGGCAATAGCGGTGCTGGCACTTGGAATTTCGGGCCGCGCATCACTTGGGCGGCGTTCGACCTTGGTCGCGTTCAGGCGCGCATCAAGGTCGAGGACGCTCGCACCGAAGCCTCGCTGGCCTTTTACGAACAGACAGTGCTGACTGCTTTAGAGGAAACAGAAGGCGCGCTTGTCGATTTCGGACACGAACAAGCTCGGCGGCAGTTTCTTCAGGCATCCGCCCAAGCGAGCCAGCAAGCCGCCGACTTGGCGCGGCAACGCTACGACGCCGGCGCGACGGATTTTCTCAGCGTGCTGGACGCCGAGCGCACGCTGCTCGAAGCGCAAGACCGGCTCGCGGCCAGCGAGACGCGAACAGTTACGGCTTTGGTGGCCATTTACAAAGCCCTCGGAGGCGGCATCCCATAGAGACCGCCATGGGTAAGTACGATCTCGCTCATCAGGTAGGCCACACTAATTCCGTGTAACGCTTTCTCTCTCACGAAGCAGGTGAGGTGGCCTTAAGCGTCCCAGCACAGCGCGAACAAAAATATCGTTGCCGGCCTCCTTGACTTAATTACATTTGCATTATAATCTAAATATAGATGACATATATCATCTATACGTCCGGCAAGTGCGTTTCTAGTGGAGATAGATAAACAAAGAGTTAGGACCTTAAAGGATGGCTGCGATTACCTGTGTACGTTGGTTTAAGCAAGGCGAGCAAAATGTGAGTTCACCGTGAATTTGGAATAGGAGCCGAACCATGAACGATAAAACAAAGAACGTGCTGTTGGTTGTTGTAGTGGCGATAGGTATAGGCTTTCTCCTGTTCGCGAACAGCGAAAATCGTGGTCGTACTGGCGTCGCAATGGAGTACTCGCAGTTCCTTAGCGACGTCAACGCCGGTCGCGTCGAGAAGGTCTTCATCGACGGATCAGCCATTGCCATCCATCTCGCTGATGGAAACAGTGCCTACACCTACAGTCCTGAAGCCGATAACGGCCCCTTGATTAAGGATCTGCTGGACAACCACGTCTCGATCGAGGCGCGTCCTCCTCAACACCAGAGTGTTCTGATGCAGCTTTTCATCTCCTGGTTCCCGATGCTGCTCTTGATTGCGGTGTGGGTCTTCTTCATGCGCCAGATGCAGGGCGGAATGGGCGGGCGTGGGGCGATGTCATTCGGCAAGAGCCGTGCGCGGCTGATGGGCGAGGACCAGGTGAAGATTACTTTCAGTGATGTGGCCGGTGTGGAAGAGGCCAAGGAAGAGGTCGTGGAGCTCGTCGAGTTCCTGCGTGATCCCGGGAAGTTTCAGAAGCTTGGCGGAAGGATCCCGCGCGGGGTGTTAATGGTCGGCCCTCCCGGCGCGGGCAAGACGCTCTTGGCGAAGGCGATCGCGGGCGAGGCGAAGGTACCCTTTTTCACCATCTCGGGGTCGGACTTCGTGGAAATGTTCGTGGGGGTGGGCGCCTCTCGGGTACGTGATATGTTCGAGGAGGCGAAGAAGCGTGCCCCCTGCATCGTGTTCATCGATGAGATAGACGCCGTGGGCCGGCACCGCGGTGCGGGACTCGGCGGCGGGCATGACGAGCGTGAGCAGACGCTCAATCAGTTGCTGGTAGAGATGGACGGATTTGAGGGCAACGAGGGGATCATCATCATTGCGGCGACCAACCGTCCCGATGTGCTCGATCCGGCCCTCTTGCGTCCAGGACGGTTTGACCGGCATGTGGTTGTTCCGTTGCCCGACATCCGTGGTCGGGAGCAGATTTTGAAAGTACACATGCGCAAGGCGCCGGTGGCGGACGATGTGAAAGCGGCGATTATCGCGCGTGGAACGCCGGGGTTTTCGGGGGCGGACTTGGCCAATCTGGTGAACGAGGCGGCGCTCTTTGCCGCGCGTTCCGACAAGCAGTTGGTGGACATGGAGGACTTTGAAAAGGCCAAAGACAAGATCATGATGGGGGCCGAGCGAAAGTCGATGGTGATGAGCGAGGACCAGAAGCGGCTGACAGCCTACCACGAGGCGGGGCATGCGATTGTGGGACGGCTGGTGCCCTCGCACGATCCGGTGTACAAGGTGAGCATTATGCCGCGGGGTCGGGCGCTCGGGGTGACGATGTTTCTGCCCGAGCAGGACCGCTTCAGTGCGAGCAAGGAGCGGCTGGAGAGCCAGATCTCGAGTCTCTTTGGGGGTCGGGTGGCGGAAGAGCTCATCTTTGGCGTCGAGCATGTGACGACAGGGGCCTCGAACGACATCGAGCGGGTAACCGAGCTTGCGCGCAACATGGTGACCAAGTGGGGTCTCTCGGAGCGCTTAGGGCCCTTGACCTACGGGAAGGATGAGGGGGAGGTGTTCCTCGGGCGCTCCGTGACGCAGCAGGAGACGGTCTCCGATGAGACGGCGCATGCGATAGACGAGGAGATCCGTCGCATCGTCGATCGGAACTATCAGCGTGCGAAGGACATCCTCGAAGGGAATCTCGACACTTTGCACGTGATGGCCGAGGCGTTAATGAAGTATGAGACCATCGACGCCGAGCAGATCGACGACATCATGCACGGCCAAGTCCCGCGTCCACCGAAAGGCTGGAACGACGCTGGGCAACCTAGGCCGCCGAAGGCGCCGCTCCGCGACAACGATTCTCACGCCGGGACCATCGGTGGGCCGGTAACCTCACATTGATGGCTCCGGGGCAAAGTGTGGTGGGTGTCGCGAAGAAAAGGCGATTCCCCTTCGCCGCAGCTCACCAGCAGCCTTATGAGCGTCACGACAACTAAGAGGGGCTGGTCGTGAACAGCATCGGCCATGCGATGCACGGAGACCGAGCATGACTAGTTATACCCACACTACCGCTCCCACCCAGTTCGTCGTCGAAGATTTCGTTGCCGCGTACACGGGCGAGGTCGCGAAGCTCTATCCCAATATAGCCGCGAACCCGACTACACGTCGATCGTCAACGACCGCCACCACGCGCGGCTCTTGGGTTTGCTGGATGACGCACGCCTAAAGGGCGCCCGGATCATTGAGATCGGTGCGGTGGCAAACGGCGGCAGGACCGCAAGATCACCGAGCATTGGGGTGCGGCGAATCTTTTCTCCCTCATGCAGCAACTCGGCGCCTGGCCCACCGCGACACAAGCGCAAATCGCTCACCGCATTTCACGGACGAAGGAGCAACGATGCGACGTATAAATCTATTAGCAGGGCTAGGGTAAAGATAGAGTATTGGTAGCGGAAACCGCACAGGGGGAATTTATGCTTAAGCGCCGCGAGTAGAACTCGCGCAGTGCCTCGCGGCCGACGCCACCAGTCATCAACTCCAATTTGGGAACGAATCAACAGCATGGAGCGGTGTCCCGTTGCAGCGGGTTCATGGTGACCGAGTGGTGCGGGGATCTGGACCAAATTTTGGCTTGACAAGATCTATTTGTATATGCAACACTACGCACCGGTGAAAATGGAATCGAACAAAATGAAATACGATAACGGTATTATTGATCAGATAAGGTGTGAGTGTCTGTTTAGTCGTGCACGCATACTCAATCGTGTTCTCACGGGCATCTACGATGGTGAATTACGCGCATTCGGTTTGAAAGCAACACAACTCAATCTCCTGGTGGCTGTGGCGAGGATCGGCCCCGTTCGGCGTATCGACATTGGCAAGCGCCTTCACCTCGACCCATCAACGCTGACACGTAATCTAAAGATTATGCTGACTAATGGTTGGGTAGAAGAGATTATAGATGGAGAAGACGGGCGAGGCTCGCCGTTGCAGGTTACGGCCAAAGGTCGTGATCTTCTGCATCAAATCGTTCCTTCTTGGCGTAAGGCACAGGATCGCACACAAAAGCTTATTGGGGATAATGGAGCGACACTCTTGCGAAAGCTCGTAGGAAACATGATCGGGCTTCCAGCAGGGTAGGTGTATTTTTTTGATTACATACTTGCATATACAGATACATGGCACTCTGGCAGCAGGCTCTCCACCTTAACCTCAAACAGGGACAAGATTTTTAGTTGAACCCATCACTAACCGAGCAAGAAACCGAGAGAGGAGACAAAATGGCAAAACCAAAAATGTTGATCACGGCAGTGCGGGGCAAATTCCTAGCTTGCCTGCTGCTACCACTCACGATGTTTCTTGGGTGCACCCCTCAAGACAAACCATCCCAGCAGGTCTCACGGCCTGTGAAGGTCGTCCGAATCGGGGATGAGGCCGCAGCCGGCGTGATGAGTTTCGCCGGGGAAGTGCGGGCACGATACGAGACGATTTTAGCCTTCCGGGTATCGGGCAAAATGATTGACCGTCACGTGGAGGTGGGTGATCGAGTGCGCAAAGGTCAGCGCGTCGCGCGTCTTGATTCCACCGATTACCGGCTTGGAACGGAAGCGCTTAAAGCCCAGCTCAACTCAGCCCAGGCTGAACGGGATTTTGCCCGGGATGATCTGATGCGTTACCGCGAACTCCTCAATCAGCGGGTCATTAGTCCAGCCGAGTTCGACCGGCACGACACTGCGTACACCACCGCGAGGGAACGGGTGGTGACGTTGGAAGCTCAACTGAGCCAAGCGACCAACCAATTACAGTATACCGATCTGTTGGCGGATCGGGATGGTGTGGTCACGGGACTGGAAGTCGAGACGGGGCAGGTGGTGACTGCCGGTCAGCCCGTCATCAAGCTGGCCCGTCTTGATGAGAAGGAAATCCATATTGATGTCCCCGAGCAGCGCGTGGCCGGAATCGACCTCCATCAGAAAGTCAGCGTGACCCTGTGGGCTGACGGCGACCGGCGGTATACGGCGCGTATCCGCGAAATCGCGGCAGCGGCCGACCCGACCAGCCGCACCTATCGCGTCAAGGCGACACTCCTTGAGAGGCAGGATGAAGCACGGCTCGGCAAGACGGCGACGGTGTGGATTCCCGTGACTACATCACCTCGCATCACCGTCCCTTTCTCGGCCGTATTCACCCCGCAGAACGAGCCTGGACGTCCGCGTGTGTGGCTGGTGGAAGAAGGAGGCAGCACGGTCAAATCCGTACCGGTTCAGCTGGGCGAGGCACTGGACGGAGAGCGCATTGTCGTTGCGGGAGTCGTGTCTGGACAATTAGTCGTTAGCGCCGGGGTACAGCGCCTGGCTGAGGGACAGGCGGTGCGCTTGCCGGAAGAGGTCGCGGCGGCCATGCAGGGCTACGTCGCCGAAAACAAGGAGCATCAGCCATGAAGGACTTCAACCTGAGCCAATGGGCGCTCGAACACCGCGCCTTCACCGGCTTTCTCATGGCGCTGTTGCTGCTGGGTGGAGTTTTCGCCTATTTCCGCCTGGAACAACGGGAAGATCCAAAGTTCACCTTCCGCGTCATGGTCGTCAAAACCCTCTATCCGGGCGCAACCGCGCTGGAAACAGAGCAACAGGTGACCGACCGTCTGGAAAAGAAAATCCAGGAATTGCCGAACCTCGACACCCTGCGCAGCTACTCGAAATCCGGCGAATCGGTCATTTTCGTCACACCCCGTGAAGACACGCCGCCCAGGGAGATCCCCGACCTCTGGTATCAGGTGCGCAAGAAGGTCGGCGACATCCGCATGAGCTTGCCGCCCGGCATCGTCGGCCCCTTCTTCAACGACGAGTTCGGCGATACCTACAGCCTCCTCTATGCCTTTTCCGGGGAAGGCTTCAGCTACGCCGAGCTGAAAGCTGCGGCAGATTCGGCCCGGCAGCAGATCTTGCGCGTCAAGGATGTCGAGAAAGTCGATCTCATCGGCGTCCAGGACGAAAAGATTTACGTCGAGTTTTCCGACAAGAAGCTGGCCGAACTGGGACTGGACACCGCGGCGGTTGCACAGACGTTGCAGGCGCAGAACGACATGGTGTCGGCGGGGACGGTGTTTTCCTCGCAGCGCAATCTCCCCATACGACTCACCGGCCCATTCGACTCGGTGGATAGCGTGGCGAACCTGGCCGTGCGTCTCGATGGCCGGACCATCAGAGTCAGCGATTTCGCCAAGGTGACGCGGGGCTATACCGATCCGCCGGAATTCGAGATGCGCTTCAACGGTCAGGAAGCCGTCGGACTCGGTGTCACCATGAACAGGAAAGGCGATGTGCTGGAACTGGGGAAGGCGCTGGAACCCACCGTGACTCGGATCGAGGGCGAACTCCCGGTGGGCATCGAAGTCGAGCGGGTCGCCGATCAGTCGCGTGTGGTCAAAACGGCCATCGGCGAATTCCTGCGCACCTTCTTCGAGGCGCTGGCGGCGGTGCTGCTCGTCAGCTTCCTGAGCCTCGGATTTCGCACCGGCTCCGTCGTCGGGCTGACGGTGCCCCTGGTTCTGGCCGGAACGCTGCTGTGCATGTGGCTCTTGGGCATGGAAATTCATCGCATTTCGCTGGGCGCCTTGATTCTCGCGTTGGGTCTTCTGGTGGACGACGCCATGATTGCTATCGAGATGATGGCGCGCAAACTCGAAGAGGGATGGGATCGGATGCGCGCCGCGACTTTTACCTACCGCGCCACGGCCTTCCCGATGTTGACCGGTACGCTGATTACCATTGCCGGCTTCCTGCCGGTGGGCTTGGCCAAATCGCAGGCGGGCGAATATACGGTGGCGATTTTTCAGGTGATGGCCATCTCGCTGCTCCTGTCGTGGATCGGTGCGGTGGTCTTCACACCCTATCTGGGCTTTCTGATGCTCAAGACCAAGGGCAAGGGGCACACGCCCGGCCACGACCTTTTTGACACGCCGTTCTATAATCGTCTGCGCCGCTGGGTGGATCGATGCGTGGAACATCGCAAGACAGTGATCATCGGCACGGTGGCGCTGTTCGGCGTCGGCGTCGTGACCCTGACCCAAGTTCCCGAACAGTTTTTCCCATTGTCCAATCGGCCGGAAGTCATCATCGACCTCTGGTTGCCGGAGGGTAGTTCCTTCGCGCAAACCGAAGCGGTCGCCAAGCGCATGGAGGCGCTGCTTGCCACGGACGAGGACGTGGTGAATTACGCGACCTATATCGGCGGCGGCAGCCCGAGGTTTTTCCTGCTGATCGTGCAACAACTGGCCAATACCAATCTGGCCGAATTCGTGGTGATGACCCGCGACAACGCGGCCCGCGAACGGGTCATGCAACGCATCCGGCTGGCTTTCGCCACGGATTTCCCGGAAGTGCGCGGACGCACCATGCGCCTCAACGTCGGACCGCCGATGGATTATCCGCTCGTGTTCAGGGTGTTCGGTGAAGATCCCAAGATCGTTCGCAACGTCGCCGACCGGGTGGCCGAGGTCGTGCGCACCAACCCCAACACGGTCGATGTGAACGACGACTGGCACGATCGCATTCCTTCGTTACGTCTCGTACTCGATCAGGACAAGGCGCGTGCACTCGGCGTCTCTACTTCAAGTTTGTCGCAAGCCTTGCAAGCTCACTATACGGGCATCCCCGTTGGACAGTTCCGCGAGGACGACAAACTCATCGACATCGTCTGGAGAGCGCAAAAGGACTTACGTGCTGCCGCCGACGAATTGCCCGATGTCACTGTTCGGACGGCCAACGGCAGATCGGCACCGCTGGCGCAGTTCGTCAAGTTCGAAACCGTCTTCGAGGACGGCGTCCGTTGGCGCCGCAACCGCTTCCCGGCAATTTCGGTACGGGCCGACGTGGTAGACGGCATGTTGGCGCCCGATGTAGCCGCGCAGATCGTTCCGAAGCTCGAGCCCATCAAAGACAGCCTCCCCGCCGGCCATTTCATCGAAACCGGCGCGGCCAAGGAAGACGCCTGGATCGCTCAGAAGTCGATCCTGATTTGGATTCCGCTCGTCGTGATCGTCACGCTCATCCTGCTGATGATTCAATTGCAGAATCTGTCCAGAACCTTCCTTGTTTTTATGACGGCGCCTCTAGGGGTAATCGGGGCTGCGTTCGCCCTGTTGCTGTTCGGTGCTCCCTTCGGTTTCGTGGCCCTGCTCGGCATCATCGCCCTGGCCGGCATGATCATGCGCAACTCGGTGATCCTGGTGGATCAGATCGAGCAGGACGAAAAGGCCGGCCGGGATACCTGGACCGCCATCGTAGAATCGACCGTCCGGCGTTTCCGGCCCATCCTGTTGACTGCGGCGGCGGCTATCCTGGCAATGATTCCGTTGTCGCGTAACGATTTCTTCGGATCGCAGGCTATCGCCATCATGGGCGGACTCACTATTGCTACCGTACTGACAGTGTTCTTCCTGCCGGCGTTGTATGCAGCCTGGTTTCGGGTAAAGCGGGAATGCTCTCAAGCTGATGCGTCGCCGGAAAGTTCGAAGGAAGTTCTCCTTCCCATGGATTCGGTAATTTCTATATAGAGAGGTTCCCGTGATGGCCCGCTATCTAATACCAAGCATCGCCTTTATGATAGTGATTTTAGCAGGCTGTACACCGACGCGTGTGAGTGATCGGGTACTATTATCGACTCCGACGGATTGGCATCATGCCCCAGTTGTTCAAGACAATTCCAATCAGGCCGACCTCAAGGAATGGTGGCAAGGATTTCATGATCCCCTTCTGAACGAGTTGATCAGCCAGGCATTGGCCGCGAACCACGATCTCAGAATCGCAACGGCTCGCGTGCGCGAGGCCAACGCTCTAGTCACGGTTGCGGAATCAGCACTTTACCCTAGCGTTGATTTCTTTTTATCAGGCGGCCGAGATAAGCGCATTGACCGAATCATCGCGGTACCGGGTAACCAGGGGATAGAGCTGGTCACACCCACCGCCAATGTTATCACCGGTGGGCTTGCTGCACGGTGGGAAATTGACGTTTTCGGTGCCAGGCATCTTGAAGCCGAGGGGATGGCTGCTCAGGCTGCGGGAACCGAAGAGGCTCGACATGGGGTACAGGTTGGATTGCTGGCTCAGGTGGCAACGAACTACCTGGAGCTGCGCGGCGCACAGGAACGGATTGCCATTCTGCGGAAAAATATCGGGATCCAGCGCGAAAGGCTCAGAGCTCTGCAGGCCTTTTATCGTGCAGGTTTAACAAACGACACCGATGTGTCCCGCCAGGAAACCTTGGTGCATAGCACCGAGAGTGCCCTCCCGGTACTGAACGCAGCAGAGGCAACGCTTATCCATCGCCTCAGTGTGTTGCTTGGCGAGTCTCCGGCGAAACTTGAAAGCCGATTAGTTGCTGCAGTTCTTCCTTCAGCTCTGCCAGCTATCCCAAAACTCTTACCTTCGAGCTTACTGTCACAACGGCCCGATCTGCGCCTTGCACAAACCGAAGTGAGTGTAGCAGCGGCCAGCCTTGGTACAGCGCGTGCCGATCAGTTTCCGAAGTTGGTGCTGTCAGCAAGCGGTGGGTTCGGCGCACTGGCCGTCGGAGGATTTTCGAGTCTGGCGGAGGGGGTATATGCCCTCGGTTCTGGGCTCACGGCGCCGATCTTCAATGCAGGACGCATTCGAGCTCACATCGCTGGCGCGGACGCGCGGCTAGATCAAGTCGCGGCGAAGTACGAAAAAACCTTCCTTCTCGCCTTGGAAGACGTGGAAAATGCCTTTGTCGCGCATACCTCCTCGAAGGAGCACCGCGAGGAACTGCTACAGGCCGAACAAGCAGCAGATAAAACCTATCGATTCTCCGAAGCCTTATACCTGCGAGGAGCGAGTGATTATTTATCCGTGCTGGATGCTCAACGCACCAAACTTTCGATCAACGACGAGCGTGTCAAAGCTGAAACCGCCGTTCGTGTCTCCTTGGTCTCGCTTTGCAGAGCTTTTGGTGGCGGTTGGGCCGTAGAACGCTCAGTGGGCCGAGGCAACGATGAGATCAATATCGGACAAAACTCAGGGCCCGCCGTTCCGGCTGAACAGTAAACATATCGTGTATCACGGAGAAAAGTTTCCCTTCAAAGCTGTATCCAGATGCCAAAGCCAACGGAGTGACGCACGTGGACGTCGAGACCGTTCGATCGCCTTCAAGCCGGCTTCCCAGCAGGGGAAGTCTGTCAACGCTATGCTCGACCAGGTTATCGCCTGGGGCGGCGCGTTGAAGCCGCTGCGGGAGAAGCGAGCATAGGACGCCGCGGTGTCAACTGATGAACGAACAATCAGAGAACGTCGCCCTTGTTGCCAATGAAGCCTCGTGCTCCTCGCGGTCTTACGCGCCACGACGAGAAGCTAAGCGGGGCGCTCGTGGCCTGTGATCGCGCAATCCAGTTTCAGGGTCCCGACGACAGGCGAGATCATTGCCAAGGTTTGGCCGCGGCGAAACGTAGGGATCAATATGGGGCATGAGCTGGACCTGTTGGAATTGGCAGCCGCCTGGCGCAGTGAAGGCCGGCGCGGCGCGCTCGCAACCGTTGTGGCAGCCTGGGGCTCATCGCCGCGCCCGCCGGGAAGTCAGTTGCTAGCTGATGATTCGGGGCGATTCATGGGCTCAGTTTCGGGAGGCTGCGTCGAAGGGGAAGTGGTGCGCCGCGCACTGGAGGTCATCGAGACCGGAGAACCGGCATTGCTCGATTTTGGCATTGCAAACGAGGATGCCTGGTCCGTGGGGCTCAGCTGCGGGGGCCGGATCCAGGTTTTTGTCGAGCCGGTCAATCGAATGAATTCTAATGTCCTTTCCGCGATTCTCGAGGCGAAGAGGGCGAAGGTTCCCGTCGCGCTACTGACTTGGCTTCGCACCGGCGAGCAGATCGTCGTCGGACCGGCGTCAATGTCGCATGATACTGAGATCGACCCAGGCGCGATCACGCGGAGCCGAGAACTGTTAGCCGAGGATCGCAGCGAGCGGTTCGACTCGGCTTCGGGGCTGGTCTTCATCCAGGTCTTCAATCCTCCGTTCAAGCTGATTTTAGTCGGCGCCGTTCACATCGCGCAGCCATTGGCGCACCTCGCAGCCCTCGCGGGCTATGAGATCCTGATCATCGACCCGCGCGGCGCGTTTGCCGAAGCCGAGCGCTTCGCCGGGCTCAGCGTCGATGCCCGCTGGCCTGATCTCGCCCTGGCCGAGATCACGGCCGATCGGCGGACCGCGCTGGTAACCCTGACCCACGATCCCAAGCTCGACGACCCGGCGCTAGCCTGGGCGCTGCGCTCGCCCGCATCTTACATCGGCGCGCTGGGCAGCCGGAAAACGCATGAGAGCCGGCTGGACCGCCTGGCACAGCGCGGCTTCTCCGCAGCGGATTGCGCCCGCATCCATGGCCCGGTCGGACTGAGCATCGGTGCGGTGACGCCCGCCGAGATCGCCATCTCGATCCTGGCGCAGATCACCCAGGAACGGCGGACCGGGGCATAGCGATGGAATTCGGAGCGGTCATACTCGCGGCAGGTCTATCATCGCGCCTGGCGCCGGCGAACAAGCTGCTGATGTCCTTGGGCAATCGTCTCGTCATCCGGCATGTGGTCCAGACGGCGCTCGATGCCGGTCTCGATCCGGTGATCGTGGTTGTCGGGTCCGATCGCGAAGCGCTGCCCGCGGCCCTGGAGGGATTACCGGTGCGGATCGTCGGCAACGACCATAGTGAGGAGGGCCTGGCTTCATCCATCCGTGCCGGTGTGGCGGCGATCGCGGCGGAGGTCGACGCCGCCGTATTCCTGCTCGGTGACATGCCCCTGATCGCTCCTCGCCATTTGGGTCCACTGCTGGCCGCATTCGCCCCCGCGAAGGGCCGTAGCATCTGCATTCCCACGTATAGAAGCAAGCGCGGGAATCCCGTACTGTGGAGCGCGCAGTACTTCCCGCGTTTGCTGGAGCTACGCGGCGATCAGGGCGCGAGGGTGCTGTTCCGCGAGCTTGCCGACCAGATCGTCGAAGTGGAAATGCCGGACGACGCTGTCTTGGTGGATATCGATACGCAAGCGGACCTCGACGCGGTGCAAACTCGGTTTGCGGATGCCATAATCTAGTGTAGGACCGACACCTGGAGGACATAATCATGGCCACACTAAAAATCAACGGTGAGGATCACACGGTCGACGTATCTCCCGATATGCCTTTGCTCTGGGTGCTGCGCGACGTGGTGGGTCTGACCGGCACCAAGTTCGGTTGCGGCATGGCGCTATGCGGGGCCTGTACGGTGCACGTGGACGGTACGCCGACACGCTCGTGTGTGACGCCGGTATCGGCGGTCGGCGGAAAGAAGGATCACGACCATCGAGGCGATCGGCGAAACTCCGAGCGGCAAGAAGGTGCAGAAAGCCTGGCTGGATCTGGAAGTGGTCCAGTGCGGCTACTGCCAGTCGGGCCAGATCATGTCCGCATCCGCGCTGCTGGCGAGCAATCCAAATCCCACCGATGCCGACATCGACGCGGCCATGGCCGGCAACATCTGTCGCTGCGGCACCTATCCGCGCATCCGCGCCGCGATCAAACAGGCGGCGCAGTCTAAAGCCACTGCTATAAAGGGAGCCTGACCATGAGTCTCGAACAACTGCTGTACGCTGCTCAAGAGGGTGCTGAGTCCATGTCCGAGGGCGGTATCTCCCGACGGACTTTTCTGAAAGCCAGCGCGGCCGCCGGCGGCGGGCTGCTGCTGAGCTTCAGCCTACCCGCGCTGATGCGTAATGCCGAGGCCGCCGAGACCGCCACGGCAAACACCTTCGCGCCCAACGCTTTTATCCGCATCGACCGTCGAGGGCGCGTGACCCTCGTCGTGCACCAGGTCGAGATGGGGCAGGGCACCTACACCTCCCTGCCGATGCTCGCTCGCCGAAGAGCTGGAAGTGGATCTGGCCCAGGTCCACCTCGAACATGCGCCGCCCGACGATAAGCTCTATGCCAATCCGCTGGTCGGGTTTCAGGATGACCGGCGGCTCGACCTCGGTGCGTGGCGCCTGGGAACCGCTGCGCCGTGCCGGCGCCACCGCTCGCACGCTGCTGGTGTCCGCCGCGGCGCGACCTGGAACGTCGATGCGAATTCCTGCCGCGCCGAGAAGGGCGAGGTGATCCACGTGCCGACCGGCCGCAAGCTCAACTACGGCGCCCTGGTCGATAAGGCTGCAGCCTTGCCGGTGCCGGACCAGGTCGCGCTCAAGGACCCGAAGGACTTCAAGCTGATCGGCACCCCCGCCAAGCGCCTCGACAGCCCTGACAAGGTCAACGGCAAGGCGCAGTTCGGCATCGACGTGAAGGTCCCCGGCATGAAGATCGCCACCGTTGCCGCCTGTCCGGTGTTCGGCGGCAAGCTCGCGAGCGTGGACGACGGCAAGGCGAAGGCGATCAAGGGCGTGCACCAAGTGGTGCGCCTCGACGACGCCGTGGCGGTGGTCGCCGATCACATGTGGGCGGCGAAGCAGGGCCTGGCTGCGCTCGACATCCGCTGGAACGAGGGCCCGAACGCCAAGCTCAGCACCGCCGATATCGTGCAGCAACTCGAAGCGGCCTCGCAGACGCCGGGCGTGGTCGCGCGCAAGGAGGGCGATGTCGCCAAGGCCATGGCCGGCGCCGCCCAGAAGGTCGAGGCGGTCTACCAGGTGCCGTTCCTCGCGCACGCCACGATGGAGCCGGTGAACTGCACCGTCCACGTGCGCAAGGACGGCTGCGATGTCTGGGTGGGCACCCAGGTGCGCGACCCGCGCCCAGGCCGCCGCCGCGCAGGTGACCGGTCTGCCGCCTGAGAAGGTCCAGGTGCATAACCATCTGCTCGGCGGCGGCTTCGGCCGGCGGCTCGAGGTGGATTTCATCGCCCAGGCGGTGCAGATCGCGAAGCAGGTCGCTGGTCCGGTCAAGGTGATCTGGACCCGCGAAGAAGACATCCAGCACGACATGTACCGGCCGTACTACTACGATCGGATCGCCGCCGGCCTCGACGAACACGGCAGGCCGATCGCCTGGAGCCATCGGATCACCGGGTCCTCGATCCTGGCGCGCGTTACCCGCAGCGTTCCCAAGACCTAGGGTGATGCGCGCAGCCGGCCTCCACAACCTCATCGCTATGGTGAGGGCCTCGATCCGGATGCCGTGGACGGCGCGGCGGAGCTGCCCTATGCGTTCCCCAACATCCTGGTCGAGTACGTGCGTCAGGAGCCGCCGGGTATTGCCACCGGTTCTGGCGCGGCGTCGGGCCCACGCACAACATCTTCGTGGTCGAGAGCTTCATCGACGAACTCGCGGCGGCGGCGAAGAAGGATCCGGTCGAATACCGCCGCGCCCTGCTCGGCAAGTCGCCGCGCGCCCGGGCGGTGCTCGATCTGGCCACGGAGAAGGCCGGCTGGGGTCAAGCCGCTGCCGCAGGGCCAGCGGTCGTGGGCGTGTCCGCTGCAGCACGCCTTTGGCAGCTATCTGGCACAGGTCGCGGAGGTAGCGGTCTCCAAGGAGGGCGAAGTGCGAGTCCAGCGCGTAGTCTGCGCGGTCGACTGCGGGATGATCGTCAATCCGGACACGGTAAAGGCGCAGATGGAAGGCGGAATCATCTTCGGGATCACGGCGTGCCCTCTTTGGAGAGATCACGATCAAGGACGGCCGCGTCGAGCAAAATAACTTCGACGACTACCGCACGCTGCGTATCAACGAGGCACCCGTGATCGAAGTGCATCTCGTGAAGAGCGCGGAGGCGCCGGGGGGCATCGGCGAGCCGGGTACGTCAGCGATCGCACCGGCGGTGACCAACGCGATCTTCGCAGCGACCGGCAAGCGCGTCCGCAAGCTGCCGGTGAAGCCGGACCAACTGCGTTCTACGTAATTAACGCAGGCTCGTGATCCAGGGCCTCCCGGCGTGTTCGCGGTGGGCGACGTGCGTTCCGCCTCGGTGAAACGTGTGGGAGACGCGATCGGCGAACGCGCCGCGGCGGTGGCACAGATCCACCGGTATCTTGCCGTCGCTCGTTCGTCTTCCCAATCACACGACCCACCGCGCGGCTGACACGTGGGTAACGGTGCGGAGCATCGAGCTTTCGGACCGGTTCCAGCACCGTCGACGCGAGAGAAGGCGTACAGTCCATGAGTCAGATCGGCAAGCCGCCGTGCGATGACGCGCTGATACTGCACGGCGGAGAGGCCACACCATGCGCGCCGGCGTCGAGGCGGTGGGTGCTGGTTGCGGCGGTTGCCGGTTCGAGCCTGGCGTTCATCGACGGCACGGCGGTCAACGTTGCCCTGCCCGCTATTCAACGCGATCTGCAGGCCGATGCGTTCGAGGCGCAGTGGGTGGTGGAGTCGTACGGGTTGTTTCTGGCCGCGCTCCTTCTCGTCGGCGGTTCCCTGGGAGACCACTTCGGTCGGCGCATGATTTTTGCCGATCGGCGTCGTGCTGTTCGCGGCGGCCTCGGTCGCCTGTGCGCTGTCCGCGGACATCCACCAGCTCATCACGGCGCGCGCAGTGCAGGGCGTGGGTGCCGCGCTTCTGGTGCCGGGCAGCCTCGCGCTCATCAGTGCGTCCTTCCCTGCAAAGGAGCGGGGCCGCGCGATCGGCACCTGGTCTGGGTTCAGCGGAATCACGGCCGCCCTCGGCCCGGTGCTGGGGGGCTTCCTGGTTGATCACTACTCATGGGTGTGGGCGTTTCTAGTCAACGTGCCGCTGGCGATCGTCGCACTCGCGATCGCTTGGCTGCGTGTTCCAGAGAGCCGCGGCGTTTCCACCGGTGGCCTGGACCTTTGGGGGGCGCTGCTGGCGACCGTTGCGCTGGGCGGCATCGTGTACGCATTAATCGAGGCGCCGATACAACGATGGGGCTCGCCGGCAGTGCTCGCCTCGCTGCTCGTCGGAGTCGCAGCGGCGATGGTGTTCGTCGTGGTCGAACTGCGGGCACGCTCTCCGATGTTGCCGCTGCAGTTGTTTCGGATCCGCAACTTCAGTGGCGCCAACTTGCTCACGCTGTTGTTGTATGCGGCCTTGGGTGGAGGCCTGTACTTCTTCCCGCTGAACCTGATCCAGGTGCAGGGCTATACCGCCACCGCGGCGGGCGCGGCGCTCTTGCCGTTCATTCTCATCATGTTCGTACTGTCGCGCTGGGCGGGAAGCTTGGTCGATCGCTTTGGATCCAAGCTGCCGTTGGTGGTGGGTCCGGTGACGGCCGCGGCGGGCTTCGCCCTGTTTGCGCTGCCGGACATCGAAGCCGACTACTGGATTGGGTTTTTCCCGGCCGTCGTCGTGCTTGGCATCGGGATGACGGTCACCGTCGCGCCGCTGACCACGACTGTGATGAACTCAGTCGGCCCGGATGTCGCAGGTATCGCTTCAGGCGTCAACAATGCCGTATCCAGGATGGCCGCGCTGCTAGCGATCGCCTTCTTTGGCATCGTGATGGCGTGGGCCTTCGAGAATGCTCTGCATGAAAGGTTGCCCGAGGCAGGTGTGTCGCAGGAGATTAGCGCATTCCTTGACGGCCAGCGCGGCCGGTTGGCGAGCGCCGCACTCCCACCCGGTGTGGACGCCACCGTTGCATCGGCGCTCAGGCGCACCGTACAGCTTTCCTTCGTGTCCGGCTTTCGCTGGATCATGCTGCTGAGTGCGGGCCTCGCGCTCTTGAGCGCGCTCGCTGCCTGGGTCTTGGTCGAGCGACGACCGCGCGCGAAGAAGTGATCACGCTGCAATGGACTGGTCGAGTTACTGCGAAAAGATACTATTGCGGCCGCGGCTTCGTAGACAGTAAACCGTTTCCTCTCTTCCTCTATTTAAGTGCTGACATTCAAAAGGTTATGCTCGATCCTCACTACCCCACGTTGAGGAAGATCCGTCAGAGCGCAGCAGCTCGTACACGATATGACCAGGCGGGAAGAGTTGTATAAGAATTTTATTGAAGAGGCCTCAAAATTATACGCGGACGCCTGGTGATCGGGGGGCCCACCGGCGCTGCGGCCCGTCTCGAAATGAAACGGACAACGCAGTCCAGAATGAGGAAGCTCGGCCTCTCTCGCCACCCTGACGCCGACATATCGGCAGAAGCCGATATGTCGGCACGGCGGCTTCGGCACCGCTTCGTTTCCCCACCAAAAAACTGCCCTGGTCAAGTCCAAATCTGGTTCCGTTCCAGCGAGTTAATCAATATTGGCGCGTTTTAGGGCGGGGCTGGAACGAAGCTTGCTGATACCTAAGTCGTAAGCCAATTCCGCAGCGGATGCTTCTGGCTAGCGAGATACCGAACGCTCCCGTGTGCGGAAGTCTTGGCAAGTTAAACCTTAAAGGAGGTATCGACTATGAAAAGCAGACTTATCTTGCCGGTCATGGTGGCACTGCTCGCATCCGAAACCTTTGCCGGCAATCTCGCAAGCACAAGGGCTTCGGCGTCGAATGGGATCCAGTCAGTCCCCAGCAAGTGCAGGTTCTGGCATTGAGCAAATCAAAGGGCACAGTGGACGGCCGGTTCCGCTCCACTCGAGAAGGCTTCGTGAGTACCTACAGGGGATTGCCGGTGAGCCGGCATCAATTGGAGGTCTTTGGGTTCCGTAGCAAGCTCGCATTCCTGCCGTCGGTGATGACCGCGATGGCAAAAGGTGCGGACCGAGCGGATCCTGCCCGCGTCTTGGCGATCGAGTTCAATAACCCGCCCGGCGTAGCCTATTTTTTTGCGATACCTCGGGCGGCTTTCTCAGAACCTCAAAGACAGGAGGCGACCATGAAGAACATGCAAGCAGTGCAGCCAGGCGTCGAACGTCGAGAACGCCGACAGATCCATTTGCCCGGTCCGGCGCGGATCGAGCAGCGCCGTGAACGCGTGGCTGCGGTCGAGCACGCCGGGCGCTCGCAACGCGTCAGCGTAAAATCCCCTGAGCGCCTACGTATCGCGTTTATCGCCGATTGTTTAGAAGGCCTAGGAGGAGGCCTCGTCTCAGGACGACGTTTCGTCACCCGCTTGCGCCAAGAACACGAGGTTACGGTGGTCAGCGCAGATCCGCCCTCACCGGGCCAAGTCGCGTTGCCGGGCTTCGGCACCTCGATTCGGCGCATGCGCGAGAATGGCTTCGTCTTCGCGCGCCCGCAACGCGACAAGCTCGCTCGGGTGTTCGCCGCCTCGGACATCGTTCATGTACAGTATCCCTTTTGGCTGTCGATGGTGGCCTTCGAAGAGGCGAGAAAGCAGCACCTTCCCATCGTCACCGCGTTTCACGTCCAACCGGAGAACGTGTTGATGAACGTTGGCGTTCGCTCGCAGCGCCTCAGCGATTGGCTGTACCGGTTCTGGATCGACCGGCTCTACAATCGCAGCGAGCTGGTGATCTGTCCAACGGCGTTCGCCGAGCGGAAGTTGCGGGAGCATGGGCTCCTGGTGCCGGTAGAGCAGGTGTCGAACGGCACTGTCTCGCACGCGACGAGGCAGCCGGACCTTCGCAATGTCCGCGACTCTGGCTTTTTTCTCATCCTGATGGTCGGGCGGCTGGCGCGTGAAAAACGCCAGGACGTGTTGTTGCGCGCGCTGCGCCTGTGCCGACACCGTCAGCACGTCAAAGTGGTGCTCGCCGGCGCAGGGCCCGAAGAGGGACGGCTGCGCGCGCTCGCGGAACGGCTGCCGAACGAGGTCGAGATGGGTTTTGTGCCGCAGCCGCGGCTCGACCAGCTGCTCGCGACCTGCGACTTGTTCGTGCACGCGAGTGAGGTCGAGCTCGAAGGAATGTCGGTGCTCGAAGCGATGAGCTTCGGCTGCCCGGTGCTCGTGGCGGACAGCCCGGAGAGCGCTGCGTCAACGATGGCGCTCGATGAGCGCTTCTCGTTTCCTGCGAGCGACGAAAAGGTTTTGGCGCAAAAAATCGACGCGCTGATCGAGCAGCCCGAGCTTCGCCGCGCCTCTGGAGAAGAGTACCGAAAGATCGCGCGCACCTTTTCCTTCGAAGAGAGCGCGCAGAAGCTCGTGACCGCCTATCGCACGGCGATCCAACTCCACGCCGCAGCAGCGTCCAAGGCTGGCGCAACAAGCGGCGCCGCTCATGCCTCATCATCCAATCGCAATCGAACCGTAGACAGGCCGTGCCGCATGGGCACGCGGACGGTGCCGGTTGCGCTCACCTCGAGCGGCACAGAATCGGTCTCGCGCGCGTCCGAGAGCCACGCGCGAACGATCTTGCCTGCGCACGACAGCACCGCCTCCGTCCCCTCACCGGACTTTGCGTGCGGGCGCGCATCGATAGAATAACCGCGAAGCGACGCCTTCATTCGGGAACAGACCGCGACGAAAAGGTACGAATGTCTGGCACGCGAAATGCCCTGTATCAAGACATGAACGGTCGAGCGTTGAAGATCGTCGGCATCGCATTTCTCTTCGTCATCGCGCCGAAGCTGACGGAGGCCGGCGCTGACTGGCGCAAGTTTCAGCCGCTGGGACAGACCTTCAGCATCAAGATGCCGGCCGAGATCACTCAATCGCGGCGCTCCACTCGTACGATCATCGGTAGCGTCAACACCGACGTCTGGACCGCGTCGCAAGGATTGACCCGGCTCTCCGTCAGCCGCACGCACCTCCCTCGGTTGGCGACCTGGTTCACGAGCACGGACGGCCTGTACGAGAAGGCAGTCAACAAGATGATGGAGGAGCTCGGTGGGGAGCTGGGCCGGATCGACGACGTGGAGCGCGGACCTTTCGAGCGACAGATCTTCTACCGAGTCCCCGCGGGGAACGGGCGTCCGCTGCGGAGCGGTCGAGCATTGATCGCCGTCCGCGATCGGACGATCGTGGTGATCAATGGCCTCGCCACCCCGAATGAGGCCTTGAGCCTCGATGAGTTCTTCAAAGGCCTCTCGACGAAGCAGGCGATCGCGCGCGGGCCGCGATCATAGCCGCATTCCTGCGGTCGCACTTCCCAGCGCGCGGCCTCGGCCCTGTAGCCCGGAAACACCGCATCGTTCCGGCTGTCCATCACCATGACCGGCAATGGCTCGGGACAACTTACTCGGCCAGGTCCTTGCCGCTCACGCCCGCTGCGCGGCTGGCGCAGCAAGCGGCGCCGTTCATGCCTCATCATCCAATCGCAATCGAACCGTGGACAGGCCGTGCCGCATGGGCACGCGGACGGTGCCGGTTGCGCTCACCTCGAGCGGCACAGAATCGGTCTCGCGGGCGTCCGAGAGCCACGCGTCGCGAACGATCTTGCCTACGCACGACAGCACCGTCTCCGTCCCCTCGCCGGTCTTTGCGTGCGGGCGCGACAGCCGCACGATCAAGCCGGCGCCGTTCTGCGCATGCTTCACCGCGCTCACCGTGACTTGCGGATCATCGCAACGAATGAACGCGTGGGCGGTATGCCAAGCGTCACGCTCGGCCGCGGGCAGCCACTCGGCGACGAAGGCTTGCCGTGAGGTCGTCATAGCAAGCTCGTCCGCCACGCTGCCAAACCCAACGGCGTAGTCGAAGATCTGCGCTTCATGCGTGGTACCGCCGATGGGATGCGCGAGCAGGGGCAAAAATCCGAACGCCTGCTCTTTGTGAGCATTGCGCGCCACGATCCACTCGGCTTGTCCGAGCTTGCCGAAGGCCATGGCCGCCGGCGTATCGAAGAGAAAGTGGCCGTTGCGCTGCATACGCTCGTCGTGGACCTGGCAGTGTGATGCCACCGGCCAAAACGTCGGATCATAGAGCTTTTGCGCCGGCCGATCCGTGCGACCGCCGGGACCATCCATGTTGAGTCGACTCGCGCGCAGCCGAGTTTCGAAGCACGCAGTCACGGTCCACCGCGGCTTCGCCTCACCAGCGACGCGCATGCGCAGAAACGGCGAATCGGATCGGCACCACACCGTCCGCGTGAAGGTGCGACCGTGCAGCTCGGATGTGATGACGATGCTCATCTCGCCTTCATGCTCGTGCATCGCGATCTCCGCCCGCGTCTCGCTCGCGCGCGCGATGGCCTTGAACGAGCCACCGGCGTACTCGTGCCCGAGGCGCCACAAGCCGCCAGTGTCGCGATAGACGATGAGATCGTTGCCCACGCCTTCGAGGCTCTCTTTTCCGTCGGCGTCAACGAGGCCCGTGAAGCAGCCGCCGCGGTTGGGCGACAACCGGAAGCGGTAGGACTTCGTGGTCACCTCGAGCTCGCCTCTGTCCATCCGATGGTGCACCGGCTCGATCGCGCGCGGGCGGCGCGCGGCCAACGCCGGTGCCACGCACTTCCAGGCCGCCGCTGCCGCTGTTTCGGCGTCGTCGAGCCAACCGCGTTGCTCGCCACGCCAAACCCGATCCGGCGACGTGCCGGTGATGTAATCGTGATGGTTGCTCAGCAGCAGCAGGTTCCACGCCTTGTCGGAGTGCGCGCGAAATTCGGCGTTCGCCGGCGCCGCGGCGGACAGCTTCTCGGCGAGCACCAGCGTGCGGCTAATGCGCGTCGGCCGTTGCTTTACCTCGGGTCGACTCGAATAGAAGCCCATCCAGTACGGGTTCGGATCGGCTGCGAGCACGGGCAACTTTTCGCGATGGCAGTCGACGAGCGCGAAGTAATCATCCAGGCCGGCCAGCGTCGCGTAGACCCCGGTCTCTGGATACTCCTCGGCGTTGTAGCGATCGATGAGCGTGCCAAGATCGACGATCGGTTCGTTGAAGTCGCAGCCTATCGGACAAAACATGTAGGGCGTTAGCGTCAGTGCAGAGAGATCGCACACGTAGCGATTGATCCGCCCGGTCACATGACGACGTGAACGCCACGAGACGCCAAACGTCTTGCCCATCCAGCGAATGATCCCGGCGGTCGCCAGCATGTCGCCCTGAAAGTACGTGAACGCGTTCCAGTGGCAGAGCACCTCGGCGCCGTCGTCGTTGCGCCAAACGAAGTCGAGCGTTCGATGCGTACGCTGCAGCTGCTCGGCGGTCGAGCCTTTGAGCGGAAACTGCGACTTCGAACGATAATCCGAGGCGACGAAGTACATGCCATCGATGCGAGTGATGCCGATGTTGCTGATGCCGAGCGAGCGCATGAGCGACGGCAACGCGGGTGAATGACCGAAGTTGTCCGGAAAGTACGACAGCGAAGGCATCAGCTCGATGCCGTTTGCGCGCAGCCACTCTTGGCCTGAAAGGAAGTCGCGCAAGAGCGTCTCGGTGGGCGGCAGCAGGGTATCGGGCGTGGTCATCGACGCGCTGAGCAAACGCAACCGGCGGTTGTTCAGCAGCGTCCGGAGCAGGTCGCGTCGCTGTGGCCGCCGCTCCCAATACATCTTCAAGAAGAAGACGCTTTCGATCGCGAAGACCCGCCGCCGATCACGATCGAGCGCCGCGAAGATCGCCCCGAAGATGCCCTCGATGTGATCGCGAAAGTACTCTTCAGAGGTGCGCAGCCAGTTTGTGTCCCAGTGGCTGCTCTCGCCGAAGACGAGGACCTGTGTGGCCGCGCGCGGGATCGACAGGCGCGCTCGCAGCGTCGCCTCGGTGTCCGTTTGTTCCGGTGCGTTCATCGTTTAGCCCGCTCCAAAATCCGTTTCATCCACGTGACGACGCTCTTGTGTTGTCCGCCGCGCGCTAGCCACGCCGGAATTTCACCCCTGGCTCACTGTAGAGAACGCGACCGTCCAGCCGTCGGCGTCTCGTTGCTAGCGCCACGAATGATCGGCGCTGGGGAATAAGGATTTTAAACGCCCTTTCTTACCGAGAGGCACAGTACTGCTGGGCTCGTGAGTTGTCAAACATGCGAGTCCTCGGCCTGGGCATGCATTCGCTCCATTGAGCACGGTTCACCCCCCTGCAGGAGCGATGCGTAGGCTTCTGATCAGCTCCTTCACACCCGGAATTAAAGGTGGAGCAATACTGAACGAACGGAATTCCATCGCCAGCAACTGCGGCATCATTTCCTCTCGCCCCGCCAGCTCCCCGCAAAGCGTCAGCGGCGTCTCTCCGGCGTCCGCGACAATGATGTCAAGCAGCCGAAGAAGAGAGGAGTGATTGTCCAGAAAGTAACGGTTCACGGTCGGGTTGTCCCGACCGGCAGCGAGCGTGTATTGTGTGAGATCGTTGGTGCCGACGCAGAGGAAATCGACATGCTTGGCAATCGCAGGCACGCTGAGGGCTGCGGCCGGTGTTTCAATCATGGCGCCAAACGCAGGATGCTGCCACACGCCGAGCTCGGTGCACTTTACCTCGAACAACTCTCGCATCGCTTGAATGTCTTCCTCCAGTGTGACCATCGGCACGAGCACGCGGATTTGCCGTTCGTGTGACAGGCGCAACAAGGCGGCGAGCTGAGTCTGCGCAAGTTGGGGGTACTCCAGCAGCAGGCGAACGCCGCGTTTACCAAGGAGCGGATTGGCCTCTGCCGGGAGGTGCAGAAACGGAACGGGCTTGTCGCCGCCGATGTCGAGGAGCCGGATGGTAAGCGGCTTGTCCCGCAGCGGAGACGTGATGGCACGCAGTTCGTCGAGCAGTTCCGCTTCCGTCGGCGGGAGCTCGCGAGCGAGGTAGAGTTGTTCGAGGCGGAACAGGCCCACGCCATCGGCACCGTTGTCCAGCGCTAGCTCGACATCGTCGTATGCACCGAGATTCGCTTCGACCTTCACTAGCTCGCCATCGAGCGTACGCGCCGGTTGGCGGCAAGCGCCTTTGCACCGGGCCAGCGTCGCTTGGTATTGCGTCAGCCGTTCGTGAAACTCGGCGCGCGTTTTCCCATCCGGCGCGAGGACAAGTTCGCCGCGATAGGCATCCACCAACACTTCGTCGCCGTCACCAATGCGCTCCAGAATACCCGGAAAGTCAGCGACCGTGGGAAGGCTTTTCTCGCGGGCGAGCAGTGCCGCATGCGAGCCTTGCCCGAGCGACTCCACGACGATGGCCGCGACGGCGCGCCGCGACAACGATACGACATCGGAAGGCAGAAGGTGCTGGAGCACGAGTACGCTGCCCGCAGGGAGGTTCTTCACTCGGTCGGCGTCTTCACCTTCAAGGTGGCGCAGGACTTTGCGTCCGAGGTCGGCAAGGTCGTCGGCTCGCTGCTGGAACGTTTCGCCTGTCAGAGAGTGAAACTTCTCCTGCCACCGGCGAAAGATGCGCCTCACCACTGCCTCTGCATTCACCAGCGATCCTTGTAGCTCCTGTACGAACTCGGTGGATGAGAGGAGGCTGTCGAGCATCATTTCATGAGCGCGGAAAATGTCGGCGAGATGCGAATTGAACTGCTCTTCGACGCGACGTGCAGCTTCTTGGAGTTCCGCACGCGTCTGGTCGAACGCCAACCGTATCCGGCTCAACTCCCGCTCGACTTCATGGGGTTCGATACGGTGAGCGTCCCCGAGACATTCAAGCCTGTCACCCACAACCCAGGCGCTACCCATCCCCAAACCCGGGGCAATGCGCAAGCCGGTTAGTGTGACCTCGGCTACGTCCCTACCTGATTGAGTCCCAATGGATGATTGCATTTGTTCTGCTACTGTAGTTGACGGCACTACCGCCCGGCCCCAAGCGTCCGGTCGAGGTTGAAGGCGGCGCTGATCAGGGCCAGGTGGGTGAACGCCTGCGGGAAGTTGCCCAGGGCCTCGCCGCTGTCGCCGGTCTGCTCGGCGTACAGGCCGAGGTGGTTGGCGTAGCCGAGCATCTGCTCGAAGAGCAGCCGGGCCTCTTCCAGCCGGGCCGGGTCGGTGCGGCCGGCGCGGGTCAGCGCCTCGACCAGCCAGAAGGAGCACATGTTGAAGGTCCCCTCGCGGCCCGGCAGTCCGTCCGGGGCGGCGGCGGGATCGTAGCGGTAGACCAGACCGTCGGCGGCCAGGCCGCCCGCGGCCAGGGGCCGGCGGATCGCGTCCACCGTGCTGAGCATGCGCGGGTCGTTCGGGGCCATGAAGAACACCAGCGGCATCAGCAGGCTCGAGGCGTCCAGGGCGTCGGAGCCGTAGGCCTGCACGAACGCCTGGCGGCGCGGGTTCCAGCCCTTGGCCATGACCTCCTCGTAGATCTCGTCGCGGACCTTCAGCCAGCGCGCCCGGTCCGCCGGGAAGGAGCGCTTGTCGGCCAGCCGCAGGCTGCGGTCCAGGGCCACCCAGCACATGAGCTTCGAGTAGACGAAGTGCCGCCGGCCGCCGCGCACTTCCCAGATGCCCTCGTCCTCCCGCTTCCAGTTGTCGCACAGCCAGTCCACCAGCCGCCGCAGGCGCACCCAGCCGTCGTAGCCGACGGGCGCGACGTACTTGTTGTGCAGGTAGACCGCGTCCATCAGCTCGCCGTAGATGTCCAGCTGCAGCTGCCGGTGCGCGCCGTTGCCGATCCGCACCGGCCGCGAGCCGCGGTAGCCCTCCAGGTGGTCGAGCGTCTCCTCGGTGAGGTCGGCCCGGCCGTCGATGCCGTACATGAGCTGCAAGGGGCCGGTCCCATTGCCGTCGGCGTCTTGCCAGCGGTCCTTCAGCCAGTCCCGGAAGCGGGCCGCCTCCTCGGTGAAGCCGATGCGCAGCAGGCCGTACAGCGTGAACGCGGCGTCGCGGATCCAGGTGTAGCGGTAGTCCCAGTTGCGCACGCCGCCGATCGCCTCGGGCAGGCTGCAGGTCGGGGCCGCGACGATCGCCCCGGTCGGCTCGAAGGACAGGAGCTTCAGCGTCAGGGCGGAGCGGTGGACCATCTCGCGCCAGCGGCCGGGGTAAGTGCACTGCGAGAGCCAGCGCCGCCAGTAGGCGACGGTGTCGCGGAACAGCTCCTCCGCCTCGTCCGACGCCGGGGCAGCGGCCGGGCTGGTCGTCGGGGCCGAGGCGGCGCAGGACGAACGTGGCCTTCTCGCCTTCGCCGAGCGTGAAGTCGGCGACCACGCCGTCGCCGTCGGGCCGCAGCGGGACCGGGGCGGCCAGGCCGAGGCTCAGGCCCGGCCCGTCGAAGCGGGCGCCGTGCGCCGTCGATGTGGATTTGGTGGGCGGCGCGGGCGTAGTCGAAGGCCGGGCGGCACTCCAGATCGAAACGGCAACCGGCCGCGGACGACGCGGACTCGGCGGATCAGCTCGTCCGGCACGGCGCCGGCGCCGCCGACCGGCATGTAATCCTCGATCTCGCCGATGCCGTCGGCGTGCAGGAAGCGCGTGATGAGGATGTTGGTGTCCGGCCAGTAGAACTGCTTGTGGCGGAAGTCGGTCGCCGGCCGGGGCGATGCGGAAGCGGCCGCCCTTGTCGGTCGTCCAGGATGGCGGCGAAGACGCTGGGCGAATCGAAGTGCGGCAGGCAGAGCCAGTCGATCGAGCCGTCCATGCCGACCAGCGCGGCCGTGCGCAGGTTGCCGATGACGCCGTAATTCTCGATCGGTTGGTATCGCGGATCCATGTCAAAGGTCGAGATCCCCGGTCATGAGCGAACTTCCATGCCGGCGAGGTAAGCGGCGGCGCCTCGGAGCGCCGTCTTCGGATCGAGGATGACCTTCACGGGGATGCGCGCGAGCCACTCGGCGAAACGCCCCTTGGCCGTAAACGCGCGCAGGAACGCGCCGTCCTCGAGCTTCGGAAGGATCTTCGGCGCGATGCCTCCCCCCACGTACACTCCGTCGGTGGCGAGGGCCTTGAGAGCGAGGTTGCCCGCCTCGGCGCCGTAGGCCGAGACGAATACGTCGAGCGCACGGGTGCAGCGCGCGGACGTTCGTGCGAGCCCCAGCTCTGTGATCGTCGCGCTCGCGTCCTCGGCTGCCTCGATGCTAGCGGTGACGTCGGGCGCCTCGGGCATCTCGAGCGCGCCGTATATGTTACGGAGCCCGGGGCCAGAGACGAGGCGCTCCCAGCTCACGTGGCCAAAGCGCTCCATCAGCCGCGCGAGGATCTGCATCTCCTCAGCGTTGTGGGGCGCGAAGTCGGCGTGGCCGCCCTCCGATCTGCAGATGCGGTGACGTGTCCCGTCCCAGTAGAGCACCGCTTCGCCGAGACCGGTGCCGGCCGCGATGAGCGCGGCGTTGCCGCCGGCGGTCGAGACGCCGGGGTTAAGGACCACGAGCCGCTCAGGAGGAAGCGTCGCGATGCCGTACGCCGTCGCCTCGAGATCGTTCAGGAGCACCACCCGCTCGAGCGCGAGTAGCCGCCCGAGGCCGAAGGCGTCGATCCGCCAGCCGAGGTTGGGCATCCGGGCGCGGCCGTCGGCGACCGGCCCGGCCACGCCGAAGCAGGCCGCCGTCGGGACGTACGCCTCGCGTGCGAGAAAGGCCCGGACGACATCCTCCAGGCCCCCATAGCCGTGGTTGACGAAATGCGCCTCGGCGACGTGCGTGAGCACTTCGCCTGCGGCCGTGAAGAGCGCCAGGTTCGTCTTCGTTCCGCCGACGTCCCCCGCGAGCAGCAGGGCCGGCCGCGTCGCTTTCATCGTGCCGCGAGCCTCCGGAACCGCCGGATGAGCGCGTCAGTTTGGACGAAGAAACCTTGTGCGAGTGGCGTCGGGATGCGGGTCGCCATTGTCAGCCCGCTCTCTCGTGGATCGGCCGGAAGAGATCGGATGGCATCTGGCTCATGAGCCAGTCCTCGCGCCTAGTCGAGGCCCCATGGACGCCACGCCTCCTCCTGCACGGAAATCGTGCCTTCCCGTATCTCCGCCGTCCACCGGCTCCGATCGCCGTCACGCCAGAAGCGCAGGTCCACTCGCGCCCGGCCCACCGCCAACCCGTGGAGCGTGATCTCCGGGAGCCAAAGCGGAAGCTCGGGATCGACGTAGAGCCGGCCCCTCGGCGCATCCGCCCGGATGCCGAGCATCGCTTGCAGTAGGTGGAAGACGCTCCCGGCGGCCCAGGCCTGTGGCACGTTGGCCTGCGGATAGAGGACGGGGAACGTGTCGGGGCGGCGCTCGATACCCGCGTAGAGCTCCGGCAACCGGTAGCTCACGAAGTAGCTCGCCGCCTCCGAGATGTCCCGCGCCACCCGGGCCGCCTCGGCGGCGAAGCCATAGCGCTTGAAGCCGAGCGCGATGATGCCGTTGTCGTGCGGCCAGACCGATCCCCGCTGGTAGGAGAAGGGATTGTACGCGGGATTCTGTGCCGACAGCGTCCGGATGCCCCATCCGCTCCACATGTCGGGCTCGAAGAAGCGCCTGACGACCCGCGCAGCGTGGTCCGGGCTCGCGATGCCGCTCGCGAGGCAGTGGCCGGCGTTGGAGGCGATCGTCCGAACAGGCTGCTTGTCGGGATCGAGCGCGAACGCGTAGAAGCCGAGGTCCTCGCACCAGAACTTCTCCTCGAAGGCCGCCCGGAGCGCCTTCGCCTTGGCGCGCAGCCCGGCCGCGCGCTCCCGCTCGTCGAGTGCCTCGAAGATCTCCGCCATGCGCATCCACGCGTCGAAGACGTAGCCCTGGAGCTCGCAGAGGGCCTTCGGCGCGTGGACCTGACGGCCGTCGGGGTAGACCACCGCGTCGCCCGCGTCCTTCCAGCCCATGTTCTCGTAGCCCTGCGGGGAACGCGTCCGATACTCCTGGAAGCCGTCCCCATCGGGATCGCCGTAGCGGTCGATCCATTCGAGGCAGCGGAGCGCTGTCGCCCGGTGCTCGCGCAGCAGGTCGAGCTCGCCGAGCCACTTCCAGGTTTCGTGCAGGGCAATCACATAGAGGGGCGTGGCGTCGGCGGTGCCGTAATAGGGCGTGTGCGGGATCAGGTGGAAGTGGGCGAGCTCTCCGGTGCGCACCTCGTGTGGGATCTTTCCGGGCTCGGCGTCGCGACGGTCGTCCGTCTCCGTCGCCTGGAGCTCGGCCAGCTTCTTCAGCGCGCCGCGCGCGAAGCCCGCATTGACGATCATGTTCTGCAGGCTCGCGATCAGCGAATCGCGGCCGAAGATCGCGACGAACCACGGTACGCCGGCCGCGGGGAGCCAGACATCCGGGGCGAGATCCTGGTCGTACAGACGCAGCGCGCCCATGTCCTCGACGGACTGCCGGTAGAGGCGGTAGACGTCCTCGTTGGCGCTCGTCACCTTGGTCGCCACGTCGAGCCACCGGTGATGGAGTCGGTCCTGGTCGGTCGCCGCGCGGTCGTGGTAGCAGGCGGGTCGGGGCGCGCGCACCGCTTCATCCCGGACCAACAGGTAGTGGCAGCAGGTGTGCCACGTGGCCCCGGGGCCGAGTTCGACCTCGAACGTGACCCGGCCATTCGCATAGCCGGGAGGAGAGGTATTGTTCAGGGGCCGGTAGACCAGGCTCCGGCGGAAGTCTCGATTGGCGTACGAGGTCTCGAGCTCCGACCGCCGCTCGTGCCACCGTGTCACGATGCGGCCCCGGCGGACGAGGCGTCCGAGCTTCACCTCGAACAGGTCCGCGAAGTCCGAGCGCAGGGCGACCTCGAGGTTGAAGCGGACGGGCACGAGCCCGTGGTTCACGATATCCAGGTCCTCGTGGATGCCATCACCGACGGTGCGGCTGATGATGAGCGACAGCGTGCCCGCGGGGACGTCGCCGTCTTCAGTTGCGACAATGGCGTTGGTGAGGTAGACACGGGCTGCGAAGTACGCCGTGGCGGCAGAGTTTAGGCGCTGCCACGGCACGCCGTTCGCGGAGATCGCGTAGTACGAGACGAAACGCGTGTCGTCGGCGAAGACGCCCTGCTCGGTGTCCGCCTGGATCTCTCCACCCAGGTCCGTCACCATGAAGGTGGCGCCCTGGTTGATGCTCAAGACCGGCGGACCGACGGTGATCTCGACCGGCATGGATCACCCGATCATGGCGCGAGGGCGATTGCACTCATCGACCGCGCCCGCAGCCGGCGATTCCTTCACCGTGACGTCTTTGCATTTGGCAAAAAAGCTCGTCTGCGATTTGCTTGGGGCTAGGGCCACCCTAGGGAGAATAAACGCCCTTTTTCGCTAAAAGGAAGGGTACTAATGGCCCAGTGAGTTGTCAAACGCGCTAGTCCCAGGGATTTTCTGGCTGTTAACCTTGCGGTTGCATTTCACCCGCCTGGGGCCCGCTTCACTTCACCCCACTTCCAGTCGCGGACTTCGGGCATGTCATCCCCATGCTCGGCAATGTACTGCTGGTGTTCAATCAACTTGTCGCGGATGGCCTGCTTGGCATAGGCGGCGAGGTATCCGAGCTTCGGCACCCGATCGATGGCGTCATTCACCAGGTGGAAGCGGTCCATCTCGTTCCGAACCGTCATATCGAACGGGGTCGTGGTTGTGCCCTCCTCTTTGTAGCCGCGGACGTGCAGATTCCCGTGATTCGTTCTCCGGTAGGTCATGCGGTGGATCAGCCAAGGATAACCGTGATAAGCAAAAATGATTGGTTTGTCGGTCGTGAAGAGGGTGTCAAAATCTTTGTGCGGCAGGCCATGCGGGTGCTCTTCCTCAGGCTGCAGCTTCATGAGGTCCACGACATTGATCACGCGAATCTTGAGGTCGGGGACGAATTGGCGGAGCAGATGCACTGCCGCCAGCGTCTCCAAAGTCGGGACATCGCCAGCGCAAGCCATTACCAGATCCGGTTCGCCGCCCTTGTCGTTGCTGGCCCATTCCCAGATCCCGATGCCGGCGGTGCAGTGCTTGATGGCTGAATCCATGTCCAGGTATTGCAACGCCAGTTGTTTCCCCGCCACCACAATGTTGATATAGTTGCGGCTCCGCAGGCAGTGATCAGTCACCGAGATCAGTGTGTTGGCGTCAGGCGGCAGATAGACTCGAATGATGTCGGCCTTCTTATTGGTGGCGTGATCGATAAAGCCGGGGTCCTGGTGTGAAAAGCCGTTGTGATCCTGCCGCCACACGTGGGACGAGAGCAAGTAATTCAGCGAAGCGATGGGCGCGCGCCACGGGATCTCCTTGCTAGTCGTCTTGAGCCACTTGGCGTGCTGGTTAAACATCTAGTCCACGGCCGGAGTAACCTTTCGCGTGCGCCTGCTGCTGAATCTGTTTGATCTCGGCGATGCACGTATCGAGCGTCTTTGCCATCAATTGATGCGTGGCCTCAGGTTCGGAGCCTTCGACCAGGTATGGCTTGTAACCGTAGCCGACGAACAAGCTCTCCAGCTCCTCGCGGCTGATTCGCGCGAGCACCGTTGGGTTAGCGATCTTATAGCCATTCAGGTGCAGGATGGGCAGCACCGCGCCGTCACCCGCGGGGTTGAGAAATTTGTTGGAATGCCAGCTGGCGGCGAGCGGCCCGGTCTCGGCTTCGCCGTCGCCGACGACACAGGCGACAATCAGGTCGGGGTTGTCGAACGCCGCACCGTAGGCGTGAGAGATGGCGTAGCCGAGTTCGCCGCCTTCGTGGATCGAGCCGGGAGTTTCGGGCGCCACGTGGCTCGGGATACCGCCGGGGAAGGAGAATTGTTTAAACAGCCGCTTTATTCCTTCCGTGTTCTGCGATACATTGGGATACACCTCGCTGTAAGTCCCTTCCAGGTAGACGTTGGCGACAATGCCCGGACCTCCGTGACCGGGGCCGGCGATGTAGATCATGTTCAGGTCCTGCTCCGTGATCAGGCGGTTGAGGTGCACGTAGATGAAGTTCAAGCCGGGCGTCGTCCCCCAGTGGCCGAGCAGACGCCGCTTGATGTGCGCGGACTTGAGCTGCTCCTTGAGCAGTGGGTTGTCCAGCAGATAGATTTGGCCGACCGACAAGTAATTGGCTGCTCGCCAGTAGGCGTTCATTAATCTCACTTGTTCCTGTGACAGCGTCTTAGACGGCTGCTTGGGTGAAGTCTTTGTGGCCTTCATGATTAGGATTTCCTTCCTGCTCTTTCACTAGTGAAGTTCATTCGCTTTGAAGGGTTCGGCTCCGCGCGGCCGCAACCGTCGACATGTTCCGAATCGGCCTTACGCCCTGCCCAACAGCTCTTTCGCTGCCGCCACCACCCGGTCGGGCTCAAAGCCAAATTTCCTCTGGAGCTCCTTAAGCGGCGCCGAAGCTCCGAAAGTCTTCATCCCGATCACATGGCCGGAAGTGCCGACGTATCGCTCCCATCCGAAAGTGGAGGCCTGCTCGACCGCGACGCGCGCCTTCATATTGGGTGGCAGCACGCTGTCCCGATACTCCCGGGTCTGGTGGTCGAAGATGTCCCAGGACGGCATCGACACCACTCGCGAGCGGATGCCCTCGGAGAGCAGTGTTTCGTGCGCATTCACGGCGAGACTGACTTCGCTCCCCGAGGCGATCAGGATCACTTCGGGGTTGCCGTTGGGGGCGTCCGCCAGCACGTAAGCGCCATGCGCCACACCGGATGCGTCCATTCCTTGCGGGCCTTTGCGCCGCGTACGCCGATCCCAGCGGCGAAGTGCTCATAAACGCCACCAGGCACGAGGAACCTCGCGTTCTCGGGCCATCCGTAGCTGCGCTTGGTAAGGCGGATCTCCTCCTCGCCGAGCGGCTCGCCGTGCGCTTCGGCGGTGTCCTGCTTGTGCGGTGAACCGTAGCCGATATGGCTGTCGAGAATGATGAAGGACGGCCGGCCTTTCGTCTTGCGGAAGACCTCGAGGGCGTGTTCGATGCGATCGGTATCGTTGGCATCGCCGACCCGCAGAACGTTCCATCCGTAACCGAGGAACCGGGTTGCAACGTCCTCCGTGAAGGTGATGCGCGTGTTGCCTTCGATGGTGATGTGATTGTTGTCATAGACCCAGCAGAGATTGTCGAGGCCCAGGTGGGCGGCCAGTGACGCCGCTTCCGACGCAATGCCCTCCATCATGCAACCATCTCCGCAAACAGCATAGATGTTGTAATCGAAGATCTCGAACCCAGGCCGGTTGTAACGGGTGGCGAGCCACTTCTGAGCGATGGCCATCCCCACGCTCGTGGCAACACCTTGTCCGAGCGGGCCTGTCGTAGTCTCGACACCGGAGACCCAGTGGTACTCGGGGTGACCCGGGGCTTTGCAGTCGAGCTGCCGAAAGCGGCGGATGTCGTCGAGGGTTACCGAGGAGTGCCCCAGGCTCTCGTAGTCGGCATTGACCGCCTGTGTCTTGGTAAGGTGGAGCACCGACCAGAGCAGCATCGAGGCGTGACCGTTCGAGAGCACGAACCGATCGCGGTTGGGCCAGATCGGGTCCTGCGGGTCGAAGCGCATGACGCGATTCCAAATGGTGTAGACCAGAGGGGCGAGCGCCATCGGCGTGCCGGGGTGCCCGGACTTGGCCTGCTGGACCGCGTCAATCGAAAGCGTGCGGATGGTATTGATACACAACTGATCGACTCCCGCGTCTGTCATTGGTTGAGCAACTTGCGTCGTACTCATGGTTTTCTCCTCGCTAATCCGCTGATTTTCTGTTTCACGGCCGCGACTGCTGCCGCTGCGTCGTGGCCTGTGTCCTTCACGATTAGGAACACCACCGAGCGCTGGTTGTATAGATCTACGTGTGGAGCGGTTTGATTGGCGCCCCACGCCGGTCGCTGATCAGTTCCGGATCGAGCGACGCCACTTTGCCCAGACGGCGCAGGTGGCGCTCGGCTTGACTAAACTCGGCCGCCAGAAACGTCTCGACGAGGTCCCAGGCTACGAGAAGACCGATGGTCCGGCCGCCCATACAAATAATGTTCATGTGGTCGTCCTCGACCCCTTGCCGGGCGGAGAAGTGGTCATGCACCAGGCCGGCGCGAATGCCTGGTATCTTGTTTGCGCAGACCGACGCGCCGACGCCGCTGCCGCAGATCGCCACCCCGCGCTCGACCGTCCCTGCCGCCACAGCCCGGGCGAGCGGGATAACGAAGTCGGGATAATCGTCGCCCGGGTTCAGGCCATGCGCCCCGAAATCGACTACCTCATGCCCCGCCCCGAGGAGATGAGCAACCAATTCTTCCTTCAAACCAAAACCACCATGATCCGTGGCAATTCCCACGCGCATGTTATCCTCGCTTGTATTCAGGGGTCAGCTGTCCTGCTGCCGCGCGGTCGGCCAGCAGCAGGGCGTGTTCGCGGCGGACCCGCCCGGCGGGAATCGACACGATCGCCGTCGCGCAGGCGACGGAGCATTTCCACCTTCTCACTTCCGGTCACAACCCAAAGTACCCGGCGGGCGCGATTGAGCATCGGATACGTCAACGTCATCCGGCGTCTGCCTTGGTAGACTCCGGTCGGCGCCACGTCCGCGTCGGTAACATCGAGAACCGCATCGCCAGGCACCAGTGAGGCAGTATGGCCGTCGGCACCGAGACCGAGGTGGACGAGGTCGAGCACCGGCGGCGATCCTGCGAGCTCCCGCAGAGCCAGGGAATACTGCGTGGCTGCGGCCTCCAGGTCGGGCGATTCCACCGGCATGGCATGAATCTGCTCCGGGTGCAGGGGGGCATGCTGAACCAAGCTTTCACGCAAGTGGGTGAGGTTTCGGTCCAGGTGTCCCTCTGGAGCCACACGCTCGTCGACCTGGCATATATGCACACCCGCCCAAGGGATATCTTCCCCCGCCAGCGTCCGCAGCATGAGCCACGGAGTGTGGCCGCCACTGACAGCCAGCGCGAAGCGGCCACGGGCAGGGATCGCCGCACGAGCATCCGCGGCGATTGTCGCCGCAGCCGCTCGCGCGACGGAATCGGCATCATCAAACACTTCGAGCTGCATGGGACTTTCTCCAGATGGGATCAATCTGACAACCCACACATCGGATGCGAAGACCACTCACAACCGCCCTAGGCACGACCGCCTCGTCAGCCGGCTTCGGGAACAACGCGGAAATCTTCCTGGTCTGTGGCGGTCGGGTTATGCCAGCCTCCGGCAGGCGAAACTCTCTGGTCGACCTCACTCGGACCCCAGGCACCTTTCTCGTATTCGTAGATCGGAGTGCTGGCCTTCAGCACCGGATCGACGATTCGCCACGCCTCTTCGACGTAATCCTCGCGGGCAAACAGGGTGGCGTCTCCGGCCATCGCGTCGCCCAGCACGCGCTCGTACGCTTCCATCTCGTCCGGACGGGGATGACGGCTGGCCACCATCTCCACCGTCTCGCCTTTCATCACTTCGCCCGGAGCCATAACGGTCGTGCCTACGGCTATCGTCATCTCGGGACTGATCCGGAACCGCAGATGGTTCTGAGACAGAGCACTCTCCCTGATGACCGTCGGAGGCTTTCGAAACCGGCCAAGGACCTCCGTGCAGGTCACCGGCATGTTCTTCCCTGCTCGGATGTAGAATGGCACGCCCTTCCAACGCCAGGAATCGACCTCCAGTCGCAGCGCGGCAAAGGTTTCCACCTTCGAATCGGGAGCTACTCCCGTTTCCTGGCGGTAGCCGCGGAACTGCCCTCGGACGAGATTGTTCGCCTGGAGCGGTGGAATCGCTTTCAGTACCTTGACCTTCTCATCACGAATGGTTTGGCTGTCTGTGCGCACCGGAGGCTCCATCGCAAGGTTGCACAGCACTTGGAAGAGATGGTTTTGGATCACGTCGCGAATGGTGCCAGTTTGATCGTAGAAAGCGCCGCGTCCTTGCACCCCGAATTCTTCCGCCATCGTGATCTGCACGCTTTCGATATAGTTTCGATTCCAGAACGGCTCCATGAACGCGTTGGCGAACCGGAAAACGACCACGTTGTTCACCGGCCGCTTGCCAAGATAGTGGTCAATGCGAAAGATCCCGGACTCGGGGAAGGCTGCATGCAGGATCCGGTTGAGCTCCTGCGCCGAGGCAAGGTCATTGCCGAAGGGCTTCTCGACAATGACGCGAGCGCCCTGGGCACAGCCCGATTTCGCTAATTGTTCCACAACCGTTCCGAACAGGAGGGGCGGGATGGCCAGGTAATGCGCCGGCCGTTGCGCCCCCTTGAGTTCTTTGCGGATCGTCTGGAAGGTGGCAGAGTCTGTGTAGTCGCCGTCCACATAACGCAGTAAGCCACTCAGCTTGTCGAAAGCCGTAGCATCGACTCCGCCGTGTTTCTCGAGGCTGTCGTGTGCCCGCGCCCGAAGCTGTTCGAGGTTCCAACCGGCTTTGGCCACACCGATGACCGGCACGTCGAGGTGGCCACGTTTAAGCATCGCCTGCAGCGCCGGGAAGATTTTCTTGTAGGCCAGATCGCCCGTGGCACCGAAGAAGACCAGGGCGTCGGAATGGGAATCGCTCATCGCAAATCTCCTTTTCTCAGGCGGTTATTTACCGGCTACTTTCTCCAAGTGTCCGCCGAAGCCGTAGCGCATCGCTGAGAGCAGCCTGTCCTGATAATCCGCCTCACCGCGCGAAGTGAAGCGCTGGTAAAGCGCGGCGGAGAGAACGGGTACCGGTACGGCCTCGTCAATGGCGGCTTTGATCGTCCACCGGCCCTCGCCTGAATCCGAGACGTGCCCGGTGAACTGCGACAGAGCGGGATCTTTCGACCAAGCCCACCGCCGTTAGGTCCAGCAACCACGACGCGATCACGCTGCCGCGCCGCCACACCTCCGCGATGTCACGCAAATCGAGATCATACTGGTAATGCTCGGGGTCACGCAGTGGCGTCGTCTCGGCGTCGATCGCGTGCTGTTCCTTGCCCACGTTGGCGTCGCGCAAGATGCCGAGCCCCTCAGCGTAGGCGGCCATGAGGCCGTACTCGATACCGTTGTGGACCATCTTGACAAAATGGCCGGCGCCGTTGGGACCGCAGTGCAGATAACCCTGTTCGGCGGTGCCGTCAAATTTCTCGCGTCCCGGCGTGCGCGGTACGTCACCCGCGCCCGGCGCCAGCGTCGAGAAGATTGGATCGAGGTGCTTGACCACGTCCTTTTCGCCACCAATCATCATGCAGTAACCGCGTTCCAGGCCCCACACACCACCGCTCGTCCCCACGTCCACATAGTGGATGCGCTTCGCTGCGAGTTCCTTTGCGCGCCGGATGTCATCCACGTAATAGGAATTGCCGCCGTCGATGAGGATGTCTTCCGCCTCAAGGTGGGGCAGGAGGTCGGCAATGGTTTTCTCCACGACTGCCGCCGGGACCATTAACCATACCGCCCGAGGCTTCTCCAACTTGGTCACGAGATCAGGCAGTGAGGAGCTTCCTGCCGCCTTCTCCTGGACCAACTCGTTCACTGCTTTCGGCGACATGTCGAAGACTACGCACCGGTGGCCTCCTTTGAGGAGCCTCCGCACCATGTTTGCCCCCATCCTTCCAAGACCAATCATTCCAAGTTGCATAAATCACCTCTATGCGCTCGTTAAGGTTGTTTCCACGACTCCTTGATGTTGGCTCGCAGCCGGTCCATCGCTGCAGCCACTTCTTGGCCGCCAGAACGTTAGCTCTGTCATAGCCGTGAGTCATCATGATGTCTTCTTGAGTTTCCGGTAGCGATGGATCAGATTGTTCGTTGAACTATCATGGCCAAGCGCAGGCTCTTCCTGGCTTTCGAGTTCCGGGATAATGCGCTGGGCCAGCACCTTGCCAAGTTCCACGCCCCACTGGTCGAACGAGTTAATGTTCCAGACAGTGCCCTGGGTGAAAACGTAGTGCTCGTAGAGGGCTATCAACTTGCCGAGAATTTCCGGCGTGAGCCGATCGGCGAGGATAGTGTTCGACGGGCGGTTACCCTCGAAGACCCGGTGGGGTACGAGCCAATCCGGCGTGCCCTCGGCCTTGACTTGCTCAGGCGTCTTCCCGAACGCCAGAGCCTCGGTTTGGGCGAAGACGTTCGCCAGGAGCATGTCGTGATGGCGGCCGAGCCGGTGGAGCGGCTGGCTAAACGCGATGAAGTCGCAGGGAATAAGCCTGGTCCCCTGATGGATCAACTGGTAGAAGGAGTGTTGGCCGTTGGTTCCCGGCTCACCCCAGTAGATGGGGCCAGTCGCGTAGGTGACCTCGGTCCCATCGAGCGTGACGTGTTTGCCGTTGCTCTCCATCGTCAACTGCTGTAGATAGGCTGGAAATCGCTTCAGGTACTGCTCGTAAGGCAGCACGGCAACCGTCTGGGCACCGAAGAAGTCGTTGTACCAGAGGGCCAGGAGGCCCATGAGTACCGGCAGGTTGCGCTCGAATGGGGTGGTGCGGAAGTGCTCGTCCATCTGGTGGAAGCCGTGCAACAGGGCTCGGAAATTATCCGGGCCGATGGCCAGCATCGTTGAAAGACCGATCGCCGACTCCATGGAGTAGCGCCCCCCAACCCAGTCCCAGAACCCGAACATATTGGCGGTATCGATGCCGAACTTGGCCACTTCCGCCGCGTTCGTCGAAACTGCGACAAAGTGCTTGGCCACCGACTTTTCGTCACCCCCGAGACCCTCCAGAGACCAGGCGCGAGCCGTGTGGGCGTTGGTCATTGTCTCCAGCGTCGTGAAGGTTTTCGAGGAGACAATGAACAGGGTCTCCGGCGGGTCCAGATCACGGACGGCTTCGGCGAAGTCGGTACCATCGATGTTGGAAACGAACCGGAACGTCATGGTGCGCTCGCTGTAGTGCTTGAGCGCCTCAAAGGCCATCACCGGCCCGAGGTCCGAGCCGCCAATGCCGATGTTAATGACGTTGCGAATGCACTTGCCGGTGTGGCCCTTCCACTCCCCGCTCCGGACGCAGTCGGAGAAGTCAGCCATCTTATCGAGCACGGCGTGGACCTGGGGCACTACGTCCTCGCCTTCGACAAGGATGGATGTTCCTTTGGGAGCACGCAGGGCCACGTGCAGGACCGCTCGCTTCTCTGTGATGTTGATCTTCTCTCCCTGGAAACATGGCGTCGATCCGGGCTCGCAGGCCCGATTCCTCGGCCAGTTGGACGAGGAGCTTGACGGTTTCGTCGGTGATGCGATTCTTCGAGTAATCCAGGAAGACGCCCTCAGCCTCGGCCGTCATCCGCTCACCGCGCTTGGGGTCAGCCGCGAAGAGATTTCGCAGGTGTAATTTCCGAACCTTCTCGTAGTGGGTTTGGAGAGCCTTCCAGGCTTTGCGTTTGGTCAGCGGTTCGATTCGCTGGCTTTTGGTACCTGTTCCTACCGATGTTGCCATGTTCTTACTCCTTTCCTCTCCTGACTTCTCTATATATACTTCCATTCCGCCGTGAGCTTCTTGACTCCGGAGACCATCTTTTTGGGCGTCAGGGTCGGCCCGGAGGGAAACTCCCGAGGTTGGGCTTGTCCGGTGGCGAGGACTTTGACATGCGTCCCGCCTATATCAATAACCAGCACGTTCAAATGGGAAGCCTCCGAGACTCTTCCGTCGCCCGCGGAAATTTGAGGTGTGTTGTTCTCGGTACGATCAACCCCGGCCTTCAACTGGCTACCGTTTCCTTCAGTGCAGCACTCTTGGATGTGATCACCGCCATCAGTTCGTTCCAGGACTTAACGAACGACTTCGCCCCTTCATCCTGAAGCTGAGCGGCCAGGGCGTCGACATCGATTCCGGCCTTAGCGAACTGCGCTAACACTTCCTCGCAGTCGCCACCGTCTGCCGGCAGGATCGTGCCCAATTCGCCGTGATCGGCGAGGGCTTTCAAGGTACCCTCCGGCATCGTGTTCACCGTGAGAGGAGCAGCGAGGGCCTTGATGTAGAGGACGTCGGATGCCTTGGGATCCTTGGTTCCCGTGCTGGCCCATAGGAGCCGTTGGGGACGCGCCCCGGCGTTGAAAACGCGTTGCCAGCGGGGGGAGGCAAGCAACTGGCGGTACGCCTTGTACGTACGCTTAGCGATGGCGATGCCGAGCTGGTCGCGCAGCGAGTCAGGGACCTTCCCCATCACCGCGGAGTCCCAGCGACTGATAAACACCGAGGCGACGGAGCCGACGCCGGGCTTGAGTCCGGCGTCGATACGCCGCTCAATACCCCGCAGGAATGCCTCGGCAGCCGACATGTAGTGCTCTCGGGAGAACAGCAGGGTGACGTTTATCGGGATGCCCGCAAAGATCGCCTCCTCGATCGCAGGCAGTCCTTTCTGGGTTCCAGGGATCTTGATGAACAGGTTAGGCCGTCCCGCCCGCCCGTGCAGATCCTTGGCTGCAGCCAGGCTGCTGGCTGTGTCGTAGGCCAGCAAGGGCGACACTTCCAACGAGACCCACCCGTCCACACCGTCCGTCTGGTCGTAGACTGGTCGAAATAGGTCGGCGGCCCGCGTGATGTCCTCCAGCGCTAGCTCGAAAAAGAGCGCTTCGCCCGATTTGCTCTTACTCAGCTTCTCGCGGATCGCGGCGTCGTAAGCAGTGCTGTTTTTGATGGCATGGTCGAAGATCGTCGGATTTGAGGTAAGCCCCGTCACCGACAACTCGTCGATGTACCGTTTGAGCGTGTCGCTGTTCAGCAGGTCGCGCGTGATATTGTCGAGCCAGAGACTCTGGCCTAGATTGTGAAGCAATTGTGTCGCTTTCATTATGTCTCCTCTGTTTCGTGGCCCGCGAGCATCGCGCGCGCCGATCGTCAAGGCGCCAGATCGACGACGTTGTCGAACACAAGGTGGCGTTCGTACAACGCGTTGTCCGTGCCCCCGAATTCAATAGGACCGCACCCGTACTGACTGCGAAGTTTCGCAATACTCTCGGATTCGGTTGACGTCTGGGGCGCCATCACTCTTTTTTTGTGCTCATAGGGAGTTTTCTTAAGTTGAAGTTAAACCTCGGTGAATCTCAAACCGGATCCGGTCAGATGCCTACGTGACGAATGTCATTCCACAGCCGGATCACCGGTTCGCACAGGTTATGTTCGTAGCCTAACGCACTCAGGCTCGCGGTGCTCAGCAGGAGGTATCTTCCGGCCGACGGTTCGAGCCCCAGCCAGCGGGCGGCGAGCACCCGCAGGAAATGGCCGCTAGAAAAAAGCAGCACGTCCGCTCGGACGGCTCGCACCCGGCTCAGCAGGCAGTCAGCCCGCGCGCCCACTTGGTCCGGCGATTCACCGCCTGGGCAGCCGTCGCGGAAAAGCTGCCAGTCCGGGCGCTCAGCATGGATCTCGGCCGTGCGGCGACCCTCATATTGGCCGTAGTTCCATTCGAGCAGATCGCGATCGACTTCGGCTACGGCCCCGAAGCCGGCCAGCTCACAGGTCCGTGCCGCACGCTGCAAAGGGCTCGTAAACACCTTCCCGAATTTCAGTCCGATCAGTCGTTCCCTGAGCGCGCGGGCGTTCTGCTCGCCGCGCTCGGTCAGCGGAAGATCGGTAAGCCCCGTATGTTGACCCGTGAGGCTCCACGCCGTCTCGCCGTGCCGGGCCAGGTAAATAACAGGAAGGTTGTTGCTCATCGCTCTGTTCTCGCGGGGACGGCGTGCGCCATCGGTGCTAAGCGGCCCCAGTCCAGCACCAACGACGCCATCCGCGGCCGACATCCACAAGCACGCATATCCGCGCTTCCCGACCGCTAAGTCACCGTATCATCCTTTGCGACGATAGGCCAGCGTCGCGCTGGCCGTGTTGCATAGGGTCCCTATGCCCTTTCCGTTGCCGGCCGTCGCAGTCGTAAAACCGCCGCGGCTCGCCATAATGACGACACTACCGTGATAGATGCCCCAGGAGGCTCCTAATGATCCCGCGAGTGTGAGATTTTGCCCGTTGATAGGTCTGCTGCGCATACATATCAAGTACAGGACAAAGGGTTTAAGGCGATCTGCGAGACGGCTTTAGACGAGTACCTTTTTCGACGACCTAAGCGGGTCAACCGTCGCCGCGTCCACCACCAGCATCGCCAAGATCCTCCCCCATCTCGGCTTGCCCGGCCGAGCACCGCTCCGAGCGGCGGCCAGGGCTTTCGATCGATTCCAACTGGCTTGATCCCCCACCGATCCCCGCGTCCATCCGGTTCAGCCCCAGAGCCGACCTTCCCTCTTGGCCCTCGCTCGCCCGAGACGCCAAAACGCCCCCGAATCATAGCCTCTCGGGCCGAGAAAAGGGCCCCAAAAATGCCCCATCCCAGCCGCGGACCCGTATGCTTGACAGCTCACGAGCCCAGCAGTATACGGTGCCTCTTGACAAACGGCTTGGTGGGAGATACGAAGACGACCCTTCGCGCCCTTCTGCCAATGCTGGAACAGCACGAATTCGATGAGCACTTGAAGGCCTCGGTCGAACACTATCGAGAGGCCCGCAAGAGCCTTGATGAACTGGCGACGGATGGACACGGCAAGAAGCCTATCCATCCTCAGTACCTGACCCGCGTGCTCGACGAGCTTGCCGCCGCGGACGCGATTTTTTCGTGCGATGTGGGCACGCCGACGATCTGGGCGGCGCGGTATCTGACGATGAACGGCAGGCGGCGGATTCTGGGCTCCTTCAGCCACGGATCCATGGCGAACGCGCTCCCGCAGGCCATCGGGGCACAGGTCAGTCATCGTGGCCGTCAAGTGATCTCGTTGTCCGGAGACGGCGGTCTCGCGATGCTCATGGGCGATCTGCTCTCGCTGCGGCAGCTGCAGTTGCCGGTCAAGGTGATCGTCCTCAACAACAGCGCGCTGGCGTTTGTCGAATTGGAAATGAAGGCCGCCGGCATCCTCGATTTTGGAACAGACCTGCACAACCCAGATTTCGCAAAGATGGCGGAGGCGGCGGGTCTCCTTGGGCTCAGAGCCGAAACACCGGATCAAGTGCGACCGATGATTGCGCAAGCGCTCAAGCATGACGGACCTGCTCTGCTCGAAGTCATCGTGAATCGGCAGGAGCTTGCTATGCCACCGACGATTACTCTCGAGCAGATGACCGGCTTCAGCCTGTTCATGCTCAAAGCGGTGCTCAGCGGACGCGGCGACGAAATCATCGATCTGGCCAAGATCAATCTCTTCCGGTAACCGCCGCACCCGGTGACCAGCAAAAGAGGAGAGGGACAATGGCGACAAACCAGCAGGTGACGCAGTCAGGTATGCAGGAAGGCTCTCGCGGGATGGGTCTCCTCGAATGCCCAGGGCTGAACAAGGCACGGCGTTCACGGAGGAGGAGCGCAGCAAGTTTGGCTAGCGCGGCCTGCTGCCGCCAGCTCGAGGACTCGCGTACTTGACAACTCGCCCAGCACCACTATTCTGGTCGATAAAAAAGAGCGTTTATTTTTGGTGAAGACGCGAGACCAACAGCCGTCACAGTTGGCGGCCGCGTCGCGTGCCGATTCACGCGGCAAGCCAGACGGATCACCAGACAGAACAGGACCTTTGCAGCGCCTTCGTTCGGTGAATGCCCGCGCTGTGCGCTGCGCAGTCTTCATGGCGCCGATCGTCCTGACGGCATGTCAGCCGGCCGTCCTCGACCCGCAAGGGGTCATTGGGAAAGCCGAAAAGATGATCCTGATCAGACTCGCTCGCCATCATGCTCGCTATCGTTGTTCCGACGATCGCCGCGACCTTTGCCTTCGCCTGGTGGTTTCGAGCCTCCAACACGAGGGCACGCTATCTGCCAGATTGGGCCTATTCGGGCCGCATCGAGCTCATCGTCTGGAGCATCCCCCTCCTGGTGATCATGCTCCTGGGTGGCGTGGCCTGGATCGGATCCCATGAGCTCGATCCCGCAAAGCCTTTGGCATCGAACACGCCACCGCTCGAGGTGCAGGTCGTCTCGCTGGATTGGAAGTGGCTCTTCATCTACCCGAACCAAGGCGTCGCGAGCGTCAACCAGCTCGTGGTTCCCGCCGGAGCGCCCATTCATTTCTCCCTGACGTCAGCAAGCGTGATGAATGCATTCTTCATCCCGCAGCTCGGCAGCATGATCTACACGATGAACGGAATGACAACGCAGTTGAACCTGCAGGCGGACGCGCCTGGCACCTTCCGCGGCCTCTCGAGCCACTATAGTGGCGATGGTTTCTCGGATATGCATTTCGACGTGCTCGCGTTGCCGGCGGAGCGGTTCAACGCCTGGATCGAAGCCACGCGCAGCACGGGTCCAACCCTCGATCCTGACAGCTTACGCTGCGCTGGCCAGGCAGAGCATCACTGCCCGTCCGTTCACCTTCCGTGCTGTCGCTCCCGGGCTGTTCCAGCAGATCGTCACACAGAAACTGCCGCCTGGACCTGGCCCGCGGACCGGGCGACCTCATCCGAGCGTATCGCCGCGGACGGAGGACTAATATGTTGGGCAAGCTCAGCTGGGAAGCGATTCCATTCGATCAGCCGATCCCGCTGGTCGCAGCGGGCGTGGTCGGCCTCGTGATCATCGGCGTCCTCGCCTGGGTTACCTTGAAGGGATGGCTCCCCTACCTTTGGCGGGAGTGGATCACCAGCGTCGACCACAAGCGGATCGGGATCATGTACATCCTGCTCGCGATGGTGATGCTGCTGCGCGGCTTCTCCGATGCGATCATGATGCGGTCGCAACAGGCCCTCGCCTTCCGGTCCCCGGGCTACCTGCCGCCCGAACATTACGACCAGATCTTCTCGGCGCACGGCACGCTAATGATCTTCTTCGTCGCGATGCCGTTCGTCATCGGGCTGATGAACTTCGTCGTGCCGCTCCAGCTCGGGGTCCGCGACGTCGCGTTCCCAACGCTCAACTCGGTCGGCTTCTGGCTGACCGCCACCGGTGCGCTGCTGGTCAATATTTCGTTGGTCGTCGGAGAATTCGCGCGTACCGGGTGGCTGCCGTATCCGCCGCTGTCCGGGCTGACCTACTCGCCCGGCGTCGGCGTCGATTACTACCTCTGGTCGCTCGTAATTTCCGGTGTGGGGACCTTGCTGGCAGGAATCAATCTCATCACCACGGTCCTGAAGCTTCACGCTCCCGGCATGACCTACATGCGCATGCCGATGTTCTGCTGGACGACGCTCGCCTCCAACCTGCTGATCGTCGCGGCGTTCCCCATCCTCACGGCGACGCTGGCCATGCTGCTGCTGGACCGGTACCTCGGCTTTCACTTTTTCACCAACGAAGCCGGCGGCAACATGATGATGTTCGTGAACCTCATTTGGGCGTGGGGACATCCGGAGGTCTACATCCTCATTCTGCCCGCCTTCGGCGTATTCTCGGAGGTGGTCTCGACATTCTCCGGCAAGCCGCTGTTCGGCTACCGCTCGATGGTCGCCGCGACGATGGTCATCTGTATCCTTTCTTTCACGGTCTGGCTGCACCACTTCTTCACGATGGGCGCCGGCGCCGACGTCAACGCGATCTTCGGCATCGCTTCGATGATCATCGCGGTGCCCACGGGCGTCAAGATCTTCAATTGGCTCTTCACGATGTACGGCGGCCGGGTCGTTTATTCGACGCCGCTATTGTGGTCGATCGGCTTTATGGTCACATTCGTGATCGGCGGAATGACCGGCGTTCTGCTGGCGGTGCCCCCGGCGGACTTCGTGCTTCACAATAGCCTTTTCCTCGTGGCCCACTTCCACAACGTCATCATCGGCGGGGTGCTGTTCGGCGCGTTCGCCGGCTACACCTATTGGTTTCCGAAGGCGTTTGGCTTCCGGTTGCACGAAGGACTCGGCAAGGCCTCGTTCTGGTGCTGGATCATCAGGCTTCTACGTCGCCTTCATGCCGCTCTACGTCCTCGGCCTCATGGGAATGACCCGTCGCATGCAGCACTACGATGTCGCGGCCTGGCATCCATGGTTGCTGATCGCGGCCGGCGGCGCGGCGATCATCCTTATCGGAATAATTCTGCAGATTGCGCAGCTCGTCGTCAGCATTCGCCGGCGTGAGGAGCTTCGCGACGAGACCGGCGATCCTTGGAATGGACGCTCCCTCGAATGGGCGACACCGTCCCCTCCGCCGGCCTTCAACTTCGCGGTGCTCCCCAATATCGAGGGCGAAGAGGCCTACTGGGGCATGAAGCAGCGGGCCCTCCAGCAGGCGAGGCTCAGCGAGGAGCCCGCCTATGCGGAAATCGAGATGCCAAGGAACAGCCCAACCGGCTTCATCTGCGCCTTCTTCGCAACGATCATGGGTTTCGCGTTGATCTGGCACATCTGGTGGATGGTGGGCCTGGCCGCATTGGGCGCCTATGCGACCTTCGTCGTCTTTGCCTGGCGGGACAAGGACGAGTACATCATTCCAGCGGAAACAGTCGCGCGCATAGATCGAGCCAACCGAAGCGCGCGCAGTGCGGCGCTCGCTCGACTGCAGGCGGCGCCATGACCACCATCGACGCGGCCGTCGGCCAGATCGACCCGCATCACCTCGGACACGACCGGGAGTCGTCGTACCACCAGCACACGGAGGGGCACGCGGGCGGTGGGCTGGTATCGAAGCGCATCATCACCGGCTACGGCTTCTGGATTTTCCTGCTGAGCGACATCATCATGTTCTCCGCCTTCTTCGCCGCCTACGCGGTGCTGGTCGGCAACACGGCAGGGGGACCGAGCGGCCGGGAGCTGTTCAACCTGACGCAACGTCGCGCTCGAGACGGCGTTCCTTCTCGTCTCGAGCTTCACCTGCGGCCTCGCAAGACATCGGTGCCCGAGCGCATAGCGGATCCTGGTTCTATGGCGCGATGGCCGCGACCTTCATGCTTGGGGCCGCGTTTCTTACCATCGAGATCCAGGAGTTCGCGGGCATGGTCGCGCGAGGGGCAGGCCCGACGCGGAGCGCGTTCCTCTCGGCCTTCTTTACGCTGGTCGGATGCCACGGCCTTCATGTCACCGCCGGCCTGCTGTGGCTGCTGACGATGATGGCGCAGGTGTTCGCCAAGGGGTACCGGGCGGACATTCTCCGGCGCATTCTCTGCTTCAGCCTGTTCTGGCACGCCCTGGACATCATTTGGGTTGCGATATTCACCGTGGTGTACCTGATGGGAGTGGCGCCATGAGCCACTCCGAGCCAACAAGTGACCTCCATCGCACGGACGCCGCGCCGGGCGATCAGCGCCTCGACCGCGCAGAGATCGCCGAGGGAATCAAGAGCTATCTGATTGGACTTGGGCTCGCGACGCTGCTCACCGTCATGTCCTTCTTCATCTCGGGCACCACACTCGTCTGGGGTCCAAGCATTCCAGTCGCCCTGGTCGTTCTCGCAATCGCGCAGATGGGCGTTCACCTCGTCTTCTTCCTCCACATCACGACCGGCTCCAGACAACGTCAACAATGTCATGGCGCTTGCCTTCGGCGTGCTGATCGTCCTGCTGGTCCTCGCCGGTTCGCTGTGGATCATGGCGCATCTGAACCACAATATGAAGCCCATGGACCAGATGATGCCGATGCAGCTCGAACGTGGTCCGGGAGCCCGCGCTATCACCGCGAAAAGAGTCGTCGGTCCCGCCACGGCCGCGTCTGTCGGCCCGCGCGTGTCCGGCGTAATCCAGGCGATCCATTGCAACGCCAGCATGCGAGTGAAGGCGGGCCAGCTCTGCGCGAAAATCGATCCGCGCCCCTATCAACAGGTTAGCATTCGCCTGAGTGCGCTTGCCCACCACAAAGACCAGCACCATCCGCCAACCGGGCACAAAGGCCATCCAAATCCATGCATCGCCGTAGGATTCGCACACCCGCTTGGCCATGACCAGGTGAGCCTCCGAGGTTAGGACAAAGCTCCACGAAGAAGAGAAACAGAAAGGAACACGAGAATGACCACACAACAGCCACCAAAGAAATCAGGTTCCTCAGATGTCCCTCATGGCATGGATCTTCTGAACCGCCAAGGGTTGAACAAAGGCACAGCATTCACGGAGGACGAACGGAGCAAGCTTGGCTTGCACGGGCTTCTGCCGCCGCATGTCGAGACCCTCGATGAGCAACTGGTGCGTGCGTATGAGGCCTACAAACGAAAGGACGACGACCTCGAGCGACATATATATTTGCGCGCTCTGCAGGCGGCCCTCGAACTGGTACAGACGGGATTGAAAGTCATCGGGCTCGAGCGTGGCGCAGGGCGCGCGACGCCGTGCCCGACTTTCAATCGCCGCTTACAATTCATTGGACTCGGGCACATGGGTGCCGGTAGGGCAACCAACTTGCTGAAGGCTGTTCATTTCGCCAAAGGTTCGCACCACCGCGGGCCTGCCGGTGTTCCATGCCGTGCGCGCCCCGACCGCGGGAGAGCTGCAGGTCTTACTCACGCGCATCATCAAGCGCCTCATGAGATTATTGACGCGCAAGGGCTTCCTCATCGAAGAGCAGAGCATGACCTATCTCGCCGACACCGATCCGGATCTCGCGCTCGGGCCCCTGCGGGCGGCAGCCTGCACCTACCGCATTGCGGGCGGGCCAGAAAGTGCTGAGCTTGCAAACCCTCCCGACAGAGCCGCCATTGACCCCGTGGGCTGCGCCAACGCGCAGGGCTTCAGCCTCCATGCCGAGGTGTGCTGCGCTGCCCATGAGCGCAAGCAGCTGGAACACCTGTGCCGCTACATCACCCGCCCCGCCATTGCCAACGAACGACTGACACTCAATCGTGCCGGCGATGTCGTGCTGCAACTCAAGAGCCCCTACCACGACGGGACCACCCATGTCGTGATGTCACCCCTGGAGCTCATGCAGCGCCTGGCCGCGCTTGTCCCGCGCCCAAAACTCCATCTCATCCGCTTTCATGGCGTGCTCGCGGGCGCGAGCAGCAGCGTCTCTTGCAGCTTCGCAGGAACCTTCCATGACGGGCATCGCTCGCACTGCCTTCGGCCGCGCCCACGTCATCGCGGCGAGCGTTCCGCTCTGCGGGTGCGAGCGCGTGCCGTCGGTCAACGTGCTCGGGGCCTACTTCCCGTCCTGGATGCTGTGCATCCTCGTCGGGATCGCACTGACGCTCGTCGCCCGCCAGGCGCTGGCGGCCGCAGGCCTGGAGCCCTGGATCGGTCCCCTGGGACTCGTGTATCCAGCACTCGCGCTCGCGTTCACCCTTGCCACCTGGCTCGCCTTCTTCCGGGGATAGGAAGGCCATGCACGACACTCCGACCGCACCAGGGGCGGCTGCCACCACCGACACTCCAGGCAAACCCGCGGCGACCACCGCTCCTGATACTCCGGACGCACCTATGGCGGGTTCCATGCCCCCCACACCGAGCACGCCTGTGGCGACGTCCCACCGCAGCAAGCTTGGGCGTATCGTCGGGCTCGGGATCCTCCTCGTCGCGATCGCGCTGGCGGGCTACGTCGTCTACTACCTCGATCAATCGCCGCGCACCGACGACGCATTCGTTCGCGCGGACACGATCGGCGTCGCGCCCCAGGTAAGCGGGCGGATCGTCAGCCTGCGCGTGCACGACAACCAGGCCGTGAAGAAGGGCGACGTGCTGTTCGAGATCGACTCGGTTCCCTACCGGCACGCGCTCGAGCGCGCGCGCGCGGCGCTCGACAGCCTCGAGAAGCAGATCGGCCTCAGTCGCCGCGACGTGCGGGCGCAGCAGCTCGGCGCCGCCGCCGCGCGCGCCAACATCGACCGCGCGGAAGCCCAGGCAAAGCAGGCGGCGGATACGCTGCGGCGCATCGAACCGCTGCTCGCGAAAGAGTACGTCACCGCCGAGCAGGTGGATCAGGCGCGGACGGCGAAGCGGGCGGCGGAGGCGGCGCTGCAGGTCGCCCGGCGCGACGCCGAACGCGCCGCGGCGGCCGTGAGCGGCGTCGACGCGCTGGTCGCGAAGCTCGGCGAGCTGCGCGCGGCGGTCGCGACGGCCGAGTACGACCTCGAGCAGACCGTCATGCGCGCGCCGTTCGACGGCCGGGTCATCGATCTCGACATCGCCGAGGGCGAGTTCGCCGCGACCGGCCGGCGCCTCTTCACGCTGATCGACACGCGGAACTGGTACGTGATCGCGAACTTCCGCGAGACGGCGCTCAAGGGGATCCGCCCGGGCATGGCCGCCGAGGTCTACCTCATGTCCGACCCGAGCCGCCGCTTCGCCGGCACCGTCCATTCGATCGGCTTCGGGGTGTTCCCCGAGGAAGGCGGCGCGAGCGCGAACGGCCTGCCGCGCGTGCCGCGCTCGATCAACTGGGTGCGGGTGGCGCAGCGCTTTCCGGTGCGCATTCGCGTCGACGACGCCGCCGGCGGATCTCTTCCGCATCGGCGCCTCCGCGGTCGCGCTGATTCCGCCGGAGAGCGCGCGGAAGAAGGCGCACGGCGGCGCGCTGATCGGAGCGCAGCCATGACGACCGCGGCGCCAGCGCTCGACGCAGCCGGACGCCGCCGCCGTCGTGGCTCGCAGTTCCTGCGCGCCGAGCTCGCGCCAACGCCGGGCCGCCTGAACGCCACGGTCCGCATCGTGGTCGCGAGCGTCGATCGTGCTCGTCACCTCGATGACGCTCGAGGTGCCGTAGGTCGCCGTGTCGCTGTTCATCGTCCTCTTCCTCACCATGCTCACTCCGGTCGTCACCGCGCAGAACTCGGTCGCCATCGCGATCGCAGGCAGCCTGGCGATCGTCGTCGCTCACGCTTCGCCATCGCGCTCACGATCCTCATCTTCCGCGTGCACCATCGACTACCCGCCGCTGCGCCTCGCCGCGATGGCGCTCGTCTTCTTCATCGGGATGTACGCGCAGCCGCGTCTTCGTCGTCGGGGCCGGCCGGTTTCCTCGCTCGCGATCGTCGTGCTCGTGAGCCAGGCCTATCGTCGATCTCGTTCCCGGACCCGGAGCCGCTCGTGCGCGCCGTGCTGTGGATCTGGGTGGCGATCGTGTACCCGGCGGTCGGTCACGATAGCGCGTGAACCTGCTCCTGCTGCCCGCCGACCCGGAGCCGCTGCTGCGGCGCGAGGCCGCCGAGCGTTTGCGCGCCGTCGCGCGCGCGCTCCGGCGCCCCGCGGCAAGCGCGGAGGCGCGAATGCCGCTGCGGCGCTCGCGCGGATATCGCCGCGCAGGGTTCCGCAGCCGCTTCTCAAGCTGGTGCGCCTCGCGGAGATCCGCGATCCGTCGGTCGAGCCGCTGCGCGCCGAGCGCACCGCGAAGATCCTCCTGCTGGAGCGCCTGGTCGAGTCGGCGGCGCTCCTCGCCGATCTTGCCGACTCGAGCCTTCCCCTGCGCAGCGCGCACGGCTCGAGCGCGTGGCCGCGGCGTGCGAGCGTCTCGCCGCGGCGGTCTCCTCCGGCGCTGAGGCGCTGCCCGCCACCATTCCGTCGGCCGCCGCGAAGACGACGATCGCGCCCTCGGCGCTCACGCCCGTCCTCGCCGAGCTCGAGCGGGTCGTCCGCGAGCTGCCGCTCGCGGAGCGTCCCGAGGTCGACCAGCCGGCGCGCGCCGGCAGCCTATTCGTGCCCGATGCCTTCACGAATCCGCGCTACGCCCAGTTCGCGCTGAAGGTCACGCTGGCGGCGATGTTCTGCTACGTCGCCTACACCGCGGTCGACTGGAACGGCATCCACACGTGCATGATCACCTGCGCCATCGTGGCGCTCGGCAGCGCCGGGGCGACGATCCACAAGGCGACGCTGCGCCTCGTCGGCTGCGCGATCGGCGGCGGGCTCGCGCTCGCGTCGATCGTCTTCCTCGTGCCGCACATGACGTCGATCGCAGCAGCTCGTGCTGCTGGTCGCCGCCGTCACCGCGCTCGCCGCGTGGATCGCGATGGGCCAGCGAGCGCACCGCCTACGCTGGGTGTGCAGCTCGCCTTCGCGTTCTATCTGGCCGTCCTGCAGGGCTACGGCCCCAGCACGGACGTGACCGAGTTTCGCGACCGCTTCGTCGGCGTCGTCTTCGGCGTGGTCGTGATGGCGCTCGTGTTCGCCTACGTGTGGCCGGAGCGCGCCGGGAGCGGGCATGGTGCGGTCGCTCGCGGCGGCGCTGCGCCGCATGGCGAGCTCGCCGACGGCGCACGGCGACCCGCGCGCGCTGCGCGCCGCCGCCTGGCAGGCGCTCGACGAGGCGGACCGGCTCGGCGAGCTCTTTGCGTTCGAGCCCGAAGCGCTCACGTCGCCGTGAGCGGCGAACGGGGCCGGCGGGTGCGCGACGCTGATCGACCTCGCGCGGCGCGTCCTGCTCGCGCAGGCTCGCGCTCGAGCGGCATCGCGAGACCGGGGCGCCGGCTCGCAGCACGACGCCGATGCGGCGCGCGCGCGTCGCTCGGGTACGGCGATCGCCGCAGCGCTCGACGGCGTCGCGAGGTGGATCGAGACGGGCGGTGCGTGACGCGCACGCTCGACCTGCGCACGCCTCTCGCCGCGCTCGGGGCGGCGAGTCGCGCATCCGGGAGCCGAGGCGGGACACTGGCTCGACGGCGAGCGTCGCGCTGTGCGAGACGCTCGTCGACCGGGTCGAAGCGCTCCAGCGGGCAGCGGGGACCGCATGAGCGCAGCCGTCATCCGATTCCGGCCGCTTCGAGCAGTGTCGGCCGCTGCTGCTCGCCGCCGGCGCCGCGCAGAAGCGGGTGCGCGCCGATCGCGAGCGCCATGATCGCCGCCCGCGCCAGAGCGGCCCTGGGCCGTCCCGAATACCGCGACGCTATTCCGCGCGGCGCTGGCAATCGCGGCCGAGCCGCGCGCGCCGGCGCTCAACGCGCGCCGGCCCGCCCGCGATCGATCCCGGGCAAGGCGCTACGAGCTCGCCGAGCTGATCGACATCGCCCAGCGGACCAACCCCGAGACGCGCGTCGCCTGGGAGCGCGCGCGCGAAGCGGCGCTCGGCGTCGGGATCGCGGAGAGCGTCTACGCCCCGATGCTCTCCGCCCAGGCCGTCGCGGCCGTTCCAGCGCGTGCTCGTCTCCGCTTCCCAAGACCGTCCTGACCCCCGAGGGGTTCTTCGTCGCCGACACGCAGTTCTTCCTGCCGGCGCTCACGCTCAAGTGGCTGCTGTTCGACTTCGGCGGCAAGGAGGCCACCGTCGACGCGACGACGCAAGCTCTGGCCGCCGCGAACTTCGGCTTCAACGCGACGCATCAGAAGATCGTCTTCGACGTCACGCGGGCCTACTACGCCCTGAACGCCGTGCAGGGGCGGGTCGAAGTCGCGCGCGCCTCGCTCAACCAGGCGCAGACGCTGCAGGACGCGGCCGAGTCGCGGCGGGGCCGCGGACTCGCGACGCTCCCGGAGGTGCTCCAGGCGCGCGAGCAGACCGCGCGGGCGGCCTACGAGCTGCAGGAGGCGATCGCCGGAGAGACCGACGCACGCATGGCGCTGCTCGAGGCGATGGGCGTGCGCCCGACGACCCCGCTGCGCATCGCCGGGCTCGGCGGACGTCGCGCTGCCCGCAATGCTCGAGGACACCGCCGAAAAGCTCGTCGATCGCGCGCTCGCGCAGCGCCCGGACCTGCTCGCGCGCGTCGCCGTGGTCCGCGCGCGCGAAGCCGAGATCCGCAAGGCGCAGTCGGAGTTCTATCCGCGGATCGTCGTCGCCGGCGACGTCGCTCAGAACATCGGCCGCGTGCGCACCAGCGACATCCCCGGCTGGGCGGGCGTGAACGAAACCGCCTACGGCGCCGCGATATGCGATCGAGCTGCCGCTCTTCGACGGCGGCCTGCGCAGAACCGGCTCGGGCGTGGCCGAAGTCGCAGCGGCGCGTCGCCGACGAGGAGCTCGAGCTCGCCCGCGACCGCACGGCGCGGCAGGTCGTGAAGGCCTACGAGGACCTGAAGGTCGCCCTGCGCCAGCGCGAGGCGGCCGTCGCGCTGCTCGCCGCCGCGGAGCGGTCGTACGACGCGGCGATCGACTCGTATCGCAACGGCGTCGCCACCTTCGTCGACGTCACCAATGCGCAGACCGCGCTGACCAAGGCGCGCACCGCCGATACCGAGACGAGGAGCGCGGTCTTCACCGCGGCGGCCGCGCTCGCCTTCAGCACCGGTGACATCGCGCCGCCCGGGGTGCAGGAGTCGTCCTTCCTGGGCGAGCCGCCGCGTGGACGATGACCCGGCGCTATCCGGCCTCGTCCGGGCGACCGATCGGTTTCGGCTGAAACGCTGCATGCGGCTCACGACATTCGTGGTACGTGGTCGTCGGCGATGCTTCACTGGGACCCGAACCGACGGAACGTTCACGGTGTTCGCCCAGATTCGGCGAGCGGAAAAGAGCTTTGTCGAGCGATCATCTTCCGGACAGCGAATCGCCACGCCGACACCGATTGGCGCGCGATGGGCGGCAGTACATCGTCATCGCCGCTGGCGGACATTCCGGTCTGACCCTGACGTACGGCGACGCAGTCGTCGCCTATGCCCTGCCGAACGCTGAAGGCGTGAAATGAAAGGTGGGCAACGCGCTCGGGCGACTGACGGTGGGAAGCGATGTGACCCTGACAACCGACGACGGCCGTCGGATCGCCGCGAGAGTCACGGAGCTGCGGCCGCTCGGCGAATTCGCCACGTGGCGTGCCGCGCGCGCCGTCGGCGACCATGACCTCAACAGCTTTCTGCTGAGGCTCGATCCGATCGACCCGAAGGACGAGGAACTGCAGCCGGGAATGATCGTGTGGCTGCCGGGGGCGCCGTGATGTCAAGCACTTGCGGGCTGCCGTGATGGACGATCTGACCTTGTCCCGCGTCGTTGGCGATCCGTTCGTGCAGACCGGCGTGCTTGCCGTGATGGGTGCCGTGATCACCCACATTCTGCTGCGCCGCTATCCCGCCAGGCGCCTGGTCTTCCAGCTCGCGTTCTTCCTGGCGCTGACCGCCCTGTTGCACCAGCACGGCATCGTTCCCTACGAGATCACGTCCGACACCAGCCCGGCGTTCCAGCGCGTCTTCGTCGCCCTCGCGAAGGTCGTCTGGTGGCTCAACGCGGCTTGGGTGCTGACGGGCTTCACCCGCATCTTCCTGATCTTCGAGCGGCGGCCCCGCGAGGGCCGCCTGATCCAGGACCTCGTCGTCGGCGTCATCTACCTGGGTGCCGTCCTGTCGGTCGTCGCCTACGTGTTCGGGGCGCCGATCGGTACCCTGATCGCCACCTCGGGCGTATTCGCCATCATCCTCGGCCTCGCGCTGCAAAGCACGCTCGCCGACGTTTTCTCCGGCATCGCGCTCAATCTCAGCAAGGCTTACGAAGTCGGCGACTGGATCGTGTTGGGCGGCGGCATCGAAGGACGCGTGGTCGAGACCCACTGGCGCGCGACCCATCTTCTCAATGGATCGAATGATCTCGTGGTGCTGCCCAATAGCGTCCTGGCGAAGGCGCAGCTCACCAACCTCAGTAGCCCCAACCGTACTCATGGGGTGACGCTCACCATCCGCATGGCACCGACGAAGGCGCCGTCGGCCATTTCGGATGTCATGCACACGGTGCTTCTCAACAGCAATTCCATTCTGCCCGATCCCACCCCCGAAGTGGCGATCAAGTCGATGGACGCGCAGGCGATCGAGTTCGAGCTGTCGTTCCGCGTAAGGGATTTTTCGACGGCGTCGGCGGCCAAGCATGAGGTGTATGACCTGATCTACCGCCACGCCAAGGCAGCCGAGCTGGCGCTCGCCCAACCCAAGGAGGCCCGGGTCGCGTTCGTCGGCCAACCCGCGGCAGCGCCTGCACCGGCGCCGCGGCCGACGGCGTTGCGGTTGCTGGACGCCCTGCCCCTGTTCGCCTCCTTGACCGAAGAGGAGAAGGCGGCCCTCGCCGCGACCATGACGCGCAAGGCCTACCACAAGGACGAGGTGCTGGCGGAACAGGGCGCGAGGCTCGATTCACTCATGGTGATCCGCAGCGGCGTGGTCGGCGTGTCACGCCGCGAGCATGACCAGGACGTCGAGATTACCCGGCTGGCGCCTGGCGACTATTTCGGCGAGAGCGGCCTGTTCACCGGCGCCGGCGAGGCGGGAACCTTGCGCGCCCTGACGCGCGTCGTGGGGTACGAGGTCGGCCAGGCGGCGCTGGCCAAGCTCATGCACGATCGACCGAGCATCGCCGACGAGATCAGCGTGACGCTATCGCGTCGCCGCGGGTCCGAGGCGTCGGTCGGCGGGGAGAGCCAAGGCACGGAGCTCGGATCGGTCTCTCGCCTCCTGGCTCGGATCCGCCAGCTTTTCGATGTGCCGCACGTCTGAATTCCGACGGTACTGAGCAGCAGGGGATGACCTATCTGACCGACCATGATCCGGAAAGCGCCCTGGCACCCTGTAATAGGCGAATTGCTGATAGTGCCATAAGTCATCCCTCACGTGCAGTCTTGCAAGCGGGTTACTGAGTGGTAGTGTAGGTGGCCATGAAGGAGCTATTTGTCCTGATCGCTCACCTGCTCACGACCTCGATCAGGCTTGCACGACCCGGAGGCGTTCGTGCGGTGGCGGCGGAACTGAGGCGAAAACTTGCCTGCGCTCCGGACGCAAAACAGGCCATCCAGACCTCGACATCGCTCTCACGGTACGAACGGCCGCGGAATCTGGGGCGGCCCCTCGTATTGGTTCCAGCCCCCGCCGAGCGCTCGGTAGAGCGCCACGACCGCCAGCCGCTCGTCGAGCTGCGCCTGCGCGAGCGCGAGCTCGGCGGGGAAGAGCTGCTGCTGTGCGTTCAGCACCTCGAGGTAGGTCACGAGCCCGCCGAGGTAGCGGATCTTCGCGACGCGCACCGACTCGGTCAGGGCGTTCACCTGCCGCTGGAGTTGCTCGCGCTGGAGCGCGACCTTCTGGCGTGCGGTGAGCGCGTTCGAGACGTCTGCAAGCGCCACGAGCACCGACTGCTGGTACTCGTAGATCGAGGCCTGATCGGCGGCCTTGGCGGCCTCCCACGCGTACCAGGTCTGCCCCCAAGTCCAGAGCGGTCCGGTGAGCTGGGCGCCGTACGACCACGCGGCGGCGCCAGGCTTCAGGAAATCCGATAGCTCGGGGCTCAGGGCGCCGCGCAGCGCCGTGAGCCCGATCTGCGGGAAGAACTGGGCGAAGGCCACGCCGATCTGTGCGTTGGCGGCGATCAGGGTCTGCTCGGCCTCGATCAGGTCGGGGCGCCGCTCGAGCAGCAGCGAGGGCACGCCGGCCGGCGCGTCGGGCGGCAGCGACTGGTCGACGAGCGCCGCGCCGCGCGGGATCTCGCCCGCCGGACGGCCGAGCAGCACCGAGAGCGCGTTCTCCTTCACCAGGATGCGCAGCTCGGTGTCCGCCACCGTGGAGGCGACCTGGGCGAGTGCGGCCTCGCCGCGCAGCGGGTCGAGGATCGAGGCGACGCCGCCCCGGTACTGCCGCTCGAAGAGCTCGTAGGTCTCCTGGAACGACTGCACGTTGCGGTTCGAGATCTCGAGCTCGAGGTCGAGCTCGCGCAGCTCGAGGTACGCCTGCGCGACGCCGGTCACGAGCGAGAGCACGACGCCGCGCCGCACCGCGTCGCTCGCGAGCATCTGGGCGCGCGCGGACTCGGTCGCGCGGCGGATGCGGCCCCAGATGTCTATCTCCCAGGCGGCGTTGAGCGCGCCGAAGAACACGTTCTCGGGATCCGGAACCGCCGCAGGCGTGCCCAGGATGATGTTCTTGCCCCGGGCGACATTGCCTTCGTAGCCCGCCTGCGGGAAGAGCTGGCCGCGCTGGACCGCGGCGGCGTCGCGCGCCTGCTCGACGTTCGCGACCGCGGTCATGAGGTCGCGGTTGCTCGCGAGCGCGCCGCGGATCAACTCCTGCAGCACGTCGTCGTGGAAGACCTCCCACCAGGGCAGGTCCGCGATCGACGCCTGCTCTTCCGCGGTCTCGCGAAAGCTCGGCGGCGTCGGGAGCTCCGGGCGTCGGTAATCCGGCCCGACCGCACACCCGAGCGCCGAGATGACGAGCGCCGCCGAAGCGGCCCGCCCCGGACTCACTCCTTGCCTCCGGCGACCGGTGCCGGCGCGGCGGCCGGGGGTGGCGGCGGCTGCTCGCGCCCGCGGCGCGACAGCCGCTCGACGACGTAGAACGAGACCGGGATCAGGAAGATCGCGATCAGCGAGGCGGCGAGCATGCCGCCGAACACGGCCGTGCCCATGATGCGGCGCGACTGTGCCCCCGAGCCGGTCGCGAGCACGAGCGGCACGACGCCGAGGATGAAGGCGAAGGCGGTCATCAGGATCGGGCGAAGCCGCAGCCGCGCACCCGCCAGCGCGGCGTCCACGAGGCTCTTGCCGCGCTCGTATTCGAGCTTGCAGAACTCGACGATCAGGATCGCATTCTTGGCCGAGAGCCCGATCAGCATGACGAGCCCGATCTGCGCGAAGGTGTCGTTCTCGAGCCCCCGCAGCAGCAGCGCCGCGAAGGCGCCGAACACCGCGATCGGCACGCCGAGCAGCACGCTGAACGGCAGCGACCAGCTCTCGTACTGCGCGGCTAGGATCAGGAACACCACGAGCAGCGAGAGCCCGAAGATCACGCTGGGAGGCACGCCTTCCTGCGCGACCTTCTCCTGGAAGGACATGCCGTTGTACTCGTACCCCATCTCCTTCGGCATGGTGGCCGCGAAGACCTCCTCGAGCGCCGCCATGACCTGCGCCGAGCTGTAGCCGGGGTTCGCCGACGCGTTGATCTGCGCCGAGCGATACTCGTTGAAGCGGATGGTGAACTCGGGTCCGAAGGTCTCCCTCGTCGTGACCACCGCCGAGAGCGGCACCGGCTCGTGCTCCTGGTTCCAGACGTAGAACCGCCCCATGTTCTCGGCGCGCGTGCGGAACTCGCCCTCGGCCTCGACGTACACCTGCCAGGTGCGGCCGAAGCGGTTGAAGTAGTTGATGAAGACGCCGCCCATGAAGGCCTGGAGCGTCTGGTAGACGTCCTCTAGCGCCACGCCCTGCTTCAGCACCTTGTCGCGGTCCACGTCGGCCAGCACCTGCGGAATGCTCGCGAGCAGCGTGGTGTTGACCGTGCCCACCTCGGGGCGCCGCCGGATCGCCTCCATGAAGCGCTGCGTGTTCTCGGCCAGGAACTCCACGCTCCCTCCGGAACGGTCCTGCAGCATGAAGGTCACGCCGCCGGCCGTGCCGACGCCCGGGATCGATGGCGGCGCGAACGGGAACGCGACCGCCTCCGGCAGCCGCCCGAGCTGCTGGCCGATGTGCGCCTTGATCGCCGCGTACTGCTCGTCGGGATCCGTGCGCTCCTCCCATGGCTTGAGAGTCACGAAGAAGAACGCGTTGTACGTGGTGTACACCGTGCTGAGCAGGCTGAAGCCCACGACCGTGGTCGTGGTCTCGACGCCCGGCGTGTCCTTCAGGATCTGCTCGATCTGGCGGCAGACCGCGTCGGTGCGCTGCAGCGAGGCCGCGTTGGGAAGCTGGACGTTCAGGTACAGGTAGCCCTGGTCCTCCTCGGGCAGGAAGCCGCCCGGGAGCCGCGAGCCCGCCAGCACCGCCAGCACCGCCAGCACCGCGAGCATCAGCATCGCCCGCGCAGACTTGCGGATCAGGACGTGGCACCAGTTCACGTAGCCCTCGGTGGCCCGGCCGAAGACCCGGTTGAACCAGCCGAAGAAGCGCCCGAGCGGCCCACGCGCCGCCGTGCGGGGCCGCAGCAGCAGCGCCGCGAGGGCGGGCGAGAGCGTGAGCGCGTTGAAGGCGGAGATCACCACCGAGACCGCGATCGTCACCGCGAATTGCTGGTAGAGGCGGCCCGTGATGCCCGGGATGAAAGCCGTGGGGATGAAGACGGCGGCCAGGATCAGCGCGATCGCGATCACCGGGGCCGACACCTCCGACATCGCCTTCAGCGTGGCATCGCGCGGCGAGAGTCCTTCCTCGATGTGGCGCTCGACGGCCTCCACCACGACGATGGCGTCGTCGACCACCAGGCCGATAGCGAGCACCAGGCCAAAGAGCGAGAGCGTGTTGACCGAGAATCCGAGCAAGGGGAAAATCGCGAACGTTCCGACCAGTGAGACGGGCACGGCGAGCAGCGGGATCAGCGTGGCGCGCCAGGTCTGCAGGAACAGGAAGACCACGATGATCACGAGGCCGAGCGCCTCGAGCAGGGTCTTCACGATCTCGCGGATGCCCTCTCTCACCGCGAGCGTCGTATCGAGCGATACCGCGTAGTCGAGATCGGCGGGGAAGCGCTGCTTCAGCTGCTCCATCAGCGCCTTCGCCCGGTTGACGGTGTCGATCGCGTTCGAGCCGGGGAGCTGGTACACGGCGACGATTGCCGAGTCCTGACCGTTCATGCGGCCCTTCAGGTTGTAGCTCTGCGCGCCGAGCTCGACGCGCGCGACGTCGCGCACGCGGATCACGGAGCCGTCGGCCGTCGCCCGCACCACGATGTCCCCGAACTGCTCCTCGCTGACCAGCCGGCCCTGGGTGCGGACGGTGTGCGTGAACTCCTGCCCGGCCGGCACCGGCTCACCGCCGACCTGGCCCGCCGGATTCACCGTGTTCTGCTGCTCGATCGCGCTGATGATCTCGGGGACGGTGATGCCGCGCTGGGCCAGCACGTCCGGCCGCACCCAGAGGCGCATCGCGTACTGACCGGCGCCGAAGATCGCCACCTGGCCGATGCCCGGCACGCGGGTCATCGGGTCGTTGATGTTGATGTAGGCGTAGTTGGCCAGGAACGTGGAGTCGAAGCTCCCCTTCGGCGAGTAGACCGAGAAGAGCGCGAGCGGGCTCGTGGTGGCCTTGCGGATCGTGACACCGTAGTTGCGGACCTCCGGCGGCAGCTGCGACTCGGCCTGCAGGTAGCGCATCTGGGTCAGGACCTGGTCGATGCTGGGGTCGCTGGCCACGTCGAAATTGACGAACATCCGGCTCACCCCCGCGTTCGAGTTCACCGAGTAGAAATAGATCGAGTCGTCGACCCCGCTGATCTGCTGCTCGATCGGCGTCGCCACCGCCTGTTCGACAGTGAGGGCGTCGGCACCGACGTAGGTCGCGAGCAGCTGGATCGAAGGCGGCGCAATGTTGGGAAAGAGCGCGATCGGGAGCTGCACGAGCGACACCGCGCCGATCAGCGTCATCAAGATCGCGATCACGATCGCCACGATCGGCCGGCGGATGAAGAAAGCGGACATCGGCTACGTCCCGGCGTCGGTCGAAGGAGGCGGCGGCGCGGGCTCGGGCGGCGCCGGCTTGGGCGCGACGACCATTCCCGGCTGCACCTTCTGGGTGCCTTCCACGATCACGCGCTCGCCCGCGGCCACGCCCTTTTCGATGACGACGACGCCAGTCGAGGTCGGCCCGAGCTCGACGCTGCGCACCTCCACCTTGTCGTCGGGACCGACCACGGCGAGCTGCTTACGGCCCTGCAGGTCGATCACCGCGCGCTGCGGGACGACCAGCGCGCCCTTGCGCACGTCGGTCTCGACGCGCACGCGCGCGTACTGGCCGGGCCGCAGCAGGTATCCCGGATTCGGGAACCTGCCCTTCACCGTGATCGTGCCGGTGCGCGGATCGACGCCGAGGCCGGCCGGGTAGCCGGTGCCGCGGTGCGGGTAGACGTTGCCGTCCGCGAGGATCAGCTCGAGCGAGCCCTCGCGGAAATGGCCGACGCGGAGCGCCTCCTGGATGCGCGGCGCGAAGTGCAGGTATTCCTGCTCGCTCACCGGGAAGGACACGCGGATCGGGTCGAGCTGCGAGACCGCCGTCAGCGGCTCGGTATTGCTCGGCCCCACGAAATCGCCGAGCTGCGCCTGCGCGACGCCGACGATGCCGTCGACGGGCGAGCGGATGTCCGTGAAACCCAGATTGATCTTCGCCGTCTCGACCGCGGCCTGCGCCGCCTGCACCGACGCCTGCGCGCCGCGCTCGTTCTGGACCGCGTTGTCGTACTCCTGCTGGCTGACGGCGCCCTGCTTGACGAGCGGCGTGTAGCGGACGACGTCGAGATGCTCGCGCTCGAGGGTCGCGCGCGCGCTGGCGAGTTGTCCCTGCGCCTGATCGAGCGCCGCCTGGAACGGACGCGGGTCGATGCGAAACAGCAGGTCACCCTTTCTGACGAGCTGGCCTTCCTGGTAGTCGCGCGCGATCAGGTAGCCCGCCACCTGCGCGCGAACGGAGGCATCGACGAATCCTTCGGTGGTCCCGAGCCACTCGGAGACCAACGGAACGTCGCGCGCCGCGACCTCGACGACGAGCACCTCGGGCGGCGGCGGATCGGGCGGCTTCGATGGCTCGCACGCCCAGAGCACCGCGCACGCGAGCAGGGCGAGATCGGCGCGGAAGCGAGGCGGAGTGTCCGTCGCGGGTGCGATGCGTCCGGCCCCCCCCTGTCGCGGGCGGGCAACGCTAGTATAGCGATTCAGTAAAGTATTTACGTGTGAAGGTGGCAGTGTCCTCATATGTTCCCAGGCTTGTCAAGGGTCTGGGAGGGCGACGATGGCACGAAAGACTGAACGACCGGCGCTGGTGGTTTCGACGGAGGAACGGCGTTTTACCACCAGTACGGCCCCCACATGCCCCAGTCCGTCGCCTCATCGTTCGCCATCTCTGCAGCGTATAGCCTCTCAGCTGCCACCTGTTGCCGGGCAAGGCGTTGGTACTCTTCAGGCCCACCGACATAGACACATTGGCAGTCATAGGGATCGGCATAGCTGTAGATAACCCGGCCGTCCTTCGTCCGCATCGACAGCTTGAGCGGCTGCATGGCCTTGAGATGAGCGAGCTTTTCAGGGGTGTCGGCCGGCCGCACCTTGAATCCCGCCGCGGCGAGCAGATCGTCTGTCTTCTTCGCCTCGTCCTGCCGCATCGCCGCACAGCCTCCCATCAGAAGGGCCAACGCTGCGAGCACCAAGCTCCAAGCATAAACCTTTCGATTCATCTCTTTCCTCCTAGTGACTGTACGGCTAAACCAGGCGTGGTCCGCAAGTCTTTGTCAGTTCGTTTTCTGTAAGACACGGTGGCAGTGCGTGACCAGCGATGGACGCACTATACCTGGCATCGCGGGGCTAGGCCATATTGCTACGGCGTCACGCCCGTCGTCGGTGAGAACGGAAGCGCGATCTGGTTCTCTCAGTTTATTTGAATAGCCGAAGTCACAGTGAGCATCAACATTTAGCGAGCGCTTCGCGGCTCCTGGACTCCCCGCCTGCAGGAGCGGGAAGAGCATCGTCTCCCCTCGGCCTTGGATGAGCTGCCCGAACGCCTCCCGCTAACTCGTATGCTTGGCCACATACTCACCGTGCTTGGCAAATCCCACGGTAGATCTCCAGTCTGTCGCGCATTCGTAAGGCAGGCAACCACCGGTGTCGTTGAACGAAATAAATCCTAATCTTGAAAGAATCAAGCGCTAGCGGGATCTGTGCATATATCAACTTGTCAGTCCTACGCCTACGGTCGCTACTACGCTCTTGAGCGAGAAACGCGACGCAACGTCGAGCTACTGCGGCTAACGGGCCGATTGATCCCGGACTTCTAAGATTTCCGCTAGGACAATGGCTAGGCGATCCGCGGTGTGTTCCAGGAGTTCATCGTGCTGTGTCGGCGACTCTCCGGGCCATTGTTGCGATCGATGTTAGTACCGAAGGTTGGCGGCCGGCGCCACGCGAGGGAGCGCCTTAGCGCTGGCCGGTCACCCGCATGAGCAGCGCCACGCCCAGACCCCAGACGCCGTTGAGCAGCAACGCACCGACGATCAGCTTGGGGTCGAAGCCGCCCGCCACCGGCATTCCCTTCAACGGCATCACCAAGAACAACGCCACCGCGCTCGGCAGAAGCGCGCCCCACAGCGCCGCCCAGCCCCAACGCTGGGCGCCGGCATGCTTGCGCACGATCAGCCACAGGACGACTCCCCAGAGACCACCCCAGAACCCCAGCGAAATCACTGCCGGCACGCCGAGCGGTGGCACCGGTGCCAGGTTCCATGCGGCGCGCGGGTATGCACCGCCCACGTACAATAGCTGCAGCAGGCCCTGGTGGAACAGCAAGGTGGACACGAAACCGGCGACGAACGCCTTGATGTGGACAAGCATTGGGGACCCTCCGCGGCGCGTGATGCGCTCCCCGCATGTTACTCCAAAACATGGTGCCGGCGCTTCTGCGCCCGGCCCGGCAGAGCGTGTTCGGGACTCGATGAACGACGGTTTCGATTCTGGCGCCCTCGGCGCCTTCCCGGGCGAGCGCTTGCACCGCGTCCTTCGAGACATCGTGCAGTACGCACTGGTGACCGCTGCGCATGAAGCGCCGCACCATGTTGGCGCCCATGCGCCCGAAACCGATCATGCTGACTTGCATGCGCACCTCCGGAGGCGTTGCATCGCGGCTCGGACGCCGGCGGGATCCTCGAAGACGGCGGAGCCAGCCACCAGCACTCGCGCCCCCGCCTCGACCACTAGGGGCACCGTCGCGGGGTGGATGCCGCCGTCCACCTCGAGCTCGCACGCGGGCCGGACGCGGTCGATGAGCTCACGGATGCGACGGATCTTGGGAACGATGCTGGCGATGAAGTCCTGTCCACCGAACCCCGGATCCACCGTCATCACCAGGACGAGGTCAAGCTCGGACAGCACCTCGTCCAGCACCGCGGCGGGCGTGGCGGGGTTGAGCGCGAGGCCCACGCGCCTGCCGAGCTTCACGATCGACTCGAGCGTGCGGTGGAGATGGATGGCTCCTTCCACGTGCACGGTGAGCCCGTCGGCCCCGGCCTCGGCGAACGCTTCGAGGTAACGATCGGGCTCCGTGATCATGAGGTGCGCCTCCAGCGGCAGCCGGGTGACCCGCCGGAGTGCGCGGATCACGAGAGGCCCGATCGTGATGTTGGGGACGAAGTGCCCGTCCATCACGTCGACGTGGATCCGGTCGGCGCCCGCCGCTTCGACCTCGGCGACCTGTTCGCCGAGGCGCGCGAAGTCGGCGGAGAGGATCGATGGCGCCAGGGCAATCGCGCTCATCGACCGCGCCCGGAGCCGGCGAGCTCCTTCACTGCGTCGGCGATGTGCTTCGCCGAGATCCCCGCCGCCTCGAGCAGCTCGGCGGGTTTGCCCGATCCTGGCATGACCCGCACCGCGAGATGGCGGAAGCCCACGATCTCACCCGCGACACCGGCCTGCGCTAGCGCGGCCAGCACCGCGTCGCCGAGCCCACCCTCGGCCCAGTGGTCCTCCACGACGCAGAGTCGTCCCCCGGTGGCTCGCACCGCGTCCAGGAGGGCGCCGGTATCGATCGGCTTCACTGAATAGGCGTCGATGACGCGAGCCCTGATCGTCGCCCGTGGCGACGTCGATCCATGGGAGGACCGGCGTCGGATGGCCTTCGAGGCGGCTCCCGAGCTTGCGGAACGTCATGAGCTCGGCGTCGGTGATGGCACCGGCCGCGCGGAGAAGCGCATAGTTCAGCGGCGATGCGTGGCCCTTGCTGAAGATCAGGTGATCGTTCGCGGGGTCTTTCGGCTTCGCCCAGTCATAGCGGAGATGGCCGGCGAGGAGGACGGCCATCAGATCGGCGGCCGACAGCGATGACGTCGGATGGCCGGAGCCCGCGGCCGTCGAGCAGCGGATCGAGTCGGCGCATAACTGGCGCGCGAGGGCTGCGTAGAGATCGAGGTTCCGGCGCGTCATGGGGTGGGGTATGGGTATTGATTTTTTTCCCGTGACGTCTTTAGCATTTGGCAAAAAAGTCCGTCCGGCATTTGGTTGGGCTAGGGCCGCCCTACGAAGGAAGAACAAACGCCCTTTTTCGCCTTGAAAGAAAAGGGTACTGATGACCTAGCGAGTTGTCAAACGCGGTTGTCCTTGCGCAGGATGTCTAATCTTCGGGGGTCCCCATCAGCCTCTCTCAGCGGTAGTCATAATGTCCAGACCTTTGTTACGGGCGGTCGGCGACGGCCCCTGGCGGCAGGCATTCCGGCAGGTCAAGGCGCGCCACGCCGATCCGGTTGTCGGCCATCCCGTAATAAACGTCGAAGCGATCCGGCGAGCCGAGATCGTCGCGCCGATCGATGCCGGTGGGAAACACGACGTTGGCGACGATCCCTTGGCGTTCCTGCGGCAACTCCGGCGTCAGCACTGGCTCCGGCGAACGATAGCGGATGAGCGCGCGGATGCTCCTCCGAGAGCACCATGACCCCAGCCGAGTAGCGCAGTTTGCGTCCGTCGATTCGGTCAGGCTCCGACAGGCTTCGCTGACGCCGTGGTAAATGATCAGCCAACCGTGCCGGGTCAGGATGGGCGGAGTGCCGCCGCCGATTTTGAGCCGCTCCCAGGGCGCCACCGGAGTGGCCAGCCGGTGATGCGAGCCAAAGTGGCAGAGGTGATACGGCTCACAGTCCTCCATGGCCGTTGGGCAATAGGAAATCCAGATGCTTTCGCGATGGAGATCCACCAAGCGGGACGCAGGGTGGCACGCCGTTTCCTCCGGACGAGTCCCGGGAAAGAGCGGCCGGTGGAGGATGGCCATTGCCGGTTGTCCGGATGGATCGGGAATGGCGACAGGGAAGACGCTGGCGTCCTTGTTGTCCACGCCGTCGAACTCGATGCCGTCATACGGCCGGAAGGTCGCCAGCCCCAGGCGCTGCCAGTGGAACAGGTCCTCGGATACCGCCAGGGCGATCCGTGGGCCTTCCGGCGAAAGCGCCGTGTAAGTCATCACGTAGCGCTGGAGCGGTTCGACAAACGTGATACGCGGATCCTCGCAGCCGCCGCTACCGTCGGGTCGCCGCTCGTAATCCGCTTCGGGCTCCAGTGCAATACCGAGCCGCTCGACGCCCGTCGGGTCGCCGGCCTCATTGAACCGCACGCGTGCGATGCCGATGCGCGAGTAATTGCCCCGCGCGACCAGCCGCGGGAAGAGGTAAAGCTGACCATCAGGGCCACGAACGGCAGCTGGGTTCAGGACGCCTTCGACCTCCAGCGGATTGCCCGGCTCCGGCTCCATCACCAACCCAAGGCGCTGCAACTGAAATCCAGGCATCGACTCTCCTCACAAAGATCATGGTTGCTGAATACAATCCAAACAAGCGATGATTGCCTCGCTAACCCGCTTAGTCTCATTGGGATCTCTGACTTGGATAGAAACAACGCCTGCTTCCTTGGCCGGATAGTCATTGCCACCGGGGAACAACGCATCCCCGATAAAAATCATCTCGTTAATTGTAATGCCAAGGATGTCTCGGAGTTTTCTGATACCGTAGGCTTTGTCGATGCCAGGCTTTGTGACATCAACAGATGTCGTGCCACCCAGTCGGACGAAAAAGTCAGGAATAATGGTTTCAAGGATTGCTTTGATTTTCTTCCGCTTGGCGAAATCCGGGTCCCATTTTTTCTTTTCTTCAATGGGGGCCTGCTGACCTAATGCCGAGAATGTAATCTGACTGCCCCGGTCTTCAATCACTTCTCCCCAGTGCTTTCCTGACTTGAAACCCGACAATTCAAGCGCCTTGTTCAGTGAACTGATGATGGTCTCCTTTTCGTTCTCGGTGAAGTCTTCTGAATAGATCTTTTCCCAAGCTCCTTCATAGCGGAAGAACTTTGTCCCACATGTAGGGAGGAGAGATAGATTCTTTAGGCGTTGGTCATGGGGAAGATTGGAGAGCAGTTGTCTTTCGAACTGTGGCCAATCGCCTCCGGAAATGACGGCCACTTTGACGATGCTGAGAAGGTCACGCAGAAGCGCTGACATTTCGGCATCAAGAGACGCTTTGCTTTCGGCAAGCGTACCATCCAGGTCGAAAACAATTAGCTTTTTCATTGTTGCTTATTCCGCATTCGGCGCAACTTATAACAAGCTCACTGTACCCCGCGGCGGACAGACACACGCTCCGACCACGGCCGGCAAGAGCAGTACGTCGCCTTTACCGACGGCATAAATGGCGCCATTGTGCTCCAGCTGCCCATCGCCGTCGATGCACACCAGCACGCGCGGCGCGCCTGCCGCGCCGACAGTGAATAGCGATTCTCCGCGGAGTCGCCACAACCTGAAATGTTCACAATGAAAAAGTCGCTCGCGCAGCACTGGCGTCGTCGCTTCTACCACCGGCGCGGTTCGCCCCACCCTGGTCGTTGCTCGCCCAAGGCCAAATGCCGATTCCAGCGGAGCAGTGCTTGATGGTCGCACCATTTCGAGCCACTGGGTGCTTGTCCGAGCGCGCGCCAGTGAGTCGGGCGAAGTGATCGAGCTGGATCACGAACACTTGTTGGCGCTCGTGCAGACCGACAGCGAGCTCAGCGAGCTCATCATGCGGGCCTTCATCGTGCGCCGGGTGGAGTTGATCGCGCATGGGCTCGGCGATGTCGTGGTCGTCGGGTCGAATCATTGCTCTGGAACGCTCCGCGTCAAAGAGTTCCTGATGCGCAACGGCCATCCGTACTCCTACATCGATCTCGAGCGTGACGCCGACGTTCAGGCGTTGCTGGACCGGTTTCACGTCAGTGCCGCCGACGTACCCGTGCTGATTTGTCGTGGCGAGGTGGTGCTGCGGAACCCTACCAACCAGCAGATCGCCAACTGCCTTGGTTTGAATGACGCCATCGACCAGACCCTGATACGCAACGTGGTCATCGTCGGCGCGGGACCCGCGGGACTCGCGGCGGCCGTCTACGCCGCTTCGGAAGGCCTGAATGTTCTGGTGCTGGAGACGAACTCGCCAGGGGGACAGGCCAGTTCCAGTTCGAAGATCGAGAACTATCTTGGCTTTCCAACCGGCATCTCGGGTCAAGCGCTCGCGGGACGCGCTTACACCCAGGCGCAGAAGTTTGGAGCGCAGGTGATCATCGCCAAAGGCGCCAAACGCCTCGTGTGCGATCGCAAGCCATACGCCATTGAGATGGACGGCGATTCGCGCGTGCAAGCGCGCACGATCATTATCGCTACCGGCGCCGAGTACCGAGTACCGACAATCGAAAACCTATCGGAGTTCAAAGGCGTTGGGGTGTACTACGGCGCGACATTCATGGAAGCGCAGTTGTGCCGTGGTGAAGAAGTTGTTGTGGTGGGCGGAGGTAACTCGGCCGGCCAAGCCGGGGTGTTCTTGGCACAAACGGCGAAACGCGTGCACATGCTCGTGCGATCGAAGGGGTTGGCGGAGAGCATGTCGCGCTATCTGATTCGTCGCATAGAACAGAATCCGGCCATCGTCCTCAGAACCAAGACCGAAATCGTGGCCCTCGAAGGTAGTAATCATCTTGAACGCGTGCGCTGGCGGGACGATCAGGCCGGAAGCATCGAGACCCACGACATCCGACACGTTTTCGTCATGACAGGTGCCGTTCCCAGCACCCAGTGGCTCGATGGGTGCGTGGCGCTCGATGCCAAAGGTTTCATCAAGACGGGGCCGGATCTGTCACGGGACGATTTGGCTGCCGCGCATTGGCCGCTCGCCAGGCATCCCCATCTTCTCGAAACGAGTCTGCCCGGAGTGTTCGCGGTCGGCGACGTCCGGGGCGGCAATATCAAGCGTGTCGCGTCGGCAGTGGGCGAGGGCTCGATCGCGATCTCCTTCGTCCATCAGGTGCTGTCCGAGTAGGAGGAGGATAACGATGCCCGACGTAACTTGCTCGCATATTGGCGCCATTACGACCGTCAAGCACGCAAAGCGCCATCAGTGCGATGAGTGCCCACATCCCATTCAGCGGCTCTGAGTGCGAGGGAGAGGCTCCGCAAGATAGTGGGAGACACGGGGATAATCCTCACCCAAAAGGCAACGCTTAAGTTCCTCCTGAATCGTGCGGTCGGCCACCGTGACGCGCTCGTGCTGGCGCAGGTGCTCCAACCAGGACTCCACCATGAAGCACTCGACGAAGCGCAAGGGATCCGCCGTATCACGAAATAACTCCCAGAAAAAGGCACCATCGCGTCGGCGCATCGCTCGGTAGCCTTGCATCAAGCTCAAAAATCGCTCCGTATACGTGGCATCCACACGGTACTCAAGCGTTATCATCACGGGACCTTGATCCATCTCCGGTTCCTGGGCGACCAAGGGTGCCGGCCAATGCATGGAGGGCACGAGCTCCACGCCTTCGTGACCGCCGATGCGAATGGGCCAGGTCAAAGCCACGCCGAAGAGCGCGCCGACGGCGGCCGCGGTGAGCGCCTGCGGCATGCCCACGATAGTTGCGATTTGCCCCCAGAGCACGCTGCCGCCCGCCATACCGCCCATGAAGATGACCATGAAACAGGCCAGACCCCGAGCCCGTACCCACCCGGGCAGCGCCGCTTGTGCAGCGACCTGGAGCGAGGACATCACCGTGATCCAACCCGCACCCATCGCGAACATGACCGCATGCAAGGCGTATACATTGCGCACCTGCGCTAGCATCAAGGCGGCCACCGCGTAGATGATCGTGGCCAGTGCAACTAAGGCATCGCAGGAGAGCTTGGTCCGTATACGCGGCAGGAAAAACGCGGTGACGACGGCCCCCACCCCAATCGCGGCTAAGAACAGACCGTAGACATCCGGGCCGCCGCCGATCTCTTGGCGCACGAACAAGGGCAGTAACGCCCACGGCGCACTCGCAAATAGGAAGAATGCCGCCGCACGCATAAGCACCGCTTGTAGCATTTTCGAATGGCGCGCGTAGCGCAACCCCGCGCGCATGGCGCCGAAGAGACGCTCCGCTGGTAGCGTGCTTTCCCGGGGGGTACGCCGCCAGCGAAACAGCACGGCGAGCACGCCGAGAAACGACACGGCGTTTAGCAAAAACACCGTGGCGGGCCCAAACGCTGCGACGATGAGGCCCGCGAGCGCAGGTCCAATCGCGCGCGCGACGTTCATGCCTAGACCATTCAAGGTAACGGCGGCCTGAAGCTCCTCCCGCGGGACCAGCTCGGGGGAGATGGCCGCCCAGGCCGGCATGGTCATCGCTGCGCCGCCGCCCAGTGCCAACGTGAAGGCAAGCAGGAGCCACGCGTTTGTCATGCCGATCCAGGTACACGTGCCGAGGAGCGCCGCCGTCACGAGCATCCAAAGCTGCGTGACGATGAGATAACGGCGACGATCAACGACGTCCGCCAGTGCGCCCGCGGGTAGCGCCAAGAAAACCATGGGTAAGCTCGTCGCCGCCTGTACCAGCGCCACCATCAGCGGTGAGGGCGCGAGCGAGGTCATGAGCCAGCTCGCGCCAACATCATGCATCCAAGTCCCGATATTAGAGACGACTGCCGCGATCCAAAGCGCGCGAAACAGGGGACGTCGCAGCGGCGCCCACGCCGATGGGCGTCGGTTCGTATGCGCCATGTCTATCCGTCGCGAAGAGGACCGCTTCGACATCGTCTCCTCAACAACCATAATGAATGCCTTTCGTGTAATTCTTGCGATCGCGTCATAAGAATTTCACCAATGCTTCGGTCGTCTCCATAGGACGTTCCTCCAGCACCCAATGTCCAGTGTCTTTCAGGACAACAACCGTCACATCTGAAGCGACCCGCTTCATCTGCTGCGCCAGCAATTCTCCCATGGACTTTTCGCCGCCTATCACAAGGACTGGAATCGTCAGTTTGGTATGAGAAAGCTGCGCGAAATCCTTCGCTGCTCGCTGAAACGAAACGAAATACGCCCAGCCCGCTCGCATGCGTCCTGGACGGGCGTAGGCCGCCGTGTAGGTTCTGCGATCTGCTTCTGGAACCGAACGCATCTTGTCGGCTGCAAAGTCGTTCCAGAAGTGTTCGAAATATGTTCGCTCACGTCCGCGCACCAACGCTTCTGGCGTCGGACCGTTGAAGCGGAAATGCCAGATACCCGGGTTATTGTACGCAGTCTCCCATCCGGCCACGCCTGGGAGAAAAGCATCCATCACCACGAGCTTCTCCACCTCCGCCGGAAACCGCGCGGCGTATGCATAGGCGACCATCAGCCCAATGTCGTGGCCGACAACTCTCGCTTTCTCGACACCTAGTGACTTGGCGAGCGCGTGGATGCGGATGGCGGAAGTTTGCATGTCCAACCCATCCGCCGGGATCTCCGATTCTCCTATCCCCGGCAGGTCGGGCGCGATCACTGTGAATTTCTCAGCAAGAATTGGGATAATCGGTTTCCACATACGCGATGTTTGTGTGTAGCCATGCAGTAGGATCAGCGGTGCGCCGTGACCAGCTGTCAGGTAATGCAACTTGAGTCCTTCAACCTTTGAAGTGTGCGAGACAATGGGACTGGTCGCTGTTGCAGCTTGCCCTATCTCAGGTGCCGATAGAAGGAGCAAAGCGAACAAAGAAATGCAAAAATGGAACTTCCAACAACCTTTTTCGCTACGCTTCGATTTGCACGTATTCGGAAACATCATGGCTCTCTCACAGAGTTGGTTCTCAGGCTGCGCGGACCGCGGTGCGACATTCACTTCGCTGGCCTTGCGTCGGGCGCGTGGCGGAAGCTGATCGCAAGACCATTGTAGCCGTTGGTAAGTCCGATCGCGATGGTTAGATCGGAAAGGTCCTTCGGTGGCACCCTGCTCAAGACGATACAACCGCTCGGTGACAATGTGCGGGGAGGAATCCTCGCGGCGGCCACTACCCTCAGGAAGAATGCCCGGACGAGCTAAGTCGCGCCATCCTGGAGTTCTAGCGATCGACCGATCCAAACGCAGCAGTCAAGTACTAGAGTGGATTGAATCTGTACCTTGGCGCCTTTTCTTGAACGCTGCACAGCCACCCGGCGACCCGAAAATCCCCCCGATTCCGGACCGAGATTGCGCGTGTTTGACACCTGACCGGTTCAGTCGTAACCTCGCTTTTGAAGAAAAAGAGCTCTTGAGAATCCTAGCGCGGCCTCTGGCCGCAACCAACTAGAAGACAAAGCTTCTTTGCCAAATGCAAAGAGGTCACGGTGAAAGAATCTATTTGCTTCAACAAGGCGGACTTGTACCCACAAATGTTGAAGGCGTCGTTGTCCACAACGTCGGGCACTGGCTCATGGAAGAAGCGCCTGATCAGGTTATTCCCAAGCTCATCGAATTCATCAATCGATAGGCGAGAGCAATTGGGGATGCACACAGGGTTGAAGAAATCATGTCTCAGAACAATGGCCGTGCGAAGAACTTCGTGGCCATCGAAAAGAGCGGCAAGAAATAAATTGTTCTCGCCGGACTATGGACTGAACCTGTGTGGCGCTGCCGACCATGCAGGCCATTCACGACAATTACGAAGTGTACGTCGTCGAAGACTGCTGCGGCGATGTGAGCCAGCTGGCTCACGACAACGCGATGAAACGCGTGATCCAGGCGGGTGCGAAGCCGGTCACTGCGCTCTCCGTGATGCTCGAGTGATATCGTGAAGAACCATTTTGGCGCGTACGGCATGGGTGTCGAGTACGCCTACACGATGGTGCACGGCGCGCCGGCGACGAAGTTCCCCGAATACGTCGTTCCTGCCGCTGCGGCTGCGCACAAGTAGCCGGTTCGTATCATTTACCACCATGGAACCGACGCGAAGAGAAATCCTTAAACTTGCCGCATTGATGGGAGTGTCCCATCTGTTCGGAGGATGCAGTACGGCCACAAGAGGTAGAGAGCCGGATTTGATTTTGATGAACGGCCGTATCGCAACGCAGGATGAACGCCGATCATTCGCCCAGGCCCTTGCTATCCAGGACGGGCGGTTCGCGGCGGTTGGATCCAACGAAGAGATCCTGGTTCTGCGAGGCGCGACGCCCCGGGTCATCGATCTCGGTGGCAGGACGGTCATCCCGGGGCTCAACGATTCGCACATGCATCCCATCCGCGGCGGCCTCAACTACAACATGGAATTGCGCTGGGACGGCGTGCCGTCGCTAGCCGACGCGCTGCGGATGCTGCGCGAGCAAGCTCAGCGCACTCCGCCGCCTCAATGGGTGCGCGTGGTCGGCGGCTGGACGGAGTTCCAATTTGCCGAGCGCCGCATGCCGACCTTAGAAGAGATCAACCGCGCCGCGCCCGACACGCCGGTATTCGTGCTGCATCTATACGACCGAGCGTTGCTCAACGGCGCCGCGTTGCGCGCCGTCGGTTATACGAAAGATACGCCCGCGCCCGTGGGCGGAGAAATTCAACGCGACAAGCGGGGCAATCCCACCGGACTTCTCATCGCCAAACCCAACGCGAGTATTCTCTATTCCACCTTGGCTAAGGGGCCGAAGCTGTCGCGTGAAGACCAGATGAACTCGACGCGCCACTTCATGCGCGAGCTTAATCGCTTCGGCGTCACCAGCGCGATCGACGCCGGCGGCGGCTTTCAAAACTACCCGGACGACTACGCAGTCATCGATGAACTTCATAAGCGTGGCGAACTGACGGTGCGTTTGGCCTACAACCTGTTCACGCAAAAACCCAAGCAGGAGTTGGCGGACTTCCGTCAATGGACGCAGATGACCAAGCCCGGAGCGGGCGACGACTTCTACCGGATGAACGGCGCGGGCGAGATGCTGGTTTACTCGGCGGCGGATTTCGAGGATTTCCTCGAGCCGCGCCCCGATATGCCGCCCGTGATGGAATCGGAGCTCAAGACAGTCATCCGTCATCTCGTCGAAAATCGCTGTCCGTTTCGGTTGCACGCGACTTACGACGAGACGATCACGCGCGCCCTGAAGGTCTATGAAGAAATCAATCGCGAAATCCCCTTCGGCGATCTCCACTGGTTCTTCGATCATTGCGAGACGATTTCGGACCACAACATCGAGAGGATCAAAGCGCTCGGCGGCGGCATCGCGATCCAACACCGCATGGCTTTTCAAGGTGAATACTTCGTTGATCGCTACGGCGCAAACCAAGCACAGCGCACGCCGCCCATCCACCGGATGTTGGAGCTGGGCGTGCCTGTGGGCGCGGGCACGGACGCAACCCGCGTCGCGAGCTACAATCCTTTCGTTGCGCTCTATTGGTTGATTAGCGGGAAAACCATCGGTGGACTCGCGCTTTACCCTGAGGCGAATCGCCTCGAACGCATGGAGGCGCTAAGGCTCTTCACGGTCGGCAGCAGTTGGTTCTCTAGCGAGGAAGGAAAGAAGGGGTCCATCGTTCCCGGCCAGTTGGCTGACTTGGCTGTCCTTACGGCGGATTATTTTTCCATTCCCGAGGAGGAGATCAAGCGGCTCGAATCGGTGCTCACGATTGTAGGCGGGAAAGTGGTCTACGCTGCCGCGCCCTTCGAACGGTTCTCGCCGCCGCAGTTGCCGGTCTCCCCGGATTGGTCGCCGGTGGCAACGTACGGTGGCTACACGCGGTCAACCGCGTTTGCACAACAAAGGACCGCGATAATTTCGGCCGAACTCGCTAGGATACGGAATTGTGCTCCGGGCCATGGCATGGGAAGTCCTTGGTGGTTCGGCTGTGACTGCTTTGTCTGACGTTGGTCGAGGGCGAACATGGCAATAGCTGCCCGAACCCGATGTTAGCAACACGGTGCTGTACGAATTCATTCGGATGCCCGATAGCTCGGGTTTCAGTGACTATACCGAATCAGGCATCGTCACCCCCTGCTTGTTCGAAATACAGCTTATAAACTAACCCTCAACAGGAGAGATACCCATGACCGCTGCCCTTGGATACGCCTCGCAAACCGCCGCCAGCCCTCTCGCCCCGTTTTCCTTCGAACGCCGCCCGCCCGGTCCGCGTGACGTGCAGATCGACATCCTCTACTGCGGCGTCTGCCACTCGGACCTGCATCAGGTCCGCAACGAATGGCACAATACCGTCTATCCCTGCGTTCCCGGCCATGAGATCGTCGGCAAGGTGACCACGGTGGGCGATCACGTCCGCAAATTCAAAGTCGGGGATACCGTGGCGATCGGTTGCCTGGTGGATTCCTGCCGGGAATGCCCCAGCTGCCGCGAGCATCTGGAACAGTTCTGCGAGAAGGGCCCGATTTTCACCTACAACAGTCTGGAAAAACAGACCGGGGGCACTACGTATGGCGGATATTCCACCATGATCGTCGTAGATGAGGATTTTGTCCTCCAGGTTCCCCAGAATCTGAATCTTGCCGCAGTGGCTCCCCTGCTCTGCGCCGGCATTACCACCTATTCCCCGCTTCGTCGATGGAACGTCTCCAAGGGACAGAAAGTCGGGATCGTCGGCCTTGGCGGGCTCGGCCACATGGCGGTGAAATTCGCAAACGCTTTCGGCGCCAACGTCGTCCTCTTCACCACCTCTCCCGGCAAGAGCGAAGACGCCAAACGTCTTGGCGCGCATGAGGTGGTTGTTTCCAGGAATGAAGAGGAAATGCAGGCGCACGCGAGAAGCTTTGATTTCATCATTGATACCGTCTCGGCCCAGCACGATCTCAATGCCTATCTAAACCTGGTGAAGCGCGACGGCACCATGGTGCTGGTCGGCGCTCCCGAACAGCCCCTGCCGGTAGCGTCCTTTAATCTCAGCTTCCAGCGCCGCCAACTGGCGGGTTCGCTGATCGGAGGACTCGCTGAGACACAGGAAATGCTCGCCTTCTGCAGCCAGCACGGCATCACCAGCGATATTGAAAAGATCAACATCCGGCAGATCAACGAAGCCTACGACCGCCTGCTCAAGAGCGATGTGAAATACCGCTTCGTCATCGACATGGCTTCGCTGCAACAAGCGGCCTAACCCTCAACCACAAGAACCATCATGGATCTTCAGCTTCACAACAAACTCGCTCTCGTCAGCGCCTCCTCCGGAAGCATCGGCCCAGCCATCGCAGAAACGCTGGCCGCCGAAGGCGGCATTGTCCGCACCATCCTATAAACATCACAACATTGCCGCCACGGACCTAACGAGTGGCCGCGGCGCAGGGCGCTGTTCCTGCAACGATCGCCATCCACACAACTGACCATAACCCTCATGCTAGAACAAATCGCGATCTTCCTAGCCGCAACGGTGCTCATCGTCCCGCTCTTCAAGGGGCTTGGCCTCGGAACCGTCCTCGGCTATCTGATCGCCGGCATGCTCATTGGCCCGTGGGGTCTCGAGCTCGTGAGCGATGTCGAGAACACGCTGCACTTCTCCGAGCTCGGCGTAGTGCTGCTGCTGTTCATCATCGGACTGGAGCTGCAACCCTCGCGACTCTGGGTCCTACGCCGCACCGTATTCGGTCTGGGCAGCGCCCAGCTCCTGCTAAGTGCCCTGCCGATCGCCCTGCTTGCCGCGGCCATGGGGCAAGGCTGGCTGGCAGCGGTCGTGATTGGCGTGGGGGCTGCCATGTCCTCCACTGCGTTCGTGTTGCAGACACTGGCGGAGCGTGGCGAGCTGACCACGCGGCACGGGCGCGATTCGTTTGCTATCCTGCTGTTCCAGGACCTCGCTGTGATCCCGGTGCTGGCCATCGTGCCGCTCTTGGCAGTCGGCCCGGACCTGTCGCAGAAGGGTGTAGACTGGCTTGGGATCATGCGTGCGCTGGCGGTGATCGTGGCGATGGTGGTCGTCGGCCGCCAGTTGCTGCGACTGGCGTTCCGCAGCGTGGCCCGCTTTGGCACCCGCGAGATCTTCACTGCGGCGGCACTGCTGGTGGTCGTCGGGACCGCGCTGCTCATGCACACCCTCGGGCTCTCGATGTCACTGGGCGCCTTCCTCGCGGGCGTGCTGCTTGCCGACTCGGAGTTCCGCCATGAGATCGAGGCTGAACTGGAGCCGTTCAAGGGCTTGTTGCTCGGTCTTTTCTTCATCGCCGTCGGGATGTCGGTAAATCTCGGCCTTATACGGGAGCAAGGGCTGCTGCTCATCGGCCTCGCTACCGTGCTCATTCTCATCAAGTTCACTGTCCTCTATCTCATCGGCAGGCTGGCCGGCGGCGGTAGCGATGCCGCCCGCAACCTCGGCATCGCGCTCGCAGCGGGCGGGGAGTTCGCCTTCGTGCTGTTCAGCCTTGCTCGTGACCATCGCATCGTTGCCGCCGAGACGGCCGAGACGCTGGTGATGGTCATCACCCTGGCGATGGTGCTCGCCCCGGTACTCTTTTTAATAAACGACAAGCTGCTCAAGCCCTGGGCCGCGCGACACGAGGAGCCCGAATACGACCGCATCGACGAGCCTGCCAACCCGGTGGTCATCGCCGGCTTCGGGCGCTTCGGCCAGATCATCGCCCGGATCCTGCGCATGTGCGGCATCGCGTTCACCGCGCTCGAGATCAGTCAGCCCCAGGTCGACTTCGTGCGCAAGTTCGGCAGCAAGATCTACTACGGCGATGCCTCCCGCTTGGAGCTGCTGCGCGCGGCCAAGGTCGAGAACACGAAGCTCTTCGTGCTCGCCATCGATAACATCGAGACCTCCGTCAAGATCGCGAGCGTGTTGCGCAAGCACTTCCCGCGTGTTCCCATCTACGCGCGTGCGCGCAACCGCTTTCACTGTCACAAGCTCATGGATCTGAAGGTCGAGGTGCTGTATCGCGACACCTATCTCTCCAGCCTGGAGATGGCGCGCGAGGTTCTTTGCGGATTAGGTGTAGCGAGAGCGGAGGGAGAACGAACGGTGAGGACGTTCCGCGACTACGACGAGGCTCTGCTGAAACGCCAGCATGCGATCTACCACGATGAGACCGCCCTCATCCAGAGCGCGAAGCAGGCGGCCGATGAGCTGCGCAGCCTGTTCGAGTCCGATGCCGCCGAGCCCATCTAGCAGGCCAACGCCCCGGCCACCGCCTGCCTCCCTTTCTGCGTCTTTCTGCAGGAAAGTCGTCTCGAGCCGTGGCGGCCTAGACTTGGATTTCGCCTAATACACGTGCTAAAAAACACGTCTCTCGTTCTTTAGAACTGCCAGGAGCCTATGTTTGACTACGTCATCATCGGCGCAGGATCGGCCGGTTGCGTGTTAGCAAGCAGGTTGACGGAAGATCCCGCTTGTCGGGTGCTTTTGCTCGAAGCCGGCGGCGAGGACGACTCGCCGTTGATCCGGACACCGGCATTCTACGGACAGCTGCAAGATAGCCCCTACGACTGGGCTGATCGAACGATTCCCCAAGCACATTTAGACGGACGCCGTATCTTTGTGCCTCAAGGCAGGGTGCTCGGAGGATCGAGCGCCATTAATTACATGATCTACATCCGCGGAAACCGCGGTGACTACGATCAATGGTGTCGCAGTGGAAACGATGGTTGGGGCTACGATGACGTCTTACCGTACTTTGTGAAAGCCGAGAACAATCAAGCCATCTCCAACCGATATCACGGTACAGCGGGTCCGCTCCTGGTGGAAAGCCATCCTTCTTCTAACGCTCTCGTTGCGTGCTATCTAGCCGCCGCCCAAGAAATTGGAATTCCGTTCAACCCGGACTTCAACGGCGAGCTTCAGGAAGGGTGCGGTCCCTTACAGGCAACGCTCGCGAACCGTGCCCGATGCAGCACCGCTGTTGCATACCTGCACCCGGCGCGCTCGCGTCCGAATCTGACCGTCCTGACACACGCCTATGCGACGAGGCTACATTTCAGCGGAACCCGCGCAGTGGGAGTCGAATATTTTCGCTTTGGGGCCGTGGAGAAAGCGCACGCTGCTTGTGAGGTCATTGTGTCAGCCGGCGCTTTCCGTTCGCCGCAGTTACTGATGCTTTCCGGTATCGGGCCAAATACCGCCCTTCAGCGGCTGAGTATCGACGTTCGCCAGGATCTCCCGGGCGTGGGCCAGAATCTACAGGACCACCTCCACGCCCGGGTGCGGTGCGAGATCACGCAACCGCTCACCTTTGCTCCGCTCCCGGATAAACTAAAGGCAGCCGCACTTCGGGAATACGAAGCGAATCGAAGCGGCGCGCTCGGCTCGAACTTCCTTGAGGCAGGAGCGTTCGTCAGAAGCGAGGCGCAAGAGGCGTATCCGGGACTACAGCTATTTTTTCTGATGACCCTCTCTCCTGATTACCCCGAAGCCGGGCCACCAAAACGGCATGGCGTTACGTTTACCTCCTACATTAATCGACCGCTAAGCCGTGGCGAGATCACACTCGCCTCGTCCGATCCTCTCGATCGGCCGATTATCAACCCCAACTACTTGAGCGTACCTGACGACGTAAGATGTGCCGTCGCCGGCGTGCGCTGGAACCTCAGAATTCTGTATTCCAAAGCATTTGACGACATCCGCGGCGAGGAGATAGCGCCGGGCGTGAGCTTGAGAAGCGACGCGGACATCGAGTCCTTCGTGAGGCGTACCGCCTCTACCACTTGGCACCCTGTCGGTACGTGCAAGATGGGCAACGACGAGATGGCGGTCGTCGATCCCTATCTGCGAGTGCGCGGAATCGAGGCATTGCGAGTCGTGGACGGGTCGATCATGCCGGCGATCGTGAGCGGTAACACCAATGCGCCAACGATCATGATCGCCGAGAAGGCAGCGGATCTGATTCGTGAAAGGTCGGTCGGGCGCATGAATTCTTATATGGCCCTGTAGGTCACTTTTTAGCTGCTGTGGCCTGGCCGCCAACGTGGTCGCATCTCGAACCTGCAACAAAAGCGCTTGAACGTACCTGCGTACTAAAGCATCTCAAGCTCGGGCATCTGTTATCGACAGAACCACGGCTTACCTTTGACGAATAAAGTATAACAATGCTATGTTATGAGTAATGCTATAGGGCGAGATTCTGAGGGCCGGATCGTTGAGTTCTGAGAATACGAACACAGCCGTTGTCATCGGGGACTTGGTCAGACGAGCAAGACGGGCTCATGAGGCCATCGAGGGATACTCCCAGCAACAGGTCGATGATCTGACCGCGGCGGTGGCCTGGTCAGTGGTGCGCCAGGAGCGGGCCGAGGCCCTGGCAAAGCTCGCGGTGGATGAAGGCGGTTTCGGAAACTATCACGACAAAGTGACCAAGATTCGAAATCGCATCATGGGTACATTGGCGGATATCGCGAACGTCAAGACGGTCGGCCTTGTCGAGGAGATTGCCGAGCGAGGACTGGTCAAGATCGCTAAACCGGTCGGGGTGGTCGCTGCCCTGATTCCCACGACTGGACCCGATGCAACGCCACCGCTTAAGGCCTTGTTGGTCCTGAAAGGGCGTAACGCCATCGTCATCGCTGCCCACCCGCGCACCCAGAAGACCACGGCGCTAGCGGTTCAGTACATGCGCGAAGCCTGCGAGCAGGTCGGCGCCCCGGCCGATCTCGTCCAGATCGTCGACAAGCCATCGCTGGTCAAGACCCAAGAGCTCATGCGCCAGGCCGATCTGATCGTTGCGACTGGCGGGGAGGGGATGGTCAAGGCCGCTTACAGTTCTGGGACCCCGGCGTACGGGGTGGGTGTGGGGAACACCGTCCATGTCGTTGATGAGACCGCGGACCTCGAGGACGCAGCGCGAGCGATCGCGACGGCAAAGACCTTTGACTGTGCGACCAGTTGCCTTGCCGACAATGCCGTAGTCGCCGCCGCAGAAATCTACGATGACTTGACCGCGACCTTGGTTGCCAACGGCGCTTATGTGTGCAACTCGAACGAAAAGGCCAACCTGCAAAGGCTCATGTGGCCGGATCCCGCTTCATCGATTCCCTCTGTCGCTGTGATTGCAAAAGCTGCGGGGCAGATCGCGCGTATGGCGGGCATCACGATGCCGGGTGACCGAAGTTTCCTCGTGGTAGAGGAGAGCGGAGTGGGGCCTGAGTATCCCTTCTCGGGCGAAAAATTATCGGTCGTGTTAGCGCTGTACCGCTACGAAGGAGGGATCCAGAATGCGGTCAAACTGGTCAACACGATTACTAATTATCAGGGACGCGGTCACACGTGCGGGATTCACACGCGCTCGGATGAGCATGTGATGGCGTTGGCTTACGGAACTAAGACTGGGCGGATCCTGGTCAATCAGAATCTCAACGAGGGTGCCGGTAGCCCCAGAAATGGGCTTCCCTATACCCTAAGCCTAAGCTGTGGCACGTGGGGTGGTAATATCACCACCGAAAACGTCAATGCCAGACACTTTATCAACTTGACCTGGGTCTCGCGGCCGATCCAGGCACGCGTGATCAGCGAGCAAACCCTCTTCCGAGGCCACTGGGACAAATACGGAAAGTGACCTGTAGATATGCCAGACCCCCAGGGATTCCTAACTATCAACGAAGCAGCCGCATTCTTAAAGGTTAGCAAAACCTCGCTACGTCGCTGGACGGCTAACGGAAAACTGCCTTGCTATCGCGTCGGCCACCGCCATGAACGCCGCTTCAAGCTGGATCATCTGTTAGCGTTTGTGCGCTCGCCTCCTGGCGCCGAGATCCTGCACCCCAACCCGCTAACCGCGCCGGCAGCGGAGTCGCTGACAACCGCGATGCGGGAGAAACTCCCGCAGCATGTTTGCATAAACTTCAAGACCGTTGAACAGCAGTGGCGGTTACTCGCGCCGTACCTGTTGTCGCATCTCCGTCCCGGGACCGCTACGGTCTATCTCTGCGATGGGGAAGATGGGGAAGCCCGGGTACACGCCTGGCTCCGTTCCGAAGGCTTGGAGGCTGCGTCCTCAATCTCACGAGGTTTACTCCGCTTAATTCCAGCGTCGAAGTCCTATCTGCGTAACGGGTCTTTCGATTCCGCTCGCATGCTCCGCTTTTGGGAGACTGAGATCGCTCGGGCTCGAAAGAAGAACGCTATGCGGCTCTTGTTGACCGGTGAGATGTCATGGGCGACGCGCGGTGCGCCGGGCTACGAGCAGCTCCTAAGCTATGAGGCGCAGCTCGATGCACAGCTACGCCGGCTTCCGGGAGTGACTATCGTCTGCCAGTATTCGCTAGAAGCGTTTCCGGCTGTGACCATCTTCGAATCCCTGTGCCTCCACCCACGCATCCAGTTGCCGGACCGGCTGGTCGCTGGGCTTAGCAGTGTCGAAACCCTGGGACCGTAGCTCGCAAAACGGTCCAGTCAATCTGATTAGCGAAGAATAACAAAGATAAACAAATACTAGTCCTTGCAAATCCCTGCCGCTTGGATGACCATAGGTGAGCTGTCCTAGGAGGAGGAGACAACGGTGAAAATTCGTAATCAAGAAATACTTATCCCGACCAGCATGGTGGGAAACTACCCGAATCCGAGATGGTGGGACGCCGAGTTTGCGCGGGACTTTACCGGCGACCAAGAACCCCCGGATGCCCTGATGCGCGAGGCCTTGGAGGATGCGGTCGCGGCCATCGCCAGGGACCAAGAGAACGCTGGGCTCGACATCATCGCTGACGGGCGGGTGCACGGCGACAACTATGCCGACCAGGCAGTCTATTACTACTACCGGCGCCTGGGATATAACCTCAAGGGCGGTTATCTTGGCTTTCCCATCTACAGCCGCCTGCACGCCGGGACCTTGGACCAAGAAGTCAAACGGCGCGGCGCCATTATGGTGGAACAGGCGCGGGCACTGAAGCGAGCGACCCGGAAGCCTATCAAGATCCAATACACCGGTATTCAGGTCCTGGCTCAGGCGACCAATGACCTGCATTACAAATCCTCACGTGATCGGGCCATGGCGATTGCCGCGGCGATCAATGAAGACCTGCGGGAAGTGGATGCCCTCGGCGTCGATTTTATTCAGTTAGACGAGTTTACCTGGCCCTACGGATTTGAAAATTGGGCAGTCGAGGCATTCAATCGCGCCGTGGAGGGCGTCAAGAATGCCCAGATCGTCGTCCATGTGTGTTGGGGAAACTGGGGAGGCACACCAGCTTACTTGCCGGACGATACGGCTAAGGCGGGCGAGATCTTCGACCTGAGCAAGCGACGCGGCAAGGAACCCGCGGCCACAGGCTCCGTGGTGCCGAAGGCCTACCAAGCGCGCATCAATGTCTTGAATCTCGAGAACTGTGGCCGCCGGAGCGACGATATGAGCGGCCTCGAGATCATGAAGGCCCACCCGCTGCCAGACAATGTCTGTTTCTGGGCGGGAGTAATCGATGTCAAGAGCACGATCACGGAAACTGCAGAGCAGGTCGCGGATCGGATCCGGCGGCTTTTGCAGGTGGTACCGGCCCAGCGTCTCGGGGTCACGACCGACTGCGGTCTGATCCTGCTGCAGCGCTACATTGCCATCGACAAGCTGCACGCGTTAGTGCAGGGGACAGAGTTGGTGCGGGCGGAGCTGGGCAAGAAGGCCGCTTGACGCGTCAACCCGTCCAATGTCGGGTTTCGCGTAAGTATCACACGATGCCGATCTATCAACTCCTGTGCCCCGACTGTGGCTATCGCTTTGGCGGCATGGTCTTCGCCGGTACCCGCGAGCCCGAGAAGTGGATCTGCTCGCAGTGCGGCGGGGATCGGGCACAGATACGCGCGGACTCGGTCCCTGTTCCGCATCCGCTTGAAGTGCGACATGGGGCGGGTTGCCCATGTTGCAATGGGGGAGGTGCGAGGCTCCATTAATTCGGGTGCTAAATCACCGTCGAGACTGTTGAGGTTCACGAAACGAATGCGGCCAGTCCACTCTTCGCTCGCTTGTTTGAGTCATCACCGTGGTCGATGTCAGCCACACTCAGTGGTCTATTAACCGCTGGGCACAAGAGATCGGGACCCGACTCGCTGCGGGCGATCACCAAGAATCGATCGTCAATGTAAACGCCGATGATCATCGGGAGTTCGATGCGATCTTTTTAGGCGGCGGGGCCGCGGGACGCTTCGGGGCTGCGTACCTGCGCGCGATGGGTGGCCGGCCACTTATCATCGACCGCTGGCCCTTCCTTGGTGGCTCCTGTCCGCATCATGCCTGCGTCCCGCACCACGTGTTTTCCGATGTCGCCGCGCAGTTGCTCCTGGAGCGCACGTTCTCAGGCAAGCTGTGGTTTCAAAACATGAGGGACAAGACGATCTCGATCAAAGAGGTCATCGAGATGTTTCGCAGAGGCCGGACGGGCCCGCACGCGATGATGAACTTCCAGAGCAAAGAGCAGCTCGATTTGGAATTCGTCCTGGGTGCACGCGGCCGGATTTTAGGTCCCCATACGGTTTCTGCGGCCGGCCAGACGTATGGGGCTAGGAAGCTCGTCCTTGCGACTGGCGCCCGTCCGCAGACCACAGCTATTGGCGGCCATGGCCTCAAAGGGGTCTTCGACTTTGCGAGTCTCGTCGACGCCCTCGATTACGAGCCGGGTCCAACCGCCGTGGTCGTCGGGGGCGGTAAGACCGCGATCGAGTACGGCTGCTTTTTCAACGCCACCGGCCGGCGCACCGTAATCGTCTCGCGAGATCGGCCCTTGCCGATGATCAACGACGGCGAAACCCGCGCCTATTTAGTCGAGCGGATGGAAGAACAAGGGATGGAATTCTGGTCAAGCTCGGAGCTTACTGCCATCAAAGGGGATGAGCGTGGGCGGGTCAGGGCAGTGGTGATCCGCACCCCAACGGGTGAGGTCAGCGTTGCGACCGATTTCGTATTCTTGGGCATCGGCGAGCGCCCCAACTCCGAGGAAGCGCGCGAGGTTCTTGGGGTGACCCTGGATGCTGCGGGTTGTGTCGAGGTCGACAGTCGCATGCAGACCTCGGTACCCAACGTGTATGCGGTCGGCGATTTGCTCGGTGCACCGATGGAGATGTTCAAGGCGCGCAAAGGCGGGATGTACGCGGCCCGCAACATCATGGGCGAGGAAGCCCACTACTGTATCAAGGAGTACCCCGACTTTATGCATACCCACTATGAAGTGTGTTGGCTGGGGCTCGGGGAAGAGCAAGCCCGTGATCGCTTCCGGGAGGTGGTGGTGCTCAAGCTGCCGCCCGATAACCCAGACGGTCACGCGGTGGCCCTCCCGGCGGGCGATCGGATGATGCTTTACGCGATGATGGAGCCGCGCCTGTCGGGCTTCCAGAAGCTTGTGATTGACGGGGCCTCGCGGCGGATCCTCGGTGCCTTTCACGTCGGTTGCGGTGCTAAAGACGGATTCCAGTACCTAGCCCCAATGGTGCGGAACGGATTGACGGTTGATGAGCTCGGCGAGATGGACGAGTTATTTTTGAATCCCTCATATTTTATTCAGCTCTGCCGCTTGCGGGCGGGCAGCAAGGTCTTGCGGGACCTTTGAACTCATGGAGAAGCCGAGCCTGGCGGCGAGATTAGCCAATAAGAATGCGATCATTACCGGGGGTGGTTCCGGGATTGGGCTTGCAATAGCCCGCCTGTTTGGCCGCGAAGGTGCGCGTATGTCGATTCTGGATCGCGATGGGCCATTGGTCGAAAAGACCGAAGTCGAGCTGCGCAAAGAGGGGATGGACGCCGCTGCCTTCTGCGTCGATGTGGCCGATGCGCGAGGCGTCGCGGAGACGTTTGGGAAGATCATTACTCACGATGCCGGCATGGTCCACGTGCTTGTCAACAATGCAGGTATCGCGGAGTTTGGCAGCGTCGAGGACGCCACCGCCGATTCCTGGGAACGCATCATGGCCGTCAACGTCACTGGGACGTTTTTGTGCTCCCAAGCCGTACTGTCACAGATGAAGCAACACGGGGGAGCTATCATCAACATCGCCTCCATAGCCGGCGTCATTGGGTTCCCGAGGATGGCCGCCTACTGTGCTTCGAAGGCGGCGGTCATCGGGCTCACCAGGCAGATGGCAGCCGATTACACCGCCCTCGGCGTTCGGGTGAATTGCTTATGCCCGGGAAGAGTGGCGGGCACTGCTCTCGATCGACAGATCCTGGAGCGCGACACTACCGCAGAAACCCAGGCGAAGCTGGCCAAATACCCTATCGGTCGGTTTGGCCGACCGGAGGAGATAGCGCAGGCCGCGCTGTTCCTCGCCTCCGACGAGGCCAGCTTCATATCCGGTGCCGTCTTTTGCGTCGATGGCGGCATGACCGCGATCTGAACAGCGATGTACACCCAAGCCGACAAGCGCTGTGACCTCCCTAGTTTGGTCGCGCACGTACGCGAGGGCGATTGCGTTGCCATCGGCGGTGGCCTGTCCTGGCGCGAGCCCATGGCAGCTCTGCGTGAGCTCGTGCGGCAGCAGATCAAGGGCCTCAAGCTCGTGGGCTCGGCGCATGGAATCGATGTAGACCTGCTCTGCGGGGCGGGTGCCGTGGCCGTGAGTGCCGAATCTTACGTGGGATTCGAACAGGACTTCGGGATGGCTCCTAATTATCGGCGCGCCTGCGAGTCCGGGGCGGTCGAGGTGCGGGACAGCTGTTGTTATACCCTGGTGCAGCAGCTGCGCGCCGCGATTGCCGGTCTGCCATTCATGCCTATCCGCTCGGTGCGGGGTACGGGGTTCATGCACATTGATCCGGACTACAAGACCATACTCTGTCCGTTCACCGGGGAAGAGCTGGTCCTCGTGCCCGCGCTCCAGCCCGATGTCGCGATTCTGCATGCTCACTATGGCGACGCGCACGGCAATCTGCAGATCCAGGGGCCACCCGTCGCCGACGTCCTGTTCGCCAAGGCATCTAAAAAGGTGATCGCGACGGTTGAGAAGATCGTGCCGCCCGAGCAGCTCACGGAAGCGGGCACGACCATCCCCTATTTCTACGTCACGGCGTTGGCCGAGGTCCCGTACGGAGCACACCCAACCGCGTGCTATCCGTTCTATGCCTACGATCGCCAGCACACCGCCGAGTACCACCGCTTTGCGAGCGACGGCGCGGCCGCATTTCGTGATCTTTACCTGCAGCCCTACGTCTATGGCTGTCCCTCGCACGCCGAATACCTGGAGGCTATCGGGGGCGCAGAGGCGCTCAAATTCCTCGCCTCCTGGAAGCAGGGCTCGCGCCCTTGGATGGATCTGTATGCGTGATCGCTCCACACCCATAACCTGTACCTTCGGTGAGGTAATGATCTATCAGATCACTCGGACGATCGAAGACGGGATCGTGGCCTTCCACGGCTTCGGCTCACCGCTCGTGCAACTCGCACTGCACCTCGCGAAAAAGACCCACGCCCCCGATCTGGTCCTCATTGCCGGCGCTACCTATGGGGTGAACCCCACACCCCCATTTCTCGCCCCAACCACCAACGACTGGGTGATGAACCGCGGAGCGGAATGCCACCTCGGCATCGAAGAGCTGTTTGACCTTGCGGCGAGCGGGCGCGTGGGCCGAATGTTTCTCTCCGGTCTACAGATCGACCGCTGGGGCAACATGAACGTGACCCGCGTCGGGCGAGAGCAACTGCAGCTCAAGCTGCCGGGCGGGGGTGGCGGCTGCAATCTGTCCTGTGACGTGCAGCATGTGACTATTTGGACCGCCGCACACCGGGCGGCGCCCGACCCGAAAGGCCGACGCCGGTTTCGGCTGGTCGAAGGCTGTGATTTCATTACGAGCGTGGGGCATCGTACCGCCGAGGGAAAAACCCGGTCCGAGATGCGATATCGGGGGAAGGGCCCCGATAGCCTCGTCACCGAGCTTGGGGTCTTCGATTTCGATGACTCTGGCCACGCGCGGCTCGCCGGGGTTTACCCGGATATCGATGTCGCCGAGGTGCGCGAGAATACGGGTTTCGCGTTTCCGGTACGCGAGGACCTCAGCCTGGTCCCTCTACCTACACCGGAGATGGTGGAGTTTATCCGCGGCCTGGACCCGTTACGGATCCATGAGCGGGAGCTAAGGCCCGCGGACCAAGCGCGTAGGTTTACGCTGGCCTGAACGACAGACGAAGGGTATGGGCGGCGAAGTGCTCAAGGTCGGGAGTCTCAAGTGGCAGAACAACTTCGTGCCTCTACCCTATCGCCGAGTGAGCTTTCAGCCATATGAAGGAGCCATGACCGAGGCGGCTATCGAAACACATTTGCTATCACGCGAGGTCTACCGGCGCACCGATGTCGTGGTCTTACATAATGCAGATCATCAACTGGCCGTGGCAGCGGTGCAGCGGGCCGAATCGGACGCGCTGTTCACCCGTGTCGAGGCCGTAGAGGTACTGGCCTTGCCCGCTGATTGTGTATTCATACAATCACCCGAGACCGATCCGGCCAACCGCTCGGCGCTCGCCATGCTCGCTCGTAAGCACCGCCTCGGGTCGGATCGGACGGTCGTCGTTCAAGGCACATTCGATCATATCAACATCATCCACCACCCCGATCCTATGATCCTGCGGGTCGTCGAGGTCGCTCCGCCGGATCCGCCGAAGCTCTACAAAATGGCCGAGCACGTCCTGAGCTATGCCGATCTCCCGCCCATCTGTCTCGAGCTCGAGCGCATCGACCTCCGCGAGCTTTGTAGGCAGGTTCAGCCCGAGGCTTATCTCGTACCCTGCCGCTCGGGCGGTCTCGATGAGCTCGGAGCGCCCGTGTACTTTCTCGATGAGCGTCCCCCCGTGCGCCGCCCCTGGACCCTGATCGGCTGCGAACGCAGCCTCCAGTTCCACCGGCATTACTACGGGGATGAGCCCCCGCGCGTGGAGATGTGTCCTCGGAAGCTCGCGCCAACATCAACTCGCCCCACCCTCCTCAAATGCTGCCTGTTAGAATTTGGCATTGAACAAGACGACATGACGGCGGTGGTTCCCTGGGGCGCCGACCTTCCGATGGTCGAACAGGCTCTTGGTCTCCTCTCGCGGGGTGTGGAATATGCCTGAGCTCGCCTGGGATCCCATCGTTAAGAGCCTCATCGGCGATCGCACGCAAAAGCCCCGAACTGCCGGGGTAACGATGGTCATCGACACGGGCGTTGGCCTGGCCTTGCTACGCGATACCATCGAGCTCGCAGGTCACTGCATCGACCACTGGAAGCTCAGCTTCGGAACCTCGGTGTTTCTCACCAAGCAAATCCTGCAGCACAAGCTGGCGCTACTCGCCGAGTACGAGGTGCTGACCTTCCCGGGCGGTACGCTGCTCGAGGTCGCACTCGTCGAGCGCCACTGCCGAGATTATATGAAACACGCGAAGACCTTGGGTTTCAGCGCCGTCGAGATCTCCGATGGCACGATCCCGATGCCGGCCTTGCGCCGAAGGAACATCATTCACTGCGCGCTGGACGCCGGGCTCGTTCCCATCACCGAGGTGGGTAAGAAGGACCCGAGGCAGCAGCCTTCGGCGGAGCAGATGGCCGAGCAGGCCTTGGAGGATCTGGAACATGGCGCGCGCTGGGTGGTGGTGGAAGGCAGGGAGTCCGGCCGCGCGGTGGGGATCTACGACGAGAACGGCCAGGTCATCGACGACGCCGTTGCGGCAATCGGCCGCATCCTGGGTACTGCGACGGATCGGCTTGTGTGGGAAGCCCCGCTCAAGGAGCAGCAGGCCTACCTGATCCGTCGCTTCGGGACCAACGTGGGGCTGGGCAATATCCACCCCGATCAGGTATTGGCGGTCGAATCCTTGCGCTGCCGACTTCGCTTCGAGACCCTGCGCTCGGTCACCGACGAGCTGGTACGCTCAGGCGCCTGGGACCCTCATGAGGTCGAGCCGGAGCGCGCCGAGGCTCCGATAAGCTTCCATGCCGATAAGAAATAGCCGCGAGCCAGACTGCCCCTCACCGGTATCGGAGCACGCGCTCAAGGTGGGCGCGCGCCTCGAGCGTGGTCCCTCCGAGCGACTGATCCAGGCAGCTTTCAAGAGGGAGCTCGACGACCAGGCGGAGCTATTCGAAGCCATGAGCTGGGTCGATCTTGCTCACACACTGGCGATGATGGAGGCGGGCATCGTTCCGCGTGATGCCGGTCGGGATCTTCTCGCTGCCCTCTTGGAACTTCACGAACGACCCGCTGATTTTACCTTGGACCCATCGAGGGGCGACCTCTACACCAACCGCGAAGCGTGGTTGGCCACGCAGACAGGCGCGGGCACTTGGTTGGGCGCAGGCCGGGCGCGGCGCGAAGCAACCACAACCGCATTTCTGATCAAGGTGCGCGCGGGTCTCATCGGCCTGGCTGAGGCGCTGGCGACGACCGGCAAAGTGATCACCGCGCGGGCGCGCCAGTTTCGCTCAGCGTTGCTGCCCGACTATACCTATCTACGAGCGGCGCAGCCAACCACCTTCGGTCATTATCTGCTTGGTTTTGCCTACCCTGTGCTGCGTGATCTCGATCGCGTTCGAGCGTTTTACGGGCGGGTGAACCAAAGTCCCGCGGGATGTGGTAGTACCAACGGGTCGCGCTTGCCACAAAACCGCGGCCGCCTGAGCGATCTTCTGGGTTTCGATGGGCTTGTCATCCATGCACGCGATGCCATGTGGCAGGCGGATCTGCCGATCGAGGCGGCCGCGATACTGACCGCAATCCTGATCAATCTCGACCGCTTGGCCGAGGACCTACAGATCTATGCCACCGAGGAGTTCGCTCTGGTCGAGCTTGACGATCGGCACGCGCGTGCGAGCAAGATCATGCCTCAGAAGAAAAACCCCTTTGCCTTGACGCACGTTCGTGGGGTAGCCAGTACGATGATCGGCACGCTCGCGGCGAGCGCGGCATTGGGTCGAACGCCGTCGGGGCAACCGGACAACCGCCTGCCACTTTACGGCCTTATCCCGCGCGCGATTGCGGACACGCAGGACGCGGTGGGGCTCATGGGCGAGGTCGTGAGCTTTCTGACATTCAATGGCCAGCGTGGGCGCAGCCTGCTCGACCACGGCTTCGCGCTCGCGACCGATCTCGCCGAAGTGCTCGTGCTCGAAAGCGGTCTCGACTTTCGCCAAGCACATTGGCTGGTCGGCCACCTCGTGCGCCGGCATCTGGCGAGCGGTGATTTGAATCAGCTCGCGCCGGATGAGCTGGCGGCGGCCGCGGAGATGGTGCTGGGCAAGGGCGTCGAGATCTCGCCAGCAGCCCTCCAGGATGCCCTGGACCCTGAGGCCGCCGTGTTGGCACGCGCCGAACGGGGGGGCGCGGCGCCCGAGGCCATGGAGGCGATGATTGTCGAATGCGAGAGGGCCTTGGCAGAGACCGATGCATGGACCAGCAACTGTGGCCGGCGGCTCCAAATGGCGGAGGACTCGCTGTTACGGGCGGTCCGTGCGGGCGTGCTGGGTTCGGAGGCCTCGAACCCCAATTCGGGGTAGGAGTTAACCACATACCGTGCTGCACTTGCAACGACACTGGAAGCAACAACCACAACGAGGTCGGATTCGGCTCGGGGGCGTAGCTGTACTTGCGTACAAATCCGCGCATTCTGCTCCTTTGATAGCAGCAACGAGCCCAACGAGGTAGCGAATCGCTATGTCGGTACACATTAGCGACTCAGCGATCTATCGAAATTCATGGGCCACACTCGAGCTGCGTGCCCTCTTCGATGATACCGCGCTGGCCGCGGGCTGGATCGAGGTCATGGTGGTGCTCGCCGAGACGGAGGCGGAATTCGGTTTGATCCCCGCGACGGCGGCTAACCAACTCGCCGATGCCTGCGGGCGCCTGCAGCTCGATGAGGCGTTTTTTAGCGAAGTGCGCGAAGACTTCGAGCAGACCAATCATTCGCTGCTAGGTCTTATTCGCGCGCTCCAGCGCCGCTGCCCAGCCGACAGCGGAGAATGGCTTTGTTACGGGGCGACAGTGCAGGACATCACGGACACGCATACGGCTCGGATTCTGGTCAAGGTGCGGGACATCTTTGAAGACCAGCTCACAAGCGTTGCAACGGTGCTGTGCGATCTCGCCCGCCGCTATCGGGATACGCCGATGTGCGGCCGCACCCACGGTCAGCCCGGCCTTCCGATCACCTTCGGGTTCAAGGCCGCCGGGTGGCTCGATGAGATCCAGCGCCACCGCCAACGCCTCGATGAGGTCGGCGCGCGCATTGGCGTCGGGCAACTCGCGGGCGGCGTCGGCAGTCTCTCCTCCTTCGGTCCCGACGCGCTCGCGCTGCAGCGGCGCTTCCTCGAGAGGCTCGGGCTCACGGCCCCCGCGATCTCCTGGACCGCCGCGCGCGATCGTCTCGCCGAATGGCTCAACCTCCTCGCCCTGATCGCGGCAACGGCCGACCGCATCGGGCACGAGGTTTACAACCTGCAGCGGCCGGAGATCGGGGAAGCTCAGCGAGGGATTCGTGCCGGGCACGGTCGGCAGCATCACCATGCCCCAGAAGCGCAACCCGGAGATCGCCGAGCACCTGGGCACGCTGGCCCGCACGGTGCGGTATCAGGCCGCGCACATGAGCGAGAATCTCGTGCACGACCACGAGCGCGATGGGCGGGCATGGAAGGGGGAATGGGTGCTCCTTCCCGGGGCTTGTCTCGCGACCGGCAAGGTATTGGCGCTGTTGCACGATCTACTCGAACACCTTGAGGTCAACGTGGACCGCATGTGGGACAATCTGCTTGCGACCAAGGGCTTAGTTCAGGCCGAGCGCGTGATGTTGGCCTTGGCCCCCAAGCTCGGTAAGCAGAGCGCCCATGCGCTCGTGTACCGCGTGGCGATGGACGCCGCCGAGCGTGGCACCCCCCTGCGGGAGGCCGTGCTCGCCGAGACTCAGATCGTAGCGCAGCTCGGCGTTGCCGGGATCGAGAGCCTCTTCGACGTGGGACAGAGCACCGGTTGCTGCGCGCACATGGTGGACCGGGTGCTGGCCCTAGCGGGGACGCTGTCACCCGGCCGTGGTCAAGGGCATTTCCAGGAGGATGATCGTGGCGAGCGAAAAAATCAGCCCCCTCTACCTTCGGGAGAGGGTTAGGGTGAGGGGATAAAGGAAGGATTTTATCCCGATGAAGCAACTTGCCAAAACACTGCGACAGCATCAGACCGATGCCGAAAAATTGTTGTGGAGCCGGCTCAGGAACCGCCAAGTGGAGAATTGTAAATTCCGGCGGCAGCAACCTCTCGGTCCCTACATCGCCGACTTTCTTTGCCTAAAATCCAAGCTGGTGATCGAACTTGACGGTGGGCAACATGCCGAGCGAACGGAACAGGACCAACAGCGGAGTCAATACTTGCAAAACTTGGGGTATCGGGTTTTGCGATTCTGGAATCATGATGTGCTTCGCGAACCCGATGCTGTGTTGGAGGCCATACGGGCTGCCGCAGCGATTAGTTCCCCTCACTCCCACCCTCTCCCGGTGGGAGAGGGAGAAGAACGAATAAGTTGCAGTGACGTTGGTGGCATCCCTTTGGAAGCTCTCCCAGAGGGAGAAGGAGCGGTACGTTGTGGCGACTCTCCTGGGGAGCCATGGACAACTTTCCCGGCGGGAGAGGGAGGCGAAAAGGTACGTCGCCGCGATCTTCATGGCAGCCCATGGGAAGCCCTCGCACGGCTGCCGCGCCGGCCCTTGGCTGAATTCCCCACACCGTTCTCACCGATGCGGCGACTCAGCCGGGCGATCGGCGGCTCGGAGATATGGTTCAAGCGGGATGATTTGATCGGCTTTGGCCTTGGGGGCAACAAGGTCCGAGGCCTGGAGCTGCTGGTGGCCGACGCGCTGGGCCAGGGTGCCGACACCATCGTGACCGGCGCGGGCGCGCAGTCCAACCACGTCCGTGCGACGGCGGCCGCGGCCGCGCATTACGGCCTGCGCTGTGTCGCCGTCTTCTGGAGCGACGCGCCCGCACGGATCGACGGGAATTACCGCGTCACCCGCCTGCTCGGGGCAGAGGCGGTGTTCACGGGCGACCCGGATCGCGCCTCTGTGGATCGCGGTATCCAAGCACTCTGTGAGGAGCTGCGCCACAAAGGCCAGCGCCCTTATCCCATCCCACGCGGCGGGGCCTGTGCCCTCGGGGCCCTGGGGCATGCGTTGGCGGCGCGAGAGCTCTCCGAGCAGTGTCGCGCGCTTGAATTTGATCCCGACGCGATCGTGCTGGCCACCGGCTCGGGCGCCACTCACGCCGGCTGGTTATTCGGCACACGCGCGTTGGGATCACCGTGGACCGTCGAGAGCTTTACCGTGAGCCGTCCGGCAGAAGAGGCAAGGATGGAGGTAGCCCGCCTCGCTACTGAAGCGGCGGCACTGCTGGGTCTCGATTGGACCTTTACCCCCCAGGATGCGATCGTGCACGGCGGCTTTATCGGCGAAGGCTACGGGATCCCCAGCATAGAGGCTGCGGATGCGATTAGGCTCGTCGGACGCACCGAAGGTCTGCTGCTTGATCCGACCTACACCGGTAAGGCGATGGCTGGATTACTGGATGGTCTGCGGCACGAGCGGCTCGGATCGTATCCCAAGGTTGTATTTGTGCATACGGGTGGACAACCGGCCTTCTTCGCGGGGGATGGTGATTGGTTGCGGTGAACGAGTGGGGAAAATCGATATTTGCTGCCGAGAGCGTCGTCCTAATCGGCGCCTCGGACCAACCTGGAAGCTTAGGGCACCTGTTCGTGCAAAATATGCTGGGGAGCTATAGAGGCGAGCTGTACTTTGTCAATCCCTCACGCAGGACAATAGCGAATCGGACCGCTTACTCGTCGCTGGCAGACACGCCGAAAACGATTGATCTGGCGGTGATACTCGTGCCACCACAAGCGGTTGAGGGCGTCATCGACGAGTGTATTGCAATCGGCGCAAGGGCGGCCGTGATCATTAGTGGCGGCTTTGCCGAAACCGGACCGGACGGGGCGCGCGTACAGCAACGCATCGCCGATAAAGCCGGAGCAGCCGGACTACGCCTCGTGGGGCCTAATTGTTTCGGTATCATCAATACGGGTAACGGGCTCAACGCCTCGCTCGGTCTCGGGCTACCCGCACCGGGTGGGGTATCGCTGGTGACCCAGAGCGGGGCCTACGGGATGGCGGCGTTTACCTGCTCGCAGCAGGGTGAGATTGGCTTTGCGAAGGTCCTTGCCCTCGGCAACCGTTCTGACGTCAACGAAGTAGAGGCCTTGAGATTCTTGGGCGAGGATCCCGAGACCCGTGTCATTGCGATGTTGCTCGAATCGGTCAGTGACGGTCGGGCCTTTTATCAGACAGCCCGCGAAACGACGACACTAAAACCCGTGATAGTCCTAAAGACAGGCCGCACCCGCTCTGCACAACGGGCTGCGGCGAGCCACACTGCGGCGCTCGCAGACGAGTATGCCATCACCGAGGCGGCCCTGCGCCAAGCGGGCGTGCGTGTCGTCGCGGACGGTCGATCATTGCTCGATGTGGCGGCCGCGCTGGATCAACAGCCGCCGCTCAAAGGCAGGCGTGTCGGGATCATTACTAACTCGGGTGGGGTCGGTGTCGAGTTGACGGACTTGCTTGAAGAGCAAGGTCTAGCGGTACCGCCGCTTTCTAGCGCGTTGCAGGATCGCATTAGACGCCACTTGCCCGCCTATGGAAGTGCCATGAATCCCATTGATGTCACGACCGATTGGCCGCGTTTCCCCGAGATGTACGGCGCGAGCCTGCGCGCCCTACTTGCGTCTGACGAGGTGGATGCAGTCATCGCCGTGTTGTTGCACCGATCAGCGCTAGCGCCCGAGGTGGGGGCAGCGCTTATGGCGGAGTTGCAGCATGCACGGCGTTTAGGGTGTGGAAAGCCATTGCATGTATGTTGGGTCGCCGGCCGCGATGCCGAAGCGAATCGAGAACGCCTGGTACGCGCGGGTGTCCCCTGCCATACCTGGACTCGGAACACGGCCAATACCTTTGCACATTGTCTAGAACCGCAGCAATATCCGATGGTCGAGGACAGTGGCCGGGTGTTGCCCATACCGCTGAGCATCACTGACGGCGGATGGGTCGCGACTGGTGAGGTCTTTGGGTTGTTGCAGAGCGCTGGGTTTCCGGTCGTGCCGTACCGAATCGTGGAAAACATACAAGAAGCCGTCACGGCGGCCACTGCGCTTGGGTTCCCCGTGGTTGTCAAGGCAATCCGACCTGGGCTGGTGCACAAGTCCACGGCCGGCGCGGTTGTCTTAAACATATCCGACCACGACGCACTCGGCGAAACGCTCCTTCGGCTGGAACGCGGCTTGACATCAGGCCCCTACCTGATCCAAACGCAGGTAAGCGCGGGTAGCGAGTGGCTGCTGGGGGCGATCCAAGACCTGGATTACGGTCCCGTGGTCCTCTTTGGACCCGGGGGTGTCTGGGCCGACGCGCTTCGCGACGTGACCATGCGCCTGGCACCCTTCGGGGAGGACGAAGCATTGAGCATGATCATGAATATTCGTTGCCCGTTGTTTCTTGATGGTTTGGGGTTATCCGCGCCGGTCGATCGCCAGACGCTTGCGGGGTTACTCGCGAGGCTGTCTGTCTGGGTCTCGTCCGTTCCTTGGTTGAGGGAGCTAGACCTCAATCCCGTCATTTTCAATGAGCATGGCTTTCACGTCGTCGACGCCAGAATGCGCGTGGCGATGGGGCGCTCGATCGGCTAATCGGGAGGCAGCATCATGCATCTTGTAATCGTGGGCGGCGTTGCCGCGGGAGCCAAGGCGGCTGCAAGGGCGCGCCGTTTCAATCAAGCGATCGGGATCACTCTTTATCAAGAGGAGGCCGAGATCTCTTATACGGCCTGCGGGCAACCGTACTATCTCAGTGGCCTAGTGGCTACCCGCAATGCGCTCATCATACGTAACCCCGCTGAATTTGCGGCGGAAGGGATCACGGTACGGGTACGGCACCGTGTCACGGACTTGAACACTCGGGATCGGGTGCTCGAGGTCGAAGACCTTGATCACGGCACTCGCGAGCCTGTGAGTTACGATCGCCTGATCCTTGCGACCGGGGCGCGCCCTGTGGTACCCGCTATTAATGGGATCGATTTGGACGGTGTAGTCGCTCTGCGTACGATGGAGGATCTGGATCGATTCGCGTCCACACTCGAACGATTGAAACCAAAAAGAGCAGTCATCGTTGGAGGTGGATATATCGGTCTAGAGGTCGCAGAGAGCCTATATGCATTGGGTATGACGCTGACTTTGATTGACAAGTTGGATCGGATTTTTCCAAGGCTCGATCCGGAGCTAAGTCAGCGGATCCGCGATTATCTAATTTCGAGAGGGGTGAGTATCGTACTTGGCGAGGGCATAGCCGAGATCGTGGGGGAAACCGGGCGGGTCGCTGCCGTCATCACGGAATCGGGTCGGCAGGTGCCGACCGATCTGGTGGCCCTTGGCATCGGCATCCGCCCAAACGTTGAATTGGCAGCGAAGGGTCATATCCGTCTCGGGTCGACCGGTGCGATTGTCGTAGACACGCGGATGGAGACCAACATACCGGGAGTATTTGCTGCCGGCGATTGTGTTGAGAGCTTTAATCGCTTGACGGGATCGCCGACATGGGGACCGCTCGGCGATATCGCAAATCTCCAGGGGCGCGTCGCTGGGGAGAATGCAGCCGGCGGGAATGCGCGGTTTCCAGGGATCTTGGGGACGGCTATTGTTAAAACCTTTGAGCTCAATGCGGCTTTAACGGGGCTCAGCGAGGCTGCGGCTCGGGAGGCTGGGTTTGAACCGATCGCCGCGACCATTACGGCGAGAGATAAGGCGCGTTACTATCCGAACGCCCGCGAGCTTACACTGAAGCTCGTGGCCGAATCCCCTAGCGGGCGCTTATTGGGTGCCCAGGCCGTCGGACAGGGCTCCGTGGACAAAATAATAGACATCGCCGCAACGGCATTACTTGGAAACCTCACATGCTATGACCTAGAAAACGCCGACCTTGCTTACGCACCCCCGTTCAGCCCAGTCCTCTCACCTATCATTGTAGGGGCTAGCATTCTGAGTAAAAAACTAGGCTCTGTCAGCTCTGTCACCTTGTCCGAGGTGAGATAAAAAATCTGTATCTTTGCCCTGACGGTTAACTGCTCTGCGTCACGGCATCGGGGTGACGGCCCGCATCAACCGGCCTTAAGGGCTCGTTCGACGGCTGGCGGGAAAGTGTCGAGGACATCGCCTTCCATTCGCAGGCTCACCGACGGATGCCCGTCATGCTCGGTCGCCCCGCGATTTATGATCACATAGGGGAGCCCGCGCTGTGCAGCGAGCAAAGGAAGCGAGGCGGCCGGATACACGGACAGCGTGGAGCCGAGCGCGATGACGAGATCGGCTTTTTTCGTTGCCGTGATCGCATCCTCCAGATCCTGCTCGCGAAGGCTTTGTCCAAAGCTGACGGTGGCCGGTTTGAGATATCCCCCGCAGCGGCAGATCGGTGGCTTGCGCGTCTGTCTGAAATAATCGAAATGCGGCTCTGGATCGCTGCGCTCATGGCAGCGCTGGCATTCCACCGCGCGGTTGGTACCGTGCAGTTCTATGAGCCGCTCCGGAGGCGTGCCGGCACGAGCATGCAAGCCATCCACGTTTTGGGTCACGAGCTTACACAGTTTGGTTGCCCGCTCGAGTTTGACGATGGCCTGATGCACGCGGTTCGGTCGGGCATCGCGAAACGCCTCCCAGCCCTCCAACTTGTAGTCCCAATACTCGATGCGCGCCGTCACCGAGCCCATGAACTCCTGGTAGTAGACAGGGGTTCGTCGAGTCCACACCCCTTGGGGTCCCCGATAGTCGGGGATGCCGCTGGCGGTTGAAATACCGGCCCCGGTGAACACGAAGATGTTGCTTGCATCGCGCAGAAATTCAATGAGCGCGATGAGAGGGTTTTCTTTCACAAAAATAACATCGTGAGGGCCTAGTAGTCCGTTCCGTCAAACTAGCTATCCGGCAATTCCGCAATCCGCTCCAGCAATCGCGGATCCCCGGCGACGTGCACCCGTTCGGCGGGGCCCAACCATGCAAGAACTTCATTGAGCGTTTTTGCATCCAGCACTTTGCATTCTGCTGTGAGGCGGTGCGGATCAGGGTGACCGCGCGATTCAGCGGGGCGCGGCAGATTGCCGGAAATGTGGGCGTAGCGCGCCTGGCGATTGCGCGCGAGGTAGCGCAGGCCGTCTTTCTGCGGCGCCGCTGCGTGGCCCAATAATTCATCGCGCCGGCGCACCACTGGTGGTGTGTGCTTTTCTTCCGGCGTGCGCAAAAGGCCGAACCAGGCGAACAACTTTCCGACCGCGACGCTGCCGCTTAGTTTCGACAGTGGTACTGCGAGCACCAGGCCTACCAGCGTCGGCGAGAGCCAGGCGAGCAATATCGGCGAAATCAGATACGCCGTCACCCCGATCAGTACACCCATGATGAGGTGCGGCCAATGCACGCTCCACGCTTCGGCCCAGGCGGTCATCGAGGCGTGCCGGCGCTGCGAATTCCAGTCGGAGTCGCGCCCCGTGAGAATTTCGAGTACGTGATGCGTTTGCAGGAGCATCATGATCGGTGCATACAGCGCAGAAATGATCGTCTCGAGCGCCGTGCTTGCGGTCACGCCGAGGAAGCCGCCGCAGCCCTTGCGGACCTTCGGTGTGAACAGCGTCCGGACTAGCCCAAGCACCTTCGGCGTCAACAGCACGATCATCGTGAAGATGAAGAGTTCGATCATGCGCTCGGCGTCGAATTGCGGCCAGTCGGGAAAGAGCTGGAACGTATGACTGAAATACTCGGGACGAATCAGCCTCGCCTGCAGCGTCAGCGCAAAGCCTACGATTAGCAGCATCAGCCATAAGGGCGATGAGAGATAACTCATGATGCCGATGAAGAAGTGCGCGCGATTCGTAAACGCAAGGCCGTCCGCGCCGATGATCTTTGAATGCTGCAGATTGCCCTGCGCCCAGCGACGATCGCGGATTGCGACATCGACCAGCGATGGCGGACTTTCTTCCCACGAACCGTCCAACTCCGGCGCCATGCGCACTTTCCAGCCGGCGCGCCGAATCAACGCCGCTTCGACAAAGTCGTGTGACAATACATGGCCGCCGAATGGTCGGCGCCCCGGCAGCTGCGGCAAACCGCAGGCCTGCGCGAACGCGGCAACGCGAATGATCGCGTTGTGGCCCCAGTAGTTTCCTTCATTACCCGACCACGCGGCGACGCCGCGCGCGATAAGTGCGCCATAGACGCGGCCTGAAAATTGTTGAATGCGTGCGAACACGCTCGTATGGCCGATCAGCATCGGTACGGTTTGCAGAATGCCCAGACGCGGATCCGCCTGCATGCGGCGCACGAGCTCGACCAGCGTCGAAGCAGACATCAGGCTGTCGGCGTCGAGCATGATCATGTAGTCGTAACGCCCGCCCCAGCGCTTCAGGAATTCTTCGACGTTGCCAGCCTTGCGCGCGGCGTTGTGCCAGCGCCGCCTATACCAGACCGGAACGGTTTCGCGCAGTGTGCGACGCAGTTCATCGGCCGCGAGTGATTCGTTGATCCAGGCGTCGACGTTCGTCGAATCGGAAATGATGACGATTTCGAAATGTTGGGCGGCGTCGTTCTGCGCAAGTGCTTCCGCCATCGCCTGCAAGCCTGCTGTCGTGCGCGCGGGATCTTCGTTGTAGATCGGCATGACGAGCGCCGTGCGACTGCCCGCGATCGGCGTGTCCGGCTTGCCGCGCGGCGGAGGCACGAGAAAGCCAGTGATCGTCGATGCGGCTGCGAAAGCGATCCACGCGAGCGTGACTGCGAAGAACAGGATCATAACGCCTTGCAGAAACGTCATGTTCGCGACGCTCACAATGCCGAGCATCTCGTAGACGCCGTAGCCGGTGATGGCAAGTGCACCGAGGATAGTCAATGCGCGCGCAAGAATCGCGCGCGCCGGCGTGGCTTCCATCTGCAGCGACGCTGGCGCGCGACGCAGATTCTGCACTGGCATGTCGAGCGGGCGCTCGAAAGGCATGCCGCCGCGCACTACGTCGCCGCCTTCCGGCGGAATCGCCGACTTCAGCTGGCTGTCCATCGATACAGCCAGGTCTCGCTCGCGGGACGATTGCCTCGCAATACACGTAGACGCAGTTCGGCGACCCCAGCGTCGCCCGGGTCGAGCTCGAAGCTCGCACGCACACCCTTTGTGAGCGGGTTCGGTTGCAACACCAGGTTCGAGAGCTTGCCCGCCGACGTGCTGGCGTCGAGCTTCAGTCCCTCGATCGAACGGCCGGTGCCGCTGAAGTCGATGACGAAGATACGCCGCTTGCCGTCGAAGCTCGGGCCGGTGCGCGTCGCCGTCGCCTTGCCGAGTGCCAGCGTCAGCTTTGGCTGTGAATTCCAGCGTATGCGATACGAGGTATGCCACGCTTTGCCCGCCGGTATCACGTGCTTCGGACGCCAGAATGCGACGATGTTGTCGTTCGCCGCGTTGTCGGTCGGAATCTCGACCAGCTGCACCGAACCTTCGCCCCATTGGCTCGTCGGTTCGATCCAGGCGCTCGCCCGATCCTCGTAGTGCGCTTCGAGATCGTGATAGTCGGAAGCGCTGCGTGAGCGCTGAATCAGGCCGAACCCTTTCGGCGCTTCGGAAGTGAAACTCGATACCTGCAACTGCGTCGGATTGCGCAGCGGCCGCCATACGCGTTCGCCGGAAGCGAGCAGGATTTGCAGACCGTCGGAGTCGTGGACCTCATCGCGATAATCGTCGATGCGCGTGCGCTCAGATTCATCGAACAGGAACATCGACGCGAGCGGCGCAATGCCGACATGGTCGAGCGCTGTGCGGGGAAACAGCGTGACGTCGATGTCTATGATCGTCTCGCTGCCGGGAATGATGGAAAACCGGTAGGCGCCGGTCGTCGATTCGCTGTCGAGCAGCGCGTGCACCACGATACCGGAGGCGTTCGCTGCGGGCCGCTCAATCCAGAACTCTGTGAACGCCGGAAATTCCTCGCCCATCGCGTGGGCCGTGCGGATTGCAAGCCCACGCGCCGACAGCCCGTACGCCCCGCCCTTGTCGATCGCGCGGAAGTAGGAGGCGCCCTGAAACACCAGGAATTCGTCCCAGACGGAGCGTGAGTTCAGGCGCGTACGCATGCGAAAACCGGAGAGCGGCAACGACTGATTGGCGAGTTGCTTGGCAACCAGCGGGCCGAGAGAGAACATTCCGGGCGCGCCGGGAACACTCCGGGCAATCCGGTTTTCCACGACCGACACCTTGACTGGGATCTTGAAGATAAAGCCCGCCGGCAGGATCTCGACGCGAAACGGTACCCGCTCATTTCGCCAGATGCCTTCGTCCGCGTTGACGCGGATGTCCCGATACTGGTCGTAAGTCAGTTGTTGCAGCGCCGGTGAGCCATCCAGGTTCTTCGGCGCCCAGGGCTTCGCCGCCGCGCTGCGCGCGGCTTCAATCACCGTATTCGTGGTAAACGCTGGCTGCGTCGCGGATTTCGACTGGGATTCGGTCCGTGTCGCGGCCGCGCCTGTGACACAGCCGAACGTGACGGCGAGAAACAACGTCCAGGACCGACGCATGGGGCGAGCTTCCCGGCGCCTTGCTGCAAGAGCGCCTACCTTCGCGCCGTCGCTCGAAGTGACGGAAACAGGTTCGTTCGAGAAATCTGTTGGGTTCATCCTAGTCCACTGGTGACGAAGGCATCCTGGAGTGTCTTTACCGCACAGCAGCCAGGCTCTTCGGGTTCCAGGATCCTGGATCAAAAGCATTCCAGGATGGGCGCCGCACGTCAGATTGCCTCGCTTCGCCCGCAATGACGAAACTCAGAGTACCCACGAGCAATTCCCAGCTTTTTTGTAACCAAGCCGCTTGCCTTTTTGAAGTCAGCCGTGAAATCACGCCCGTCCGGCCGCGCCACTTGCAGCTTAGCAGAATAGGGTTTTTGCGCCTTTCAGCGTAGTCATGCTTTAACTTTTCTTGACAGCGATGGAGTTCCGACGGCATGCTGAGGATGAACCAATTGCTGTGCCGGGAACTTGCCTTTAACGCCTGGACTCTAGGCTGGGACTGCTCGACCTCGAATTGATTCCCTTGGAGCATTCAGGAAGAGGTTAAAATAATCTCCGGTTGTCCAAATTGGAATTTGAAGGCCTCCGCTAGATCGAATTCAGTAATCACCGTCCCACGTACTCCACACGGTTCGCTCGACCGCCTTTTTTGTAATATTTTCCCTATAAGCGCGGCCGCTTAGTCGCCGCCGACCAAGTTAGCTCACACGTCGCCGCAGTCGCCGGCATCCATCTCGCCGCTCGCATCGTCAGCCGCATAGTCGCCGGCGTCTTGATTCACGTCTACGCCAGACGGGTGCCCACTATCAACACCGTCCGCATCGAAGCCGATTTCGTGACTAAAAAATTGTTGTGCGATCATACTTCCGATGACCGTACCGGCGATGGTGCTCAAAAAGCTGCCCGCCATCAGTCCCCCTAATCCTACGCCGCCGCCCATACGGCCGAACGTCCGCTCCATAGTGCCGGGTTGCCGCACTTCGGCGCGCGTCGCCATACGCGCCAGCGCCTGTGGATCGGCCTCGCCCGGAGCCACGGCTGCTGGCTCCGCTTCCGGCGCGCTCGCGCTTAATTGTTGCAGCACCATCCGCCGCTGCTCCGGCGTGAGTCGCGCGAAGGCTTCGGCGTGCGCCTGCTCGATTGTTTCCGGCGGTGCAGTCTTGAGCAGGTAGCGGTAACGGGCGATGGCCTGATCATCGGAGAGCGGTCCGCGTTGCTGTGTCGCCTGTCCTTGCTTTGGCGCTTTATCGCTTCCGAATATCCGATCTAAGATACCCATCGTTTTTAGCTCCTTCACATTTTGTCGAGGTTACAGATTACCAAGAATGTCCCAAGGACGCACCCGTTTTGGTTATGCAAGCTTGACAGGGAAGAGCGGTCATGGCGCAACAATTGCCGTGCATCTATGGCTCGATGGCCGCCAAATAGGCTATCGTCAAAGGGTTCCCAAGGCCTTTGCAAGGCAGGTAGCGCTCGCTGACCTTCTGATAACGTCCGGATAAGGGGAGCGGTCTCGAAAGTTGGCACCTCTGGCCCATGAATGGCCCGAAAACTTCCCGATGACAAATCCAGGACGAGCCTGTTTGACAACTCACAAACCCAGCAGTAATTTTCTTGTTCAACGAAAAAGAGCGTTTAAACTTATTCGTCTATTGTGATACACCCCTTTCTGTTAAAACCAAGAGCGGAGCACAAGGAATGAATAAGCCACTGATGAATGTATTAGCCGAGGGTCACTATGCCGCCAATTTGGATGCAACACCGGGCGAGAGCTATGACACAAAATTCGAGTCCCTCGTGCGGAAGATGCTGCTCCACTTAGGTGAAGACCCAAACCGCGAAGGCCTTGACCGTACGCCGCAACGCGTAGCCAAGGCGATGAACTTCCTTACCAGCGGCTACCGCATGTCAGCCACCGAGGTTGTTAAGGACTCCCTGTTTTCCGAAGACTGCGATGATATGATCGTGGTCAAGGATATCGAGTTCTATTCCCTCTGCGAACATCATATGCTCCCTTTTGCAGGCAGAGCTCATGTCGGTTATCTTCCTAATGGGCAAGTGATCGGCCTCTCGAAGATTGCTCGCGTTATCGATGTGTTCGCGCGTCGCCTGCAGCTCCAAGAACGGCTCACTAGCCAGGTCGCCATGACGCTAATGGAGGTGCTCAAAGCAACAGGCGTGGGCGTGGTGATGGAAGCCAGCCACTTTTGTATGGTCATGCGAGGGGTGCAAAAACAAAATAGCCTAACGGTAACGAGCGCGATGCTTGGCAAATTCCGGGAAGATACCCGAACGCGCGCTGAATTCTTAGAGCTGATAACGCACTCATGACTTTCCTCTTTCTCCGGGTCGAGTCTAGCGCCGCGGCGGTGGGCGCACACCACGCTGCTTGTACGCGAGGTAGTCGGCGACGATCCGCGCGTGGTCGAATACCAGTGGCTGCGCCAGCGCGTCGGGTCGGCAGGCGATAGCGCCGGCCGCGTCGTCGCCGCCGACCGGCGTGCCTCGCGCGCGACCGATGAACACCGTCGAGATCGTGTGCGTGCGCTTGTCGCGCGACGGATCCGAGTAGACGTGAAACAGCTCGAGGAGTTCGACGTCGAGGCCGGTCTCTTCCTTCGCCTCGCGCACGGCGGCGTCGGCAATCCACTCGCCCTCGTCGACAAACCCCCCGGGGAGCGCAATGCCCTTCGGATCGTTCAGCCGCTCGATGAAGACCAGCTCGCCCGGTCGACCGTCGAGCTCGATCAAGACATCGACCGTCGGTTTCGGATTCTTGTGGGGGCTATTGCCGCTCATTTGCTCGGCCTTTCGATCCACCATGTGAGCTGCTCCTGCAGATCCTTCGACTTTGGATCGGTCTGCACGATGTTTTCTTCGTGTCTGTCGCCAATTGTTCATTGTAGGAGAATTCATGCCGGAATCGCAGTCTTGAGAATACTGGATGGACCGATAAGGTAGGGCGCCATGCGAGAACTGTTTATGCCCATCGCCCATCGCCCATCTGCTCATCATGGTGCTCAAGCGCTGCAGGCGAAGAGGCGTCTGGGCTGTAGCGGGTTCGGCATTGTTCGTTGCCTCGGATCTCGCGTTCTGGGTGTATTATCGCGGTAGGTAGGTCCTCAGGCTAATGCGGTTGATTGACGAAATGCGTTTACGTTATCCGTTTTATGGTTCCCGGCGGATCCGAGACTCAAGGTCATCGGCAACCACCGGCGAGTTCATCGCAGGCCTCGCTGAGTAACACGGTGGCCACGCGAATGAACGCAGCCGAGCTCTTGGTGCACTGCCTGGAGAACGAGGGCGTGGACTATGTCTTCGGCATTCCGGGGGAGGAGAACATCCACATCATGGACGCGCTTGCGCAAAGCCGCATCCGCTTTGTTATCACACGCCATGAACAGGGCGCGGCCTTCATGGCCGACGTCTACGGTCGCCTCACCGGACGTGCCGGCGTGTGCCTGGCTACCCTGGGACCGGGCGCCACCAACCTGATCACGGGCGTGGCCGACGCCAACATGGACCGCGCTCCGCTGGTGGCCATCGCCGGGCAGGCGGCAACGACGCGCATGCACAAGGAGAGCCATCAGGTGTTGGATCTGGCGGCCTTGTTCAGCCACTGCACTAAGTTCAGCGCCCGGGTGTTGGAACCGGAGATCGTGCCCGAAGTGGTGCGCAAGGCGTTCAAGCTGGCCCAGACGGAAAAGCCCGGCGCCAGCTTCATCGAGGTGCCGGAAAACGTGGCACAGATGGCGGCTCAGGGTTGCGCGCCGCTCAAGGTGCAGGCACCGGCGACACCGCGCGCACCCCAAGCCAAGGTAGACCAGATCGCGCGCCTGATCGACGAGGCCGAGGCGCCTTTGGTACTGGTGGGTAACGGCGCCGTCCGCCAGCGCGCCTCCGCTGCCGTTGTGGCATTTATCGAGCGGCTCAACCTGCCGGCGGTCACCACCTTCATGGCCAAGGGAGCGGTGCCCTTCTCGCACCCGTTATGCCTGGGCACTATCGGCCTGCAGGCACGGGACCCCGTGGCCTTCGGGCTGGATGGTGCCGACCTGGTGCTGTGCATCGGCTACGACATGGTGGAGTACGACCCGGCGCGCTGGAATCCGAAGCGCGATAAGCGCATAGGGCACATAGACTCGGCACCGGCGGAAGTGGACGCACACTACATGCTGGCCGCTGGCATCGTGGGCGACATCGCCGATGCCCTGGACCGCATCGCAAATCAGGCCACGCCCAAACCTGAAGGGACGGGGAAACACCTGCATACTGACCTGGTACAGGTAGCGCAACAGGGTGCCGATGACACGGCCTACCCGCTCAAGCCGCAACGCGTCATCGCCGACCTGCGCCGCGCCATGGTTGACGAGGACGTACTGGTGTGCGACGTGGGCGCGCACAAACTCTGGGTAGCGCGTCTGTTCCCGGCGGAGCGCCCCAACACCTGCATCATCTCCAACGGCTTCGCCGCCATGGGCATCGCGCTGCCGGGCGCACTTGCCGCCAAGCTGGCCCTGCCCGAACGGCGCGTGGTAGCGGTGAGCGGTGATGGTGGGTTTCTCATGAACTCGCAAGAGTTGGAAACCGCTGTGCGTTTAGGCGTCGCCATCACTGTGCTGGTGCTGCGCGACGGCAAATACGGCTTGATCCAACACCACATGGACACGCGGCTTAGGCGTCACTTCGGCGTCGACTTCGGCAATCCCGATCTAGTGGCCTATGCCGCGAGCTTCGGTGTGCGAGGCTATCGCATCGAGCGTGCCGAAGACTTGCTGCCCGCCCTCAAATCAGCCCTGCAAGACAAAGCGCCGTCACTCATCGACTGCCCTATCGACTACCATGAGAACGAAAAGCTAGGTCGAGCCTTGGGAGAGGTGATCTGCCAGGGCTGATTGGTAGCGAGAGTCGCCACACCCGGACCGCGCCTGGCTTGCCGAGTATTTGATTCGTCCAACTTCACGCTGAAAATAGCCGGTGGAAACCAGATATTCGATTGAATGTAACCGCTGGATTAGTCATACACTGCTACAGCGCTACGAGGATGGGCACGACAAGGAATCGTACAAAAATCTAAAACTATTCTAGATACTTCTTTAACCTATTGATTTGGCGCGCCTCGAGGGACTCGAACCCCGACCATCTGGTTCGAGGACAGAGGCCCCCCGGCCGTTACGGCGGGGGCAGCAGATAACTCCAGGTTTCAGAGATATCTTTGCCGTCGCTACGCAGCCCGACGCGAATCTCGACCGGCTGGTCGCTCTGTTTGCGGCGCATGCGCAGCGACACCCGCCAGCCTCCGGTCGCATCGTTGCGAAACACCTGGTGCTCGAGAAGCTCACCCGTATCACCTACCCATACCGCGCTCTCGAGTGCGGTGTCCGGCTTGAGGTTTTTTAGCGCAGGCCCCTCGAAGTCGATCATGAACAATTGGGAATCATCGGAATATTCACGCCAGCCGTGCCCGCCGCGCGATTGCACTACTGCGGCATGCGGAGGCTCGGCAAGCTCGTCGTGCTGCCAGGACAGGCGGTACTGAAAACTCATGGCCTGCTTGGGTTCCGCCACCTCCTTAGGTACCCAATAGGCAACGACATTGTCGTGGGTCTCGTCCGGCGTGGGGATGAGCACGAGCTCCACGCGACCCGGTCCCCAGTTGCCTTTGGGCGTGATCCATGCGCTCGGCCGCAGCTCGTAGCGCGCCTCAAGATCCTGGTAGTTTCGGAAATCGCGGTCGCGTTGCATAAGCCCGAAGCCGCGCGGATTATGCAGCCCGAAGCTCGTCACCAACAGCCTTCGCGGATTCAGCAGCGGACGCCAGATCCACTCGCTGTGATCGGTCTGGATGAGCAGCCCGTCAGAATCATGTACTTCAGGACGGTAGTCGTCGGAAGGCGCGGGCTGGTTCTCTGCGAAATAGAACATCGCGGTCAGCGGAGCGATGCCCAGCTTGGCGCCCTTAACGCGCTGGAAGATATGCGCCTGTACATCCATGTGTGTCGTCTCACCCGGGTAGATAGTGAACTGATACGCCCCGGTCACGCGTTTGGAATCGAGCAGCGCGTACACGACAAGGTGTTTGGCATTCGCTGCCGGACGCTCGAGCCAGAATTCTCTGAAGGCAGGGAATTCCTCACCCGCGTCCTCCGCCGTATCCATCGCGAGCCCGCGCGCCGAAAGTCCGTAGCGCTGGCCTTTGCCCACGGCGCGGAAATAGCTCGCGCCCAGAAACACCGCAACCTCGTCCTTGTACTCCTTGGTGTTAATCGGGTAGTGCACGCGAAAACCCGCGAAGCCGACATCTCCGAACTTGCTGGTGTCAAAGGTGTTCTTGCCGTAGTGGAAGTCTTTGGAATCGAAGCGAAGCAGCTTCACGTTTCCCGCTTCGACCAGGTTGACCCTGATTCGGTGACGGAAATAAAGCCCTGCGTGGAAGAACTTGACCTCGAAAGGTAGCTTGTCGGATCGCCACAGCGATTTTTCATCCCTGAAGCGGATGTCTCGAAACTGGTCGTACGTGATTTCCTTGAGTGCGGGCGGCAGATTGTCACTGGGCATCTCATAATCCTTTTCCGCAAGCCCGTGGGCCATGCCGGTAACGTCTTCGAGCCCGAAAGCGAAGACTGGTGTCGAAATCAGGCTTGTGAGAACAATGGTCATAGGCATCCAGTAATTTACATCTGGCCGCGTTTTAAAAGAGATGAGCTCAAACCACATTTTTGTTGGCCTCCTTCCTAAGGATTTAGTTCCGCCATCCGCCTTCATTCTCTCTCCCCTCGATCTGCTGCCCGCGATAGCAGAGGCGCTTGACCTGCAAACGCCCCTTGCGCAGGAAAAGATCTTGAAGCAGCTTGAGCTTGCCGCCTTCGATCCGCAGTCCGATGATTTCGTAGGCGGTGGAGAGCATGCGCGCAGCTGCGCCCGTGTACCAACTCCAGCCACCGCGACCTTCGTAGCCCGGACCGTCGTAAACATCCGCCGGCTGCTGATGCGGCGGCAGTCCGTAGAGGTCTGTCTGATCGCTCTTGCTTAGCGGCGATATCTTGATCCACAAATCCACGGCGTACGCGCGGCAGCGTTCGGCTAGTTCGGGCGTTTCTTCGGCGCAGCGCAGCAGCGCATCCACTAGCCACGAGACGCCGTGCGAGTACTGCCCCCCATTTTCGCGCACCCCGGGCGGATACTCTGCAATACGCCCAGGATAAGGCAGCGAGTGCTCCGTGAAAGGCGGGGTCAGCAGTAGCACGCGGTTGCTTTTCTCCAGACGCTCGATTCCCATCTCAAGCACTGCGTGGGCGCGCGTCGCATCCACTGCCCCGGATAGGAGTGGCCAAGCGGTCGTGAGCGCGCTGCACAGTTTGAATTCTTCGCCCTCATCGGTAATCGCGCGTAGATACCCGTCCTCGCGCCACATCGCCCCAAGCGCCACAGATAGGTTTCTCGCTTCCTTGAGGTAGCGTCGTTTGGCTTCTTGACCTTCGCAGCGTGCGGCGAGACTCGCGAACCTGACAAGCACATCGTGCAAGAAGAAGCCCAGCCATACGCTTTCCCCCGTGCCCTTGATGCCGGGCACATCGAGGCCATCGTTCCAGTCGCCAGAGCCGAGGAGCGGGAGATCATGCGCGCCGCGCCGCGCGAGAGTGTATTCCACCGCGCGCCGGCAATGCTCGTAAACCGAACCGGTATCGCGCGAGGGCCTGGGCGCGAACACGAATCCTTCATGACCCTTCGGCACCGGCCTGCCTTCCAGGAAGGCGACTTGCTCTTCCAGAACGCCGGTGTCGCCACTAGCTTCTACGTAGCGAGCCGCCACATAGGGTAACCAAAGATGCGGATCGGACGCGCGGGTGCGAACCGCGATTCCGGTCTTGCCTTCCCACGAGGGATGCCACCACTTGACGCAATCGCCCTCGATAAATTGCTGCGCCGCGTGTAGCACGATCTGGCTGCGCGCCCACTCGGGCTTGAGGAAGGTGAGTGGCAGAACGTCCTGCAACTGGTCGCGGAAGCCGTAGGCGCCGCTGCGCTGGCTGGATCCGGTGCGCCCCCATAACCGTGCGCACAGGATCTGGTACGGCAGCCAGTCGTTCACCAAGCGGTCAAAAGCCGGTTCATTGGTCTCGACGCGCACGACGGATAGCGTCTCGTTCCACCACGCCTTAGTTTTTTCCAGCGCTAGTTCTGCCGCCCGCGGTTCGAGATAGGCGCGCGCGAGCGCAGTCGCCTGCGCCTGGTCGGCGGCTTGACCGAGCGCGAGCACCACCGTCACCTCCTTTCCCGCGGCAATCTCCAGCTCGACGACAAAGCTCGCTATGCGGCGTCCGTCATCAACCTGCCTCCTATCGGGTTGGCCATGCTCGACCATATACGGTCGCGCGAGATCGCGCCCCTCGCCGCCCACGAAGCGCTCGCGGACGGTCTCGTGTGTCTGGCATCTAAGGTTCACGGCGACGAAAGCCACACCCTTGCGAAAATCGTTACTGGCATTTTCGAAATAGAGCACGCCGGGCGTCGGGTCCGCCCAGGCGTGCACACGACCACAGCTGTCCGGCGGCACTTCCGCCAACACCATTTCCACGTAAGGGACGACCCTAAAGCGCCTCGCTGTCGTGCCCAAATTGCGGATACGCAGCAGTTTGATCTCCACTGCGCAGTCCAGCGGGACAAAGGCGGTCAGATCGAGCTTAAGTCCAACGCTCTCTTTGCGGTAACGCGCATAACCCAGCCCGAAGAAAACCTCGTGTTTGGCATCCTGGTTGCGGTAAGGCACGAAGCCCGCAGTCTCGGCGACCCCAGTTTTGATATCAAAGACATAAATCGCCTGCCCAGGGAGCTGCGCCGGCATGCTGTCCAGACTGAAAGGCGACAGGGCGTTCTGCTGCGCATTGCCGGCGAAGGAAAAGATCTCTCCATCGCTACCCGCGATAAAGCCTTGGCCCAGCGGATTGGCGACGAGATGCGCCCAAGGACGCTGCGCGTCGCAAGGCACCGAAAGTTCACGCCCATCCTCAGAGAAACCGCTGTGCTCTGTGGTGCGCCTGGGAGCGGCGTGCAGTCTACGTCTGCGTGCGAAGCTCGCTTTTAGAGTGGCCTCATCTGGCTTCGCAACCTCGAGATGCCGAGCAATCAAAGCCGCCGCTCGATGCTCGTCCTCGGCATAACCGTCCAGGAAGGGTACCTCGACGGTCGCACCTGGCGGCAACTCCACCCTAAGTCTCAAGCTTGCCGCCGGATCGAAGCTATAGAGCAACCCTTCATCGGCAGGATCGCGCAGTGCCTGGCCAGAGAATACGGCCGGCTGCCTCAATGTGCCTAAGCCGATGAAATGGGTGCGGGAGTCCTCGTATCCCACAAGGCGCACGCCTTCGTTCGCGCGCACCGCATGAAAACCGACTTCGCGGCACATGCGCTGCAAGGCGGGATCTTTTGCATTGTTTCGCATGAGGCGATTGCGCGCGATGATCGCGCTCAATGGGGCCGCGAAGCAGGTACCCACGTGCATTGCCGCAAAGAAGGGCGAGCGGCGGTAGGCATCGATTGGCCCCACAGCGAGCTCTTGGTAACTCGTAATTTCGACGATGCGCGCACGCTGCTCAAGGTTGGTTAGATAGATGGCCCAGTTTTCCACGGCGTCGCGGGCATCGAGAGTCACCCGAGCTTCCGCGCGCAGCCTGCCGTAGCTGTTGACGATACGCAGCGTACTAGGAGAGGGCTGCGTCACCGAATAGTCGGAGCCTCGCTTCTGCATGGGCTCGGACCCGAGTGACCAGAGCTCACCGGCGGCCTTGCCTTCGGTGTCCAGTTCGCGCAGAAAGAAAAACTTGCCTCGCAACTGCAACGGATCGTCCGGCCTTCGAGAGAGGTCGAGCTCGAAGCCGGGGCGCACCGTGCTGGTCACGTGGCTAAAGCCGCGGCCATCCCAGCCGTACTCCGCCGTGTATTGCCCGTTGCCGAGTACGAAGTAAGGGTCGGTCGCGGCTGGCGACGGCACCAATTCCTTTTTGCTCCGGCGCAGCAGCCACACGGCTGCCACCCCCAAAATCGCGCCAACAGCGGCCAACTGATAAACGAGCAGCAAAGATGCAACCGCGGGCAGCAGGGATTGCGGAGCAGTCTGCAGAGATGCCGCCCGATCCCATACATAGTCCCACTCGCCGCCGCGCGGTATATAGAAAGGAATCAACAGCGGTGCCCAAGTGAGAAAACGGCGTATGGCTTCTGGTATGCAGCGCGTGCGCGCCGAGTGGCCTAGAAATCGCGACGCTTTTTCATCCAGCGCATCGCCGCCAACGAAGGAAAGATTGACCAGCGTCGCCACCCGGAGGCCCATATGGTCGAACCAGATCAGCACCCGCAACCAATCATAGGCGAGCAGCCCAAGAAACAACTCGAGGCTCCAGGCGCGGAACTCATCCGGTGAAAACCGCACGGACTGTACGCTCGCCAACGCGCTGCGCACCGCGCCATCCTGGTTGTACCAGCTCGGGTCTGCGGCAAGGCGCAGGAATGTATAAATGATCGGTGCCATCCACAGGCCCCAGCGCAGAACGCGCACCGCCTGTTCCACGACAGTCGCTAATCCGGCAGCGCTGAACAAGGCCTTGAGCGGGCGGAAGCTGCGCTCGAACAGTGCGGTAAGCAGCACCAGATTGATGCTGAACAGCGGCGCGGCGATCGACCAGTTGATCACGCCCGACAGGGATTCCGCATACAGGAGTTTGACGCCCCCCGAGACGCTTCCCAGATCGATTGCACCCCACTTGCTGAACAGCGGATAAGTCACATAGCTCGTAGTAGCCTTGCCGACTGCCGGGAAATAGGCCATGGCGTAGGTGACAAATTTCTCGGCGACTACCTGTAATTGGGCGGCATCGAAATACCACGCGAGCGCCCCACCCACGAATCCCCCGAGCACCGCGCCCAACCCGTACACCCGCCAAGACTGCATTCGCTGGCGCTGATGGGCGAGCACTGAATGGATATCCCGCAGCGCGTCCGCCCCAGCATACGCTGCTGCTCCGATCACAAAGCCGAGCGCAAAGCGTAAACCGCCAGAGAGCGTCGGCAAATCGTGCGTCAAGGCTATCCCGAGCCCTAAGCCGGCAATCAAGCCGCGCAGATAGTTGATCGGCTCGCGCATCGCTCCCGCAAAGCGGGCGAAGAAAGGCGCGCTACCGTCGAAACTTTCGAGGATAGTTTTGGCCAGTGGAAATAGCAGTAGGCCCAGAAGCGCGCCCCCGAGCACAGGGTAGCTGCGCAGCCAGCCGACAACTGCCGGGGAACCCCAAATGAGCGCACCCAACTGCACCAGCAGCACGAACAGGCCGCCGTAGACTGCCCCCCGCACCGCGCCGGCATACCAGTGGCCATAGCCTGCGGCCCAGGTTGGGCGCCGTCCACGCAGCGTATCGAGCAGCATGCCGGTGACAAGAAAAACTTGCGCCCACAATCCTGCCTGCGCCAGGGCCCCGGTTAACACCATCGGACCCAGGCGCGCAACCACAGCCCAGCGCGAGAGCGTTTCGGTGGAGCCTAAGTCCGCGACGACCGGCGAGAAGGCCGCCAAAGCGGAACTGCCCAGGACGAGCAGATGCAGACGCCAGGATCGGGTCCAGCGCCGATCCATCAACAAACCCAGACCCAGCATCAGGGCTTCGTTGAAGACAAACAGAATCATCGTGCGGCCCAGACCAGAGGCGATCGCATCGGGCAAACCGGTACCCAGAACGGTACGTCCGAGCCCAAGCGTGATACCGTGAGCGGCCAGCACCAGCAGCAGATTGAAGAGATAAGGTGTGGCGAGCAGCGAGAGATTGGCGATGAGTGACAGCGACCGCCCGAAGCGGACCATACACCACAGCGCAACGCCGAAATACAAGAGACAGCCTAACACCGCCCCCTGCGGAGTCAGTACAGTTAACTCAGCCCAAGAGGCGGGAGCCTGCCATAGCTTTGCCTCCGGACTGACGGAGGCGCTGAACAAGCCGGTCACGATCGCCGCCGCGACTGGCACGGCGATAGGCGACCAACGGTCACCTAAGGCAAACGCCAAAAATAGGCCAGCGAGAGCCCCCAGCAACCAAGGCTGAACACCATCGACTAAGGCACCGGTGTAGACGCAAAGCACCGAGCCCAGCGCTAGCGCCACGCCCACAGCGCTCAAACCAAGACGCCAAAAGCGTCCCTGCGCGACAGACAGGACGTCAGTGTGGTGCATGGATACCCACCTATTGCGATTCCGTAACGCTCGGTGTTGTGCTGCCAAGGGCATGTTCGGGTAACAGCGCAAGGATCCTCGACACGAGGCTGCCATAGTCGTCATTGAAATGATGATCGCCCGGCATTTGTTCTACGGTAACGTTGGGGAGGTTAAGCGTCGGACAAATGCTGTACTCATCCTGTTGACCCGACAGACAAAGCACTTTGGTCCACGTTAGTTTCTGCAACTCCGTGAGGATCGGATATCGCTTAGCTGAACTCGAACTCCCTAGCCAATCCGTCAAATGGAACTCAAATGAAGCGCTTGGCCCGGGACCGAGGAGCACTACCAGCTCGATGCGCCCACGCAGATCCGGCGGCAAGCGATTGGCCATAAACGGTAGCGCGTTGGCACCGAATGAATAGCCGATCAATAAGACCCGTTGTTTTTCCCAGGCTACAAGATAATGGCGCAAACTCCGCTCCAGATCGGCGCCCGCTTCGTCCGGTGTGCGAGCGCGCCAGAAATAGCTCAGAGAATCCCAACCCAGCGTGCTGATATGCCCGCGCACGAGCCGGGAAGCAACGGCCTTGTCCAGTGCCGCCCAACCGCCATCACCGGTCAGGATCAGCGCTAGGTACTCACCGCCGACCGTGGCAGGTACCTCCACGAGCGGCACGCCGGATAAATCGGTTGTGGATTCAGCCTGGTTGGCAATCCCTGGATCCAACCATTCCATCAATGCCAGGAATTGTTGGCGTAAATCCGGTTGTGAGTCCGCTTCCGGCCTGAATGACCCCACAACCAGTTTGACGTTATCGATTTGTCGAATAAACCCGTTCGCGCTATCCATGTCGCAACCGTGATAGTGTGGGTCTTGAAAGACGAACCACGGCGTCTGTAGTTGCTTGTTGGGCGAGAATACCGTCCCCTTGCTGTCGGAGCCAGTTGAGGCTTTGAGGCCTTGCCCCTTGCAGAATAGTAGTTTTGAAGGAAGTGTAGGACAAAAGTCCAGGCTAACGGCAGCGTGGAAAGTCCGAGCGGAAGCCTGGGCGACGGCGGCATAAGCCACGCTGGCACCCGATGACACGCCGACCAGGATCGGTGGCTTGAGGCTGCCGCGACCGGCGTCCTTTTGCAGGTGTTTACCCAGGGCGGCAAAATCCAATCCTGGGTTGCTGCAAGCTTGGGTTTCGGTCGTCAATCGGCGAAGGTAATTGCGCGTATCGATGCCGGCGACCAAATAGTCCAGCTCCATGACTTTAATAGCCAGCTCCGCCATGTTTTTGTCCCAGCCGGCATCACCGGAGAGCAGCATTACGAGACCTTTGGGTGGGTCCTTTGGGCGGTAGACCTCAATGTGCCCAAACTCCTCGATACTCATGGGCTCTAGGCTGGATTCGGTACAACCGGACTGCGCCAGCGAGCACAGTATGAAGAAAGCCACGATAGTCGGGAATAGGTAGCGGTGCACTCGAGAATCCAACGTCCCGTAACGCGAGACTATAGTCATTTTTTGAACACGCCGGTGATACCCCCCCCAATCAGCGTCGCCACGTCCGTGATCACGAGCAACGGACTAATACCTCCGGATGTTGCAAGATAGCGAGGTTCCCACACGGGATCAAACTTATCCTTGAATTCTCTGAGGCCACGAAAATTGTAGAACCTCTCGCCACGGTTGTAGATGAGGTGACCAAAGCGATGCCACACCGGCGCCAAGGGATGAGTTTCCAATCCCGATAGCGGTGCCAAACCCAGGGCAAAACGCCGAAATCCCTGTGCCTTGAAGCACAGAATCAGATTGATGAACAGGAACATCATCGCTGAGCTTGGCGCCTCGTGCGTATGCCGCATCAGATCGATGGAGGCTTCGGCTTTCGTATCGGTCGATATCACGGTCGCAAACGCCACGATCCGGGTCCCGTGCCGCGCGACGGCAACAGCAAAGCGCTTGATGTAATTGGGATCGAAGGCACCCAGTGAAAACCGCTTCTCCCGCGTGTTCTTCAGCGCCAACCAGTTCGCCGACACCGCAGCCAGCTCTTCCATATGTGCGGGAACAGTCTCGCGGGGCAGGATCTCGAAGCTGAGCCCGTCGTGTTCGCCGCGATTCATTGCGTGCCTAAGGCCTTTACGCTTCGCACCCTGGAGGGAAAACGTCTCAAGTGGCACTAGCGCTTCCTCCCCAACCTTCAACGGCACCAATCCCATATCCAAGTACAAGGGCAAGGTCTCAGGAGAGGTCTGATAAAACGCGATCCGGCCGCCCTCACGGTCGGCCAATTCGCGAAACCGCCACGCCAGCTCATCCGCTACCGGCGCCGGTCCAATAGGGTCACCGAGCGCGATCCAGCTTGTGCCCCTAACTCCATACATGATGAACGCGTCGCCGGTGTCGGAAAACAGCAGATGTTTGTCGCCCATCAAGGCCAGGTTGCCGTCGACGTTGTCCTGGGCTCGCACGATGGCTTCGGCCTTGTCCAAATCGCCTGTTGAGGACAAACTCGGCGCATGTTGCGGCCGCTTCAGCAGTCGGTCTATTCCCAGTATGAACAAGGCAATGGTCACGGCGAGTCCGGCCCGAAGCGAACGCGACACTTCTGCGTTGTACTCGAATTGCCACCACAGTTCATGAGCGTATTCGACGTGCTTGTAGGAGAATATGGTGATCCAGTAGGTAGCGCCTACGGCACTGACGATGGAGAGTATCCAACCCGCTGTAAAAGGCGAATTCATCAGCACGGTGCGTCGATAAAACTCACGCCGACAGAGGAATAGCAGCAACGCGGTCCCAAGCAGAATTACGCCTTCTTCATAGTCGATACCCTTGGCTAAAGAAAAAACACTACCGGCAAGGCAAAGTAGCAACGCCATGACATAGGCGCCGTTTAGCCTGCTATAGAGCCCTCGGGCGATTAGGAGCAGTCCCAGACCGACTACCGAGCCGGAGATCGTGGATATCTCCACAACGGCAAGCGGCATGAAGGCTTTCATCGCCTTAAGCCGCTCCGGGACGGCAGGCGTCGCTGTGGATACGAGTAATACTATGCCGTTGCAAAATGCCAACCCGGCCAGCAACGGCGGCACCAGCTTCGAGCTCCAGGAATGGATGTAACGCACCGCCCCAACGATGGGGGAGGCCCGTTCCGCTAGCTCGCGACCGACTAACACGAAGATTGCGAGCACCAACGGGATGACGTGATAGATCACCCGATAGGCCAGCATCGCGGCCGCGAGGTTTTCGGGCGATACGGAATCGTGCAGGGCGAGCAGCATAACGCTTTCGAATACCCCCAGACCCCCCGGCACGTGGCTTGAGACCCCGATCATGAGTGCCACCGCATAGACCACGAGGAACGCGAGAAATGGCACCTGCGGATGGTCAATTAGGACGTATAAGCAGGCACCCGCCGAGACGATATCGATCACCGATACCACGAGCTGAACAACGGTCACTGGGCCACTTGGGATCGGCAGATCCCAGGGACCGATTTTGATGCGGGCAGGTCGAACAAAGGTAATTACCACTAACGCGAACAGCAAGACCAAAGCCGCGATCGCGATCGTGCGCAACACGCCCCGCGGGATCCCAAAGAAACTGTCGACGAGGTCTGGATGGATAACCAAAGCCGCGGCACCGACCAGGTAGATACCGAGACTCAGCGCCAGAACCGAAAACACCGACACGCGCGCTATATCGGCCGCATCGAGTCCTGCAGAGAGATAGAATCGGTAGCGCACAGACCCTCCCGAAAGTATGCTCAACCCCACGGTATTCGAAATCGCGTAGCCACAAAAAGAACCCAACGCGACCGTCGGGAAGGGAAGCTTGCGTCCAATATAAGCAAGCGCTGACCAATCGTAGCCTATCAAGGCCGTGAAACTGCTGGCAGTGAATAAAAGCGCCAGTAACAACTGGTTCCAGGACAGCGCCTTCAGTTCCGCGACCAGTTGCGGATAACTGACCTCCGCCAATAAGTGATGAATCGCTGCGATCGCAACGAAAAAAAGGGTTAGCGATATTAGCGGCATGAGGATACGGTGAAAACGCCCACTCGCTACGGGCGCATCTTCGCCGATACCGGTTCTGCGCTCATCGTTCATTTTGCAGAAGATCCGGTCCCAACAAAGCTGCTTCAAGTCTTCAGGGGAACGGTTCGTGATTAGGTAAGAGCGACCATCGCGACGGAGAAATCAGCACTTGTCGCCTGCAGCGGAATGGCAAAAAAGATTCTGGATTGACCTAGCTGAAAGACGAGCAGCACCGTGGTCATGGCTGCTGCCCGCAACCAGCCGCCGCGTTTTCCCGAATGGCGGTCGGAGTGTCTTTTGCCCATCGTTCAGTCCCCTCTTGTCAGGCGTCGCGAGAATTGGACTGTTGCAGCAACCGCGTCATCAGCTCAATCTGCGTCTGCTGTTGTGCAACGATTGTCATCAGATGCTCCGAACGCATCGCATCCATCTTTTCGTGCAGCGCCATGATCTCGATCTCGGTTTTCAGATTCACCTCGTAATCGTGGGCCGCCATCTGCCGGTCCTTCACCGCCAGACGGCTCTGGCTCATCATGATGATCGGCGCCTGGATGGCAGCGAGCATGGACAGAATCAGGTTGAGAAAAATATAGGGGTAAGGGTCGAAGGCGGTCTTGCCGAGGATTTCGGTATTGAGCACCGCCCAACCGAGCAGGAACAGGCCGAAGATCGTGATAAAGGTCCAGGACCCGCCGATTTGAGCCACGCGGTCGGCCATCCGCTCGCCGAAGGTGGCCTGCTCGTCTAGCTTGCGATTAGGGTCTTCAGTCAGCGTCTGGCGGCGCGCGGCGCGGTCGAGTGCCTTGCGTGTAGCGCTGTCGAGGTCGTCCGTTCTGCGCCCGAACCAGCGGGCCGCGGCCTCCAGGTAGTTCAGGGGTTTGGATCGATTCATGTGCGCTCTCTGGGTGATGGGAACAACCCTGAGTTTACTTGAAGCGCCGGTGCTGTGAAATCCGTCAGCACTGCCTACAGCCGGCGGCTGCGGAGTTTTCATGTCGAACGCGAATAACGGGCAAAACAAACCGGCGGAGGGAATTCCCCCGCCGGGCACGTCGCACGCATCGCCAGCGAATAGTTGGTTCGTGGAATGCCTGTTCAAACTCAATGGCCAGCGTGCCGGTGTTTAGCCCTTCGCGCCTAAGCGCGGCTAATGAGGCGGACGTCCTTCAGGAAGAATGAAGACACGCCGAGGGGGGGAGCAAAGAAGCGGGTGGCGAAACGCTCATGGGGATTCAGTGCCGGCAAGCGGAACGTCAATTACTCCGAGATCGAAGAACACAAAATCAAACCGCGAAAGTCCGCAATCTCCGCGACCACGAGTGCGTGCTCGTCCACTGCGAGCGGGGATTCCGACGCGTGTCCTTGCCGCCGCTGGAGTCAGACGGGAAGATTGCGAAGTGGTTTTCCCTGTGGAGACGGATTCTCTAGCTTGCCAACCACCCAAAAGAGGCGTTTGCAAGAACGGAGCATGCTTCCTTCAACCTAAGCAGACGCTGGAGTTTGCTTCGTCGTTCTCGAAATCGAGATGAGGTTTTCCCAAAACCCACTCAACTCTGGAGCGCCCACAAAGTCCCAGCTTTTTTGATTCCACCCGTACGGCCAGCAGCCCACATTCGACCGCAAGCACCAGCGCATCCTTGTTCGTTCTAAGAAGAGCACTGGGCCGAAGGGCAATGGTAGAGCGAAAGGAGATCACCCATCCTCCACAATCAATCGGTCTGCGGGCGCGCTCACCGCCCCGCGCTCGTGGTGGAAGTTGGTTGCCAACCCGCGCCCAACGCCTTGATGAGCGATACGCTTGCGGCGAGCTTTTGCCCGTTGAGTTGAACTACGTTCTGCTTGAGGGTCAACTCAGTGGTCTGAGCGATGATGACGTCGAGGTATTGTTCCACACCTGCCTTGTAGCGGTGTTTCGAGATGTCCAGCGTGCGCTGTGCCGAGGCCAGCGCGGCATTTTCCTCGTCGAGTTGCTGTGCGAGCAGAAGTTGTGCGGCAAGCTGATCCTCCACGTCCTGAAAGGCCGTGAGCACCGTCTGCCGGTAGGTTGCGACCGTGCCATCGTAGGCCGCGCGAGCCGACGCAAGCTGTGCACGATTGCGCCCGCCCGTGAAGATCGGCAATTGCAGCGTCGGTCCGATGGCCCACAGATGGCTGGGCCAAGTGAACAAGTCGCTGGCGCTGATGGATTCAAAACCGCCCGAGCCGATGAGCAACACGCGCGGATAAAACGCCGCCTTGGCCACACCGATGTTTGCGTTGGCGGCGGCCATGCGGCGCTCAGCGGCAGAAATGTCCGGACGGCTCTCCAGCCATTCGCTTGGCACAGCGACGGGAATCGCCGGCAGGTTCGTTGACGCGACCGTGTTCGGGGCGAGCGCGAATGTTGTTGCCACCTGACCGCACAGGACAGCGAGGGCGTGACGCAATTGTGCGCGTTGCAGATCCACCGCCGGGATTTGCGCTCTCGTGCTCTTGAGCTGGGTCTCCGCCTGCGAAACGTCGAGGCCGCTGGCGACGCCCGCCTTGTGGCGATATTGCGTCAATTCGAGCGCCCGTTGGTAAGCGGCGACGGTTTGGGCGAACAAATCCGATTGCGCGTCGAGCGCGCGTAACGTGAAGTAATCAATCGCCACCTGGGCCTGCACGGAAAGTTTCGCGGATTCGAGATCATCGGAGGACGCGGTGAATGTGGCGCGCGCGCCTTCGACTTCGCGGCGAATGCGTCCCCACAAATCCAGCTCCCAACTTGCATCCCCGGAGACGTTGAACATGTCGAACGTGGTGCTTTTCCCGGTTACGGCGCTGGTGGGCGAGGCGTTCGCGCTCGTGCGCTGACGGGTTGCGGACCACGGACTGGAAATCTGTGGGAAGAAATCCGCCCGTGCGACGGTCACTGAGGCGCGGGCCTGTTCGTAGTTGGCGAGCGCGACGGCAATCTGCTGGTTGCTCGTGGCGGCGAGCGTTTCGAGCCGATTCAACTCCGGGTCGCCGTAAAGCTTCCACCAAGCGCCGCGCGGCAAGTGCGCAGACGGCTCGGCAGTTTTCCAATTGCCGACGTTGGTGATGGTTGCGTCCCCGAACGCAGCGGGCATGGGATTCGCAGCCAGCGCAAATGGGCGATGGTAATCCGGTCCGACGGCGCAACCAGTGAACAGCGCACTCACAAGCAGTAAAGGAACTCCGAACCGACACCTGCCGTTCGCGATTGAATAGTTGTTTTTCATACGCGGGCCTCCGCTGTTGGTGCTGTCACAGGCGGCGGCGGTTCGACACGGGTCAGGGCGCAGGCGGTGAGCAGCAGGCTGGCCGTCAGTAGCAACAAAGTGCGTTGGATGGGGAAGTTCATGGAGGGCCTACGCGGGTGCAAGCTTGGCGAAAGCGCCGCGCCGGGGCCTGCGCCAGCGCAAGCGATCCATCAGCACGAACACCACCGGCGTGGTGTAGAGCGTGAGCAACTGGCTCAGGATGAGCCCGCCGACGATGGCGATGCCCAGCGGCTGGCGCAGCTCGGCGCCGTCGCCGGTGCCGAGAGCGAGCGGCACCGCCCCGAAGATCGCCGCCGCGGTCGTCATCAGGATCGGGCGGAGGCGCAGATTGGCAGCCCGAAAGATCGCCGCGCCGGCGCGGGCATGACCGGCGCGCTGCCGCACGATGGCGAAGTCAATCATCATGATCGCGTTCTTCTTGACGATGCCGATCAAGAGAATCACGCCGAGCAAGGCGATGATCGAGAAATCGGTCTTGAACAGCATCAGCGCCAGCAGCGCGCCGACGCCCGCCGAAGGCAGCGTCGAGAGGATGGTGACGGGATGGATCAGGCTCTCGTAAAGCATTCCGAGCACCAGGTAAATCGTGACGAGGGCCGCGAGGATCAGCAGTGGTTGCGAGTCCAGTGACTGCTGAAAGGCGTGGGCGGTACCCTGAAAACTGCCGCGCACCGACAGCGGCAGTCCCAGCTCGGCCAGCGCGTTGTCGATGGCCCCGGTGGCCTGCGACAGCGACACCCCCGGCGGCAGGTTGAAGCTGATGGTGGAGGCAGGCGTGCCGCTCTGGTGGTTGACCGCGAGCGGCGTGTTGGTGGTCTCCACCCGTGCAAAGGCCGCAAGCGGCACCTGCGCGCCCGCGGTGCTAGTGAGGTAGAGCCGCTTGAGCGTCTCCGGGCCTTGCAGGAACTCAGGGGCCAGCTCCATCACCACCCGGTACTGATTGAGCGGGTTGTAGATCACGCCCACCTGGCGCTGGCCGAAGGCGTCGTTCAGTGTGGTGTCGAGATTGCTCACCGTAACGTCCAGGCGCGCGGCGGCGTCGCGGTCAATCACTAGCGAGGTCTGCAGGCCGGTGTCCTGCTGGTCGGTGCTGACGTCAGTCAGCTCGGAAAGGAGCGACAGCGCGTTGCGCACGCGCGGCTCCCAGCTGCGCAGGGTATCGGCTTCGTCGGCCTGTAGCGTGTATTGATATTGGGCGTCGGCCTGCCGGCCGCCGACGCGGATGTCCTGCACCGGCACCAGGGTCAGGTTCGCACCCGGCTCGTGCGCAAGCTCGGCGCGCAGGCGCGCCACCACAGCATCCGCGGAAACCTTGCGTTCGGCCAGCGGCTTGAGGGTGATGTGGAAATTGGCCGAATTACGCTGGCCGCCGCCAGTAAAGCCGCTGACGGTAGCCACCGCCGGGTCGGCCTGGACAATGGCCATGAACTTGTCCAACCGCTCGCGCATCTGCTGGAACGAACTGCCCTGGTCGGCCTGCACGCTGCCGGTGAGCACCCCGGTGTCCTCCTGCGGGAAGAAGGTCTTAGGAATCGTCGCGTAGAGGGTTACGTTCAACGCCACCACCGCCAGCAGTGCCGCGATGGCCACCGGCTGGTGGCGCAGCGTCCACATCAGCGAGCGGCGATAGCCGCGCACTACGGCGCGGCTCGCGCGGGTAAGTGCCCGCGCCAGACGGCCCCTTGCACGCTGTTCTGTGCGCTCCTTCAGGAGCGTAGCCGCCATCATCGGCGTGGTGGTCAGCGACACCAGCATGGAGACCAGGATTGCCACCGACAACACCACCGCGAACTCGCGGAACAGCCGCCCGACGATGCCGCCCATCAGCAGAATCGGGATGAACACCGCCACCAGCGACAGGCTGATGGACACCACCGTGAAGCCGATCTCGCGTGCGCCCTTGAGCGCCGCCTCGCGCGGGGAGAGGCCCTGCTCGATGTGGCGGCTGATGTTCTCCGACACCACGATGGCATCGTCCACCACGAAGCCGGCGGCCACCGTCAGCGCCATCGCCGAGAGATTGTCCAGGCTGAAGCCGCAGAGATACATCACGCCGAGCGTTCCGGCCAGCGACACCGGCACGGCGATGGCCGGCAGCAGCGTCGCGCGCCAACTGCGCAGGAACAGCAGCACCACCAGGATCACGAGGCCCACCGAGATCGCCAGCGCGTGTTCGACCTCGCGCAGCGAGGCGCGGATGGTGGGCGTGCGGTCGCTGATGACGGCGAGGTCAATTGCCTGCGGAATCGATGCCTGCAAGCGCGGCAGCAGTGCGCGCACACGCTGCACGGTTTCGATGACGTTGGCGCCCGGCTGCTTCTGCACCAGCAGCACGATGGCGGGTTCGCCGTTGGTGACGCCGTAGTTGCGCACATCCTGCACTGAGTCGGTAACTTGCGCGACATCGCGCAGCCGCACGGCCGCGCCGTCGCGGTAACTCAGCAGAACGGGCGCGTATTCGGCGGCGCTGCGCGCCTGGTCGTTGGAGCCGATCTGCCAGCTGCGGCCGTTCTGTTCCAACGAACCCTTCGGCCGGTTGGCGTTGGTGGCCGTCAGCGCCACGCGAATGTTGTCCAGCGCGATGCCATTGCTTGCCAGTTTCCGGGTTCAACTCCACCCGCACCGCCGGCAGTGCACCGCCGCCGACCGTGACCTGGCCCACGCCTTCCACTTGCGACAGCCGCTGCGCCAACACGGTGGATGCGGCGTCGTACATCTGGCCGCGCGTCAAGGTCACCGAGGTGAGCGAGAGGATCATGATCGGCGCATCGGCCGGATTGACCTTGCGGTAGGTCGGGTTGCTCGGCAGCCCGCTGGGCAACAGCGTGCGCGCAGCGTTGATCGCGGCCTGCACATCGCGCGCCGCGCCGTTGATGTCGCGGCTCAGATCGAACTGCAAGGTGATGCTGGTCGAGCCCAGCGAAGAGCGCGAGGTGATCTCGTTGACCCCGGCGATGCTGCCCAACGCCCGCTCCAGCGGCGCGGACACCGTTGCCGCCATCGTATCGGGACTGGCGCCGGGCAGCGAGGCGCTGACCGAGATGGTCGGGAAGTCCACCTGCGGCAGCGACGCGATCGGCAGCAACTGGTAGCCGAGCGCGCCGGCCAGTGCCACGCCGAGCGTGATCAGCGTGGTGGCCACCGGCCGCGCGATGAAGGGCGCCGAGATGTTCATGCCGCGCCTTCCCCAGCCGTGCGAATCACTGCACGCCGTTTACGCCAGGCCTTGAGCCGCTGCGCCTGTTGCGCGAAGCCGAGGTAGATCACGGGCGTGGTGAACAGGGTCAGCAGTTGACTGACGATCAGGCCGCCGACCATGGTCACGCCTAGCGGATGGCGCAACTCGTGGCCTACGCCAGTGCCGAGCATCAGGGGCAAGGCGCTGAACAGCGCGGCCATCGTCGTCATCAGGATCGGCCTGAAGCGCAGCAGACAGGCTCGGTGGATCGCCTCGCGCGGCGGCAATCCCTGTTCGCGTTCGGCATAGAGTGCGAAGTCAATCATCATGATCGCGTTCTTCTTGACGATGCCGATCAAGAGCACGATGCCGATGATGCCGACCACGCCCAGGTCTTGACCCGCCACCAGTAGCGCTAGCAGCGCGCCCAGGCCCGCCGACGGCAGCGTGGAAAGGATGGTGATCGGGTGGATGTAGCTCTCGTAGAGCACGCCCAACACGATGTACATCGTGACCACCGCCGCCAGGATCAGCAGTAGCGTGCTGGACAGGGAGGCGCGAAAGGCCTCGGCCGCGCCCTGGAAGCTGGTCTCCAAGCTGGGCGGCAGATCGAGCTTGGCCTCCTCGGCCTTGATCGCATCCACGGCGTGGCCAAGCGCAGCGCCGGGGGCCAGGTTGAACGACACGGTGGCCGACGGGAACTGCGCCACATGGTTGATCGTCAGCGCCACCGGCCGCTCGACGATCTGCGCCACCGAGGCCAGCGGCACCTGCACCGTGGTGGCAACGCCGTTGGCGGCGGTCGTGCTGCCGGGCACATACAGGCCTTCGAGCGCGCGCGGGCCGCGCCGGAACTCTGCTGCCGCCTCCAGCACCACGCGGTATTGGCTGGCTTGCGTGTAGATGGTCGAGATCAGCCGCTGGCCGAAGGCGTTGTAGAGCGCGGTGTCGATCGCCGCGACGGTGACACCCAGCCGTCCGGCGGCCTCGCGGTCAATCTGCACATAGGCTTGCAGGCCCTCGTCCTGCAGGTCGCTGGCAACGTCGGCCAGCTGCGGCAGCGTCTTCAAACGTTCCAGCAGCCGGTTCGTCGCGGTAGCCAGATCGTCCGAGCTGGGCGAGCTGAGCAGGAACTGGTACTGCGTTTTCGACACGCGATCTTCGATGGTCAGGTCCTGCACCGGCTGCATGTAGGCGGTGATGCCCGGCACATGCGCGGTCGCCTCGGCGAGACGGCGGATGATTTCCGATGCCGACGCATCGCGTTCGGCGAAAGGCTTGAGCGTGATCTGCATGCGCCCGGTGTTGAGCGTGGGGTTGGCGCCGTCCACGCCGATGAAGGACGCGAGGTGGTCAACGTCCGGATCCTTGAGAATGGCGTCGGCCAGCGCCTGCTGGCGCCTGGACATGGCATCGAACGAGGTGGTCTGCGTGGCCTCGGTGATGACCTGGATCAGCCCGGTGTCCTGCAAGGGAAAGAAGCCCTTGGGCACCGCCAAGTAGAGCACCCCGGTCAGTCCCAGCGTGACGGCAAAAACCAGCAGCGTCGCGCGCCGCCGGTCCAGCACCCAGTCGAGAGCGCGGCCGTAGGACGCGATCAGCCGTTCGAACGCGCGGCCGATCCAGGCGCCCAGGCGCGTCTGGCGGCGCTCGCGCTCCGGGCGCAGCAGCCGCGCGCTCATCATCGGTGTCAGTGTCAGCGAGACGAAGGCCGAGATCAGGATCGCCACCGCCAGCGTGATGGCGAACTCGTGGAACAGCCGGCCCACCACATCGCCCATGAACAGCAGCGGGATCAGCACCGCGATCAGCGATACCGTCAGCGAGATGATGGTGAAGCCGATCTGCTGGCTGCCCTTCAGTGCGGCCTGAATCGGTGAATCGCCTTTCTCGACATAGCGGGCGATGTTCTCGATCATCACGATGGCGTCGTCCACCACGAAGCCGGTGGAGATGGTCAGCGCCATCAGCGTCAGGTTGTTGATCGAAAATCCCGCCAGGTAGAGCACGCCAAAAGTGCCCACCAGCGACAGCGGCACCGCCACGCTCGGAATCACCGTGGCGCTGGCGCTGCGCAGGAACAGGAAGATCACCATGACCACCAGCGCCACCGCCAGCAGCAGCTCGAACTCGGTATCGTCCACCGAGGCGCGGATGGTGGTGGTGCGGTCGGCGATGATCTGCACGTCCACCGAGGCCGGCAGCCCCGCCTGCAGCTTGGGCAGCAGCGCCTTGACACGATCCACGGTCTCGATGACGTTGGCGCCGGGCTGGCGCTGCACGTTGAGGATGACGCCGGGCGCGCGGTCGGACCAGGCGGCCAGACGCAGGTTCTCGGCGTCGTCAACAATCTGCGCGACATCCTTGAGCCGCAGCGGCTTGCCGTTGTTCCAGGCGATGATGAGATTCTGGTATTCGGCCGCCGACTTGAGCTGGTCGTTGGCGTCGAGGGTGGAGGCGCGCTGCGCGCCATCGAAGCTGCCCTTGGCCTCGTTGACGTTGGCCGCGACGATGGCGCTGCGCACATCGTCGAGCGCGAGGCCTAGCGAGGCGAGTTTTTGTGGATCGGCCTGGATGCGCACCGCCCGCCGCCGGCCACCGGCGATACTGATTAGCCCCACGCCGTCCACCTGCGAGAGCTTGGGCGCCAGCCGGTTCTCGGCCAGGTCATGCACCTGGATCACCGGCAGCGACGGCGAGGTGATCGCAATGGTGAGCACCGGCGCATCGGCCGGGTTGACCTTGGCATAGATCGGCGGCACCGGCAGGTCGCTGGGCAGAAGGTTGGCGCCGGCATTGATGGCGGCCTGCACTTCCTGCTCGGCCACGTCCAGCGACAGGCCCAGCGAGAAGCGCAAGGTGATCAGCGAAGCGCCGTCGGAGCTGGTACTGGTCATCTGGTTCAGGCCCGGCATCTGGCCGAACTGGCGCTCCAGCGGCGCGGTGATGTTGGTGGACATGACATCCGGGCTCGCACCTGGATAAAGCGTGGTGACCTGGATGGTCGGGTAGTCAACTTCCGGCAGCGCCGAGAGCGGCAGCAGCCGGTAGGCCAGCAGCCCGGCCAACACGATCGCCAGCATCAGCAGCGAGGTGGCTACCGGGCGCTCGATGAAGATGCGGGACGGGTTCATGGTGCGGTGCTCAGTTCGACAGTCAGTTCGATGTGGGGCCGCTGGGCTTGCCCAACTCCTCGCGGTGCTACTGGAACCAGGCGCGGCGCTGACGTCATCGCTTTCAGCTTCCCGGCCATCTCTGGCGGCACGCGGTCCATCCAGTGTGGGTGTTCGCCTGGGGCGCTGTCGGCTGCGGCCGCGTGCCCCCCGTGCCGCCCACTGCCGGCGGGCGCAGCGGCCCCGGCGCGCTGCTGTGGATCGGTGGCGATCACCTCCACCTTGGCGCCCTCACGCAAGCGATCAACGCCGTCAATCACCACCGGTTCCCCGGCTTGCAGCGGGCCTTCGACGGCCATCCACTCGCCGTCCACCGCGCCGGGCGTGACCACGCGCGTGCTCACCGAGTGGTCGGCCTTGACCACATAGACGTAGAAACCCTGCGCACCGCGCAACACGGCGGCCTGCGGCACCGCCAGCACATCCTTCAGCACGTCGAGTTGCAGCCGCACGCTCACCGCCTGGTTGGGAAACAGCGCGTCATCGTCATTGGCGAAGAGCGCCTTGACCTTGATCGTGTCGGTGCTCGCATCAATCGCGTTGTCCAGCGTTGCCACCTGGCCCACGGCCAGCCGCGTCTTGCCGCCGCTGTCCCAGGCCTCGACCGGCAGCGGCTCGCTGGCGTGCAGCCGCGCGGTGATCCGCGGCACATGAGCCGCAGGTACGGCGAAGGTCAGCGCAATCGGCCGCGTCTGCGTGATGATGACGATGCCGTTGGCGTCGGTGGGCTGCACCACGTTGCCGAGGTCGGCCTGCTTCAGGCCAACCCGGCCGGCAATCGGCGCCGTGACACGGGTGTAGGACAGTTGAAGCCGCGCGCTGTCCACGGCGGCCTGGTCGAGCTTGACGGTGCCGTCGAGCTGCCGCACCAGCGCCTCCTGGGTGTCCACCTGCTGCTTGGCGACAGCGTCTTTGGTGAATAGGTCCTGGTAGCGCACGAGATCGACCCGCGCGCCTTCCAGCTGCGCCATGTCACGCGCCAGCGCGCCCTCAGCCTGGCCCAGACTGGCCTGGAAGGCGCGCGGGTCGATCTGCGCCAGCAGCTGGCCGGCCTGGACCTGCTGGCCTTCCCTGAAGTTCAGGCTTTGCAGCACGCCGCTGACCTGGGCGCGCACTATGGCCGTGTTCGACGCGGCAATGCTGCCGATGGCGTCGACCGTCACCCGGATGTCCTGCCGCCGCGCGGCCTGCACGGATACCGGCTGTGTGCCCTTAGCACTATCGAAGCGACGCTGGTCCGAACTACCGCCCGGCTGACCGGAGGTCTGCGGCGCAGCAACGGCGGCGTCCGGCGCGTGCGCCTTCCACAGCCAAAGGCCGCTGCCTCCAGCCAGCACCAGGGTAATCACCAATAACCACGGCATCGCCCCGCCGAACTCTCCGCGCTTGGCCGGTGAGTCGGGGTGCGGCGAATGTGGGCCCGATACAGTCCCTGGGGTCGTGCTCATGGGAATGGATTGGCCCTATTCACGATGCAGGGGGCTTTCAGTTTGTGCAGAGGGAATCGTTTATCTGACCGTTGGGGTGCATCAAATACCCCTCACCAGGCTCACGCTCCACTCCGTTCAGCACATCAATGGTGACGCCGCCAGACCACATCAATTCTAAACTAGAAGGGCCGGACTGCCCGGCCCTTCCTGGAGTCCTGCCTCAGCGTTCCCAATCGCCGGACTCGTGCCGGTAACGCTGGTGCCCGAAAATAAGTGCACCAACAATACCGATCTTTCGAATCATGTTATTTATACCTTAGTTTAATTAAATAGCCTGAGAACCGTCTCGGGTTTCCTTCGTCATTCTTTCTGTCTCTTCTTCAATAGTCAATTTATTCCTACTGGTGCTCTTCGCAGCGAGGTCGAAGAAGACAGCGTCCATGAGCATGCCCAGCGTGAAGTCTTCCGCGATTTCAATGGGAGCCATCAAATCGGCCGCCCGTAATACATGCCCAGGATGCGGTTGGAATTTGTGTTTTGTGTTGTCCTTCCCGGAGCACCCAACGGCCCAATCGGTGGGACAAAAAATGGTCGAGGCCTTTCCGTGGGAAACCGCACCGCGCTATCTGCTTCGCGATCGCGATGCCATCTATGGTGAGCGATTCCGCCGCCGCGTGCGGAGCCTCCTCATTAAAGAAGTGATCACGGCCCCACAGAGGATCCTCAGGAGGTACTTTACCATCGGTGGCGAACCCACCTCGGTCTAGAGATGGACACGCCGCAGGGGCGGGAGATTCAGAGGGCACCTGACCACAGCACGATCATCGAAGTGCCGGATCTTGGCGGTAATCATACCAATGCTATCGAACTACACGCGTTCCCCCTAGCCCTAGCCAAAACAGTATTTAAGAATGCGGCAGCGAACTTGGCAGAAAGGAATTTGGGGCACAACTCTATTGCGAATCTCCTTGCCTACTCCGCTCAATACGTGAAATGATGAACTCTGCAAGAGCGCTACCCGTCTCCGGAAGGCGGGGGTCTATTCGGAGCTCCTCGATAAGTTCCACTTTGCGCATCGCCGTTGTTGTGCAGAGGCTATCATTCGCTTCAATGTGTGCGTAGATACATTGGACCCGATCTAGATCGAGCTCCCGTATCTCCGGTTCCAGCGGCCAGAGTACCGGTCGCGGTTTGTCGCTGAGCCAGCCGCCCCTAGCTACAACGAACTGCGCAGCTCGTTTTGGCGAAACGAGCGCCATAAGACTAACTGAATTCTGAAACTTGGCAGCGAGACGATTGTACGCAAAGGGTAGAACAGTAGCCCCAGACGTATAACCAACAAGGACGACGCGGTCAACACCCCACTTGTACTGGTAATATTCCATAATGTGAGCGAGGTCCTGCGCCAAACTCGCTGGAGTTTTTTGCGACCAGAAATAACGTGATCCGTCGATCCCCAGCACCGCATAGCCCTCATTCTTAAATACATCCACGAGCCCGCGTTCTATGACTTGCCACCCCGCGTCGTTGGAATAGACAATTACAAGCGTGTTTTCCGCAGCATCATTGGAAATCTCGGCGATCGGCAATGAGACGAGAGAACTCGGTCGACCTGTTTCAGGTGTGGCTTGTTTGAGGAAAAAATCAACCGCGTTGTAATAGAGCGCTGCTAACGTTTTTGGTCCAACGACTTGTACCTTTCCGGCATCGTTAGCACGTGTAACAGCAAGTGCCAATGCTAATACGTCTGGGGAGATTAGCCCTGTACTACCGAGCTGCCACATGCTCTGCAACGGCCGCGATGGAGGGGTTAACCCCTGTCCGGCATTAACGGCGCTGGTCATCAAACCGCACAGTGTTGGATCAAGCTTGATAGTCGGGGTGATATCGACGCTTATCCCACCGGCAAACAAATAGGGCCACGCTTGAGCGAGAGCAACGTAAACCAGCGCCCCTCCAATCCCGCGACCTAACAGAACAGGTGGATGATACTGGCCGAACTTCCAATCGGTTTGCGCACCTTGGCTCACTCTTTGTAAGGAACGGGCCAAATCTATACACCCTTGTCCCGCCTCGAGCGACTCCATCTTTTTGAGCGCGATACGTGAATTGATAGCGGCGACTACAACACCGTTCTCCATTAACCGATCAATTGCCGTCTGATCGTGTACATTAAGACCGTCTTCGCCAGAAAACAGAAAGGCAAAGCCTCGTGGGACAACCTGCTGCGGGCCAAAAAAAGTTACTTCGCCGAATTCACTAACGTTAATAGACCTGAGAGTTTCAACAGCCTCCGTGATCCTCGCTGTTGATATACAAAATGTCGCCAACATTAAGACAAGAGCTAATTTGTGAACCCACCCACTCACCTTAATCGGACACGTGGATTTCATGTTTTAGAAATCACCAGTCGTTAATCCCCTTGATCCGATCAGTGGAGAGTCCAGATCTTGTGACGGAGTACATAGTGGTTGCCCAGCATGCATCCCTCGCTTGACAATCGTTGATCGTGATTGCTAAACAGAGCGATTCCTTCATGGTTCAGTGGATTAGAGTAACACCGAATCCTTGTTGTAGCCGCTCTGACAACGGTGTTGTCCTAAAGTTTGCTGAAATATGAAAGCAAGACGCATCCTTGAAGTTTGAATGTTGTAATGGTCGCTCGAATCTTAGTCACTAAACCAGCTGCAGTGCGGGGGGTTTAAGTGACTGCGTAATCCGGCGAAATCGTTCAGTGATTGCGGAGCACCCGATCACTACGGTCTTTATACTCTTCGGCCTGGTGGCCCTGACCTACGGCCTTGTGCAGCGATCTCCGAAAGCGTTCCCCCGTGGTGCGGTCCGTGCCAGGCAATGGCGCCGGCTTACGAGCGGGCGGCCGCACTGCTCGAACCGCACTATCGTTTGGCCAAAGTAAATTCCGATGCCGAACCAGCACTCGCTATCCGCTATAACATCCGCAGTATCCCGACGCTCGGGCTGTTCAAAGGCGGACGCGAGATCGCGCGGCAACCGGGGGCGATGGGCGCGCAGGATATCGTGCGTTGGGTTCGGTCTCACCCCGTAAATTGAACGACCGGTGCACCGGCAAACGAACCGACGTTTTTCTAAACGGATGACTGCGGGATGTCGCTGGGGTACTCGGCTTCGCGGGTGCCGCGTCTCTTAATCGGTCGCAGGCTGCATAGAGTGCTACCTGTCGCATGCTCATCGCTGTGCCCTCCGTACCGAGGTTGTGTCCTGAGATCCAACAGGGAACTTAGACGGGCTAACTGAATCCTCCGGGTTCTCTCGGACGACGACACTGCCGCGCCTATCGCGGGCTTCGCCTTCGGCTCTCCGTGTCTTGTGAGAAGAAACTACGTCACTGGGCCAATGTAATTGACTTGCAGAAGGAATTTTCTTGCGGGACGAAATCTATTAATGCTGTTTTGATCAAACCGCGCTAACTAATGGATTTTATGGCGCCCGGAGGGACTCGAACCCCCGACCCTCTGATTTAGTCGCCGCGATGCGGATCCGCCGGTAGTCGGCGTACCAACTCCCGTCCCTGAACAACCGCGAGCGCAGCCCGTCTTCTACTGCGGCGATGATCTGATCGCGTTTGCTAGCGGGCAGCGACTCAACAACATTATCCGCGAAGGTGAACAACCAGTTGCGAAGTCCAGCCCCACCGTCGTCGAGTTGTGTGGGCCGATCAAAGTGCGAGGCGAAGGTCACGCGAAAGCCTTGCGCCTCAAGAAGCGCTGCATGCTCGGCGATGCTCGGATAGTAGCGCGCGAACGGTTCTAACCCAACGCGCTCGCCTGCCACTTCAATAGCTTCGCGCAGGGCCGCGCGAATCGCCTCGACGTTTCCTTTACCGCCGAATTCTGCGACAAAACGGCCGCCCGGCTTCAACGCTTGCCAGATGCGGCGCGCAACTGCAGTTTGGTCTAGCATCCAGTGAATCGCCGCGTTCGAGAAGACGGCATCGAACGACTGGTCGAAATGAAAGTCGGCGCCGTCGCCGAGTTCGAAGCGAAGCTGGGGGAAAAGCGAGCGTGCCTGAGCGATCATCGACTCCGATCTGTCGAGTCCGATGACCTCAGCGCCCGCCTGAGCGATCAGGTTCGTCAGGTGGCCAGTCCCGCAGCCGAGGTCAAGGATTCGTTCTCCCGGCCGCGGGGCAAGTAACTCGACAACGCCGCGTCCGTACTTCCAGACGAAGTTTGCTTTGCTATCGTAGAGCGCGGTGTTCCACTGTTTGCTGGCCGGCGGTTGTTGGTACGAACTCATGATGGAATTGGTAGCGTGTGGTTCCCAAAAACGCATACGTGAGTTTTTGTTCAAGCTGCAATCTCGGCGGATCACGAAAGCACGAGGAGCGCGCCCCGATGGTACGGCGCAAGCCATCATAATATCCAGATACGCGCTGTATTTACGTCGTCTCCTACTCGGCTTCACGGGGCGCGTAACGCACCCCTGCGAAGCAGGCGCAATGAGAATAACTTACAAATATCCCTTTATTCCGGCCTCTTTCCTTGGTGCCGAATGACAAACTGCTCATGCGCAGTCTGTATTACAATCCTGTCGGCATGGGCATAAGGATTGAAGAGGTCCACCATGGCGTGACGCGGGACTTCATCGAAATAGCTCCCCAACAAGAACCGCAGGATTTTCAAGCGATTCTCCTCCGAATCCGGAAAGACCAGCTCGTACTGTATATCCTGTTTGCGGTAAACCTCTCGCTGTTTGGCCAGGGTAACCTCAAGGTCTTCGGCCGTATGGAAAGGGACAGGTTTACCAATCAGGGCCTCTTCCGGTTCCACCAGGGAGAGCCACAATCGCTCCTGAGGAAATCTAGCCAGGGCGAGAAATTGGGAGGAGAATCGCCCCGAGCCAGAACCGAAATCCAACACGCGAATTGGCCCACTCTCCGTCGCCAAGGCGTGCACGTGGGGCATGCAGGCGCGTAAATCCTCAGCGGCTTCCGTGGCATGCTCTTCAAAAAAGAGGTAATCATCACGGATTGGCCCAAAGTTCTTGCTGCTGGTCACGCTCATGAGCAAGACTCTACTCAAATGTAGTCCTACGACAGCTTTTTAGTAACGAACCTATGCCTAAGGCTTTCGGCCAAACCGCGCGCACCACGAACGCCCGCAAGAGCGAGGAGCGATCCCGGCTTGAGCCGGTGGTCAAGCGGGCTGCGACAGCCAGTGTAGCATACCGACCTAGGGACGGCGTTCGGAGCTATCTATTGCACCGCGACCGCTACCCGTAGGTTGTCAGGCCAAGCGGGCCGGCGAAATCGGGGCTCACAGAGCCTGGAACCACAAACCGCGACAGCGCGCATCGGGGAGCGTAGCTAACCGCAGGTCGTCGTTCAGCGCCCGTCTAATGTGGTTACCCGTACGGGAATCGAATCGAGGGTGGCGAGGTGTAGTGGTTATCGCACGCAGAGACCTGCACCTTCCACGCGGAACCCGCTTATCTTCCTACGCAGTTCGCTCCGACTAGCACCACGCCGCATCCGCACTATGAGCGGTGTTGGACGCCGGGTGCCGTCCCACCACCATTTCAACCCATCCACTCGCGGTTGGCCTTTTTCTTTGCGGGAAGGCGCGGGTTTGCGGACACTCGTGGGGTTTTTTGGATGTCGATGTTGTAAGCAAGAGTTTGTTTAGTAGCGCAAAACCAACGCTTTATATGGCTTAGACGGTTGAACAAATGTAACGTGATGAAGACCCCATGTTTCACAAACACCAACTAAAAGCGCTGCATCCACGTCGCCGCCGGCTGGCACTGCGGCCGTCCTTGGTCTACGTGGAGAGACCCATCAACAATCGGGTTGTTGTGTCTCAGCTACATTCTTGATATACTCTGTCGCACATATGCAACGTTAAGACGGCTTAAACCTTCAACGCGGAATTGTTTGTTCGGAACCCGTGAGACCCCGTTACCCCCTTTTGGATATGAGGGTAGCTGGGGACAATCATCCAGTACACAGACCGTGACGAGGGAAAATTGAAACGGAGGTGATCGCATGCACGCGTTAACCGCTCGGCGGCAGGTGGAACCGACTCCAGCTGAGCTTGCACGACTTCTCAGTCACCGGTTCGGCGACGGGACTATCTATTTGCCCCCCGGCATGCCCAGAGAAGTATATTCTCTGGCGACCCATCTTGGCTACATCAGTGAGGATGGATACCTGACACGCAAGGGCAGAGACTTGCTCTCCCAGTACCACGTGGATTGAACACATGCGGCAAGCTCAAACACCCAACTCTGGAGCTCGGTTCGGATAGCCGCGCTGCGAAAGGCTTTGGGTCGAACGCTGGGTCTCCGAACAGGGGTTCCATGCGGGACAAACGGCTGCTGGCCGGTCCGAGGCGGATCCCATGTAAGTAACATCAACTCTTGATATATAAGAAACGGCTAGCCGATCAGCTTTTTGTCCAATAGGAGGTTAAGCGCGAACCTCACGCCGAAGCCGGTGATATCACTCGGGACATGCGCCAGGCCGCCCTTGTGCGTTCCGCTGGAGAGATCCACGTGTATCCAGGGGATATCGCGCTTGACGAAGCGCTGTAGAAAGCGCGCCGCGACGATGTGATCGGCGACGCCTTCTTCGTGGCATTGCTTGGTGTCCGCCACGGTGCTTTCTAGGAATTCGTCATAATCTTTATCAACCGGAAACGGCCATACGCGCTCGCCGCTGTCGCTTCCGGCCGCGATTAAGGCCGGCAGATACGCGGGCCGATTGGTAAACACGCCGCTGTACGCATTGCCGAGCGCGCGCTTGCATGCTCCGGTCAAAGTCGCAAAATCAATTACCAAGGCCGGCTTTTCGCCCGAGGCGAGCGCGAGCGTATCCGCCAATACCATGCGTCCCTCGGCGTCCGTGTTGATGATCTCGATGGTGGTCCCGTCCGAGGCCGTCACCACATCATTGGGTTTATACGCGCGCGATCCGATGTGGTTGGTCGCCAACGCCATCCAACAGTGCACCGGAAAGGGGACCTGCAAGCGCGTCAAGGCAAGCAAGGTCCCGAGCGCCACCGCGCTGCCTTGCATATCCTTGTGCATGCCGAGCATGAAGCTCGCGGGTTTGAGATTCACACCCCCGGTGTCAAAACAGATCCCTTTCCCGACCAGCGTGACACTGCCCCGTTCGCGCTTGCGGGCTGGGTGATATTGAAGGTGGATGATGCCCGCGTCCGGTTCGGGACTTCCTTGGGCCACGGCCAAGAAGGCACCGGCTTTTTTTTTCATGAGCGCTCGACTGTCCAGGAATTCCATCCTCCAGCCGTTTTCCTTGGCGAGCACCGCTACCCGTTTGCGATAGAGGCGCGGCGTCAACGCATTAGGCGGCAGACCGGTGAGGTAGCGGGCAAGATTATTACCTTCAGCCTCCGCGAAGGTCCGCTCATACCCATCGTTTGGCTCGGCACCGTACAAGCGTACGAGTTTGAGCGCCTGCCGCTCCTGCCGCGAACGCTTGTAGCGAGGCATCTCCGCGATCGCCGCCAGCACGGCCGCCAGCAGCGCCTCGGCCATGCGTGTGGCCTCTGCGCCATGAAATCCCGCGATGACGATACCGATCTCGGACGGCCCGCCGCGTAGCGGGTCCGCCACCAACCGGCGTGCGAGCGTCAGTAGATCGAAAGCGGCCATCGTATTCCCGGCGGCCGCGATACATAGTTGAGATGCGATACCGTTCGGTAGATTCAAGACCACGGGCACGCGATCCCGCTGTGGCTTTTCGGTTCGGCGGCATACACGCAGGATAAAATCACCGTACGGCAGCGTCTTGCAGGTTTGCTCGAATTCCGCGGCCGGAAGCAACGCGATCCAGTGCTCTAGCGCATCGAGGGCCGTTTTACCGGGAAGTGTCTTATGTTGTTGGAGCTTAAGCGGGAACGGCATAGCCCTAAGTATACTTGAAGCGGATCCCGGTGTGCGCCTGGTAACACCGCCGACCGGTGAACTAAGATCACGTTGAAGCCGAGAGAATCATATGGAAAATCACCCCGACCCGGACCCCCAAGAGACCCAAGAGTGGATCGAATCGATCGAGGCTGTCATCGAGCGCGGGGGCGCCGGGCGGGCCCACTTTCTGCTGGAGAAGCTGGTCGAGAAAGCGCGCCGCTCCGGAGCCTATCTACCCTATTCGGCCAACACCGCCTATCTAAACACCATCCCACCCTCGAAGGAGGAACGCTCGCCGGGGGATGCGGCGATCGAATGGCGGATCCGATCCATCATCCGCTGGAACGCTATGGCGATGGTGGTGCAAGCGAACCGGGACAACCCAGGGATTGGCGGCCACATCGCAAGCTTTGCCTCCTGCGCCACGCTGTATGATGTGGGGTTCAACCATTTTTTTCGCGCGCCGAGCCCCCACCACGGCGGAGATCTGGTTTATTTTCAGGGTCATTCGGCGCCCGGCCTCTATGCGCGCGCCTTCGTCGAAGGAAGGCTCAATGAGGAGCAATTGCGCTACTTCCGCCGCGAGATCGCCGGGAAGGGGCTCTCATCTTATCCTCACCCGCGGCTGATGCCGGACTTCTGGCAATTCCCGACCGTCTCCATGGGGCTCACGCCCATCATGGCCATCTATCAAGCCCGCTTCATGCGCTACCTTCACGATCGCGGGCTGGTTGACGGAAGCGATCGTAGAGTCTGGGCTTTCATCGGCGACGGCGAGATGGATGAGCCGGAATCCTTGGGCGCGATCAGCCTCGGCGCGCGCGAACGGCTCGACAATCTCATCTTCGTCATCAACTGTAATCTACAGCGGCTCGACGGTCCGGTGCGCGGAAACGGCAAGATCATTCAAGAGCTCGAAGCGGTTTTTCGCGGGGCCGGTTGGAACGTCATCAAGGTGATCTGGGGCTCTTACTGGGATCCGCTCATCGCGCGCGACACCGGCGGTCTTCTGCTCAAGCGGATGGAGGAGTGCGTGGACGGCGACTACCAGGCCTACGCCGCCAAGGGCGGCGATTATGTGCGCGCGCATTTCTTCGGCAAGTATCCGGAGCTCAAGGCCCTGGTCGCGAATATGAGCGATGCGGATCTGTGGCGCCTCAACCGCGGCGGTCACGATCCCCATAAGGTCTACGCCGCTTATGCGCAGGCGGTTAAGCACAGCGGCCAGCCGACCGTGATCCTCGCCAAGACGATCAAGGGCTACGGCATGGGCGAGTCGGGCGAGGGACAGAATTTCACCCACCAGCAGAAGAAGATGGGCGAGGAGGCGCTCAAAGGCTTCCGGGACCGCTTCAATATCCCAATTTCGGATGAAGCCATAGCCGCGGCGCCCTTCTATCGACCACCCGAAGACAGCCCCGAGCGGCGCTATCTCGCCGAGCGCCGCCAGGCCCTCGGCGGGGATCTCCCCCAGCGCCGGCGCGCGGCCCCGCCACTTCAGTTTCCGGAAGCGCGTACCTTCGAGCCTCTGCTCAAGGGGACCGAGGGACGAGAGATCTCCACGACCATGGCCTTCGTGCGCCTGTTGACCGGTTTGATCAAAGATCCAGCCATTGGCCGGCACGTCGTTCCCATCGTGGCCGATGAAGCGCGCACCTTCGGCATGGAAGGCATGTTCCGGCAGTTCGGTATTTACTCCTCCGTGGGCCAGCTCTACGAACCCGTGGACTACGGTCAATTGCTGTATTACCGTGAAGACCGCGGCGGGCAAATCCTCGAAGAAGGTATCACCGAGGCGGGATCGATCTCGTCTTGGATCGCCGCGGGGACCTCATACAGCAACCACGGCGTGCAGATGGTTCCCTTCTTTATCTTTTACTCCATGTTCGGGTTTCAACGCATCGGTGATCTATTGTGGGCCGCGGGCGATAGCCGCGCGCGTGGGTTTCTCATCGGCGGGACTTCAGGACGCACCACCTTGGCCGGGGAAGGCCTTCAGCACCAGGATGGACATAGCCATCTGCTCGCGGCCAGTCTCCCAAGCTGCATCGGCTACGATCCGACCTTCGCGTTCGAGATTGCACTCATCGTGCAAGAAGGGTTGCGGCGCATGGTTGAGTTGCAGGAAGACATCTTCTACTACCTCACTGTGACCAACGAGAACTATGCTCACCCCGGGAAACCCGAGGGCAGTGAGGAAGGCGTGCTGCGCGGCATGTACCGGTTTAAGGATGCCGGCACTGAGGGCAAGGTCCAACTCCTGGGCTCGGGCGCCATCCTCCATGAAGTCCTCGCCGCCGCCCGGCTGCTCGAACAGGATTTCAATATCGGCTCCGATGTGTGGAGTGTGACCAGCTTTACCGAGTTGCGGCGCGAGGGGCTCGAGTGCGAGCGCTGGAATCGACACCATCCGCAGGCCACGCCCAAGGTGAGCTATGTCAGCGCCTGCCTGAAGGAACGATCCGGTCCGGTGATCGCCGCGAGCGACTACATGAAAGCCTACGCCGACCAGATCCGCTGCTTCGTGCCTCGGCGGTACGTCGTGCTCGGCACTGACGGTTACGGCCGGAGCGATACCCGCGCCAAGCTGCGGGAGTTTTTCGAGGTGAGCCGTTACTACATCACCGTCGCGGCGCTGAGCGCACTGGCCGATGAAGGCGGCGTGCCGCATAGCATCGTCATCGAGGCCCTGCGGAAATACGGCCTTGACCCTGAGAAACCGAGTCCCGTTAAAGCCTAAACTGCGCCGTAGTAGCGCTCACGCATCCGTTCGCAATAGGCGATGACATTCTCCTGAGATAAGGCATGGTCTTTGAGAGGCGATGCGATCGGCGGAGCGATGATATTGGCGAGGGTCGCATAGACCGCGGCATCGATCGAGGTCGGTGCCGTGCCGAAGAAAAAGGACTTGTCTCCTAAGCAGGCGGCGATCGCCGCGAGATCCTCGATGCCCAGGCGATAGATCTCCTCGGGCCGGTGACGGCCCATGCCTTGCAGCCACAGCATGCGTTTGACGCGCCGTTGCGCGAGCCAGGGCACGGCCTCCCGCAGCACGGGAGGCAAGGCGCCAAAGAAGGCCGGTTTGATGACGCTCCACCCGCTAGAGTCGATCCAACGCGAATACACGACAGGCCAAAGCAGGCTTTCTTCGCATAACCGCCGCAACAGGTGTGCTTCGGCTTGCTGCGCGCGCGACAGGCCGCCGTCGAGGGGGTTTCCGTAGCTCACCTTGAGGTAGTCGATGATGAAACCCGAGTCCGGGATCACCTTCTCCCCGTCGTTTATGTAAGGCAGTTTCTTCTTGGGGGCGTTTAAAGGAGAACCTTCCTCGATGACCTCGTACGCAAGCCCCGTCATACGCAAATAGGTCTCGACCTTCATGCAGAAGGGGCTGGGATTGGCAATCCCCCATTGGCGTTTGAATTGATGTAATCTAATCATCCGACGCAGCTCTCCTTAAGGAAAATGCCATGCTTTTTCGCGCCGGTAACGTAGACTCTTCGGATTTCCATGACCAGGTGAGGCAGTGGCGCGCACGAAGCGCCATGGTAACCGTGCAGGCCACACAGGATCGCATTGGATATTCATCGGGGCGATTCGCCGTACATCATCGCTGCATTCACTCCTCAATCGGCTGTAGCAATTATGGCAGGCGTGTGAGGCTCATGATTTCACTCCCGGCCTCGTCGAGAAGCTTCAGGAGAGTTCCCTCAAGTCGAAACGACCTCGCGGCCTCGAGCGCGGCAAGGAACTTCTGCTCCTGATCCATGAGGGCGGGGGCGCAGGCCATGCGGGTGGCGGCGAGTGGGCCAATCGTAACCGTGGTGCCTTCAAGCTTCGCCGGTCCACGGAACCTGTTGCAGCCGCCCGAGCCGGCAGCGCTTCCCTCTGGAGCGAAGCTGATGGTGGACTGGGCGTTGTCGATGACGCCGCCTCCGCGGATGTCCTCGGCGAGCCATGTGCCGCCGATCAAGGTCTGGCTCGATCCTGCGGGCTGCCGGGCGGCATCGGGCGAACAGCCTTTTGCCTCTTCGCCGAGTCGGGCGATGCTCGCATTGGATGCAGCCACGATGCGAACGGCCTTCAAGTCTGCCGGAAAATCTAGCCAGGAATGGCGCACCGTGATGGGCGTAAGTACCTGGAGCACAGACTCGGTGGGCGCGTCCCCAACCAGGTTCAGATCATAGATCCCGTCAGGAGGTGTGGCAGTGGTGGCGGGCTCCAACCTCACATTCGTGTATCCCGGAGTCTGGGCCGTTGCCTCCACACATATCGTGAGAGGGCCAGGCTTCCCGGGCCGATTGATCGCGACCGAATCCACCTGGTAGACCTTCGGTAGCGACGTTGCAGCAGGTTCGTTCTCGCTCGCCATTTCTTCGCTCGGCACTGTGCATCCCGACACAACGGCCAGCGACGCCAAAGCCATTGCAAAAAGCAACCTTCTCATGTGGAGTCACGGGGCACCGGCACTGCATGACGCCTCCTCGGCATGCAGGCGCAGAATCCGCCAGACCTCTCCCACGGTATGCGGATTGGCCTGACATGAGTGATTCGAGTGGACCACCAGCTCAGACTCGACGCCCTCGATATTTGCGCTCGTGTACTCGACGACGCCGTCGTTGCCGTCCTCGATCGAACCGTCGGTTTCCACCGGGATGATCGAGTGCGCCTTGATGCCGGGATCGATCGGGATGGTCGAGATCGTTTTGATAAACCGGTTGTTCGGCGACATGTTGTCGATGCTGGTCGGGATGCGTTCGAGCGTGAGGTACGAGTCGCTCGCGTCGTTCACCCGAATCAGCTCGGCGCCGAGCTCGAGGACGTCCCCCGGCAGGCTGATGAGCCGTTCCGCAAGGCGGAGAATGATCTGCGGCCCGGCGAGGTAGCTGCCGCGGTGCGGCGTGGCGACGAAGATGACGCGTTTGACGAAGGGGAGGGGCTCGATGAACAGCGCGTCGCGCACGATACTGCGCGTCGCGTCGGAGAGATTCACCTCATCGAACGGCTTGGAGTTGATGTTCTCCCAGAACTTGTCGCCGGAATCGATGGCGGTCATCTTCGTCAACAACCCTCCCTGGCTGTGCCCGATGACGACCATGTCGCGCAGACACTTGTCGGTTCCGCTCGGGTCGAGATTCTTCACCGCGTCCTGCAGCGATCGGCGCAGGATCATCGCCGAATAGGGGATGGGGTTGCCGGAGTCATAGGTGAAGAACCAGAACTCGAAGCGCTTGCTGATCTCCGTGTCGGAGCTGAGGTCGTTGACCATGTCAGCCCAGCGCGCCGGGCTCGAGCCGGTGCCGTGGACGAAGACGACCGGGATCCGTCCGGGCCGATGCGGTGACCGCGCGAACAGCCGGCTGTCGCGCGAGACGTTTAGCATCTTGCCGAGCAGGCCTTGCAGCTCCAGCTTCCAGAATTGCGATTCGGCCAGCGCCATTGCCAACGCCGCGCTGGGTTCCGATTCGAGCGGCACCACCTGTCCGCCCAGGGTCACGGTGTCGGTCTCGATTTCGGTGTACAGATCGAGCGTTGCGTTTAGCTCGGAACCCCGCAGCAGTGGGGGTTCGAAGCGCAGGACGGCGGTTCCCGGCACGCGCACGCCGGGCGCGATGAAGTCGGCGAGCGGTTGACTCGGATCGATCGGTTCGGTGCGCGCCGCCAGCGGCGCGCCGACGCCGCCGCGGCGGTAGCGGTTCTGCAGTCCGCGTACGGCGAGTTCGGCCGAAGGTATGAGATCGACCAGTTTGCGCTTGCCCCAGATCAGGTCGGCGGGATCGAAGGCTACGGTCAACGTGCCGAACGGCAGCGGGAAGTGCCCGCCGCGCAGTTCGACGTGATCGCCGTCCTCCGATGCGAAGGCACGGGCGATGGCCATGTTGTAGATGTCGCAGGCGACGCGTACGCGCGGATCGATGCGGTCGACCTGATCCTCTTCGCGTTCGGGGAAAAGGAACGCGTAGGCGTAGGCGGCAGCGGCGAAATAGTAAGGACGTTGCTCGGTCGCTTCGGCATGGTAGTAGGACAGTTCTGCCAGGGCGTAGGCCTCGCCCGGATCGAGCTCGCCGGTTGCTACCTCGGCGTGCAGCGCGCGCATTGCTGCCTCCGGGTCGTCGTCGAATCTCTCGGTGAGATCGTGGCGCCGCAGAGCGATCTGCGTCGGGCCGCTGAGATCGCCGCTCGACACGACACTACTGGTCAGAGAGCGGTTGACGTCTTGGGCACCCATCCGCGTCACGCCGACGGGGGCGGCGCAGGCGGAGAGGATGGTGCAGACGAGCAGTAGTGCGACGACGGTAGCCCCCCTGCGGTCCCCCCTTGGTAAGAGGGGACGTGGCGTAGGTCCCCCGCTTTGAAAAAGAAGGGCTAGCGGAGATTTTTCAGCCTGCATTTGGCAAAGAAGTTTCGCCTGCCATTTGGTTGCGGCCAGAGGCCGCGCTACGAATTTTCAAAACCCCTTATTTCTAAAGGGAAGATACGACTGAACCTATTTAGCTGTCAAACACGGTTGCTCTCCCGGTGGGAAAGGGCGATAACGGAATACCCATAGATTTTGCCAAGAAGCCAATCATTTCAACTCGGCCGCATTAACAGCCGCGCGCCGATCGGGTACATTGGGATCCATGACGGCTGAACGCGAAGTCCTCGTGCCCGACATCGGTGACTTCAAAGATATCGATGTCATCGAAATTCTGGTCAAACCGGGCGATACAATCCAGGTGGAGACGCCGCTCATCACCGTAGAGAGCGATAAGGCGGCCATGGAGGTCCCCTCTCCCTATGCCGGGATCGTTAAAGACATCCGCGTCAAAGTCGGTGAAAAGGTATCGGAGGGATCGGCAATCCTGGTATTGAGTCCGGCGGACGATGCTCCGGTCGCGGACATCGTGGATGCCCCGGCGCCAGTGGCCTCACGCCCGACGCCCAAGGAAGATCCACGCCCTGCCGCCGCAACGCGGGTACCGCCGGCCGGGCTTCCGCAAGGTGCGGAGATGGTCCGCGGGAGCCGTTCGGCCCGCTCCCATGCCAGTCCCTCGGTGCGGCGGGCCGCGCGCGAGCTGGGCGTCGATCTTGGGCTCGTCCAAGGCAGCGGTCCCAAGGGCCGGATCCTGAAAGAAGATGTTAAAGCCTTTACCCGCAAGGCGCTCTCCGGCGCTCACTTGGACGGAGCGGCCGGTGTGATGCCGGCGGTCACGGCTGTGGATTTTTCTAGATACGGCAAGACGGAATTGCGGCCGCTGTCGAAGGTCAAGCGCAGCACGGGACAAACCCTGCAACGCAGTTGGATCACCGTCCCGCAGGTCACGCAATTCGATGAGGCGGATATCACGGATCTTGAGGAGTTTCGCCGCTCGAAGCTGCAGGAAGCCGCCAAGCAAAATATCAAGTTGACCTATCTTGCCTTCCTGGTGAAAGCCGCGGTAGCCGCGCTCAAGCGCTTCCCCGAATTCAATGCCTCGCTCACGACCGATGGCGAAGCGCTGGTCCTTAAGAAATACTTTCACATCGGCATGGCGGTCAACACCGAGCAGGGCTTACTTGTGCCCGTCGTACGCGATGCCGATCAGAAGGGTCTGTTGCAATTGGCGGGAGAGCTTCAGGGTCTCGGCGCGCGGGCGCGTGAGGGAAAACTCGACTTGCGCGAGCTACAAGGCGGTTGCTTTACCATCTCGAGCTTAGGCGCCATGGGCGGTACCGGCTTTACCCCGCTCGTGAGCTTCCCCGAAGTTGCGATTTTGGGAGTATCGCGCGCAACGATGAAACCGGTGTACCGCGATGGGAGCTTCATACCGCGGCTTACCTTGCCGCTGTCGCTCTCATACGATCATCGCGTGATCGACGGTGTCGCCGCCGCGGAGTTTTGCCGGTATTTGAGCGAGGTGCTCTGCGATATCCGGGAGATCCTGCTGTGAGAGCTTGGGCCGGCGGCCATGGGCCACAGGATCTCGTTTACGACCAACACGTGATGAACAAGATAGCTTTTCTGTTCCCCGGACAGGGATCCCAATACACTGGCATGGGCAGGGATCTTTATGAGCACCATCCGGAAGTGCGAGCCTTGTTCGAGGAGGCGTCGGAAACCACGGCGATGCACATGACAGATCTCTGCTTCAACGGCCCTGACGAGGTGCTGAAGCGTACCGAGATGGCCCAGCCCGCGGTTGCTTTGGTGAACGCCGCATGCCTATGCGTTCTGAAGCAGCAAGGCATAGAGCCGCATGCGCTGGCAGGCCATAGTCTGGGTGAATACACGGCTTTATACGCGGCGGGAGCGATGACCTTCGGGACCATGATGGATCTGGTAAGAAAAAGAGCGCTTTTCATGCAGGAAGCGGCCGAGAAAAACCCTGGGGGCATGGTGGCAGTCATCGGGTTGGGGGCCGAGAAGGTGACCATGATCTGCGAGGAGGCACTCACGGCAGGCTACGTCGCCCCGGCGAATTTCAACTCCCCTCTCCAGACCATACTCACCGGCGAGGCTAGCGGGATCGAAAGGGCGGTGGAGCTTTTGAAGAAAGCCGGGGCGCGAATGGTTATCCCCCTCAAGGTGAGCGGTGCATGGCACAGCAAGTTCATGGCCGCAGCCGGTGGAAGGATGAGAGCAGCTCTCGCGGACGCTGAAATCAAAAAGGCGGAACTACCGGTGGTGGCAAACGCGACCGCCGGGCGGGTCTCGGCCCCTGAGGAGATCCGGGAGGCGCTCGAGCGGCAGGTGTCCGCGCCGGTCCTCTGGAGCGCATCGATGAGAAGGCTTATCGACGACGGACTCACAAACTTCGTAGAGGTGGGGCCTCGAAAGGTGTTGAAAGGTCTGATGCGGGAGATCGCCACGCATGCCACGGTCTACAACGTGGAGAATACCGACACCTTGAATACGTTTCTGGGGTTGGAAAAGGCGCCGTAAGGGGTTCTTGGGAAGGCCCGCGGCCACGACTTGGCGCCGAGAAAGCCGGGTGTTCAGGATTGACGCGATTCTTGCATCCGTGATTTGATCAGTAACATCTTTCAAGCTCATGTGAGACGCGCCGTGGAGCACTCCTCATCGGGGGAAGCTCAGCGTCACGCATCCGCCGGATTATTTTTTTATTAAGGAATTGAGGACTATGCTTCGCTCCGTGCTTCCTACGAGATCATCGACCACCCTCCCCTTGAGCGACCTGAATCGTCTCCTCTCAGTCAGCCTCACCGCCGTCGGGGATGCGTGCCGGGTAGCCCGGAGTATACAAGCGCGGCTGGAAACCACGCGCAGGATCCTAAAGAGCGATAAGAGCCCTGTCACGGTAGCCGATTTCGCGGTGCAGTCGATCGTGGCGCAGCGGCTGGTGGAGTCGTTGCCGGATACGCTCCTGGTGGGTGAAGAGAGCAGCGGGCTATTGCGATCGGACGCGGAGATGCGCGCCGCCGTGATTCACGCGGTACATGAGGTGTGGCCGGAGGCGCACGAGAGTGATGTGCTCGCGGCCATCGATCTCGGCAACCACGATGCCACTGCCTCGGCGTACTGGACCGTGGACCCCATCGACGGCACCAAGGGCTTCCTACGCCGCGGGCAATACGCCGTCTCCCTCGCCTACATCGAAGCCGGCAAAGTGGTGGTGGGCGTGATGGGATGCCCGAATCTCTCGGCCGATTTCGACCGACCCTTCGATCAACCTGATCCGAGCGGCCTTATCTTCTCGGCCATCGCGGGCGGCGGTTGCTTCGTGCGTCCGGCGAGCGCCGCTCACGCACCCCCCCAACGCCTCGAGGCCAATGCCTACCAAGGACCAATGCGGGTGTGCGAATCGGTCGAATCAGGGCATTCCAATCAGGGAGACGCGGCGCGAGTGATCGCCGCGCTCGGCGGCGGGGGCGCGGCCGCGCGGCTGGATAGCCAGTGCAAATATGGCGTCGTCGCCCGCGGACAAGCCGATGCCTATCTGCGTTTGCCGACGCGCGGCGATTACGTTGAAAACATCTGGGATCACGCCGCGGGGATGTTAATCGCCGTTGAGGCTGGCGTAATCGTCACCGACATCGACAACAAACCCCTCGACTTCTCACAAGGGATGGGCCTTACGGCCAACCGCGGCATCGTTTGCGCCGCGCCGCGGTTTCACAAGCAGATCGTCGCACAGATCCGGGCGCTGGGGATCTGACCCGCCGAGGTCTACGCTTTGAGAGGTTTATAATGGACGCGATGGGGCTGATCCGCATCGCCGCCGAGCCGGCGATGCCGGTCCGCTTCATAACCGGCATAGTTGCCTTCAAACCACATTACCTGGCTGTCGCCCTCGAAAGCCAGGATATGCGTGGCCACGCGGTCCAAGAACCAACGATCGTGCGAGATCACCACCGCGCAGCCCGGAAAATTCAGCAACGCCTGCTCTAAGGCCCGGAGCGTCTCGACATCGAGGTCGTTGGTCGGTTCATCGAGGAGTAACACATTCGCGCCCTGGCGCAGGACTTTGGCGAGATGGACGCGATTGCGTTCGCCCCCGGAGAGCGTTCCTACCCGCTTTTGCTGATCCGCCCCCTTGAAATTGAACCTGGCCACGTACGATCGCGACTGACATTCGTAGCTACCCACGTGTAGGAGGTCCTGTCCATCGGAGATCTCCTCCCACACGGTTTTTTCGGCAGCCAACGCATCGCGGCTCTGGTCGACACAGGCGAGCACCACGGACTCACCTGTGCGGATCTCGCCCGCATCGAGCGCTTCCTGCCCGGTCAGCATCCGAAATAAGGTCGTCTTGCCGGCCCCATTCGGGCCGATAACGCCGACGATACCTCCGGGGGGCAATTTAAAGCTCAGATCATCGATGAGCAGCCGATCCCCGTAGGCCTTGCGCAAATGCGAGACCTCGATCACTAAATCCCCGAGCCGTGGACCCGGCGGGATATAGATCTCGTTGGTCTCGTTGCGGTGCTGATACTCCTGTGAGGCAAGCTCCTGAAAGCGTTGCAGCCGCGCCTTGCTTTTCGCGTGCCGTCCTTTTGGGTTAGTCCGCACCCATTCTAGCTCGAGCAGCATGGCCTTGCGGCGGCCCTCCGCTTGTTTCTCTTCGCGTTCGAGCCGCTGCTGTTTCTGTTCCAGCCACGAGGAATAGTTCCCTTGCCAGGGGATCCCATAACCCCGGTCGAGCTCCAAGATCCAACCGGCGACATTGTCCAGAAAGTAACGGTCATGGGTCACCGCGATCACCGTTCCCGGATAGCCGGCAAGGTAGCGTTCGAGCCAGGCCACGGACTCTGCGTCCAGATGGTTGGTGGGCTCATCCAGGAGCAGCATGTCGGGCTGTGAGAGCAGCAGCCGGCAAAGCGCGACGCGGCGCCGTTCCCCGCCGGAGAGCTGACTCACATCGGCGTCCCAAGACGGCAGCCTGAGCGCATCGGCGGCGATCTCAAGTGTGCGTTCGAGCTCCCATGCGCCGGCCGTGTCGATCGCCTCTTGCAGTGTGGCCTGCTCCTCGAGCAGCCGGTTCATCTCCTCATCGCTCATCGGGTCGGCGAAACGCATCGAGATTGCATTGAAACGGTCGAGGAGCGCTTTGCTCCCCGCAATGGCCTCTTCCACATTGCCGCGCACGTCCTTGCCGGGATCGAGCCGCGGTTCCTGGGAAAGGAAACCGATGGCGATCCCCGGTTGCGGGATCGCTTCCCCGTCATAGTCCTTATCCATACCGGCCATGATGCGCAATAAGGACGATTTTCCGGCCCCGTTGAGTCCCAGCACACCGATTTTGGCCCCCGGGAAGAAACATAACGAGATATCGCGTAGAATCACCCGCTTGTGCGGAACCACCTTGCCGACGCGATTCATGGTATAAACGTATTGAGGCATGGCGCAGCAATTCCCGAGACTGATTAAAAGCGGCCAATTATAATGAGACACGCATTAAAGGCGAATTTACTCAAGGGGTAGGGCATGTTCGGCAGGCACACGAGCATCCCCCACGAGGTGTTGTAGGGCGTGCGGCGCGGGTGGTGGTGGCCACTCATTTCGTGAATGGACGCCGGTTAGAACCACCTTTTCCGGCGGGGTTGGAGCGGGCTTTGTTCGGACTCGGATGCTTTTGGGGCGCGGAACGAAAATACTGGCAAACTAGCGGCGTCTACTCGACGGCGGTGGGTTACGCCGGCGGTTCCACGCCGAAACCGGCGTACGAGGAGGTGTGCAGCGGGATGACCGGCTGGTATATTTATAGACGCACGATCGCTTGTTTATAAAGATAATTTAGAGGAGGTGTTCTATGGTCTGGTTGATTCTAGGTATCGTCCTAGGTCTCTACCTAGGCGCTAAATTTTACGCCAAGCTCATGCCGATGGTAACCACGATAGATTCTTGGTTCGAGACGGCGAAGAAGATCATTATGAAGGGAAGCGGTGCGGAGAAGCCGCAGCTTTAAGTCTTGAAGATTGAGGACGTCGTCCGCAGCGTGTGCGGGCGACGTGCCGGCTGCAATTGGGCCGCAGGCGGACAAATCGAACGCATTATGCAAGATTTCGGGTTGCAGCCTCAGGAACAGCTATCGCGCTTGCTGGCGCATTTCCGGGAGTTGAACGGGCGCCTCGCCCGGAGTTTTCGGCCAGGCATTGAGCAATGCCTTGACCAAGGTCGCGAGCGGGATCGCGAAGAACACCCCCCAAAACCCCCAGAACCCGCCGAACACCAGCACGGCAAGGATGATCGCCACCGGATGGAGATTCACGGCTTCCGAGAATAACAGTGGGACGAGCAGGTTGCCGTCCAAGCCCTGGATGACGGCATAGGCGACCATGAACCAGGCGAAATCCGGTCCCCAGCCCCACTGGCCGTAGCCGGCGAAGGCCACCGGAAAGGTCACCGCCACGGCGCCGATGTACGGGATGATCACCGATACCCCGACAAGCACCGCGAGAAGCGCGGCGTACGACAAGCCCATGAGCGCGAAGATGACGTAGGTGACGACACCGACGATCAGGATCTCGTTGATCTTGCCGCGCACGTAATTGCCGATCTGATCATCCATCTCCCGCCAGACCTTGAGCAAGAGCCTGCGATCGTGCGGCAAGAAATCCCGCGCCCAGCCGAGAATGAGAGCTTTGTCCTTGAGGAAGAAGAACAGGAGCAGAGGACCCACGATCAAATACACCAGGGCGGTGATGAGGGTGGGGATGGACGCCAGGGAGACGGACAAAACGTTTTCACCGAACGCTGCGATGCTCCGCCGCATCATCGTCATCAGCTCTTCCACGTGCTCGACGGATACGAAAGCCGGATAGGACTCGGGCAAGGTCAGCAAGGTCGTGCGCCCGTCGTTGATGAGATTTGGAAGCTCCTGAAAAAATTCCGCGACCTGGCGGTAGAGGAGAGGAATGAGCCCCAAGACCAGGAACAGCAGGACGGCCATGAACAGGAGAAACACCACCACGACAGCGATGCTGCGCGAGCCCGACGCCTTTTGCAGATACTGCACCGGCCCTTCCAAGAGGTAGGCGATAATGATCGCGGCCAAGAACGGCGCCAACATGTCGCCCATGACGAGAATGACGCTGAAAGTCACGGCCATGAACACTGCCAGCAGCATCGCCTGGGGATCGGCGAAATTCCTGCGATACCAGTCTTGAATGAAGTTGATCATGGTGCCTTCTACTGGATGTACGGAGTTCGGCTTCGGCGTGAACCGTCCCTAGTTTAACCGGATTCATTCCGCCCGCGTAATCCGAAGCCGCCCAAACCGCGGCGGACGGAATTGGTACAATGGGGCGCTATGGCATGGTGGGGCAAGATAATCGGCGGCGCCTTCGGCTACATGCTGGGGGGGCCCCTTGGGGCCATGCTCGGGGCGGCGCTCGGGCACAACGTGGATGAAGGCCTCGCGCGGCCCTTCGAGGGCAGGCGTCCCGACGGTCCCGACGCCCGCGAGAGCGTCCAGACGGCCTTCTATACTGCGACCTTCGCCGTGATGGGACATATCTGCAAGGCCGACGGACGGGTCACGGATCGCGAGATCAACCTGGCGCGCAGCGTGATGGGGCGGATGGATCTGGCCCCGGATCAGATGCGGACTGCGATGCACTTATTCAGTGAAGGCAAGTCCCAGGACTTCCCCCTGGATGCGGTTTTGGCGCAGCTTCGCCACGAAATCCGCAACCGGCACAGCCTCATGCGTATGTTCCTCGAGATCCAGCTCGCGGCGGCATGGGCCGACGCTCAGCTCGATCCCGCCGAGCACCGGCTCCTATTGTATGTGTCCGACCGGCTCGGGTTCTCGCGCCTGGAGTACCAGCGTCTCGAAGCGATGGCGCGCGCGGAAGCCGGCCACAGGTGGCGTTCGCGCGCCGAGGCCCCGCGGGAAGCGCGGGAAGAGTATGGCGTGGAGGATGCCTTCGCGATCCTGAACCTGACGGCGACCGCGACCAACGCTGAAGTCAAGAAAGCCTATCGCCGGCTCATGAGCCAACACCACCCGGATAAGCTTGTGGCGAAGGGGCTGCCGGAGGAGATGATCAAGCTCGCGACGCAAAAAACCCGCGAGATCCGCGCCGCCTATGAGTGCATCCGCGAAGCGCGCGGATTTTAGCCATGATGACGCTCGCGAGCCGCGTCATCCGCAAACGCTATCGTAAGGCGCTGGCAGGGGGACGCCATGCGGGGGAGGGCGCGCCCGGCGCAACCCTGCACGAACTGCGCAAGAGCGGTAAGAAATTCACGGAGCGCTTCGCGAGCAGGGAGACGCGGGAGCGGTTTGAGCGCCTATTCGGCAACGGCTAATGCCTTGAACTACGCTCGCTTAGCAACGGAAATCAAAGCGTGGGGCCGAGATCTCGGTTTTCAGCAGATCGGCATTGCCGGGATCGATCTCGGCGACGACGAGCACCGCCTTCGCGACTGGCTCGCCGCGGGTTATCACGGCGAGATGCGCTACATGGCACGGCACGGCACGAAAAGAAGCCGCCCGGATGAGTTGGTGCCGGGGACACTGCGAGTGATCTCGGCACGCCTGGACTATCTCCCGTCCGGCGCCGCTTCAGCGCAAGCCGTACTCGACAACCCCCGCTTAGGCTATATCGCCCGCTATGCCCTCGGCCGTGATTACCATCGAGTGCTCCGGCAACGGCTGCGGCGCATGGCCGATCGCATCGGCGCGCGCGCCGGGCGCCACGGCTATCGCGTGTTCTCCGACAGCGCCCCGGTTCTGGAGAAGGCCTTGGCGCGCAACGGCGGTCTTGGCTGGATCGGCAAGCACACGAACCTGATTCATCGCCAGGCGGGTTCCTGGTTTTTTTTGGGTGAGATCTATACCGATCTGCCGCTGCCGACCGATCCGCCTCACGCTGCGAACCATTGCGGCCGCTGCAGCGCGTGTATCGAAATCTGTCCTACCCGAGCGATCCTCGGGCCTTATCGGCTCGATGCTCGGCGTTGTATTTCGTATCTCACGATCGAGCTTCGCGGTTCGATCCCGGAACCGCTGCGGCCCTTGATCGGCAACCGCATCTTCGGTTGCGACGACTGCCAACTGGTCTGCCCTTGGAACCGCTTCGCGCACTTGAGCCGGGAGACCGATTTCAAACCTCGCCATGGATTGGATGCGTCCGATCTCATTGCTCTGTTTAATTGGACCGAGGAGGTGTTTCTGAAAAACACTGAAGGTTCCGCGATTCGGCGCATCGGTTACGAAGGGTGGCTACGCAATATCGCCGTGGCCTTGGGAAACGCGCCCGCCTCACCCGAGGTTGTCGCGGCCCTGGAGCAAAGGCGCGCGCATCCCTCGGAATTGGTCCGCGAGCACGTCGCCTGGGCCCTTGCCCGGCAGGCCGCCGGGGTGCCCCGAGCAGGATCAAAGCTCTGAGTATCAATGGAGGTTCTCTATTGTCACTGGCTCGACGGGTTGCGCGAGATCGAAACCGTAGACGCGCGAGTAGAAATAAAGCTCGGCATCCAAGGTGCGTTTGATATTCTTAGCCTGGCGAAAGCCATGCTGTTCGCCCTCGTAACAGACATAGGCCACGGGCAACCCTTTACTCCGCAAGGCGGCGACCATCCGCTCGCTTTGGTTCGGCGGCACCACCTTGTCCTCCAAGCCCTGGAAAAAGATCACGGGACAAGACAGACGTTCCAGCGCGTGGATCGGTGAACGTGCGCGGTAGAGATCAGCGCGCGCCGGGTAAGCGCCGATGAGCTGGTCGAGATAACGCGATTCGAACTTGTGCGTATCGCGGACCAAGGCTTCGAGATCACTCACGCCATAGTGGCTCGCCCCGGCGGTAAACACATCGTGAAACGTGAGCGCGGCAAGCGTCGTGAAACCCCCGGCACTGCCGCCGCGAATGGCCAGCCGCTTGGGATCGACCTTGCCTTGGCCGACCAGATGCAGCGCGCCCTGGATGCAATCCTGGACATCGACGATCCCCCACTGGCCGTAGAGCCGTTCGCGATAGACGCGGCCGAACCCGGTGCTGCCCCCGTAGTTGACATCCAAGACCGCGAATCCTCGGCTGGTGAAGAATTGTGTCATGAGCTTCAAGCCGTTGTTGGTTGCGGCTGTGGGCCCCCCGTGGCTGGTCACGAGGAGCGGCGGGCGCTCGTCCGCCGGGGCCGTAAAGTCCATATTCACGGGCGCATAGAAAAACCCGTGTGCGCAACGGCCGCCGTCGACCGGAAACTCGATCGGCTCGCCGGCCGAAACATAGCCGGGGTCGAGATCGAGATCACTGGAGCGCTTCAGAACGCGCGTGCTACCCGAAGCCGGGTTAATCGAAACGACGGAAGGAAACTCCGTGGGCGAGGCGCCGATAAACGCTATCTCGCGCCCGTGTGCGCGCAGCGAACCGATGGCGGTATAGGGTAACTCAACCGCGCGCAACTTGCCCGAGTCCACATTGAGGTAAGCGAAGTGGCTGGATCCGCCTTGTATATACGTGCACGCGATCTCACGTGGTGATAGAAAAGCATACGTGCTTTCTCCGAACACCCACTGAGGAAGGCCGAACTCCGCTTCCATCGGCGCCAGCCCCTTGACCTCGAGATCGGTCCAACAATAAAGGTTCCACCACCCGCTCCGATCGGAGACGAAAAAAAGGCTGCGGCCGTCCTGAGACCACTCGGGCTGGAAGATCGATTCCGTGGGACTGCCCGCGATGCGGCGCGCATCGCCCAAGGAACCATCATCCCGGACGCTTGCAACCCAGAGCTCGGTCCCGTCCCAAGGCATGTTCGGGTGATACCAACAGAGCCAACAGATGTGCCGGCCATCGGGGCTCAGGCGCGGGTTGGAATAGAAATCCGAGCCCGAAACCAGCACCTCTGCGTCCGTGGTTTTCGCAAGCGATATGGCAACTACGGTATTGATGGGTTCCCGGCCGGGATCGGAATGATCTTCGCGCACGCAGATCAGGCGTTCCCTTATTCGATCGAGGGCAGTATCGGCGTAGCGAAACGCGCCTTCGGGCGTCAGGGCTTCCGGTGGAACACCGGGCATGACGCGGTAGATGCGTTGGTCCTCGAAGTTCGAGAAATAGACGATCCCATCCGCCGCGAGGAAAGATCCGCCGCCATACTCGTGAACACGGCTACGAGCATTGAACGGCGGCGGTACCAGCGCTGATACCGCCTCTTGCCCGTCGTAACAAACGATGACGCCGCGGCCGCCCTCCTCGGGCCGCATCTCGTGCCAATAAAGATTCCGGCCGTCGGACTGAATGCCGCCGAGGCCGATGGACTTGGCAACGATGAGATCACTTGTGATCGGCGAGGTCCAGGAACCGTAGGGTCTGCACAGCTTTTGTGTCACGGGTGTACGTCCGGCGACTTACTTGTCTTATCCAGGATCTCGTAGCTTAACGCCCCCGAGGGAGAGTGCTTAACCTGGTTCCCGATCTCGTCAACGGGCGCGCCGTGTATAGTGATCCAGGGGTCCTTCGCGACGTCGAAGACTGCCGGAAGCTCACGGACACTGTTCCCCGCGTGAATACATATCTCAGGATCGTAACGCACGACAAGCTTGTCCGATTTATATTCTTGCATTGGCCACCTCCAAAATTGCCATTCGCAGTTACGTTTGTCGGTGTTAGCCGCGGGATCGGGTTTACAAGCTAAGTATAGCGCTGTCAACCCGACCAACCACATCCTGCAACCCGACTAAGCACCCCGCACCGGTGGATCCGATACCACCTTCAACCTCACCGGCGCTTGCCATCCTGCGAGGGGCTGCGGACGGTTAGCGTTCGACGAGCACGAAGTCGGTGCTGCAATAGGGGCATTTGGCCTTGCCGGTGGCCTCGATCGGCAGATACACCCGGGGATGGGAATTCCACAGACTCATGCTCGGCAGGGGGCAGTGCAAGGGCAGATCGACTGGGGTGATCTCAACCAAGCGCCGGTCGTTCGGCGTATTCCGCTCGGGCTCGATTCGAACGTCGTTCATCATGACGTCTTAATCAGCGACGGGCGTGAGCCACTCGGAGTGTTCCGCCCGGCGGCCATGCACCTGATCGAAAAACAGGGTCTGCAGGTTAGCCGTAATGGGGCCGCGTTGTCCGGCGCCGATGCGCCGCCCGTCAAGCTCCCGGATCGGCGTTACCTCGGCGGCGGTGCCGGTAAAGAACGCTTCGTCCGCGATATAGACCTCATCGCGCGTGATGCGCTTCTCCTGCACCGGGATCCCAATCTCTCCGGCGAGCGTGATGATGCTGGCGCGCGTGATTCCCTCCAATGCGGAAGTCAAATCGGGTGTGTACAGGATGCCGTCACGCACGATGAAGATATTCTCTCCGCTGCCTTCCGTCACGTAGCCCTCGACATCCAACAACAAGGCTTCGTCGTATCCGGCCTGCAGGGCCTCTTGCAGCGCCAGCATGGAATTCATGTAGTTGCCGTTGGCCTTGGCCTTACACATCGTGATATTGACGTGATGGCGGGTAAAGGACGAGGTCTTGATGCGGATCCCTTGCTCCTGACCCGCGGCGCCGAGATAAGGGCCCCAATGCCAGGCCGCCACCATAATATGAGTTTTTAGATTATCCGCACGCAAGCCCATCCCCTCCGAGCCGTAAAAACACAAGGGCCGGAGGTAGGCGCTCTCCAGATGGTTGGCGCGCACGACTTCCCGGCACACTTGGGTCAAGGCCGATCGCTCGTAAGGCATCGGCATCCCGAGGATGTGCGCCGAACGAAACAAGCGTTGGATGTGCTCGCGCAGGCGGTAGATGGCTGTTCCCCGCTCGGCCTTATAGGCGCGTATGCCTTCAAACACCCCCATGCCGTAATGCAACGTGTGGGTGAGGACGTGCACCTTGGCCTCGCGCCAAGGCAGCATCTCCCCGTCCATCCAGATGAGGCCGTCGCGATCAGCCATTGTCATTATTGTCTTCTCCCCGCATCGTCATGCCCCGATCACCCGGCGCCACGCCTCACCGACCCTTGCACGCTGGGCGCCGAATTCCGCATTGTCGGCCAAGGCCGGCCGCTCCTGCAACGCCAAGGCGTGAAGCTTGGCACGGTAAGCGAAATAAGCCTCTTGCAAAGCCTGGCAGTCCTCGTCCGATAACAGCCGCAGGCGCGATAAGAGTTCCAGCAAACGGCGATTGTCGGTGAAATCCACAAGCTCTGCGTGCTGAGCAGACCAGCGTAAAACCGCATATTGCACCACAAATTCGATCTCGGTGACACCACCCTGCCCGTGCTTGATATCGAAGTCCCCGGGCGCATCGCGGGACAGCTCCCGGCGCATCCGCTCGCGCATCTCCCGCACATCGTGCCGGAGCCGGTCCTCATCGCGAGGCCGGCCGAGGATGGCACGCCGTAGGTGTACGAATTCGCGTACGGTATTCGGATCTCCCGCGATTGCGCGCGCCCGTACGAGCGCTTGATGCTCCCAGGTCCACGCATGCGCTTGTTCGTACTCGCGATACGCATCGAGGCTGCTAACCAATAACCCCGCCGACCCGCTCGGCCGCAACCGGGTATCGATCTCATATGCTTTTCCGGCAGCCGTGGCCGTGGTTATCATGTGAATGATCCTCTGCCCCAGGCGGGTGAAGAATTCTTGGTGATGCACCGGCCCGCCAGGCTGCTGCTCATCGCCGCAGCTATCGTGTAAGAAGACGAGATCCAGGTCGGATCCGTAACCGAGCTCAATGCCGCCGAGCTTACCGTAGGCGATGATCGCAAAACCGGCGATGCGCCGCGCCGCGCCGTCTCCACACATCGGTTCACCATAGCGTTGCGCCATGGTGTCCCGCGCGATTTCCAAGGCCGCCTGCAACACGGTTTCGGCGATCCCGGTTAGGTGATCACTGACCTTGCGCACGGGCAGCACTCCGGCCACGTCGGCCGCCGCGACGCGCAGGACCTGCGCATGCTTGAAATGCCGCAGAATCTCCATGGCTTGCTCGAGATCCCCGCGCGCCAAATGCGCTAACTGCTCGGCGAGATCCCGCTTCAACTCGCTCACCCGCGGCGGCGCATAGAGTGTGCGCGGATCGATGAGCTCATCGAGCAGCAGCGGTTGGCGGGCGATACGATTCGCGATCCAGGGGCTGGCCGCGCACAGGCGCACCAGTTGCTCGAGCGCGCCGGGATGCTCATCGAGCAAAACCAGATAGACGCTGCGTTGCGCTATCGCCTCGACGATGGTCAATAGGCGTTCAGCCACCGTTGGCTGTTCGGCTACCCGCGTTATGGCCTCAAGCAGCTTCGGCAGGACCCGGTCCAGCCGCATTTGATCGGTATTGCTGAGCCGCCTCACGCCCCCGCTTTTACTCAACTTCTCGATGCTTGCGAGTATCGAGGGCGGATCGCTGAACCCCGCGCCTTCCAACCAGCGTAATAGAGATGCGGTGTCGGCCATCCCCTGCCACGGCTGCGGCGCCAGCATGAGCGGCGGACCGTTGGCGGCGGGATCGTGCGGCCCGACCAAGAGCGCATCGAAATGGGTTTGAACGCGCTCCCGGTGCCGTGTGAGCGCCGCATGAAAGCTCGGCCAATCGTTAAACCCCATTCCCAAGGCCACGCGCTGCCGGGTTATCTCCCCTCTCGGCAAGACATGAGTCTGCTGGTCCTCGACTTGCTGCAAGCGATGTTCCGTCTGGCGCAAAAAGCGGTAAGCTTCGGTCAACTCGGCAACGGCGGGCGCGGGCAGATAGTTTAGGTTCCCGAGGGACTCGAGAACGGCCAGAATGCGGCGGTCGCGCAGCGCCGGCCGGTGTCCGCCGCGGATTAGTTGAAAGGTCTGCCCGATGAACTCGATCTCGCGGATCCCTCCTCGCCCAAGCTTAATATTCTCCGCAAGCCCCTTGCGCGTCACCTCGCTATCGATTAATCGTTTCATGTCGCGTAAGGCCTCGATCGCGCCGAAATCGAGATAGCGGCGATAGACAAACGGTTTCAGCCGCTCCAGCAGATTCTCCCCGGCCGGCTTATCCCCCGCGGCGATGCGGGCTTTGATCATGGCGTAGCGCTCCCAATCGCGCGCATGAGTCACGTAGTACGCCTCCATGGCGTCAAAATTCAACACCAGCGGCCCGCTGTCGCCAAACGGCCGCAGGCGCATGTCCGCACGAAACACGAATCCATCCTCGGTAACTTCCGACAACACTTTGATCAAGGCTTGGCCCAGGCGGTTGAAGAATTCCTGGTTGGATATCGAGCGTGCTCCGCCATGCGACTCCCCGGCGCGCGGATAAGCAAGGATGAAATCGACGTCCGAGGAAAAATTGAGCTCATGGGCGCCGAGCTTGCCCATCGCGATCACGACCAGCGACTGGGCCGTCTCATCAATATCCCGCGGGGCGCCAAAGGTTTCCACTTGTTTTCGGTAAAGCCAGCCGAGCGCACCATCGAGTGCGGCATCGGCAAAGCGCGAGAGATCTCCCATCGTTTCATCGAGATCGGCGGCTGCGGTGATATCGCGCCAGGTGATGCGCACGAATTCGCGGTAACGTGCCTGGCGAAGAGCGCGCATGAGCGCCGCCTGGTCCGGCGCGCCGGCGACAGCACGCTTGATCCGTTCGGGATATTCTTGTTCGCCGAAACCGCGGTCGAGATCGCCGCTCTCGAGAAGCTGCGTGAGGCGGCTTGGATCCTTCGCGAAATAGTGCGCGGCGAACGGACTGCACACGCACACTCGGATGATGTTCTGCCGGTGTGCCTCCTCAACGACGGTGCCTAGCGGTGACCTTGGGATTGCCTCAGCGAATTGGTCCCAATACCGCTTCGCCTCCGAAGCCAATTCCGGAGTCAACGCGGGTGCGGCGTGAGAAGGCGCGGTCATCGGCCAAGTTTACCGTTTGCGCTTTGCGGCTACCATTAACCCCGCGTCGCCCAGCGGTTGCAACGTACTCTATTCGCAGGATCTGCAACCAGGACAGAAGATCGGCTCGCAACCGGCAGTCGTCGGCCCGTTTCGGTAGCGCACGCGCCGTGCGCGATTCCCGCGTGTTTATCCGAATCGGCGAGCTGCGGGGCGATGGCTACCATTATTGTCAGGGTCAAGACCTTCGCCCGCACGGCCACCGAGATGGCAGGGTGCCTGGACTCTCTACTGCGGACCGCGGGCGCCGTCACCTGACTGACGGAAGTCCCAGGACCCTCGCGAGCGAGGGTCCTGGGACAAGGGCTACACCACGACCGGCCACCGAGTTAGAAGGCGGCTTCGGCTGCCGGTCGCTTTCCTACTCTCCTACGATCTCGGGATCAATACGGTCCCGGATTCTTGGTGAACGGCTTGTATGGCAGGTAGGTATCGATGTCCGCACCCGTCGGCTGGACCGCAACCTCGCGAGTCTCCCCGGTGCATGCAGGGGCGTCCGGGTTGCCCGGGTTGTTAACGGTCAATGTCGTCCAGAAGTCCTCCTGAACCAGATCGGGATCGACGAACTGCGTGCTCCCGGTCTGGTCCGGTCCCGTGAACCACCAGTCGGCCCGGTTGTTAGCATGGTCGTTCTTTTCGTTTGCGTTCTTTTTGCACCAGTTGGCAACCGCGATACGCACGTGCAATGCCGACACGCAATTATCCAGAATGGTCGGCGCCGATGCCCGCCACTCGGGTATACCGACCAGGTTGGTCGCTAGTTTGCCATTCTTCCAATTGAGCGCACGCACGTTTTCAAGATCATCCGTCTCTTCCTCTGTTTTTGCGAAGGGATCGTTATCCTGAATACCGCCGACATTGAGAGTGATAAAATCATCTGTCCTCGCTGACGATACCCTGGCCACCCGTCGGTATGATTTCACCGGTGGGTTGAGGTTCGTCCACACGGCGACTCCGAACGGAAACACCGCCGACTGTCCCAACACCTTCAACGGAGGCTTCGTCTCATCATGGCCGCCACAGCCGTGCGTTATCGTGAAACCGTTATAGGTCGTCGTCCCTGCGGTCAGCCGCATTCTGAACGCCGGTGTGGGCAAAGACATTCGGCCCTGCGGTGCACAGCAAGGTCGTCAGCGAGCACATCGTCAGTCTTCTTATGTTTAAGCTTGGCATAAATGGTTCCTGTATTGACTTATGGATTCACAGAACAGATATAACTGGTTTCTACCAACTAAAAAGCACGCCAGAGACAACTGGTCGTACCCTGCATCACTAGCTGTTCCCTGCTAAGAAGACTATCTCACTGAGCATCGCGTGTGAATGTGACAAATTGTCGCACCCCGGAACTGATTCCATGACCAGAGTTCTATTATATAAACTACGGGATTAACGAAAGGCAAAAGCAGGATAGCGTACCGGTGACTTGCCGCTCCCCGGTCTCGATGTTGAGTGTGGGGGTGCGACAATTTGTCGCATTTACAAGCGCGGCTACGAATCATAGACTCCGAACGGTCGGAGAATTAGAACGACAGCAGACATGGCCACGCAGGGTGTTTATTCGATGAGCAGTACTCGAACGCGGCGTAAGAGACGGGCTGGCGGAGGTCGGGCTGCTTTCGTTGGTGCCGGGAATGATGCTGTGGAACAGCCATGTTATCGCAGGGCCTGACACGCCGTCTCGAGCGCTTTTGAAAGCAGGGCCTTCCGCATCGGTGGAAATCGAGCTCCATCGCGGCACTGATGAGCTTGAATGTCACGCGGGCCCCGTGGACAGAGGTGCTCGGCGAATTCGGCAGAAAACGGGTACCCGCTTCCATGACGTAGTGACGCCCGAAGGCGTGGTCACGGCTCTCCTGCCAGCGCATGACGCCTCACGCGTGCACTCGAGTGTCTTTTTGGGCGTGACGCCGCGCAGCATAGTGCGCTATGCCCCCGAGAGAGCGGAGTCTGCGACCGATCCCTGCCTTCGGACGTGTGGCTTTTAGGAGCCGCCCGGACCTCCCGACGGTAGCAGTAGTAGCAATGGGGTCGTTGTGGAGACACCGGTGCGGAATGTTCGCGGGCGGCCCCGCAGCAAGCGACGAGTAAAGATCCCGCGGCGGCAGAGCATGACGATTCAATATGCTCATGGACCTGAGCACGGCCGATGATCCGAAGCGCGGATGCAGGCGCTGGGCAGCCTGGCTGCGAGCAGCAAACGCAACGATCCTGCGGTACAAGCGGTGTTTCGGACCGCGCTGACGGACGAGGACGGGAGCGTGCGGGCGCAGGGCGTTTACGCCTTGGCGAAAGATGGCGGAGACCGAGGCCATGAATGTGCTGCGCAGTGCCCTGGGCGATAGCGACGCTTCGGTGAGGCTGATGGCGGTGGACAGCTGCCGGCACAGATGCGGAGAGCGCCGCACTACTTCAAGACGCGCTGGCTGACACCGACGAGACGGTGCGTGTATTGGCCGCCATGAAACTGGAGGAGATAGGACATCGCGCCGTGCGAGCACCGCGACGTGAGTAGCGAGTGGGACGTAACGGGCAGGCTCCGCTCTCCTCGAGCCGGCGATTTCCCGCCGTACCCGACCGTCAGTGCTTCTCTAGTATACCCAGGTCACCGTTTTTCCCGATTAACGACTGAAGGAGACTATTATGAATATGTATGAAAAATACTTTCTTTAAGAGCGCATTCGCACGCATCGTTGCTGGTCGCGGTAGGCACACGCCGTATCGCGTCTGGCGATTCAAAGATCGGATCGCTCCTTTCCGCGGCGGGCGCGACCGATGATCTACCCGTCACGTGCTCCACGAACTCTGTCCGTCTTCACGATCACGCGTGAAGGACGACACTGCGGGCTCGTCACTGGTGCAGGTTGACGCGACAAGGGCGGCATTCCACGACCAGCACGGATCCCATCGGTGGAAACGCAGCGTATAGTCCTCAAAGGTGCTACAATAACAGTGGCGTCGGGGCGTACATCGTATAACGTCGATAAATCCGCGGCGGCGTAAATAATTACACGCTCGAATTACCATTGCGAAACCGCTACGGGGGTTCACACCGGGACGTCAATTACCAGACGCAGAATCAGTAAGCCGGTGATTCGCTGAGCTCGGCGCTTGGCGGCGCTTGGTCGCGGGCTGCTACTTGGATCCGAAGATGATGGCTAAGGACTATGACTTCCTGCCGTTGCGAATTAGTGCAACCCGCTCATAGGTGCTTCTCACCGCACTGGCGCTCGCGGTTTATTCGAACGTCTATAGTTTCGAAGCTGGTCAGGCGGCGCCTAACTGTTCATTGACCCCGGTCGGCGATGGACAACGCTATGACATGCGGCAACTGCGCGGCAAGGTTGTTTATGTCGATTTTTGGGCCTCCTGGTGTTCCCCCTGCGCACAGTCCTTTCCGTTCTTGAACGATCTGGACAGCGAGTTGCGGGGACAGGGTTTGCACGTTCTGGGGATCAACTTGGATGAGAAACCCGACGATGCGAAGGCCTTTCTTGAAAAACACCCGGCCAGCTTCACCGTCGCTGTCGATGCGGACGGGCAGTGTCCCCGAGACTTCGGCGTCCAAGCGATGCCGTCGTCCTATCTGGTGGACCGCCAGGGTATCATTCGCCACGTGCACCTAGGCTTTCGGCGCGGAGAGGCTGAGCAGCTCCGTGGGCTGGTGGAACAGTTGTTGGCGGAGCGTCCCGAGGGCGGATAGGCGCTCGGTCGGTTCGACGAAAAGCCCTATATGAAAAAATCTAACTGGGTGCTGACGGCGCTTCTACTTGGGCTGGCTATCGGGCTACCGGGCTGCGCGCCGGTAGCCCCGTGGGAACGCGGCAATCTCGCCAAGCCGCACATGGCCTTGGAACCCAACCCCGCGTTGCGCGCCTTACGCGTGCACACCTACATGAGCCGCGAGGCCGCATTGGCCGGTGGGTCCACCGCCGGCGGCGGGTGTGGCTGTTACTAGCCTGCGCGGCGCATTTCGGCACCTCGCAGGGCTACTTTTACCGCGTCGCTTCGGGCGGCGGTCGGCCACCGGACCGCAATCATTGACGCAGGCAAGCGCATCCTCGCGGGCGCTGACGGCCGCCGCTCTGGCCTTGCCCGGCCTGACTCCCTCACCTGCTCATGCCGCCGAGGGTGACGATTTCAACTTTCAGTATGGCCGCTACCAAGAGAGTGAACGTAACCTCTTCGGCGTGAAGAGCGCGTTCGATCCTATCCTGGTGGACAGCCTCCATGGCAGCGCTAGCCTCACGCTCTTCGATCGGCTGAAGTTCTTTGCCAACTACGTCCAGGACACCTGGTCCGGGGCCACGCCGATCGCCACCGCACCGCAGGGACTTGTTTCCGGTGGCTTTAATTGTTCGGGGGGGAATTGTCCCACAGCCCCGGATGGGGTCTCCGGGGCGACGCCTTTCATCAATGGTGATCTGTTTTTCGATTCTCAATTCAACCCGCTCGAAGTACTCTTCGACGAGGATGGTAACCAGCTCTTTCAAAAAAACGGGCAATTGGTGGATACGATCTCCTTCGCCTCACCCGAGGCGCGCAAGCAGGGGGACTTCGGGCTGAGCTACGAGTGGAACGAGGCGGCGCTGGATGTGGGCGGTGGCATCTCCCTGGAGAACGACTATGAATCGCGATGGGGCAGCCTGGGCGGGCGCTGGGACCTCAATCAGAAGCGCACCACCTTGAACCTGGGCTTGAGTTACACCGCCAGCGACACCGAGGCCATACTCGATCACGACGCTCTTCCCTACATCGATACCTCCGCATACACGGACCAGATTGAAAAGACGCCGGTGCCAAACACGACGGATTTAAGCATCGACACCCTGGAGGGCAATCGACAGGATTGGGCTACGCGTTTTGGTCTGACGCAGGTCCTGACCAATGACTCGCTCATCGAGACCACCCTCGGTTATACCCGCAGCACAGGATATCTGGCGAACCCCTACAAGGTGATGGAGGTCGCGTTCATCGATCCCGAGCAACAGTTCTTGGCACCTCCCGGCGGGTTTTTTGGGCAAGTTCAGGCCCTCCTGGAACAGCGGCCCGATACGCGTAACCAATGGACTTGGGACGCGCGCTATGTGCAGTATGTCGAACCATTGAATGCGGCCCTGCATCTCGGATACCGCTTCTACTCCGATGATTGGGGGATCGATGCCCACACCCTCGAGTCGAGCTGGGGTCAACCGCTAGGCCGGGGTTGGACCGTGATGCCCTGGATTCGCTATTACTCGCAAGACGCCGCCGATTTCTATCAGCCGTTTCTCATCTCCAGGCAAGCATACCAAACAGTTCATTTTTGATGACCTGACGGGAGACGTCACAATCATCCCGTTCGATCCGAAAAAACTTCCGGCCAACTTCTCCAGCGACCACCGCCTGTCGGGCTATGGGGCCTTGAGCGGCGGATTGATCGTGAGCAAGGAATTCGCTAGGGGGATCAGTCTCGAGGCCGGTTTCGAGTATTACACCCATGAGGGCGGGCTCAAGCTCGGCGGAGGTGGTGAGGGCGACTATGCCGATTTCAACTACTATCAGGTCAATGCGGCGTTGAATGTCAGCCTCGACGCAGCCTTGTCCGCTGCCGGCGGCGCACCATGACGCCCACGATAGCCACGTCGCACGCCCACGGCCACGCGCCGGCGGGTGTCATGCTCGACCACATGCTGCCCGAGGCCGGCGACTTCATGGTCGACTACCGCTACATGTACCACAGTCAGGACGGCAACATCCTGCGCGGTTCGGACGCCGTCGGCGATGCCGTCATCACCAGCAATGGCTGTGGCTCGGTGCCGTGCAAAGTGAAGCCGGTCGACCACACCATGAACATGCACATGATCGACATCATGTACGCCCCGACCGACTGGCTGAACCTGATGCTCATGCCGCAGTTCGTGGACATGGAGATGTCGATGCAGGCCCTCGAAGGCGCTCAGCTCGACAGCAGTGAACAGCACCATGTGCTCCACTCCGAAGCCACGGGCGGCGTCGGTGACACCTCCATGTACGCGCTCTTCAAACTGTTGGATGTGCCCGGACATCACCTGCACCTGGCTCTGGGCGTGAGCGCACCGACCGGCTCCGTCGACGAGCAGCTCAGACGCAGCCATCAAACGGATCAAGGCTTTTATCACTATGGCATGCAGCTCGGCAGCGGCACCTGGGATCTGCTGCCGAACCTCACCTACACGGGCGCGTGGGGGCGCTGGTCGTGGGGGGGGCAAGTGAGCGGCATCGATCGCCTCGAGAACGCGAACGAGTCGGGCTATGCGTTGGGCAATCAGTTCCAGGCCACCGCCTGGGGAAGCATCGGCCTGTTCGACTGGCTCTCCGCCTCGGTGCGCGGCGTTTACACGACGCAAGGGGAGATCACGGGCGAGTTCAACGACGTGCACTCGGAACTGAGCCCGGTGGACTTCCCGCAGAACTACGGCGGGCAGTTCTGGGACGTGGGCTTCGGGCTCAGCGCCGAGATTCCGATCGCCGGGCTTAAGGACAACCGTTTGAGCGTCGAGTGGCTGCAACCCGTGGAGGACGACTTCAACGGGTTCCAGCTCGAACGTGACGGCTCACTGTTCGTGAGCTTCAGCCTGACGTTTTGATGGGCCTTGTTTAGCGTGCGTCATGTGCCTGAGAATATGTGGCGTAGCTACGTTCCGCCACCGCTTGAGCGACCGGGACTAGTCGCGGGCACTCACCGCGGCGGGGCGGGGCTGCGTTCGACCCGGGCTACATCGACCGCGAACGTGGTTTTGAACATGAACGGCATGAGGTCTTACCGCTTGGCTTTCAAGGCGATGGGCTCTCCCTGTGAGATCCAGCTCTTTGCCACAAGCCATGCAGAAGCCGAGCGCATTGCGGGCATCGCCATCGCTGAAGTCGACCGGCTGGAAGCGCGTTATTCGCGCTTTCGCAGCGACAGCTTTCTATCGGAGATCAATCGCGTGGCATCCCGTGGGGGAAGCATCTCCGTAGACCAAGAGACTGTTGGGCTGCTCAATTACGCCGCGACCTGTTACCGTGAGAGCGATGGGCTCTTCGACATCAGCTCTGGTATATTGCGTCGCGCGTGGCGCTTCGATCGAGGCGCGCTGCCCGATGGGGCGCAGATCCAAAGCCTACTCGGCAAGGTCGGGTGGCACCGGCTCCGCTGGACACCTCCCGTTCTCGAATTTCCACTGCCGGGCATGGAGATTGATTTCGGCGGTGTCGTCAAGGAATACGCCGTCGATCGGGCAGCAACGCTATGCTACGAGGCCGGCGCCCGATCCGGCCACGTCAATTTAGGCGGCGACATCAAGGTCATCGGGCCGCGACCGGATGGCAACCCGTGGCGGATAGGCATACGCCATCCCCGTCGTCCGGGGGCCCTCATACAAACGGTCTCGTTGCACCACGGCGGGCTTGCCAGTAGCGGTGACTACGAGCGTTGCATCGTGCTCGATGGTGTGCGTTACGGTCATATCCTCAACCCGAAAACCGGTTGGCCGGTGCGCCACTTGGCGTCGGTCAGCGTAGTTGGCGATCTGTGTCTCATCGCGGGCAGTGCCTCGACGATTGCCATGCTCAAGGAGGCTGCCGGCCCGGCATGGCTGGCGGGCATGGGTTTGCCGCATTTCTGGGTAGACGTGCACGGTGAAGCCGGTGGCTCGCTCGCGGCGCCAGCCAGTAGCGAAGGATGCGTGGCACCACCGAGCCGCGCGCGGGATGCGCCGGCCTTTGCCGTGCTCGATGAACCCTGAGGGGCGGTAAAGGCCTGTTCAATCCACATGTCTTACAAACCACTGCACGTCTACGAACGTGCCGGGCTTTATCTGACCGTGTTCCTGACCGGAGCGGCGGTGATGGTAATCGAGCTTCTGGGTACGCGCATCATCGCCCCGTTCTACGGCGTGAGCCTCTACGTCTGGTCATCGCTGATTTCCGTGGCGTTGATCGCGCTTGCCATTGGTTATTTTGCCGGCGGCCGGTGGGCTGACCGGGCGAAGCGCACCGGACTTTCACTCGTCATTTCACTCGCGGCCCTGTTTACACTCTTAATCCCGTGGGTAACCCGGCCGGTCTTGATGGCGACCGACCCTTTGGGCCTGCGAGCGGGCGCCTTCGTGAGCGCGCTGGTGTTGTTCTCGCCCAGTCTGACTATGCTAGGCATGGTTGGGCCCTATGCCATCAAGCTCGCGACCTCACGCTTGGAAGGCGTTGGTTCCAGCGCCGGCTCGATCTATGCCGTCAGTACGCTCGGGAGCGTTGTCGGCACCTTGGTATTGGGCTTCTTTCTGTTTCCCTTGGTGGGCTCACGCCAGATCCTGATCGGTCTGGGTATAGCTCTGCTCGCGCTGGCCGTGGCCGTGGCGATCTATGAGCAAAAGCGCTTGGGGCGAACCGCCGCCGTGCTGCCCAGTGTTCTCTTGGCCGCGATCGGGATCGGATTGCTGCCCCAAGCCATCGGCGCGGGGCGTGCTTACACCGGCGGGGAACCCTTTCAAATCCGTTCCGAGCGGGAAAGCCTGTACGGTTGGGTGCGGGTGATTGATCAAAGAGAAGGCGATCTTCGTCTTCTCATGTCGGATGCTTCGACGATCGGCGCCGCCAGCATATCGAGTGGCGACAACCGGCTCACCTACCAGGAGATCGTTCATTTGATTCCGGCCTTGGCGCCCAACATGACACGGGCCTTGCTCATCGGCCAGGGCGCCGGCCATATGGCAACGACGCTGCGTGACCGCTACGGGATCGTGACCGACACTTTGGAGATCGATCCGGCAGTGGCGAGCGCCGCGTCCGAATACTTTGGGTTTGAACCCACGGGCCAAGCCATGGTGGGTGACGCACGTTATGAAATCGGCCGCTTGACCGGCCCTTACGACTTGATCATCCATGATTGCTTCACCGGAGGATCGGAACCGGTGCACCTCTTGACCGTCGAGACTTTGTCTCAACTGCGCGGGCTCCTGTCAGACCAGGGCATTCTCGCTCTTAATTTCGTGGCCTTTTCGGAGGGCGGCCAGAATGCCGCCCTGGCGTCCGTCGGGCGCACCATCGCGCAGGTGTTTCCCCATCACTCGGTCTTTATTTCCGAACCCGGCAAGGATTTCAACGACTTCATCTTCCTCGCGGCTGGCCGACCCATCGACCTCAACTCCCCGGGACTCCGAGCAGAGCAAGCAGCGTGGCTGAAGAACCGGATCGTCGCGGTGAACGAGACCCAAGGCGTGACTCTGACGGACAATTTCAATCCCCTCGAACGACTCCAAACCCGGAAGGCCGAACATTACCGGGACGTCATCGTCGGCTGGTACGGTACCGATCTGTTGGTTCGTTGAGCGCAGCGCCATCAGAACGCCGCCCGGCGAAGATAGAAGATAAATAGTATCCAGAGATCTAGCGGTCTGATATAATCCCTGGCGGGTTTGCGCCTCCGTGCGATCCGCGTACCGAGAAGGTGCGACGCTTTCGTCCGGGATGGGCAGGAAAATCAGCTCTCCTCCGCCATCCCATCAACCGAAAGCGCCGCAACACCCTAGCGACACTGGGGTTACACGCCTGCGCAACCCTTTATCCATCCATATTGAAAGGAGAGCTGATATGTCCGAGTTACATTCAAATACCCATCCGGAGACCGGTGACGCCCCCTGTCAGTCCGCGCGCAGGAAATTCCTCGCCGGCGCCACGGCGGTGGGCGCGGCCGCGCTCATGACCGGCACCGGGCGAGCCTTCGCGGCGGCCAATCACCATAGCTGGCAGTACAGCGGCCTCATGATGGCCGCCGAAACCTGCATGGCCAAGGGGCACGCTTGCCTCAATCACTGCATCAACACCTTCAAGGGCGGCGACACGTCGCTCGCGAGCTGCGCGGTCGCGGTACAAGAGACCATCGCGGCGTGCAATGCCCTGGCACAGTTGAGCGCAAGTAATTCGGCACACACGAAGGCGTTCGCCAACGCGTGTGCCGCGGTCTGTGCAGACTGCGAAAAGGAATGCCGCAAACACGCCTCCAAGCACCAGAGCTGTGCGGACTGTGCCGAGGCCTGCGCCGCCTTGGTGCGGGAAGTCAAGAAGGTAGCCTAAGCTGTGCATAGGGCCAGCGACCTAGCAAGGCCGTAGGGCTCCGGCACGTAGTGGAAGATTCGAGCGTCTTTCAGGTTTAGCGGCCTCGACACTCGTCTCTCACCACCGCGCTTTATGGCCGCGCCTCTGGCGCGGCCTTTCTTTCCTTCTCCGTTTTGCGATATTCGCATCTTCTGTCCTTCAGCCCCGGCAATCATAGCAATGGCGATCGCCTTTTAAAATGCGACAAATTGTCGCACCCCATGGCGTTCAAGCTGCGACGAATTGACGCGCGGCAATTTGTCATATTGCGCGGCGTACGGGCCTAGGGTTAAATGCAGGTGCTATTAATCTCGAAACGCTAGGAGACGACGATGGCAGCCTTTACCATTACGTTATCGGCGGATCGCAAGACGGTCACGCTGAGCGCCATGGGTCATTTTGATTTGTCGCACGGTTTCGCGCTCTGGCAGTATTGCGAGCCGGAGCGAAACCGCCATGAGAACTACATCATCGATCTGGCCGATGTGACGGACACGCGCGACTCGGGTCTCAATTGGCTCATTATGTTTTGTCAGTGGGCGCGGCGGAGCGGCGCGCGTGTGCGCGTGGTCCATGCATGCCCGGCGATCGCCTACCGATTATCGGCGGCCGGGATCGCTCACGAACCTGCCTGCCTGGTCGATCCGCTCGCAGCCGTCGTGGATATCCGCGACGCCCTCGCCCGTGTGTCTACGGCGGGGTAGGAGACTCCGGACTCATCGACCGACCGCTTCGGCAGAGCGACTTTCTTCGTGGATTTCCAGCTCTTCTAGGACGAGGACGCGAGCGACACGCTTCGGACTTGTGATCCTTGTAAATCATCCATAGGATGGATAATTTACACGGATGTTATTGCGTCGTAACGCCAAACTTGTTCGAGAGGCCTTGGCTAGCCAAGCCGTCGTCGCCTTGATCGGTCCCCGTCAGGTCGGCAAAACAACACTGGCCTGAGCATCAACCTGGAGGCGCGGAAAGACTGGGACAAGCTGACCGAAGCCGCGCTATTCCCTAGCCAGGTCGACTAAGAGGTTGTGAATGGAGGATTATCTATGAGTCAAACACCCGAGATACCGGATCCGGCCTCCGGGCCCGCGACCATCGCGCTCATCGATGAGGCTTCGGGAAGACGGGTGGAACTGCCCTTGCTCGGCGGCACCCTAGGCCCGAGCGTCATCGATATCCGTAAGCTCTACAGCGAGCTTGGCTATTTCACCTATGACCCCGGGTTTACCTCGACCGCGAGCTGCGAATCACGGATCACCTTCATCGACGGCGAGCAGGGGGTGCTTCTGCATCGCGGCTACCCGATCAAGGATCTCGCCGAGCATTGTGATTTCCTCGAGGTCTGCTACCTGCTTCTTTACGGCGAACTGCCAAACGCCAGTCAAAAGACCGGTTTCGAGGATATCATCACCTATCACACCATGCTCAATGAACAGGTGCTTTCCTTTTACCGTGGTTTTCGGCGCGACGCTCACCCCATGGCCGTGATGGTGGGCGTGGTGGGGGCGCTGAGCGCGTTCTATCATGACAGCACCGACATCACCGACCCTGAGCAGCGCAAGATCGCCGCGCAGCGGCTCATCGCCAAAATGCCGACCATCGCCGCCATGGCCTACAAATACTCCATCGGCCAGCCGTTCGTTTATCCGCGCAACGACTTGAGGTATGCCGACAATTTCCTGCAAATGATGTTCTCCGTGCCGTGCGAGACGTACAAGCTCAGCCCGGTCATGGCGCGCGCGATGAACCGGATTTTTATCCTGCATGCCGATCACGAACAGAATGCCTCTACCTCAACCGTGCGCACGGCCGGCTCGAGCGGTGCCAACCCCTTTGCCTGTGTCGCCGCGGGTATTGCCTCGCTCTGGGGCCCGGCCCACGGCGGGGCGAATGAAGCCGTGCTCACAATGTTGCAGGAAATCGGCTCCAAGGATCGCGTCCCCGAGTTTATCGGGCGGGTCAAGGAAAAGAACAGCGCGCTGCGGCTCATGGGCTTTGGCCATCGGGTCTACAAGCACTATGATCCGCGGGCAGCGGTGCTGCGTGAATCCTGTCACGAGGTGCTCGCGGAACTTGGCGTCATCCGGGAGCCGCTGCTGGAGATCGCCATGGAACTGGAACGCATCGCGCTTGAGGATGACTATTTCGTGGAGCGCAAGCTGTATCCTAACGTAGATTTCTACTCCGGGATCATCCTTAAGGCTATGGGCTTTCCGACCAGCATGTTCACGGTGCTCTTTGCCGTGGCCCGCACGGTCGGCTGGGTCGCGCAGTGGAAGGAGATGATCGCGGATACCGATCAGAGAATCAGCCGTCCGCGCCAGCGCTATACAGGGTCCGCGGCCAGGCCCTTCCTGCCCGTGGAGGAGCGTGGCTGATCCACCACCAGCACGGTGCGCGCCTCCGAAAGCCCGATATCAATGGCGGTAAGGCGCCATTTTTCGGATGGTAGGGTCCATAGAGCAGCCCCTGGTTTGCGACGCTCGGTCTGTTATCGCGGAACCTGTAGCTGTTGCGGAGGAATGACCATGTTTTGCATGCATATGGTTGCGGTTTGCTCGATGATATTCGTTGGAATCGCGGCGGTACTGCCGGCCAGTGCTCAAGCAGCCCCTGGGCACGACCACGCGGTCCGGGGCGAGGTCGGGGGCTTCGCGGATCAAGTCCGCCGCCCGTCTGAATCCTTCGTCGAGAGCGCGCCGCCGCTTTGGGACAACCTCGGCACGCTGAGCTACAAGGTCACGACAACGAGTCCACGCGCTCAGAAGTACTTCGATCAAGGCCTGCGGCTCACCTACGCGTTCAACCATACCGAAGCGCGGCGCGCCTTTCGAATGGCGCAGAAGCTCGATCCGAAATGCGCCCTCTGCGCTTGGGGTGAGGCACTCGTGCTCGGCCCCAACATCAACGCGCCGATGGACTCCGCCGCAGTAAAACCTGCGCTCGCGGCCCTGCGCGAGGCGCAAAAGAAAGCCCGCTACGCTTCGCGCCGTGAACGAGCGCTGATCGAGGCGCTCGGCAGGCGCTATTCCGAAAACGCCGAGCGGGCGACCTTGGATGCCGCCTACGCTACGGCCATGAATCGAGTGGCGGCCCGCTATCCCGAGGACGCGGACATCCAGATTCTCTACGCCGAGTCCCTGATGGATCTCACGCCTTGGGACTACTGGGCATCGAACGGCCGCCGGCCGAAAGGCAGAACGGCGGAGATCCTCGCCGTCCTGGAACGGGTGCTGGACAAACATCCTGACCATCCGGGGGCGATCCACTACTATATCCACATGGTCGAGGCCTCGGACCGGCCGGAGCGGGCGGAACCGTATGCCACGCGTCTCGCGGATCTCATGCCCGGCGCCGGCCATCTCGTGCACATGCCCTTTCACATCTATTTCCGCATGGGCCGCTATCTGGACGCGCTTGCCGTGAATAAGGCGGGGGTAGCGGCCGATGAGGCCTATATCGCCGAGGCGGCGCCCGAGGGCATCTATCCGCAGGCCTATTATCCGCACAACGTGCACTCGCTCATGGCCGCGGCCCAGATGGCGGGCGACGGCAAGACCGCGATCGCCGCGGCTGAGAAGCTCTCGCGCGTGGTGACCGCTGATGCGGCCCGGGCCATTCCCTGGGTGCAGCCCATTAAAGCGGCGCCCTATTTTGCCCACGCCCAGTTCAGCGCGCCCGAGATTGTGTTGGCCTTGCGGGATCCCGGATCCAGTCTGCCCTATGTGCAGGCGATGTGGCAGTACGCTCGCGGCGTGGCCCATGCGTCCCGTAAGGATATCCAGGCCGCCGAGCGCGCGGCGGCGGCGATCGCGGCGATCGCCGCCCGCGCGGACTTTTCCGCGCTCACGGCCGGCGGGATCCCCGCGGGCGACGTGCTGGCACTCGCCCGCCACGTGCTACGCGCTCGCATCGCTCAAGCCGGAGGCGCCCTAAAGTCCGCGCGTACCGAGCTCGCGCGGGCGGTAGCCATTCAGGATAAGCTTTCCTACACGGAGCCGCCGTACTGGTACTATCCGGTGCGCCAGTCGCTCGGCGCCGTGCTCCTGCTCTCGGGCGATCTCGCCGGCGCCGAGGACGCATTCCGGGCGAGCCTGCGCGAGGCGCCTCACAACGGTTGGGCGCTCTATGGCTTAACGCAAGTCTACAAGCGGCGGGGTGATAAAGACCAAGCACGTGTCGCCGAGAGACGACTGGCAGAGGCCTGGGCCAGCGATCGCGCAGGGCTCGATCTCTCCCGCCTATAAAAAAACCCCGCGGGTTGCGCGGGGTTTTTAGTGATGTGCGTGGATTCCCTTCGGGATTACATCATGTCCATGTCGCCCATGCCGCCGTGCCCGTGGCGTCCCGGCATTTTCTCCTCTTCCTTGGGCATCTCAGCCACCATCGCCTCTGTGGTGATCATGAGCCCGGCGATCGAAGCGGCATTCTGCAAGGCCGTGCGCGCCACCTTGGTCGGATCCATGATACCCATCTTGACGATGTCACCATACTCCCCGCTGGTGGCGTTGTAGCCGAAGTTGCCCTTGCCTTCTTTCACCTTGGACAGAACGACGGAGGCCTCCTCGCCGGCATTGGCCACGATCTGACGCAGCGGTTCTTCCATCGCGCGCTTGGCGATCTGGATGCCGATGTCTTGATCGTGATTTTCGCCCTTGAGCGCATTCAAACCCTCCAGCGCCCGGATGAAGGCCACGCCACCGCCCGGCACCACGCCTTCCTCGACGGCCGCGCGCGTCGCATGCAAGGCGTCCTCGACCCGCGCCTTCTTCTCCTTCATCTCGGTCTCGGTGGCCGCGCCGACCTTAATCACGGCCACGCCGCCGGCGAGCTTGGCCACCCGCTCTTGGAGCTTCTCCTTGTCGTAATCGGAGGTGGACTCCTCGATCTGCGCGCGGATCTGGTTGACCCGGCCTTCGATGGCCTTGGGATCGCCCGCGCCGCCGATGATGGTCGTCTCTTCCTTGGTAATCGTGACACGCTTGCAGGTTCCGAGATCTCCCAAGCTTGCCTTCTCGAGACTCAGCCCGACCTCTTCGGCAATGACCGTGGCCGAGGTCAAGATCGCGAGGTCTTCCAGCATCGCCTTGCGGCGGTCGCCAAAGCCGGGCGCTTTGACCGCCGCCACCTTGACGATACCGCGAATATTGTTGACGACCAGGGTGGCCAGGGCCTCGCCCTCCACGTCTTCGGAGATCGCGAGCAGCGCCCGTCCCGATTTGGCTACGGCCTCGAGGATCGGCAGCAAGTCGCGGATGTTGGATATTTTCTTATCATGGATGAGGATCATCGGGTTTTCCAGCTCGACATTCATGTTCTGCTGGTTATTGATGAAGTACGGCGAGAGATAGCCGCGATCGAACTGCATGCCTTCGACGACCTCCAGGGTGTTCTCGAGACTCTGGCCGTCCTCGACGGTGATAACGCCCTCCTTGCCGACCTTCGCCATCGCTTGCGCGATGATGTCCCCGACGGCCGTATCGGCGTTGGCCGAGACGGTACCGACCTGGGCGATGGCCTTCTCGTCATTACAGGGCTTGGAGAGTTTCTTTAATTCTTCAACTGTCGCGGCCACGCATTTGTCTATGCCGCGTTTGAGATCCATCGGATTCAGGCCGGCCGCCACCGCTTTGATCCCTTCGACCAGCATCGACTGCGCTAACACGGTGGCAGTCGTCGTGCCATCGCCTGCTTCGTCGGAGGTGTGCGAGGCGACCTCTTTCACCATTTGGGCGCCCATGTTCTCGAACCTGTCCTTGAGCTCGACCTCCTTGGCTACCGACACCCCGTCCTTGGTCACCGTGGGCGATCCGAAGCTCTTTTCCAACACCACGTTCCGGCCTTTCGGACCCAGGGTTATCTTTACCGCATTAGCGAGGATATTGACTCCGGCAAGCATGCGCTTGCGGGCGTCTTCGCTAAACCTCAGTTCTTTAGCTGCCATGTTTCACCTCTTATATTAAAGATTCTAAATTCAACCTTCGATGACGCCCATGATGTCGTCTTCCCGCATGACCACTATGTCCTGGCCGTTCATTTTGACTTCGGTACCAGAATACTTGCCGAAAAGCACCTTATCACCGGGTTTGACGTCGAGCGGTCTGACTTTGCCGTCTTCCGAGAGCTTACCTGGACCCGCGGCAACGACTTCTCCTTTCATAGGTTTTTCCGCGGCCGTGTCCGGGATGACGATACCCCCGGCGCTCTTGCGATCTTCCTCTAGGCGGCGGATGATGACGCGATCGTGTAAGGGACGAATATTCATGATGATTAACCTCCTCCGATGTGCGATAGAAAAACAAAGCGGTATTAGCACTCGCTTCTTGTGAGTGCTAATTATAGGCGGCGCGCCGTTACTGTCAACCGACTTCCGCTGATCCGAAACGAGGACCGGCGATGACGGATGCCGAAGACTACCTCCTCGTGCTATCGACGTGCCCCGACAACGCGGTCGCGGGCCGAATAGCTACCCGGTTGGTCGAACAACGCGCCGCCGCTTGCGTCAATATCCTTCCCGCGGTGCACTCGATTTACCGCTGGGCCGATAAGCTCGAATCGAGTGCCGAAGTCCTGCTCTTGATCAAAACCCGCCGATGGCGTTACGAGGCGGTGGAATCCTTGCTAAAATCGGAACATCCGTATGAACTCCCCGAAATCATCGCGGTCCCTATAGTGCGAGGCTCGAGCCCGTATTTAAGCTGGATTAACGAAATGGTGAACGCAACCCCGTGAAGACCGTCAGCGCTGTCTGCTTCGTTTGGTTGTTTGGAACGTTGCTACCTGTGTTTGCCGACGAACAACGCGGGGCGGCAAATATATTCGAGGATTTTAAGCGCGGTTTCGCGGGCGAACCGGCCCGCCGGGAGTTTTTACCTCCCGACGAAGCATTTCGGATCACGGTCGACATCAAAGATCCGGTGACCCTTGCCGCGCGCTGGGACATCGCCGACGGTTATTACCTATATAAGGATAAATTCGGATTTGACCTGACCGACGGCGACGTCCGGCTCGGGCGCGTTAATCTTCCCTCGGGGCACTTCAAGGAAGATCCGGAGTTCGGATCCGTCGAGGTGTATACCGGGTCCATCACGGTCCCGCTGTCGCTCAGACGCCCAGGCCCCGGCGAGGCCGAGGTCGGTTTAACCCTTAGGTATCAGGGCTGCGCCGACGACGGGATCTGCTACCCTCCGATGCAGAAAACGCTCAGCCTGCGATTGCCAGCGCACGTGGCGGCCGGCGCCGCTTCCGGGGAAGCAAGCGAACCCGTTGCCGAGCACGATGCGTTGGCGCGGCAACTCGAAAGCGGCGCCGTGCTCGCGACGCTGGCCATGTTCGCGGGGTTCGGGATCCTCCTCGCGTTTACACCGTGCGTGTTTCCCATGGTCCCGATTCTCTCCGGAATCATCGCCGGTCAAGGCGAGCACGTAACTACGCGCAAGGCATTTATTTTATCGAGCGTATTCGTCGTGGTGATGGCCGCGACCTACGCGCTCATGGGGGTGATCGCCGGACGCTTCGGCCACAACTTGCAAGCGACGTTTCAAAATCCGTGGGTGCTGGTGTTCTTTGCTGCGGTCTTTGTCGGCCTCGCCTTGTCGATGTTCGGTTGGTTCGAGCTACAACTCCCGCCAAGTTGGCAGACGCGCCTCGCCCGGGCGAGCAACGCGCAAGCAGGCGGAACCTTGCAGGGAACCGCGGCGATGGGATTGTTCTCCGCGCTGATCGTCGGACCTTGCGTGGCGCCGCCTCTGGCCGGGGCCTTGATTTATATCGGTAAGACTGGTGACGCGGTGCTCGGCGGGATGGCGCTCTTTTGCTTGGGCATAGGCATGGGATTGCCGCTGATAGCGGTGGGTACCTCGACCGGGCAGCTACTGCCCAAAGCCGGGCCCTGGATGCAACAGGTCAAGGCGTTCTTCGGGTTTGGGATGCTCGCAGTCGCAGTCTTAATGCTGGAACGCTTGCTGCCGCCGGCGTTCACCGTATTGTTATGGGGGCTGTTATTGACGACCGGGGCGATTTTCTTCGGGGCCCTCGATCTCTTCCATAAAACCGCGTCATGGGGTCACCGTCTGACGCGCGGCGCCGGGTTTTTGGTTTTGACTTACGGCGGTCTCTTAATCGTCGGCGCGGCCGCGGGGGCCACCGATATGTTGCGTCCATTCGCGGGCGCCACACTCTTGGCGCAGGGATCCACCGCGACGCCACTCACGCTGAGCTTCGCACGGGTCAAAGGCGCGGCGGATTTGGAAAAGGCGTTACGCGCGGCCCGCGATAGTGCCGAGCCGGTGATGGTAGACCTTTACGCGGACTGGTGTGTGGAGTGCAAAGAGCTTGAAAAACATACCTTTGCCGACCAAATTGTCGGTCAACAACTTAGCAAATTAACGCTTATCAAAGTGGACGTGACTGCCAATGATAAGGAGGACCGCGAGCTGCTTGCGAGCCTCGGAGTCTTCGGGCCGCCGGCCTTGCTTTTTTACACACCGGACGGTACCGAGCTTCGCAACAAACGTCTTGTCGGGTTCGTCGAGCCGGAGACGTTTCGCTCGCACCTCGATCGGGTGTTGCGCCGTTGAGCGCGGCTTACCGTTTTGGATTCTATTGTTTGTTTCTGATCGTCGCCGGAGGCGGGGGCTATCTTCTCCGCGAACACCTGGGCGCACGGACGGACTCCTCATCTTCGACCCTGGTGGGGCAGGCGCGGCCCGATTTTTCACTCAAGGACTTCAGAGGCGAAAGCCGCCCCATCAGCGAGTGGAACGGAAAAGTTTTGCTGCTCAACTTTTGGGCCACCTGGTGTCCTCCGTGCCAAAAAGAAATCCCGGATCTCATCGCGCTTCAAGAAGACTATAAGGTCAAAGGCTTGCAGATCGTGGGTATCGCGATCGATGAGCTTAGCACGACGCAAGAATTCGCGAACAAGGCCGGGATCAATTACCCGACGCTGACCGGCGAGTGGGAGGCCATCCAAGTCGCTCTGAGTTACGGTAATACGAGCGGCGCGCTACCCTACACGGTGATCATTGATCGTAACAAGAGAATCACCTTCACCCAGCCCGGCCAAGTCCGCAAGGACGAAATTGAGAATCTCATCCGGCGGCTACTCCGCGCTCCCGCCTAAAATTTATTCCCCGCGGTCCTGCCGCGGGATCCTTAGCCATGGGGTTTCCAAAGGGGAGAGGCGCAGCTCTCCCCTTTGGTCGCCCCACGGGGTTCATACCCCGTGGTGGCGAAATCAAATTGAATTCCTCGCCGCCGGTTCCGTGCGCTTTCCGCCACGCCGCTAAATAGCGGGTAGTTTGCTCGTTTCCGCCGTTAACTTATGCTAATGTGTCGGAAACAAGCGGCAACTAACCGCGATTCAAGAACCGGGTATGTCGCAACTGGCGCTCATTAACGGACCCAACCTTAATCTATTAGGAACACGTGAGCCGGAGATTTACGGTACCACGACGCTCGCCGAGATCGAGTCCTGCCTCGAAGCTCTGGCGCTGTCGGCGGGACACATGCTGTCCTCGTTTCAGAGCAATGCCGAACACGAGCTGGTGGAGCGTATTCATCGGGCGCAGTCGGAAAACGTCGCCTTCATCATTATCAACCCAGGCGCTTTCACGCACACGAGCATCGCGCTACGCGATGCGTTCGTAGCAGTCAAGATACCGTTTATCGAAGTTCATCTATCCAATATCTTCGCGCGCGAGCCTTTTCGCCACACGTCCTACCTTTCCGGAGTCGCGGTCGGGATAGTTAGCGGTCTCGGGCCACAGGGATATGAGCTTGCCTTGCAAGCAGCGATCGCTCGTTTGCGAGCCCATGCCACACGTTCGCCCGACCAGGAAAAAGATGGACATCCGTAAAGTAAAAAAGCTAATCGAGCTCCTGGAAGAGTCCGGCATTGCCGAGCTCGAAATCCACGAGGGAGAGGAATCGGTCCGGATCAGCCGCTATCGGGCGCCGCCGGCGGGTCAAACCTTCTTACAGCTAGCGGATCCGCAGCTCCCCGCCCCGTCCGGGCATGCCGTCGCTCCCACCGATGTTAAACCGAAACCAGACTTTGAAGGTCATTCCATCACCGCTCCGATGGTCGGCACCTTTTATCTCGGCGCCTCTCCGACCAGCAAACCGTTCGTTGAGGTGGGTCAGCGGGTAAAACGGGGCGAGATTATGTGTATCATCGAGGCCATGAAGGTAATGAATCAGATCGAAGCCGATAGCGACGGCACGATCGCCGCGATTCTGGTCGACAACGGCCAACCGGTGGAATACGACCAGCCCCTGTTCGTACTGAAACGAACTTGAATCCCTGCGCGCAGGGAGGCCTCCCGGTTTCGTCCGGCATTTGTTAACTAAGAGGTTGTGAATAAATCTTATCGAGCAAGCCCGAGCGCAAGGAGCCGCGGAGCAAGCGACGAGACATATCCGGTAGATAGGCGAGGAGCGAGCGAGCACGCGCCGCAGCGATCGGGATGCGCAGTAGATTAATTCACAATCTCTGAGCCATGCTTGACAAAATCGTGATAGCCAACCGGGGTGAGATCGCGCTCAGAGTTTTACGCGCCTGCCGCGAGTTGGGGATCAAGACCGTTGCGGTTCATTCGACCGCGGATCGCGATCTAAAACCGGTGCGTCTCGCCGACGAGTCGGTGTGCATCGGTCCGGCGCCCTCGGCGGAAAGTTATTTGAACGGCCCAGCCTTGATCAGCGCCGCCGAGGTCACCGACGCCGTGGCCATCCACCCGGGTTATGGGTTCCTCGCGGAAAACGCCGACTTCGCCGAGCGCGTCGAGCAAAGCGGTTTCATCTTCATCGGCCCGAGGCCGGAAACGATCCGGCTGATGGGCGACAAGGTATCCGCCATCCGCGTGATGAAACAAGCAGGAGTCTCCTGCGTGCCTGGTTCCGACGGACCCCTCGGCGTCGATGTCGACGAGAACCTCCGGATCGCACGCGCGATCGGTTATCCGATCATGATCAAGGCCGCGGGAGGCGGGGGAGGGCGCGGCATGCGAGTGGTGCATGGCGAAGCCGCGCTGCTCAATGCCATCGCCCTTACCAGCGGGGAGGCCCGCGCGGCTTTCGGAAACGGTTCCGTCTATCTTGAAAAATACCTTGAGACACCGCGCCACATCGAGATCCAGGTCCTCGCCGACACCCTCGGCAACGCCATACACCTCGGGGAACGCGATTGCTCGACGCAGCGGCGCCACCAAAAGGTCATCGAAGAAGCGCCCGCCTCGGGTCTCGGCGCGGAAATTAGAGACGCTATCGGCATGCGATGTGTGCAAGCCTGCCAGGAAATCGGCTACCGCGGCGCCGGCACGTTTGAGTTTCTCTATCAAGATGCTCAGTTTTACTTCATCGAAATGAACACGCGCATTCAGGTGGAGCATCCAGTCACCGAAATGGTCACTGGGGTGGATCTCGTCAAAGAACAGATCCTCATCGCGAGCGGCGAACCTCTGAGTTATCGCCAGGACCAGATCATCCTCCGTGGTCATGCAATCGAGTGCCGGATCAACGCCGAAGATCACGAAACCTTCATGCCCTCGCCCGGCACGATCACTTTATTTCATCCGCCCGGCGGTCCCGGGATCCGCTTGGATACGCATATTTACCAAGGCTATGCGGTTCCGCCTTACTACGATTCCTTGATCGGCAAGCTCATCGCTCACGGCGAGAGCCGAAGCATCGCGCTCGCGCGCATGATTAACGCCCTCACTGAGATTGTGATCGACGGGATCAAGACCAACCTGCCCTTGCATCGCAATATGATGAATGACGAAGGATTTCGCGCGGGCGCTATGGATATCCATTATCTCGAAAAGAAGCTGGGACTGACCTGAGAGCTTGTGAGTAAATCTACTGCGGTAGAACGGATCGAGGAGTGGGTCCTCGTGCCTGCCAGGCGGCTGACCGGGGCGGGCGCGCCAGGGCGCTGAAACGATGCTGGCGCGCTGTCCGGAATGCCGTACGCTATTTCGCCTTTCCGCGAGCGAGCTCAAGGCGGCACACGGCAAGGTGCGCTGCGGGATTTGCCACAGCGTCTTCGATGCCTTGGAGGCTTTGGTTGACGCGCAAAGCGAACCCCCAACGCGCGCTGCGGCCGGGGACGCCACGACGGGCCGCACCGATGTGGCTCAGGCTGCCGACAGCGCCCTAGCCCAGGCGCTCGATCTGACCGCCATCGAGGGGCTGGTCCCGAAACACCGCCCGAGCGCGTGGGGCGCGGCGGCCGTCATACTCTTGATGCTGTTGCTGGGTCAGATCGCATGGTTTCAAGGGTCCCGCCTGCTCGCGCTGTTCCCCGTAGCGCGCCCGCCGCTGGAGTGGGCTTGCGGGCATTGCCAGTTGCCCCACTACCGCGATCCGAGCCTCATCCGGCTGGTCTCGCGCGATGTGCGCGTCCATCCGCGTGCCGCAGACGCACTGTTGATCAACGCCCTCTTCACCAATTATGCGGAATTCCCCCAGCCCTACCCGGTGCTGCAGCTCGGTTTGTACGATACGGACGGCCAAGTCCTCGCCGCTCGCCGGTTTGTGCCCAAGGAGTACCTCGAAAAACATGTTGACCCGGCGCTGGCGATGCCGCCTGGGATCCCGGTTCATATCGTCCTGGAAGTGCAAGGCCCGCGGAAAAACCCGGTGAGTTTCGAGTTTAAGTTCCTGTAACGCGCTTCGCCCGACATCGCTTAAAGCCGTTGTCAATGGCTTCAATCACGACTCGTTTCCCGTTATCATGGGTACCTACCACATCGCCGTAGAAATCATCGAGAGAACACGCGTTGGGTACCGGCGGGGCCGGCGCAATCTCTTAAGAACGAAACACTACGATAACCGCCGGTAGCAGAGGGGAGGGTGAACATGATAGTAGGAGAAGTCGCCGGCATGACTCGCATATTAGACCACGAGCTTTCTAGGCCAGCGGTATTCGTCGAGCGCAGAAATCAACCGATTCGTCAGTGCATCACGCAGTCCTTGCAGATCTACTTTGCCAATCTCAACGGCCATAGCCCGGCCGGGCTCTACGCGCTAGTGCTTAGCGAAGTCGAGCGGCCGTTATTCGAGGCCGTGCTGGCGCAGACCGGGGGCAACCTTTCGAAGGCGGCCCAAATCTTGGGCCTGAATCGCAACACACTGCGTACCCGCCTCAAGAAATACAGCTTGATCTAGCCACGGTCAGGAACGGCCCCAGCCGATGCGGTCTATACGACGTGCGCTTTTGAGTGTCTCCGATAAGACCGGCCTCGTGGATCTCGCGCGGTTTTTAACCGGGCAGGGCGTGCAACTATTGTTGACGGGAGGTACGGCGCGGTTGCTGGCGGAGCACGCCCTGCAAGCCATCGAGGTGTCGGACTATACCGGCTTTCCCGAAATCATGGGCGGGCGCGTCAAGACCCTGCACCCGAAGGTCTACGGCGGCATCCTCGGCCGTCGAGGTATCGATGAGCCGCTGATGCAGGCCCACGGGATCGGTCCCATCGATCTGGTCGTCGTCAACCTGTATCCGTTCGAAAGCACCGTCGCGAGGGCCGATTGCACCCTCGCCGAGGCCACTGAGAATATCGACGTCGGTGGCCCGGCCTTGGTGCGCGCCGCAGCCAAGAATCATGGCGCAGTCACGGTCGTGGTCGACCCGGGCGATTATGCCCCGCTCATCGAAGAGATGCGGACCGCGAACGCCAGCATCAGCACCGGAACGCGCTACCGCTTGGCGGCCAAGGCATTCGCTTATACTGCGCGCTACGATTCTTTGATTGCCGCTTATATGGACGCGGCGGACCAAGGTTTCCCGCGCCTGTATTGCCCGTGCTATGCCAAGCGCCAAGAGCTCCGTTACGGCGAAAACCCTCACCAACGCGCCGCCTTCTATGCGGAAACCGATCCGCCGCCGGGCAGCGTCGCCGCATCCAAACAACTGCAAGGCAAAGATCTCTCCTTCAACAATATCGCCGACACCGATGTGGCCTTGGAGTGCGTGTTTTCCTTTTCCGCGCCCGCCTGTGCCATCGTCAAGCACGCCAATCCGTGTGGGGTAGCGCTCGCCGAATCGCCGCGAGTGGCCTACGAACGCGCTTACGCGACCGATCCTACCTCCGCCTTCGGCGGGATCATCGCCTTCAACCGCATCCTTGACGCGGACACCGCCGAGGCCATCCTCGCACGCCAATTCGTAGAGGTGATCGCCGCGCTGGGCGTCGCGCCGGAGGCCCTCCCGGTAGTGCAACGCAAACAAGACGTGCGCGTGCTCACCGTCGGTCAGCCGGAGGCACACGCTCGGAAGGCATTCGATTACAAGCGCGTGCAGGGTGGCCTCTTAGTGCAGGAGCGGGATGAGGCCGCGGTAGAATTTGCCGACGTGAAAGTCGTGACCCAGCGTGGCCCGACCGAAGCCGAAATCGCCGATCTGCTGTTTGCCTGGCGAGTGGTGAAGTTCGTCAAATCGAATGCCATCGTTTACGCCAAAGCCGGCCAGACCGCGGGTATCGGCGCCGGCCAGATGAGCCGGGTCTACAGCGCCCGCCTCGGCGTCATGAAAGCCGCCGACGCGGGCCTCGATCTCCGGGCTTCGGTCATGGCCTCGGACGCCTTCTTCCCGTTTCGCGATAGCATCGACGCCGCCGCGGCGGTCGGCGTCACCGCAGTGATCCAGCCCGGCGGTTCCATCCGCGACACTGAAGTGATCGGTGCCGCCGACGAGCACGGCATGGCCATGGTCTTCACGGGGATCCGGCACTTCCGCCATTCATGAAGTGAAGGTTCTAATCGTTGGCGGGGGAGGGCGCGAGCACGCCCTTGCGTGGAAGGTGGCGAGCTCCGCACACGTCGATCGCGTCTACGTGGCGCCGGGGAACGTCGGCACGGCGCGCGAACACAAGGTTGAAAACGTCGCCATCCCGGCCGGCGATCTCGCGGCCCTCCTCGCCTTCGCCCGGAGCGCTCGGGTTGACCTCACTCTGGTCGGATCGGAGGTGCCACTGGTGGCCGGGATCGTGGACCGCTTCGACGAGGCGGGGCTCCGGTGCTTTGGTCCGAGCCGGTCGGCGGCCGTGCTCGAGGGCTCCAAAGTCTATGCGAAGTCCTTTATGGACCGCCACGGCGTAGCCACGGCGCCTTACGCATCTTTTTCGGATCTCCACGCCGCCAGCGCGTATATTCGAGCCCAGGCGCTCCCGCTGGTCATCAAGGCCAACGGCCTCGCGGCGGGTAAGGGCGTGGTTATCGCTCAATCCACTGATGAGGCCGTCCGGGCGGCCAGCGATATGCTCGCGGGCCACGCCTTCGGCAGCGCCGGGCAGGAAATCGTCGTCGAGGGGTTCTTGGAAGGCGAGGAGGCGAGCTTTATCGTGGTAAGCGACGGCATCGATGTCGTGCCTCTCGCGAGCGCACAGGATCACAAGGCGCGCGATGCCGGGGACCGCGGACCCAATACTGGGGGCATGGGAGCTTATTCGCCTGCCCCCGTGCTCACCCAAGAGGTGAGCGATCGGGTAATGAGCGAAATCCTGCTGCCGACGATACACGGGATGGCGCGGGAAGGCCGGCCCTATCGGGGTTTCCTGTATGTCGGTGTCATGGTGGCTCCCGACGGCACGCCGCGGGTGCTTGAGTACAATTGCCGCTTAGGCGATCCGGAGGCCGAGGTCATTTTATTGCGATTACGCTCGGATCTCGTCGAGATCATCGAGGCAGGGCTCGCGGGCCGTCTGAAGATAATCCAGCCGCACTGGGATCAACGCGCCGCCCTCGGTGTCGTGCTCGCGGCGGCGGGCTATCCCGGCGCCCCTCGCATAGGCGATGTGATCGCGGGCCTCGATGCCGAACATCCCGCGGACACCACGGTCTTTCATTCCGGCACTGCGATAAGGGAGGGACGGATCGTCACGGCCGGCGGCCGCGTGGCGTGTGTGTGCGCACTAGGCGCGACAGTCAGCGAGGCCCAGTCGCTCGCCTATGCCCGGATCAAAAAAATCCAATGGCAGGGGATGTATTACCGTCCGGACATCGGCTTCCGGGCGGTGGCGCGGGAGACGAGGGAAGCGGAGGCTTAAGCGCTGCCGTCCCAGTGCAGAAAGTTTCTGAGTAGGCGCAGTCCCGGCTGCTGGCTTTTCTCGGGATGGAACTGCACCGCGAATACATTGCCGCGCGCGAGAGCTGCGGTAAACCGCACGCCATACTCCGTATAAGCAGCCGTAAGGTCCTCTTCCTTGGGCAACACGAAATAGCTGTGGACGAAGTAAAAGCGCTCGCCCGGAGCAATACCCGCCCACAAATGATGAGAATCCGTCGGCCACACCTGATTCCACCCCATGTGCGGGACCTTTAAAATATCCTCACTGTCCGGGGCATGCAGCTCTCGCGGAAAACGCACGACCTGTCCCGGGTATACCCCGAGGCCCGGCGTGCCGCCCCCCTCCTCACTCCACTCCATCAGGGATTGCAGCCCCAGGCAGATCCCGAGAAACGGCTTCGCGGAAAGGACCTCGCGCAGCACGCGATCGAGCCCCATGGCCGTGATATGCTCCATGCAGTCGCCGCTCGCACCTTGTCCCGGGAAGACGATGCGATCGGCGCGCACGAGATCATCCGGGCGGCCGCTCACGAGGACGCGGTGCCGGCCTTCCGACACGTACTCGATGGCCTTGGCAACCGAGCGCAGGTTGCTCATGCCGTAATCGAGAACAACGACGGTTTGCATCGTGCGATGAACGGCGCGCGGCGTGGGCTGCGCAGTAGATTTATTCACAAGCTCTCAGAGGCTGCCCTTGGTCGAGGGCACGGCGCCCTCAAGCCGCGGGTCGGACTCGACGGCCATGCGCAAGGCGCGACCGAAGGCTTTGAAGACGGTCTCGATAATATGATGGGCGTTGCGGCCGCGAAACGTGTCGATGTGAAGCGTTACGCGCGCGTGGTTGGCGAACCCGTGGAAGAATTCGTAGAAAAGATCGACATCGAAATCCCCGACGCGCGCACGCGGAAAATCCACGTGAAACTCGAGACCGGGCCGTCCCGAACAGTCGATGACCACCCGCGACAGCGCCTCATCGAGCGGGACGTATGCATGGCCGTAGCGCCTAATCCCGCGCTTGTCGCCGAGCGCTTGCGCGAGCGCCTGACCGATCGCGATGCCGATGTCTTCGACGCTGTGGTGCGCGTCGATGTGGAGATCGCCGCGCGCTTCGATCTTGAGGTCGATCAACCCGTGCCGCGCCACCTGATCGAGCATATGGTCGAGAAAGGGGATCCCGGTATCGAGATCCGACCGACCGGCGCCATCGAGATCCAAGGTCACGCCGATCTGGGTTTCCTGCGTATCGCGTTGTACCTGTGCTGCGCGTGGGCTCATGGGGGTTCCCCGATAAAAAGACTTTATAGCATATCTCAAGATAACTTTTTCGGAACCTAGACGAGGATCAAAACATGAACACGGCGCTGCCGCTCGACTCGTTACGGCGCTACCTCCGCGATCTCCAAGCCGGGATCTGTAGGGCTATCGAACAAGAAGACGGCGTAGGACGGTTCATAGACGATCCCTGGCGGCGCACGGAGGGGGGCGGCGGCCTGACGCGAGTGCTTGCGGAGGGGCGTGTGTTCGAGCAGGCGGGGGTCAACTTCTCCGAAGTGCACGGCGAGCGCTTGCCTCCCGCGGCCAGCGTCCAGCGCCCAGACCTCGCCGGACGGCGATTCCGCGCCCTGGGCGTCTCGCTGGTGATGCATCCACGCAATCCGTACGTCCCGACCTCGCATGCCAATGTGCGCTTTATCAGCGCCGAGGCCGAGGGCAGTGATCCAATCTGGTGGTTCGGCGGCGGTTTCGATCTCACACCTTACTATGGCTTCGAAGAGGATGCGCGTCACTGGCATCGCACCGCCCAGGCGGCCTGCGCGCCCTTCGGCGCCGAGGTCTATCCGCGCTTCAAACGCTGGTGCGACGAGTATTTCTACCTGCGCCATCGAGCCGAGCCGCGCGGGATCGGCGGCCTCTTCTTCGATGACCTCAATGCTTGGGGCTTCGAGCAGTGCTTCGCCTTCGCCCGCAGCGTCGGCGATCATTACCTGGCTGCGTATCTACCCATCGTCAAGCGCCGCGAGGACCATCCCTATGGAGAACGCGAACGCGACTTCCAGCTCTATCGGCGCGGCCGCTATGTCGAATTCAATCTTGTCTACGATCGCGGTACGCTCTTCGGCCTGCAATCGGGCGGACGCACGGAATCCATTCTCATGTCGCTGCCGCCTCTCGTGAAGTGGCGCTACGACTGGAAACCAGAGCCCGGTAGCGCCGAGATCGATCTCTATGAGAATTTCCTGAGACCGAGAGAATGGGTTTGAAAAACGTCCGCGGTCATGCCCATTTCATTTGAGTTCTGAATCGTCAGCCGCTAAAGTTACCGCTCGAAGATCAACCGCACGCCGCCGATTTTAACTAATGTCTTCTGAACAAGTTATAAGCGCGCGTTCTTTTTTCTGGCTCGCGCTTGCCGTGCTCTTTGGCGTTCTTATTTACCTCCTGAGCCCGATTCTGACGCCGTTTTTATTAGCTGCGATTCTGGCCTACATGGGCGACCCGCTGGTGGATCGGCTGGAAGCCAAAAAAATTCCTCGCACACTCAGTGTATTGATAGTCATGTTCTTGTTGATCGGGCTTATGATCCTGATACTGGTCATTCTGGTGCCTTTGTTCGAACAGCAGGCGGCAACCTTGATGCAAAACTATCCGCGATATCTGGAAGCGTTAAGCTCTTACATAACGCCCTGGTTGCATCGTTTCGGAATCGATTTCGAACTGGATATCCAGGGAATCAAACAGGCGCTGATGGAGAATCTTCCCGCCGCCAAAAGTTTCGCGGCCAAGCTGATACCTAGTTTGACAACCGGCGGCCTCGCATTAGCCGAACTCGTGATCAATCTGGTGCTCGTGCCGGTGGTGTTGTTTTACGTCTTGCGCGACTGGGACCTCATGCTTGCGCAGATCGGTGAGACGATTCCAAGACGCGCTCGAGACGAAACCATTTCTATGGCTCGCGATGTCGACAAAGTCCTGGGACAATTTTTACGCGGCCAATTGTCGGTCATGCTGTTGCAAAGCGTTTTTTATGTCACGGGCCTTTGGCTCGTGGGTCTGAACTTTGCCCTGCCGATCGGCATCCTGGCGGGGATGCTCACTTTTGTTCCTTATCTCGGCGCCATCGTCGGGTTCGTGCTCGCGACGCTCGCCGGATTGATTCAATTCCAAAGTCTCGGAGGGTTGGTCCCGGTGTGGATCGTTTTCTTCCTCGGGCAACTACTGGAAGGAATGGTCGTCACACCTTGGTTGGTGGGAGACCGCATCGGGCTGCATCCGGTATGGGTGATTTTTGCGCTGCTCGCTTTTGGCCAGTTGTTCGGGTTTTTCGGTGTGCTGCTGGCGCTGCCCGCGAGTGCAGCGCTCGTGGTTGGGTTTAAGTATTTGCACCAGAAATACACCGACAGCGCACTATACGGCGAACCGAAAGAGAGTCTCGTCATTTCGCCCCCTCAAGAACCGGAAGGGACGGCAAGAGGCGAAGGAGCGAAAGAGTGAAAGGCGTGAAGGGTGCGGTTGTGGAACAGTTGATAGTAGAGTTGGCGCCGTTCACTGCAGACGGGAGGAGAGGGCCTGGCAAAGCGCAACTCCAACGCTGATCTTGGGCGTGAAGATCGCCCTGCTCGGGCGGGCACGTTCGGGCGGCTTTGTCCCGTGGCTTCTTAGAGTCCAGTAGTGCGCTCGTCGCCGTGACATCCGTCATATACACGCGTATATTACGATTTTCGACTAAATGAAAGCTCCTCGTGTCCCGCCTTCTTGTAGCTCTCTTTGGTTTACTTCTCAGTTGGCAGGCACTTGCCGCAGAACTAATCGTGTCGGCGGCAGCCAGCCTGACCAACGCCTTTCGTGAGTTGGCCTCACTCTTCGAGCCTCAAAATCCAGGGGTAAAACTGCAGTTCAACTTCGGCGCTTCGGGGGCTCTGTTACAACAGATCGCCAAGGGCGCCCCTGCTGATGTATTTGCCAGCGCCGATCAAGAAACGATGAATCAAGCGCAAGCACAGGGTTTTGTGAAAGCAGACGAAAGGCACAACTTCGTTTCCAACACGCTGGTCGTTGTTGTGCCTTCGGATGGTGGTAACACACTGAAGGCGTTGAACGACCTCTTGCAGGCGCATTATAAGCGGATCGCTATCGGACTGCCGGCCAGTGTTCCGGTAGGCCGTTATGCGAAAAGCGCCCTGGAGAAATCGGGGCTTTGGTCGGCCATCGAGCCCAAAATGATCGGCGCGCAGACTGTGCGACAGGCACTTGACTATGTGGCGCGCTCAGAGGTGGACGCCGGTTTTGTGTACGCGACCGACGCCGCCATCATGCCGGACAAGGTCAGAGTAGCTATCACCGTGCCGACTGATCTCCCGATTCTTTACCCCATTGCACCGGTCGCCGCCAGCGCCAACCACGCAGTCGCGCAGAAGTTCGTCGCCTTCGTCAATTCCCGTCAAGCGCAAGCCGTGCTCGCGAAGTACGGTTTCGGCAAGCCTTGATCTCTGTCGATGGAAAACGCTTGGATCGCGTTGAGCCTGACACTCAAAGTCGCGGGTTGGGCTACGGTTCTCAACTTGGCATTTGGGGTCGCCATCGGTTTTTTGCTGGCGCGCAAGCGGTTTCCAGGTCGCGACCTATTGGACGCACTTCTGACCTTGCCCCTGGTCATGCCTCCCACCGTGCTCGGCTACTATCTGCTCGTGTTACTCGGACGTCACGGACCGATTGGCGGCTGGCTTCAGGAGACCTTCGGCATCAACCTCATTTTTACCTGGCAGGGAGCCGTGATTGCGGCCACCATCGTCGCCTTCCCGCTGGTTTTCAAGTCGGCACGGGCGGCGTTTGAAGCCGTTGATCCCCAGTTTGAACAGGCTGCGCGCGTTCTCCGTATCAGCGAGGCAGCGGTATTTTTCCGGGTGACATTGCCCTTGGCATGGCGCGGCATTTTGGCGGGGGTATTGCTCGCCTTCGCCCGGGCGACCGGGGAGTTTGGTGCAACGTTGATGGTAGCAGGAAGCATTCCCGGGAAAACGCAAACCTTGTCCATTGCGGTTTACGAGGCGGTTCAAGCAGGGCAGGACAACGTTGCGAATTTTCTCGTGCTGGTGACATCGGTGACCTGCATCACGGTGCTGCTTGCCGCCGGTCGCCTGGCGCCGGGACGAATTGCAGGTCAGCCATGAGGATGACTCCATGATTTGGGATGTTGATGTGCGCAAGCACTTTGAGAACACCAAACGCAGCTGCAAGCTCGACGTGCGCTTTCGCAGCAATGCACGGCGGCTGGTTCTGTTTGGGCCGTCAGGTGCAGGCAAAAGTCAGACGCTGAAGATGATCGCTGGTCTAAGCGCACCCGACGATGGACATGTTCGACTAGAAGGGCTTTCCCTGTTTGATCATCGCGCACGCATCGACTTGCCGCCACAGCGGCGTGAGCTTGCCTACGTATTTCAGGACTACGCGCTGTTCCCTCACCTCACGGTGGTTCAGAACATTGCGTTCGCGCTGCATCCCGGCCTATTGAATCCGAAACGCAATGTGCGGCACGACTCCGTAACCCGCTGGCTTGAAACATTCCACCTTGCGCCCGTGGCGCATCAATACCCCGAGCAGCTGTCGGGAGGACAACGTCAGCGGGCCGCCTTGGCCCGTGGTCTTGTGGCCGAACCCCGCGCACTGCTGCTGGATGAACCGCTTGCCGCGCTTGATCGCGGGCTACGAGCGCATTTGCGTCAGGAACTGGCGGAGCTTCAAGCCAAGCTCAACATTCCACTGATTCTGATTTCTCACGACGAAGAGGATGTTGACTGCTTTGCAGATGCCGTGATTTACATTCAAGACGGCCGAGCGATTCTGGACACAGTGGATCATGATGCGCTGGTAGCAGGATAGCCTTGAGCGCCGCGCCATCGATGCAGTGCGGCAGCACGCACGAGACGGCAGGCTACCGGCCTCGGTTCGCACGCTGGGCTTGAATGTTGATGAATACCATGCCATGTGCAAGGTCTTGTCGATGCGCGAACTGTGACGAGTTCCCAGTCTGCTTTCGCCCGCAAGCAACAGATGCCGTAACGGTTATCCGGAATTCTCATGGCCAAAACAGCCAATCAAGCTAACGATCCCATTCAACTGGACGGCGCGGTCTGGATGAAAGTCGGTGACGAAAACCTAGGTGGCCGTAGCCGCGTGGGGTTGTTGCGCGCCATCGCGGAGAAAGGCTCGATCACCCAGGCGGCCAAGGCGATTGGCATGAGCTACAAGGCCGCCTGGGATGCGGTCGACACCATGAACAATCTGGCGGGTGAACCGCTGGTTGAACGAAGCAGCGGCGGCCGAGGCGGAGGCTGGACGCAATTGACACCGCGAGGCCTTCAACTCGTCGAGCGTTTCGGCCAGATCGAAGCGGCCCATCGACGGTTCGTGCAAATGCTGAGCAATGAAGCCATCGACCTCACGTCCGACCTTAATCTGCTGCGAACCCTGAATATGAAAAGCAGTGCCCGAAACCAGTTTTCCGGAGTCGTCACTGCCGTGAAGAGCGGTGCGGTCAACGACGAAATCGAACTTATAGTGGGGAAGAACACTCGGATCGTGGCCGTTGTGACCCGAGAAAGCACAGAGGCACTCGGACTGAGGGTCGGCAGTCAAGCGTTCGCACTTATTAAGGCATCTTCCATCATCATCGCTAGCGATTTTGATGGAGCCAAGCTTTCCGCCCGCAACCAACTCCATGGAACCGTTGCTTCTGTGATTCCTGGAGCGGTAAACGCGGAGGTGGTCTTAGATATTGATGGCGGCGGGCGCATCGCCGCGATCGTGACCAATCCAAGCGTTCAGTCGCTTGGGCTTGAAGCCGGTAAACGGGCGGTTGCGATCTTCAAAGCATCCAGCGTCATTCTCGGAACGATGGTTTAACCTTGAGCCCGAGGCTTGCTATTGACCCGAAGCTTTCACGTATAGCTAAAATTACAGGCCAGGCTGCCTACGAGGCTATCCCAATAGCGAAATACCCACGGTTCAAGCAAAATTCCTAGCTGGTCTCTCGCAGAACACCGTGAATTGTTCCGTATCGTCCCCTTTTTCTCCTTAGCCGCCGGTCCCCATGCGGGTCTCCTCGACGAAGCGCTCGGTGGCCTCGTCGGTAGCGCGTCCCTGCCGGCCGCGGGTCGCGTGGACGTAGAGCTGCGCCCGCTCGACGCGCTCCTGGGGTGGCGGCGGCAGCCGTATTTCGTAGCTGGCCGGCCGCTCGTGATCGGCGATCTGCAAGCGCGGGTCATAGACGCTGTTGAACTTCCATAGCATCTCTGCACGAAGATCGGCGGCGGGCCGCGTCCCTCCGGGCTCACCGTGCCCGGCACCTTGGCTAATGCCCGGCGGTCGTTCTCGACGGCCAAGAGAAGCCGGCCGATCCCGGCCTCCCCCTCACCGCGGAGCACGCAGTCGATGGCTCCGGCACCATGCTCGATAAGCTCCTCGGCGACGAACGAGGCGCTGTGCCCGCCGACGCAGACGAAGCAGCGGGGCCGGGCCGCCTTGATGACCTTGGCGAGGTCCACTATCTCCGGGATATTCGCGAGGTAATTGCACGAGAAGGCTATGACCTCCGGTGCCCAACCCTCGATTAGTCGGAAGAGATCGCGGTGGGTCTCGACCTGTAGGTCGATGATCCGCACCTCATGGCCCGCGCGCCGCACGGCCTGCGCGACCAGCTCGAGCCCGAGCGGCTCGAGGCGCAGGTAGATCCGGGTATACATGAGGGGGCTCGGATGAACGGCGAGGACTCGCATGGCAGCGGCGGGCTCCGTTGTTGTTCTTGAGCAGATACCGTCACTCTACTCCCACGCGCGTCGGTTGCAAACAGGACCTAGGGGTCAAAGCGCAGGACGGCGACCCGGTAGCGCCTCGGAGCTGGCTTAGGCGTGGCCTGCGCGGCAAGCGTTTGTAGAACCTAACCCGGCAGAGCCGGAACCAAAGTGTTAAATGTACTATTCTGGCGGATGGGCAATAAAGATTGAGATGAGTTGTCACCATGAATCCCTTTGTCGAACGCCATCAAGAGAAGATCGCCGCGGTGCTTTGTTGCTTTGACCGCATCGTGATCACTGGCACGCTTCCGGAGATCGCCCATGCCGAGGCCATGGCCCGGTATTTGGGTGTCCGGGGTATGCGTCTGTTTGACTACCCCCGCTGGGCGGAACCGCTGCGCGAGGCGCTTCGGACCCATGCCGAGGGGCTGGCCGCTGAGGCTTGTTTGGAAATCGAGTTCATCCGCCATTACAAGGCGTTTCGCAAAGAAGAACGGATCAAAGCGATTTTGGCTTTGCGCGGTGAGCACCCGGGGCTGGTGCATATCTTCTCGGCGATGGAGGCCTGTCCTTCGTATCGCCCCTGGCATGACAAGCTTCAGCATACGACCCGTTTGAAGTCTACCCCGGGCAAGTGTTTGCATTATTACTTCTATTTCATCGATGAGATCTTCGGGCTCTGTTATGTCCGAGTACCCACCTGGGCGCCGTTTCGCCTGCAAGTCTACTTGAACGGCCATCACTGGTTGGCCCACCGACTGGCAAAGGCAGGGATCGCCTTTGAGCGCGCCGATAATGCCTTCTTGTCCATCGGCGATCCCCGCCGTGCTCAGTCGCTTGCCGATAGCCTCGATCCCAAAGGCTTGCATCGTCGTCTGGATAAATGGGCCAAGCACTTCTGCCCCATCGTGGGTCACTTTCACAGTGCTTACCACTGGAGCTTCATGCAGGTGGAGTTCTCGACCGATGTCATCTTCCACCGCCAAGCCGATTTCCAACCCCTCTATCAAGCCATCGTGCGTACCGCCGTGCATGCCCTCAAGGCAGAACACGTCGCCACCTTCTTGGGACGCAAACTCACCTCGGCCTTCAGCGGGGAGGCCGGTAACGATTTTCACACCCGCATTCAGGGTACACGCATCCGCCACCATATGGGGCCAGCGAGCCTCAAGCTCTACGATAAATTCAGTCTCATGGCTCGGGTGGAATGCACCGCCAACGATGTCTCCTTCTTCAAACACCACCGCTTCGTGGAACAACGCAATGGGCGCAAGCAATTCGAACTCGCACCCCTGCGAAAAAACATCTATGCCTCCCCGATCTGCGAGAGCTGGTGCATGCTGCCACTGAACGCTATCTCAGCTTCATGGCCAGCATCGATAACCCCAATGCAGCTCTGCACGCCATCGACAAAATGGCTAAACCCATACGAGAGAACGACCGCTCCTATCGGGGCTTCAATCTCTTCCTCCGTGAAGATCATAGCCTTTTTATCACCCTCGCCCGCGGGGAGTGGAACATCAGCGGCTTTCGCGCTTCCGATCTCCGAGCCCATCTCCGGGATCTCTCCACCGGCCGTGCCTCCTACTGGTTGAAACGCTTGCGCACCCATGGCCTCATCAAAAAGATTGGACATCGCTACAAGTACTACCTCACTACCTTCGGTCGTCGTGTGCTCATCACCGCACTCGCTATCCGGAGTACGTTGTATGCCTTCTCAGGTCGTGGCCCCGCATACACTCTTTGCTTTTTTGCACAAGAGTTTGTAGAAGCTAAGCAACAGGTTTCCGAGCGGTGAGCGTAAGGAACTCGTGACCGTCGGTGCGGTGCTTCGCTGGAAAATGGCGGAAGCAGAAGTATTTCAAGGTCTCCACGGTGAAGCCGGCCTCCTCCGCGCAACGCCGCAGCACCTCTTTCTCAAAGAGATGCACCATCGGCGGGAGTCTCTCCTTCCAATCCGGCGTGGCGACGGTGCGAGGATCGAAAATTCCCGGCCAGCGTTCGCCACGGCGGGCTCGCTTCTCATACTCCGGCCGGAACTGGCTGTAGAAGCTCAGGCTGGGTGTCATCACGACCACGTACAAGGCCCCGCCCGGCTCGAGCCAGCGAAGGGCGCTGTGGAAGGCCAGGTCGACCGTCGGTCCATCGAAGAAATGCAGTACTTGCGCGGCAAGCATTCCACTCAAGCTGCCGTCGCCGAGGCGAATTTGATCGGGAAACCGCGCCGGCATCAGCACGAGCCGCTTGCGATCCTCATTTGGCGCGGTCGATGCCAACACGCCGAGTTCCGAGGCCGAAAGGTCGTTCGCGATCACCGTGCCACCGGCGCGCAGCGCGGGCAGTGTGGCGTTGCCGTAGGCCGCACCGATCTCCAGCAGCGGCCGGCCGGCGCTGGCCGCCAGTTCGATGAACGCCTGGGCCGCGGGTGAGGGTTCCTCGGTCATGATGCCCATCGCGTTGTCGGTCGGGATCAACCCGTCCTCGACAGCCTTCGGCCAGAGTTCGTTCACGGTACTCATGGATCAAGTCCTCGTTCTTCGCTCCGTCTAACGCCCCTCCGGTGAATGTGATTGTTAGCCCTTTGCGCCGATAAAGACCACATGCTCTTCTGGATGTTGATCCCGCTCCATGAGAATGCACTTACACCCATTCTCTTTCATTATCCTCAAGTATTTTTCTTATGCCAATGAGCTGTAGTAGAAATGCTGCCCGCACATCTGTCCAGTTATCTCACCATCTACTCCACCTGCAGTAAACAGAATTATCCCACCGTTTGCGAGAGCATCACACAGTTTCCCGATAACTCTGCGTTGTTCAGAGTAAGGTACGTGAAAGATACTATCCCGAGCTATTATCGCATCGTACTGCTCCTGAGGTTTCCATTCGCAGATGTCAGCATGTATAAAATCCGAATCTGGATGGCGCGTTCTTGCATACTTAAGCATTGCTTCAGAGACATCGATTCCTGTAACTTGCATCGAGCAGCGTAGCGACTATCCTGCCGCCACTTCCACAACCAACGTCGAGGGCGTTGTCGTTGTTGGCAGCGAGCCTTATAGCCATCTGGAGAAAATGAATGCCAGTCGTTGATTGGTCCTGTTGGTCGTTCCACCAGGAGGAGATTCTGTCATATAAATTGCCTGTGTCTGTTGGCTTCTTCGGAACACAGCATCCCCGCGCACGGCACCAACCGGGGGACGCAAGAACAGAGCTGCGCGGGCTCCGGTGCATGCGTTACTTCGGCGGCGTCCCGGAGTCAACAGACGCTGCGTCATAGCGTTCCGAAAGCTCCACTGTGATCCCTTCCGGACCGCGCAGAAACACCAGTTTGCGGCCGTGAAAGTTGAGCACGTCGTTTCGCGTCTCGATCCCCGCCGCTCGCAACCGACCCAATTCGCCGTCTAGGTCCTCGACCGCGAAGCACACGTGGTTGAACCCGACCGTGTTCAAGTGCTCGATGTGCGGGCTGGGCTCTGGGTCCGGCGCCCGGTACGCCAGCAATTGAACCTCGGCGCGCAGCACCGCACCCGTCAGCACCAGTGTCACGTGTTCGGCCTCGATGCCGGGTATCCCCATGTATTCGGAAAAGACATCGCCCGAGATGACGACCGAGCGGTCGTGTTCAAACCCGAGCAGGCCGAAGAACCGTTTGGCCGCGTCGAGGTCGCGGACAACAATCGTGATGTGGTCGAAGTGTGTAACCATTGCCTCTCCTCAAGCTATCCCCTTGGCCGCAGCCGGCCTGCCAGGCCTGTGGAGACGACTCCGCTTCCATAGCTCACGGCGCATCCACCGCCCATGGATGCCCACAAACGTCGGACCACCCGGCTCGACACGATCCCCAGCCCCTGTGTAGCCCTTCAACTTGCAAACGCCCGCGCTGCCGCCCGGTGTCTTCTTCGGGTCACGGCCTCCCTTTGCCTGCTACCCCTAATCCCACCCTGAAAGGCATTATTAACAGTTCCCTAAACCCGATTACGATACCCAACCCCCCGATCCGATCGCCCTCTACTCTGGCTTTCTCTCTCTCCCGATGCCCATAGCCACCACATCACCCACCCTTCACCGAAACAATTCCCTTAATAAACCTTCCAGTTGCATAAATTTCTGCGGTTAACCGCAAAAAATGGCGTGAAGGCGGGGGGTTCGTCGGCATCCAACGACCGTTGTTCGCGTTCTGCGCGTTTTGCCAAACCGAGCCAGACCGTGTGCCAGCTCTTGTAGTCCTTGATCTCAGGGGCTACCGCGCCGATTTCCTTCAGGCGCGCCGGCGACGTGCCGTCGAGCAAGGGCCGGTTTAGCGTGTAGTTCATGCCCGGCGGCGAGCAAGTGAATATACGGCATGGCTCCCTCCAGTCTGCTGTCGATCTACCGGCGGCATCGTATCTTCGACGTGTCGATAACGCAATCAAGAATGCTACTCCAGCCTCGGTTTGAAACGTAGGCGTTGGCGCCGTGAAGCGTGGTGAGCTGCCGAGACCGCAGGTCTGACTTGAACTGTTGTGAACGTCGGCTACACCAAGAAGTGACCGATTCCATCGGGACGCGCCATTGAAGGTCTGCTTCGAGCGGCTGGCTCAGGTCGTCTGGTGGCCGATAGCAGCCTTCAAGCCCCCGTGCCGCCTAACGTGCCGTTAACCGGCGCGCCGCTTGCGGCGCGTCCGCGTTGAGCGGAGGGTTGGGCGGCTACGCCACGAAGAGATTGAAGACGAACACATGAACACGCACCTGTCGGCCTTCATCCTCACGAGATGTCATGTCGAACTGCCACTCGCCCGCCCCTTCAGCCGCACGCACACGCTGGAACCGGGGATGAGCCTCGAAGACCCCAGGGACGGCGTCGATGATCCCGCTGAACTTCGCGTTGTGCTTGTTGAATACTACGATGGCGGCCTTGCAGTCGCGCCAAGTCAGATAGCCAAGAAGCTGGTCGATGGCCTGGGACAATTCCTTCGGTCCCTTCCATACCTTGCACTCAGCTACGAATGCGGCTCGAGCGTCATCCTCGATGCGAATATCCGTCTTGCCGCTTCGTCGAAACGCCTCGCCGGTAGCGTCACCTTGATAGTGGCCATTCAGATGCGCGAGGAGAATGTCTCTAAGCTGTTCCTCGTCGTGAACGGCATAGGTCTTCGGAGTTGTCTCGAAAGTCCTGCCTTCGTGCCGAATCACCGACAAGATATGCGAATAGTCTTCTTCCGTAATCCCAGGCTCCGGTTTGTATCCGGACTTGGGGGGCGGTGGCAACGGACGGACAAGCTTCCTGGCAATCTTCACGGGCGCGAGCGCTGGCACCCCCTCCTTGCGCTTCAAGGGGATGCCCATGATGTCCTGTAAACCTTCGTGTTTCTTTATCCGGTCTCGCCTTGCTCCAACTGCGGCAAGAACTTGTGCGCGAAGCCCGGCGTTGAACCCTTCAATTTGCTGTTTTTGCGCCTGAACGTAGAAACGGATGGTCTTCACCTCTTCATCTAAGCGTGCTTTGAATCGGTCTGGCGCCTCGTCAGTTGGTTGCGCCATGTCAATGCGGACATGTCCAGCATTCTCTCCACGCGAACTAACAATTGTGGCGCGCGGAAAAACTGACTGCCGCTGATTCGGCCTTAGCTTCCACAAGGACGAGTCACCAGTGAAAGGGATCGACACAGATACTGCGACGCCAGCGACGTGGATCGGCCCACGGTCGCCGAACGGATTTCTGTCGCGCCATCCGCTAACGTCAATCTTCGTTTCACGCTGATCCATCTCCGCGCGATCCTCGTAGATCACCAACGGATCAACCGTCATCGCAGACAGGATATGGTCGGTGATCTCTTCAGGTTGTGCATTCATGAACTGATCGCGAGGAATCGCATCAATCTTTGCACCAATGGTGCCTTGGTGGGCTCGCAGCGTCGCGTCCAGGTCACCTTCGGCAAACAAGTAGTTTTCCTCGTCCCATTCTAGATGCTAGCTCCCGGTTGCTGCCTAACGTTGTGGTGAACGGCGGGCTGCTCTTGCCCGTCCGTTCCACCTTGAGCTAGGCGCCCACATCCGCAGAAGGGCGGCCGCGATTCTCTGACCATTTCAGCAAGGCATCGAGCGCTGGGCAGAGGGATTGTCCCCAAGTCGTGAGGTGATATTCCACCTTTGGCGGCACTTGGTTGTGGACTATCCGCTGGACGATTCCGTCGGCTTCCAACTGGCGAAGCTGCTGTGCGAGCATCTTTTGAGAGATCGCCGGAATCGCGCGTTCCAAGTCTGAGAACCGCAGAACTTTGCCGCCGAAGAGATGAAAAAGGATCAGCAGTTTCCAGCGGCCTTCGAGAAAACTGAGAGCCCGCTCGATACCCTGCGCAGCGGAAGCTGCTGTGTATTCAAGGCGCTCACTTTCAGGTGAGTGACTTACTTTTTCGTGCGTTCTTGTCATTTGGTTAGCGTAGAGCCAATAATAAATCGAATGCAACACGCGGAAAAGGAATCGACATGAAGATCACGACACTTACCGAGCCGGTTGCAAACTACATTGCAGCTGCGAACGCCCAAGACGTCGACGCGGTGGCAGCAAGTTTCAGTGAAGCTGCCGTCGTCCGGGATGAGGGACGGGACCGCCAAGGCATTGCCGCCATCCGACAGTGGGCGACGGAGGTCGGAAAGAAGTACCGCCCGACTGTCGAAATACTCGACGTTGCGCAGGCGGGCGGCAAAACGATTCTCACGGGTCGGGTATCGGGCGACTTCCCGGGCAGCCCGATCGATCTGCGCTACGTCTTCACCCTGACCGGGGGAAAGATCGAGCGCCTGGAGATCTCGTGATGGCCTCCGCTTCAAGGTTTTCGTTCGACCCGACAGAATTCGCGGGCAAGCGTGTCCTGGTCACTGGGGGCACGGAGGGCATGGGGCAGGCCATCGTGCAACGCCTGGTCGGCAGCGGTGCGATGGTGGCTACGACTGCGCGTTCACCCCTGCCGGAGGGGCAAACGGTGGGACTGTTTGTTCAGGCCGACATCAGCACGCGCCAAGGTGCGGACAAAGTGGCCGAGCAAGTGCTTCAGCGCTTCGGAGGCGTCGACATTCTCGTCAACGTAGTTGGCGGTTCCAGTGCACCGAGTGGCGGCGCACTCGCACTCACGGATGAGGACTGGCAGAAGGAGATCAATCTCAACCTATTCCCCGCGGTTCGGCTGGATCGTGCATTCATACCCGGAATGCTCAAGCAGCGGTACGGCGTCATTGTGCACATCTCTTCCATCCAGCGACGGCTGCCGCTATTCGAGGCAACGCTCGCTTACGCGGCCGCCAAAGCCGCCCTCACGACGTACAGCAAGGGGCTGTCAAAGGAACTCGGGCCCAAGGGTATCCGGGTCAACACGGTTGCGCCTGGATTTATCGAAACCGCGGCCGCACATCGCCTGATCGTCCGTCTCGCCGAAAAAGCCGGGACCGGCGAAGACGCAGCCCGCCAGGGTTTGATGAATTCGCTCGGCGGCATTCCGATTGGCCGACCCGGCCAGCCAGACGAGGTCGCAGAACTGGTGGCCTTCCTCGTCTCCGACCGGGCAGCCTCGATTAACGGTAGCGAATACGTTATCGACGGCGGCACCGTTCCGGCGGTGTGACGCTGAGGCGCCTAAACGACCAAGCTCACCGGTGGCGATGTTTGGCGCAAGGCCCCGACGAGAAGAACGGTCGCGTCGGGCGTAGGGTAGGGCGCATTCGAGTCAATAATTGCCGCAGTGCACAAAGGCATCATTCTAGCGAGTAAACTCGCCACGTCAACAAGCTCGAGTCGTTCTTGAGAGCTGCTCAGGAAATTGTGCGTGAATCTACCGGAGATACCGATCGCTGCGTCGCATGCTCGCTCGCGGATCTTCCCCCGATGATTCGTAGGTCAGCCCGAACACCGTGTCCGTCAGCCAGCGCCGGAACGACTCGTTGTCCTGAACTGCTTGAACAGCTCCGTGTCGTCCTTCAGCACGGCCGTCATCACGCGCGCCAGCGCCTTGTCGTGCTCGATGCGGGCGTTCTGCTTGTCGGAGTTCTGCTTGGCGTTCTGGTAGGCCGTGTCGGCGGCGACGCGGTCCGGGATGTCCTCGGTGATCAGCTTGTGCACGCGGTCGGCGTCGGTCCACGGGATGTTGCCGAACTGGTCGTTGAAGGTCTTGAGGATGTTCGAGAGCCGGTCGAGCTCGGGCTCGGGCTTGTGGCCGCCGCCGGTCGTCGGCACCGGCTCGATCTCGGCGTCCGCGTCCGGGAGCTGGATCTTCACCGCCGCCTGCTTCTCGACCCGGTAGCTGTCCATGTCGATCGCTTCGAGGATGCCCTTCGACAGGTCCTCCTCGATCGGGCGCCGGCAGCTTCGGGATCGAGGAAGTTCAGGAAGATCGAGAGCTTCTCCCACTCGGCGTTGGTGTAGGGCAGGATCGAGGCGAGGAAGCCGTAGGTGCGCGATGAACGCCTTGGCCTTGCCCTTGAAGTCGACCTGGCCGTCCTCGTCGAGCTGCTCCTTGTAGACGGCGACGCAGGCGTCGAGGATCGGGTCGAGCTTGTCGCGGTCGGCGCCGCCGAGGTACAGCGCGACGAGCTCGTCGATCTGCGTCGTCGGCGTAGACCTGGTAGCCGTCGAGCGTCGGCCTTCAGGTCGTGCAGCTTGTTCGGGTCGGTCTCCTCGCTGAGGATCGTCGTGCGGTAGTAGTCGGCGAACGCCTCCTGGATCGTGTCCGACGTCGTTCATGAAGTCGAGCACGAAGACGTCGTGCTTCTGCGGGTGCGCGCGGTTGAGGCGCGAGAGCGTCTGCACCGCCTTGATGCCGGAGAGCACCTTGTCCACGTACATCGTGTGCAGCAGCGGCTCGTCGTAGCCGGTCTGGAACTTGTCGGCGCAGATCAGGAAGCGGTACGGGTCCTCCTGGATCTTGTCGGCGATCTGGCTCGACGGGAAGCCGTTGAGCGACGCCTCGGTCACCTTCGCGCCGCCGTACTCGTGCTCGCCCGAGAAGGCGACGATGGCCTGGTAGCGGGCTCTTGCGCTCGGCCAGGTAGTCGCGGATGGCGTGGAAGTACTGGATGGCCCGCTCGATGCCGCTCGTCACCACCATCGCCCGCGCCTGCGCCGCCGATCTTGTTGAGCGCCAGCACCTGCTCGTGGAAGTGGTCCACCATGATCTCGGCCTTGAGCCGGATCGCGTGGTCGTGGCTCTCGACGTAGCGGCGCAGCTTCTTCTTCGCCCGCTTGGTGTCGAACTCCGGATCGCCCTCGACCGTCTTCACCAGCTTGTAGTAGCTCTCGACCGGCGTGTAGTGCTTGAGCACGTCCAGGATGAAGCCCTCCTGGATCGCCTGCTTCATCGTGTAGCTGTGGAAGGGCCGGTGCTTCGTCGTGCCGTCCGCCTGCGGATACGGCTCGCCGAAGATCTCCAGCGTCTTGTTCTTGGGCGTGGCGGTGAAGGCGAAGTAGCTGGCGTTCGGCAGCAGCTTCTTGCGCCTCCATCAGCCGGTTGATCTGGTCCTCGAGGGTCTCGTCGTCCTCCTCGGCGCCGGCCGCCGACAGCGCCATCGAGAGCGCCGCCGAGGTCCTGCCCGCCCTGGCTCGAGTGCGCCTCGTCGATGATGATCGCGAAGCGCCGCCCGCGGTGCTCGTTGCCGATCTCGTCGAGGATGAACGGGAACTTCTGCACCGTCGAGATGATGATCTTCTTGCCGCTCGGCGATGAACTTGCGCAGGTCGCCCGAGTGCTCGGCGTGGCCGACGGTCGCGCCGACCTGGGCGAACTGCTTGATCGTGTCGCGGATCTGCTGGTCGAGGATGCGCCGGTCGGTGACGACGATGATCGAGTCGAAGACCGGCGCGTCGTCCTTGCGTCAGGCCGATGAGCTGGTGGGCGAGCCAGGCGATGGAGTTCGACTTGCCGCTGCCGGCCGAGTGCTGGATCAGGTAGCGCCTGCCCGCGCCGTGCTGGCCGCGCGTCGGCCAGGAGCTTGCGCACCACGTCGAGCTGGTGGTAGCGCGGCCAGATCTGCACCGGCTTCTTCTTGCCGGTCTTCGCGTCCTTCGTCTCGACGACCTGGGCGTAGTTCTCGAGGATGTCGGTCAGGCCCTCGCGGGTCAGGATGCGCTTCCAGAGGTAGTCGGTCTTGAGGCCGTCCGGGTTCGGCGGGTTGCCGGCGCCGTCGTTCCAGCCCTGGTTGAAGGGCAGGAACCACGAGCGCCTTGCCCTTCAGGTGCGTGCAGAAGCGCACCTCGTGGTCGTCCACGGCGAAGTGCACGACGCAGCGGCCGAACTCGAAGAGCTGCTCGCGCGGGTCGCGGTCGCGCTTGTACTGCTCGACGGCGTCGTCGACCGTCTGCTTGGTCAGGCTGTTCTTCAGCTCGAAGGTGGCGACCGGCAGGCCGTTGATGAAGAGGCCGAGGTCGAGCGCGCGCTGCGTCTCGTCGCGGCTGTAGCGGAGCTGGCGCGTGACGCTGAAGCGGTTCGGCCGCGTAGCGCTCGGCGGCCTTCGCGTTGCCGGGCGAGGGCGTGCCGTAGAACAGGTCGAGGTGGTGCGGCCCGTGCTTGATCCCGTGGCGCAGCACGTCGATCGTGCCGCGCTTGGTGATCTCGCCCTGCAGGCGGGCGAGGAACTTGCGCCGCGTCGGGCCGTCCTGGCCGAGGTCGAGCGCGTCGGCGACGTCCGGCTGCGTCGCCCGCAGGAAGGCGCGAAGCTGCGACGAGGTCGACGCAGTACTCGCGGTCGTAGTCCTCGGCGTCGCCGCAGAGCCAGCCGGTGCCGCCGTAGCGGCGCGGCGGCTCGCGTCGCGACGTGCGCCGAGCGGCGCACGGATCGCCGGCGCGCCGGTCAGCGCCGCGCACGATCAGGCTCTTCGAGGCCGCGTTCGCTGGTGTCGGTGGTCACGCCTCGGCCTCCTCGGGTGCGGCGTCGACGATCGTCGGCTGCTTCTTCCGCGTCGCTCGTCGAGCCTCGGCCTCGTCGAGCGGCTCGGGCTCTTCGACCTCGTCCGGCAGCCGCGCCGCCGCCTCGCGCACGTCGAGCTTGCCGGTGACCACGTCGGCGATCAGGCGGGTGCGGTACTCGCGGAGGAGGGAGATTTCGCGCTGCGGCTGCGGCGATCGCCCTTTCGAGATCAGCAGTCTCTGACCTCGAGCCTTCGAACGATTGCTCGTTGCTCGTCGAGAGGCGGTAACAGACACTTGACAGTCTTCCGATATCTCGTCGGCATTGAGGTTCGACTGCGTGAAGGCTCGGTACTGGCGCATCGCGACGGGCTGTCGATAGCACTGAGACAGCGTTGAGGATAGCGCTCAGGTATTCCGGTTCGTGCTCTGCGCACGGACGCATCCGAACATGATCAGGAAGCAGAAGTCACAGGCGCGTCAGCTCCCGCAAACGATCCGACCTTGCCAACGAGTTCGGTGCTGTCTGTCCGATCAAACAGGAGCATCGCCAGCGTCCAGAAGCAGCGACGCATCGACTCGTCAGCGACACTCGACCGCATCCTAGGCGATTGTTACTCGCCGTCACTCTGGATGTTCGCCATTGTCAAGAGACGGATCGTGCCGGTGTCGACTCGCGGACTCTGAGATCCACGTACTCCATCGAGACGAATGCTCGCTTGAGCGGCAGCACCTCCCAATGCTCCGGCACATCCCCGAGCCACTCCACGCCGGAGGGCTTGAGGCGGACGTTGGGGTCGAGGCCGCGGGTGACGGCGCGGTGGATGATGGCCTGCTTCTGCTCCTCCAGCAGCTTGATCAGCTTCTGCTTGGCGCGGATGTAGCGCCGGATCCGCCGGTCCGCGTGGTCGAGGAAGCGGACGATGGCGGATTGTTCATCAGGCGGAGGAACAAGAATCGGCATGTCAAGGAATGCCGCATCCGAAAGCTGTAAGCGCGACAACCAGACGCCCTTGGAGCGAGTCTGCAACTCCCACTTGTACGGGGCAGACCGAAGCATGTGGTGGAAGTAGCTTGCATAATCGCGGAACTCTGGGCGCGGTCGGTATACGCTGTACGCAGAACTCACCAATCCATGATCGCGGGCAAACCCGAGGCCTTGCATCCAAGCCCAGAGACTATTGATCACAAGGTCGCCGGGCCAACAGAGCTTGTAGTCCGACGTAGGACTCTGCCTTGAACATCGTCACCGCCTTCTGACTGCGGGGCACCACTCCGTCCTTGGAAGACACCGTGAGCAGCTCTTCTTCGCCCCTCTCTGACCGAACATCCATCACGCGGAAGACATTCTTGCCGCGTAGCAGCCGCCAACCGCCTGGCACCCTTTCCAACCACGGCACCCCCGAATCCTTGTACGCAGGATAGGGCTTGAGGCCGTCGATCATTGTAATTCATCCCCGTGTAGGGGCACCCCTTGTGGGTGCCCTTCCTCGTCATGGGATTGTCCGCGATCATCGGAATCCGGGTTCGCACCGGCACCGCAAAATATCTGTTCCGCATCAGGGCGGCCACCAGGGACCGCCCCTACAATTCGCTGCGGCTTTTCGGGGTCGTCCGTCCACCGGGCAGGGTTGTCCGCGATGTATTGCCGGATGCGGTGCAGGGAATCCTCGTTGCGAACGATGTGTTCGAAATAATTGCGCTGCCACAATCGCCCGCGAAACGGCGGCCATCGCTGCGTTTTGACCCCGTGCGTATAGGCAACGGTTGTCAACAGGCAGGCACGATCTTGGCTAACGATGGTCACGAAGTACGCCCCCGCCTGTGTGTAATCGTATCCCTGAAGGCGTAGCGAGCGCCGATGCTGGCCTTCAGGGTCGAAAAGCACGCTCATCGCCCGCCGCTTCCGATGATCTCGCCGAGCAGCCCCTCGGTCTCCTTCTCCAGCGCGAGGATGTCGGCGCGGATCTCCTCCAGCGTGCGCAGCGGCTGCGGCTTGTAGAAGTAGCGCGTGAAGCTGATCTCGTAGCCGGTCTTGACGCTGTCCGGGACATACCAGGCGTCGGCGGCGTGCGGCAGCACCTCGCGGCGCAGGAAGGCTTCGATGCCGCCTTCCTCCAGCAGCGGCACCTGCTCGGTGTCGCGCAGGTCGGTGTCGGGCTCGTACTCGACGACGCACGGGCTTGCCGCCGATCGTCGCCTCGAAACAGGCCGCGCAGGGGTCGGGCGCCGTGCCCGTCTTGTGGATCTTCCTGATGACCGGCGGAGCGTGCCTCGGCGACGCGCGGCCGGTCTCCTTCGAGCGCCTTGATCTCCTTCGGCGTGTAGGCGCGGTCCGGGTCGATGCCCTTGAGGCGCAGCGGTCGCTCGACGGTCACCTTCCAGTAGCCGAAGGCGGCGTTCGGGAAGATCTTCGACTGCTCGGTCTCCTCGAACGTGAGGAAGCGTGTCGCAGATGCGCTGGATGTCCTCGTCCGACAGCTCGCAGTTCTTCTTGCCGAGGTTCTTGCGCAGCGGCTTGAACCACTGCGTCGCGTCGATGAGCTGCACCTTGCCGCGCGCGGTGCGTCGGGCTTGCGGTTGGTGAGCACCCAGATGTAGGTCGCGATGCCGGTGTTGTAGAACATGTTGAGCGGCAGGGCGACGATGGCCTCGAGCCAGTCGTTCTCGATGATCCAGCGGCGGATGTTGCTCTCGCCCTGGCCGGCGTCGCCGGTGAAGAGCGAGCGAGCCGTTGTGCACCTCGGCGATGCGGCTGCCGAGCTTCGTGCCGTGCTTCATCTTCGAGAGCATGTTGGCCAGGAACAGCATCTGGCCGTCGCTGGAGCGGGTGATGAGCGAGTACTCGGGGTCGCCGGCGTGCTCGATGACGAAGCGCGGGTCCTTGATGCCCTCCTTGCCGCCCATCCGCTCCAGGTCACTCTTCCAGCTCTTGCCGTAGGGCGGATTCGAGAGCATGAAGTCGAACTCGCGCGAGGGGAAGGCGTCGTTCGAGAGCGTCGAGTGCTCCGGCCCGCCGACGATGTTGTCCGCCGCCTCGCCCTCGCCCTTGAGCAGCAGGTCGGCCTTGCAGATGGCGTAGGTCTCGGCGTTGATCTCCTGGCCGTAGAGGTGCGTGGCGACCTGCTTGCCGTGCTCCTCGGCGAGCTGCTGCAGCGTCTCCTCGGCGACGGTCAGCATGCCGCCGGTGCCGCAGGCGCCGTCGTAGAGCAGATAGGTGCCGGACTCGATCTGGTCGGCGATCGGCAGGAAGATCAGCTTCGCCATGAGCTTCACGGCGTCGCGCGGCGTCCAGTGCTCGCCGGCCTCCTCGTTGTTCTCCTCGTTGAAGCGGCGGACGAGCTCCTCGAAGATCGTTCCCATGCGCGTGGTTGTCGAGGCCGGGGTGCTTCACCGAGCCGTCGCCGTTCAGCACCGGCTTGGGGCTCAGGTTGATGTCCGGTCGAGAGCACTTCTCGATCAGCGTGCCGAGCGCGTCGGCCTTCGAGAGGCGCGGGATCTGGTTGCGGAACTCGAAGTTGTCGAGGATCTCCTGCACGTTGGGCGAGAAGCCGTCCAGGTAGGCCTCGAAGTCGGCCTTGAGCTGCTGCTGGCTGGCGCGGGCCGCAGATCGCGCAGCGTGAACTTCGAGGTGTTGTAGAAGGCCTGCCCGGCCGCCTGGCGCAGCGGCCTGGTCCTGGTTGGCGATGCCCGCCTTGTCGAGCGACGCCTTCATGTCGAGCACCGCCTGCTTGGTCGGTTCGAGCACGGCGTCGAGCCGGCGCAGCACGGTCATCGGCAGGATGACGTCGCGGTACTTGCCGCGGACGTAGAGGTCGCGGAGCACGTCGTCGGCGATGCCCCAGATGAAGTTGGCGATCCAGTTGAGTTGCCCCTGTTCCATGTGACTCCGCGTTTCTCAGGAGGGCTAACTATGATATGTCTCGTTGCTCGCACCGCGGCTCCTAACGCTCGGGGCTGCTCGCGACGATTTAGTCACATCATCTCAGGGGATTTCGCCAAGCACAGGGGGCAGTTCCTTGGCCAAGCTATTTTTCTCGGAGACGGCGGTGCCGGTGAGGGCAAAGCCGGCCAAGGATCCATCCGCTCCATGAAATAGGGCGCGCAAGCCGCTTGCCAGATCCTCAACCTGCCAGACGCCGTCTACTTCCGCGGCAGGCGGCGCGACCACCACCGGATAGGCCGTGGTTTTAACGACAATTGGCATTGCCGGATAGGTGAGCCGTGTGGGTTCACCGCAGAGCGTCCTGGCCAATGCGCGCGCGGCATGCATGATGGGCATAACGAAGGGCAGGACCAATCCCTCGACCTCGGCGCAATCACCGAGGGCGTAAACGTCGGGTGCGTTGGTGGCAAGGCAGCGATCGACGACGATGCCTCGCTTGACCGCGATTCCGGCGCGTTCGGCCAGGCCCGTACGCGGCCGCAAGCCGACCGATGACAGGACCGCATCGACACTGAGGACCCGATGATCGGAGAGCGTCACCGCGAGCGTTTCCGCGGCGTGATCAATCGAGGTAACGATCGGACCCAAATGCCAAGCAACGCCCAAGGCATCGGTGAGAGCTTTTTGTAGCGTGCGGCCCGCGGCTGCGGGTAGAAACCGGCTTAGCGGATAGGGTGCGGGATCGATCACCTCTGCCGTGATTCCGCCCTGGCGAATATCATTGGCGAACTCACACCCGATCAATCCCGCACCCATGATCGCAACCCGCCGCGCACCTTGAACCGCAGTACGAAACTTGGTGTAGTCGATGAGATCGTTGACGGACATGATTCGGTCTTGGGCGGTTCCCGAGACGGCGAGCCGAATCGGATCGGCGCCTAGGGCTAAAACGAGCTTGTGGTATTCAAGAGCTTGAGCGCCGGTGCTGACAGTGTGGGCAACCGGATCGACTGCCGTTACAGTCGTCCAGGGGCGCACTTCGGCGTTCAATTGCTTGGCCATCGTCGTCGCGTCGGCGTTGGCGATAGTCTCGGGGGTCTTGCCGCTGGTGTAGGCGTTCGATAACATGGGTTTGGAATAATAGCGGCCGTCATCGGCGCTGATGAGGACAAGCGCTAGATTCGGATCCAGCTTGCGAACCTCACGGGCAAGCGAATAGCCGCCGAGACCGGTTCCGATGATCACGAGCGGTTTCATCGAGGGCTCTCAGGCGGCTTCTACCATCTCGAAGTCCGATTTGGCGGCGCCGCAATCCGGGCAAACCCAGGTATCGGGTATGTCCTTCCAGCGCGTGCCGGGCGCGATGCCGCCCTCGGGTAAACCTTTCGCCTCATCGTAGATAAAGCCACAAACAATGCACTGCCATTTTTTCATTAACGGACGTTCCCGGTGTTCGATTATTGTTCGGAAGCATGTTTCGCCGCATCGAACTAAAATACTACCAAGCCAGTCGAAAAATCGGTTAGCCTTCCAGATCTTGATAGGTGCTGCCCATGCGAATGATACCTCTGTATTCTCTAGTTCCGGTGCTGCTGAGCGCGTGTCAGAGCAGTGTTCCGCTCGAGATCCGCCAGCCGGCGTTCCCGCTTTTGAGCGCCGTCGAGGTGCAGGCCGATCCCAAGCTCTACGTGGGCAAGCCTATTCGATGGGGCGGAGCGATTGTCGCCGTCGAGAATAAATCCAATGATACCTGGATCGAGATCCTGAATCAGGAATTGGATGAGGAGGGCCGTCCGCAGGGGACCGACCAATCGTTTGGGCGATTCCTGGCAAGCGCGGGACGTTTTCTCGATCCGGCGGTCTACCGCGCCGGGCGCCAGGTGACGGTCTACGGCGTGTTGGAGCCTCCCGTGAACCGCGCTATCGGCGAACGCCCGTACACCTACCCGATGGTTCGCGCACAAAAGGTGTTTCTTTGGCCGGACTACGGGGAGCAGTGGCGTAATCGACCTTATTATTACGATCCATTCTATTACCCGTACTATCCCTATTATCCGTACTGGAATCGCTTCCGCTTCGGGATCTATAACGGGTGGTGGTGACCCTCGGCGGCCGGCTCGGGTGCGCCGCCATGCTTAGCCGGGCGAGCGATGAAAGTTTCGAGGACCGCGCCGCTATGTATTGCCATGCCCAGCAGGTCCCATCCTCCCCCGGCCGCCGTGGATTTATCGGTCGAGGGGCGCTTCCTTGCGATTAACCGCGCCCGCTTACTGCGTATTCGAGAGCTGTTGTCGCCCGAGCAGAGCCGCTTCGTGGACACCCTCCCGGTGTTGTTTCACCTCAATGATCCGGCATTGCCCGGGTTTGTGAGCAAGCAGACGCCCGCGGGTATCCGTGAATATACTCCCACCTGGATTGCGCTCGACATCGCGGAGCAAATGACCGGCGCGGATCACATCCGCCCGGTGTTCATGGGATCCCTCGACATTGTCGGAATCTACCTATTGGGGAGCACGGGTACGATCGCCCATTCCATGCACAGTGATTTTGATATCTGGATCTGCCATGCTCCCGATCTCGATGAGCCGCGCGTGGAACAACTGCTCCGGAAAGCCCAGTCCGTCTCGCGATGGGCCAAACAACTCGGTCTCGACGCTCACTTCTTCGTTTTTTCCCCCGATCGGTTCCGCGGCGGTGAGCGTCCGCAGCTTTCCACTGACAGCAGCGGCAGCACGCAACGCTATTTGCTACTGGATGAATTTTACCGTTCGGCCGTCATCGCGGCCGGATTATCGCCCGTTTGGTGGTTGACGCCGCTCGATGAGCAAGGCGATTATGCGCGCTGCATCGAAAGAATATACCTGCAATCGCCGGAACGCCGCGGCCAATACGTGGATTTCGGAAGCGTTGCGCAAATTCCCGCCGCGGAATTTTCGGGCGCGACGCTATGGCAGTTGTACAAGAGCCTAACCTCGCCTTACAAGTCCATCCTCAAGCTATTGCTGCTTGAGGCTTACGTGAGCAGTTTTCCGTCCTATGATTTGCTGAGCCTGCGATACAAACGGGCCGTTTGCGCCGGGACGATCGATCTGGACACCTTAGATCCCTATCTTTTTATGTACCGGCGCGTGGAGGGGTATTTGATGGAGCGGCAGGACTGGCAGCGGTTGGAGGTTGCGCGCCGTTGTATGTGCTTGAAAGTAGCGGATGCATGGAGCCCACGGAATGTCGGCGGCTGGCGCCGCCGCTGTCTCGAGACCCTCTTCAGCGCATGGGGGTGGGACGGAGACCAGGTAAGCCGGCTTTGCGACCGGGATAACGTTTCCCTCGACACGATATACGGCGAACGGCGCGAGTTGTTCAAGGCGCTTGCAACGAGCTTTACCGTCTTAGCGGAATTCGCGCGGCCTTATGCCGGAGGCGCTGGTATCGCGCGGCGCGACCTAGCGGTGTTGAGCAAACGCTTTCATGGGGCCTATGATCGGACGGCCAACAAGCTCGATATCTTCAATCGCGGTACCGGCGCTGACCTGCGCGAACGGCACATCTGCTTGCATGCGCGTGCGGGGGAGAATACGCGCGAATGGGCGCTGCTCCGAGGTGCGCCGGCCGGGAGCGGTGACGCTACATCCATCAAAACCACTTCGGGGTTAGTGGAGATACTCGCCTGGAGCCACTTCAACGGCATCATGGATGCGGAGACCGAGATCTCCGTGGTCGCGCCGGACCCGCAATCCGCGTTACAGCGCGTAGAAGCCATTCGACAAATCCTCGGCAAGTATTTTTCGATCACTGATTGTCATGGCGATGAGGAAGGCGACGCGCGCGAAAACCCGCGCGTGACGCGTGCTGTTTTTTTTCTTGAACCGGGGCGGGCGTTGCCACATGAAAGACCGGACGATTTAGAGCGCCTCAAAATCCACGGCCCGGAATCCGTCGATCTCGTATTCGCTACGAGTTGGGGTGAGTTGTACTGTCATCATTATGTAGACGAGCAGCGCCAAGGCAAAGCGCTGTTCGATAGTCTGCGTGAATACCTGCGTGCGTGTTCAGCGTCCGGTGATGCGAGCTGGCCCGAAATCAAGGTTTGCCTGGTTTCGAGTCCGGGTGAGAATGCCGCCACCGGCGCGATGGAAAGATTCATCGACAACGTATCGTTTGCATCGAACCGCGCCCGCCTGGATGTGGTTTCCGCGCTCCGGGCGGTCTGTTAGGATACGTCCCGCATTAACAAAAGCAACCTGCCGATACATCCAAACACCGCGTGCGGAGCGGGTCATTCATTCGATGCACTCATCCTCGCCACAGCCAGACTTCGAGAACGTCCTTGGGCGCGCCGAACGGATCCTCGCGCGGCTCGAAAAGCTCATCCCGGCCGATCCCGAGGAGACAGCGTGGGATCACGCCACGGCGTTTCATTGGCGGAAGCTCGGCGCGAGGGGGATTGTGAGCGCCGTTCGGTATGCCTCCTCGGTGCGGCTTGATGACCTGCAATGCATCGATCGGCAGAAGACCGAGATCGAACGCAACACACGGCAATTTATCGATCACCTCCCGGCGAATCACACCTTGCTTTGGGGCCCGCGCGGCACGGGCAAGTCGTCGTTGATTAAAGCGGTGTTCAATGCTTTCGAGTCCAAGGGACTGCGATTAATCGAGATCGGCAACCACGACCTCGACGATTTACCGCGGATCTATGATCGGATTTTCAATCGTCCGGAGAGGTTTATCTTATATTGCGACGACCTCTCCTTCGAAGCCAACGACTCTGTCTATAAAACCCTTAAGATAGCTATTGATGGATCGATGAGTAGTGTTCCAGACAATGCGTTAATCTATGCCACCTCCAATCGCCGGCACTTAATGCCGGAATACTTGGATGAGAATCTAAGTGCCCATAACGTCGCGGGCGAGATTCATCAGACGGAAGGAGTAGAGCAAAAAATAGCGCTCTCGGAACGATTCGGATTATGGTTGGCGTTCCATCCTTTTCAGCAAGAGGAATACCTTAAAATTGTGTTCTATTGGCTGGCGCGCTACGGAGCCGAGGTCACGGACCACGAGCTGGTTCGGCAGGAGGCCTTGCGGTGGGCTCTGCTGCGCGGTTCGAGGAGCGGGCGCGCCGGTTATCAATTCGCCCGCGATTGGGCCGGACGGTATGGTCTTGAACGAAGGAGTAAAGCGATGCCGGGCATCAAGGTATGAGCACGAGTCGGGACGAAATACGCAAAGTCTTCGCGCACGCCGAGCGGCTTTTCTCTCCCGAGGATGTGGACGTCGCCGTCGATCGAATGGCCGCGGAAATGAACGCGGCGCTTGCGGAAAAAGATCCGTTGCTGCTATGTGTGATGACCGGAGGCGTCGTGCCGACGGGCCTGTTGTTACCTCGATTGCGCTTTCCCTTGGAGCTGGATTACCTGCACGTATCACGCTACCGGGGGCAAACCTCCGGCGGTGAAATCGAGTGGCTGCGGCGTCCTCATTGCTTGCTCAGCGGCCGCGTCGTGGTCGTCGTCGATGATGTCTTGGATGAAGGACGTACGTTGTCCGCGATCCTTGAAGCGTGTAAACGGGGCGGCGCGGCGGAAGCCTTAACCGCGGTTCTAATCAACAAGCGTTTGCAGCGCTGCACCGGCATCCCAAGCCCGAACTTTGTCGGATTGGAGACGGATGGGCGTTATCTCTTCGGCTACGGCATGGACTATAAAAACTACCTGCGCAACGCGCCCGGCATCTTCGCGGTTAGCGCATGAGTCGCCTGGCAGTCATCGGCGGCACCGGCCTGCGTAGTCTGAAGGGGTTGGAAATCCAGCGCCGGGAGGTAAAGCAAACCCCGTACGGCGAGCCCTCGAGCCCGCTCGTTCACGGGCTGTTGTGCGGTAAGGAGATCGTGTTTATGATGCGGCACGGCGTTTCTCACGCAATCCCGCCGCACCGCGTCAACTACCGTGCCAATCTTTGGGCTTTGAAAGACATCGGTATAGAAAAGCTCATCAGCATCGCGGCGGTCGGTGGTATAACTTCCGAATTGGCCCCAAGCCGACTCGCGTTTCCCGACCAAATTATCGATTACACCTGGTCGCGCGCAAACACCTTTTTTGAAGACGGCATTGACCATGTAACACATATCGATTTTACGCGGCCCTACTGTGAGACGTTGCGCCAAGCATTGATCCGCGCCGCGGGGGAGGCGGGGATAGGGGCACTGGCCAGCGGGACCTATGGAGCCACGCAAGGGCCGCGGCTAGAGACCGCCGCCGAGATCGACCGCTTAGAGCGCGACGGCTGTGACATGGTCGGCATGACCGGGATGCCCGAAGCCGCGTTGGCGCGTGAGCTTGAGCTTTGCTATGCAACCTGTGCGGTCGTCGCTAACCGGGCCGCGGGGCGAGGCCGGGAGCCGCTGTCGATGAAAGTCATTGAGGCAAACCTCAAAGTCGGGATAATGCAAGTGCAGCGCCTGCTGGAACATGTGGTTCCTATGGCTTAGAAGGATCGAAACTCAATGTACGAATCATTTTACAAGCTTAAGGACAAACCGTTTAGGTTAAGTCCCAGTCCTAAGATGTTTTTTAGCAGCCACAGTCATAAACGTGCGCTCTCCTACCTCTTATACGGAGTTAAACAAGGCGATGGCTTCATCGTCATTACCGGCGATGTCGGTACCGGTAAGACCACATTGGTGGGGGCGTTGGAAGCGATGCTCGAGGGCTACAACATCGTCGTCGCGAGAATCGTTTCCACACAGGTCGAAGCCGAGGATCTGTTACGCGTCGCCGCCGCAGAATTCGGACTGGCTTACAAGTCCGAGTCCAAGGCGGTGCTATTGAAAAGCTTGGAGGAGTTCTTCCGGGAATGCGCGCAGCAGAAGAAACGGGTATTGCTCCTGGTCGATGAGGCACAGAATCTGCCGTCGCGCTCCGTTGAAGAGCTGCGCATGCTGTCGAACTTCCAACATAACGGCCGGCCGTTGGTGCAGAGCTTTCTGCTCGGTCAAAAGGAATTTAGGGTATTGCTACGATCTCCCAGTTTCGTGCAACTCCGGCAACGGGTGATCGCCGCGTATCATTTGAAACCCTTGGATGCCGAAGAGGCCCAGGCTTACATCGAGCACAGACTGCGTTTGGTCGGGTGGAATCAGGACCCGGTTTTCGCGCAAGAGGCGTTTCCGCTGATACACCGGATCACTCAAGGCGTGCCACGCAAGATCAATATGCTCTGCGACCGGATCCTCTTGTTCGGTTGCCTGGAAGAAAAGCATCTCATTGATGTCGACGTGTTAAAAGCGGTGACCGATGATCTCAGCGAAGAAGATCTTCTCATGACCGCGGATGATCAATCCGCGCCTGAAGGTAAGGAGGATGCTAGGATGTTACCTTTGCGATCGGACCTAGGCAGCGCGAATGAAGAGGGCCGGATTGCTGTGCTGGAAACGTCGCTGGAATCCCTTGGGAGCATGGTCAAACGAGAATTGAGCATGCTACGAAAAGCCCTATTGGACACCCAAAAGAGCCGTTTGAAAGCCGATCCCGTCCTCATGGAAACGCGCTTGCAAAAGATTCAGACGGGCGCGGAAAAAGAATAACTACGTTGGCAAATTAGCGGCGCCAGTGTCCCGACTTGCCGCCCATTTTTTCAAGTAAGCGTATGCCCGAGATGCTCATGCCGCGATCCACGGATTTGCACATGTCATAGACGGTCAGCAACGCCACCTGCACGGCCGTCAACGCCTCCATCTCAACGCCAGTCTGCGCGCTCGTTTCTACCTTCGACTCGCACCTTACTGCGTTTGCCGTGGCATCTAGGAAAAAACTGATTTCGATGTGTGTCAGAGGAAGCGAGTGGCAGAGCGGGATAAGATCGGCGGTTTTTTTAGCCGCCATGATCCCGGCGATTCTTGCAATGCCGAGCACGTCCCCTTTCTTGTGGAGACCTTCCTGAACCATCGTCAGCGTTTCCCGATTCATCGCGATGGTCCCTTCGGCGATGGCGATCCGGTGGGTCACCGCTTTAGCCGTGATGTCTACCATCTGGGCTTCCCCGTGGCGATTAAAATGCGAAAGTTTCGACATGGTCCGTACTATACTGTTACGGCGGCCATTGAGGAAGCCGTTATCACGAGCCTGTGGTTGGAAATCATGGAACTCGATCGACGTGATGCCAGTGGCAAGAAGGAGAGCATAGGTGTCGATCACAGTCAAATTCTTCGCAAGCCTGAGGGAACGCCTCGGGCGCAATGAGGAACGCGTGCAGGCCGCGCCGGGCATGACGGTCCAAGATGTCTGGACGCGCGTGAGCCACGGTATGCCACTACCCGCGAATATTCTGATCGCCGTTAACCAGGACTATGCGACTCTCGCGGCGCCGGTCCATGACGGAGACGAAGTGGCGTTTTTCCCGCCGATCACGGGTGGGTCCACGCCCCGTTGTCACAGAAGTCAGGAAAGCACATGCTTGTCGTTAAGGCACGATGCGGTCAATAGTCACAGCGATCGGTGCGCTCGGGCGTTCCGTGAGCGAGATGGCGTTCGGCGTGTATCCCTCGAGGTCGCCGCTTTGCGCGCGTGCTTCACCTGAAAGGGAGGCGCGGGCGCCGACCACGACTTCATCGAAGTTCGATAGCTTCATCTCCGGGGTCATGGCCTGCGAGTCGTCGAGGACGACCGTCGCAGGGAGGTCCTGAGCGCGGATACGTGCGATAGCCAAAGGCATTCGCGGACCCTGAGTTGCACGGGCGAACACGAAGACTGTCGTGTCGGGACCAATCTGCTCTGCCAAGGATTTGTCCAGTGCCACCTGGACTTCGAGCCGCACCGCGTCTTTTACGCTCATGGAGGTTCGGGCGCCGTCTTCGCCTAGTTGCTCGAGCTGCACGCGCACCAAGCGCTCCTGCTCACTCCCCGGAGGTAACTGCTGCGCGAGCCGCTGCAAATAGCTGCGCGCCTCGGCGTTAGCGCCACGGTCGATGCTCGCCGCCGCCGCCAGCCACAGTGCTCCCGGGTGTTCGGGTTCGAGCTTGAGCGCGCGTTCGATCAATTCGGCAGCTTGGCCATCCAGCCGGCCGCCGTCCGACATCGCGACCGCGCGCGCATAATCGATGAGGAGATCGGCATTATCACCGAGAAGCCGGTGCGCCCGGGCGAGCGCTGCTGTTGCTTTCACGGGTTCAGCGAGCGCGAGATAGGTACGCCCGAGCAACAGCCAGCCTTCACCAAGATCGGGGTCGGCGCTAAGCCGCGACTCGAGCGTTGCGATCGCTTCTTGCAAATGTTGGCGGCGGTTTGCCTCGTCCTCGGTCTGGCGCATCGCGGTAGCAAGCTCTTCGGTAGCGCCGAGCCACAGATAGCCGCCGGCCGAGAGGATCGGCACCGCGATGGAAACGGCCAGGGCGGTGCGCCAATTGCGCGGAAGTTCCCGTGCCTGCGGCGGGATCGTCTCCGCGGGCAGGTCCCCCGCGAGTGCCGTCTCAAGTTCTTCCCGGGCCTCCTCGAACTGCGCTTGGGTCAGCGATCCGCGCCCGAGATCATCGCCTAGCTCCTGGAAGCGTTGGCGGTAAACCGAGAGCGCCGCTTCCTGAGGATCACGGCCGGGTAACTCGCTCCGGCGCACTAGCGGCGCCAATATCAATCCCAATGCCACGGTGACCATCGCGGCCGTGAGGCCCCAGAATAGAATCACGGGTCCTTTGCGCGTGAAATCAAAACAATTAAAGGCGGCCGTACCGGGCGCTAGCGTTAGCGGTCTTTCGTCCCGAGCAATCTGGCGACGCGCTCGCGCTCAGCGGGTGCGAGGGTGAGGGACTGGCCGCGGCGGTGGCGCACGGTGCGCAACAGGAACAGGATCCCGACGCATAAAATCACCGCGGGGCCGAACCAAAGCGCCAGGGTCTTAAGCGTGATGGGAGGCCGATAGAGGACGAACTCGCCGTAGCGTTTTACCATGAAGTCGAGGATCTCCCGATCGGTTCGGCCCGCTTGCATCATTGCGAAGATCTCGCGGCGCAGATCGCCGGCCAGTTCCGCGTGAGAATCGGCGAGCGATTGATTCTGGCACACCAGGCAACGGAGCTCGCCGGTGATCTCTTGGAAGCGTTGCGCGAGCGTGGGATCGCTGAACTCGAAGACGGCCGGATCGGCGGCCGCCGCGGCAAACGAATAGGTCAAAGTCAATACTAGGAGCCAACGCATGGATTATTCGGCGTCGTTTGCGGAGCGTGGGCCGGTCTCCCGCAGCCGCGGCAGCAGATCCGATTCGACCACCTCGGGGGTCAGCGGTCCCACGTGCTTTAGGCGAATGACGCCGCCGGCATCGACCAGGAAGCTTTCCGGGACGCCGTAGACGCCCCACTCGATCGCGGCCCGCCCGTCGCCGTCATAGGCAATCGTCTCATACGGATCGCCCAAGCGCCGCAGCCAGGCGAGCGCTTGTTCACGTTCATCCTTATAGTTCAATCCGATGATCCGCAGTCCACCCGTGCGCGCCAGATCGAGGAGCAGAGGGTGCTCATCGCGGCAGGCCACGCACCAGCTCGCCCACACGTTGACCAAGGTGGCCATGCCTTTTAAGTCTTCGGTGTTGATGCGCTTTGCCGGATCGCGCAATTGCGGGAGATCGAATTCGGGGGCGGGATTATCGATAAACGGGGAGGGGACGAGCCTCGGATCGCGCCGCAGACCCACCACGAGCAGTGCAATAAGGAGGACAAACGCCGTCAGCGGCAGCGCATAGCGCAACATGGCTTAGCTGGCCCGTTCCGCAATCGTAGCGCCGGCGAGCGGCACGGGAGCAGCCCGCGGACCAAAGCGGTAGCGCCGATCGCTCGCGGCCAGGATCCCCCCGAGCGCCATGACCACCCCGCCCAACCAGATCCAACGCACGCACGGCTTCACCTGTATGCGTACGCTCCAAGCCTCTTTACCGACCGGCTCCCCCAAGGCCACATAGAGATCGCGGGTGAATCCAGCGTCAATGGCGGCTTCGGTCATCGGGCTGGTTTGCACGCGATAGATCCTTTTCTGCGGTTGCAGCTCCGCGACCACCGACTCCCCGCGAAGGGCGACGATCCTAGCCTCGGTCGCGTCGTAATTCGGGCCCTGCACGCTCCGCAAGCGCTCCATGCGAAAACGGTATCCGCCGAGCTCGGCGGTTTCCCCAATGGCAAGCTTCACATCCCGCTCGGCCCCATAGAGCGAGGTCATCGTCACCCCCGCCAGCGTGAACGCGAAGCCGAGGTGAGCCAATGCCATGCCTGAAAACCCCGGTGATAACGCGCGCATCATCCCTTTCAAGGTGTGTTGATGCGCCCAACGCTCCCGTACCGCGAGTGCGGTGCTCAGCAGGACCCAGGTCGCCACGAAGAGACCGAGAAATGTGAAGATCACCTTCCCTTGGCCGAGCACGATAGCGACGGTCATCGCGACGGTGGCGCAGGCGAAGGCTACGGGCCGCAACCGATTCGCAAGCTCACGCCCGCCGTGGCTTTTCCAGTGCGTCAGCGGACCCAGTCCAAGCGTCAGCCCCAAGAGCAGCATCAGCGGCACGAAGACCGTATCGAAGTACGGAGGTCCGACCGAGATCTTCCCGAGCCCGAGCGCGTCGATCGCCAATGGATACAGGGTGCCCAATAATACCGCGGCCGCCGCGACCACAAGCACGCAATTATTGATGAGCAGAAGGCCCTCGCGCGAGAGCGGATTGAAGCGTCCGGTATCCACGATCCGCGGGGCTCGGACGGCGTACAGCAAGAGCGATCCGCCCACGGTAAGCCCTAAGATACCGAGGATGTAGACCCCGCGCTCGGGATCGGTGGCGAAGGCGTGCACCGAGGTCAATACGCCGGAGCGCACCAGAAACGTTCCCAGCAGGCTCAACGAAAAGGCGCAGATCGCCAGAAGACAAGTCCAGCGCTTAAAGGCATCGCGTTTATCGGTGATGGCGAGAGAATGAATCAACGCCGTTCCGAGGAGCCAGGGCATGAAGGAGGCGTTTTCGACCGGATCCCAGAACCACCATCCTCCCCATCCGAGCTCATAGTAAGCCCACCAGCTACCGAGCGTGATGCCGACCGTAAGAAAGATCCACGCCATGAGCGTCCACGGACGCGACCAGCGTGCCCAGGGCGCGTCGAGCCGCCCGCCGATCAAAGCCGCGATGGCAAAGCTAAACGCGACCGAGAACCCCACATAACCCATATACAGCATAGGTGGATGCATCACCAGCCCTGGGTCCTGCAACAGCGGGTTGAGATCGCGGCCCTCGGCGGCAGCGGGAAACTGGCGAGCGAAGGGATTGGAGGTCAAGAGCATGAACGATAGGAACCCCACGTTGATGATCCCCATGACCGCCAGGACACGGGCCACGAAAGCGAGCGGCATGGCGTGGCTGAAGCGCGCGACGGCGACCATCCAAACGCTCAGGATCAGGCTCCAGAGCAGCAGAGAACCCTCGTGCGCGCCCCAGACCGCAGCGATGCGGTAGGCCAGCGGAAGCGCCGTGTTGGAGTTATTGGCGACGTAGACAACGGTGAAATCATTGCCGATAAAGCTCGCGATCAGACACCCGAAGGCCAGGGCCGAGAACAAGCACTGGGCCGCCGCGGCGGGGCGCGCGAGCGCCATCCAGCGCACCTGGACGAGCTGAGCGCCGGCGAGCGGCAAGGCGAATTGCAGGGTGGCGATGACCAAGGCCAGGATCAAGGCAAAATGACCGAGCTCCGGAATCACGGCGCGCTGTCCTTGGCTTTGGGAAGGTGCGCGGCCAGCTCGGGCGGCATGTAGTTTTCGTCGTGTTTGGCGAGCACCTCGGTTGCATTGAAGACTTGGTCCGCCGCGAGACGCCCCTGGGCCACGATGCCTTGGCCTTCCCGGAACAGATCGGGGAGCAGTCCCTCGTAGCGCACCCTGACCGTGTGTTGCTGGTCGGTCAAATCGAAGCTGATCTTGAGGCTATCGGGTGTCCGCTTCACGCTGCCCTTAGGCACCAGCCCGCCCAGGCGGATCGGTGCGGCCGGAGGCACTTCGCCGGCGAGCAATTGCGTCGGCGTATAGAAGAACAAGATATTGCTGCGCAGGGCGGTGAGCCCTAAGGCGGCCGCGGCGGAGACGCCCGCCAAGATCAGGGTGATCGCGATGATCCTCTGCCTGCGGGGTGTCATTTCCAATCCCCGCCGGTATTATCGAGCGCGGCGGGCGGTGCGGATACCGAGTGCCGTGATTTATTCCTGAGTTGTCTTGTCAGCCGGCGGTGCCAGGCCAGGGAGCTCCGTAAGAGTCCGAGCATAACGACGGCCGCGACGCCATACGCGGACCAGACATAGAACTCGTAGCCGCCCATCGAAAAGAATTCGCGCACGGTGCTAGCTCCGCAACACTTCGCCTACCCAGGGGTGGGTCCGCTCGCGTTCGAGCAATTCGCAGCGCGAACGCACGAGCAGCAAACTCACATAGTAGCCGACAAAGGCGAGCGCCATGACGAGCAAGGGCGCGAGCATGGACCCATGGATCGCGGGCGCGCCGAAGCGCGTGACCGTCGGTGCTTGGTGCAAGGTGTGCCACCACTCCACGGAATAGTGAATGATCGGCAGATCGACGGCGCCCACGAGCGCCAGCACCGCGGCGGCCCGGGTCGCGGTCCTGCGATCCTCGATGGCCTGCTCCAGGGCCATATAGCCGAGGTATAAGAACAACAGCAATAATTCCGAGGTAAGCCGCGCATCCCAGACCCACCAGGTGCCCCACATGGGCTTCCCCCACAGCGAACCGGTCATCAACGCCAAGGCGGTAAAGGCCGCTCCGATTGGTGCGCTGGCGGAAGCCACGACCTCGGCAATCTTGATCCGCCAGATCAAGGCCACGGCCCCGGCGCCGGCCATAACCGCATAAACGAACAGCGACATCCACGCGCTCGGGACATGCACGAACATGATCCGGTAGCTGTCGCCTTGCTGATAATCGGGAGGAGCGACGACCAGGCCCCAATAGAGACCCGTGAGTGTGCATAAGCCGGTGGCCCAGGCCACGGGCCGCAGCCAACGCCCGCACCAGAGGTAGAAGTTTTTCGGAGCGAGTAGCTGCTGCATATTTCAGCTAGCGCGGATCCGCAGCGCGGCGGCCGCGGCCAGCGGCGCCAGCGTGATGGCGAGCATCAGCAGGGCGCCCAGCATATAAAGTTGAGGCCCCCAGGCTAAGCCGCGGCTCGCGGCGGCGGTCGCACCGGTCGCGAAAATCAAGATTGGCACATAAAGGGGTAAGAGTAGCAAGGTCGCCAGGATCCCGGCCGCGCGCAAACCCGCCGTCAGCGCCACCCCAATCGCGCCCATAAGGCTGAGCGCGGGCGTGCCGAGTATCAAGGTCAGCAGCAACACGCCGAGCGTGTACCAAGCGATCCCGAATTGCAGTCCCAAGATCGGCGCGAGCAGCAATAAAGGCAAGCCGGCCGTCAGCCAATGCGAAAATATCTTGGCCATCACCAGGAGTGTCAGCGGATGCGGGCTCAGCAATAACTGTTCGAGACTCCCATCCTCGAGGTCCGAGCGAAAGACGGCTTCGAGAGACAGGAGCGTCGCGAGCAAGGCCGCGATCCATATCACGCCGGGGCCCACGGACTGGAGCATTTGCGGTTCTGGCCCCAGGCCGAGCGGAAATGTGAGCGCGATCACGAAAAAGAACAGAACGGGATTGGCGGCCTCGGCGCGGTGCCGCCAGAACAAGAGCAAATCGCGCTTCACGATCCAAGCGCAAGCGTGCGCTAGTCCTCGTTCCATTCCCGTTGATCCTCTAGGTGCAAAGCGCGGCTGATTGTGATGTCGGTGGAGTGATGGCTCGTGAAGATAACCAGCCCGCCGCGCGCGGCGCGCTCTTCCAGCATCGAGGCCACCGTTTTTATAGCAGTTTTGTCCAAGGCGGTAAAGGGTTCGTCCAGAAGCCACAGGCAGGCTTGGTTGACCAGCAAGCGCGCCAAGGCCAGGCGCCGGCGCTGGCCCGCGGACAGCCGGTGGGTTAGCGTATGCGCGAGATCGCCAAGACCCAAACGCTGCAAGGCCGCGTTGATGGGGATCCCGCCCCCATGTAAGGCGGAAGCGAGCGAGAGGTTTTCCGCGACGCTCAAACTGCCCTTCACGCCATCGGCGTGGCCAATGTAGATGAGATCTCGGAGATAGGCGCAACGGACCTTCTCCAGCGGTTGGCCGCGCCAATGGAGCGTCCCGGAATCCGGTTGCGTCAGGCTGGCGATCATCCGCAATAGCGTGGTTTTACCGGCGCCGTTGGCGCCTGTGATCTGCAAGATTTCCCCGCACGCAAGCGTAAAGGAGACCTCGGTGAGAAGCAGGCGATCACCGCGGCGGCAACACAGATCGCGGGCTTCAAGCGTGGGCGAAGCTGCATAGGGCATCGTGGATGCGCGTTCGATCGTGGGAAGCGTGGATGTCATTCAATGGTATAGGATGGCGTAGACCGCGGGCGCAGGTATACCCGCGCCGCCGATTCGACAAGCTTCCTATTGGCTCAAACGCTATAATACTTCAAGGTTGAACCTAGAGCTTGGGCACGTCCGGAAGAGGGTGCGCGGGTTGCAGAAGAGGTATCGCAGGCCAGGCGGCGGCATAGCATCGATCCTAAGTAGGCTCTGGCGCCTTGGCGCCCGCCTGCTTACACGCGGTGAACGCGAGGATCCGGCGAATGATGAGGCGGCCGCCCTCCGCATGCGGCACGAACGCCTGCTGGAACAGCAGGCGGCTCTGACGGCCCTCACCAAAGGCCAGGTCTTCCAGAGTGAGGACGTGGGGCAAGCGTTTCGATTACTGACCGAGACCGCCGCGCGCTCGCTCGGGGTCGAGCGCGTCAGTCTTTGGCGCTACAGCGAGGATCGAACGGCTATCCGCTGTGTCGATCTCTACCAGCTGGGGCCCGACCGGCACAGCGCCGGCGCCGAGCTCCAGGCGGTGCTCTACCCGGCTTATTTTCATGCTCTCGCGACCAGCGAGGCCATCGTCGCCGATGATGCCCACAGCGATCCGCGCACGTGCGAGTTCTCGGCCACTTACCTGGGGCCCCTCGGCATCACCGCGATGATGGATATACCCGTGCACGTGCATGGCCGCCTCGAGGGAGTGCTTTGTCACGAGCGGACGGGCTCGCCCATGCCCTGGATGCCCGAGGACCGCTTATTCAGCATTGCGATCGCGAACCTCATTGCGCTAGCCCTGGAACAAGGAGAGCGCTACCGGACGGAAGCAGCGCTGCGTGAAAGCGAGGCGCGTTTTCGCACCCTGGCCGATAGCCTCCCGGTCATGGTCTGGGTCGCGGACCCCGCGGGGCGCTGCACGTGGTTCAACAAGACCTGGCTCGACTTTACCGGCCGCACGCTCGATGAGGAGATCGGCTACGGTTGGATGCAGGAGGTGCATCCAGAGGATGTCGACGGCTGTCGGCGGAGCTACGAGAAGGCGCTACAGGCGCGTGTCGCCTTCACGTTGGAGTACCGGGTCAAGGGGCGCGATGGGGTATACCGCTGGATACTCGATAGCGGCGGGCCGCGCTTCTCGCCCGACGGCGCGTTGGCCGGTTTCATCGGAGGCTGCCTTGACATCACCGAGCGGAAGCGGGCCGAGGAACAGGCACGCTCCCGGGAGGTACAGATCCATCATCTCGCCTACCACGATGCGTTGACGGAGCTCCCCAACCGGGTGTTACTGCTCGACCGGCTGAGGCAGGCGCTCGCCCAGGCGGAGCGCGATGGTGCCCAGATCGCGGTGCTCTACATCGATCTCGACCGCTTCAAGACCATCAACGACACCTTGGGCCACCTGGCCGGGGATGAGCTGCTGCGCCAGGTGGCCTTACGCCTGCGTACGGTGCTGCGCGAGGGCGACACGGTCGCGCGCCTCGGGGGCGATGAGTTCGTTATCCTACTCCCACACGTTCTCACGGCGCGCGATGCCGCGCAGGTGGCGACTAAGGCCCTCGACACGATGTCCGTGCCGTTCTCGGTGTTCGGATACGAGTTGCACGCGACCACCAGCATCGGGCTGGGGCTGTTCCCCAAGGATGGGACGGACGCGGAGACCTTGCTTAAGCACGCCGATACCGCCCTTTACCAGGCCAAGGACCGAGGCCGCCAGCAATATCAGTTCTTCGATGCGCGCATGAACGCCCAAGCGCATGAAAGGCTGTTGCTGGAAAACCACCTGCGGCGCGCGCTCCCGCGCGGAGAGTTGTCGTTGCACTACCAGCCCCAGATCGATCTCCGCAGCAATGCGGTCGTTGGGGTCGAGGCGCTGCTGCGCTGGCAACATCCCGAGCGGGGGATGGTGCCGACCGATGAGTTCATCCCGATCGCCGAGGAGACGGGGCTTATCGCCGAGATCGGCGAGTGGGTGCTGCGTACCGCCTGCAATCAGGCGAGCACATGGCAGGCGGCCGGCTTGCCGCCGGTGCGAATGGCCGTGAATCTCTCGGTGCGTCAACTCCTCCGGCAGTTTGACCTCCCGGCGCTGGTTGGTACCGTCTTGCGGGATTCCGGGCTCGCGGCGCCCAGCCTCGATATCGAGATCACGGAATCGACCTTGATGGCCGATCCCGGACATGCCATCAAGGTGCTGCGTGAGTTGCATGGCATGGGCCTCCAGATCACCGTCGATGACTTCGGCACCGGGTACTCGAGCCTTTCCTGCCTCAAGCGCCTGCCTATCGATCGCATCAAGATTGACCAGTCCTTCGTGCGCGACATTCCCGAGGACGCTGACGATGTGGTGATCGTTCAGACGATCCTGGCGATGGCGAAGCAGCTCAAGATCGGCGTGGTGGCGGAAGGGGTGGAAACCCACGCGCAATGCCAGTTCCTGCGCGAGCAGCGTTGCGAGGTAGCGCAGGGATATCTCTTCAGTCATCCTCTCCGCGCCGAGGCCTGCGCGGAGTTGTTAGCGAGAACGCCGCTGTACGTGGCCGCGGGCGGGTAAAGCCACGAGCAAGCGGCGCACTCCCTCCGCGGCTCCTGGCGCTGCTCGCGACGATTTATTGACAACCTCTCAGACGTACGCCTCGGCTTCCAGGTTGGCAATGTAACGCTGGATGTTTTTTCTTGCCGAGGTTTCGTAGCGGGCGCGGAAGAAATCCGTAAAAAAGATCGTTCGACGTTCAAGGATGGCTTTAAGAAACTTCAATTTAGCGGGATAAAACAGTTCGTCCGGAGTCTTGGCGTGCTCGATTCTCAAGGCCTGGCTGTCATCTAGAAATTCGTCCCAGGGAGAGCCGAAACTGGCGAAATCGATGTCGCAAAGGACCCGCTCATCGTGGTTATGGGGGGTTCCCCGGTGCGTGGTGGCGAGGATAAGCTCACCGATCTTGTTTACGAAATCCTGCTGGAAATGGCTGCTCGCGGCGAGATCAAAGAGTTCCACGCTCCGTTGCTCGTTGTCGCAAGCCTCCGGATTATGGACCACATCGTGGAACCAGACCGCTATTTCCACGGCATCGGGGGCTTCGATGAGCGATTTGGCCGCGTCCAATTGCCGCAGGCAACGAAAAATGTGGGTTAAGGTGTGGTAATGCCGGTGGGGCTCGGCGTAATGGCGGCTCAGATCCGCCCAAACCCGCATGGAGCTCGTCTCCGCGCCCGGAGTTAGACAGCGGTTCCAGAGCAAACAAAAACGCGTCTTGAGCTTGGCTGGCGAGTACGTGGCTCCAGCGATCCGGCGTTCTGTGTTATTCCGCTGCATGGGAAGTGTGTGCAATGTGTTAGTCATAATTTAACAGGTTTGTGCTTTGGCTGTCAGGCCATGGTCTGTTTACTGGTGCCGCCGCTACCGAAGTTGCCTTAAGTTGCGCGAGCGGGTAATGCGCATTGAGAGACGGCAAAACCCGTGCCTAGCGAGTGTATATCGATTGTGCTCCGGAGGAGAGACATGGGCGCCGCTTAACAACCAGGGGCTTGACAAGCGCATAATCCACGGAAGATAAAAGGGGACTTTACGCCCCGAACCCGGATACCGCCATGCCTACTGATTTGTTTTTGGATTATCTAGAATCCTTGCATCAAGACCATGCGTCCATGATGCACGGCGAAGTGGCCGGTTACATTCCGGAACTCTCGAAGGCGGATCCGGAATGGTTCGGAATCGCGATCGTTACCGTTGATGGGCATGTCTATCAGGTGGGCGACACGCAACAGGCGTTTACCATCCAGTCTATCTCCAAGGTGATTACCTACGGTATCGCGTTGGAGGACAATGGTGTTGCGGCGGTACTGAAAAAGATCAATGTGGAGCCCTCGGGCGAGGCGTTCAATTCGATCAGCCTCGAGCCGGGAACCGGAAGGCCAAAGAATCCTATGATCAACGCTGGCGCCATCGCCGCGATGGCCTTTGTCGAGGGTGACACGCCGGAGCTTAAGCTTAAGCGACTGCTCATGGCCTACCGTGGCTATCTCGGTCACGAGGTTTCCATCGATGGAGCGGTCTACCGCTCCGAGAAGGCAAGCGGTCATCGCAACCGCGCGATCGCTTACTTACTGCAAAGCTCGAACATCATCGAGCGCGATCCGGACAGCTTGCTGGATCTGTATTTCAAGCAATGCTCCCTATTGGTTAGTTGCCGTGATCTGGCGCTCATGGCCGCGACGCTTGCCAACGACGGCGTTAATCCCATCAAAGGGGTGCGCGCCTTGAAAAGTGAATTCGTTCCCAAGGTGCTGAGCGTCATGAGCTCTTGTGGCATGTACGACTATTCGGGGGCCTGGATCTACGAGGTCGGGATGCCCGCCAAGAGCGGGGTCGGCGGCGGGATTTTAGCGGTCCTTCCCGGTCAGCTCGGCCTAGCAGTATTCTCGCCGCGTCTCGATGAGCACGGAAACAGCGTGCGCGGGATTGCCGTGTGCCGGAAGATTTCCAGCGATTTTGGCCTGCATATGTTTCATACGGGGCGCGCGACGATAGCGTCCGTCATCCACTCGATGTATAACGCCGCGCAGGTGGCTTCCAAATGCACGCGTAATCCGGAGCAGACCGAGCTTCTGCGCAAGCTGGGTCATATAATTGCGGTACTGGAGCTTCAAGGCGATCTCATGTTCGCTTCCGCCGAGATCGTGGTTACGGAGGCCACGCGGGCGGCGCGCGAGGCCGATTTTCTTATTCTTGACTTCCGGCGCGCCGCGTCCATCAACGAGGGCGCGATGAACTTACTTGGCCATCTTGTTCAGTCGCTAGACGCCAAAGGTAAAACCGTCCTCTTCACGAGCGTGCGAGATCCCTATGCCCTAGAGTCGGTTATGAAGAAACGGGTTACGCGGTTTCGGGATATTCCGTTACTGAAGTATGAGGATGTCGATCACGCGCTGGAGTGGTGTGAGAACCAGTTGCTAGCCGGGCGGTCTTTCCTCGCCGGCAAGGAAGCGCCCCTCAAGGCACAGGTCTTTTGCGCGGGATTCACGGCGGAAGAGTTGCGCGCTCTTGAGTCCTTGCTCGAGCCTCGGTCCTATGAAAAAGGCGCCCCCATCTGCCGCACGGGCGAACAGGCGACCGGCCTGTTCTTTATACTGTCGGGACAAGTCAGCGTGGTCGTCCCGCTGGATCATCGAAGGACTGGGAGGATCACCACCCTGTCCGCGGGGTCGGCCTTCGGCGAGATGGCGATGCTCGATCACGGGATACGCTCCGCCGATGTCATCGCCGATACAAACCTCTCCTGCCTGTTTCTCGCTTTCGAGAGTCTGGAGAAAGATCGCTCGGAGATTTTCACCGGCATCCGGCTCAAGCTGATCACCAACATCGGCCGCGTGTTGTCGCAGAAGTTGCGCCAGGCGACCGTGGAGATCAAGTCGTTGAAGCGTTAACCCAGCCGTAATCGTTCAATGGCTGAGCCCGCTATCACCCGTGGTCTCACGAATCGAAGCTCTCGGAGCGGCTTCAAGTTCAAAAGGATAAGCGGATCGGTGCCGGTTAACTTGAGCACGCTCCGGAACGCAGCAGCTACAGGGCTAGTGCGCGCCTTGCCCCTGCTGGTATCCTTGCTGGTAGGCCTTCTCCTCCCCCTGCTTGTGCTGGTCGTAGAGGTAGCCACCCAAGAGGCCGGTGGCCGCACCAATCCCGGCTCCGAGCCCGGCGTTCCCGGCCATCGCCCCGATGACGGCGCCGCCCGCCGCGCCCATGCCGGTGCCGCTCATCATCCGCTGTTGCGATGAAGTCATCCCCGAGCAACCGGCCAATCCGATCGCCAGAGATACCGCTAAAAGTAAATTTACATGACGTTTCATATCCGTGTGCCCTCCGGATCAGGGATGGCAAGGCCATCTCTCGATCGCGAACTTGAATAAGGTCTCCACCGCCGGCTCGTTGTTGTACTGGGGATGGGCCTGACGCCCACGCGACGAAGGCGCGAATCGCCTCATCCCGCGTAGGCTGAGGATTGGGCAGGCAGACGAGCCGTTTTCGATCCGGATCCCGGGCGGTCAAAGCCCTGGAATAATGGTATGCCCCGACCACATAACCTTGGCAAAAATTGACTGCCGCCGTGTACAGGGGGTCCTCCTTGGCTGCGGAACACAAGGTGACCATATCGAGGGCGTTGCGGACCAGAAAGCTGTCGGCCGTATCGGCACGGGACTGCGGCGGCCAGAGCCCAGCCACGAGCCACACGTAGGCCGTAAATAGGGTCAGTGTTCTTCGTGTCATCGTCCACCTCCTCTCTTGAGTGCTTAACAGCACAGTCCCCATTGGCCTACACAAAACAAGCATGGTTGCGTCCGGGACCGAAGTCAAGCGCGGGAAGTCCATCACTCCCTCATACCCAGTGGGTGTTCTCGGTGGAGCGAAGCCTCCCAAAAAGCCCGGAGGCCGGTGATTGTAGCAAACGGGAAATGCCCATACAATCAAAGTCAAGAAATCGTAACCTGAATCAAGAAAAATCCTGCGCTCCGCGTATGGACAGGGTTTTGTCTATCACGGTGGGGGAGGAGCATGTGGGCCTGTATCCGTACAGTACTATGCGCGTGGTGCTATGAGCCGGCTCGTGAAGGGTATAGGGCTAGAGACGACACCTAAATGCCAATACGGCGACGCGCTCGGATTGCCCGAGAGAATTGACTCGCATGCCGAAAGACCGCCGTTACTCCTGCACGCCGACCGTCCCCGGGAGCGGCGCAAGGACGGTCCTTCCTAGCGGTGGTGCTATCGATCCTCTGCACTGTGCTCGTCGCCGGCTGGTACGCAAGCGGTACGGTGCTGTTCGCGGCGGAACGGTACGAGGCCCCGCCGATTTTCGAGGCATCGAAGCTCTTTCCTCCCGGTGTGGTCAAGGGTCATAACTATCGAGTCGACGAGCGGCGCTCGAACAGCACGGATGGAAAATCCAGGACCGCCAGGAGGGGCGACTCATCGACTGATGGTGGTGAAGCAACTCTCCCAGGGAGCGATACACAGAGGGAGATTCGGACTTGATTGCCGGCACGGTGAACCGCCTGGCCAGCGCGGAGCTCGAACAGGTCAATTGGAATGACTGCGTTTAATCGGGGCTACTCGCTAAACCAACATTCCGGCGATCTTTTGCAGCAGGTCTTTAATCGGAACCTCGATGGCGAACAGCGCCAGCATCGGAAGCGCGGCGGGCAGCGCGATGGTGAGAAGCGCGGTCTTGCCAATGGGCGCCGCCCGCATCCTCGTCACGGCCTCGTAGAGGCTCAGGGTATCGGCCACGGGTCCGATCTCGGGCGCCTGCAGCAGGGGATGCTCGTCCACGGATTCGCCCAGGATCCAACGGCGTCGGACGAGGCGCCCGTGCGCGCCGACCAGGGCACCGTACTCGAGCAGTGCCCGGCGCTTGGCCGCTATGAGCTTAGGGATGAACACCGTGAGCGGCGCGAGGCACAACATCACCAGCAAGACTAGGAACACCCCGACCAACAGCCTCAAGGATTGGACATGGACCCCGTGATAGACCACATCGTGCGCCAAACGCGACGCCAGGACAGCGGATATCGCAAAGGCCAACAGGCTGAAGCCGGCAGGCAGTTTCTCGATGAAGCCCAGACCTCCCGAACGATCGGGATGGGTCGGTACGATCGCGAGGTCGAGCGCGGCGATGCGTTTCAGCAGCAGGAACAGTAGTATCAGACGCCACAGCCACACCGCCAGCAAGGCGATGAAGATCGGACGGGCCACGTAGATCAGCCACCAGCCACCGAACCCCAGATCGAACGGCGCCGACGCGTTAACGTGGGCCCAGACCAGTTCATGTTCCTCGCGGTGGGGCGGCTCGAACACCAGCCATGCCAAGATGATGACTGGGATAATGACCCAGGGCAGGGTGCTGTTGCGCAACCTGACGATCCCCTGGACGACTTCTCGCAAAGCCTCCCGTTGCTCCTCCCGAACGAGCCCGGACGTAAGAAAATAGGGTATGAGCTTCGTCGTTAAACCGTGTGCCACGCCTTCCCCGAGGATGAACAGTGGCACGGCGATCAGAAAGCGGGCATGGATGCCGAAGTGCTGGAGCAAGGGTTCGTCGGCCAGGCCCGACAGTGCGCGTCCCGTGTAACCCGCCCAAACCACGATGGGCAGCCAGGCCAACAGAGCGAAGAAGATCGCCCGCCGCACACTGCCCAGGCCTTGGCTCGGGATCAGCCCGATGCGGCGCTGAATGCGAAAGAACGGGTCGTCTCGGACCAAAGAGATCTCCAGTTCCGATGCACTCACGGCTGTCTCCCCTTCGAGTCTTTTGCCCTTGCGACGGGATTAGTCCATTCCTAGTCCGTTACCGGGTCCCAGGTGTCGTCGGGGTCGTAGGCGGTGATGGCCGCCGCTGCCTTGGCGGTGTCATCCCCGAGGTCCTTCTGGAACAGGATCCCGGATTGGTTGACCAGGAAGGTCATGACGCCCGAGTTGCCGTACTCGGCGGGGTAAGCCAGGGCGGCGAAGCCCTTGGTCATGTGCCCGTCGTTGAGATAGCTCTTCGCCCCGCCGGGTGCGTGCTCGCCCTGGGCGCTGAGCATTCGGTAGTAATAGCCATGGTAGGGCTTGGGTTGGCTGTTCTGGCCGGGCTTGTAGCCTTCCGCCACCGCCTCGGCCACTAGGGGCCCCATGGGGCTGTCGGGCTCGTCCTCTTTGGTCGGCCAATAGAGGCCGTCGCGCGCCCCTTGGCTGCTCATGAGCTTCTGGGCGTATTCGCGCATGCCGTCGCCGTTTCGGTCTGCTTGGGCGTACTCGTCCTGCGCGTCCACGAACGCACGCATGACCTCGATGGTATCGAGCTCGTTGCGACCGATGCGGCGGTTGTAGATCTCTTGCTTACCAGCGGCGACGTCGAAATACCAGCCTTTGGCGTCCCGGACCAACGGGATGGGGAAAGGCCAGTCGTCCGGCCCGATGGTCAGGATGGCGTGGTCGTCGTCCTCCTGCTCGATCCGGGCGGACTCGCTGGCGGCATGGACGAATTCCTCGCGGTCCGCAGCGTCGGCCACTGGGTCGCCGGAGCGCAATGCTTCGACCCCGGAGCCGAGCACCGCGAGCAGGGCTCCGCGCTTCTCGGACGCGGTGGCGTCGACGAGCGCCTGGACGGCGGCGTCGGGCGTCGGGTAGTGGGCCGGTCCGGCGGCGGCGGCAATACCGGCGACCAGTACCAGCGCCGCGGCGCAGACCGGCGCGAGGCTTTTTGCATACTTGGTGGCAATCATGTCGATGTTCTCCAGATTTTTTCCATCGGGGATAGGTTCGGCTGCTTAGCCGCGGCGGCGGCCGTGGCTCCGTCCCGCCGCGGCTACCACCGCCACGGCTCGCTACACCGCGCTTACTGGCCGCGCGGTCCGCACCGCCTTTTTGTACTTTGAATGCGCTGGATCTGCCTCCGCTCCTCGCCGCGGGTTTCTGGATTTTCGAGGAGGCGGACCGCCCCGCCTTCCGCGTTGGCGCCTTCAGGTTTGCCGGGCGCGACTGCGGCTTCTTGACCTCGGGGCGCTTCGCCTGGCGCGTGTCCGGGCGCTTGATTTTCCGGGTCTCAGGTTTCTTCGTCTCCGGACGCTTCGCCTTCCTAGTCTCGGGGCGCTTTATCTCGCCCATGTTCGGGCGGTTCTTGTCTGCCAGGCCGGGGCGCTCGGCCTGTCCGGGACCCGGGCGCTGCAGGTTGGCAAGCTGCTCGCGGTTGCGGGCGGGATCGCGTCCTCGGGCGATGTCGCGGTCGATCTTGTTTTCCTTCCTGACATTGGAGAACTTCTGCTTCGTCCCCTCGTTGCGGTAGCGCACGCCGCCCCGGCGCTCGGGGTTGTGCTCCCATTTCTTGATCTCGTTTCTGTTGATCTCGCTGCCGACGATACCCTTGTTGATGTTGACGTCGCCGACGTTGACCTCCCGGTTTATCTCCCGATTGATGTTTAGATTCTCCGGCCGGCGCCAGTCGCCGTCCCAGTAGTTGGGACTGTTCCAGTAACCCGATTGACCCCAATAGCCCGGCCCCCCGTAATAGAGCCTATCGTCGTCATCGTCGTCCCACATGATGGCGGCGGTGAGAAGACCGCCGGCCAGAGCACCCACGCCAAAGCTCACCAGACTATCAGTGCTCGACTCTGTGGCAGGGGCGGCATAGACGGGTGTGGTGTAGGTGGCGGGGTAATACGTGGTCGCCGGCGGCGCGGTCTGACCGTAAACCGTCGAGGGGTTGTAGCTGGGCACGTATACCACCTTCGGGTCCGTCGGCTGGACCACGATGGTGTCGCCCTCGGTCGCCACCCGCTGCTGCTCCGTGGTCTTGAGGTTGCCGGCGGCCTCGGCCTCTCCTCGCAGGCGCTGCACGGCATCCATGACGTCGTCTTGTTGGCCGAGGACCGCATCTCCCAGGTCCTGGGTCCAGTCCAAGTTGTCGTTCATATAGCCGAGCACGCTGGGGAAGAACAAGAGCGCCTTGATGCTCGGATCCCAGGATTCCTGCGCTGCCTCTTTTTCCAGGGCCTCACCCTCGAGGTCCTTGTGGCCCTTGAGCCAGCGTGCCGCCTGCACCACGTCCAAAGGGTAGGTAGAGGCCATGAGGATCTGCGCGATCAGCGCGTCCGGGTACAGGGCAATGGGGGCGACAAGCTGCTCGATTTGTGCCGCCGGGAACAGGTTCTGCTGAGCCTGTTCCTGCGCCGAAGGTTCCGTCTGCGGGGCGGCTTGGGGCTGGACGTCCTCGGCCGCGACCGCGCTGTGGAGCAGCCACAATGCGGTAAGCCCGGCGACCGACAGGCGGCTGAGTGTCTCCATGGGTATCCTCCGGTGGTGATGTGCGGCGAATGTTGCCTCAAAGGACGAGCGAAAACCATCCCACGTCATGAAATACGAGCTACCAGCACCGTGTGCGCCCTGGCGTGGGCGGCGATAATCTCAGTGCCGTCGCACAGGCCCGCCAGACCGAGTGAAGTTGTACAGGTCCGCATGATTCCCGGCTGACTTGAGACGCGCGCACTCCTTATCGTAATATAATGCTGAGGCTGCACCATAACGAAGGGGGACTTGGTAGAAGAAGCAACGCCGTCCTCTATACCACATATGTGTTAATTAACGATAGGGGAACATCATGTACCAAAGACACATTCTCGCCGGTATGCTGATCGGGGCGTTCGCCCTACTCTCAGGGGGTGCCGGGGCCGCGGAAACGCTCGTCGATACCGTCCGCAAGGGCTGTGACAAAGAACTGAAGGAATTCTGTGCCAAAGTGACACCGGGCGAAGGCCGGGTGCTCGCCTGCCTGTACGCCTACCAGGACAAGCTCTCGGCGCGCTGCGAGTATGCACTGTACGACGCCGGGGCGCAGCTCGAAAACGCGGTGGCGGCCCTGACCTACCTGACCAACGAGTGCGACGACGATCTCGAGAAATACTGCGCGGCCATCAAGCCGGGCGAAGGGCGTGTCATCGAGTGCATGAAGAAGAACGAAAAGGCCCTGAGCAGTCGTTGCAGCCAGGCGATCAAGGACACCGGCGCGAAGGCAAAATAACCTGCGGTCCGCGCCAACCGGCGTAGTGCAACCGCGGCCCGCGCCCCGTCGGACCTTGCGACCCCCTGCCTTGGCAGGGGGTCGCGCGCTGCCTAAATCGCGACCGGGCTCCTGCTGAGGGCACCCGGTACTAGATGTGACCCCGCCCTGTGAACCGGCATGCGGTCCCTGCGAAACCCCGGCGCGATCACCAGTCCACTAAGGTTTAGCCGGTAAGGTCGTAATGAAGTCACCCAGCATCCTTGCGGCGACGGCCAGGTCTTTTTCGCCCTGGATCTTCACCAGTGTCGCGTAGGCACTGTCCATATTCGCATCCGGCTTCAGCGACTTCATTTCCTCGGTCAAGGTTACGAGTCGCGCCATCGTCCCCTTGTACTCCTCAACCTTGCCGGCCTCGAGCTGCTGCAACGCTTGTACCGCCGGGTCTCGTATCGGACGCCAGTCGAACTCCACAGGCCCCTCGGCGAAACCGGCGCTGCTCGCGGACGTCAACAAGACCGCCATCAAAAATGCGCCGACTGTTCTTTTTTTTAGCATGACGTTGTTCCTCGTAAGTTTCTTACAGGATAACACCCCCTTGTCCGCAGGCAGTTCAGCGGGCAGGGACTAGGATACGCCATCTCCCCTGTGACCGCCGAGCGTTTCCACAACCACTCGGCGCGCACGGCGGATGGTTGGATATAAAGATAGCATGTCTACCAAAAAATCACCAAGCGACCCATTATCCGACAGCATGGCTCCTTCCCGGTTGGGGCCCGTCCGACGCAACAGTGTCTCTTGCACAGACTCGTTGACTTTCCTATCCTTTGCCGTCCGCTCAAAGCAGAAAGACGGGAGGAGAGAACTATGACGACGATGAAAGCCAAGCTTTCGACTGCCTTGACACTCTTGGCGATAGCCGGCGCGGCTCCCGGTGCCGAGCAGTCCTATGGCGGCGATCTGATGACCCGATCTACGCTTACCGGGGATTGGGGCGGTTGGCGCGATGACTTGAGCAAGAAAGGCGTGACCTTGGACGTGGACCTGGTACAGACCGGCCAGGGCGTAGCCGCGGGCGGTCTCAACAGCGCGTGGGAATACAACGGCGAGGCGTTATACGACTTCAACGTGGACTTCGGCAAGCTGGGCCTCTGGCCCGGCGGTTTTCTGAAGATATTCGCCGAGAGCCAATTTGGGCCTGGGGTCAACCGCAGCAGCACGGGTGCGCTCATGGCCGTCAATACCAACGCTCTGTTTCCGGTGCCGAACGACGAGATCACGACCCTGAGCAGCGTGCAGTTCACCCAGTTTTTTACCGATTGGTTCGGGGTCTTTGGGGGTAAGTTGGTGACCATCACCGCTACGCAAGGCGATACGAATGAGTTCGCCGGCGGTCGAGGCCAGACTCAGTTCATGAACCAAAATCTTGCCTTCAACCCGGTGATCCTCCAGACCATACCCTACTCGACCCTGGGCGGCGGGTTGGCGTTTCTACTGCCGAAAAAGCGGGGCAGCGTCACGTTTTCAGTCCTCGGCCCCAGTGGCACAGCGGAAAAATTCGGCGATGCCTTCGATGATGGCCAGGCCTATGCGATGGAGACGCGCATCAAGACCGATTTCTTCGGTCTCCCGGGACATCAGCTCCTGGGGGCGACCGGGAACACCAAGGAGTTTACCTCCCTCAATCAGGATCCGCGCTTGTTCCTGGCCCAGATCGTCGCGCCCGGTTTGTTTCCGCTCGAGCAGCAGAGCGGCTCCTGGTCGGTGTACTATAACTTCGACCAGTATGTGTACACCGAGCCTGGTCCCGAAGACCGGGGTGTCGGCCTCTTCGGCCGTCTGGGCTTCGCCGATGACGAAACCAACCCGGTGGAGCGCTTCTACAGCGTCGGCGTGGGCGGTAAGGGGGTCATTCCCGGGCGCGGGCGAGACAGTTTCGGCGCGGCGTTCTACTACGTCGAGCTCACCGACCAGTTCCAAGGAATCCTCCGCAGGTTGGACGACAGCTACGGCGGGGAGATCTACTACAACTTTGAATTGACGCCATGGCTCCATTTTACGCCTGACCTCCAAGTCTTCTCGCCCAGCCTGGATGTGGTCGATACGGACGTGGTGACGGGGTTTAGGCTCATGGCAAATTTCTAAGACCGCCATGAGTGGCTGGCTTGCGGCGCGAGGCGTTGGTCGCCGAGGGCACCGTGTCTCAGCCCGACTGGTGTGATGAAGACCAGATCGATTCAGGAAAGTGACCATGTCGGTCCTTGAACACCTTCATCAGGCGATCGCATTTCTTCCGGCGCTGGCGAGGTTTGCGATCGGCATGCTGCTGATCATCATCATTCCGCGACTCGCGCGCCGCGTCCGCCTGCCGGGGGCAGTAGGGCTGCTGCTGAGCGGCGTGGTGTTCGGGCCCCACGTGCTCGACATTTTTCCTCCCCAGCACCCGATTGTGCAATTCTTCTCCGAGCTGGGCATGCTGTTGCTGATGTTCTTCGCGGGACTGGAAATAGACCTGACACTGTTTCGGCAACAGATCTCCCGGTCGATCGTGTTCGGTGTGGCTACGACTTCAGTCCCATTGCTCCTGGGCACGATGGCAGCCCTCTGGCTTGGCTACGGCCTGCTGCCGGCAATCGTTGTGGGATCGCTGCTCGCCTCGCATACGCTGCTCGGTGCGAGCATCGTGGCCAAACTGGGGGTGAACCGTCTCGAGCCCATCGTTGTCGCAATCGGCGCCACGATGATATCGGACACCTTGTCGCTGCTCGTGTTCGCCATTTGCGTGCCTTTGTACGCCAGTGGCTTTTCGGCTTCGGGGCTCGCCATCCAGGTCATCGAAATCATCGTGTTCATCCCTCTCGTACTGTTCGGGCTGAGCCGTGCCGGTGCATACGTCTTGAGGAAAGTGGAGGATGAGGAGGAAACCTATTTCATTCTGATGCTCGGCATTCTCGCAGTGACGGCGCTGCTTGCTCAGCTCATCAATCTGCCGGGCATCGTCGGAACGTTCCTGGCCGGCTTGGCGGTCAATGCGGCAGTGAAAGATAAGCCGGCCAAGACGAAGCTAGAATTTATAGCCAATGCCATGTTCATACCATCCTTCTTCTTCGTGACCGGCTTCCTGATCGACCCGCTCGCGCTGGCCCGTGGCCTCACGGACGATTTCTTCCTCGCGGCGGGCATCATCGGTGCGCTCATTGCCGGCAAGTGGATCGCGGCGGAGTTTTGCGGGCGTGCCTTCGGCTACGCCCCAGCAGCGCGCAAGACGGTGTGGTCGCTCACGCTGCCGCAGGTCGCGGCGACGCTCGCGGCGACGCTCGTCGCGTACAGGACTTTCAATGCCTCCGGTCAGCCGCTGCTCGACAGCCGCATGCTCAACGGCGTTCTCATCATGGTGCTGGTCACGTCCATCCTGGGGCCAGTACTGACGCAGCGCTTTGCGCCACGCATGCTGGAACCGGCGCCGGATCGCCCCGCTACTAGCAATGTTTCAGCCTGACGCGATCCGGCTTTTGACAGGAGCACGGCCTCGTCATCCCGTGAGCGATGGTCAATTGCTAAACTGTCAGGCGAGGAATGGTCTATGGCCACAGCGCCGCTGAAGAGTCGTCATCAGCCGTCTGTTGGACGTGCGAACACTATGCGGATCGGCGTGATCCTGGCGGTGCTCCTAATGACTCAAGGGTTGGGTTGGGCCCTGGACGCAGCCCAGCGTCCGGTGCCCGGCCCATGACGTCGCTCTCTTTCCAACCCACCGCGGCCAACACCGCTCCACCGCCCGGCCCGGCACCCGACGGCATGGTCTGGATCCCCGGCGGCGAATTCTCCATGGGGGCGGCGGATCCGCCGGGGATGAACGACGTCGGTATGCAGGCGACCACGGACTCCCGCCCGATCCATCGCGTCTATGTCGATGGCTTCTGGATGGACAAAACTGAAGTAACCAACGAGCAGTTTGAGAAATTCGTGAAGGCGACCGGCTACGTCACTGTCGCTGAGCGCACACCAAAGGCCGAGGATTATCCCGGCGCGCCGCCCGAAAACCTGGTGGCGGGTTCGGTGGTTTTTTCACCCCCGGATCATGCCGTCCCGCTCAACGATCATTTCCAGTGGTGGAGCTATGTCAAAGGCGCGGACTGGCGCCATCCGCTCGGACCTAGGAGCGATCTAAAGGGCCGGGAAAACTACCCCGTTGTGCACATCGCCTACGAAGACACCGTTTCCTACGCCCGGTGGGCAGGCAAGCGGTTGCCCACCGAGGCGGAGTGGGAGTTTGCGGCGCGCGGCGGCCTGAGCGGCAAAGTGTTTCCTTGGGGCGATGAGTTTATGAAAGGCGGCAAGTGGATGGCCAATATCCATCAAGGGCACTTCCCGAACCAGGACACGGGCGCGGATAAGTTCTTAGGCATCGCGCCGGTAGCGCAGTTTGCCGCCAATGGGTACGGGATCTATGACGTGGGCGGGAACGTGTGGGAGTGGACGAGCGACTGGTATCGGCCCGATTACTACGCGCAACTGGTGGCGGCTGGCGGTGTCGTGCGCAATCCGAAGGGCCCAGACTCGCCCTACGACCCGTCGGAGCCGACGGAGAAAAAGCGCGTGCATCGCGGCGGGTCGTTCCTCTGCACCGACCAGTACTGCTCGCGCTACATGGTGGGAACCCGCGGCAAAGGGGAAATCAGCACCGGGACCAATCATCTCGGTTTTCGCACCGTACGCTCCGGCAGCGCTAGTCGGGGGTTACGGCGGTTGAGCTTCGTGGAACCACGGAGGGGCCTATGGAGACCTCTTCGAGCACCGAACGCATCCTGCGGCTCAGCACCTTGCCATCCTTGTCTTGACGTGCTTGCAGATCCTCGCACCTTGCTCGGCATCGCATCATCACGGTACCCGCCTGCGTGTGAGCGTCCGCTCGGGCCGTGGCGGTAATGCTCGCACCCATACCCCAGCGTTGCGCTAAGCGATAAAGGCAACTGTCACCTCAAGGGTTCATCGAGAAGGGCCAACGCTGTGATCCGGGCAGCTAGTCCTGTCGTTTGACGCTCGGGCCGTGGCCTAATCTCGCCATGGCGCGATTCGACCACCAGAGGTTGACTGCCCGCTGCGAAGACGATCGCCATAAAGCCGCCCCCGTGATTGCTAACATTAGTATCTCATTGGCTGCCTCGAGGGGACCCAGCAACTTCCATCGGGGGCTCATCACCACGTCGCCATAGCCAAGTGATGTGAAATTCACTGCCGAATGGAAGACAGCCTCATATAGCTCGTAGAACTCCTCCAACCAGATGACAATAGCTCACCAGATCACGATCTGGAGAAAGTTACCCAGCATCATCACGATCAGGAGCGGGCGCATTCCCTCGAACAATCGACCACCAGATGGCGTCCGACTGGATTGCCGCACAACCTATGACGACAAAAACCCGCAGACCGAACGGCCGCGGGTTTTTTATCGGCGGGAAATGGAGAAGCTCAGCCGGCGGCTTGGGCGAGGCGGCGCAGCAGCCCGTCGGGCTCGGTCAGTCCGAGGCGGACGATTTCATCCGCCCGGGCCTGGTTGCGGCTCACAGCGTAGACGCGGAGCTGGGGCGCGTTGCCTGAAGGACGCACGTGGGCGATGTCCCCGTTGGCGAAGTAAAGGCGGATGCCGTCCACCGCGTTGAGCCGGACGAGGCCGTCGAACCCGCGCGCCGGGGAGAAGACGGATTCCAGGACGCGTTTGGATTCCTTCAAGGCGTTGGCCGCATCCGTCGGCGCGGGGCGCTTGGCGCCGTCCTTGCCGGCGAGCAGGACGTTCCCCCCCTCAAAGGCCGCTTCGTCCGCGGCGCCGCCGGGGATGGAAAAACGCGAGACGATTTTCCGGCTGGTCTCCACGGGAAAATTGTCCAGCAGCCCGGCTTTACTGAAGCGGGGCGGAAGCTGCGCGAAGCGGTCCGGCAGCGTGAGGCCCTTGCCCCAGGCGGCCAGGAGCGCGGCGAGGAGAGGCAGCACCGCATCGCGGGTCGGCAGGGCTTTCAAAACCCCGCCGGGCAGGGCGATGTCCGTGCCGGTGAGGAACCCACCGTTGGCTTCCCAGGCGGTGATCCGCGCATAGCCGCCCCCGGCCTTGGATTCCTCCATGGCCTGGATGACGTAGGGCGAACCGATGCGGGTCTTGAGAAGGCGGACGCCGCGCCGCGCCAAGTCCAGTTCCACCGCGTCGTTGGCGCTGACCGGCGTGACGCAGAGGTCCGCCGCCAGGAAGTCCGACACCACCGCGCCCAGGAGGTCGCCGCCGTAGAATCGGACGCGCCGGCCGCGGGCGTCGGGCGCGCGGTCCACGGCCGCCAGCAGGGGCCGGTCGCTGTCGCCGTCGGTGGAGACCACGGCTTCCACGGGGCCTCCCGCTTCTTTGGCCAGGGCCTCCAGGCGGTCCAGTTGCTCGTCGGTGATGTTCTCCGTGTCGATGGGGATGAAGGTGTCGCTGCGCCCCGCCGGGACCGCGTCGGCGCCCAGGGCTTTGAAGATGCGGACGAGCGCGTCCCGTCCCACCGCCGAATGCTGGTAAACCGCGATCCGCCGGCCCTTCAGGCAGTCCTTGGGAAAAGCATCGAGATAGCGCCGGACGTAAGACTCTTCGGCTTCCGCGTTAAGCGGGGGCAGGGGCGCGCGTCGCCCCGGCTTTACCGTGCCGGCCGCGTCGAAGGCGGATTCCTCCCCGTTCCGGCCGTACTCCTCGCGCCGCACCGCGGCCACCTCCTCCAAAATGCCCGCCTCGTCCGCCTTGAGCACCTCGCCCCGCGTCTTGTTAAATTTGATCCCGTTCCGGTCGAAGGGGATGTGGCTGCCCGTCACCATGACGCTGGCGCGGCCCGTTCGCATGGCGTAGTAGGTCAAGGCCGGGGTGGGGATCCTGCCCGCGTATTCCACGCTCAAGCCCGCATCGCGCGCGGCCGTGGCCACGGCGGCCAGGATGCGGTCCGTGCTGGGCCTGAGGTCGCCGGCTAGGACCACCGTGTCGCCCGGCTTCACGTCGGCCGCGCGCAGGGCGTAGCGGACAAAACCTTTGGCGTTGATGTACGCTTCCAGGTCCGTGATGTCTTTGACGAGGGCTCGGAGGCCGCTGGTGCCGAACTGCAGCGGCACGGGGGTATAGCTCAGGAACGCCGGGGGCCGGGGGGAGGAATCCATCCTAGGCCTCCTCTCCAGTTTTGGGCACCGGGACGCTGAACAGCAGGAGACTCGCCGGCCCCCGCGCCGACAGAGTGTAATCCCCGTCGAGAGTGGCCGGGACGAACACCGGAACGTTCGGAGTCAATTGGGTCTCCTCAAAACCGGCATGGGATAAGGCAATCTCCCCCTCCACCACGACGATTTGCTGGAACGCGCCGCGGGACGGCCGGCCTTTCCAAGAAGCCTCGGCGGCGGCGGACCCCTGGAGATCCAACCGATAGGTCGTAAAAAACGGCCACGTTTCGGGCTCGTCCACAAGCCGGAACAGAGCGGCATTTTTGGCGTCCTTCCCCGCGTCCACCGAAACGGGCTTGCGCCGCAATCCATCGACGGGCGTGACGGAAAAATCAATGGAGTTAGTGAAAGCCTCCAGGTCCGCGCGCGCCACGCCTTGGGCCGCGTCCCCTTTGCGGAAGGCGACGCCGTTCTTCCACGTGAAGGGCGTATAGAAGTCCGCGAAGCTATAGGTGACGTTGGAGGTCTGTTGGGGCTCCACCAGGGCCAGGCGCCCGTTCAGACGAACCGGGATCCAGGCCTCGCTCTTGGGGTCGCCGGCGTTTTTCCGGCGCAGTTCCGGCAGGCTGGCTTCCCGGACGGCCTTTTTTAGGACGCTTTCCGGCGCGCCTTGCTTGGAAAGCTCGCCTAACGTACGGAACAGGCCCTGCAAGGCCCGTTTGGCGCCGTCCAAGGGGTGCGTCTGGTGGGACAGGCCGAAGATGGCGTGGGCGATCCCCGCCTCGGAAAGCAGGAGGTTCCCTATCTCCCGGGTCAAATCCACTTCGTTGAGGGCCTCCACGATGCGGGCGCGGTTCTCCCGCAGGGATTCCAGGAGGCGGGGCATGTCGGCGGGCGCCCCGGGACGCAGGAATGGGGCAAGGGCGGCCAAAAACGGCTTGTCCCGGCCGGGATCGCGCCAGCGTTTGAGGGATTGGTCCACCGCCCAAACTTCGTAAAGCTTTTGGAAGCTTTTGAAAGCCGCTTCATCCCCGATTTTGAGGAAAGAATACAGCCGGCGGAGGATATCCTGCTCTACTTCAAGAAGACTAAAAAAATCTTTTTTATTCAATTGATTGCAGAATCCCATATGGACGAGCGGCGGGAAGTTTGTATACAAAAACTTGGTGAAGATGGGCACGTCATCCCCGAACAGCAGGCGGGCCCATTTTCCCAGGATTTCAGGCCGGTTTTTGACCGTTTCGGCCAGGGTGGGCGCGCCGGGGAGGTTCGCCACCCGCGCGGGGCCGTCCTTTTGGGTGGCGTTGAGCCAGGTTTCCCCTCCCCAAGACTTGGGGCTCTCCACGGGTTGGAGGACGAGGGGGTGGGAGAGGCGGATGGAGGTATTGGGGGCCGTCACGGGGATCCTTTTGGAGAATTTTACTATTTCAGGGCGGCTGGGGAAGGGGCGAGGCCGTCCTGGGCGGCGTAGGCGGCGCCTCGGCCACGAATTCTCTCCCCCCTGTGGAAACGGCGAAGCCGCCCTTTTGGCCGGGGTTGTCCGCGGCGCGGCCGACATAGGCGAATCCCCGGCGGAACAGCATCCCGGCAGTCCTCGTCGCCGCGGCCTCGTCCGGGGCCAGCGCATACATGCGCGGCTTGTAGACGTCGCCTGGATAAATATTCACAGTTCACCGCCTCTGCGATGCGAGGGAATCCAGCAACTCCTGCAGGTCGATGACGGCGATGCTGGTCGCCAAGTCGCTCATCGCGTAAGGAAGTATCAACTTGCCCGCATGGATCATTCCGCCACACGAGTAGACGACGTTTGGGACATAACCGAATCTCTCCTTTCCGGTTGGAACGAGCAGGGGCTCGCTGGTTTGGCCGATCACCCGGCAGGGATCGTCCAGGTCCAGCAGGATTGCGCCGATGCAGTATTGGCGCATCGGGCCAACGCCGTGGGTCAAGAGCAGCCATCCCGCCTCGGTCTCGATCGGCGGGCCGCAATTGCCGATCTGGATCACCTCCCATGGGAATTCCGGGCCGCGCAACAGCCGGGCCTCGTCCCAGACGCGCACATCGTCCGACTCCATGTAGTAGAGGTTCTCGTTGTCCAGCCGGGCGATCATCGCATACCGGCCGCGAATCGTTCGCGGAAACAAGGCCATTCCCTTGTTCTTCGCACAACGACCGGTGAGCATGTGGATCTCGACGTTCTGGCCGACTGGATACTCGAGCAGGTGGGGAAAGATTCGAAAACCGTTGTAGGCGGTGTAGGTCCCGTAGTAGTGAACCGATCCGTCGTCGCCGGTAAAGCGGACGAGTCGCAGATCCTCAATTCCGCGTCGTTCGTTATCGGAATACGGGAAGATGACGACCTCGGAAATATCTGTGCCTGGCGGCAGTGGAATCTGGTAGTTCGCCTGGGTCAGGGCGAGCAGAGCATCGTTGGATTCCTCCGACTCGCCCGAGACCGCCGCCTGTTTCCGGATTTCGTCGATGGCGCTGGAAAGCTCGGCCCGCGTAAATCGGTCGCCAAGCCGGCCTAAGATCGCCTGTGCGTGTTTGGTCCACGCATCGAGCGCTTGCAATTGCCGAATGAAGTCAGCCTTTTCGAAATGAGTCCGGAATGGTCGCCCGGAGCGGCCGGCTGTACCGGCCGGGCGGGTCAACGGTGACCGAGCCATCCGCATCGACCAGGCCCCGCCGAAAGACAATGGATGAAAGATGCCCCTCGCCGGTTGCGCGCAGACTCATGAGGAAGCGAACCGACCCCGGCGGCACGTTGGATTGGTCGATGGCCGGGACCATCGACGGATTGAACAAGGCGGCTGACTCGATCGCATACTCCATGGTGAAGCAGGCGCCGATGAACCGCTGTCGCACCTCGCTGACCGCACCCTGGTTTGCAATGTGATGTTTGACGGTCGCATAGTGCTCGCGAAAGATGTCGTCGATGTTCGAGTGGATCGGCCGGAAGTCGCGCTCGAGGTTGGCCAGCAGGGTCGCGACGGTCGCTTCGGGAATCGCGAGCAACCGCCCGATAATGTCGCGGATCCGGTTCTCCTCTCCCGGTCCAAAGAACCGGGTGATGACGCGGCTCGAATCCGGCTCGAGCTCGATCGGCAGGCGCTTTACATGGACTTTCATAAGGATCGTTCCACAACCGTTGCATCAGTGAACATTGGCAGGCCAATTGTGTGCCCGACCGGGGTCCTGTAAAAGGTCGCGTTCCGGGCGGCCCGCCATGGAACCGACGCGGACGGGTCGAGGGGAGAGGAGCTGGTCGACCCGCATGAATGAGGGAAACCGGACCCAGTGGGGCTCACCCCTGCCACAGCATCGTGCCAGCCGCCCCACGTTTCCCACTTCGCACAAACCAAAAAGATTTTCATCGATGCTCTTCTTTCTTGTTGTCCTCGCCAACTTGCCACTCGTCACTCGTTACTCGACCGCGTCACTCGCTAGTACGGCCAGGTCCAGTTGGCAAGCTCGGATCGGTCAGTGCCTTGCTCGTGCGCGTAGCGCAGATTGTCTACGATGGCGTTCTTCATCTCCTCCTTTAGATGCGTAGCCTTCGTGCGCAGCTTCGGCACCCGATCGATCACGTCCATCACCAGGTGGAAGCGCGAGGTTTCGTTCAGCATCGCCAGCTCGAGCGGAGTATTGATATTGCCTTTTTCCTTGTAGCCGCGCACGTGCAGGTTGTCATGCCCCTTGAAACGGTACGAGAGCTTGTGGATGAGCCAGGGGTAGCCGTGGAAGTTAAAGATGATCGGCTTGTCCGTCGTGAACAGGCTGTCGAACTCGCGATCCGTTGACCCATGCGGATGCTCGGATGCCGGCTGCAGCTTGAACAGATCCACCACGTTAACGAAGCGCAATTTTAGATCGGGCGCTCGCTCGCGCAAAATAGCGGCTGCGGCCAACGCCTCCATGGTGGCCACGTCGCCGCAGGAAGCCAAAACCACATCCGGCTCCTCGCCCGCGTCAGTGCTCGCCCGCGCCCAGATGCCGATGCCCTTGGTGCAGTGAATGATCGCCTCGTCGATGGTGGTGAACTGCAGGTGCTTCTGCTTGTCGGCCACGATGACGTTGATGTAGTCGGTCGAACGCAGACAATGATCTACGACCGACAGCAAGGTGTTGGCGTCGGGCGGCAGATAAATACGTGTGACCGATGGGCCTTTGTTGGTAACAAGATCAATGAATCCAGGGTCCTGATGAGAAAACCCGTTATGGTCCTGGCGCCAGACCGTGGACGACAGCAGGATATTCTCGGAAGCGACCGAGACACGCCACGGGACGTGGTTCTTACACATGTCCAGCCACTTGGCGTGCTGGTTGAACATGGAATCGATGACGTGGGCAAAGGCTTCATAGGTGTGAAAAAACCCATGCCGCCCGGTCAGCAGGTATCCCTCAAGCCAGCCTAGCAAAGTGTGCTCGGAAAGCATTTCCATGACACGGCCATCGCGGGAGAGCTCGCCTCCGTCGGCGTCCTCCGGCAACATTTCCGCCATCCAGGTTTTCTTGCTCACCTCGTAGATAGCCTGCAGCCGGTTAGAGGCGGTCTCGTCCGGCCCGAACACGCGGAAATTAGTCATGTTATTCTTCATTACGTCGCGCAGGTACTCGCCCAGCGGTTTGGTGTTCTCGTATGCCACCGCGCCGCGGGTAGGAACATCGACGGCGTATTTGCGAAAGTCAGGAAGCTTGAGTTCTTTGCGCAATAGCCCGCCGTTAGCATGGGGGTTGGCGCTCATGCGCCGACCTCCCTTGGGCGCCAGCGTTTTGAGTTCGGGCACGAGCTTGCCGTTGGCATCGAACAACTCCTCGGGCTTGTAGCTACGCATCCAGTCTTCCAAGAGCTTTAGGTTCGCTGGATTGTCGCGCACATCGGCAAAGGGCACCTGATGCGAGCGCCAGAAACCTTCGACCTTGTGTCCTCTGATCTCCTTCGGCCCGGTCCAACCCTTGGGGGACCGAAACACGATCATCGGCCAGCGCGGCCGAAAGGTGTTGTTCGATTCTCGCGCGGTTTTCTGCTGGGCGCGGATCTCGCCGATCGTTTCTTCCAACGTGGCGGCCATTTTGTGGTGCATGGCCGTCGGGTCGTCCCCTTCCACGAAATAGGGTTTGTAGCCGTAGCCGACAAACAGCGCTTCCAACTCCTCGTGACTGACCCGTGAGAGGATCGTCGGGTTGGCGATCTTGTAGCCGTTCAAGTTCAGGATCGGCAGCACCGCGCCGTCGCGCACGGGATTGATGAATTTGTTGGAATGCCACGCTGTAGCGAGTGGCCCGGTTTCCGCTTCGCCGTCACCCACCACGCAGGCGACGATCAAATGGGGGTTGTCGAGCGCCATGCCGTAGGCGTGCGAGAGACTATAACCGAGCTCGCCGCCTTCATGGATGGAGCCCGGCGTTTCCGGAGTGACGTGACTCCCGATATGGCCGGGAAACGAGAACTGCTTGAAGAACTTCTGCATCCCTTCCGCATCTTCGCTCTTGTCCGGATAGATCTCGGAGTAGGTGCCTTCGAGATACGTCGGCCCCAACACCCCCGGCGCGCCATGGCCGGGACCGGCGACGAAAATCACATCGAGGTCGTGTTTGACGATCATCCGGTTGAGATGCACCCAGACAAAGGACAGCGCCGGGCTCGCGCCCCAGTGGCCCAACAACCGGTGCTTCACATCTTCTGTTTTCATTGGCTCCTTGAGCAGCGGGTTATCCTTGAGATAGATCATCCCTACCGAAAGGTAATTACAGGCTCGCCAATAGGCGTTCATCAGCGCCAGCTCTCTAGTAGTTAATGGATTTTCCATTGCATCCTCCATTGTTTTCTGGTAAAGCTCGCGGCGCTGTGCGCCGCATTTCAATTCGCTTCCATAGCAGTCGTATATTTGCCCAGGGCAGCCGCGCTGTCGCACTTGGCGCGATGATAAAATGCCCGCTGGCCTGCTTTGAGATTTTCGTTCCTTCCATGCCAGGCATTAAGCGCTTCGTCCTGCAGCGCGCGCCCACTTCTTCGCAACGCTCGATGGTGTGCGATCCGTCCATTAGCACTTCGGGTTCAACGATGGGTACCACGCCGTGCTCCTGGCAGAGTGCGGCATAACGAGCGAGCGCGTGCGCGTTTACATTCACGCAGGTGGCGCTCGGGAGCGTATCGCTTACGGCGATCACCGCCCGCCATTTGGCGAAGCGCGCGCCCATGTCGCGGTACTCCTTGAGGCGGTTACCGAGCCCATCGAGTCCTTCGGTGATGTTTTCTCCCGGCGAGCCGGCAAGTGGTTTCGCGCCATTATCAACTTTGATGCCGGGTATGTCCCCTGCTGCGCTAGCCCGGATTTCTCACCGATAGCCAAGAAAAAGGCCGTAGCTCGTGGCATAATATGTGTGCGATCAGCATGTTATACACAATGACGAGGACGGCCTTATGGAAACACAGTGTAATGCAGGGCGGATGGAATTTCACGGTCTTGGAGCGCGGCGGGTGGTAGGGAGGTTTGATGGGGGGAGGATCAGCTCCGATGGGGGTAGTGTGCTGTTGCGGGAGGTGGAGTCGCGGACGCATATTCTGAAGCGCCTGGCGGGGTGTTTCATCGATCATCGGGATCCGGAGTTGATCGAGCACTCGGTGGAGTCGCTCATCGAACAGCGGGTGTATGGGATGGCGCTCGGGTACGAGGATCTGAACGATCACGACACCCTGCGGCACGATGTGTTATTGGGGGTGCTCGGTGGGAAGGAAGAACCAAGCGGTGCGGGGAGGCGCCAAGCGGACGACCGAGGCAAGGCGCTGGCGGAGGTTACGGCGGTTGAGCTTCGTGGAACCACGGAGGGGCCTATGGGACCTCTTCGATCACCGAACGCATCCTGCGGCTCAGTACCTTGCCATCCTTGTCTTGACGTGCTTGCAGATCCTCGCACCTTGCTCGGCATCTGGCGGTAATCTCGCCATGGCGCGATTCGACCACCAGAGGTTGACTGCCCGCTGCGAAGACCGGGATATCCCGAATTGTCCTTTAATCGAGGCGCTTTACTTGGATGGGGTTGAAAAGTCATCTTAAAGAAAACGGTAAGCCCTACACATAGCATATCAACGCGGGAAACCTGAGTAGTTTTGATCTAGATTGTCCACTGTCTCTATGATATTGTGCATTGCGTCAACCTTAACGTTGGGAAACAGACGTATCTGCTGCGCGTGCTTCGACAAGCACAGGAAAGCGTTCGCACGCACGCCCGTAAGAATTTTCCGCTGCGCTACAATCGCATAGGAAGCGCCTAGGAAACGCCTAGGAGGAATGACCTTGCCCTTGGAGAATTAAGATGTCGAGTAATATGCCTCTTGAATTTGTTAAAACCGGCTTCGGCCTGGCTTCCCAGTTCATGAACGCCTGCACGAGTTCCTGGGGAAAGCTAATCGACGCCAGCCAGCCCACCCCGCAGTTCTGGGGCCTTATGCCAGTGCTCGGTGAAACGGGACAGAGTAACAATCCTCGGTCCTTTCTTGCCGCCGGTCTCTTCGTTCCTGGCTGGGAATACCTGATCGACGCTAGCCAGCGTACGTGCCTGTTTCTCGATGTGCTGCGAGAGCGCGGCAACCAGCACCTCGAACAGACCTCAAAGACCGCGCCGCACGTGCTCGAGTTTGACTTGGAGGTCGTCATGGACGGCCGCTCGCTCGAGCGGCCGGTCAATTACGCTCTGGTGCGGATCAAACCGCCGGCGGGCAAGACGGTGGATCCGAAAAACCGTCCTTTCGTCGTCATCGACCCGCGCGCTGGCCACGGTCCCGGCATCGGCGGCTTCAAGGCGCAGAGCGAGATCGGTATGGCTATCGAAGCCGGCCATCCAGCGTACTTCATCGGCTTCCTGCCGGAGCCCGTTCCGGGCCAAACCATCGAGGATATCGCCGAAGCGGAAGCGCAATTTTTAGAGAAGGTCATCGAGCTGCATCCCGAGGCCGACGGCAAACCGTTCGTCATCGGCAACTGTCAGGCCGGCTGGGCCGTCATGCTGGTGGCCGCGCAGCGTCCCGAGCTGTTTGGGCCGATCCTGCTTGCCGGGTCGCCACTCTCTTACTGGGCGGGCGTGCGCGGAAAGAATCCAATGCGGTACACGGGCGGGCTTCTGGGCGGGAGTTGGCTCACCGCCCTTACGAGCGACCTCGGCCACGGAAAATTTAACGGTTCCTGGTTGGTTGCCAACTTCGAGAACCTCAATCCGGCTAATACGCTCTGGACCAAGCAATACAACCTCTGGGCTAAGGTCGACACCGAGGCTCCACGTTACCTCGGCTTCGAGAAGTGGTGGACTGTGCATCCTACCCTTAACGGCGAGGAGATGCAGTACATCGTCGACAAGCTCTTCGTCGGAAACAAGCTCGCCACCGCCGAGATCGTGACCTCGGACGGGAAGCGCCTCGATCCGCGCAGAATTAAGTCCCCCATCATCTGCTTCTGTTCCTGGGGCGACGATATCACCCCACCGCAGCAGGCGCTCGACTGGATCCTCGACCTTTATAAAGACGTCGACGACATCCGCGCGCACGGTCAGACCATCGTCTACTGTGTTCACGAGTCGATCGGTCACCTCGGGATCTTCGTTTCGGGCAAGGTAGCGGTCAAGGAGCACCAGGAGTTTGCCCACAATATCGATCTGATCGATTGCCTGCCACCGGGTCTCTACGAGGCGGTGATCCGGCCTAAGTCTGGGCAGGAAGCAAACGTGGATCTCGCGACCGGCGACTTTATCGTCCGCTTCGAGATGCGCACGCTCGACGACATCCGCGCACTCGGGTACAACAGCGTCACGGATGAGCGCAAATTCGCCGCGGTGGCCAGACTCTCCGAGATCAATCTCGGGCTCTACCGCACCTTTCTCCAGCCCTGGGTCAAGATGATGGTCAACGAGCAGACGGCGGAGTGGCTGCACAAGACTCATCCGCTGCGCCTGCAATACGAGCTCTTTTCCGACGCCAATCCATTCATGCGACCGGTGGCTAAGCTTGCCGAGCAGGTACGCACACAGCGCCGCGCTGCCTCGCCTGATAATCCCTTCGTGGCTTTTCAGGAGCAGGTGTCGCGGATGATCGTCACCATGCTTGAGGCTTACGGCGATCTCCGCGACCAAACCCAGGAAGCGATCTTTCACACCATCTATGGCTCGCCCTTGGTCCAGCCACTGCTTGGCCTTAATGCTACCGACGAGAGCCCCCGGCGCCGGCCCGGCCTCGAGCCCGAGGAGCGGGCCTACATCGAGGAGAAGATCGCGCAGCTCAAGGCTCGGATCGCAGAGGGTGGTTTGCGTGAGGCGGGGATCCGTGCGCTGCTCTACATCGGGCTCCGGGATGCCTTCGTCGACGAGCGTGGTTTCGCCGTTCTCCGCCGCGTGCGGGCCGAACATAAGGGAATACCGCTTGCGGAGTTCAAGCACAAGCTACGCGAGCAGTTCTTCATGCTGCTGCTCGACGAAGAGGGCGCGGTTCGCGCCATCCCGAGTATGCTGCCTGAGGACCGTGAGCAGAGGCAGAGATGGTTCGCAACCATACGGGAGATCGTGCTGGCCGCCGGCGAGCCGAGCGAAGAGCGGCGCCGGCGCCTCATCCGTGTCGCCGGGCTTTTCGGGGTCGAAGCAGTCAAACCCGTGGCGGCAAGCCGCAAGAAGGGTGTGGCTGCCTAATTTTCGATCCGGCGTCGTTGCAAGAGGATATCTATGGGTAAAGAAACTATCGAGAACCGGACCTTTGACGAGATCCAGATCGGCGATTCCGCCACGGTTACACGGACACTCAGCGAGCAGGACATCAACCTTTTTGCCGCCGCTTCGGGCGACCTAAACCCAACACATCTGGACAGCGCTTACATGAAAAAAAGCGGTCAAGGGGGGGTCGTGGGCCATAGCTTATGGGGCGGTTCCCTCATCTCGAGCCTCCTCGGAAACGTCTTGCCGGGGCCCGGCACGGTCTATCGACGTCAGGACCTGCGGTTTCTGCAGCCACTTTTTGTCGGCGACACCGCCTCCGTTACTATCACCGTGACGGACAAGAAGCCCAGGGACAATTCGGTGGCCTTTGACTGCCGCGTGGTCAACCAACACCAGGAGCTTGTACTGACGGGCACGGCTGAGGTGCTCGCGCCCAAAGAAAAGTGGGCCGGGGCAGTAGTGGAGGCGTCCGGCGTCTTGGTCCAGCGCCACGATCGCTATAAGGCGCTGATCGATAGGTGCTCGCAGCTCGATCCCGTGTCTGTGGCGGTGGCCCATCCCTGCGAGGAGACGGCGCTCAGAGGCGCCATCGAGGCGGCTGAAGCGGGACTCATTATTCCAACCTTGGTGGGGCCGACAGAGAAAATTTTGCAGGTGGCTGGCGAATGCGGACTCGACCTCAAAGCCTATCGACTGGTGAACGCCGATCACAGCCATGGTGCCGCCGCCAAGGCCGTGGAACTCATTCGGGCCGGCGAAGCCGAGGTGCTGATGAAAGGTAGCCTACACACGGATGAACTGCTAGCGGCTGTCGTCTCATCAAGCACGGGGCTGCGGACAGAGCGCCGGATCAGCCATGTTTTCGTCATGGATGTTCCTACCTATCACAAGGTTCTGCTGGTAACCGATGCAGCGATCAACATCGCACCCGATCTCGATACTAAGCGGGACATCTGCCAAAACGCCATCGATCTAGCTCATGCTCTCGGGAACAAAACCCCGAAAGTCGCGATCCTCTCGGCTGTAGAAACGGTGCGAGCGAAAATCCCCTCAACCGTAGAAGCCGCGGCGCTGTGCAAGATGGCCGAGCGCGGGCAGATCAGCGGCGCCATTTTGGATGGCCCCTTGGCGCTGGATAACGCCATCAGCGAGGAGGCCGCTAAGACCAAGGGCATCGAGTCGAAGGTGGCTGGGGATGCGGACATCTTGCTGGCGCCCGACCTCGAGGCGGGCAACATCCTGGCTAAGCAGCTCACGTTCCTAGCCCATGCCGACGCGGCCGGGATCGTGCTCGGGGCAAGGGTGCCGATCGTTTTGACCAGCCGAGCGGACAATGTGCGCTCGCGGATGGCCTCCTGCGGGGTTGCCGTCCTCTACGCCCATGCCTTGCGCGGCACAACGGCTACTGAGGGAGCCGCATGAGCGGGCTTGTGGTTGTCCTCAACGCCGGCTCATCCAGCGTCAAATTCTCCGTTTTCGAGCCGGCCAACAGCGACCTGACGCTGATCGCGAAGGGCCAAATCGACGGGATCATCACGGCGCCGCGGTTCATTGCCAAGGACGCCGCGGGAGCCGTACTGACAGAGACCCGGTGGGAGGCCGCTGCGGAGGAAGAAGCGCATGGCAAGGCGTTCGAGGTCCTCGGGGCGTGGCTGCGCGAATATACCGCAGGAGTCGAAACTGACGGCGGTCGGGCACCGGGTGGCCCACGGAGGACCTCAGTTTTCGGAACCCGTAGTGATCGACAGCCGTGTGCTCGGGGCCCTGGAGTCGCTCATACCGCTGGTGCCTCTGCATCAACCGCATAATCTCCAGCCCATCCGGGCGATCATGAAAACGCGACCTGAGCTTCCGCAGGTGGCGTGCTTCGACACCGCGTTCCACAGGGGCCATCCGCGGGTAGCGGACCGCTTTGGTCTGCCCGATGAGCTTTACCAGAGCGGTGTTCGGCGCTACGGGTTCCACGGGTTGTCGTATGAGTACATCGCACGGCGGCTTAGGGAGGTGGCGCCCTCGATCGCGGATGGGCGGGTGGTAGTAGCCCATCTCGGCAGCGGCGCAAGTATGTGCGCGATCAAGAACGGTAAGAGTGTTGAAACGACCATGGGCTTTTCGGCGTTGGACGGAATACCCATGGGTACGCGCTGCGGAAGCTTGGACCCCGGTGTCCTATTATATCTGATGCGCGAGAAGGGCATGAATGTCGATCAGCTCGAAGACCTTTTGTATAAGGACTCGGGCTTACTCGGAATTTCCGGGATCAGCAACGATCTTCGGGACCTACTAAAGAGCCAAGAGCCACGTGCCAGCGAAGCCATCGATTACTTTGTCTACCGCATCGGCCAGGAGCTGGGCGCTTTGGCCGCATCGCTGGGCGGATTGGACGCGCTCGTCTTCACCGCCGGCATCGGCGAAAACTCCCCGGAGATCCGCCGCCGCGTCTGCAAGGATGCGGCCTGGCTGGGGGTAGAGCTGGATGATGTGGCCAACCGTGACGGCCGAGCGTGCATTTCTCGCCCTGGTACCTCCCCGTCGGTCTGGATCATACCTACTGACGAGGAGCGCATGATCGCCATGCACACGCGGCGGCTCGTGGCGCCGACGGACGTTGCTATTGCGCAGAATATTTAGGCGAGTGGGGACGTGGGGACCCGGCCTGTAACCCGCTAAACCAACTGAAAACGAAGGAATACTCATGTTCGAACTGTTTGACCCCAAAAACCGGACCCTGGCAGGCAAGAAAGGTTTAGTGCTCGGCATCGCCAATCAAGATTCGATTGCCTATGGATGCGCCAAGGCGTTTAAGACCATAGGGGCGGAGCTTGCCCTCACCTACCTCAACGACAAGGCTAAACCCTATGTTGAGCCCATCGCCGAAGAACTGGAAGCGCCGGAATCTTCATGCCCTGCGACGTACAACAGGAGGGGCAGCTCGAATCGCTGTTTGCAGAGATTCGGGAGAAGTGGGGACGACTGGATTTTGCCTTGCACTCCATCGCATTCGCGCCTAAGGAAGATTTGCAGGGGCGGCTTGTAGACTCTTCCAGTGCCGGGTTCCTTAAGGCGATAGACGTGTCCTGCCATTCGTTCATCCGTATGGCGAAGCTGGCGGAACCGCTAATGACCGATGGTGGAGCGCTGTTCGCGATGAGCTTCTATGGCGCCGAGAAGGTGGTGAAGAACTACAACCTCATGGGCCCCGTCAAGGCGGCGCTCGAGTGTGTCGTGCGCTATCTGGCCTACGAGCTAGGCCCGAAAGGAATACGCGTGTACACCGTCTCGCCGGGTCCCGTGAAGACCCGTGCCGCCTCGGGGTTGAAACATTTCGACGAGATGTTAAACGAAGCCGCGGAGCGGGCACCCAGCTATCAGCTCGCGACGATTGCAGACGTGGGGGCGGCCGTAGCCTTTCTCGCCCTCCCGATCGCACGCATGATCAACGGGGATACCGTCTATATCGACGGCGGTTATCACGTGATGGGGTGAGCGGAACCGTGGGAGACAAGACCAAATGAAAGGCATTGCACTTAATGAAGCGGTGGCCTTGATACCCGACGGCGCCACGCTGATGATCGGGGGATTCATGGGTGTGGGTACCCCGGAGCGGGTGATGGACGAGCTTATTAGGCAGGGTAAGCGGGACCTTACGGTTATTGGTAACGACACCGCGATGCCGGGGGTCGGCATCGGCAAGCTCATCAGCGCCAAGCTCGTGAGCAAAGCAATCGTGAGCCACATCGGCCTCAACCCGGAAACGCAGCAGCAGATGATCGCGGGCGAAACCCAGGTGGAGCTGGTGCCCCAGGGCACGCTCGCGGAGCGTATCCGTGCCGGCGGCTATGGTCTTGGCGGCATCCTGACGCCGACCGGTGTCGGGACGCTGGCCGAAGAGGGTAAGCGCACGATCGAGAGCGACGGCAAAACCTTTCTTCTGGAGCTGCCGCTGCGTGCCGATTTTGCCCTGATCCACGCAATGGTTGCCGACTACCTCGGTAACCTGTACTACGCGCTTACCGCGAGAAACTTCAATCCGATGATGGCCATGGCGGCTGACACGGTGATCGTCAACGCGGAAAACATTGTGCCGGTGGGCGTGATCTCGCCCGATCACGTGATTACGCAGGCACCCCTGGTCGATTACCTCATTAAGCATGGGTGACACATATGAGTGCAGAGACGATCATCGCTAAGCGCATTGCGCAGGAACTCCAAGCGGGGATGCTGGTGAACCTCGGCATCGGGATCCCGACATCGGTCGCGAACTATGTACCCGAGGGCATGCACGTGTTCTTTCAATCCGAGAACGGGCTTATTGGCACAGGCCCCATCCCCGAGGAGGGCATGGCGCATCGAGCCCTCACGGATGCGGGCGGCCGCCCGGTGACCGCGTTACCCGGTGCATCCTCATTCGACAGTTGCGTGTCCTTCGGTCTCATCCGCGGCGGCCATCTCGATATCACCGTGCTCGGCGGATTGCAGGTCGACCAGAAGGGGCACTTGGCCAACTGGATGATCCCTGGGAAAATGGTGCCGGGTATGGGCGGCGCCATGGACCTTGTCAGCGGGGCCAAGCGCGTTATCGTGGCGATGCAGCATACCGCCAAAGGCAGACCAAAGATCGTACGCGAATGTACTCTGCCACTAACGTCTATCCGGCCCATCGATCTGGTGGTAACCGAGTTGGCTGTGATTGAACCCACGGACCAAGGACTCCTGCTTAAAGAGGTCGCCCCCGGCGTGAGTGTGGCGGACGTAGTGAAGAACACCGAGGCTGAGCTGATTATTCCGGACAGGGTGCCGGAGATGCCTGTGGCCGCATGAAACGTCCTGAATACCCCGCCGGCCAACCAGGGAAACGCTATAGACGTTAAAAGACAGGATCGCTAGTAGTCAGTCAACCTTTTATTGATGGACGGATCCGTGTGTACAGTTTGTCATTCCGGCGAAAGCCGGAATCCAGATGCCGCAATGACAGAGGTGATCACGTCCCTGTGTCTGGATTCCGTACAATCCTTGTACGGAATGACGGCCCATCATTTGGCTCCGCCAGCGGCACCAGGCTGGGTATAGGCACAGGACTAATGAAAACGGGGTGCGAGGTCGTCATAAGCAGTTTAGGCGGGTTATAGAATCCCGATGGGCTTCTTATCTTCACTTTTTGGCGGAAACAAGAAAGATTCCCCCGACAGCGCTGAAGAGGCAGCCATCCAAGCGGCGATCGAGCAGCTTGTCGAAGCTGTCGATCCCAGGATCCGACTCATCCGCGGCTATCAGAAAAAGCTGCGCCCCGGAGTAGAAGCAGCCCTCAAGCACGCCCGTGATATCGTCGCGCGGATCCCTGGCCCGTTTGCCCTCGACACGGAAACCTGGCGCAGAGAGCCAGTGGTTAATGCCGCTTTCGCGCGCGCCGACGAACTCCCTGCAACGGTCAACCGCAGCGTAGAGGTGCGGGAATTCTTCGAGCAGGGCGCTGGAAAATCCTCCCCAGAGTGCTTTGCTTTGTTCGGCATGCAGCGGCAAGAGCGTAGGATCTTTGGCAAGGAGTTGGTCGGCGAGCTGATCCACAGCGAAGTAGTTCAGACCACCGTCAGCTTTACCGATTATCGCCTAATCGTGCCCGCAACGACCTTGGACGAGCTTAGGCTTGCGATCGAACGGCGGGCGTTCCATCACCTAGTGGAAGAGGCCATCGATCAGGTGGCGAAAGCCCTTGAACGCAAGAAAGGGCTGGAGGAGCAGCGCGCCGTGCTGCGTCTGAAGCTGAAGCTCATGGCTCGGCAGCGCCAAGGTCTCCACGGACTGGTCGAGGCGGAGCCTGATGCGGACCAAAAGACAGAGGATCTCCAGAAGGAGTTGGCGGAGGTCGAGGCGCGTTTTCGCAAGCTTCACATCGCACTCACCAATCTCGATAACTACATGCCCCATCTCAATAAGGTCCTCGGGCACCCGGAACAATACCTCTCGCTGCAGGAGGTTTCCCTGCGGCTCAACCGCATGAATATTTTGGTTACTGCTCCAACCAAGGAGCCGGCGCAAGAGCTTTCCTTGACAGAGGTGACGTTGCGTGACGGGCGGAGCTTTGTGCTGCTCCTGGTGACATGCACTCGCGACCAGCTCCGCCCGCAGCGGGAGCTTCTCGATGAGGCGGCGCGGTTGCTCTGACGAGGTTTTAAACCCAGTTGCCGTATCGCAATGAAGTACAATGATTAACCAAAACTGGCAATCTTTTGCCCTCGGACCCATTAAATGGGAGAACAAGAATGAAAGCGCATTTAATCATTATTGGCCTTCTGGTGGGTGCTATTCCGGTACTCAGCAGGGTAGGCTAACGGCCATCCGCTAAGTTGAATGCAGGGCGTCAAGACCTCTTTCACAGCCGGCCACCAGAGGAAGAAGGCATGAGTGAATCATCAGAGGATCTGGGTCTAATCACAGTACTTCTGGAAAGACTGGAAACGCAGAGGCTCCCAAGGGCACTCGCGCTAAAAGACAAGGTTAATCGAGGCGAGTGTCTGGACGATTTTGATCTCGGGTTTTTGAACGAAGTGTTCGCTGACACCAACAATCTCAGGTCGCTCGTGGCCCGACACCCCGAATACCAGGAATTGGTCGCGCGCATGATGGACCTCTACAAGCAGATTACGGATAAGGCGCTGCAGAACGAGAAGTCGTCGCGTTGACCTAGACCAGCCCTGCGGGATCGAGGCCACAATCCGGTTCCGCCGAACTGGCACGGCGTGAGTCCGCTGATACGGTTGTGCAAACGTTCAATTGGCCTGGATCGTGACTTGCGGAGGCGGCGCCTTATCACCGGTGTCGGCCAGCGTCATGAGGACCAGGAAACGTGAACACCCCCCTGGACCTGACGATCCTGGTTGTCGATCCCGACACGGTAGCCGGACTCGACCAACTCCATCAGCCGGATAGGCGGAATGGGCATCATCAGGGTGGTTGCTCCATGGTGGGCAAGTGGCCGTCTTCAGAAAACCACATCCAGCAGCCGCTTCACGAGCTCCTCCAGCGACACCAGGTGAGGAGGAGGGGTGCGACCGGCGGAACTGTCGACACGCTTCCGTCGCGATCGCTGTAGCTGGCGTGGACTCATCAGGTTCTTGAGCCGCACCGTGCGGCCGGTAGGTCGGCTGAACGGCCGACACACAGGATTTTCGACCTCTTTTTTGATGCCCGAAAATACGGGCTGCTGGAGCTGCGCCTGGATCCTGGGGTGTGCTCAATCCGACGTTGCTCGCCGATGAATAAACGGCAGAATACACAGTACCGACAGAATCGGCATGCTGCGATGAACAAAAGAAAGGACATCAGTTCCGAGCCACCTTCAGCTGATGTAAGTAAGCCGGCGCCCCAGACTTTTTCGGCGGACGAACTATTGGCTGCGGGCAAGAGCCTGCGCCGCAAGGTCCTTCGGCAGGCGCACGGCGCGTGGAAGCGGCCGGTAGGCCGGGCGGACCCGCTCGCAATCCTGCACGCCTCGGACGCGGGCCGATTGAGCCAGTTGCTGCCGATCCGCTATGGCCGGATGCTGCAGACGCCCTTCACCTTCTATCGCGGTGCCGCCGCGGTGATGGCTGCCGACCTGGCCAAGACGCCGGCGACGGGAATTCGGGTCCAGGCTTGTGGCGACTGCCATTTGCTGAACTTCGGCGGCTTCGCCACGCCGGAGCGCAATATCCTTGTCGATATCAATGACTTCGACGAGACGCTTCCGGCGCCCTGGGAGTGGGACGTCAAGCGTCTTGTAGCCTCGTTCGTGCTGGCCGCCCGGAGCAATGGCTTGTCCGATTCCGACGGCCGCGACGCAGCAGTCTCCTGCGCGCAAAGCTATCGAGAGCACATGCGCGAATACTCGGAGATGAGCCCGCTCGACGTCTGGTACGCACGTATCGACTCCAAGGACATCCTCGGGCTGGCGCCGAATGCCCAAGTCAGGGCCCGCTTCGGAAAGCGGATCGCCAAGGCCCAAGAGCAGCCCGGGTCGGAGCTGGCTTATCCGCAGTTGGCGGGGATGGTTGGTGGCCGTATGCGCATCCGAGACACTCCGCCCCTGATCTTTCATCCTGAAGAGGCAAAAACCAGGGATTTTCAAGCCTCGCTGGAGGAAAGCCATGCCATTTATCGGGAATCCTTGCCTGAAGATCGGCGCATCCTGCTCGACCGCTATCGGGTGCTGGACGGGGCGATAAAGGTGGTGGGCATCGGCAGCGTGGGAACTCGCTGCGCCATCATATTGATGATGTCCGCTTCGAATGAGCCGCTGTTCTTGCAGTGGAAAGAAGCCAGAAGTTCCGTGTTGGAACCCTATGCCGGGAAGAGCGCCTACAGCCACCACGGCCAGCGAGTAGTGATGGGGCAACGCCTGATGCAGCCCTTCACGGACATCTTCCTCGGCTGGATGACCCGGAAGGGCCATCATGCATACGTGCGGCAGCTACGGGACGCAAAGATCAAGCCCTTGGTGGAGACCTTTGACGCCAACACTTTGTCCGTTTACGGCGAAGCTTGCGGCTGGTCGTTGGCACGGGCCCATGCCAAGGGCGGAGATGCGCTGACGATCAGCGGCTATCTCGGCACAAAGAATCCCTTCGATGAAGCCATGGGAGATTTCGCCCTCGCTTACGCCGACCAGACCGAGCGCGACCACGCGGCCTTGAAGGCGGCCGTAAGAGCCGGCAAGGTCGAGGTGCATATCGAGTAGCACGGCCGAAAGTCTGCGGTACGGGCTTACAAACGTAGATGGACTACGAACACCTGGTCGTTGCGTCGGCGCGCGTTGTCGAGCTCGCGGGCGTCGTTGTGCTCCTGCTCGGTGCCCTGCTTGCCGGGGGAGCCTTTGCCAGGCGTTTGTCGCGCCGCGTCGTTTTCCAGGACGCTTACCACGGCTTGCGGGCCGATCTCGGACGGGCGATCCTGCTCGGTCTGGAGCTTCTGGTGATCGCCGACATCATCGGGACCGTGGCCATCGAACCCACATTACAGAACCTCGGGGTACTCGCGGTGATCGTGGCGATCCGGACCTTCCTGAGCTTCGCGCTGGAGCTGGAGGTGAGCGGGCGCTGGCCCTGGCAGCGCGCGCAGGCCGCGGACGGGCATGCGGATGGGGCGCGCTGACGGCCATTTCGCATTGGACCTTGCGCCGGGGCGGGGATGAGATGAGCGACCATCATGCGTAACACATTGAAAGTGTATCGACAAGATGTGCCGCTTTGGTCTATTCCGATGCTGTATGTGAGCGTGACCGTGGTTTGCGCATTGGTTTTTCCACGGCTCGAGCACGAATACCTTGCATCTTTCAGTCACAGCCTGTCGGTTGCTTCGGCTCTGGCGGCGTTGTCCGCCATCGCGTCCGGCATGATGGCGCTGACCGGCATCGTGTTCGCGCTAGCCTTTGTCGTGGTGCAGTTCAGCGCCGTGGCCTATTCACCGCGTCTGGTCGCTTGGTTCGGCCGCGACCCCATGCTCTTCCACTCACTCGGTCTCTTCACCGCCACATTCAGTTATGCGCTCGCGGCGCTGGTCTGGACCGATCGCGGAGGGGACGGCAAGGTGCCCCTGTTCTCGGTCCTGCTCGTTACGATTCTGCTTATCGCCAGCATGATCGTGTTTGCCCGGCTGGTGAATCGGCTGAGCGAACTTCAGATTGCGAACGTGCTCCGTATCATCGGCCAAAGAGGTCGTGAGGTCATTGGGGGCATGTTCCCACGACTGGACCCGGCAGGGGACGCAGGGCCGCAGTCGTGGGGCGTTGCGGCCGAGCAGGCCCGGCAGCGCCCGATCACCCAGACCTTGCACTACTCGGGCGAACCGCAAGCCATCGCTCGATTCGACATCGATGCCCTGGTCCGGCAGGCGCGGGCGGCGGATGCCGTGATCGTCATGGATTGTGCGGTCGGCGACGCGCTGATCGAAGGCGCCGTGCTCCTACGCGTGTACGGCGGCAGGCCGGTCCCGGAAGCCCGCCTGCGGCAGGCGATCGGGTTGGCGAGGGAACGCACTTTCGAACAGGATCCCAAATATCCCCTGAGGCTCCTGGTGGACATCGCCATCAAGGCCCTTTCCCCGGCCATCAACGATCCGACCACGGCGGTCCAGGCGATCGATCAGATCGAGGATCTGCTGCGCCGCCTCGGCCGGCGTGCGATCGATGCGGGCTGCGTTTGCGATGAGCGGGGCGCTTTCCGTCTCGTCTTCCCCACGCCCAGCTGGGAGGACTACCTGACGCTCGCGTTCGACGAGATCCGCCAGTATGGTACCGGCTCGGTGCAGGTCATGCGCCGACTGCGCGCAGCCCTCCTGGGTTTGGCCGAATCGGTGACCGACGCGGAGCGCACGGAGTTAATACGGCGATATTTGCGGCACTTGGACCTGGCCGTGGAACACTCGGTTCTCGATGCCGAAGATCGGCTGATGGCGCTCCAACAGGACCGGCAGGGCTTGGGCCTGTCGCGCGGTCAGGCGGAAGCCTCGAACGGCACCGTGCCCCGGCCTTGAGGAACCATTGCGCTCAATGCACTCCCAGGAGGACGTGATGCCGACGGAAGAGACCTTGATCTCTGCGCACTTGAGGGCGCCGCGTGCCGCTGCGGTCGCCGGCATCCTCTTTTCGGTTCTGCTGATTACGAGCTTCGTGCTCCTCCGGTTTTCGGTCCCGGCCGATCCGCTGGAGGCAGGGGCTTGGCTGCGTACCCGGGCCAACACCGTTGCGCTGGCACTGAACTTGGTCCCATTCGCGGGCATTGCCTTCCTGTGGTTCATGGGAGTGCTGCGCGACCGTCTGGGCGAGCGGGAAGACCGGTTCTTCGCCACTGTCTTTCTCGGTAGCGGACTGCTGTTTCTCGCCATGTTGTTCTTCTCCGCCGCGGTGGCGGGCGGCATCATCATCGCCTATGTGGCTGCACCAGAAAGCCTGCTCGGCTCCGCCACGTTCACCTTCGCCCGCGCCATCACCTACGAGATCATGAACGTCTACGCGATCAAGATGGCGGGGGTGTTCATGATCGCAACGTCCACCCTCGCCCTGCGGACCGGGTTCATCGCCCGCTGGATTTCCTTCCTCGGCTATGCGGTGGCGGTGCTGCTGCTGCTCAGCAGCCGTTACATCGAAGGTATTGTACTGGTGTTCCCGCTGTGGGTGCTGCTGGTCAGTCTGCACATCCTGGTCGGCAATCTGCGTGGGCCGTCTCCGGCGATCGTGCCGGAATTGGAGAAGGACAGGCATGACTGATGCCAAAAGATGCCAAAAAAGTTATGGCTTAGGTACCCGTTCGCGCTGAGTGTCTTCGGCGCGATGGCCTTGCTTTTTTTCCGAAAGCGTGGCTTCCGGGCCGACCCTAAGACCGGAATCTAGCCCTGATCTTACGGAGACCATTCGATGAAAAAGCAAGTGAGCGGCGAGAGAGCACGCGACAAAGCAGATGGGCGGCGCAATAGCTTATTCAGAGCTTCCTAAAGTCGTTTTTCGAGAACGACCTACACCACAAGCACCATATCTTCCTGGGCTGTTCGGTCAGCCGTCTTCTCGCGATGCGAGCTGCAGCCCAACCAGGCGGGCTAGCGTGATCGTGAGATAGAGCTGGCCGGTCAGTGCCTCCAGGACGGCGAGCGAACGGGCGATGGGATGCACAGGCGTGATATCGCCGTAGCCCATGGTCGTGAGCGTCACGAAGCTGTAATAGATCCAGGTCTGCGACGTGGAGACATCGTTGACCGATCCGGCGAATGCTCCCGGACGCGAGAGATACAAAAGCTCGTAGGCGCTTGCCCAGGCAAGGCCGAGCAGCAGGTACACGGCGACGGCACCTAGGATGCGCTGGAGCGTGATGCGGCCGCGACGAAAGACCTGCGCGGCCACAACGATGGCGAACAGCATCAGCGTGACGAGCATGGACAGTTCGCGCCACATGGCGAGGTCGGTGGAGGATATGGCGGCGTTCGCCCAGCGCACGAGGAGAGCCAGAGCGGCAATCGGCGGGACAATACGTCGAACCCAACGCGGCTCTGCCGCCGCCATCGCGCCCGCTACGAGCAACAGCGATAACACCACATCGCTTGTGAGCCGTCCCAAAGGGCCGGGGCTGGCGGCTACAGGCAGAATGAAGACAACAAAAATGAGCAGCAGGAGAAAAATGGGCAGGCCCCGGTCCGAGGTCCAGAACTGGAGCATTCCCTTCCAGAGCCCGCTTCTCATCGCGGGCCCGTGCTGACGGCCGGCAGGACGTAGAACATCAGGGCAATGATCACATAGACGGTGATGAGCTGCACGCCCTTGTACCAGTTGGATCGCCCGTCCCCGGCGACTATCGCGCCAATGAGCACGGCCATGAACAGCGAGCCCATCTCCGCCCTCCCGAAGGAGAGTTCGAGCGGCTGGGGGGCGACGAAGTAGCGTCGTCACTTCCCTTTTTGGGATCACGCACGTCCGATTCGATTTCGGGCGGGATGGGTCATGCCCACCCCGCACCGACGGTTTAATATCCGGGCGGCGGTGACACGACCATATAGCTGACGCCACCGCCTCCATAAGCCTGGGTGTACCAGGTCGAACCGCACCGGTAGTACGTCACGCCGCTGACAGCGATCACCTCAGGCGTGCAGGGAAGGCTCGTGTAGCCCCCGGGCGGTGGCGAGGTGTAAACCACCGTCGAGGTGGTAGTGTCCGAAGTTCCCGCCGCGTAGCCCGCCATGGCACCTACTGCCGCTGAGCCGATCGCCACGGCCGCGACTTCACCGTCGTCCCAATCGTCATCGTCGTAGTCCCCGCCGTAATAAACCCCGCCATGGTAGTGATCGTCCGCGTAGTCCTGCCGGTTCCCTTGACGCTCGGTATAGCCCTGCTGACGCGCATCGGTCCTTTCGCTATAGCCCTGCTGTCGGGAATCCGTCCGCTCGCTGTAGCCCTGCTGCCGGGCATCTACGTTCTCATTCGAAGCCTGCTGCCGGCTTTGCTGCTGCTGCGAGCGCGTCTGCTGTGCCTGCTGTTGCTGCTGCTGTCGGCTCTGCTGCGTTGTCTGTTGCTGTTGCGAGCGCGACTGCTGCGCCTGCTGCTGTTGCTGTTGACGACTGGAAGACCGCGTTTGCTGGTTGGCGGACGCGGTCTGCTGGGTCTGGGACCGTTGCGCCGACCTCTGCGAGTAGGCCGCACTCCCGGAGCTCATCGAGCCGGACCTAGACGATGCTCCGCGGGCGCCGGAAGAGAAGCTGCCGCTCGAGGCGGCACCACTGCGTGAAAAACCCCCACCTCCGCCCCCACCGCCACCACGGGAGAAGCCCCCGCCGCCTCCACCGCCTCGTCCACGCGCAGACGCGTCATCCACGATTGCCACCAGGAAAAAGAGTGTGGTCGCGATGGTCGTAATAGTTGCCAATGGCCTGATCTTCATTTCTGTCCTCCGATTTGTTTCGGCGTTGAGGCTCCCTGAACCCCGATTTGGGGCAACTGCGCAAGGAAGGCGATCTTCCGTGCCCCTTCGGGCGGGGTGAACGTGAACTGAACGTCCCCAAATTCGGGCGTCAGGTTCCAATCGTGAAACTCTGCCCGGAACTGGGGCTGGCCTTCCGCATTCTTGTAGGTCAATACCGCTCGAAGCGGCAGCGGCTGGGCGCCCTCCGCGATCCAGATCTGATAATCCACCGTCTGGGTGCGTCCTGCCAGGTGATGGGTCGGTGTCCCATGGATTAGCGTCCGCTCCACATAATCGAGCGACTGGGTCCGGCGTTCGATCTCGTCCGGAAACCGACTGAGCAAGAGTGCAGCCAGCGGTAGCCGCATGTGAAGGTCCTTGAGGAAATAGGTGACCGCTTCGTCGATGCCACCGGGTTTGTATGTCTGCGCATATACGTTCTGCGACGGGCTGAAGGTCGTGATGTCCTTGCCATCGTACAGGACGAGATGCTTTGCGCCGTCGCTCTGCTCCACCTCGACGCGCAGATGGTTGGGCCGGCTCACGGTAATCTTCCGCGTCTCGCCGAATTCGATCTTCTGGCCGGATTCCTGGACCACGTCGTAGCCGCTGACAAGATTTACGCTGAAGTGCTGGGCCTGGGACAAGAACTTGGCCATCCGCATGAGGATAGCCTCGGCATCGGCGGGCTCAGCGATTGTGCGTGCCGTCGGCGGGGCCGCCGCCTGCGGCTCCACTCGGGTTGCCGCTTGCTCCGCGGCACAGCCGGAGAGAACCAACAGGACGGATGCACATTGCACGGCGCTGACCCGTCGCCACCATTTTTTCTTCATGGTTTCTCGCCTCCTCTGCAATCATATAGACTATCCCTGTTCTGAGAACAAGTCATCCGATCAGGGTTACGAGGACTCACTCGCGGTGGCCAGACCCCCCGGCTCCCTGACCCCACCCAGGCTCCTGATCTAGATTAGCTGCGACCAGCGTTCATCTAAAGTCCCGCGCCCCAACGGAATTGCCAGACGATCCCCACCAAGTCGAAGTCGGTGCCGGTCTTCGTGTAAACACCCGTACTGCCGTAAAGTTTTACCGAGTTGTACCGGTTAACAGGCAGGGTCAAGGTAAGGCCTATGCGTGCGTTCGCGCGACCTTCGCCTTTTTTCCCCTCGATGGTCGGGCGCCCGCCGGCATAGTACAGACCATCGAGCCCCACCCACATCCCTGGAGTAAGGGAGTAAATGAGATGTCCCTGCACAGAATAGATCGGGCTGACTTGCAGAGTTTGGCCCTCGAGAAAGTCGTTATTGTCAGTGTAGAGACGTACGCCGGTGGCGAGCTCAAGGGTCAACGGTCCAAGTGTCTTGGAGATTCCGACCTCCGGCTTGAAGGACCAGCGGTTCGTGCCGATGTTTAGCAGCTTGTCGGAGTCGTATTGTCCGAGCGGAGGAGTCACCTCGAGGCTCGTTCCAATGATGATATCCGGCTTGTAGTCGAGAAACTCTTCAAGCGAGAGCGCCGGCGCTCCATAAAGAAGCATGGAAAACCGCAGCCTCGGATCGCCGAGTCCGGAAACATCCCGGTTGCGCGGTTGCCCGGCGAGTGTGGCGCTTCCAGATGCCCAGGTATAGGGTAGTATCACGTCAACTTTTCCCGACCGGCCCCACAAGTCCAACGTCCGCACGTAGGCAAGGACGGCGCTGTTAAGCGTGACCTCGGTATCTTCCAGTGGGACCGACGGGTCGGTACCCACAGTGCCTTTTGCATGGGCATACCCTCCGATCAAGAAGTTTAGTCCCACCGGCGTATTCGCAAACGCCCTCGGTTCGAGATCCTGGGCATGAGTCTCGACGCTTGCAGCCGCCAGCGCAACGATCAGCCAGCCAAAGACGGAGAGCCTACGAAAGCGTGCCGGCCTAGCCGCTTCATCGCTCCCCAGGGTGTTCCGATAGAGTTCGGCTTGCTGCTTCGATGGTTTCGGCATACGACTCTGTGGAGTGGCTGGAGCGCGCGCACATTCGACTCTAGCGACTTTCTACCGGCACCGCCGCGTGTTCAAGCAAGATGCGCCGGATCTCTTCGATGGCCTGTGGATTTCCCTGCACCGAGTGACTTGAACGCACCACCAGTTCGGAGACCGCCTCATCGATGTGCGCGCTGGTGTAGGCGACGACGCCGTCATTCCCTTCTTCCTTCGGTCCATCACCCTCCACCGCGATGATCGAGTGCGCCGGAATCCGGGACGAAACCGGGATGGACTGCAGGATCTGGAGGCCTGGGTTGCTCGGATTCATGTTGTCGATGGCAGTGGGAGGTCTCCGGAGCGCCGCGATGAGCTTCTCGTCACCGCTCACCGTGGCGGCCTGGGCGAGCTGGCCGACCAGCCCCACCGGCAAGGTTACAAGCCAGACAGCAATCGCGCCCAGCCGGCCGGTGGCGAGTAACGCTCCGTGTGTGTCAGCTCTTTCGACGAGGACCGCTCGCTCATCACGCTTGGTGCCAGCTGTGAATAACGTCATCGACCGACGTGCGGCGATCGATGGGGCCGGCTCGTTCGTGGAGTCCCTCGGCGCGCAGGATATCGCGCACGGCGGCACGGGCTTCGACAAGACGAAACTGGACTCCCAATGAGGCCAGATCGCGTTGCAACGCGCTGAGCATCCGCGCACCGGCCGTGTCTACGTATGGTGAGCTGGAAAGATCGCACACGACGAGCCGGATCGGCTCGGTCGCTGCGCCGAGTCGCTGCAAAACGGCTTGCCGCACATGCTCGACATTGAAATAGACCAGGGATGCCTCAACGCGGAACAGGAGTAAGCCGGGTACCGTTTCATTCTCTAGATTGCGTTCGAGATCAGAGAATCGCCGCGTGCCGGGGATGCGGCCGAGAAACGCAACGTGCGGCCGAGCCACGCGGGCAAGGAGCATAAGGATAGAGGCCACGACCGCCAACAGCACGCCTTTGAGGATGCCCAGGAGCAGAACGCCCACCAACGCCACCATGGCAACCCGAAACTCGAGCCGACTCACCTGCCGCAGCCGCATCAGTTGGCCGATGTCGATCAAACCCCTGACGGCGACGAGCACGACGGCCGCGAGCACGACGCTCGGCAAGTGGCGCAACAGGTCCGTGAGAAACAGAAGACAGAGCGCCAGCGTGATCGAAGCAATGACCAGCGCGAGCGGCGTCTTCGCTCCCGCCTTGTCGTTCACGGCCGACTGCGACAGGCCGCCGGCCACGGGATAACCCTGGCCGAACGCGGCCGCGAAGTTCGCCGCGCCCAGCGCGAGCAACTCCTGACGCTGGTCAATCTCGTAATTGTTTTTCTGCGCCAGCGCGCGGGCCGCCGAAACACTCTCGATGTACGACAGCAGGAAGCAGGCCGCCGCCAGCGGCACGATGCCGTCTACGTCACGGACGCGCAACGACGGCATCCGCAGTTCCGGCAGGCCGCGAGGAAGCTCGCCGACGGCCTTTACGCCCAATTCATCGAGCGTCGTGAGCGACATCACGACGATGGAAAGCACTACAACGATCAGGGCCACGGGCCGGCCGGGGAACAGTTTGTCTCCAAGCAAGAGCAGCATGATGGCGGCGATCCCAAAACCCAACACGACGAAGTTCGTGTCCCCCATCTGGCCGCCCAGAGTCCAGAGTCGCTCGAAGAAATTCTCTCCACCGCCCTTTACTCCGAACAGCTTGGGTAACTGTGTCATCGAGATCACGAGCGCGGCCCCGGCCTTGAAGCCGAGCAGGATCGTCTCACTAATGAAGTTGATCAGCGTGCTGAGCCGAAGTATCCAAGCAACAACGCTGAGCGCGGCGACGACCAGCGCGGTCAGCGCGGCGATGGCGACCCAGCGCTCCGGGTCGTCTCCCGCCATGCCAGCCACTGTCGTGCCGACGAGCAACGAAATTGCCGACGTGGGTCCGATGGCCAGTTGCCGCGACGTGCCGAATAGTGCGTAGAACAATCCGCCGAGCAAGTAACAGAAGATGCCGTGATGTGGCGGCAGCCCGGCCAGCGTGGCGTATGCCAGCGACACGGGGATCGCGTAGGCGGCGAGCGTGACTCCGGCAATCGCGTCGCCGCGGATCCACTCAGCGCGATAGGCCGGAAGCCACTGGGCCGGCGGGAACACCGCGAACCACCAGGCGGTTCGTCCACCCACATCAGACCGGCTTGATGTAAGCTCATCAGGCACGAAAAATCTCCAACAAGAGAGAATAGAAAGGGAAGATACGACTGGACCTGTTAGCTGTCAAACACGCGCGTCCTGGGTCCAGGACCGGGGACTTTTCGGCCATTCATCGGCCCTAGGATCTTGGCGCTCACCGCTAGGTCTTCGATGCCTGTCCCCGTGCATGAGCATTCCTTAACAGAGGTGAGGTCGCGCGACGGAGAGAAGACAAGGACTTCACCCCGGGAAGTCGGTTCACGCTCAACTGGGGCATAGTCAATACCTTCCGCTAAACCCGGCGCAGACTTTGGCTCGCGGAAATCGGCGCGACCGGTTACAATCAGTGGCAAGTCGAGAAGGACTTAGGGGCTTGATCGGCCAAGGCAAAGGGGTAAGGCTACTCGCGAAACTCGAGAATTTTCGAGGGTGGGAGAAGACCGAGCAATGGGCCGACGCCAGCTTTCTAATCGAACATGGTAACGCGATCGTCAAGATGGCCATCGTCGGCGATGAGCTGCGCAACACACCCGTACACTGCTCACGTCGCAGCGAGGCAGAAAAACGGCATGATACGTACAAATCCATACGCGTAACTCAAGACGCATAAGTTTACTCTGGAAGTTAAAGAGAAAAATAGAAATGCATTGGGATAAAAAATGGATATCGAACTTCCGGTAAACATAGAGCGCCAGCCGAATTACACAACGTGTGGTCCCACCAGCCTGCACGCGCTTTATTCCTATTTCGGGGACAACATCACGCTCCCGCAGGTGATCTCCGAGGTGCACCAGCACGCAATCGGTGGCGGGACCCTGAGTATGCACCTGGCCCTGCACGCATTGCGCCGTGGTTACGAGGCCGCCATGTGGGTATCAAACGTGAATTACTGGGATCCGACCTGGTTCACGGGCAAGACTGACCTCGCGGCCAAGTTAAGGGCGCGCTTCGAGGCCAAGGGATGGCTTAAGGACGACCGCTTCTCACTCGCCCTCACCGTCCTGGAAGAGTACCTTGAGCGGGGTGGCAAGGTGGTTTGGGGTGATCTGTCCCCACAACGCATCGGCGGCGTGCTGGAACGGGGACTGCCGATTCTGGCCGGCACCAACGGCGTTTATCTCTACCAGTGCGCGCGGGAAACGGAGCAGGGACCCGATGACATCACCGGCGATGTGTATGGTCATTTCATTGTCGTGTGCGGATACTGTTCACAGGATGAAACGGTTAGCATCGCGGATCCACTCATGGACAACCCAGCACATGGCAGCAAGTATTACCGGGTCGGCATCTATCGTTTGATTGGCTCCATTTTCCTGGGCACGGCCACGGACGACGCGAACTGCCTCGTGATCCGGCCCAAAGACTGGCAGTTCCGTAAATAGGCCATGCCGAAATCCTCCCGTCCAACTGCGCCCCGGTGTGACCGCCTGACGCTGACCTGCGAACATGGTGGCAACCGTATCCCGCATCAGTATGCCCGCCTTTTCCGGGGCGCCGCCCCTGCAGTGAATTCGCACCGGGGCTGGGATCCAGGCGCGCTGGACCTGGCACGGTTCCTCGGGCGGTTTTTCCACCTGCCGGTTCACTACGTGACATGGTGCCGTCTGCTCGTGGAATCCAACCGCGCTCCGACCAATCCGCGCGTCTGGTCGCAATACACTGCCGGACTTCCAGCCGCGGACAAGACAGGAATTCTCGAGCGCTATTGGTGGCCGCATCGCCGGAAAGTGGAGACGCATATACAAAACGAGCTGGCGCAGGGATCCAATGTGGTCCATGTCGCCGTGCACAGTTTTGTACCGGTACTCGGAGGAACACGCAGAAATGCGGACATCGGCCTGTTGTACGATTCACGCCACCCGTGGGAAAAAGCTTTTTGCTGCCGCTGGAAAATGGCCCTGGAATCCATGGACCCAGCGCTGCGGGTACGGCGGAACTATCCCTACCCGGGTTCCACTGATGGTCTTTGTACCTGGCTGCGCCGGCGCCATCCGACGGACCGGTATGTCGGTGTGGAACTGGAGATCAATCAGGCGTTGCTCGCGGGCAAAAAACGGCGATCTGCCCATCGGTTGGTCGCACGAAGTCTTAAAGAAATGCTCCTTGCCTGAGGTAAGCGGCACCGGATATCATTTCGGGCGAATAGCCAGAGAACAGGTGGAGGCATTGCCGCCGCCGCGGAATTTGAAATCTACAATAAGGATGGGACCAAGATTGTCATCAATGCAGGCTGCTCAGCGAGCTGAGCCTATCGACAAGAAATGTGGAGGAAGAAAGACCATGAGGATGAATCGCGTGCGTAGCTGGTTGATGCTCGGCCAGTGCCTGCTCTGGATAGGAGGGCTCCCTGCGCAGAGCTTGGCCGAGGAGATGACGAATGATACTGCTGAGTCGCGCCCAAGGGATGGAAGTGTGTGGGATGCAATGGTCGAATCGCTGACGGGTGACGTGTATGCCGAGCCCTCGAGGTGGCGGGCGCTTTCCTTAGGCACTTTTTTTACCGAGGGCTGGGATGAGGCCTGGGTGAGCCCACCGACCGGTGAGGGAGGTGCGCCGCGACAGGGCTGGCTCAACGCCTTCGACGGCGTGTTCTACCGGCTCGGCATCGCAACCTTCGGGTTCGCCAACGGTTTCGGTGGAAACGGCGATCAGTACACGGGCGGTCTCACGCTCTATAACGGACTGAGTCGGCGGTTCGAGCTGCGGAATGACATCCCGTTTTTCGTCAAGAACAAGGGGGCGGGAGGCGATTACCACAGCTCCTTCGGCGACTATACGATCGTACCGAACGTTTTGCTCTCTGAAACGCGGAACGTCACCCAGCTGTTCAACGTCAGATTCCGAACACCGACGGGCGATGTCGAGAACGGTAACGGCGTGTCTTCGGTCACGCCGACCTATGAGTTCTGGGCTAACGTTTGGCGGGGAATGGTGGTCCGCGGCGGGTTTGCCTTTGAAGTCCCATACGGCGACCAGTCCAAAGACGAGGCCGGCGCCCGCACGACGTTCCAAGGAAATCTGGCAGTAGGCTATTATTTTACGCCGCACGATGCCACGCCGTTTGGTGATCTGGTTTGGTACCTGTCGACCAACCTGAAGAACTTTATGGACGATCGCGGACCGAACACTACCACCCTGACCTTCACTCCGGGTTTCCGCACACATCTGGGCCGGGACTGGTATCTACTCGGCGCCGTAGAGGTGCCTGTAACAGATCCCGACCCCTTCGACTACCAGGTGCTGGCCGGGCTGATGAAGGTGTACTGAGCTGTCCAGCCCACAGAGGACGCGAGTGTTGTAAGTCAAGGCGTGTCTAACCCTTTCCTACGGCGGCGCTGCTGTTTCAATCAGAGATGACGATTTATGACGAAACCGCTACCCCATAAGCGAACGACGCGTGTGATGCTATCGTTCGCACTCGCCGCGACCCTGGCGGGTTGCAGCGCCCTGAGGCCCCATTCGCCACCGCCGGCCGCACTCGAATCCGAAGTACAGGTGCCGGGGATGCCAAACGTGCGCGTGTGGGGGGACGAATTCAGCCCGTGACTGGCTGCTGTGGTACAACACCGAACGCCCTCATCATGCCCTGGGACTGAACACCCCCGCATCGGTTGTGGCATCATCTCTTCCACCTACACAGTGCAGAATGTATTGGCCGAATACACGTGATTGACACTTCGCAGGTTAAGCAGTACCTTCACTTTTGAGGAGAAAAAGGACGTTGGAAAATCCTATACGTCGATCGCGCCGGCCGCACGGGTATCCTCCGGGCAGCCCTGGAGCGAGGACTGAAATGACCATTACCCGGTGCGTGCTCGTCGCTGCCGCAGTTACGCTCGCGCCGGCCGCGATCGCGCAAAACCTCGGCTTCCTCGTGGGCGGGCCGATGGAGCACATGGACGCGGAGGACATCCGGCTCCTGACGAAGAACTATCGCGAGGCCCTGGAAAAGCTGCCCGACGGGCAAACCAACGCGTGGCTCAACTCCAAAACGGGCCATTCGGGGACGGCAACGCCGCAGAAGTCCTTCGCCCGTGCCGGCCGCCCGTGCCGGCTCATCGAGTTCACGAACGCGGCCGATGGCCTCACGGGGCGCAGCGAGTTCACGTTCTGCAAGCAGCCGGACGGCGCGTGGAAGGTCCCGAGCTGAGCCGATGACCGACCGGCGTCTGGGTGGGTCATCAACCTCGTCGCAACGACGCGGGGCATCGATTTCATGTTCGGTGCTGGTGGTGTTACACTCCAGCATAAGTAGTGGCGATAAAAGGCGCGTTTGAAATTCCTAATCGCAGTCGCGAATTGGAGGAGATCATGATTGGTAAGAACTATTTGACTGCCGTAGCGACTTTGGCCATCGCCGCCGGTGTGCAGTTGGTGTCGGTGCCGACCTATGCAACCGAGCAGGGTCAGCAACGGCAGGAAGCGCGGGATACGAAGCAGACTGGCCGCCAGGGCGCAAGGGACGCGAAGGCTGATTGCAAGGCGGGAGATGAAAAGAGCCGTGCGGAATGTTGACAGGACAAGCGCGGCACCAAGCAGGAGTCGCGGGACACCGCCCGGGACACCAAGTACTAATAGTTAAAGTAGGTAAACCCCCGGCTCTGCCGGGGGACTCAAAAGGTTTGATCTTTCCGGGAGTCGGCTTTTGCCGCGCAGTCGGAGGCGGATGTTGACACCGCCGGTTTCAAACTGCGACAACTCATTTATCGGTTTCCCAATGTAACGCGGACTCCACAGGTCCAGGGAGGTCAAGAGTCACGGCCCTTTCAGCCAATCCAGAATGAAGAAAAGTAGTGTATGAAAAAGGCTCTCGTATTCGTCGCAAAAGCGGTGCTTGCCGGCTTGCTCGTTGTCGTTCCGATTTACCTCGCCGTCCTGGTGCTGCTCAAGGGAATGAAATCAGTCGGGCAGCTGGTGCGGCCATTCGCCCAGCTCCTCCCAGACTGGTTTCCAGCCGAGCAGGCTATGTCCCTTCTCCTCGTGCTTATGATCTGCTTTCTAATCGGCGTTGCCGTCCGCACTCGGGCAGGACGAGAGGTCCGGGAGCGGATAGAGAAAGGTTTCTTCCAAAGAATCCCGGGCTACGCGCTCTTTCGAAGCCTCACGCAGCGACTCGCCGGGGAGGACCAAGAGAGCACCTGGAAGCCGGCACTCGTCGAGATCGAAGACGCCCTCGTCCCTGCATTCATCATTGAGGAGTTCGAGGACGGGCGCTACACGGTTTTTGTCCCATCGATCCCCACCCCGCTTGCCGGCGCCGTCTACATTCTCGACCGGAAACGGGTGCATCCCTTGGACGTGCCTTTCACCGAAGCCCTCAAAGCCGTCTCCCGGTGGGGATCGGGTGCTAAGGATCTTGTTGCGGCTATGGAAAGAGGCGGCAACTTATCGAGAGGATCGCCGTCCATCGTTGCGGCCAAAGAGTAGGTACCCCACAAGGGAGGTGAACGATGCGCATCGCCCATGCGGGATTCCGTTGTGGGTAGAGGGCGCGGTATCGAAGCCGTTCATGGCTAGGCAGTCGGGCGTCGGTTTGCCGAAGTCTCGCACGCGCGTCCCGTGTAGAACGTGAACGCCACAGCCGTGTGCTCGACTCCAGCAAACCGAGACCCGATCACCTCAACTTTGCCGCGCTCATCGCGGCTACTTACCCGGTTGGTCGACGTTCACGCCCCGCTCAGTCGAATCCCCACACCTTGAGGGTGGCAATCGGTGCATCACCAAGGATCTTGTACTGGATCGTCACCGACTCGAGGCGCGCCTTGCGTAACGGAGCATCTTTCGGAGCCGTTTCTCCTCCCGACTTCAGGACTCCGAGATTCGTGAGCGTATCGTCGGGGCGATTGTCCCAGCTAAGGACGGCCTTCGCGATCTCTAGGTCAGCGCCCTCGACAGAGAACTTTGTCTGCTTGATATCCTTGTCCCATCGCCCCCCCAAGCTCTTTATCTCCACGCTTGGGTCGGCAGATTTGAGCACCGTCTCGCTGAGCACGAACCACTCGTCAGCGGCTCTCGCCTTGCCGACGGCGCCCACAAGGACGACGGACGCGACCCCAAGACAGGCCACCAAGTATCGTATCTTCATCGTTCTTCCCTCCTTTCTGATCTTTAGTATGGAACTTCAAACGCCGGCCGGTGGGCGCTCACACCCGCTCAGTCGTATCCCCAAACCTTGAGGTTGGCCGTCGGCGCATTATTAAGGATCTTGTACTGGACCGCCACCGACAGGAGGGTCGCCTCGCGTGTTGGAGCGTCTTTCGGAGCCGTTTCTCCTCCCGACTTCACGACTCCGAGATTGTAGATCGTGTCGTCTGGCATATTGTTCCAGTGGAGGACGACCTTCGAGATCTCCACGTCAGCGCCGTCGACCGAGAGCTTCGTCTTCTTGATGTCTTCCTTAAATAATTTCCCCTCTTCGCCCGTGATCTCCACGCTTGGATTGACGGACTGGAGCGTCTGCTCGGCGAGCACGAACCACTCGTCAGCGGCTCTCGCCTTGCCCACGGCGCCCACAAGGACAACGGACGCGACCCCAAGACAGGCTACCAAGTATCGTACCTTCATCGTTCTTTCCTCCTTCTGAATCATTAGTATTAGGAATCTCAAACCCCCTTTTGGGCAAGCGGTAGAGTACCGATGGACCAATGGGTTGTCAATGACACGATCCGCATCAAAGCTGGTCCCTGATGGGCAGCATCCTGATGAAGCGCACTTGAGCGCGCTGCCAGGCCGTGCTGTTCGGGTCATCCTCGTATCGCTCTGTCTTCCCGTTGGTTTCGGTGATCCAGTAGAGATCACCGTCCGCGTCCAATTGGACTCGATAACTATTCTGTGGCAGCACACCCTCGTCCATGTAGGCAATCACCTTGGCAGCGAGCTCCGGACTCTCGATATAAAGTCCCGCCTCGGTGTTGATGTCTCCCGAGCGAGGATCGAGATTAAGGCTGCCAATGAACACATCCTTGCGATCGAACACCATGACTTTGTTATGCAGTGTCGAGTGGGGCGAACCTGTCAGGTAAAAGATCCGCTTTTTGACCCCCGGCTCGGAACGCAGCTCGTAGAGTTCCACGCCGGCTGCGATGAGCTCTTTGCGGTACGCTGCATGGCCGGCGTGAGCAGCCAGCACGTCGTTGGAGGCCAGGGAGTTAGTCAGCACCCGGATTCGGACACCCCGTTCGTGCAAACGCTTCACAGCCGCAAGTCCCCGTTCACGGACCACCAGATAGGGCACCTCGATCAGCAACTCGCCGTTAAGGCGCCCGATGCGCCGGTGGAAGCCCTCCGTCATCGTGGTCGTGCGCCCGTATTTTTTGATCTCATTCGGGTCGTCGAAGATCATATGGCCCGGCGCCCAGATCAAGGCGTCGAAGATTGCCGTCAACTCCGACTTGAGGCCGGCTACATCCTCATCGAGCGGGTAGGGGTAGGGTTCTTTGGCGATCTGTTCGTGCCGGGTTTGCACCAGCCTCCGCAGATCGGCCTCGGTGGCGGAACGATCCACCATCGCTCGGATCGGCACCGCCCAATCACTGTTCCAGAAATGATCGAACACGCCGGAGGCCTCCCGCACCACCGGTCCGACCGCGACGGCGTCTAGGTCGCGGAAGTTGACCTGCTGATGGACCTCGAAATAGTGGTTGCCGATGTTGCGACCGCCCACGATCGCGACCGCGTTGTCCATGACGAAGAGCTTATTGTGCATGCGGTGGTTGACGCGACCGAAGTCGGCGATGAAGTCCAGTAAATGCGCCGAACGATGGACGAAGGGATTGAAGAGGCGGATTTCGATTTTCGGGTGCGCATCCAGGGCGGCGACGACGGCGTCACGGCCCTGGAGGTTCAGATCATCCACCAGGAGGCGTACCCGCACGCCCCGATCGGCGGCCCGAACCAGGCGCTCGGCCAGGATCCCGCCGGTGGCGTCCGCGTCCCAGCTGAAATACTGCAGATCCAGGGTCTTTTCCGCCAGCTCGGTCATCGCAATCCGCCCGGTAAACGCCCGGCGCCCATCGGGGACGATCGCGAAGCCCGACTGGCCCGGATGACTGGCGGCCGCCTTCTCGAAGTAGGCTCCAATCGCGGTGCTCGCGTAATCCGGGAAGGCCGTAGAGGGCGTGCGGGGGTAATCTTTCGGCACGCTGGCACAGCCGGTGAAGAGCACGCCCACCAACATCAGCAGCATGCATGATCGAACAAGCACGGCAGCACGCATGGCTGCCCACTTGAGCGGATGGGGTGCCGAAGAATCAAACTCGCGCCTTAGATAGTCATCTCTCGCGTAGATCACGTTCCCTCCGGTAGGAATCACACGAGCCTCACTCTGTTGAATGAGGTCGGGATCCCCGGCAATCCGCCGGACCATGCCCCCGTTTTGCGCCATCAGTGCCTTCCTTTACGGTATTTTTCCAGCTCAGCTCCAAACCAATCGGCGCTGTTCACGGCTGGATTTGATCCACACCGTACGCGATAGGCTCGGCCACTCATACTGCTTTCTGATGCAAGTGTTTCGATGAAGGCTTCAGAAGACGTCACCAGCCCTTTTCCCAGTAGATACCGGTACTTCTTGTTTAGATGGCTCACTGCCTCACTCGAACCATACCAAGTTCCATTTCGATAAAATTGACACCCGGAGGCCTGTAAATACGAAAACAGATGTGCAATCTCGAGCGTCGTCGCAGGCGTCGGCTCTCCTGCAAAACTCACACTGGCTAACATTGCGGCAAAATAACACAAAGTTGTTACACTATTTCGTTGGAAGGGCAAGCGCTTGAGAATAAGAACTTTAAAAGAGCTTTTTCGTCGGGAGCGAAGATACGACTGAACCTATTAGCCGTCAAACACGCGTGTCCTGGGTCCAGGATCGGGGACTTTTCGGGCCATTCATCGGCCTTCGGTGCCATATGTCGAGACAGCTTGGCGTCTTGGACAAGTGCAGGCCAAAGGGGAGGGATGTCGGCTCAGGGCTCTGAACCGGATGGGGTGTTCGTTTAGGATCAGATGCCATGTAGGCGCCGCTCGACTCCCGCCGCTACTGATTGTTATCCGCTCCAGCGGCTTTGTGGCTGTATTTTCAGGATGAGGGGGGATGATCATTGTTTCTAGTTCTAAGGAAGCCGCCAAACGTGATCCGAACCCTCCAGCAAGACGCGCGTCGAGGCTCGCAAGTAGCTGCACGGACCCTTCCGGCTGGATGCGGTGGTTATCTTGCCAGATCATTTACATTGCATTTAGTCGCTGCCTCCTGATGACATGGATTCCCGATGAAACTTGCTGAAGGACACTTATCCCGTTTCATCGAAAAAGGCGAGCGAATCTTGCGGAGTAGCGAAAAACGACGGAGCGAGGTCTGTGGCAATGCGGGTTTACGGAAAAACTTATTCTTTCACCAACGTGAGATAGCCGATCCCTGCGGAGGCTCCGAATCCCTTGCTTGCCTCCAAGGCCAGGGGACTGAGGGCAACATTGGAATTTCCGCCACCCACCAGCACCTTTGCGCCTACACCGAGGCCAAATGCCGCCGAGGCGGTTCCCCCCGTGTAAGTGCCGACGAACGCACCGGGCGGCAATTTGGTGCCCTCAGCCACTCCCATCACCGTATAGGCAATGGTGTCCTCCTTCGTCCAGCTCAGGTCCAGGCCGAGGGCAATGCCAGCCTCGCCTTTGTACTTTTCTTGGAAACCAGCCGGGGTCTTATACACGCAGTTAAATCCCGCACTCGAGTGGATCAAGAGGTTTCTTTCCGAGCCTGGGATCTTTTTGCAGGTCAGGATCCCGAGTTCGGTGCCTGCTTCCGCCTGAGTGAGGGGCAGAAGCAACATGGCCGTGGTGGACACTAAAGAAAATATAGCGTTTTTCTTGAACATTTTGTCTCTCCTGAATTGATTGAAAATAGCTGTGAACAAACTCGCTCGTAGCAGAGGCTTGCATCCCCAGCGTCGTTAATACTACCACAGGCATCCGTGCCGCAGCGACCGTCCGCGCTGGGCTCCGCGACCGTCCATGACGCGCCTCTCCCGGCGGCGACCGAAGGGACGACAAGCCACGCCCTGAGAGAACTAGCACCCGAGGGTGTGTTCTAACCCCAAAAACCTGTAAACTCGCGAGCAGAAAGGGGCGCCGGGTGCGTGCGCCTCCACGCCCCCTCAGAAGCAATGAAACCCAGCCTATGAGATCAGCTATTTGGTGCCTTCGCATTCCCCTCCTACTTTGGCTTGCACTGACGGCTTGCACCGCCCAAACCGAGGACAGCTCTAAAACCAAAGCCGAAGCGAAGCAAGAATCAGGCGCTCAGCCGCCAGCCGCGTTGGAGGTTACAGCTATCACCATCGCGCCGCGGACCATCCCCTTCGTGAAGGTTCGTCGCCCAGACCGAGAGCTCGCGCGCGGTGGACATCGTGGCGCGAGTCTCAGGCTTCCTCGATCGCATCGCCTACGAGGAAGGCCAGCTTGTGCAGGAGGGTCAAGTCCTGTTTCAGCTCGACGCCGCCCGCGCGGCGAGCCAATGTAATTTCAAAACATAAACCCGTGAAAATGTGTATGTGGAGGATATCGAGCCGTGTTTCTTGACTACCTGGCATTGGGCTTTTTGATCTTCGGCACCCTCGTCACTTTCTATATTATCATTGGCATCCACGATATTCCCTACGAGATTGCCAAGAAGCGCAACCATCCCCATCAAGACGCTATCCACGTGGCGGGATGGGTGAGCCTGATGACACTGCACACTATCTGGCCGTTCCTGTGGATTTGGGCCACTATTTACAGGCCTGAGCGCGGGTACGGTTTCGCCGCGGAGAGCGGACAAACGAAAACGCTGGATATTCGTATTGCGGACCTGGAGGCGCGGTTAGCGGCACTCGAGGGCAAACCTGCGGCAGGGAACGAGACTCTGGAAACCCGTTTAGCGGTGCTCGAAGGCAACTCCTTTAAGCAGGTCAAGGCGCTGGATGCTCGCCTGACGGCACTCGAAGGCAGAACGCCTGCGCTGGAGCTTTAGCATGGAAATATTGATGATCATGATCTACACGGCCTTCTGCTGGGCGGTGTTCAAGATCTTTAAGCTCCCCCTGAACAAATGGACGGTGCCCACGGCAATCCTCGGTGGCGCGGTGCTCATCGCCCTGGTACTGATGGTGATGAATTACAACCATCCCTATACTACACTGGTGCGCGAGTACTTTGTCACGACACCCATCGTGCCCGATGTGCAGGGCCAGGTGGTCGAGGTGCCAGTGGAGGCCAACCAGCCGTTGAAGCAGGGCGATGTGTTATTCCGTATCGACCCGGCGCCCTATCAGTATGAAGTAGACCGGCTTGAGGCAGCATTGGCGGACGCCAAGTCAGGTGCTGCGCAGCTTGAGGAACGTCTGCGGGCGGCCGAAGCGGCGACAGCGCAGGCCCGTTCCAACATCTTGACCTCCGAGTCTGAATCTGGCCGTCAGGCAGCTGAGGCGCTGGAACAGGCAAGGGCAGTGGTCGTGCAAATGCAAGCGCAGCTCGAACTCGCGCTCGAACAGCGCGGTCGGTATCAGCGGTTGTTATCCACAGACGCGGTCGCCCAGTCCGATTTTGACAGGGCGAAGCGGGATTTCGAAAGTGCCCAAGCGAAACTCAGTCAAGCTCAGGCGGCGGAGCGGCAGGCAGCGGAGAAGCTCGAATCCGGTGGTGACCGGGTACAGACGGCGCGCGAGCAGTTGCGTAGCGCGGAAGCCCAGGAACGCGAGGCGCGACTTGCCTTCGAGGCGGAGAGCGGAGGGGTCAATCCCAAAGTCCGCCAGATTACTGCTGAGCTCGATCGCGCACGCTGGAACCTCGATCAGACTACCGTGCGCGCGCCCACTGACGGCTTCGTTACACAACTTCTCCTGCGACCTGGCATGATGGCGGTGCCACTGCCGCTGCGGCCGGTAATGACATTTATCCACACTACCGCTCCCACTGACCGCGTCCTGGTGGGTGCCTTCTGGCAGAACTCGCTGCAGCGTCTCAAACCGGGTGACGAGGCGGAAGTGATTTATAGGGCCGTGCCGGGGCGGGTGTTCAAAGGGCATGTAGACCGCATCTTGCCGGTGCTGGCGCAGGGCCAGTTGCAAACGAGCGGCACACTGATGACCGTCGAATCCGTGCCGATGCCCGGCCGCGTACCGGTAGTCATCAAACTAGAGGACGACGTATCGGCATACCAGCTACCGGCCGGTGTTATCGGATCCGCGGCTATCTATACAAAACATGTGCATCATGTGGCACTCATACGCAAGATTCTGCTGCGCATGGTCAGTTGGCAAAACTATATTTTCGGTGAACTTCATTGAGGAAACATAGCGATCAGGCCTGTTTATGCTTCAGGGGGTAATCACACCAATGCATTATTACAGCTGCCCATGAGCCGTCTTGGGGCTTAGAGCGTTGCAGGTACGCCCGTACCGGCCGCGCCGCATGCCAAGCGGGAAGATGACTAAAGATGTGGCGATTCTCGCTAGGCTGTTCCCTTGCAACCTTGCTGTTGGGCTGCGCTGCCGTTGGCCCCGATTACGTGCGTCCGGAGGTCGATACACCGCAAGCCTGGCGCGTTGACTACCAGCAAGCGGCAGGCATGGCCGATACCCGCTGGTGGGCGCAGTTCGGCGATCCCGTCCTGGACCGACTCATCGAGACGGCGCTGCGCGAGAACTACGATGTGCGCATCGCCGCCGCGCGCATCGAGCAGTTCCTCGGCCAGCTCAGGACGGCGCGCTCTACGTTCTTCCCCCAGATCGGTGCCGCGGCCGCCACCGGGGGCCTGCGTGAGACCGAAGCGGGGCCGGGGCCGTTCCCTTCGAACGTGAGCAACCCCTTCAACTTCTATGAGCTCGAGCTCAACACCAACTGGGAGATCGATGTCTTCGGCCGCATCCGACGCGCCACCGAGTCGGCTCAGGCGCAGGTATTCTCCGCCGAGGACGTACGGCTCGCGGTCATCCTCTCGGTCGTGACCGGCGTGGCCTCGAGCTACATCGCGCTGCGGGCGCTCGACCGCCAGCTCGAGATCTCGCATGCGACCGCCCGCAACTACGGCGAGACCAAGCGGATCTTCGACCTGCGCTTCAAGGAGGGGATCGTCGGTCAAGTCGAGGTCGCCCAGGTCGAGTCGCAATATCAAGAGGCTCTTGCCGCGATCCCCGCTTTTGAGCGCCAGATCGCGCTGCAGGAGAATCTGCTCTCGATCCTGCTCGGCCGCAATCCGGCACCGATTCTACGCGGCAAGGCGATCGATCAGCTCGCTTCTCCTGGAATTCCGAGCGGCCTGCCCTCGAGCCTGCTCGATCGCCGGCCGGACATCCGCGCCACTGAGCAGGATCTCATTGCGGCGAACGCTCAGATCGGTGTCGCCCGCTCGCTTTATTTTCCGACGATCTCCCTCACCAGTTTGGTGGGAACTGCCAGCGTAGCGCTTTCGAGCTTGTTCACCGGGCCGGCGGGCGTGTGGGCACTGAGCGCTGCGGCGACGGTGCCAGTGTTCACGTTTGGCAATATCGAGGGCCAGGTGCAGGCGGCCGAGGCGGTGCAACGGCAGGCGCTTGAGCGTTACCGGCAAACGATCCTAGGCGCGTTTCGGGAAGTGAACGATGCGCTCATCGGCACGCAGAAGAGCCGCGAGGAGCTCATAGCGCGCGGCCTACGTGTTGCCGCACTCCAGGATTTTGCGCGGCTCGCCCAACAGCGGTTCGACGAGGGCGTGACGAGCTACCTGGAGGTACTCGTTGCACAGAACGAGCTGTTCAGCGCCGAGCTGGCCCATGCGCAGAACCAGGCGGATAGCCTGACCCAGCTCGTCAATGTCTACAAGGCTATGGGCGGCGGCTGGGTGATCGAGGCGGAGACGCATCGCTCCAAACGCCACCTCGGACAGGCGTTTGAGCGTTTCTCGGGCCGATTGACAGAATGCGCGTCTCTACGGGCGAATGGAACAACCGGTGAGGAAAGGCATGGCCAAGCGTCGTGGCCTTCGGTTCAAGAATAGCGGAATATAATTCGGCGTTACTCCCCAATCTTATCTAACTAAATGTAGCCATGAACGTGATGAATCGAAACAACAAAGACAAATCCAAGCTCAAGCGCAAGGACTATGAGATTGAATTGCGCCGGCTCCAGGAGAAGCTGTGCGCACTGCAGGAGTGGGTGAAGCACAAAGGCCTTCGGGTGGTCGTAGTGTTCGAGGGGCGCGATGCCGCCGGCAAGGGCGGTACCATCAGGGCGATCACGGAGCGCGTGAGTCCCCGTGTCTTCCGCGTTGTCGCCCTGGCCGCTCCTTCGGACCGAGAGAAAACTCAAATGTACATCCAGCGGTATCTTCCCCATTTCCCAGCCGCAGGCGAGGTAGTGATCTTCGACCGTAGCTGGTACAACCGAGCTGGAGTGGAATATGTAATGGGCTTTTGCACCAACGAGCAGCGCCGCCGGTTTTTGAAGGTGTGTCCGGAATTCGAGAAACAAATCGTCGATAACGGGATCATATTAATCAAGTACTGGCTGGAAGTGAGTGACAAGGAACAGAAACGCCGGTTTGAGGCGCGCATCGAGGATCCGCTTCGTCAGTGGAAGCTGAGTCCTATGGATCTACCCGCGCGCAAGCGCTGGTACGACTACTCCCGCGCCCGCGACCTGATGCTGGAGGCAACCGACACGGAGTATGCGCCTTGGTACCTTGTGCGTACGGACGACAAGCGGCGTGGCCGCCTGAATTGCATTTCGCATCTGCTGAGCCTGATCCCGTACAAGACGGTACCGCGGTCGAAGGTAGAACTCCCCAAGCGGTCGATGAAAGGCCGATACGATGACGAGGCTTCGGTGACGGCAAGGCGGTTTGTGCCGGATAAGTACTGACACGGCCCGAAATGACCAAAACAAACTACGCAACCACCATCTCAGCAGGAGAAAGTACATGAAACGAAACACGATGCTCCGCGCGCTCGGCTTCGTTGCCGGAACGACGATGATGTTGGCGACCTGTGCGTCATACGCCGAGAAAAACCCCGAGCGCGACGCCTACTTCGGCGAGACGCACGTCCACACGAGCTGGTCGCTCGACGCGTTCGCCATCGGGAACATCCTCACCACTCCCGGCGACGCGTACAAGTACTTCAAGGGCGAGCCGATCAAGCATCCCCTCGGCTACGACGTGAAGATCGACACGCCGCTCGACTGGGCGGGCGTCACCGACCACTCCGAGTACGCGGGCGTGGTCAACCTGGCGAACGAGCCGGGCTCCGCGGTCAGCAAGATCCCCGAGGCGCAGCCGCTGATCCTGAAGGCCAGGACGAAGGAAGAGATGGAGCGGGTCGCCCTGTACGCCATCAACACCCTGGCCAGCGGACCGCCGGTCAAGGCGCTCATGGCCCCCGAGATCGCCGGGACGGTCTGGAAGCGGAACGTCGCGCTCGCCGACCAGGCGAACGAGCCGGGGAAGTTCACGGCCTTCTGCTCCTACGAGTGGACCTCGATGCCGAACAACATGAACCTGCACCGCAACATCTTCTTCAAGGACTGCGCCAAGGTGCCGCCGATGCCGTTCAGCGCGCTGGACTCGTACGCATCCCGTGGACCTCTGGAACTGGATGGACGGCCAGCGCAAGGCCGGCAACGAGCTGCTCGCCATCTCGCACAACGCCAATCTCTCCGACGGCCGCATGTTCCCGACCGAGGTCGACACCAAGGGCCGCCCGATCGACGCCGCCTATGCCGCGTCGCGCGTGCGCAACGAGCCGCTGATCGAGATCAAGCAGCTGAAGGGCACCTCCGAGACCCACCCGCTGCTCTCGCCCAACGACGAGTTCGCCAACTTCGAGATCATGTCGGTCCTGCTGGGCAACCCGCCGGGCCGCATTCCGCACATCGTCGGCAGCTACGCCCGGCAGGCGCTGAAGGACGGCCTCGCCATGCAGGACAGCAAGGGCTTCAACCCGTACAAGTTCGGCTTCGGAGCCGCGTCGGACTCGCACAACACCGCCGTCCCCTACCGCCAGGACAACTTCTTCGGCGGCCATACCTTCACCGACGGGACGATCGAGGCGCGCATGTCCGGCACTCTGGTCGGCGGCATGTTCGACGCGCGCACTCGAAGGCACCAGCGGGCTGACGGGCGTCTGGGCCGAGGAGAACACGCGCGCCTCGCATCTTCGAGGCCATGCAGCGCAAGGAGACCTTCGCCGTGAGCGGCCCGCACATCAAGGTGCGCTTCTTCGGCGGCTGGGAGTACACGGCCGGACGCTGGTCGAAGCAGCAGGACTGGGTGAAGACCGGCTACGCGAAGGGCGTGCCGATGGGCGGCGACCTGCCGCCGGCCAAGGGCAAGGCGCCGACCTTCATGGTCTGGGCGGTGAAGGATCCGACCTCCGGCAATCTCGACCGCATCCAGATCGTGAAGGGCTGGACGAAGAGCGGCCAGAGCTTCGAGAAGATCTTCGACGTCGTCTGGGCGGGCGACCGCAAGCCCGACAAGTGGACCGGCGTCGTGCCGCCGATCGGCAGCACGGTGGACGTCGAGAACGCGACCTACACGAACACGATCGGCGCGGTGGAGCTGAAGACGGTGTGGACCGATCCCGAGTTCGATCCGAGCCTGCACGCCTTCTACTACGCGCGCGTGCTCGAGATCCCGACGCCGCGCTGGACGACGATCCAGGCGAAGCAGCTCGGCATCGCGCCGCCCGACGTCGTGGCGCGCCACGCTCCAGGAGCGCGCCTGGAGCTCGCCGATCTGGTACACGCCGAGCGCCGAGGCGCGCAAGAGCGGCCAAGCCGCGGCACCACGGTCGCCGACCTGAAGAAGCAGGGCGCGGCGGCGCTCGACGACGCGCAGCTGAAGGCGCTGATCGTGCGAGAAGTCCGTCTGGCTGCAGAACACGGTGACGGGCGAGAAGTACATGATCATCTACGGCGCCCTGGGCAAGGGCGCGGACGCGAAGCCGCTCACACCCGCCGAGCCCGGATACGTCACCCAGCGCTTCCCGGCCAACCAGGGCCAGTTCCAGGTGCGCTACGTGGGAAGAAACGTGGCGATGCAGAGCCTGACCGGCGACGCGGTCGACGCCAGCTATCTCGGCACCTCCCGGACCTACAACATCGCCAACGGGAAGATCGTCACCGAGCTCGTCGGCACGCCGATCGAGATCACCGTCTACAAGCTGGGCGACAAGTATCTCGGCGCGCGCAGCAACGAGTTCGGCTACGCCAACTACGAGATCATCCCGGCGGTCGCAGAAGCTGAGCCCGTTGGGAGCCGCTCCGCGTTGAGCGTCGCGATCGGACGCTGGCTGCGCGAGCCGCTGCTGCAGTTCCTGCTGGTCGGGCTGCTGCTCTTCGCCGGCTATGCGCGCGCTCCAGCGCGAAGCGGCTCCGCGAGCCGAGTCCAGGCAGATCGAGCTCACCTCGGACGATCTGCGAGCAGATCGGGATCGCCTTGGCTCGCGCAGGGCAGCGCGCCGCCGTCGCCCGAGGAGATGCGCGGCCTCGTCGAGAGCACGGGTGCGCGAGGAGATCCTCTACCGCGAGGCGCTGGCGCTCGGCCTCGACAAGGACGACACGATCGTGAAGCGCCGGCTGGCGCAGAAGATGGAGTTCCTCTTCGAGGACGTCGCCGCGCTGCGCGAGCCCACCGCCGAGGAGCTCGCAGGCCTGGTTCGAGAAGAACGCGGAGCGCTTCGCGCTGCCGGCGCGCGTCACGTTTCGCCATCTCTACTTCTCGCCCGACCGGCGCGGCGCGCGCGCGCGCGACGACGCGGCGCGCGCGCTCGACGAAGCTCGCGGGCAAGCCCGATGGACTGCGCCGGCTGCGACGGCGCTCGGCGATCCCTTCATGTTCCAGGACTACTACTGGCGACCGCTCGCCCGACGAGCGTCGCCAAGGACGTTCGGCCCGGGCTTCGCCCGCGCGCTCTTCGCGCTCGACGCCGGGCACCTGGCGGGCCCGATCGAGTCCGGCTACGGCTGGCATCTCGTCTTGGTCGACTCGTTGACGCCGGCCGCGTGCCCGCGTTCGAGGAGGTCGAGCCGGACGTCGAGGACCGCCTGGAAGACCGAGCAGCGCGCCGAGGCCTGGCGCAAGGCGTACGCAGAGATGCGGGCGAGGTACGAGCTCGTGCTGCCCGCCCCGCCGGACGAAGTCGCGAGCCAGGGCGGCCCCGCGGAAGCGAACGCCGCACCATGAGCCGAGCTCTGCGCCACTCTGCTTCTCGGGTTGCTGGCGTTCGCATCCGCCGCCGGCGCGCACGAGGTCCGCCCCGCCTACCTCGAGATCAAGGAGACGACGCCGGGCCGCTACACCGTTCTGTGGCGCACGCCGGTGCTCTCCGGCATGCGCCTGCCGGTCGCGCTGAAGCTGCCGGACGATGTGCGTGAGGTACGCGAGCCGATCGTGCAGGAGCTCACCGACTCGCTCCTCGAGCGGCGGACGATCGACGCGGGCGAGGGCGGGCTCGCCGGGAAGCGCATCGAGTTCGTCGGGTCTCCAGGCCACGATCACCGACGTGCTGGTGCGCGTCGCGCTCCTCGACGGTACCCGCACGACCACTCTGGTTCGCCCGTCCCAGCCGTGGGTAGAGATCGCCGCCGCGAGCGGGTGCGCTCGCGGTGGTGGGCGCCTACCTCGTCCACGGGATCGAGCACATCCTCTTCGGCTTCGATCATCTGCTCTTCGTGCTCGCGCTGATCCTGATCGTGCGCAGCCGGCGCGTGCTCCTCATAACCATCACCGCGTTCACGCTCGCGCACTCGATCACGCTCGCGCTCGCGACCCTCGGCGTGGTGCACGTGCCCGGGCCGCCGGTCGAGGCCGTGATCGCGCTCAGCATCCTGCTCCTGGCCTGCGAGATCGTGCGCATGCGGCGCGGCGAGGAGAGCTCACCGCGCGCTGGCCGTGGCTCGTGGCCTTCGCCTTCGGCCTGCTGCACGGCTTCGGCTTCGCGAGCGCGCTCACGGACCTCGGGCTTCCGCAGGGTGACATCCCGCTCGCGCTCTTTGCCTTCAACGTCGGCGTCGAGCTCGGACAGCTCGCGTTCATCGCGTCTGTCATGGTTGCGCTCGCGGGGGCTGCCTTTGTCGGCAGGAGACTCAGCCACCTCGGCATCGATCCAAAGCGCGCATACGCTGCGTCGGAATCGGTGGCCGCCTACGCCATCGGCTCCATTGCCGCCTTCTGGCTCATCGATCGAACGCTCGGCTTTATCATATGAAGGTCTTTGCTTGCCCGGTAGTGATGTGGTGTGAAAGCCCGCTAAATGGCCGCTCGTTCGCGACTCACTTTGGGAACAGGAAAGCGAACTGGAATCGGAGTTGCCAATCGGCGCCACCGTCTGGTGTTTCAGCGTTCCAATAGGCTTGAAGCTGGGTATTCAGCGGCAGTTTGCCCAGGTGCCAGATCTTCTGCACACCGCCGCCGATCGGTACGGTCCAGCGATCGTCGCTGTCCGCCTCCCAATTGGCGGTGATGATCGGCGAAGTGCCTAGCGCCCAACCATGGGGTAGGTTGTAATTGATGAAGGGCTGCAAGGTCATCAGGTTTACGTCGGCGCGGTCGTCATTCCCGGCGAAGGACCAGATGTTATTGACCAAGGCACCCACCACCCAGGGACCGGGCATGGTTAGGCACCACAACACCGGGTCCCGCGGCCCACTGCTCGCTCCCGAGCACGTCGTCGGAGGCCGTTGGAAACTGGAGGACGGGTCCGATGCCCCAGGTGATCGTGCCGGGCTTGGCCGGCGAAAAGAAAGTCTGATACTGGATGTCACCGATCCCGAACTCGCTGTCAAGCTCCGGTGCCAGCGGAGGCTGGTCGATGAGCGGGATGATCGGGCGATGAATCAGATTCCACGTCTCGCTCAGGCGCATGGGATAGACCGGCTGGATATTGAGGATGTACTGAAGGTCGTCGTTTGGCCCCACATCGAAGTTGAAGTTGCTCTGGAACGGCACGCTGATGAGATCGCTAATGGGGTTTTGAGTTTTCTTCGCGAGCGCGGTGCTGTCCTCACCGCCAGCCGATGGCTGCGCTAGCACGGAGGTATTGGTTATCCCCAGTGCGACTACCAGAATGGCAAACGATACCTTGCGGATTTTGCGCGGGGGATTGTCGTTCATGATAGTACCAATGTGCTATGAAATTTTGGCTTACAGCCGGTGTTCGTGCCCGGGTCCAATGGGCAAGCCGCGCTGCGTTGGAGGATAGGATATTCAACGCGGTATCGCAATGTTTGACAACTCCCTAACCCAGCAGTACCGTGCATCTCAGAAAAAAAGGGCGTTTAAAATCCCGCCTCTTCCGCAGAAGTTGTGGATCAGTAGAGGGACGGTCTGGCAACGATCGCATGATAATCTGGGCCTGGCCACGAGTTTTCGGGTTCTAGATTTCGAGGCAAGGTAAGTGCGCCACGGTTAACTCCCTCTCCCACCCGGGAGAGGTAAGTGCGCCACAGTTTACTCCCTCTCCTTTCGGGAGAGGGCAGGGGTGAGGGGATAGAGAGACCGATGAACAGTCTGGCCCGGACGCTGCGGAAGAATTCGACCGAGGCGGAGCGGTGCTTGTGGAGTCGATTGCGCGGTTGACGACTCGACGGCGTCAAGTTTCGACGTCAACAGGTCCTTGGCCCCTACGTCGTGGATTTCCTCTGCTTGGAGCCCAAAGTTGTCATCGAGGTCGATGGTGGCCAGCATGCCGAACAGGTCTCGAACGACTTGCGACGGACTGACTATCTCAAGGTATTGGGTTATCGCGTGCTTCGATTTTGGAATCATGAAGTGCTTGGAGATCCTGACGCCGTGTTGGAGAGTATTCGCGCTGCCTTGCTGGATATCCCCTCACCCCCGCCCGGTGGGAGAGGGAGTTAACGGAATACCCATAGATCTTGCCGAGGAGCCGAAACCTCTAAACTTGGACGAGAGTGCGAACGCACGATCGCGATTTCACGCAAAGATCACCTTCATCCGAAATCCTGGGCACTTATCAGTAGTCAAACAACAACGGAGAAATGACTATGAAAATCCGATATCGTTATATCGCCGGATTCACGGGACTGCTGCTTAGTGGGACCGCGCAGGCCGGCTCCATGACCTGTGGCCAAGCCATCATCACCGACGACCAGCTGGACGGACAGGTCACGCAACAGATCCTGGATAAATGCGGGCAGCCGACGTCGAAGGATGGCGACAACTGGATCTATGACCGTTCGGATGTGGGGCAGGGGATCTATGTCCTGCACTTCAACGATTCGGGCCAGCTGGATTCCATTGAACAGCAAATGGATCGGGAATAGGGTCAGAGGGCCGGGCTCCGCAACGACCGATAGTTCTTCCCGTCCACAACCCATGTCGCGCAGGATCGGGACGCGCGTGATGGCTGACGAGGTCGGGCGCGCGAAGGCTCCGAAGCGCGGCCTCCCGTTGATGATGATCATGGCGATCGCCGTTGGGGTTGTTGCCGGTTTTGGCGCCTGGGGTTTTCGCATGTTGATCGGATTCGTCCACAACGTGCTCTTTCTCGGTCAGTTGGTTTTCTCCTATGACGCCAACGTGTACACACCTGCCAGCCCCTGGGGTGTCGGCGTCGTGCTGGTTCCCGTCGCCGGTGCGCTGGTGGTGGCGTGGCTGGTGAAGAATTTCGCGCCCGAAGCCAAAGGGCATGGCGTGCCGGAAGTCATGGACGCCATCTACTACAACCAGGGCCGAATCCGCCCTCGGGTCGCGGTGGTCAAGTCGCTGGCCTCGGCGGTTTCGATCGGCAGCGGCGGCTCGGTGGGACGCGAGGGGCCGATTGTCCAGATTGGCTCCGCCTTCGGCTCGACGCTGGGCTCGCTGATTCCGATGCGGACCAGCGATCGGGTGACGCTCATCGCGGCCGGAGCGGGGGCCGGGATCGCGGCGACGTTCAACGCGCCGCTCGGCGGCATCGTCTTCGCCCTCGAGCTTTTGCTGGTGTCCATCAACGCGCGCAATCTCCTGCTGGTGACGATGGCGACCGTGGTGGCGACTCGGATCAGCCACTTGCTTCTGGGAACCGATCCCTCCTTTTACGTCCCGGCGCTGGAGAGGCCCGACTTCCAGTTGATGCAGTCTTGGGGGCTGGCCGTGTTCCTTGTCCTGGGCGCCTTGATGGGGCTACTGTCTGTCGCCTTCATCCGCGGACTCTACTGGATGGAGGACGTCTTCGAGGCCATTCCCGGCAATTACTACACGCGCCACGCGCTGGGCATGCTCTGCGTCGGCGTGATGATGTTTCTGCTCATGCGCCACGCCGGCCACTACTATGTCGAAGGCGTCGGTTACGCGACCATCATGGAGATACTCCAGGGATCGTTGACCTCCCCATGGTTCCTGCTCCTGCTGGCGGCGCTGAAACTTCTGGCGACCTGCCTGTCACTCGGTTCCGGTGCGTCCGGCGGCGTCTTCTCCCCGGCGTTGTTCATGGGCGCGGCCGGTGGTGCGGCGTTCGGGTATCTTTGTCAGGCATTGATGCCCGGCCTCAACATTGCCATCCCCACTTTCGCCATCGCCGGAATGGCGGCGGCGATCGGCGGGTCAACCGGGGCCGTGCTCACAGGCATCATCATGCTTTCCGAGATGACCAAGGATTATTCCATCATGCTCCCCCTGGTCATCACCTGCTCGGTCGCCTACGCCGTGCGCAAATGGATCATGGACGACAGCATCTACACGATGAAGCTGCGCGCGCGTGGCCACTCGGTGCCGCAGGGATTGCACGCGTCGGTGCTGACTTCCCAGCGAATCCAGGATCTGATGACAACAGATTTCGCTGTCGTTCCCGAAGGTGGCGAAATTCCAACGGGCGCCGCGATCATTGTGCATTCGGAGGACGCCGCGATTTCCGGAGTGACAAGGCAGTCGGGCGCTGAGCCAGGCTCGACCGCTGTCGAGTCTGCCGCCCGCTCCCTGCGCTACGTGGTGGTGGGGGAACAAGCCACGCTTCTGGCGGCCGCGGGCGCCTTGTGGGAGGCGGAGGCCGAGCTCATCCTGGTATCGCGCAATCCGGACTCCCGGCGGGCGGAGGATCTCGTCGGGGTGGTCACCCTGGCGGCGCTGGCTCACGTGTTCAAAGCCGATGAAGATCTCTCGTAGCCAAATCACCGTCCGGCCCGTAAGACCAAGCATTGTCCATTGCCGTCAATTGCAAGTCCCCGTTGAAAACCCTATCCTTCGATCACGCCGCAACGGGCGGGCCGCCGGTCCGGCGCATCGATCAGCGGGCGGCTGTCTCGGCTTATCCTCACCTCTCCAGCCGCGCGCCGCCCAAGCGACCCGGGGACCGCAGGAGTGATTCGCTTCCGCGAGCTTTACAATAAAGCTTTACAATACAGGAGGAGTCAACAACATGAAACCTAGAAAGAAAATTACACCGAGCGCCCTGGCGGCGCTATCCGTCGGGATGTTCTCGGCGGCGTCGCCAGCCTTTGCGGCGGACAAACCCAACATCCTCTTCATCATGGGCGATGACATCGGCTGGATGCAGCCGAGCATCTACCACCGCGGCCTGATGGTCGGTGAGACGCCGAACATCGACCGCATCGGCAAAGAAGGCGCGATGTTCGTCGACTACGTCGCCATGCAGAGCTGCACTTCCGGGCGCAACGCCTTCTTCACCGGCATGTACCCGCTGCGCACGGGCATGATCCCGCCGCAGCTCCCGGGCAGCCCCTCCTACCTGCGGCCCGGCACCCCGGCGCTCGCCAAGTTCCTGCTCGATCTCGGGTACAACACCGGCGAGTTCGGCAAGAACCACCTGGGCGACCACACCGCGGCCCTGCCGACGGCGCACGGCTTCCAGGAGTACTGGGGCTACCTGTACCACCTCGACGCGATGCAGCAGGTGAGCTTCCCCGACATCAACAAGACGCCGACGGAGCAGGGCGTCGCTCCGCCGTGCAAGAACACGCCGATCCCCGGCGTTGCCGAGGTTCCGGGCGCCGTCGACCCCCGGACCACCACGTGTCTGACACCGCCGCGGCCGGTGCTCTTCTGCACCTCCTCCGACGGCACCGAGAAGAACCAGACCTGCAAGGACGAGGGGCCGCTGACGCTGGACCGGTCGAGGACCGTGGACGAGGAGATCTCCGCCAAGGTCATCGACTTCCTCGACCGCAACGACCCGAAGAAAACCGACAAGCCCTTCTTCGTCTGGTACAACCCGGCGCGCATGCACGTTGTGACCATGCTGTCGCCGAAGTACGAGGCCATGCTGGGCACGCGGGGCGGCAAGGACTGGGGCGTCAACGAAGCCGGCATGAAGCAGATGGACGACAACATCGGCCTCGTGCTGAAGAAGCTCGAGGACATGGACCAGCTCGACAACACCATCGTCGTCTTCACCACCGACAACGGCGCCGAGACGATCAGCTTCCCCGATGGCGGCATCACGCCGTTCAAAGGCCAGAAGGGCGAGGCCTGGGAAGGCGGCTACCGCGCGCCGATGGTGATCCGCTGGAAGGGCGTCATCGAGCCGGGCACGGTGCACAGCCAGCTCTTCGCCGCCCTCGACTGGGTGCCGACCTTGGTCGACATCGCCGGCGGCCCCAGCGGCGACGAGCTGAAGGAACAGATCGAGGCGGGCAAGTATCCGGGCATCGTCAAGACCACGCTCGACGGCGTCAACCAGCGCGACTTCCTCGAGGGCAAGACCGACAAGTCGGCGCGCGACTACTTCTTCTACTTCTCGGGGTCGACGCCGTCCGCGGTCCGCTACAAGAACTGGAAGATGTACTACAACATGTCGCAGCCCGGACCGGCCGGCTGGATCATGCCGCTCGTGCCCTTCCACTTCACCTTGGTCCAGAACATCAAGCGCGATCCCTTCGAGCAGGCGGTCGGCATCGACCAGAAGTCGGCGATGAGCTTGGGCGGCGCGCTCGGCGCCCCGCAGACCGCCTTCCAGTACGACTGGAACATGCTGCCCATCGGCCAGCAGCTGTGGATGAAGGAACTGATGTCGTACGAGAAGTTCCCGCCGCTGCAGGCTCCCGAGACCTACAACCTCAGTGGGATCCTGGAGCAGGTCAAGAAGGCCAATGCCGGTGGCGGGAGCGACTAGCTGCCTGTGAACGAGCATGAAGTGACGGAGCGGGCGCCCTATCGCGGGCGCCCGTTTTTCTCGGTGGTTTTCATGCGAGGGGCAAGAGGAGAGACTTCGATGAGATTTGCAAGAGCTTTTTTCCAGTGGCGTCGTGCAGTTGGTTTGGCACTCTGCACCCTGCTGTTCGTGGCCGTGCAAGCGCACGCCCAGACCGATCCGCTACCCTCCTGGAACGACGGTCCGGCCAAGAAGGCGATCGTCGAGTTCGTGCGGACGACCACGACGCAGGGGAGCCCGAAGTTCGTGCCGCCGGCGGAGCGCATCGCCACCTTCGACCAGGACGGCACATTGTGGGTCGAACATCCGATGTACTCGCAGGTGATGTACTGCCTCGATCGGCTGCCGGCCGTCGTGAAGGCGAAGCCGGAGCTCGCGAAGGTCGAGCCGTTCAAGACCGTGCTGTCGGGTAACCGCGAAGCGATCGCGAAACTGCCGAAGGACGACCTGTTCAAGATCCTCGCCGCGACGTTGACCGGCATGTCGGTCGATCAGTTCAACGCCGAGGCCACGAAGTGGATCTCGGAGGCGAAGGATCCGCGTTGGAAGCGACCCTATACCGAGCTCACCTACCAGCCCATGCAGGAGGTGCTCAAGTACCTGCGCGCCAACGGCTACAAGACCTACATCGTTACCGGCGGCGGCCAGGATTTCGTGCGCGTCTACTCGGGAGCGACCTACGGCATTCCGCCCGAGCAAGTGGTCGGCACCGCCGGCGGGACGAAATACGGCTACGACAAGAGCGGCAAGCCGTTCCTGACCAAAGAGCCGAAGCTGCTGTTGAACGACAACAACGCCGGCAAGCCCGAGGGCATCCACTTGATGATCGGACGGCAACCACACGTGGCGTTCGGCAACTCGACCGGCGACCAGCAGATGCTCGAGTACACGAAAGCCGGTGACGGCGCGCGCCTTGCGATGCTCGTACTGCACGACGATGCAAAACGTGAGTATGCGTACGGACCTGCACACGGGCTCCCAGATACCAAGGTCGGCACCTTTACCCAGGCGCTCTATGACGAGGCGAAGAAGAAGGGCTGGACCGTCATCAGCATGAAGAACGACTGGAAGAAGATCTTCGCGTTCGAGTAGCGGACGGAAGGCAAGGCTATTCCAGGGCTTCCACGGTGCAGCCCGGCATACGGCGGAAATCGGCGGCGTTCGTGGTCAGCACAGGAAAACCGTGGCGGATTGCTGTGGCACCGATGATGAGGTCGAGCGAACCGAGCGTTATTCCACGTCCGAGCGAACTTACGAGGCGTGCGTGGACGCGCGCGCGAGTTCGTCGAGCCGATCGAGGGCGACACCTCCCGCCGGCGCTGCCGGCACCAGCCGCGCAACCACTTCCTTGCCGCGAACGATGTCGAACTCGGCGCCCTGATAACGCACCTGGTTCAGGACTTCCGAGAACCTGCGTGCCGCGTCTGTTGCAGTGATCTTGTCCGCCATGTGGATTCCCTCGAGGATTCCCGCGACGATAATCAATTTGATTTCGCCACCACGGGGTATGAACCCCATGGCTAAGGATCCCGCGGCAAGACCGCGGGGAATAAATTTAACCCGTATCATATTATCAGATATTCATGTAATGCAACCAGCAACTGGATTCCCGCGAATTGAGGAGTCAGCACCATGACGAGGACACTTGTAAAATTCCTTGCGATCGTGCTCGCGGCCGTCGCGTGCGCGCCGGCGCTTGCCCAGCAGAAGAAGCCGAACATCCTCGTCATCTGGGGCGACGACATCGGCTACTGGAACCTCAGCGCCTACAACCAGGGGATGATGGGCTACAGGACGCCCAACATCGACCGCATCGCCAAGGAAGGCGCGCTGTTCACCGACTGGTACGGTCAGCAGAGCTGCACCGCGGGACGCGCCGCGTTCATCACCGGACAGTCGCCGTACCGCACCGGCCTGCTGAAGGTCGGCCTGCCCGGCGCCAAGGAAGGGCTTCAGGCGAGAGACGTCACCATCGCCGAGCTGCTCAAGGCGCAGGGCTACGCGACCGGGCAGTTCGGGAAGAACCATTTGGGCGACCTCGACGAGCACCTGCCCACCGTGCACGGCTTCCAGGAGTTCAAGGGCTCGCTCTACCACCTGAACGCCGAAGACGAGCCCGAGCACGAGGACTACTTCAAGAACCCGGAGTTGCGCAAGCGCTTCGGCACCCGCGGCGTGATCCACACCTGGGCCAATCCCGACGGCACGCAGAAGATCGAGAGCACGGGCGCGCTCGACAAGAAGCGGATGGAGACCATCGACGACGAGGTCACCAAAGAGACGATCCGCTTCATGACCGATGCGAAGAAGGCCGACAAGCCCTTCTTCCTCTGGTGGAACTCGACTCGCATGCACATCTGGACGCGGCTCAAGGAGTCGGCCCGTGGGAAGACGGGCCTCGGCATCTATCCCGACGGCATGGTTGAGCACGACGCCCACGTCGGCCAGATCCTGGACGCGCTCAAGGAGCTCGGCCTCGACGGCAATACCATCGTGATGTACTCGACCGACAACGGCGCGGAGAAATTCACCTGGCCCGACGGTGGCACATCGCCGTTCCGCGGCGAGAAGAACACCAACTGGGAAGGTGGCTATCGCGTGCCGACGGCCATTCGCTGGCCGGGCGTCATCAAGCCCGGCACCGTGCTCAACGACATCTTCGCCCACGAGGACATGCTCCCGACGCTGCTGGCGGCTGCCGGCGTGCCCGACGCGAAGGAGCAGCTCAGGAAGGGCATGCAGGTCGGCAACAAAACCTTCAAGGTCCATCTCGACGGCTACAACATCACCGACGCGCTCGCCGGCAAGTCGCCCAGCCCGCGCCATGATTTCTTCTATTTCAACGACGACGGCCAGCTCGTCGGGTTGCGTTACGACCAGTGGAAGATCGTCTTCGCCGAGCAGAACGCGCACGGCGCAGCGGTCTGGCGCAATCCGTTCAAGACGCTGCGCGCGCCGAAGATCTTCAATCTGCGATCCGACCCGTTCGAAATCGGAGACCAGGAAGGCATGGACTGGAACCGCTGGTGGGTCGAGCACATTTTCCTGCTCGTGCCCGCGCAGCAATACGTGGGGCAAGTTCATTGGCACGTTCAGGGAATTTCCGCCCAGCCAGAAGGGCGGCACTTTCTCGCTGGATGCCGCGTTGCAGGCGTTACAGACGCCCGGCCGCAACGACTGATTCAACGACGGCGCCAAGCGCGAATACGCCTACGGCCCGGCGCAGAACCTGCGCGACACCAAGGTCGGCACCTTCACCCAGGCGCTGTACGACGAGGCGAAGAAACAGGGCTGGACGGTCATCAGCATGAAGAACGACTGGAAGCGGATTTTCGCGTTTGAGCAGTGAGCTCTTTCCGGACGGCAGCGGTGCTAGCTGGTTTCGGTAATCTCGACCAGCGTCTCGCCGGCGGCGAGGAGTTGGAGTGCGCTCGCGAAAGTGTCCGCAAAGATCCGGTTGAGATTGTCATTGGTCGTGTTGCCGCAGGTCACCCAGACGATCTGTGGAGGAGCGCCATGTCGATAAACAAGTTCCACGAAGTCGCTATCTTTGGTGACGACAATCGACGAGGTCTGCCTGGCATGCTGAAAGATGGTTTGATCGTCGGCATCTCTCAGGCCGAGTTCCCGCACATGGCTCGCTTGGACGTTAAACCGGTCAGCCAGGTATCGCGCCAACCCCGGCGGCAATTGCGCATCGACAATGAACCTCACGCCACCAGCCGAGCGTGATTGGCGCGTTGAGCGGCGAACAGCAAGCTTGCCTGGATGTCTTCGGGCTCCAGGTCGGGATAGTCGGCCAGGATCTGCTCGGGCGAAACGTTATTCGCAAGCAGTTCGAGCACGTCCACCACGCGGATTCGCATGCCCCGGATACACGGCTTCCCGCCGCACTTGCCGGGCTCTGTGGTTATGCGTTGGAGGAGATCGCTTGCCGATTTGGACATGGCGTGTCGCTTCTCGAAGTTTACACCACCTGATCATATGCCAGCCCGCGGCTCACCGCCAGACCCTCATAGCACCTGCTCGTGCCCCCGCAGCAATACGTGGGGCGATTCATTGGCACAGCACCGGTTCAATCGCATTGGGATGATACTTGGCCGCCCGCGACCACTCCTTGAGCCCAGCCAGCCCCAACCGCTGGTACCGCTCAATCCATTTGTCACCTGTCGGGCGACTGATCCCATAAAACTCACACAAATCGATCTTGGGGCACCGACCCTTCAACCAGTTCACCTATAGATTGAACTCGTTGGTCCATAGCACAGGTCTCTGATGAAACCTCGAAAGAAAATTACACCGAGCCCCCTGGCGGCGCTGGCCGTCGGGATATTCTCGGCGGCGAATTTGCCGGCGGACCAAACACCTTCTTACCACAACATGAGACCAGACCGAGCCATGAAACCCATCCGAAAAAAATTCTCCCTGCTGGCGATTGCCTTTGCCGCAACTGTTTTTCCTGGTGCGGGTGAAGCGGAGGCGCAAACGACGCCTGCCATCCCTGCAGCGATCACCACACCAGACAAAGTCGAGACGCGCATCGGCACGCTCGAATACAAGGACGGCGCGCCCACGTCGAAACAGCCGAGAGGGTGCGCGACGCTCTGGACTTCACCCGCGCCGTAAACGTGTTCAACAACAGCTTCCGGGGCGCGTCGGCCTATGCGATCCGCCAGGGCTTTCGCAGCATCGGCGCCGAGGACAATTCGGTTCTCATCTATCTCCGAACTGATGGACGCGAAGTCGCTGTTCCTCACCGCCAATGCCGACACCGTCTATTACATGGCCGTGGTGAATCTGACGAAGGGGCCGATGGTGGTCGAGCAGCCGCCGATGGGGCTTGGCACCATCAACGACATGTGGTTTCCGTGGATCATCGACATCGGGTTCCCTGGCCCCGATCGCGGCGAAGGCGGCAAGTACCTGCTCGTGCCGCCCGGCTATGACGGCCCGCTTCCCGAGGGCGGATTTTACATCGCGCACTCGAAGACCAACCGCGTGCTGTACGCGGCGCGCTCGTTCCTGGTCAACAACGATCCGAAGCCGACCGTCGAGAACTGATCAAGAAGACGATCAAGATCTATCCCTACACGCCGGGCGGCGTGGGCACGAGCATCGCCACGGCGCTCGAAGGCAAGGTCCGGCTCGAAGCCAATCCGCCCGTGCCCGAAACCAAGTTCGTCGAAGGCAGCGGCAAGTCGTTCAACACGATTCCGCCCAAGCGACTTCTCGTTCTTCGAGATGATCAACGAGAACGTGCAGCAAGAGCCGGCCGGCAGCTACGATGTGGAGCTCGCCGGGCAGTTGGCCGCCATCGGCATCGTCAAGGGCAAGCCGTTCAAGCCGGATGACGCGGATGAAGAAGATCCTCACCGACGCCGCCGCGGTGGGCAACGCCGCCGGCCGCATGCTGAACTGGCGCTACAGCGTGGCTCATCCTGATTGGTCGTACTACCCCGGTTCGATGTGGGGCAACATGCTGTGGGAGGGCGGCGCCAACTTCGAGACGCCGCCGCCCGAGTTCACCAAGGAGGGCATGTTCAAGCCGTTGCCGCCGACCGGCGCGCGGACCCTCGACTCGCGCACGGCGTTCTACTACGGCTACACCCTCGACTCGCCGGGCATGATCATGCGCATTCCCGACGTCGGCTCGCAGTATCTCATGGGCTTCCTCGACGCCGACGGCAATCCCTACGACGGCGGCAAGACCTACAAGGTGACGCTGCCGAAGAACATTCCCGCGCGCGCGTTCTGGTCGTTCACGCTTTACGACAACCAGACGCGCTCGATGCTCGACACGCCGCAGCGCTACCCGCGCGCCGGCAGCCAGAGCTATCCGTCGCCCGCCGCCGAACCGAACGCCGACGGCTCCACGACGGTCTACTTCGGCCCGACCCAGCCGGAGGGCGTGAAACGCGGCAACTGGATCCAGACCATGCCCGGCAAGGGCTGGTTCACGCTCCTGCGCCTCTACAGCCCGCTCGAACCCTTCTTCACGAAGGAATGGCGGCCGAGCGAGATCGAATTGGTCAACTAAGCGAACGGTGGAGGTTACTATGAAGAAATTCTTCATCATCCTCGGCCTACTGTTTGTGGCAGGCGTGGCCATCGCGGGGGTGCTCTACGTCACGTTCCCCGTGCAGATGACGACCTATGGCGCCATGGGGCTCAACTTTCTCAAGTCGCTGTTTGCGCCGCCAGGCACGCTGACCATCGAGACGAATCCCGCCTACAAAGCGCCGGTTGCTCCAGTGCCCTCGCCACCGCTAGCCGAGGCGGCATGGCCCAATGCTGCGGTCGGCGACTGGCCAAGCTACAACAGGACCCCGTCCTCGCAGCGGTTCTCGCCGCTCGACCAGATCAACGCGAAGAATGTCGGAAACCTGAAGATCCAGTGCATCTACGAGGTCCGGGAGATCACTGCCTTCGAATCCGGTCTGATCATGGTGAACAACGCTCTGATCGGCACCACCGAGTTCGATATTTTCTCGATCAATCCGGCCACGTGCGCGGAGAACTGGCGTACGCATCTCGATTATCCCCCCGCCCTTCTGCCTTCGAGTCGTGGCGCCGCCTACATGGACGGCCTGCTGTTTCGCGGCACACAAGACTGTCGGGTGCTGGCCTTCGATTTCAAGACCGGCAAACAGGTGTGGGAGACGACGATCTGCGACCCGAAACGCGGCGAGTCGGTGCCGTCGGCGCCGATCGCGTGGAACGGCCTCGTCTACGTCGGCAATGCCGGCGGAGACTACAAGGGTGGCAAGGGCAAGGTATACGCACTCGAGGGGAAGACCGGCAAGGTCGTCTGGCAGTTCTTTCTCGTCCCCAGAGGCGAGGACGATGTCGTCCGAGGACCTCTGGGCAAGTCGCCGCTCGACGCATCGACCTGGAACAACGCGCCAGGCATACCCATCAGCGGCGGCGGGACCTGGACCTCGTACACGCTCGATATCAACAACGGCGTGCTGTACGTCCCGGGAGGCAATCCGGCCCCCGACTTCGCCTCGGGAGCACGCGAGGGCGAGAATCTCTTCACCGACTCGGTCGTCGTACTCGACACCATGACGGGCGACTTCAGGAACAACTTCAAGGTCGTGAAAAAGGACTGGCATGACTGGGACGTGTCCAGCCCGCCCATCCTGCTTCAAACCATGGGCGGCAAGCAGCTCATGTCGGTCGCACCGAAGGATGGGCACCTCTATGGCTACGATCTCGCCACCAACAACCTGCTCTACCGCGTGCCGATAACCACGATCGAGAATGCCGAGGGCACTTTCGCCGTCGGCCAGAAAGTTCATTTCTGTCCGGGTCCGGTGGGAGGCACTGAATGGAACACCCCGGGCTACGATCCGACCACGAATCTCATCATCACCGGTACCGTTGACTGGTGCGATACCGTGACGATCAAGACTGACGAGAGAATGCGGTCGGTGGACGTCGGGCAGCCCTGGACCGGAATGGCGACGTGGAACCCGATCAACATGTTCGGAAAGGAAGACCCCACCGACGGGCACTGGGCCGGATGGATCTATGCCAGCGACGCCGACACCGGGGTCTGGAAATGGCGTGCCAAGTCCAACTATCCCTTTGTCGCCGGCATCACGCCGACGGCCGGTGGAATCGTGTTCGTCGCTGACATCGGCGGCAATTTCTACGCATTGGATTCTTCCACCGGCCAGAAGCTCTGGGGAGGGCCGCTCGGAACCGGCGGCGGGATCGGCGGCGGCGTGATCACGTACACCGTGGACGGCGTGCAGAAAGTTGCCGTAGCTGACAACTACACGATGGCCGCGTGGCCAATCAAGCCGAGCCGCGCAAGGGTCGTAATCCTGGGTCTTGACAGCGCCGCCGCGAAGAAATGACATAGGATTTCGAGCTATGGACCTCGATCCCGTCTTCCTCTCGCGCCTCCAGTTCGCGTTCGTCATCAGCTTCCACATCATCTTCCCGGCCTTCACGATCGGGCTGGCGGCCTGGCTGGCGACGATCGAGGGCGCGCGGCTCGTTCACCGGCAACGCGCTCTACCGGCGCGTGTTCGACTTCTGGCTCAAGATGTTCGCGGTCTCGTTCGGCATGGGCGTGGTCACCGGCATCGTGATGGCGTTCCAGTTCGGCACCAACTGGGGCGTGCTGGCGCAGAAGACCGGCTCGATCCAGGGGCCGCTGCTCGGCTACGAAGCCTTCACCGCCTTCATGCTGGAGGCGACCTTCTTCGGCGTGATGCTGCTCGGGCGCGACCGCGTGCTCGCCGCGCTTCTACTTCTTCGCCTGCTGCATGGTCTCGCTCGGGACGATGTTCTCGTCGTTCTGGATCCTCGCCAACAACAGCTGGATGCAGGTGCCGCTCGGCCACACGATCGTCGACGGCAGGATCATCCCCGCGGACTGGTGGGCGATCACGACCGGCCCGATCATGCGGGTGCGCTGGCCGCACATGCTGCTCGCCGCCTTCCTGACGACCGGCATGTGCGTGGCGGCCACCGGCGCCTGGTACGTGCTGCGCGGAGTCCATCGCGCCGAGGCGCGCGTGATGCTGCACTGGGGCCTCGGGCTGGTCGCGGTGCTGATTCCGATCCAGCTCTTCTTCGGCCACCTGACGGGCCTCTACGTGCTCAAGCATCAGCCGGCGAAGTTCGCGGCGATCGAGGCGCGCTGGAAGACGCAGCAGCCGGCGAGCGAGGTGCTGATCGCGATTCCCGACGAGGCGAACGAGCGGAATCTCTTCGCGATCGAGATCCCGAAGCTCGGCAGCTTCATCGCCTCGGGCAACTGGACTGCGCGCGAGATCGGGCTGGAGACCTTCCCGCCCGAAGACCGGCCGCCGGTGCTGATTCCGTTCTTCGGCTTCCGGATCATGGTGGGCATGGGGCTGATCATGCTCGCGGTCTCGTGGTTCGGGAACTTCCTGCGCTGGCGCGGCCGGCTGGAGACGACGCGCTGGTTTCTGTGGGTGCGCGTTCCTCTCCTTCCCGACCGGCTTCGTCGCCATCCTCACCGGCTGGTTCACGGCCGAGGTCGGGCGCCAGCCGTGGGTCGTGTACGGCCTGCTGCGCACCAAGGACGCGGTCACGCCGTCGCTGACGACCGGCGACGTGCTGTTCTCGCTCGTCGGCTACGTGCTCGTCTACGCGGTGTTCGTCTCGTTCGGCATGTACTACATCTACAAGCTGCTGCGGGACGGGCCGACCAGCGAAGCGACGGCCATCCCGGGCGCCACGGGCAACCGGCCGCTGGCCTTCGCCGACAGCTGCCGACACGGCGACCGGCAGCAGACTGCGGACCGGCGGATGAGCGCGCATGGACACCGCAGCGATCTCGCGCTGTTCTGGGCCGGCGTGATCGCCTGGCGATCCTGCTCTACGTCATCCTCGACGGCTTCGACCTCGGCGTCGGCATCCTGTTCGGCACCACGCGCGACGAGGCGCTGCGCGTGCAGATGATGGACACCATCGCGCCGTTCTGGGACGGCAACGAGACCTGGCTGGTGGTGATCGGCGCCGGGCTGTTCGCGGCGTTTCCCGTCGTCTACGCGGTGTTCCTCGGCGCGTTCTACCTCCCGGTGCTGCTGCTGCTGTTCGGCCTGATCTTCCGCGGCGTCGCGTTCGAGTTCCGCTACCGGAGCGAGCGCATGCGCTGGGTGTGGGACTGGGGCTTCTTCCTCGGCTCGACGGTGGTCGCGTTCGTCCAGGGCGCGGCGGTCGGCGCGATGATGCGCGGCATCCCGGTTGTGAACGGCCAGTTTGCCGGCGGTCCGTTCGACTGGCTGCACCCGTTCGCGATCCTGACCGGGATCGGGCTCGTGCTCGGCTACGCGCTGCTCGGCGCGGGCTGGCTGGTGCTCAAGAGCGAAGGCGCGCTGCGCGACTGGGCCTACGCGCCGCATCCCGTGGCTCGCCGCCGGCGTCCTGGCCGTTCTGTGCCTGGCGTTCGCCGTCACGTTCGACTACAGCGTGCTCGCGCGAAGCGATCTGCAGGCGACGATCCTGGGGCCTCGCGTTCCCCGCTGATCGGCGTGCTCGCGCTGGTCGGGATCCTGGTCGGCGCACGCGGCAGCGCGATGGCCTGCCGTTCGCGCTGACCGTGCTGTTCTTCCTCGCCGCCTTCCTGACGCTCGGGGTGATGTTCTGGCCGTACATGATTCCGTATTCCATCACCGTCGCGAACGCCGCGGCGCCGGATGCCTCGCTGCGCTTCCTGTTCTACGGCGGCATTGTGGTGCTGCCGGTCATCGCCGTCTACACGATCGGCGTGTACTGGGTCTTTCGCGGCAAGGTGCACAAGGGCTACGGTTGACCGACTGGAGTAGAGATCCGAGATGAACTTCGCGCACCGCACTTTCCGGCGAGGAAGCGCAACCGCTTCGCTGACGCTCGGGGGAGCCATGCTCGGCTTCGAACTCGACTTCCTCATCATGCCTGGGACTGAACACCCCCGCATCGGTTGTGGCAGCATGTCTTCCACCTACACAGTGCAGAATGTATTGGCCGAATACACGTGTTTGACACCTGAGAGGTTCAGTCGTATCTTTGCTCCTGAGGAAAAAGGGTGTTAAAAAACTTCTTATTCTCGCGACCATGTTAGACTCCATCTCACCAAGAGGATAGCCTGTGTCCGCGGGAGGCGTCGGCAGCGACCAGAGTGCTTTGCCACCCGCGGCGGGCGCAGCGGCTTCGGCTTTTCCCTCGCCTCGGCCCGCCGACCGGGCGAGCGCCAGCAAGGCGCGCCTGGTGCGCGAGCTGCTGCGCCCCTACGGGGGCTGGCTGCTGATCATCTTTGCCGCCATGCTGGTACAGACGGTGATGAGCCTGGCGGCTCCGTGGCCCCTGAAGATCGTCATCGACAGTGTCATTGGCAGCCACAAGGTGCCAGAATGGCTGGGGGCTTTGCACATCTCCGTCCTCAGAGGCAGCAAGATGGAGCTGGCGGCTGTGGCGGGCATCGGGATCGTGCTGATCGCCGCGCTGGGCGCGGTGGCAAGCTACATCGAGAACTACTACACCGAGAGCGTCGCCCAATGGGTGGCGTACGACCTGCGTAACCGCATGTACGACCACCTCCAGCGCCTGTCGCTTGCCTACTACGACAGTCACCAGCTCGGCACGATCCTGTCCACCGTCATCGACGACGTCAAGACGATCCAGGCGTTTGCGTCGTCGGGAACGCTGGGTATCCTGGTGGACCTGCTCACCATCGTCGGCATGTTGGGCATCATGTTCTGGCTCAACTGGGACTTCGCCCTCATCGCGGTGGCGATCACCCCGTTCCTGCTGCTGTTCGTGGCGCGGTTGAACCGCGTGGTGAAGCGGGCGACCCACGAGGTGCGCCGGCACCAAAGCGACATCATGGCCGTGGTGCAGCAGGGCCTGGAATCCGCCCGGGTGGTGAAAGCGTTCGGCGCCCAGGTCACCGAGGAGGCACACCTCAAGGAGGTCAGCCGCGCGACGGTGGATGCGGCGCTCGCAGCGCGGCGCGTGAAGTCGCTGCTCTCGCCCGCAGTTTCCATCGCAGTGGCCCTGTGCACGGGGTTCGTGCTCTATCGCGGCACGGCGCTGATCCTCGCCGACGCCATGACATTAGGCGAGCTGACGGTGTTCCTCGCCTACTTGAGCAAGTTCTTCAAGCCGGTCCAGGACCTCGCCAAGATGAGCAACACCATCGCCCAGACGGCGGTGGCGATCGAGCGCATCCAGACGATCCTGAATAACGACATGATCGTCCCCGAGCGTCCCGGCGCGCGCGAGCCCGGCGCGCTCAAGGGTGAGATCGTGTTCGAGAACGTGGCCTTCGCCTACGATCCTAGGCGCCGGTGCTCAAGGACGTGAGCTTGCGCATCGCGCCCGGCCAGCTCGTGGGCGTGGTGGGCACCACCGGTGGCGGAAAATCCACGGTCGTGAGCCTGATTCCTCGTTTCTACGATCCCAGTGCCGGCAGTGTGAAGATCGACGGGGTCGACATTCGCGACTACACGCTGCAGGGGCTGCGCGGCTGCATCGGCTTCGTGCTGCAGGACACGGTGCTGTTCAAGGGCACGGTGCGCGAGAACATTGCCTACGGGCGGCCGTCGGCGACGGAGAAAGAGATCATCGAGGCCGCGAAGGCCGCCAACGCGGACGAGTTCATTGAGCGCATGCCGAACGGCTACGACACCCTGGTAGGCGAGCGGGGGCTCACGCTTGTCGGGGGGGCAGCGCCAGCGCATCGGCATCGCTCGCGCCATCATCCGCAGGACGCCGATCCTGATCCTCGACGAGCCCACGGCCGCGCTGGACACCGAGTCGGAAAAGTTGGTGATCGATGCCCTGGAGCGGCTGATGAAGGGCCGCACGGTGATCACGATCGCGCACCGGTTGAGCACCATCCGGCACGCCAACAAGATCATCGTTCTAAAGGACGGTCTGGTCGCCGAGCAAGGCACCCACGACGAGCTGCTGACCCTGAACGGCGTGTATGCCGAGTTGCATCGCGCCCAGGTCGAGCCCGCACCCGCGACAGCGTGATTCCCCTAACACGCACGGAGCCCGTATGTCCCGCTCCCTGATTATCCTGCCCGACGATACCGCACAGCCGCTTCTCGACGCTATCGCCGGCGCCAAGCAGTCGTTGCGCGTCAAGATGTTCTCGTTTTCCGATGCGGGACTGCTCGCCGCCGTCATAGCTGCGCACCAGCGTGGCGTCAAGGTCCGTGTGATGCTCAACCCGGCCCGGCGCAGCGGCGAGGCCGAGAATGAAGAAACCCACAAGAAGCTCGCGCATGCGGGTGTGGAGGTGATCGACACCAATCCCGCCTTCGACGTCACGCACGAGAAGTCGATGGTGATCGACGAGACTACGGCGTTCGTCCACTCGGCCAACTGGGAGCCCAGGAACCTTACCGAGACGCGCGACTACGCCGTGGGCACGGCCCACCGTCACGAGGTGGGCGAGATCCTCGACTGTTTCGAGGCCGACTGGCATCGCAAGCCCTTCGACCCCGGCGAGAGCTCGCATCTTATCTGGTGCAACCTCAACGGCCGCAACCGCGTCGCCCGCTTCATCGACCGGGCGAAGGAGTCGCTGTTCCTGGAGAACGAGCGCTACCAGGACGAGGTCATCATCGAGCGCCTGGTGCGCGCCGCCGCGCAACGCGGGGTCAAGCTGCATGTGCTGGCGCGCCCGGCCCACACCCTCAAGAAGGGCAAGCTGGTCGAGGGAGTGGAGGGGCTGCGGCTGCTCCAGGACGTGGGCGCCAAGGTGCACAAGCTCAAAGGCTTGAAGCTGCACGCCAAGATGATGCTGGCCGATGCCGAGCGTGCGGTCATCGGCTCGATCAATCTTGCGCCCGGGAGCTTCGACAGCCGGCGGGAGCTGGCCATAGAGGTGGACGACGGGCATCTGGTGAAGCGGCTGAACAGCGTTGTCCACCACGACTGGAGCCATTCGCATCCGCTCGATCTCAGCGACGAGGGGCTGCTCGCGGATCTCGACAGCGAAGCAGCCGAGGCCGCGGAGCTTCTGGCGCTCGACCCGGACAAAGCCAAGGAACCCAAAGGCAAGAAGCGCTGAGGGCTTGTGAATAATACCTTCAACGGTCATAAGTTACCGCAATTGCAGACCTATGCTGATGCTTAACCAGGGACAAAAACCCTATGTTGCCGTCATTCCAGCGCAAGCTGGAATCCACGTGGCGTTGGCTCGGGCGTATGGATTCCGGGTCGCGGTCGCGCTGCTCCCTTGCCCGGAATGACGAAGCGTAAATTGTGGCCGTTTTCGGTATGCAGATGCGAGGACGATATGCGGAAACGCAAGAGGGCTCTTCCCCTGCACCTTGCAATCATTCTCACTGCATCGACGGTAAGCGACAGACTAGCTGCCGACGCGACGCTGGGACGATTTCCACTTTGTGAAGCGTCGTCGGCTTTGCTGGTGACTTGTCCGAGCGGGGATGGCGAGTGTCTTTTGGTAGGCGACAACGAACAGGGAAAGGAACTCTACCTGTTCCCCGTTCAGGACCAAAAACTCAAGTCCGGCGCGCAACGCGCTTTTGACTTGCACCTCGGGGACGGTAAGGAGATCTCGGACATCGAGGCACTCACGGGCATTTCGAGCGACGAGATTCTGGTTTTTGCCTCTTATAGTCGCAACACCAGCTGTGAGGTCAAGCCAAAGCGCCGCCAGTTCGCGAAGGTGAGTTTATCGAAGGCACAAACGGCGGTTGTGGACACCTTACGATCCAAGAAGGTGACCTGCGAACACTTGTTTGATAACCGGGGGTTAGAGGCACCAGTGAGGGCAGCATGCGAAGCGATAGACAATGCTGATGCAATAGCGACGCAGATTGGCGACGCCGTGAAAGCGGAAAAATTAACCAAGGATGCCGCAAGAGACCTTTGCAATGCAGCGAACGCCTACAATGCCGAAGGCGCTGTCGCTATCCGCACACCCAAAGGGACAGAGGTGTGGATCGGGTTGCGCGCCCCGTTACTGCCGGCACACCCCTCTCAACCCGAGAAAAAACATTTGGCCATCCTGCTCCACATGAAAGATCTAACGGCCTACACGTTTGACCGCGTGGCGTTTGTGGATTTGGGCGGGCGCGGTGTACGAGACCTGTCTTCCGACGCAACGTCTATTTGGGTGATCGCCGGTCCCCCGGAAGATCGAACAGAGCCGTTTGAGCTTCGACGTATTCGGAAGTCGGCTTTGGACCAAGCACAGGTGATCGATTCAGAGTTTATTCGTGCTTTGCCCCCTTCATCGGAAGGTTTGGCGATTTCCGGAAAAACCGCATACGTTGTCATTGATGGAGACACAGGCGAAGGCGAGGTCTGCAAAGAGCCGGTTAGGTACGAGATTGTGCCCTTGCCTTAGTTTGCCATTTGAAGTGACGTCATCAGGGAGGAAGAGCCATGAAGAACTTGACCAAGATATACCGAAAACGGGTACAATTTACGCCTCGTCATTCCTGGCAAGGGAGCAGCGCGACCGCGACCCGGAATCCATACGCCCGAGCCAACGCCACGTGGATTCCAGCTTGCGCTGGAATGACGGCTGTCGGCCGATTCAGAAGAATACCAATTGAGCCGGGGACGACGCGGGGGTCAGGTTCGTCGCACTCGGCTGGGCATGGCCTGCGCGCAACGCAGCGCATCAGGAGAAGCAGCTATCAAACGGCGTCTGCAAGCGGGGATTGCGGCGGTCATGACGATCGCGGCTGCGGCGGCCTTTGCAGCCGATGAACGCCCTTCCGAGTCCCCGCCGCGCGATGTGCTGCTTCTCGACAGCATGGGGCGCGTGGTGCGGGTGCCGCCGGAAAGCGTGCCGGCGAAGTTGCGGTCGTACGGCCGCTTGGGCCTGAAACACCAGACGCCGCAGCCGGTACCCGGCGCCAAGATCCCCGACGAAGTCATGCAGCGCATGCAGGCGGCGCGGGAGGGCGTGGAGGAGCTCCGGTGGTTTCCGGCGCATCAGCCGCCCATGATGTCCTACCTAGCCAGCATCGACGAGTTCGGCACGACCGCACTCAAGCCCGGCGCGCTGGTCCGCTCCGTGCCTTGGGAGCCGCTCGTGGAACGAGCCAAGTCGGCGCTGGCGGAGCACGGCTTGCGCTACTCGCTGGACCAGACCCTCACGTATGTTGCGTTGAGCGACGTGGCCTCGGGAGCAAGCGACCTGGCGTACTACACGTTCGATCTGAAGGCGAAGTGGGCTGTATTCGACAATCGCAACGGCGGCGCCGCAGGCTGGATCAGCACGGAGATCGAAGCCAAAGCCGGGCTGAATGAGGCGGCAAGAACACAGAGCGCCCAGACCAACATCGGCAGCATCACCACTCCGACCGAGATCTGGTCGAGCGTCAACGGCTTCCGGATCCCCGAGCTGGCGTGGCAGCAATCCCTGCGCGACGGCGAGATCGTCATCGTGGCGGGGATGGTTTCCGTGGGCAACTACTTCGACGCCAACGCATACGCCAGCACCGGCCGCCGCCAGTTCCTCAACTCGGCGTTGATCAACAGCATGGTGCTGCCGTTGCCCGCATACAACTTCGGCGCCAACGTGCAGTGGCAGCCCGCGAAGGATTGGTACGGCATGCTCGGCGGGTCGGTCGGCGAGGGGACCACCGACAAGGCCCCATGGAGCAACTACGATGCGGACACTTGGTCCGTGCTCGGGGAGCTGGGCTATGCGCCGGATGACTTTCTGGGCCTGGGTCCCGGCGTCTATCGCGTACAGCCGTTCGCCGCCCGTGCCGGCGGGCCGGTGCAGGGCGGTTTGGGCTTCAACTTCCAGCAGCAGCTTGGCCGGCACTCCCCCTTCGGCTGGTTCGGGCGGTTCGGCTCCGGCGGGTCACGAGTGACCGGCCGCGCGTCGGCGCAGGTGGCCACCGGCTTTGTCATGCAGGCACCCCTCGAGTACACGGGGCTCGTCCCCAAGTTGAGCAATGACCTGATGGGCGTCGGTTTCGTCTGGAGCCAGCCCTCGGCCACCATGCAGACCGTGTATCACGAGAACGAGTACGTCTTCGAGGCGTTCTATTCACTTCAACTGACCCCGACCACGAAGCTGCAGCCCGATCTTCAGATCGTCTGGAACCCGGCGTTCAACCCGGACCCGGGGCCGGCAGTCGTCGCCCAGATACAGCTCGACCTCGCATGGTGAGGCGCGATCCCTACACGCTCCTCGATTGCATGCCCTTGGAGACTTTGTTTGCCGGCGACTTATTCCGAAACGAAATTCCTGATCCCCGTCGCGACGAACTGTATCCCGATGCACACCAGCAGCAATCCCATGATTTGATTCATGGCATCGAGCGCGCGCGGTCCCAGCAGGTGCAGGAGCTTGGTGGAGGTCCGCAGCACCAGCCAGGCCACTAGCGCGACCAACAGAATCGAAAGGCTGACCGCCGCATACGACAAGAGTCGGTGCGTAATATCCGGCAGCGCGCCGGCGTGGGTTGTCATGCTCATGACGACCGCCATCGTCCCGGCGCCTGTGAGGCTGGGGAATGCCAGCGGCATGAATGCGAAATCCGGCTCCAAATCGTCCTTCTTGCTGTCGGGTGCTCCGCGCCGGAGTCGGGGTCGCGCTGGGGAACAGCATGTGGAACCCGATGTAGGCCACGATCAATCCCCCGGCGACACGCAACGCCCCAATCGAAATCCCGAAGAAATGCAGGATCACCGCACCGATGTACAGCACGACCAGCATGATGACGGCGGCGATTATCGATGCCTTGAGCGCCTGATCCCGTTTCTTGGGAGCGGACATGCCGGAGGTGAGGCTCAGGAACAGCGGCATGGTGCTGAACGGATTGACCATCGGGAAGATGGCCGCGAACGCGCCGAGAAAAAGTTCGACGAACTGGATCACCGGCGGAGCTGATGCGGGGTCTGGCATTCGATTGGCTGCCCTGTCGTGCGAGTAGCTTTAACGTGAACGACGGGTTAGCTTCTTGGTTTGTTCCGTAAGTTGTAGCAGCCCGCGAAGCGCCTCATTGACAGCATCAGAGGTTGGAAATGCTTTTGCGACGTCGGGGTTCAAGAGAACCAGGTTCGAGCCCTTCTGGTAGGAAGAAAAATACTTACCGCGAACTCCCTTTCCTAGGTCCTCGCGGCGGTACTCGGGCCGGAGATCATCGCTAACCGCGGATTTAGCCTTCTTCATAAATTTTCCTTTCTGCTCGGATCGAGCGACGAGCACTTATAAGCCGAACACGCTTGCCGCGTTGCGTATGCGACACCACTAACAACACACGGCTCCGTGAAAGCCCGAACGTCAGCCAACGGACTTCACCTACAGAGTGATCAGGGTCGTTAAAGGTAACCGCGAGGGGGTCGCCGAACACAGATGAAGCCTCTTCGAAACTGACGCGGTGTTTTCGGAAATTGGCCGCCGCTTTCTCGCTATCCCATTCTAACTCCATCTAAAGGCGCCTATCCAAACCAGCCGAGCCGGTCGATGACCATACCCCACACGCGCTGGCGCGCCGCCCCTGTCGCGGGCACGCCGAGAAAGCTTGCTCGATGCGTCCAGTATAAAATGACTGAACGCGCTTTGTACTGATGAACCAGTGAGTTGTCAAGCATGCGAGTCCTCAGCCTGGAATCGGGGGACTCTTGAGGGCCCGTCATGGGTCCAAGGCGCGAAGTTAAGTGCACCGGCGCCGGCGACGGCGCGCGGCTGATGGTGATGCTGCAGCTTCCAGCAGTACCGGTTGCAAAACTGCGTTGAACTTCCTATCCTTGTAAGGTAGGCTCAACGACCGACGGAGGGACTGACACATGACCAGACAATCCACAGTCTTCTCGCTTTTCGTTCTCGTGGCGGCCACGACGGGCTGCGCCACCGAGAGCCAGTTGCTTACCCAAAAGCAGGGTGGAGCGGTCCAGACGGCCCTGGAACGTGGACGGTTCGAGCTCAACTGCCCGGCCGCGACGGCGACGGTCCTCTCGAGTGATTTCATCCAGCCTGCCTTGCAGGGTGCGGGGCCGTGGATGGTGGGCGGCCTGGAGCGCGTGGAATACACGGTCGGCGTGGCCGGCTGCGACCAGCGCAAGACGTACGTCGTCCTCTGCCAGGTGGGCACGGAAACCTGCTTTGCGGCCCACACCGGCGACCGGTTCCAGGGGCAGTAGTAACCGTGCCGCCGCGCCTCGGCCGGATCGTGGGAAGGAGAGATGCCATGAGACACGTTGGATGGTGCCAGGGGCGGCTTACGATTCTGCTCGGCCTGTACTCCTCAGCCTGACGGCCTCGACGACGGTCCCCGGCTTCGGCAAGGGTGGCGCCGGCGTACTGCCGGTTTACGGCAGGCAGGTCGCCATCAAGACGATCCCGCGCACCATCCCGTTCCTCGTGACCATCGACATGCGACTGGGAAGACAGCCAGTGGATCGCTCCAACCGTAGTGGGACTCACGCGCCGGATTCTAGTTGCCCACGGGCAATGTGAGCAAGCGAGACCAACCACCGACCGGCCCGTCCGACGCAACAGGACCTGTTGCAAGCCCCACTGGATTTCCTTATCCTTTTGACTAACTAATCCCGCGAGGCCGCAGTGAAGGTGCTTGCGCGGTGGTGCCTTGCCGTGGATTTCACGGCACGAAATCCGGGACCGGCGCACCCTGCGTGACACCGATCGGTCCATGCGACAATAAGCGCGTCGGACGTTTTGCCAACCTGTTGGGGAGACAGGAGCTGCGGATGAAAATGCATACCAGTATCTTTGCAGGCGTCGCGGAAGTCGCGGCATTTCTAATCGCTGCCGCGCTGGCCGTTGCGCCGGCCGCAGCGCGCAGCCGGAGATCACCGGCACGCCGGGTTCGCCCACCACCACCGTCACAATTGACGGGAAACAAATCCCACCGCCACCGCTGCCGTTCGGCGGCGTGATCAAGGAAACCGCCGCGGATTCCAAGCCGTATTGGCCGGCGCGCGTCGTGCCGCCCAAAGGCGCACCGAACGTGCTGCTCATCATGACCGACGACCAGGGCTACGGCGTTTCGGGCACCTTCGGCGGTGTCATCCCGACGCCCGCGTTGGATCGCGTCGCCAAGGCAGGACTGCGTTACACGCACTTCCACTCCACCGCGCTCTGCTCGCCCACGCGGGCGGCGCTGATCACCGGCCGCAACCATCACGCGGTGGGCTTCGGCGTGATCGGCGAACTGTCCACGGGTTACCCAGGCTACGATTCCGTCATCGGTGTGGAGCACGCCACCGTCGGCACGATTCTCCGGGACAATGGTTTTGCCACCTCGTGGTTTGGCAAGAATCACAACACGCCGGGCTTTCAATACAGCATCGCCGGCCCCTTCGACCAATGGCCGTCGGGGCTGGGTTTCGAGTATTTCTACGGTTACATGGGTGGCGAGACCGACCAGTGGACGCCCTACCTGTTCCGCGATCATACCCAGATCTTTCCGTGGGTCGGCAACCCCAGCTACAACCTAACCACCGACATGGCGGACGAAGCCATCAAGTACATGAGCAGCCTGAACGCGGCCGCACCAAACCAGCCGTTCTTCGTCTATTACGTGCCCGGCGGCACCCACACGCCGCACCAGCCGAAGAAGGAATGGGTCGAGAAGTTCGAAGGCAAGTTCGACATGGGTTATGAAAAGCTGCGCGAGGTGATCTTCGCTAACCAGAAACGGCTCGGCGTGATCCCGGAGAACACCCAGCTCACCCCGTGGCCGGATGACCTGCCGAAGTGGGAGACGCTTTCCATGATCCAAAAGAAACTCTATGCGCGCCAGGCGGAGGTCTTTGCCGGTTACGCCGCCTATACCGACTATGAGATCGGCCGGGTCATCCAGGCGGTCGAGGACATGGGCAAACTCGACAATGCCGGGTCATCCAGGCGGTCGAGGACATGGCAAACTCGACACACGCTCATCATCTACATCTGCGGCGACAACGGTACCAGCGCCGAAGGCACCCTGTCCGGCACGCCAAATCAGCTCACCGCCTACAACGGCATTATGAGCCTCCCCGAGGTCGAGCAGATGTTGCATTATGAAGACTGGGGCTCGGCCAAGACCTACCCGGGTATGGCGGTGGAATGGGCGTGGGCGTTTGATACGCCCTTCAAGTGGACCAAGCAGGTGGCGTCGCATTTCGGCGGAACTCGGCAGGGCTTGGCCATTTCGTGGCCCGGCCACATCAAGGACGTGGGCGGCATTCGCACCCAGTTCCACCATGTCATTGATATCGTACCGACGATCCTTGAAGCCACGGGTATCAAGACGCCGGTCACGGTCAACGGCATTACGCAAAAGCCCATCGAAGGCGTGAGCATGGCCTACACCTTTGACCAGGCTAATGCCAGCAAGCCCTCCACGCGCAAGACGCAGTATTTCGAGATGGTTGGCAACCGCGGGCTCTACCACGACGGATGGATTGCCTCCACTGACGGATGGATGCCTCCACCACGCCGCCCGCCCCGCCCTGGACCCTGGGCACGGCCAAGATGCCCGCGATCCCTGACTACAAATGGGAACTCTACAACCTCAGCGAAGACTATTCGCAATACAACGACCTCGCCGCCAAGAATCCCGCCAAGCTCAAGGAACTGCAGGCCTTGTTCCTGACGGAGGCGGCGAAATACCAAGTCTTCCCCCTGGATAACTCAGGCTTCGTGCGCTTGCTGACGCCGCGACCCAGCGCGGTCGCCGGGCAAACTGTCTTCACCTATACGGGTGAGAATACCGGCATTCCGGTCGGCAATGCGCCCGATATTTTGGACAAGGACTACACGATCACCGCCGGGATCACCGTTCCCGAAGGTGGCGCGGAGGGCATGATCGTGACTCTGGGCGGCCGCTTCGGCGGCTATGGTCTTTTCCTGCAAAAAGGCAAACCGGTCTTCGTTTACAATCTCCTCGATCTAAAACGCTACCGCTGGGAGGGTGGCGTGGGTGGCATCGTCGGCGACCAATCTTTAAAACGCTACCGCTGGAGGTGCGTGGTCATCTCCTGACTTGTTTGCCCGTGAGCTCAAAGCCGGCAAGCACACGCTCGTCTTCGACTTCAAATACGACGGGCCCGGACCAGGCAAGGGCGGCACCGGCGTGTTTACGGTTGATGGCAAGGAATTGGCGCGCCAGACGATCCCGCACTCGATTCCGTTGCTCATGTCCATCGACGAGACCTTCGACATTGGGAGCGATACCCGCACGGGGGTGGACGACAGCTACGAGCTGCCGTTCCGCTTCACCGGGACCATCGACAAGCTGACCGTCAAGCTCGGCCCGTCGCAGATGGCGGCGGCGGCAGCGGATAAGCCGGTCGCTGCCGAAGCCATCAAGAAAGCGACGAACTAATCCCACGAGTTATCGGCGAGGCAGGCGGTCCGAAAGGGCCGCCTGCCTTTCACCGTAAACGCCATGAAACCTTTGCTCACTCTCACCGCCATCATCGAAGCGCCCACGGGACTGGCCTTGATCGCCGTGCCCGCCTTTGTCGTCCAACTGCTGCTCGGTGCCGAAATCTCCCCCCCCTCGCCTTGATCGCCGTGCCCGCCTTTGTCGTCCAACTGCTGCTCGCCGATCTCCGGCGCGGCCATCCCCCTCGGCCGTGTGGCCGGCGCGGCGCTGTTCGCGCTGGGCGTCGCCTGCTGGCTCGCACGGTATGACGTGCAGAGTTGCGCCGCGAGAGGGTTGGTCACCGCAATGGTGCTGTATAACCTCGGCGCGGTGGTCATCCTCGGGGCTGCCGGCATACGGTCGCAGCCAGTCGGCATCGCCTTGTGGCCGGCGGTGGTTGTCCACGCCGCGATGACTGTCTGGTGTGTCGCGTGCCTGCGCCGCAGTTCCCTGAATGCGACGATGAACAGTAGCTTGCGAAAATTCGATTGTGAACCACGCGGGCTGCTTCGCTTACTGGGAGCGGCCCGCGAATTCACCAGCGAGAGGAATGAAGTGAAACGCAGAGAAACCAACGCCATGAAATCACCCGCGCTCTCTACAGAAACAAACGGAGAGAACCACAACTAACCACAACCATTTGAGGAGACTACAATGATGATTAATCGTACGACAATTCTATTACTCTTGGTATCTGCTACCATGTCCACATTCGCGGGAGGGCTAGAGCGGAAATTCAAGCGCTCAAGACCTATTGTAAGCCCGACATAGAGAGGCTCTGCCCAAACGTGCCACCGGGTGGCGGTCAGATCAAGGCGTGCCTGATGGCACAAAAGGAAGAACTAACGGTCGGTTGCGCCCAGGCATTACAGGAATTAAAGAAAATGAAGAAATCTATGTGAGGCGAATTCAACCCATAAATGCAACACCGCGCGAAATCAATTTGATTTTAAGGATTTTCTAGGTCGATGGTTAAGGCCGCTGGACAGCTTTTATGGTACGCTCTGCTGACCGTACGACTCAGCCGGGGATCGATAAACCTGAAGTTAGGGAATAGCCGGTCATTGCGCACCGGTGGGTGAGCGACGAAGCAATTGCTCTGCGATGCAGAGATTGCTTCGCTCCTGTGGGTTGTTCGCAATGACATCTTCACGTAATGCCATTGAGATAAAGAGAAAGTTACGATGAAACATTTTTTACTTGTTTGCGGCTCCCAGGGAGGCATGATGGTCCGGGATAAGTTTCTTGGCTGGGTGGTGCTAGCCGCGGTGGGTGTGTTCCTCGGCGCCGCGGACGTGGAAGCTCAAGACGTGAAGCGCGCACCGCAGGCTGCCAAGGCTCCGAGCGAGGCAGCGGTGCCCGCGGTCGCCTTTACGCTCGAGCCCAAGGCGATCGGCCTCCTGAAGGCCGCGAGCAGCCGCCTGGCCGCCGCCAAATCGATGGCGTTCACGGCGGTGGTCTCCTACGAGAGCCCGAGTCGCCTCGGTCCGCCCCTCATCTATACGACGAAATCCGAGGTCACCCTGCAGCGGCCCGACAAGCTGCGGGTGATCACGTGCGGCGACGGCCCCGCCTCCGAGTTCTACTACGACGGCAAGACGATGATGGCGTTCGAGCCGGCCGAGAACCTTGTCGCCGTCGCCGAGGCCCCGCCTACGATCGACGCCGCGCTGAAGGCGGCCTACGACTCCGCCGCGATCTACTTCCCCTTCAGCGACGTCATCGTCGCCAATCCCTACCAAGATATCGCCGATGGGTTGAAGCTCGCCTTCTACATCGGCCAGTCCCGCGTGGTCGGCGGCACGACGACGGACATGGTAGCGTATGCCAACGGCGACGTGTTCGTGCAGATCTGGATCGGCGCTGAGGACAAGCTCCCGCGGATGGTCCGGGCGGTGTACCGCAACGATCCGTCACAACTGCGCCACCAACTGGAGCTGTCCAACTGGCAACTCAATCTTGCCGTCCCGGCGGACGCCTTCGCGCCGGCGAGCGCGGGCAAGGCGACGCGCATCCAGTTCGCTCGCCCTGACCCGAAGCTGCCGCCGGGCCTCGAGCCTCCGACGACGGGCACGCCCCCGGTCAAGGGCACACCATCCAAAACCCAGTGAAAGTGAAGAGGTACGCATCATGAAAACGATCATCATTGGCTTCGCGGGTCTTCTGATCACGGCGCTCTCGTCTGGGCCGGCCGCGGCCTGGGGTCATGCCAACCGCTACGGCGGGCACTCGTCGGGTGGCGGCGGCTCGTGGAGCCACACCGGCGCCTTCGGCGGGACCGCGTCGGGTGGCGGCGGCTCCTGGAGCGGCGACGGCGCCCGCGGTGGGACCGCATCGGGCGGCGAGGGCTCCTGGAGCGCCAAGGCGCTTAGGGCGGACACGCGTCCGGCGGGGAAGGCTCCTGGAGTGGCACTGGCGCCTACGGCGGACAGCGTCGGTGGCGCGGCCTGGTGCCACGGCGCCTACGTGCGTCGGGCGGCGACGGGCACTGGAGCGCCACTAACAGTTATGGCACGACGGCCTATCACACGACGGGCTACGGCACGACGGCCTATGGCACGACGGTCTATGGCAAGCCGGTCTACTACGGCGGAACCTATTACGGGTATCATCCACCCACCACCGTGAACTACTACGGAAGCGGATGCTACAATTGCGGCGGCTGGTCCACTGGCGGTGCCGCGGCCGCGGGTGCCGCGGTCGGCATGGTCGCAGGCGCGGCCATGGCTTCGGCCAATACCAGCGCCGCCACTTCAAGTGCCTACTCCGCGGGCTACGCCGCTGGCAGCACGTATGCGATGAACGCGATCTACCCGACGCTGCCGGCCGGCTGTACCGCATCCACCGTCGGTGGCGCGACTTACTACCGGTGCGGCAGCGCGTGGTTCCAGCCGTCCTTCGGCGCGAACGGCGTCTACTACCGTGTGGTGCCCGCTCCCTGAGAGCTTGTGAATAAACCTACTGCGCAGCCCGCCCGCATCGTTGCGCGGTGCTCGGAATCCTCATGTATTTCCATATACACTGCGGTTCCTGCGCGCCGTGCGCCTCGCGTGCGGACTTGCTCGCGACGATTTCTTCACAAGCTCTTAGGAGGCTCGCGCGTGCGCCGCTCATGTACCCCGCGAGCGGGAGCTTAGAACGGTTCAATTGAATTTAACGCTACCGATGCGATCTACTAGCAAGACAACACCTTTGAAGGTGGCGACAGCGGCTGCTGTGTTCATGGTACTACTAGCCCTCATCGGTGTCGGCTTGACGATGGCGAACTCCAGCATCTCGGCAACCTATTGGATTTCGATGGTGCCGATCTACGGTCTGCTCTGTGTCGCCACTGCCTGGTACCGGTCAGTGCCTGGCGCGGGCGCGGGGCCGTCACTGGTGCTAAGACAGGTATTCCACTGGCTGGGAATAGGCGGCGCGTTGGGGCTCGACTTCCTTTTTCGCACTCTCGGCGAAGAGACGGATATAGCGGCCGGTCTTAACGCCTTGCTGCTGCTGGCCCTAGGGTGCTACCTGGCTGGCGTCCACCTCGAACGACTCTTCATTGTGGTGGGTTTGCTGCTGACCCTGACCCTCTTTGTCGTCGCCAAGGTGCAGGAGTACCTGTGGTTAGTCTTGGTGTTGGGGGCTGTCGCGATCGTCGCGATAATCGGCGTGAATTGGGTCCTTGGCCGGGTCCGCTCCCACCCCGGCGGGAGTGGATCTTCGCGATAAGCCGCCTCGACGGCATCGTCGGGACTCGGGCCCGCAGTTTGGATTTTTCCGTGCAGCAGAGACCATGAGCTCGACCGATGGTCCGCCGCCATCGCCCTCCCCGGATCGGCCGGGCTGGCCCCCGCTCATCAGGAAAGCCGCCATATGGGCGCCGTTCCTCGTGTTTTGCTACCTCATGCGGGATTTCTTGGTTTTGGGCCTTATGACCTTGGTGTTCTGCTTTGTCACCCTGGCCGTGGTTCGTTGGGGCATGAGATGGTTTTCGCCGGGCCGAGAGCGCCCCTGGCTGCGTCGCCTGCTGACCGCGGCCGTCTATGTGGTCATTCCTTTGGTCCTGGTAGAGCTGGGCAGTCTAGTCACCCCACGGTTATTGGAACAGGGACAGCATTTAGCCGGTTGGCTGAGCCGTGCCAGCGCCGAGAGCGAGATGGCACGCGTCCTCGAGCACTTCGTCGGCCCCTACCTGTTCGCACAGGCGTATAGAAACCCACGAGACCCAGACTACCAACGTAGCTTGGAGGCGTTTCGCGCGAGTGACGAACGCTATGGGAAGGCCTACGATGCCTTTCCGACCTTGGAGGCCTGGGTGGAGGACGAATTCCACCAGCAGTTCGGCAATGCCGAAGCTGCCCGCATCCGCGATAGGCTGGCCCGCGAGGGGACCTCGAGCCACGAGTTCGAGCAATGGTTCCTCACCGAGAAGCTGCCGCGGCTGCAGGCGCAGGCCCGGCAGCACCTACCGGAGGATGGACGCGGATCGGCCTCGCTCGTCCGCTTAGCTGCCTCCGCCAAGCCGGATGAATTGCTGCGACAGGCCCGCCGAGACCTTCCGACGTTGACTGCATGGAAGCAAGAGTGGATTACGGACACGCTCGATCGGGACCTGGTAACGGCGAAGGCCTCACCGGCCTATCAGGAGCAATTCCGAGAATACTACGAGAAGCGGCGTCGGGCAGCCCCGGACTCCCTGCCCTATACTTTCGAACAGTACCTTGAGCTTCAAAAAGCGCGCCCCCAGGGGCGGCGTGCCTTTAGTCGGGTCCTGCAGGCGCAAAGCCCATCGATGCAAGAGGACGGCGAGGTGCGCCTAGAAGCCGATTTCAGATCCGAGAAACAGCATGAGCTGTTTCAGGAATGGTGGAATACCAGCGCCGCCGCCCAGTTTATACGCCACCGCATCGAAGCCGGTATCAGCATCAGCAGCGATGTGGCGGTCTGGCTGGAACAATGGATCGCCGCTCTTCTCCATATACCGATCGATCTCGGTACCGCGCTATTGCTGAGCTTCTTCATCTGCATCGACTACCCGGAACTGAAACGCGGTATGCTGCGGATACGGGAAACGTGGTTACGCGACGCCTTTAACGAGATCACCGGGGTCCTCGCGCGTCTCGCCACGCTCGTCGGCCGCTCGATGCGGGCTCAAGGGATCATCGCCCTCTGCAACGCGACGATGATGTTTTTCGCCCTCACATTCCTAGGTCTCGAGCATACAGCGATACTGAGCCTCGCGGTGTTTGTGCTTTGCCTCATTCCGACGCTGGGGGCAGTGATCGCCTGGGTACTGGTCGCGGCCTTTGCCCTGTTTCAGCCCGGTGGGGGGCCGGTCCTCGCCCTCAAGGTCTCGGCCGCGATGGCGTTCGTCCTGCTAATGGAGAGTCTTGTCCTCAGCCCGCGTATCCTCGGTCGAATGATGGAACTGCACCCCGCACTTATTATTGCGATCTTGCCTGTTGCGCAATACTTCTTCGGTGTCTGGGGGCTCATCCTCGCGACACCTGTGACCGTCTACGTCGTTTACGTGCTTATCCTCCGTCGCGACCTGCCCGGGGTCGAGGTATCGGATAGGCCCGAGGAAGCTCGGCAGGTCCCCTAAGCTCTTACGGGCGTAACCAGGATCGACCCAACGGCTACCGTTCAGACACATACCATGTTGGAAAAGACTTCAGCTTGACAAGCGGCGTTGGGTGTCTTACCTTCCTTCGAGGCTGCACCTTAAGCTCGCGGGCCGCCCGCATCTAACGTGCAGCCTACCCTGCAGGCCCTATCGGGAAAACTGACCGAGCCGGCGCCGGGACGTGTCTAATGGGGATCTCTAAAAATCGCGAAAAGTCCCTTCTCCCTCCGGACCGGGAGAAGGTTAGGATGAGGGTATAACAATCATATACTTACATCCCTCACCCTAGCCCTCTCCCTGGGGGAGAGGGAATTATTAGAAGAGCTAATGACTATATCTTTTGTTCGCGCTGTGGGAGGCCGCTCCAAGGCGAGGTACTCGCATCAATCGAAAAATGAGGAGAAAATAAACATGTCTATACGTATAGTCAGTATCTGTGCGGCTGTGCTCGCCGGTCTGTTGTTGGCGTCAACCGTGTCTTTGGCAGGTGAAAGTGCGGGCGGAACGGTCATCGCGGTTGCGGAAGACGTCGTCAAGATCAGAGGGGATGACGGTAAGGAGTATGAAATCGCTGTGGCTGATGTCGTCGCCGAAGACCTGAAGACGGGCGACATGGTTGAATACGAGATCGCTGAAGGGGCACCGGTAAAGGTCCATAAGAAGAAATAGCACGCGTCCTCAGCAGCCCATCTGCCGGGAGCGGCCGATCCCGGCAGTCGGCTAAGCAGGATCACTCCCTCTCGGCACCGCGCCCTACTGTACTTGGCAGGTTGACCTGATCGCGGCGATTCTCTGGTCGATCTGCGTGTTGTAGTCGCCGGTGGCCACCTGCAGCTTCGTCCCCTCCGTGCCGGTGACAAGGCCCATGACGATGCCGGCGGGAGCAACCGCTGACAAACCCGAGGCGACCTGCTGGGCTACGTGAGTCTTTTCGCCCTGGAGTACCCGGATGTCGCCTTCGGCCGTGGCGCAGTTGATGGGCTGATCGAGGCTCTCCATGGTCTGCTTTTCTTGCATCGCGCAGCCTGCGGCGAGCGTAGCCACGGCGAAGCCACAGGCAACCGTTGCCAGACGAACCCTGCTTTTCATGTTCGATCTCCTCTTCTGTTTCTGAATCTTCGGTTGGTCGTGCCTTGTTCAGCGTGCACGTCAGGTTCGCGCTCCTCAACGGTGCGAGCGACCGGAAGCCCCACCACCAAAGCCGCCGCGCGAGATTACCAGTCCGCCCGGTTCAATACAATCGTTAACTGTGCGCTCGATGGGTTCACGAGCGCCAGCAACGACTCCGTGCGAACGTCCAGTCCATCGGCGGGTTCTACTACGTCGAGCTCACCGACCAGTTCCAAGGCATCCTCCGCGGGTTGAACGACCGCTATGACGGGGAGACCTACTACAACTTTGAATTGACGCCATGGCTCCATTTTACGCCGAACCTTCAATTCCTCTCCCCCAGCCTAAGCCGGATTGATACCACCGTGGTAACGGGATTGCGACTCATGGCTAATTTCTAAGGCCGCCATGAGTGGCTGGGTTGCCGCGTGAGACGTTGGTCGCCGAGGTCAGCGGCGTCACTGGTCTGTCCAGCTGTCCAGTATACGAGCGGTAGGTCCGAGGGAAGGCAATCTAGGAAATCTGTTGATGGATGGGCTTGCGGTTGATTATCAGTCTGGGCGGTAAGCTTTGGGGAAGCGGTGATATTCCCCTCCTCGCGCGGGAGCCGCAACTGCCCTTGCGCAGTGTCGGCGATTGGCCCGCCGGGGCATTAGCCAGATCGCGGTCACTTCTTCGTCACCCCATCCTTGGCGTCCGCTCCAGGCTGCGCGGCCGCCGCAGGCTTGCCGTGCAGCCACAAGCCGGCGGCACATTGTCGGCCGGGATGAAGATGGGCTTGCTGGTTGGCCAGGCCGGAATCAGGTCCGGCTTGTAGCCCTTCGGGTAGTAATCGTCCGGCGGAATCTCGGCGTCGCGAATCGACTGCTCCTGGAAGTCCTCACGCTTGTTGCGCGGAGCCGGAATGACCAACCCGCCCATCGCGGCGATGTCGAACTTCGGCGGCGCCATGCTCGGGTAATCTGGCACCACGCCATCGCGTACCCAGACCTTGTCGCGCGTCAGGTTCACCACCACCATGTCGGGCGCGCCGAAATGGAAGGGCCCGTTGTAGTGATGGCGGATCTCGGCCAGCAGCTCCGGGTTGGAGTAGGCGTCGTAGCCCATGTGCGTGGTCATGGCCATGCGCGGCTTCACCTTGTTGAACAGGTATCCGGCCGCGTAGCCGGGATTGTGGGCCATGTCCACGGTGTTGCGACCAATCACGGGCAACACGCCATTCACCGTAGCGCTGATCGCTACCAGTTCGGCTTGGACTTCCGTGATCAGCAGGTCAACTCCCTCGGCGTACTTGATGGTGAGCGAGTTCGGACGGCCGTCGCCGGTGAAGGCGACGCTCATGCCGTTCCAGTCGAGGCGATAGGCTGAGGCGCCGTCCTCGGTGTGCGATTGGCGCCAGTGCGTGATCTTGACGCCGCGCTTCTCGTAGGCCACGCCGCCGTCGTCGCGAAAATCGAACTCATTGACCTCCATATCGAAGCCTTTGCCGATCGGCGACTCGTCGAAGCTGGTCGCGATGCCAGGTCAGCATCTCCTTCATCCGATCCATCATGTAGCGAGTACCGTATTCGGGCTTCGTACCCGACGGTCCGGTGACGCGAAACGTCTCGTGCCAGCGACCCGCCCACGCACCGAACATGTAGACATACGGCACGGTGGCGACGTGGTCCCAGTGCAGGTGGGTGAGGAAGATATTGTTCAGACGATTGAGCGGCACGCCCGCCGCAAGGTAGTTGGCGATCGAGCCCGGCCCCATGTCGAAGATGAAGTTGTCGCCGTTGCCGAGCTCGACGTAAACCGAGGTGCCCATCTGTCCGGGCCGCGGCAGCGGCGAACTGCCCATGAAGGTCACGCGGATCTCGTCGGGCTGGACCTCTTCCGTCTTCGGGAACCAGTTCGCCGCGCTCTTGAGCCAGGGCATCGGTGCGACCCCGTCGAAGGTGAGACCTTCCTTCCAGCGGCCCATGGGTGTACCACCGGTCGCAATAGCCTTCAGGACCTCTGGGTCCGTTTCGTAGCCCCCCGCGGCGAGCTTCTTTAGCTGGTCGGCTCCAGCCCCGACCTGCGCCACCGTATCTTCTGTGCTTGCCAGCAAGAATGTTGCGGCGGCGCCGACGGCAAGGCCAATGCCCAGGCTGAGGGCAGGGAGCATAGTTCTGTTCTTCATGGTTGTGCCCTTTCAGTGGTTGATTGGTTGGTCACTTCACCGGGCTCTAATCCAAGTCGTCAAGGTTAGGTTCATGGCTAGAACAACAGCATCGCCACACCGAGCATGACGAGGCTGAGTCCGAAGTACATGAGAGGGAATCCCCATCGACAACGTCGATCGATGAGATCTCCAAGCTCGCTCTTTCCCTGCTTATCCAGCGTGCCCACCACCAGGTTGATTACGACTGTCGCGCACATGGTCAGGAAACTGAGGTTTAGAAACCCGTGCATGAACGTGAGATACGAGATGCGGGGCAGGTGCTCGCTCATCACGATCTGGTAGGCGACGCCGGTCAGGATCCCGATGAACGAGACACTGAGCCGATCGCCGAGCGACGACCGATCCATCCAGAACACCGAGAACGAGAGCACTACGATCACAACGAGAGGAATGATGACGAGTCGGCTCATATAAAAGGACTCTCGCTGTACATCAACGCTCACGACGAACGCTGACGAAACCCCTCGGCGTCCGGCGTAGGATGCGGAGCGATCCCGTACAGACACACTGGCTCCTGTGATGGTCCATTGAGGAATCCGAACTTCGCTGGCCAAGGAACTGGCAGCATCTGATTCCGCTTGCAGCACTACCTCATCCCGATCGAACCCCAGGACTTCAAACACGGCTTCGAGGCGCTGCCCATCGAACGGGAATCGCCTCATGTTGAACTCTGCCTTCGCAGCAGCATTCAATGTCTCGATCAGAGTCGAGGTTCCGTCCGGCAGTACGCGCAGCACGACTCCGTTCTTCTGGTACAAGCCAGATTCGTTGACGAGGACCACCTGCGGATACCAGCCAGTCGAGAGCTCGTTGAACTGGTAGCCGCCCTGGAAGATTTGTTCACCCACTCCCACAGCAGCGGGGTCGAAGACCTGGCGTGGGTCATGCCACTTGAGCGTGAGTACGCCTGCGAACTCGAACGTTTCCGCCTCGTCGTTAATCTCATTGATGCCATGAACCTCAAAGCGGGCGCGAACCACGACGGGACGTGCTTCCTCCGGAGGCGCGAGAAGAAAGGGCTTGCTCGATGCTGTTCGTAGAGGGTCACTCCCGGAGCCAGCAATGGGATCGGCGGTAGCTATCCGCGTGCAGCACACAAGCGTCACCATCAGGGCCATGGCTGTCGTGTTCAACTTACTCATTTCTCGCGATCTCCCAACTGAGGCCTGAGCTGCGTCCGAGGTATTCTTATTTGGAACTTGAAGCGGCCCCAACTCCTGTGGGGAGATGGCGTTGCTGGCGACGACATCAGCCCCACGGCGGGCGCCCCATTCGCAAAGAGTAGCACACGCCGCATCAAGTACTTGGCACCGGCTTCGTCCGGGTCTTGCCCCGGGATAGGCTGCGGGACCGTAAGGGATTGCGGCAGGCCGACCCTCACCTCTACAATGTGAAGAGGCGCGGACGGGTCGATTGCATCAGTCCTCAAAACGAACGCAGCAAGGAGAGATCCGCTATGAAAATAGTACGTTGTGGGTGGGCCCTGCATGCGGCGCTGTGTGCGCCGGTGCTTCTGGTTCTGTCCGGCTGTGCGGCCGAGGAGGCAGCAACGCGCCCGGAGCCTGCGGCTACCCCGGGACCGGCGGCGCAAGTGGTGGCGGAGCCTAAGGAGGCGAAGGATATCCTCCTGCGCATGGCCGGCTACCTGGCCCAGGCCCCGCGTTTCAGTGTGAACGTCCAGGGCAATTACGACGTGGTTCAGGGATCCGGCCAGAAGATCGAATTCGGCGAGATGCGGAAGATCACCGTGAGCCGGCCGAACGGTCTGCGCGTCGAGGCGGAGCATAGCGACGGCGAGCAGCATCTCGTCCTCTACGACGGTAAGAACATCACGGTGTTCAGCCCGTCGCAGAACGTCTATGCTCAAGCATCCAAACCCGGAGGCATCGACGAGGCGGTCGTGTATTTCCTCAAAGATCTCCACATGCGGCTGCCGCTCGCTGCGCTCTTGCTGAGCCGGTTTCCGGAGGAGATCCAACGCCGCACCCGGTCGCTCGATTATGTAGAGAGGACCGAAATCGAGGGGAGACCGACCCATCACCTGGCGGGACGCACCGAGACGGTGGATTATCAGGTCTGGATCGCGGAGGGCGCTCAGCCGTTGCCGCTCCGAGTGGTATTGACCTACAAGAATGCGGAAGGCCAGCCCCAGTTCCGGGCAGAGTTTTCCGATTGGAACTTCTCGCCCGAAGTCCAGGACTCCCAGTTCGCGTTCACGCCGCCCGAAGGTGCACGGAAGATCTCCTTCCTCGCACAGTTGCCGCAAATCGCGCTTCAGGGAGCGACAACCCCGAAGCAAACCGGAGGACAGAAATGAATACCAAACCTTACTTGATCGTTACCGCTATTACGGCCACGATCGTTTTACTAATAGCGTCCGTGGATGACGCTGTCGCCCGTCGTGGAGGCGGCGGGGGCGGAGGCGGTTTCTCGCGAGGTGGCGGCGGAGGCGGTGGCGGAGGCGGCGGTTTTTCACGCAGTGGTGCCGCTGCAAGCGGCAGCTTCTCGTCCCGCGCGGGCGGTGCGTCGTCCAGGGCCAGCGGAGCGTCGTCCAGGTCTAGCTCGATGAGCTCCGGGAGCTCGGCCTACTCGCAGAGGTCCGCGCAGCGCTCCCAGACCCAGCAGACCGCTTCCAGCAACCAGCAAGCGAGGTCTTCCGGTCGCCAACAGCAACAACAGCAGGCCCAGCAGTCGCGCTCCCAGCAGCAACAGGGCCGGCAGCAACAGCAGCAGCAAGCACAGCAATCGCGCTCGCAGCAGCAGCAAAGCCGGCAGCAAGCATCGAATGAGAATGTCGAATCCCGGCAGCAGGGCTATAGCGAAAGGACCGACGCCCGTCAGCAAGGCTACACCGAACGACAGTCCAACCGGCAAAATTACGCGGACGACCACTATTACGGCGGCGCTTACCACGGAGGGGGCTACTACCATGACGACGATGACTGGGACGGTGGCGAAGTCGCGGCCGTGGCGATCGGCTCAGCGGCAGTAGGTGCCATGGCAGGCTACGCGGCGGGAACCTCGGCCACTACCCCCTCGACGGTGGTATACACAACGCCGCCACCGGCGGGCTACACGAGCCTTCCCTGCACGCCTAGCGTGATCGTTGTCAGCGGCGTGACGTACTACCAGTGCGGTTCGACCTGGTACACCCAGGCTTATGGAGGGGGTGGCGTCAGCTATATGGTAGTGGCTCCGCCTTCGGGATATTAAACCGTCGGTGCGGCAAAATTTCTAGAAAATATGGCTGCCACTGAAGATTTTCTCGCGCTCGGCCCGCCAATAACGAGTTGCACTTCATACCGACCTTAGTCGATTTCAGCCGCGACTGGTTCGGCAGATCGACGGCGCATCTCGCGCCAATTACTCTGTGGATTCTGGGGCTCACCGGCCTCACGCTGGTTGTCTCGGGATGCGCGACACCGGTCGGCGTGCAGCCCGTGGACATCCAGACCGCCTATCGCATTCACACCGAGAGCGCGCTCTCGGTGGGCCAACCGTCGGAGCCCTCGAAAATGGTGCTCAGGCGACTCGGGCTCCTGGATCGGTTCGACGAGGAGCCGGAGAAGGTCCTCGCCGAGCTGCATGGCGGGCTGAGTCCGGCAGGTGACGAGGATCGCCTATTCGCGCTGGCGGAGCTGTCCTTTCTCCACGCCGAGCGCACGGGCGACCGCGCGCATTTCCTGGCGTCGGCCGTGTATGGCTGGGCGCTCCTGTTCCCGGGAGACGCTGCCGGCATACGGATCCAGCCCTCGGATCCCCGATTGCGGCTGGCGTACGATCTTTACAACCAGGCCGTCGCCCAGGGGCTGAGCGCGGGGCGCGACGAGGGGGAGGTACGGCTGGAGTCGGGCGCGCATAAGCTCCCATTCGGGACGCTCCGAGTCACCCTGGACGAGTCCGCCCTGACGTGGGGCGGCTACCGGCTAGATCGCTTCGTCTCGACGACGACCCTCGAGGTCCGAGGCCTCAGGAACCGCTACCGCAGCCCCGGCCTCGGCGCCCCTCTGGCAGCGAGCCTGGCGACGGGACAGGCGGCGGCAAAGGTCGTCGGGTCGGAACGCCTCGGACCCCGCACGAAGGTCCCGGTCACCGCGCTGCTGCGTTTCGATCACGCGCGGGCAAGCTTGGCCAGCGGGCAGATCCGTGGGCGTCTCGAGTTATATGCCGCGGACCAGGCCTCGACCGTGACGGTGGATGGGCGGGAGCAGCCCCTCGAGTCCGATCCGACGGCAGCGCTCGCCTATCAACTGGAAGGAAACCCAATCTACGACATGGAGATCGCCGGGTTCCTCCGCGGCGGAATCTTCCGAGGGTTGATCCCGCGCGACCGGGCCCAGGACGGCCTCTTCACGCTCCACCCGTACCGGCCCGGGAAGATCCCCGTGGTGCTGGTGCACGGGACGGCATCGAGCCCCTTGCGCTGGGCCGAGCTGATCAACGAGCTCGAGGGCGATCCCCGGATCCGCGAGCGGTTTCAGATCTGGGTTTTTCTGTACGACACCGGTAACCCGATCGGCTACTCGGCCGGACGGCTGCGGGCCGCGCTGACGGCTGCGGTGCAGGAGTTCGATCCCGAGGGTAAGGATTCGGCGCTGCGCCGCATGGTCGTGATCGGCCATAGCCAGGGGGGGCTCTTGACCAAGCTTACCGCAATCGATAGCGGGACGCGATTCTGGGACCGCATCAGCAGCAAGCCGTTCGATGCGGTCAAGCTCAGTTCCGAGACCCGCGATCTCCTGCGGCAGTCTGCGTTCTTCACCTCCCTGCCCTTCGTCGAGCGGGTGGTGTTCGTGGCGACGCCCCACCACGGGGCCCTTCTCGCCACCGGCCGGCTAGGGGCGATTGCTACGTGGCTCGTGACCTTGCCGGTGGCGGTGTTCGGCGAGCTCGCCCAGGCCGCCACGACGAGCGGGGACGAGAAGCTGGTCGCGGCCCTCCGTCGGCCGCCAACCGCGGTCGATAACATGAACCCGCAGAACCCTGGCCTCCAAATCCTAGAATCCATCCCGGTTCCGTCCCGGATTCCGGCGCACTCGATTATCGCGGTGAAGGGTGATGGCCCGGAGGAGGAGGGAGACGATGGCGTCGTGGCCTACCGCAGCGCCCACATCGACGAGGCGGTCTCCGAGCTGGTGGTCCGGTCGGATCACTCGTGCCAGGGGCAGCCCGAGGTCATCGAGGAGATCCGGCGCATCCTCCTCGAGCATGCGGCGGCGCCGGAAGACCCGCTCCCATGAGGCGCCGGATCGGCACCATCATCGCTCTGGTTATGGCCGGCCTCGCTATCGCCGGTGCCACCGCCTGGGGCGCCCTCGTCCTTTTTTACCTGGGGCCGGGATCGGGTGAGGTTCGCACGGTAGAGGCCTGGACTTTTGCTGCGATCGGGCTGCTAGCCTTAGGGGCCTGGTTCGTTCGGCGCGCACGCCGGCCCGCGGTCATCGGCTTTGCCGCGGCCTTCGCGCTGGTGCTGGTCGTCTGGGGGAGCGCGACGCCGTCAAACGACCGCGACTGGCAGCCGGAGGCGGCCGTGCTGCCCTATGCCACCTTCGACGGCGATCGCGTGACCGTCCACAATATCCGGAACTTCGACTACCGCACGGAGACCGACTTCACGCCCGCCTACTATGACCGCACGTTCGACCTCCGGCGCCTGGACCGGGTCGATCTCGTCGCCGCCTACTGGATGGGCCCGGCCATCGCCCATTTGTTCGTCACCTTCGGATTCGGTGATGATCACCTGGCCATCTCCATCGAGGCGCGCAAGGACCGAACGAGGCCCTATGCGACGCTCCCTGGCTTCTTCCGGCAATACGAGCTGGTGTACATCGTCGCCGACGAGCGCGACGTCATCCGGGTGCGGACCAACTACCGGACTTCGCCTCCGGAAGAGGTCTACCTGTTCCGTGTGATGGGCCCGATCGAGAACGGCCGCCGCATCTTCCTCGACTACCTGCGCGACATCAACGAGCTGCGGGAGCACCCCCGCTTCTACAACACGCTCACGACCAACTGCACCACCATGATCCTGACCCATGCGGCCGTGAACCCCGGCCACATCCCTTACTCATGGAAGGTGCTCTTGAGCGGGTATGCCCCGGAGTACGCTTACGAGCGGGGACGTCTCGACCAGAGCCTGCCCTTCGAGGAACTCAAGCGGCGCGCGCACATCAATGCAGCGGCCCGGGCCGCGGACCAGGCGCCGGACTTCTCCCGGCGGATCAGGGCCGGTCTTCCCTGACAACGTAACCAGCCGGATGTGGACGATTTCCCGACTCGACGGCGTCTGGATCGTTCGGTTCGCCGCCGCGACGCTCGCCGTGGCGGCCTGCGGCGCAGATGCACAGGACCTCGAACCCAGGAGCTATGCTAACACGCCGGTAGGCATCAATTTCTTGATTGCAGGTTACAGCTACTTGCAAGGCGGCGTCGCCACCGACCGAGAGCAAAACGCGGCGGATAAAGCCGCCTCTCAGGATCACCCCTCTATTGCCCGAGAAGCGTGAGCGCTTTGTGCATCGGAGCACTGGAGATTGCGATCATCCCGCCGAGCGGTTCATTCAACTCCTCGATCAGAAAGATCGCGCCCGCGATTGATAGCGCGCCGACGAACAGCACCGCAAGAGCGACTGCGTTGCGGGGGGCGAACAGGCCGAAGCTGGCGAACATGGTGGCAAGCCAGAACACGAGCACCACCAGGAATGCCCTTGGGATCGTGTTCTCCGCCTGCTCGACCCCCAGCCAGCGTGCCTGCGCCACCTCGCCGCTGATCTGCAGGGCGCGCGACTGGAGCAAGCGCTGGGCATCGTTCTGTGGTGAGAGCGCCCGGAGTCTGTTTTCGATCCCCTCCACTGTCGCTGTTCCCTGAGGGGAGTCCAAGGTCCCACGTTGAGACTCGTCCTCGGGAAAGAGCACCGCGATCCGGGCGGCGAAGCCCCTGCGGATGAGATCGCGGAAGTCCTTCGTCTCCGGTCCGTACTGAGCCAGGACGCGGTCGAGCAGGATCACCTTGGCGGCGCTCTGCCTGAACCCCTCGTTAATCGTGTCGAACGAGCCCTTCGCCGAGGCGATCAGCAGGCCGAGGACCAGAGCGGACAGCGTCGCAATCAGGCCGGTTACCACCTTCACGACATCCTTCGAGTCCTCCCTCAGGTGATGCTCAGGCAGGGCGGTACGAAGGAACATGCCGAGCAGCGCACCGCCGAAGACACACGCAAACACGATCGAAGCGATTGCGATAGGGGCCACATTCTCCTCCATTTCGCTCGATGGGCTCACGAGCTCGGCTCAGCCTTCCGGGCCTTCGCGACGGCCTCGGCCCAGACCGCTCCCGCGCTCCGGCCCTCCGCCTGCGCCATCTCCTCGAGGTTCTCTCGGAGGTGCAGTAGGAGATCTCCGACGTGGTTGCGCGCCGCGTTCACCGGCGCCAGGAGGTCCGAGAGCGTTGCCTGGTTGCCCAGCTCGCCGGCCGCGAAGCGCTCGAGGGCTTCGCTCTGGACCTGGAGCAGATCGCGCTGTAGCGAGATGACCGGCCCGAGCGCCATGCTCGCGGAGAGTCTCGAGCTCCACGGCCTTCCGCTCGACCTCGGCCACGCGCAGCATGTACGCCCCGAACAGATCGTCCGTCCGGGCTTGCCTGCGTTGCTGCCACGCTCTCCAGAGGAAGATCGAGCCGCCGACGAGCGCACCGAGAACGCTCAGCGTGTTGGCGAGGTCGTTGACGCTGTCCGCCGTGATGATGGATTTGTCCCGCTTGACGAAGCCGATCGTTCCGGGATGCAGCTCGAGCCGCGGCGGCAGTGCGAGCACGGAGCGGTTCAGGGGGGGATCGACCACGTGCGCGAAGCGGGAGGTGAAGGCGGCGTCGAGGAAGCGCGCGACGGTCTCGGGGGATACGCGCTCGTGGCAGACCAGGAGCAGCCGTGTCCCCAACGTGTGCAGTGGCGCCGGCGGCGAGGCTGGATCGGTCCCGTACGTGAACCCGGGAATCACGGTGTCCACCACGAAGGGACGCTCGATCTCCCTCGCCAGACCCCTCTTCGGATCCTCGCTGACCAGCGCCGCCAAGCGAAATGCATCGGCGAAGGGGAGCGGCACGAGGCGATATTTCCCCGAGCGTACCAGCTTCTGCGCGACCTTCGACGGCACGGTGGCGAGGTCGAAGACGGCGTCCGGCAGGGCCTTGCGATTGCCGCGCTCGACGAGCGCCTCGAGATCGGCGAGCTCGAGCGAGCGGACGGCGGCGCCTCCGGTCGCCGTGCCGTTTGCGAAGGGCACCCCCGAGAAGGCAAGGACGGCGACGGCTAGGCCCTCGGTTGCCGCATCGTGCGGACCGATGTCGACCACGCGTCCGCGAAGGCCGGCGAGGCTCGCACCGACCGATCCGGCGTGCTCCTCCTTCACCAGCAGATGGAGGGCCTCGACATAGAGCGGTGCCACCTGGCGGACGTGCGGGTAGCGCTCGATCCGGTACGCGCCGGAGACGAGTGCGAAGTCGATGCTCCCCGAGTTGACACTCGAGATCTCCGCCTGCGCGCCCGACCGCTCGACGATCTCGACCTCGGTGCCGAGCGCCGAGACCTCGCGCGCGAGGGCATGCGCGACCACGGCGCGGCTGGTGCCCTCGACTCCGGAAGTGAGGGTGACGTGCCTGGCAGGCGGAGGGGTGCTCGTGACGGCGACCCACAGGGCGGCAGCGAGCGCCAGGAGCCCCAGCGCGAGGGCGAGCCGTCCGCCTCGACGCCGGCGTACGTCGCTGCTCACTCGCGTGCCCGACGCCGCACGCCCCTCATTCGCTGAGGAGTCCGAGGGCCCGATCGAGACGTCCGCAAATCGCACCTCGAGCGCCTACTGCCCGGAACGATCGAGCGCACGCACGGCGTCGGCGATGTCCCGGCTCAGGCGTGCGAGCGCGCGGCTGTGAGCGGCGGCGAGCGCATCGTAACTGTCCTCCCGGACCGCCTCGCGCACGCTGGTGCGCCGCGTCTCTGTTCTGCCGTCCTTCGCCCGGCGCACGGTCCAGACCGCGTCCAGCACGGCCGCCTCGCCCGGCGCCGATCGGAAGCTTTGCACCTCGATCGCGACCCGATAATCGGCGTCCGCGCCCGACGTCTGCGGAAACAAGGTCACGCGCGGCGTGCCGAGCATCGCGACCAGATTCTCGGCGATCACGCGCGCCATATTGTTCTGCAGCGGTGACGCCCAGCGATTGAACTCGTCCAACTCTACCTGGTTCGGGCCCGTGCTCACCACGATCTCGGGGCGGTCGACCTCGGCGGGTATCGACACCGGTCCGACGGCGACGGACAGGTTGGATGACGTCGCGGCGGGCGTCACGGTGCCGCTCAAGGTGTAGAAGCGCGAGGGCGGGGACGCGCACCCGGCCGCGAGGGCGGCGAGGGTGCACAGGGTGGCGATGGTAGCAAGGCGATGCATCATTTCTACTCCTCGGTCTTACCGCGGATCAGTGCTTCGGGGTGGCGTTCCAGCTCGTCGGTCAGCACGCGGACCGAACGCGCGGCGCGGGTCACCTCCTGCAGGGCGTCGCGAAGCTCCTGCTGGGCCGGCGCGTCCTTGCCGAGGAGGGTCGCGTCCGTGTCCTTGAGAACGCGGTCGGCGGTGGCCATCATGCGGCGCAGTTCTACGAGGGTCGTCCTCAGCTCGGGGACGGTATCGGCGTCGACCCGCTTCACGAGCTGGGCCGCGTCCTTCAGCGTCTGCTCGAGCGTCGCGAACGCCTTCCTGAGGTCGGTGCCGATCGCGTCGATCGGCATGTTATCGATCTTCGTGAGGATGCTGTCGAGCTTCGACTCGATGTCCGCGACTCCGCCCGGCACCACCGGTAGCTCCAGCGGATCCCGGCTCCAGTCGATCTTCGGCTTGGGCGCCTTCGGGAAATACTCGAACGCGACGTAGAGCTCCCCGGTGAGGAGGTTGCCGCTCCGCAATTGCGCGCGCAAGCCCTCCTCCTCCACGGCGCGACGCACGAGCTGCAAGCGGGCCTCTGCACTCTGCTGCGCCATGGTCTCGGCGGCAGCTTTTTCCTCTGAGGGCAACTGCTCAATGACACGCTCTAAGAAGAACGTGATGTTCGCACGCGGGCCAAAAACCAGCGTGGCGGGGTCGAAGGTCAGACCGACTTCGGTGACCTCGCCCACCGGCAAGCCGAACAAGGTCACCGGCGCCCCCACCTGCCAGCCCCCGCACCGACTCGGTGAAATAGAGCACAAAGCGCCTGGAGATGGCCTCCGGCTGCTTCATCGCCGTGGCGCGGTCGGGGTAGAGCTGGAACGCGGTGTTCTCGGCGGCCGGCTCGTGCGGTGCCACGAAGGAGGGCGTATCGAACGCGAGACCGCCCGCGAGCAGCGCCAGCAACGACTCCGTGCGAACGTCCAGTCCGTCGGCGCCGACCGAGACGTCGATTCCACTCGCATTCCAGAAGCGCGTCTCCGGATTGACGTACTTGTCGTAGGGCGCGTTGACGAACACCGTGATCTCGACCGACTTGCCGTCGGCTGCGAGACTGTGCGCGGCGACCTGGCCGACCTGCAGACGGCGGTAGTAGATCGGCGAGCCGATCCCCAACGACCCGAGGTCGTGGGCCTTCAGTACGAACTTCCGGCCCGGTTGGTCGGTAATGGTGGGTTGCACGTCGAGTCCGGTGAACCTGCGCCGCGCCTCGGCCGACTTGCCGGCTTCGAACCCGATGTAGTTGCCCGCGAGCAAGGTGCCGAGCCCCGAGACTCCGCCCAGGGTGATGCGCGGCTCGACGACCCAGAACTTCGCGTCCTCCACCATCAGACCCGCCGCGCTCTTGTCGATCTTCGCGGTCACTTCCACCTTGGAGTAGTTCTCGGCAAGCTGCACCGCCGTCACCTGGCCGATGTTCACGTCCTTGTACTTGATGAAGGTCTTGCCGGCCTCGATGCCTTCGGCGGCCGCGAACACGATGGTGATGGTCGGGCCTTCGGTCATGACGCGCTGGATCGCGATGCCGATGGCCACCACCGCGGCGAGGATCGGGATGATCCAGACGATCGAGATCCGCGTGCGTTTCGGCGGTACGACCGCGGCCTGCGGCAGGTTGTCCATGATCGGTGTTGTCAGCCATGTCGAGGTTGCTTCCGGTTACCGGGATCCCAGATCAGGCGCGGGTCGAAGGACTCGGCCGCGAGCATCGTCAGCACCACCACTGCCGCGAAAAACAGCACCCCCGGACCGGGCTCCACCGACATCAGTGGCTGCAGCTGCACGAGGGCAACGGTGAAGGTGTCGACGAACACGTCGAGCATCGACCACCGGCCGATGAATTCCACCATGCGATACAGCCGCGTCCGCTCGCGGGTGCTCTCGGCCGAGCCGCGCTGCACGGTGATCAGGAGATAGGCGAGCGCGACCAGCTTGCCGAGCGGGATCATCACGCTCGCGATCAGCACGATGAGCGCAAGCGGCCACGATCCCGAGGTGTAGAGGAACACCACCCCGCCCATGATGGTGTCGGATTCGGAGGACCCGAGCGTGTTGGTGGTCAGCACCGGCAGGGTGTTCGCGGGGATGTAGCAGATCGCCGCGGCGATGACGAGCGCCCACGTGTACTGGATTGAGTCGTGGCGGCGGAATTCGAGCCGCGCGCCGCAGCGGCGGCAGAAGCCCGGCTCGGCCGCACTGGCGGGCCGCGACAGCAGGCTGCACGTCTCGCAGGAAACGAGTCCTTCCTGCGCGGCGGTAAGAGTTGCGGCCGTCAACGCGCCGGCTCCGTGGCGGGGACCTCGCGAGGCATCGGCGGCGGCACTTCGCCGTCGGCCCACTCGACCCGTTGCCAGATCTCGCGCGGATCGAAGTGGATCATGATCGCTGGGAAAAGCACCAGGAGCGCGCCGACCGCATACAGGCCGACGCCGGCGTCCACCGTCGCTAGCTCCGCGATCTTGAAGAGCGCGACGAGGATGCCGAGCGTCATCACCTCGAGCATCGACCAGAGCTGCAGGTGTCGCGCCCAGCGCAGCATCTCGCCGACCCAGCGCGGCGCCGGCGGCCGCCTCACCGCAAGCAGGACCGTCAGCATGAATAGGATGTAGCTTGCGGGGGCGATCACCGCGCAGAACGCGACGACCACGCCCGTGAGCGCTTGGCCCTGCACCCACATCTCGTACGCGCCGCCGATGATCGTCGTGCTCGCGCTGCGCCCGACGGCCGAGAGCCCCATCAGCGGTGCCGTATTGGCGACGATGAACACGATCGCGGCGGTGACCGTGAGAGCGAGGGGCAGTTCGAGCGGATCGGACGGCCGGGTGGCGAGAGAGTAGCCGCACCGCGAGCAGCGCGCCTTCCCGCCCGGCGGGAGCGGCGGTATGCGCTGGAGCAAATCGCAATCGGGGCAGGCAACAGTTTCCACGGGCGGGGTTACCATATCTCCGATGCGTTATGATCAACGATTTTCGAATCGGTTATAGTCGAATAGCGCCGCTTCGAGGGGCGCCCAACGTCGATACGCGGCATGCACGGCGTCACTGTAAGACCAAAAACGTGTGTCGGTGCGACGGATAGCGAAGCGGTCGGCGAGCTTGCGGTAGTCGTCCTCCGAGGCGAGCCCGCGGATCGCGGCCGCGAGCGCGGGCAGATCGGCGCGCCGGACGCGGTAGATCGCGTTCGGATAGGCGCCGATGAATCCCGGTACGACCGTGAGCGTGTTCTCGGCGGGGAGGAGCTCCGACTTCTCGAAGAAGATGTGCGAGACGTTGCTGTGGGCGGTGTTGCGGAGCAGGGTGTACCACTGCGGCGGACGCGGTGGATCGTCCACGCGCACGAACACCGCCTCGGGCAGCCACGCGGTGCTCGCGCCGCGCACCGCGGCAAGCGCCTGCAGATCGCGCCGCAGCGCCTCGTCCGCCACCGTCGAGAGGTCGAAGCGCGGCGCGAGCACCGGCGCGAGGCGCGCGCGCAGCATGCCGTAGAGCTCGCGCTGCGGGTCGGCGGTGCGGTAGACGATGCCGGTCTCGCGGTCGAAGTACGCCTTGCGGCCGTACACGTAGTCTTTCACGTCGCTCGACGCGCCGCGGTACCAATAGTCGCGCGTCGGCTCGCGCGCCGCCTGCGGCAGGAACACGAGGAAGTTGAACTCGCCTTCCATGCGCAGGAAGTCCATGTAGAGGCGGCTGTTGAGCTGGTGCCCGGCGTTGCCGTACACGTCGTAGCCGGCGGCGAGCAGGTAGTAGATGCGCTCGAAAAGCGGGTAGCTGATCACCCACGCGGTTTTCGGCGGCTCGCCCACCAGGCCTTTCACCACCGATGCGTTGCCGAAGTGGCGGAACACGGTCAGCGCGGCGTTCGGGTTGCGGCCGTCGCCGTCCCACACGAGCGAGAGGTCGACCTTGGCAGGCCCGGCGAACGTCTGGTCGAGGATCCTGGTCTTCGCCTTCAGGTATTTCGTCTCGAGGTCGGCGTACTCGAGCCACGGCCGGAGCAGCGGCGCGTCGCTGCCCCATTCGGCGGGCAGGCGCAGATCGCTCGACTGCCGCGCGATCAGCTCGGCGCTCGCTTCGCTTGCGCCCGACTCCGGGTCCACGAAGAAGACCCAGAAGCGGTCCTCGATCACGTCGACGGCGAGCTGGCCGCGGCAGACCGGGCCCTTGATGAAGTTCATGATGAAGTACTGCGCCTCGTCGAGCATGAAGCGGTAGCGCGAGTCGGCCGGGATGGCGTTGAACGCGACGAAGGGATTGGTCGAGACCTCGACCGCGTAGGACGGCAGCGCGCTCACCTCATAGGGGGCCACGAGGAACCAGGTCCGGAACTTCGCCATGCGGCCGGGCGAGAGCGCGTAGGGCATGTGCGTCTTCGCGACGATGGTCTCGCGCTCGGGCACGAGCCGGTAATACACGCGCGGCACGCCCGGGTCGTCGTACGGCCGGCGCGTCGCGATCAGCGCGACCGGTTCGCCCGGCGGGGTGGCCGACCGCACGATGCGGAAGGAGCGGCGCTCCTTGTCCGCTTCGAAGTACAGAAACCCGAGGAACAGGTGCTCGTAGAGGTAGCGGCTCATCAGCCGCTCCTTCAGCGAATCGCCGTTGAGGAACGCTTCCCACGCCTGCACGTCGCGCGTCACGTTCGCGGGCAGTGCTGCGGGCCCCTCGTAGGGCGCGCCGGCCGCGAGCCAGCGCGTGACGGTGTCGAGCTCGCGCTGGTCGAGCCCCGGCAGGCCGTAGGGCATCCCGGCCAGCGGGAACTCGCGCTCGTACGCTTCGAACTGCTCGATGCGCGGGCACGAATTCGACCGGTCGAGCGAGAAATCGAACGGCTTCGGCAGCACCGCGTCCTGGGCAAGCGGATGAGCGCGCTTGAGCTCGAGACTGCGGTAGAGCACGCTCAACGCGAGGTTGGTCTCTGGCGTCGGCGTCGCGCTCGTTCAGGACGGCGAAGAAGCCCTTCTTCCGCCACTCGGACGGCAACTGCGCGTCGATGAAGAGCCGCGTCGGCGGGGCCTCGAGCAGACGGCCGCCGTCGTAGACGGTCGCGGTGCTGCCGCCGCGCGCGATGCCCTCCCACGCGCCGAGCTTGAGCTGACAGGGCGCGTCGTAGCAGCCGTGGCAAACCACGCAGCGGCTATCGAGCACCGGCTTGACGTCGCGCCAGAAGTCTACGGACGGGTCGCCAGCGGGCACGCGATCGTAGCGCGCCGGATCCGCCGGGCCGTAACGCTCATCGAGCTCATAGCGACCATACACCGCGCAGCCGGCAACCAAGATCAGCGCCCATATCAGACGCACGCGCATAGCAAGCCATCGAAGTGCCGACTCCCTGGCCGCTGACATCATTCGTCCATCTGAATGACGATGCCATCGGCGCCGAGAGAGAGGGCCAGCCCCTCGCGCTCCGCCTTCAAGTGAAGTACGACACCCTTTTCATTCTGTAACCACAGGTGACCGGCGCTGACCGTGCCGACGACAGCACCGGCGCGGGCCTCGCCATAGGCGCCCGGGAAATCCGCCAGGGTCTTGAGATCATAGACGTCGCCATGCGCGTCGATCGTCGAAATGCCGAAGCCCCCGATACCGAGGCCGGAGATCTTGAAGGGATAGGTCTCGCCGTTGAAGTGGAGCTTGCCGTCGCCGAAATTTCCGCTACCGATCCAGGCGATACTCAACTCCTTCATCTCGATGGTGCCGACCGGCTCCTTGCCGGCAGCCAGACTGGGCATGGCCGAAGCGGCCACGAAGATCAACAGCGGGATCGCCCCCATGGCCCGATTCCGGCACGAGCGGGAAATTGAAGTTATCATGAAGGGTCTCCTACGAAGTTAGCGTTAGCCGGAGAATGCCGGCACAAGGATGGTACACTGCTCTAGCAAAACTGGGGAGTCAAGCCCATTGTTCGTTGCAATTCAGAGCGGCTCCCTGTTCACCTGATCACGCTGCGCGTTTTATCGTTTTATCTTGCCTTCTGCCGTTTTGATCGTCAGATTCCCTCGACCTCGAGGTGTACCGAAATCTTACTCCGAGCGGTCCGGAATAGATACCTCCACGAACTGGCCCGATCGGCGTCTGGGAGCTTTTTGTCCTCGCCGAGCGCGGCCGGGTGAAGCTGGATGACGAGCCTCGCAGATGGGTCGCGGAAGCGCTCGCTAGTACTCCGGCGCAGGAAGCCGTTTTGACCTTTGAGGTGGCGATTCGCAGCCGCGAGGTAATGCTCGCACACCCCGATCCGAGCGACCGCTTCCTGGTAGCCACCGCGCTGGTATACGACCTTACCCTCGTCACGGCGGACGACTCGCTCATCGAAGCGAAGCTCTGTCCGATCCTGGCGAACCGCTAGCCGCGCTGCGGGAGAAAGATAGATGCGGCATCTGCCCACGCGCTTGCGATACCATCCTTTCCACTTGAGCGACAGCACATGATCTCGAAAGGGGTCGTGTTCCAGTCTTCATGCAATAACAGATCTTGGCGAAACGCTGCATCAGCCTTCTCGCTCGGGTGCGTGGGCGCGGACGCGAGCATGAAGTTGAGGCTGTCCTATACTCGGTATCGCCACCAGGCGCTAGCTCCACCGAAGCCACGCGAGATCGCCAGGAGAGGAGGTCCGCAAATGCAGCGAACTGTCACCGAAGCTCGCACGCGCACTTCGCCTGGTTGAACGGGTGTTGCTGGCAGCTCGACGAACACCAGAGTGGTCGAGCTTCGCATCAGAGTCCCATCCGACTCCGGGGGCGGTTGAGATCGTGTACGAGGAGACGTTGACGCTCTCGATCGGCGCGGAGGACCACGGGCGCGAGATGAAGGCTTCGGTCGCTTACTCCGGAGTCACTGTCACGAACCTGGTGCCGGCCGCGTTTGTGACGCGCAGGAGATGCTTCTTGGCTCCGGATTTGATGGCGGCGACGGCCTCCTCAGCGGAGGCGACCGGCTTGCCGTTGACATCGCGGATGATGTCACCCGGTTGCAGTCCCGCGCGAGCGGCTGGGCTATCGGGTCGGACGTCCGCGATCACGGCGCCCCTGAGGTTTGGATCAACGCCCAAAGAGCGTGCCAGCGGCTCAGTGAGCGTTTGTAGCGAGATCCCGATGGTGGCCCCCTCCGGGCCGCCGCGGCTGTCGGGAGCAGGCAGCTCGGCTAGTTTCATTTCGATCGTGCTGGTCTTGCCGTCGCGCCGATATTCAACGGTCACTTTCGACCCGATAGGTTGGCCGGACACGAAGTCGATGACGTCCGAGGCACTGGTGGCGGCCGTACCGCCGATTTTGCTGATGACGTCCCCTGGTTTGAGACCGGCCTGGGCGGCTGGCCCCCCCGGCGTGACCTCGGTGACGACGACTCCTTTGTCCGGCAGGTTTCGCCCGATCTCGCCGCGCTGCTCTGGTGGGATCTCTTCGAGGCTGCCGATCATCACCCCCATGTAGGGATAGCGGACGCGCCCCTCTTTCACAATCGTCTGGACCACCTCGGACACCTGATTGACCGGAATGGCGAAGCCGTAGCTGCCGCCTGGGCCCACATTGATCACGCTGTTGATCCCGACGACCTCTCCCCGGAGGTTGACCAGGGGGCCGCCGGAATTGCCCGGGTTGATGAGCGCGTCGGTCTGGATGTAGCGGCGGACGCGTTCACCGGAGAGCTGAATGCGCCCTCCTGTGCGTCCGAGCCCGCTGACGATCCCAGCAGTAACCGTCTGTGTCAGTCCCAGGGGACTCCCCACCGCGATCACCCACTGGCCTACCCGAAGCTCGTCCGAGTTCCCGAGCCGCGCGACGGTGAGCGCTTCGGGTTTCTTCTCGAATCGCACGACCGCGACGTCTGTGTAGGGATCGGCACCTACCACCTTGCCCGCGTATTTCTGGCCGTCGCTGAACGCGATCGTCACCCGGCTCGCGCCATGCACGACGTGGCTATTCGTAACGACGTGCCCAGCGGCATCGAACACCACCCCCGAGCCAGTCCCGCGCTCGAGCCCGGGAGGGGGCAGCATTCCGTCGCCAGACCCGAAATCGAAGAACCTCTCGAAAAAGTCCTCCATCCCTGGCGGGGGTGCAGGTCCCCGCGGCTGCGGCCCCTGCGCCATCTCGCCCTGCGCCCGCTTCATCTCGACGTCGAGCTGCACGACACTGGGCCGAATTGCCTTGGCGGCATTCGCGAACGCATCGGACAGGATCTCTGCCTCCCGCGGCGGCTCTGTCTTTGGAGTCACGTCCGCGGCTGTGCGCGATGTCGAAGGCGCGGCACTGGCGAGTGCCGGGATGGACGAGTCACTCGGGCTAGCGGCTGTGCCCTCGCGCGCTGCGGGATCGCTTCCCCTGTCGCATGCCGTCAGCACGGCTGCAACACCAATCACAACTAGATACGGAGTTCTCGTCGTTCTCATGCTCACAATGCTGGCTCCGACGCCAGCGGCGTCAACTACCGGTCTGTTCGGTCCCAAACTGTGATCGCGGGTTCCCATATTGATTTGGAGGTGGGGTAGGGCGCGCGAGTGAGGGTACTGTATTAACCTGCGGGGTGTCAAACACGCGTGTCTGGGGTCCAGGATTGGGGACTTTCCGGGATATTTGTCGGTCCGAGGGCGCTAGGTTTCGGAGCGTTTTGGCGTCTTGCGCGCGTGCGGGACAGATCGCCGACAGTGGGCTTGAGGAAGCGGTGCGCGCTCGATAATTCCTATCCCAGAAACAGCGTCTGTCGGACCTCGTTGATCGCCGCTGTATTGAATGGCTATACTGATTCATGCGTTTTCGAGGATCGCCCATGGTCATCAGCGCCAGGTCATTTGACGTAGGGAAGCTATCGAGGCGATTTTGCTCGTCTCACAAAAGTTGCCAACCCTACGTTTCTTAGCGTCTCGAAGGTCTTTTACTTTGCCGACAAGAAGCATCTTGAACGTTACGGGCGGCTCATTGCGATGACAGCTACCTAGCGATGAAACACGGCCCGGTGCCCTCCCAGACCCACGACATCATTAAAGTGCCCGTGGGGCGCGGGTGGGTCAATCCTGACCAAGCTGCACGCCATCGGCACCGGCATCATCGGCGGCATACCCCTCGACAGTATCGCGATCTTCGTGCCCCTCTTCTTCGTGCTGCTCCGAAGGCTTGACCGGTCTCTTCGCCCGCCGGGCGCAGAGCGCGCGGTCGCAGGTACGCCCGTACCGGCCGCGCCGCATGCCAAGCGGGAAGATGACTAAAGATGTGGCGATTCTCGCTAGGCTGTTCCCTTCGCAACCTTGCTGTTGGGCTGCGCTGCCGTTGGCCCCGATTACGTGCGTCCGGAGGTCGATACTCCGCAAGCCTGGCGCGTTGACTACCAGCAAGCGGCAGGCATGGCCGATACCCGCTGGTGGGCGCAGTTCGGCGATCCGGTCCTGGACCGACTCATCGAGACGGCGCTGCGCGAGAACTACGATGTGCGCATCGCCGCCGCGCGCATCGAGCAGTTCCTCGGCCAGCTCAGGACGGCGCGCTCTACGTTCTTCCCACAGATCGGTGCCGCGGCCGCCACCGGGGGCCTGCGTGAGACCGAAGCGGGGCCGGGGCCGTTCCCTTCGAACGTGAGCAACCCCTTCAACTTCTATGAGCTCGAGCTCAACACCAACTGGGAGATCGATGTCTTCGGCCGCATCCGACGCGCCACCGAGTCGGCTCAGGCGCAGGTATTCTCCGCCGAGGACGTACGGCTCGCGGTCATCCTCTCGGTCGTGACCGGCGTGGCCTCGAGCTACATCGCGCTGCGGGCGCTCGACCGCCAGCTCGAGATCTCGCATGCGACCGCCCGCAACTACGGCGAGACCAAGCGGATCTTCGACCTGCGCTTCAAGGAGGGGATCGTCGGTCAAGTCGAGGTCGCCCAGGTCGAGTCGCAATATCAAGAGGCTCTTGCCGCGATCCCCGCTTTTGAGCGCCAGATCGCGCTGCAGGAGAATCTGCTCTCGATCCTGCTCGGCCGCAATCCGGCACCGATTCTACGCGGCAAGGCGATCGATCAGCTCGCTTCTCCTGGAATTCCGAGCGGCCTGCCCTCGAGCCTGCTCGATCGCCGGCCGGACATCCGTGCCACTGAGCAGGATCTCATTGCGGCGAACGCTCAGATCGGTGTCGCCCGCTCGCTTTATTTTCCGACGATCTCCCTCACCAGTTTGGTGGGAACTGCCAGCGTAGCGCTTTCGAGCTTGTTCACCGGGCCGGCGGGCGTGTGGGCACTGAGCGCTGCGGCGACGGTGCCAGTGTTCACGTTTGGCAATATCGAGGGCCAGGTGCAGGCGGCCGAGGCGGTGCAACGGCAGGCGCTTGAGCGGTACCGGCAAACGATCCTAGGCGCGTTTCGGGAAGTGAACGATGCGCTCATCGGCACGCAGAAGAGCCGCGAGGAGCTCATAGCGCGCGGCCTACGTGTTGCCGCACTCCAGGATTTTGCGCGGCTCGCCCAACAGCGGTTCGACGAGGGCGTGACGAGCTACCTGGAGGTACTCGTTGCACAGAACGAGTTGTTCAGCGCCGAGCTGGCCCATGCGCAGAACCAGGCGGATAGCCTGACCCAGCTCGTCAATGTCTACAAGGCTATGGGCGGCGGCTGGGTGATCGAGGCGGAGACCATCGCTCCAAACGCCACCTCGGACAGGCGTTTGAGCGTTTCTAAGGGTGAATGAGCGTCAGAAGGGATAACGCAGTATTACGGCGAGACTGCCGCCACCGGGAATGTCCGCGCGCCGTACGCCTAGTACCCGCGCACCGGCCATCAGCGCACGACCGGCGATCTCGTCGACCACGCCGTGGGTCGACGCGGAGGGCTCTTCGCTAAACAGGACGCGGCCATCGTCCTCGTCGACCCATCCAGGGATGACTTCGTCGATATCTACCAGCAGCACCGCGACTGCCCCGAAAGTCGCGGCACGTGCAGCTTGCGCGATATCCGTCGTGGTTCGCCCTTGAGCCGCGCGGGTCTCGAACAGCCGATGGAGTTCCTCGAGATCCGCCCGATGCAGGCGATCGAGGATTGCTCGTGAGGCCTGAGCGAGATCGGCGTCGCTGACCTTTTCGGGGTTGCCGGCAATGACCTCATCGACGAGATGCGGGTAGGTGTTCACAGATCGGAATATTGCGTCGAGCGGTGGCGTTGCAGCCAAGATCAGCGGAGTTTCGCGACCGGTGAGGAGGTCGCGCAGCGCCTTGTCGACTTGGCGGGCATACTGGCGCAGCCGTACTTTCTGACCCTCTGACCCTTGGACGCGCCCGCTCGGCGACCGATCAAGGATCGACGCCTTGCGCCACGGCACTCGCCGCGTCCTCAGGCATATCAGCGACCTTGACTTCAAAGGCCGGCATGTCGCCGGAAACCTCGACGAGCCGCGCCGAGCCCTGGGCCAGTGCTAGAACAAACGCGAATTGGGGCACGGTGATAGCGCGCAACAGGGGCTTGATGAAAAAACGATCCCCGGCCTTGACCATGGGCGTGAGCGCATTCGGCAAGCGGAACGTCACCGTCGCCTCAGGTGTCGCGAACACGGCCAGGCTGTTTGCCTGGAATCGCCAGAAGTCGTCGTCGTCGACGACGTCATCGATCGCTTCCTCGATGGCCGCGACGGCCTGCCTGTCCGAGTTCTTCGCGCGCAACTGCTCGAGCCCGGCGCGGGCCAGGTTTCTCAACTCGATGCGGTCGCCCTGGGCCTGCTGGGTGAGTGGCGTGGTTCGGAGATAAATCGATAGACAAGCCGCGGCGCGCACCGCAATTAGCCGTTCGATGTCGGAGCGGGATGGAATGTCGACGTGGAGCATTGGTTCCTATCTCTTTCGATGATGCGTGGCTCGAATTGGTCGAACTCCATACCCCGGGGAGTCGGTCGGCAAGGCCGGGGGGAACTGTGGAACGTAGTTCTGACCGAATCCCGATCCCACCATAGCGTTACGCCACAGTATAAGCGCTGAAGTCAGACGCTGCGCACGCTGCGAGGGGATTTTATTCTATATTAGATGAAGCGCAATACAAGCCTGTGGCAGCTCGGTAACACTACAGTTACAAACGTGTTCGCTGCAATCCCTCAAAAGTCGCGTAATTCAAAAAGGGCAGCCGTTAGCTCCGACAGGAATAAAGGTACTCATATCTAATGGGCGGAATCGGCGTAAGGCGGTTTCAATCGGCACGCCAATTAGATCGGGCTTGATGCCTGGCCCAAAACAGCTTACCTGGCCTGGTCTACTTCGCAAGCATTTACGCCATTGATGGTCATGAAATTGTCAATCACTATCGCCGCCGGGTCGGTTGCAAGCGCCCGGTCGATGGGATAGCCTACACGTTATGAATTACGCGGTGCGACGAACCTTCGACCGCGGCTGTGTCCCTTGATCCGCGATGCCGTCGATTTCTGATGCTGGTTAGGCGACGCATTCATGAACGTTAGAAGTTGCGGTTGCAGCGGCCTCGATCGACGTTCGCTGATCGCATATACAGTCTTACTCCTCGCTGCCGGGTGCTCGTCGGAGCCGGCTGCGACCGATTCCGAGGCGGTGCGCCCCGTCAAAACGATGGTCGTGGCGGCCGCGGAACAAGCTCGGGAGCGATCCTTCCCCGGAAAGGTTGAAGCGTCGAACCGGGTCGAGCTTGCATTCCGGGTTCCCGGCCTGCTGATCAAGCTGCCGGTCAAGGAGGGCCAGAAGGTCGCGAAGGGCGAGCTGATCGCGCAGCTTCGGCAGGACGAATTCCAGGCCCAGCTGAAATCACTTCAAGGCCAACTCGACCAGGGCCGTGCGGTCCTCAGGTCTCTGCAATCGGGGGAACGGCCCGAGGAGCGGCTGCGCCGCGAAGCGCAGGTGCGCGCGGCCGCGGCGAAGCTCGCGAACGCCCGCACGGAATACGATCGCTACGCGCGGCTAATCCGGTCGAACGCTGTTTCGCGCGCGGATTTCGAGCGTGCTGAAACCAACTACCGCATTGTCCGGGAAGATCACAAGGCTGCTCTCCAGATGCTCGATAAAGGCACCATCGCGCGCGCGGAAGACATCGAGGCTCAGGAGGCGCAGGTTCGCACGTTTGAAGGCCGCGTCGTGGAAGCGAACATTCAGCTCGAGGACAGCACGCTCCGCGCCCCCTACGACGGCGTGATCGCCCGGCGGTTCGTCGACCAGAATCAGAACGTGCGGGCCAAGGAGCCGGTGGTCACGTTCCAGGATGTTTACGAGATCGACATCGCCGTCGACGTGCCGGAGACGGCCATGGCCGCCGACATTCGCTCGGCCGACATTGTGCAGATGATCGCGGAGTTCAGCGCGGCACCTGGATTGCAGTTTCCGGTTTACCTTCGCGAGATCGGGCAGGTGGCGGACCCAACGACGCAAACGTTCCAAGTCCGCGTCGGCATGGATGCCCCGCCCGGCGTCCGCGCGCTTCCCGGCATGACGGCCACCGTGACTGTCACCTACCGGGGGGCCAGCATCCTGGGCAATCGCATCCTGGTGCCGATCTCGGCGATTTTCGAGCCAGATACGGGCGAGCAAGTGGCGTGGGTTATCAGGCCGGATCAAACGGTCGCCCCCCGCCCGGTAAAGCTGGGCGCGGCTGCGGGCGGCGACATCGAAATTGTGGAAGGACTGCAACCGGGCGACCGCATCGCGGTGGCCGGGGTGACGTTCCTGCGCGAAGGGATGAAGGTTCGCGATCTGGGTAACGCACTCGGAGGCGACCAGCCATGAACCCCGGCGAAATCTCCATCCGCAATGACCGTATTGTTTATGTGGCCATGCTCTTCGTCCTGGTCGGCGGATTCATTGCGTATCAAAATATGGGCCGGCTCGAGGATCCGGAGTTCACGATCAAGGAAGCGCTGATCATTACGCCATACCCCGGGGCCAACGCCGAAGAGGTCGCCAAGGAGGTCACCAACCCGATCGAAAGCGCCCTGCAGCAGCTCGGCCAGCTCAAGCGGGTCGATTCGGAGTCCTCGCGCGGCATGTCAGTGGTCACCGCCGTCATCAAGGATCGGTTCCACAGGGAGGCGATCCCCCAGGTCTGGGACGAGCTGCGTCGCAAGATCGGAGATGTCCAACCGCAGCTGCCGCCCTCAGTACGCGGCAGGTCGATGGTGATCGACGATTTTGGCGATGTCTACGGTATCTTCCTGGCCATTACCGGCGACGGCTATTCGTTCCCCGAGCTGCGCCGCTACGCCGAGTTCCTGCGCCGCGAGCTGCTGTTAGTGCAGAACGTTAAGAAAGTCGATCTCTTCGCTGCGCAGCAGGAAGTCGTCTTCCTGGAAATCTCGCGGCAACGGCTGGCGCAGCTCGGCCTCAACGAGGAGCACATCTACAGCAAGCTTCAGGCGAGAAACATTGCCGCCGACGGCGGTCAGGTACGCGTCGGCGACGAACACATCACACTCGATCCGCAAGGCGGTTTCCGCTCGGCCGATGACATGCTGGATCTGGTGATTGGATCCGACCAGACGGGCCGTCAGCTCTTCCTCAGGGACGTCGCCTCGCTGCAGCGCGGCGATCAGGACCCGCCGCGCCGTTTGCTCCGGTACGACGGCAAGCCAGCGATCGGCCTGGGGATCTCCACAGTGCAGGGGGGCAACGTGGTGACGATGGGCGAGGGCGTAAGGCGAACGCTCGAGGAGCTCAAACCCCACCAACCGGTCGGTATCGAGATCGGCGAGATCAACTTCCAGCCCGAGGCGGTCACCACGGCCACCAGCGAGTTCGTCTTCAATCTGGCCAAGGCGGTCAGCATCGTTTTCATAGTGCTCGTCTTCGCGATGGGCCGCAAGACCGGGCTGATTATCGGTATGGTGCTGTTGCTCACGATTATGGCGACATTCCTCGTCATGTATATGAAGGGCGACCTGCTGATGGAGCGCATCTCGTTGGGCGCGCTGATCATCGCGCTGTGCATGCTGACAGACAACGCGATCATCGTCATCGAGAGCATCAAGGTCCGTATCGAGGCCGGCGAGGACAAGCTCCAGGTGGTCCGCGAGGTGGTCGCGGAAAACCAGTGGCCGCTCTGTGGGGCGACAGCCATCGGCATCATCGCCTTCGCGGCGATCGGACTGTCGGAAGACAGCACCGGGGAGTATACCAACTCGCTCTTCTGGGTCATCCTGATTTCCCTGAGCCTGAGTTGGATTTCGTCGGTCACCGTCACCCCGCTGCTGAGTTATCTTTTTTTCAAGCCGATCGCGGGCAGTGGCACCGCGCAAAGCAAGGATCCCTACGCGGGCTTCTTTTTCCGAAACTACCGTGGTCTCTTGGTTCTGGCACTCCGCTTCCGCTGGGCGGTCGTGGCCGGCTTCATGGTCGCTTTCGTCGCGGCGCTGTACGGCTTCACCAAGATCGATCAGAGCTTTTTCCCGCCCGCGACCCGGCCGCAATTCATGGTGGATACCTTCCTGCCATCCGCCACCCACATCCGCGACTCGGAGGCGTTCGCCAGCGACGTCCAGCAATACATCCAGGCTCTGCCCGGCGTCACGCATGTCACGTCATTCATCGGCGGCGGCGGTCTGCGCTTCATGCTCGTCTACAGTCCGGAAGGGGAGAACCGAGCCTTCGTGCAGTTCCTGGTCGATGTCGATGACTGGACGAAGATCGACGGGTTGATTGCCGACATCCAGAGACATTTGGACGAGCAGCACCCGAACGCCAACTCCGTCGCCGAAAAGTTTCTTCTGGGCCCGGGCGCGGGCGGGCGCATTCAGGCTCGGTTCCGAGGCCCCGATCCCGCACAACTGCGCGCACTCGCCGATCAGGCGAAGAGAGTTCTCGTAGACGATGGCGGGACGGTGGCCGTGCGCAGCGACTGGCGCGAGCGCGAAAAAGTCATCCGTCCCGACCTGCTCGAACATCAGGCACGCCGCAACGGCATCACGCGCGCTGAGGTGGCTCAGGCTCTGCAAACCAGCTTTGAAGGGCGCGTGGTCGGCTTCTACCGCGAGCCTGGCGGTGCCGGCACGGGAGTCTATCCGCAGGAGACACGGCTGCTGCCGATCATCGCCCGCCCGCCCCTGGCCGAGCGCGAGGACGTCTCGGTGATCAACAGCCTGCAGATCTGGAGCTCGGTTGCCGGGCGGATGATCCCCATGAGCCAGGTCACTTCCGGCGCCGAGGTCGTCTGGGAGGACCCGATCGTGATGCGCCGCGATCGCTTCCCGACGCTCACCGTCCACGCCGATCCGCGCTCCGGTCTGCCCAGCCAGTTGTTCGACCGGGTGCGCTCGAAGATCGAGCAGATCGAGCTGCCTCCGGGTTATTCGCTTGAATGGGGTGGCGAGTATGAGGATTCCCGAGACGCCCGCGCCGCTCTGGCCCGGCCACTCCCCTATGTGCTGGCGCTCATGGTGTTCATCGTCGTGTGTCTGTTCAATTCGATTCGCACCACGGTCCTGATTTGGCTGATCATGCCGTTGATGGTCATCGGCGTGACGACGGGGCTGCTACTCACGGGCATGCCGTTCGGGTTTATGGCCCTTTTGGGCGTGCTCGCCGTGGGTGGCGAGCTGATCAAGACCCAGATCGTGGTCCTAAGCAAGGTCCTGACCGAGAGCGACAAGGGGAAGACACCCTATCAAGCGATCCTGGATGGGGGCGTGAGCAAGATGCGACCGGTGTGCATGGTCGTGTTGACCACCGTGCTCGGGATGATCCCCCTGCTGGTGGACCCGTTCTTCGGGGGGATGGCGGTGTGCATCATGTTCGGACTGACGTGCGCCGCTATCCTAGCGTTGATACTGACACCGGTGCTGTATGCCATCTTCTTCAACATCCAGGAGCCAACCGCAACGCCCCAGGAATTGACACCACCGCGAGCAAACCGACAACAAGGACGAGCGCCCAAACTACAACTGGCACCCTGAAATCCAGCGCGGCGGTCTTTTCGCCTCGAATGCGTTCAGCTCGGTCAGACTTTCCATAAAGCCTGCAGTTACTGCTTGAGGGTTAGATAAATTCAGAAATCCACTAAACCGTAATCCCGATAGTAACCGAGCCACGTTTAGCGGAAATACAGCAACTTGGTCGAAATGTGGCCCAGGTTCCGGACAAGAGAGAGGATGGATCATGATTCATAAAGTACGCATATTGCGACAGCTTGCTATCAAGTTATCGCTCCTGGGGTTTCTTGCAGGAACGGGCATCTCGGTCCAGGCCGAAGCTCTGTTCGAATTGGAGACGGAGGTGCCGCGCATTGCCGGCGCGGCCGTGGGAGCAATACCGGATTACCTCGGCTCAAACGACTACGAGGTGGGCGTCGCGCCGTTTTTTCGTTATCAGTTCGAGGGATCGAAGCGGTTCGTGCAGTTGCTGGGAGCGGAGGTGACGTTCAATGTGCTCGACCGCCCAAACCTTCGATTCGGGCCTCTGATCAACTATCACTTCGGACGCGATGACGATGTGGAAGACGAAGTGGTGGCGCGCATGCAGGAGATCGACGGCACCGTGGAGATGGGCGCATTTTTGGATTGGTATTACATCGTAGAGCCGGGGAATCCGCGCCATCGCTTGGTCGCGGGGGGTGCTATCCAGCAAGACGTGGGCAACGAGAGCGATGGGCTGCGGGGAAGGATTTCGGCGCGCTACTGGCGACCAGTGACAAAAGCCATCGACGTCCACATCGGCGGTGGCATGCAGTTCGCGGACTCCGATTACGTGGAGACATACTTCGGGGTCGACGCCGCCGACGCCGCGGCGACCGGGCTACCCCAGTTTTCGCCAAGCGGCGGGGTCAACGACGTCCGACTCAATCTGGGGGCACTGTTTTACCTGAGCAGGGAGTGGTTGCTCGCCGCCGGCCTTCAATACCGCCGCCTCCTGGATGACGCGGCGGATAGCCCCATCGTGGACGACCGCGGCTCTGCCAATCAGGTGTACGCGGGGGTGGGAGCCGCCTATCTGTGGTAGTGCGGGTTCACCGACGTGGATTGCAGTTACTGTCACTGGATGCATGCGGAGATCGATCAGCTCTACAAACCGGTGTCAGCGTGCGTCTCGTGCGAGAAGCGCTTCAACAGCGCGCGAACTCGTCCTGATTGGTCGCGCCGGCGTCGCGCCGGCGAAGCCCGGCCACGCACTCCCGACGAATCGCGATCGATCGTTTCATGCGACTCCGTGTCCGCGGCCTCGAGCACTCCTCGCGCGCTGCCCCGGCAGTCAGACGCCCCTGCACGAGACGGCTAACTGCGCTGCGCCCGTGCCTTCAGTTCGTTTTGAGTCCTCCCGCGAGGCGTGATACAGTTTACGATACCTGTCCGTTATCCTACTGGCAACCTTACCAGGAGATCAGCCTCATGTCTGAATCCGAGAAGAGCAATCTGGGTCACTTTCCGTCGAGGCGAGCCTTCATCAAGACGTCTACCGTGGCAGCGGCGGTCGGATTGCTTGGCGCCTACGGTGCGAAGGCGGCTGAGACGAAGCCGGTGGAGACCACCGCCGCGCAGGAACCGCCCGTCGTTGCGCTGACGAAGGAAGCGCGCGACCAGATGACGGCGGACCAGATCGTCGCGAAGTGGAAGGAGGGCAACGTCCGCTTCCGCGAAGGGCGGAAGATCCAGCGCGACTTCCTCGCGGAGCAGCGCGCTGCGGCCTCCGGGCAGTTTCCCGCAGGCGTACTGCTCAGCTGCATCGATTCGCGTGCCCCGGCGGAGATCCTCTTCAACCTCGGCATGGGCGACGTCTTCAACGTCCGGATCGCAGGCAACATCGAGAACCCCGACATCCTCGGCAGCATGGAGTTCACCACGAAGCTCGCCGGGGCGAAGGTGGTGCTGGTGATGGGTCACTCGGCGTGTGGCGCGGTGGCCGGGGCAATCGCCGACGCTAAGCTTGGCAACCTCACGCAGTTGCTTGCGAAGATCCAGCCGGCGATCAAGGCGACGACATACACCGGGGATCGCACGGCGGGCAACGCGGAATTCGTCGATGCGGTGGCGCGGAAGAACGTCGAACTGACCATGGGCAACATCAGGAAGAACAGCAAGGTGATCGCCGAGCTGGAGACAGCTGGTGCCGTCAAGATCGCGGGCGCGTTCTACGACCTGAAGACGGGTGCCGTCGAGTTCCTCGCGTGAGTTGACGCAGGAGAGGGAGTCGCGTAATCCGCGATGGCCGGTGCCGGGCGCAGCAGATGTCGCTTTCATCGTTTCCTTACCTTCTAAAGTTGCTGGGGATGCTCTAGCCCCGGCACAAGCGGTCGAGCAACCTCATGGTGTCGATAACTCCCGCTAGGAACGATAGATCGATACTCCCGGCATTTCACTTCCCGAAGGTCATGTCAAGGCCGGCGAAAACGGTCCATTTGGGAAAACCGACGCATCGTGGTGGAACGACCCATTATCTAGTGCCGTTGTGAGTACCGCGCCGGGCCGTGTAATATCCGGTGCACGATTGAGAACCTCCGGAGTTTCGCATGGCCCATCGCGCTAACCGCTACAGCGCACGCATCACCCAACCGAAATCCCAGGGCGCGTCGCAAGCGATGCTCTACGGCGCCGGACTCACCGAGGCGGACATGCACAAACCGCAAGTCGGGATCGCCAGTGTCTGGTACGAGGGCAATACCTGCAACATGCATCTCTTGCGGCTCGCGGAGAAGATCAAGGAGGGGGTGGTCGCCGCGGGTTTGGTGGGAATGCGTTTCAACACCATCGGCGTGAGCGATGGGATCTCGATGGGCACGGAAGGTATGAGTTATTCGCTGCAATCGCGCGATCTCATCGCCGATTCCATCGAGACGGTGATGTGCGCCCAATGGTATGACGCCAATATTTCGATCCCGGGCTGCGATAAAAACATGCCCGGTTGCCTCATGGCCATGGGCCGTCTGAACCGCCCGGCGCTCATGATCTACGGGGGCACCATCCGGCCCGGCCACCGTGGCGATAAAAAGCTCGACATCATCTCGGCGTTTCAGAGCTACGGCGAGTATCTCGCGGGCGCCATCGACGAGGCGACACGTAGCGACATCGTGAAAAGATCCTGTCCGGGTGCGGGCGCCTGCGGCGGCATGTACACCGCCAACACCATGGCGGTCGCGATCGAAGCGCTCGGAATGTCGTTACCCTACAGCTCATCGACGCCGGCGGTCGATCCGGCGAAGCTCGACGAATGCCTGCGGGCGGGCGCGGCGATCCGCCATTTAATCGAGCAGGACATCAAACCGCGCGACATCATGAACCGCGAGGCGTTTGAAAACGCCATGGTCCTGGTCACGGTGCTGGGAGGCTCGACCAACGCCGTGCTGCACCTCATCGCCATGGCGCGCGCGGTCGGAGTCAAACTCGATCTCGACGATTTTCAAGCGGTCAGTGATCGCACCCCCTACCTCGGCGATCTCAAACCGAGCGGCAGTTACGTCATGGAGGATCTGCATCAGATCGGCGGAACACCGGCGGTGATGAAATACCTGTTGGAAAACGGTTTCTTGCGAGGGGACTGTCTGACGGTGACCGGGAAGACCATGGCCCAGAATCTAGCCGCCGTCGCGGGGCTTGCACCGGGCCAGGAGTTGGTGCGGCCGCTCGCACGGCCCATCAAGACGAGCGGTCATATCCAGATCCTCAAGGGAAACCTCGCGCCGGGCGGCGCCGTGGCCAAGATCACCGGCAAGGAAGGCTTGCAGTTTTCCGGGCCGGCCCGGGTCTACGATTCCGAGGAAGCCATGCTCGCCGCGCTGGAAAAAAATCAGATCCAAAAAGGCGATGTCGTCGTGATCCGCTACGAGGGTCCGAAAGGCGGACCGGGGATGCCGGAGATGTTGACCCCAACCTCGGCGATCATGGGCGCGGGGCTCGGCGCGGATGTGGCCTTGATCACCGATGGGCGGTTTTCGGGCGGGTCCCACGGCTTCATCGTCGGGCACGTGGTCCCCGAGGCTCAGGAAGGCGGACCGATCGCGCTCATTCACGACGGCGACCGGATCACCATCGATGCAGCCGAACGTTGTTTGAGCGTCGAGCTGGAGGATGAAGATCTCGCCCGCCGTAGAGCCCGATGGATACCCCCGCCCTACAAGGCGGCGCGCGGAACGCTCTACAAGTATATTAAAAACGTGAAATCGGCATCGGAAGGCTGTGTGACGGACGAGTGATCGGTTGTGAATAAATTATCGCGGCGTCCTGCCGGACTCACTGGTCACGGTCGTCGGCATCGGCGAGGCCGTCCTGCCGTGCTATGAGCGGATCGCCTTAGATAAGTTGCTGGTCGCGCCCCATGGTCAGTCATCTGCCGCTTTCGTCCGTCCCGGTCGAGTTCCGGGACGGCGACGCGTACGAGGTGCGCTACCTGCGCCGGCCGTTTCAGCGTGAACCGGATTTCGGCGTGACCAGTGTAACTACAACTTGGAGCCGCTTATGCCAGCGCTCCGCGGAACCGAATTAGTGCAACCTGACCGAACAAGAGCTGGAGAAGCTGATTGCCCAGCACGAAGCAGACCTAGTCGAGTTCACCATCTCGACTCGAGACACAGACAAATTCTCCGAAGCAGTCTGTGCATTTGCCAACGACCTGCCGAATCACGGGCGCCCTGGTCACTTGATTGTCGGTGTCAACAACGTGGGGCGATTTGCACGTATCACCATAACCGACGAACTGCTGCGCAACCTTGGAGGCCTGCGCGACGATGGTAACATCCAACCGCTACCCACGATCAGGGTGGAGAAGATCATCACGACGCAAGGCGAGGTAGCCGTTGTCAGGGTACAGCCTTCGCTACTTCCGCCGGTGCGCTATAAGGGCCGCATTTGCATCCGCCTTGGCCCACGTCGCGGTTACGCGTCAGAGCAAGAGGAACGTATCCTTATCGAGCGGCGCGTCTCGCATGTCAGGACATTCGACGCACAGCCGTGCCTGGGCAGCACTCTGGATGATCTTTCCAAATCACTGTTCCTGATCGAGTACCTGCAGCAGGCGGTTGCTCCGGAGGTGATCGCCGAGAACATTCGGCCAGTCGAGCAACAACTAGCCCCCAAAACCATATTCGGTGCGCTGCGACCCATCATCCGTGGCCTCGGTGACGTTCAAACGCCGTATGTGGAGCAAATCAACGCTTGTCTCGGGCTCGTCGTCGGGGATCTGGCACTATCAACGTTCGAGGACAAACTTTCCGACGCTTGGCCCCGCTGCCACAATAAGGACGAATCGTCATTCCGTACGATGACGGCCTTCTACCGGGGGATGCGTCAGGCGGCGTTGGCCTTGGACGCAAGCTGGGTGCTAATCGACGTCGGGCCCAACCTCGGCGCAATCAATCGTGCCGCATTAATCGCAAGCCAACACGTGGTGATCCCACTCGGTCCCGACCTGTTCTCCTTGCAGGGGCTACGCAACCTTGCGCCCTCGCTTCGCGCCTGGCGCGCGAGTTGGACGGAGCTGTCCGACAAGAACCCCGATCCGGCGATGGAACTGCCCTCGGGACAGATTGAGCCATTGGGCTACGTGGTAATGCAACATGGCATGCGCGAAAACCGGCCGCCCAAAGCTTACCAGCGTTGGATCGACCGCTTTCCAGCCGAGTACCGGCAGTCGGTGCTCGATGAATCGTCAGGTGCCGCGATGATTGCCGCCACGGATCCATTTTGTCTGGCGATGCTCAAGCATTACCGGAGCTTGATGCCGATGGCGATGGAGGCCCGCAAGCCAGTGTTCTTCCTCAAGCCGGCTGATGGTGCGATCGGTGCACATAGCCAGGCAGCTCGAAACGCCTACACCGACTTTCTTGAGCTCGCTCAACGGATCGCTGATCGCTCCGGCGTCGTTCTCCCATGACGATATGCCCCCAAACCTGGTGCTGTGGGAGAACACCACCAACAAGAAGGCGGTGCAACAGGTGCGGGCCGAAATCTGGCAGAGCTGGCTCGGACTTCACTCTCTATAGAAAACACAGGCGCGAACCGATCCCGCTCATCACTCCCTCCGGATCGTAAGCCGATGGCCGGGTTTGTGAGAGATACGTCGCGAGCGGCCCCGAGCGCCAGGAGCCGGGGAGTGAGCGACGAGACATATCAACTGGATCGTCGAGGAGCGAGCGGTGCGCAGTAAGCGCTCTCACCCGCTCATCGAAAGCTGGTATTGCTTATAGTATTGCAGCACGCGCCGCACGTAGGTTTGGGTTTCTGGATAGGGCGGGATCTTACGGCCATGGCGGATCACGGCATTTTCACCCGCGTTATAGGCCGCAAGCGCGAGCACCAGGTTGTTCTTAAACATGCCCATGAGATCGCGCAGGTAACGCGACCCGCCGCTCAAGTTCGCGATGGGATCTTTACGGTTGATGACGCCGTAGCGTAGCGCGGTACCGGGCATGAGCTGCATGAGCCCCACCGCGCCGGCGCGCGAGACCGCTATTGGATTGTAAGCCGATTCGGCCTTAATCACGGCATGCAACAAGGCGTGAGGAAGCTTATACCTGAGTGCCGCCTGGGCGATGGCCGGGCCATAGAGGCTACGATTCTTCCCGCTATTGGAATATCCCTTGCCCGAGGGCAGCGTCCAACCCTTCAAGGTCCGGACAATGCGTGTATAGCCAGAATGGCTTGGCCGGTCGGTGAGGTAGACGCGGCCGTATTTATCGACGTATTTGTAGACATCGGCGTGCGCTTGGGGTGCAAAAAACAGCACCCCCATAATCGCAATAGAAGAAACCGAGCTGAGATGGTAATGCGCCATAGGTTCTAGTTCTCGTATTAAAGCAGATGCGCCGGCTTAGTGCGTCAAATATCCGGTCACCTGCATGATTAAAAAGGCGTAAAGCCCCGCGGCGGCATCATCAAGCATGATCCCCATTCCCCCCGAAACGCGCACATCGATGGTTCGAATCGGCCAGGGCTTGAAAATATCAAAGGCTCTAAAAAGCACGAACCCAAGCAGCATCCAAGCCCAACCGTCAGGCGCCGCCGTCATGGCCACCAGGTAACCGACCACTTCATCCCAAACGATCGCGGGATGGTCGTGCGTACCCAGGGCCTCGGCCGCGCGGTGGCATACGAGCACACCGACACCGAACAGAACCACCGTCACCATTAAATACCACAGCACCGGGACGGCTTGCAACGCCAGGTACACCAGAACCCCAAAAACCGTTCCGGCTGTACCCGGTGCTATGGGGGCACATCCTGTGCCAAACCCCAATGCTAGAAGATGTGCAGGATGGCGTAAAAAACCTGCCGGGATCGGGCGCGCGGTGGACACATAGGGTTTTTTCACGCTCCGGGTTATACCTTATCGCGTACATGGCGCGCCACAAGCCGCCGCGAAGTTAATCGAACGCTGACGCGCTTAAATCGATGTTGTCGGTACGAACAGGTTTGGCAACGGGCGGTAAACTTGGTCCGAGGATCCTAAGCACCTTCGCCGCCGTGGCGCGGTAGGCGGTGAGCTTGCCGCCGTAGATCGCCACCAGGTGCGGCCGGGCTGGGTCGTCGCAAAGCAGGACGGTTTCCCGCGATCGGTCCTGAGGTGAAGCCTCTCGCTTGGGCAGGACGCGCAACCCCGCCATCGCTTGCATGCGTTTCCCGGGATAACGCGGAAAATAATGGTGTAGCATCTCTTCGAGATACTCAATCTCTTGGGGAAGCGGCCGCACCGACTCCGGATCGCTTCGAAACACGGTCTCGGTCGTTCCGACCAACGTCGCGCCGCGCCAAGGCATCACGAATACGGGACGCCGGTCGCGCGGTGACTCGACATAGAACACCCGATCGGTCACCGGCCGGTCGAGGACGATATGGGTCCCCTGTACTAGATCGATCGCCAGCGAGGGTGCCTGCGCCCGTTCCTGGATCTCATTGACCCAGGGGCCACCGGCGTTGATCAAAACGGTCGCCACACAGGTGCGTACTTGCCCTTGCGCGCGATAGCGAATGCGATAGGCATCGCCGTCGCGCACGGCGCCCTCGAACATCGCCGGATAAATCACCTCGACCCCGTAAGCCCGGGCGGAGCTCAATACCGCGCGCGTCAAGGCGGCATCGTCGGTTTGCGCATCCCAATACTCGAAGACCGCGCGCAGCCCGTCTGTCCGCAATCCGCCGAGCGTATTCCATGCGTTGCGCCCTAGCGACCGAAACCGAGTACCGCGCTTGCCGCCCCCTAACAGGGCGTAGGCCGACAAGCCCAAGCGGATCTTCCACGGCGGACGCGCCGAGTTTTGATACACCGGGATCAGGAAAGGAATGCGGCGGACGAGACCCGGCGCGATGCGCAGCAGAATCTCACGCTCCCGCAGCGATTCGCGAACCAGACGGAGCTGGCCGCTCTCGAGATAGCGGAGCCCGCCGTGGATCAACTTGCTCGATCGGGACGAGGTCCCCGCCCCCGGCGCGCTCTTTTCGATCACCAAGGTGCGGTAGCCGGCCGCGGCCTGGGCCACACCGGCCCCGTGAATTCCTGCGCCCACGACGGCGATATCGTAACGGTCTTCGGTCACGGCCGAGGATCGCGAACGTCACTAAGCTCCTCGAGTAATTCCCCGACCGCAAAGGTCTCGATGAGCTCCACGCCGCGTTCCCCGAGCGCCAACGCCAGGGCGGCATGACGGACTTCGAACACCACCAGTTTCGCGCCTTGGCACCGAAGCTCGCCCGTGGGCGGTAACCCATCAAGATCGCAGAAGACATAGTGCGGGTGCAACAAGCGTACGCTATCGAGATCCTCCCAACGGTCGATCACCGCACCGATAAAGTAACCCTGCACATAGTGAATAAACCTCCCCGAATACGAAATCAAAACAACCTGGCGCGCGCAGCGCGAAAGAACCGCATCGACACTGTCGAACACCATATCTACGCCGAAACGCTCGATGGACTCGGTCTTGATTTCTATGAAACCCACGACCTCCGGGTTGGATATCAGAATGCGGCCAATAGCCTCCAGCGAGGCGATGGGTTCGCCCTGGAAGCGTTCACCGAAGCGCCCGGGTTCGTGGGCCGACAGTGGAGCTAACTCGGCGAACTTGAAGTCATGGATTCTGCCGGGCACGCCGCAGACGCGATCCAAGGTCTGGTCATGAAACAGGATGGGTACGCGGTCCGCGGTGAGTTGGACATCGCATTCGAAATACTTGGCGCCAGCCGCGAGCGCGGCATGGATGGCAGCGCCGGTATTTTCCGGATAATGAAGCGCATACCCGCGATGCGCCACGAGATCCGGTGTTTCCCTCACAATGTTTTCAAGTACTCGAGGACCGCCCGTCGCTCGCCCTCGTTCAAATGATCGCCAAAGGTATGTCCGCTATTGGTAGCGCCGGGCAGCGTGGTGTCATAAACCCATTTCCTTGCGTTGGGATCCGTTCCCTTCTTGCCTTCCGCAAGCTCGATATATCGCCAGCCCAGCGTTTCTTGATCGTAGTCCTTGGAATCGAACGACCGGCGCCAATACCTGGGCCGTTTACCGCTGTTCAACAAGGCGTCGATCGTCGGCACCGAGCCATTGTGCAGGTAAGGCGCCGTGGCCCAGACGCCATCCAAGGGTGGCGCGATATAACCGCGGGCCGGGGCGAGGCGCGCGGATTCGCCGTAAAACGACCGACCGAGCCAGCGCAGAAATCGGTCTTCGCTCCCGCCGGTGGCAGCCAGGGCCACGGCCGGATCGGTACCGATCCGGGCCAGATCGATGACCCGATTCGGGTAAGTCCAGTTCTCTCCATAGGTCCCATGGCATTGGGTGCAGCTGGCTTCGAACAGCAGGTGGCCCCTCGCCGCAAGCGCTTGATCGGTTGCAAACGGATAAGCGGGCGGCTGCAAGGACTCGATAAAGGCACGTATATCGGGCGCGTAGGCATCGATAGCCCGCGCCTCCTCGACGCTATCCGTGCACAAGGTCGAGGCGAGGATCATGAGGCGCGCGTGATCGCCGCGCCCGGCAGCCGTATCGAACATCGCATGCTTTTTCTTCATGCGCCACCAGGGCGGCACGGTGGCGGGCAACGGTCGGGTGGGCGGGGGCGCGATGAGCGCTGCCTGCGACCAGGCGAGCGTCTTAGGATCGCGGTGCGCGAAGAGTGCCCAGGTGATGCTGATCGCCGGGTTTGAACCCACCGTGTCGGTGGTGCTGTAGGGGCCGATGGCCTCGAGCCGGTCCGCCCATTTACGCCATTCACGCGCCGCCTTCTCGTCTTGGACGTAGGCGCCCAGTCCCTCAATGTAGGGTACGCGGTCCTCGGTAAAATCCAGCGCTTCGTTGCCGAGTCCGACGATGAGCCGCCCATCGAAAAATCCCGCATGGCAGGTCAGGCAATTCGATACCACCAGCTCGACCCCGTCCTTGGTCGTATGCGCCGTGAAATTGTAAGGCAACTCCGCGTTGCGCCCCTCCCGGCCCGGTAAGCGATGCGAGGGCGGGGGCGGGTCGGCGCTCTCCCGGTAAGCCGCGTAGGGAATGCCGCAGCTCACATAGGGCTCGGTGACGAGCGCCCGATAGCCGCGTTTGGGATCGCCGGGCCGTTGCGGCTCGGCCGGCACCGGACCGACCGGAGAACGGGGCGCGCTGATGCCGGCCCGCTCACCCGCCTCGCAACCGGCCAGTAGCAAGCACCCGTAGATAAAAGCTGATAATAACGCTCGGCGCATGATTGGAACCGGACAATCCATAATGGCTCGCCAGCGGAATATCGGCGGGCGTCCCATCGAGGGTGCCGTAAGCGACGTTTACGACCCTCGTGGTCTCGAGCGATAGTCCGTGCTGAGGATTGCCGTTTGATGACCGCTCTCGGCGAGCTTGCGGATCTCGCGAAAAGCGGAGTTTACAAGGTAAATGCGCATTTAGGGGGTGATTTCAAAGCTCCAGAGCGGCTTTCAGGGGCTTATGGCACGGGAGGATTAGTAGTTAATCCGTGCTCCCTGTTGCTAAGAAGCGGCCGGGTCGCGGCAGATTCATCGGTACCGCTCCCGGCCGCCCGGGTTCCTTTTTTTATTAGCTATGAATAACCCTTTTCGGGATAACGCTTCCGGATTTCAATCGTTGCTCCTGCCCCAGCGGTAGAGAGCTATTCCTATAAGTGCAACTATTACAGGAATTATCATCATAACTTCAGTACCCATAACCGTTCCTCCTTATAATTAAAGTACTATACTTTATATGATGCCCCGTCTTTTGATTACAAAAGACGTATTCTCAATATAGCCTATTTCCGGAACCTAGCAAAGCCACAATCCGGGGTATGGAATGAGCGTTAGGCAGTGATTACGTGCCTTCGTACTTCGCATCCGCCGGCGCCTCACCCGGCCCTTCACGCTCGAATACGGCTTCGACGAAGCAGCGCAGGCGTCCCCGGGCGAGGCGCGTATCGATCTCGCAACCGGGCGCGACCCGCGCAGCGTCGCGAACGATTTCACCTCCGGGCAGCCGGGTGACGATGGCGTAACCACGTTCCAGGGTCGCGAGCGGGCTCACGGCTTGCAAAGCGCGGCTTAAATTTACGAGTTTCCCAGTCGTCTTTGCCAGCGACTGATCGATCCCGTGCCGCAGTCGCCTCACATAGTGATCACACTCGGTCAGGTGCAGCGCAATCAGCGCGGACGGCGCCAGGCTCCAAAGCCTGGCGGATAGGGTTTCGAGCCGCGTGTGCTTGGCCGCGATCCCGCTGCGCGCGGCGCGCTCCAAGCGCAGTGATAGCTCATCGGCGCGCTGGGCGAGATCCAGCACGCGCCGGCCAGGATGGAGCAGGCGTTTTTGCAGGTGTTCCAGTAGCATCTGCACGCGTGCAAACGATCCGCGGAATAGATGCGCTAGCCGCCGTTCCAGCTCCGCGAGCTGTGCGCTGAGTTGGCTACGGTCAGGGCTCACCAACTCGGCGCTCGCCGAGGGCGTCGGGGCGCGGCGGTCGGCGACCAGATCCGCAATGGTAAAATCGATCTCGTGGCCGATCCCGGTTACGACCGGAAGCTTGCAGGCGTAGATGGCCCGCGCGACCGTCTCTTCGTTGAACGCCCAGAGGTCCTCCAAGGATCCGCCGCCGCGCGCTACGATCAGCACGTCGCACTCGGCACGGCCGTCGGCTAGCGCGATCATGCGGGCGATCGCCTCGGCGGCGCCCGCTCCCTGCACCGGTACGGGATAGAGTACGATCGGGATCGATGGGAAGCGCCGGCCCAGGACGCTCAGAATGTCGCGGATCGCGGCCCCGGTGGGCGAGGTCACGACGCCGATTGAACGCGGTAGCGCCGGTATCGGGATCTTATGCGCCTCGCTGAACAGCCCTTCGGCCGCGATCCGTTGTTTAAGCGCCTCGAATGCCAAGCGCAAACGGCCTTCACCCGCGGGCTCAAGGTGCTCGACGATAAGCTGGAACTCTCCCCGGCCTTCATACAGGCTCGCCTGAGCGTAGGCGATGACCTGCATTCCGTTGTGCGGATTGAAATTGACGAGTAAATTCCGCGACCGGAACATGGCGCAGCGGACCTGACACTGCGCATCCTTCAGCGAGAAATACAGATGCCCCGAGGCCGGGCGGGCGAAGTTCGACACCTCGCCTTCGATCCATAGCGGTGGAAAATGTCCCTCGAGAAGGATACGCGCCTCGCGATTTAGGCGCGTGACGGTATAAATGTCTTCCATGGTCGATGCGGCGAGGATAGGTTCTGATATCATCGGACCGGCGGCGATGCTTGGACTAGGCGTTTACCCACGGTCCACCACCCCTTTATAATGCAGAATCCGAATCTTTACTACGGCCATGATCATGCGTGTTGCCGGTGAAGCCCTGACTTTCGATGATGTTCTGCTGGTCCCGGCCTATTCCCAGGTCCTGCCTCGGAACGTCAGCGTGGAGACGCGACTTACCCGCGAGATCCGCCTCAGCATACCGATCATTTCGGCGGCCATGGACACGGTCACCGATGCGCGGTTCGCGATCGCGTTGGCCCAACAGGGGGGCATCGGTGTTATTCATAAAAACCTCAGTGCCGAGCGGCAAGCGGGCGAGGTGCGGTTGGTCAAGAAATATGAAAGCGGGGTCGTCAAGGACCCGATTACGGTGTCGCCGGAGACCAGTATCCGTGACGTCTTGAGCTTGACCCGCGCTCACAAAATTTCCGGCGTGCCGGTGGTCGATGGGGAAGCGCTGGTCGGGATCGTGACGAGCCGGGATCTGCGCTTCGAAACTCGCTTCGAAAACCCGGTGCGAAGCATCATGACCCCGAGGGACCGGCTGGTGACGGCGGAGGAAGGGGCTACGCGTGAGGATGTGATCGCCCTGCTACACGAACATCGCATCGAAAAGGTGTTGGTCGTCAACGATCGGTTTCAATTGCGGGGCCTGATCACCGTCAAGGATATTCAGAAATCGCAGGAGTTTCCGAACGCCTGCAAGGACCAACACCAGCGCCTGCGTGTCGGGGCGGCCGTGGGCGCCGGCCCCGGCGGCTATGAGCGGGTGCAAGCCTTGGTGCACGCGGGCGTCGATGTGATCGTGGTCGACACCGCCCACGGCCATTCCCGCGGGGTCCTGGAGACGGTACGGTGGGTGAAGAAGAACCACACCGCGACCCAGGTCATCGCGGGCAACATTGCGACCGCGGAAGCCGCCAAGGCATTGACTGAAGCCGGTGTCGATGCGGTCAAGGTCGGGATCGGCCCCGGATCGATCTGTACCACCCGGATCGTGACGGGCGTCGGCGTACCGCAAATCACCGCGGTGTCGGAGGTGACCGCCGCCATTCAGGGTTCAGGCGTGCCGATCATATCCGATGGTGGTGTCCGTTACTCCGGTGACATCGCGAAGGCGATCGCGGCCGGCGCCCACGCGGTGATGATCGGGGGGCTCTTCGCCGGCACCGAGGAGGCACCCGGGGAGGTTGAGCTGTATCAAGGGCGTTCCTATAAAACCTATCGCGGCATGGGATCGCTCGGCGCCATGGCCCAGCCGCATGGTTCCTCGGACCGCTATTTTCAAGAAGGCGACGACATCGAGAAAATGGTGCCCGAGGGGATCGAAGGCCGGGTGCCGTATAAGGGCAGCGTCACCGCAATCGTCTACCAACTGCTCGGGGGTATTCGCGCGGCCATGGGCTATACCGGTTGCGCGACCGTGGAAGAACTGCGCACCCAATCGAAGTTCGTGCGCGTGACCTACGCTGGGATGCGGGAGAGTCATGTACACGACGTGGCGATCACTAAAGAAGCGCCGAATTACCGCATGGAATAAACCGAGAGCCCGCATCCGGCGACGACTTAAATTCTCACGCAACCAATGTTATACAGACTGACTTCGACGAATCTGGAAGTCCCTTCTCCCACAGGGAGAAGGTTAGGATGAGGGGAATCAAATCAAACACATGCGTCGATTATTCTGATCCCCTCACCCCAACCCTCTCCCTGTGGGAGAGGGAGACAAGACGAGACGGTGCTTCTCCCGGAGGAGAGGGAGAATAGACGATGCCTGTCCCGGAAGGACAGGGAGTTGGAGTATCGACCCTTCCCGGAAGACGGGCACGCAATGGCAGATATCTATCGCGATCGCATCCTCATCCTCGATTTCGGCTCTCAATACACCCAGCTCATCGCCCGGCGCATACGGGACGCCGGTGTCTACTGCGAGATCCACGCCTACGATCTCGCCGACGAGCGGATCCGGAGCTTTGAGCCGCGCGGCATCGTGCTCTCGGGCGGCCCGGAATCCGTCACCCTGGCGCCGCAGATCGCGGCGCCCGCGCCGGTCTTTGTGCTCGGTGTGCCGGTGCTCGGTATCTGTTATGGGATGCAGACGATGGCGGCGCAGCTCGGGGGCGCGGTCGAATCCTCGTGTGTTCGGGAGTTCGGTTTCGCCCAGGTCTCGGTGTCCGGCCATTCCCTTCTGCTCAAGGATATCGAGGATCACCTGAGCCCGGATGGCCACGGGGTGCTGGATGTGTGGATGAGCCACGGCGATCGCGTGACCGAGTTACCGCCCGGATTCGTCCGCATCGCCGCAACCGAGGGGGCACCGATCGCCGGCATGGCCGACGAGGCGCGCCGGTATTATGGCCTGCAGTTTCATCCCGAGGTCACTCACACGCGCCAAGGGCAACGCATCCTCGCCCGGTTTATCCATGAGATTTGCGGCTGCGGGAGCTCCTGGACCACCGCGAGCATCATCGCGGACAGCATGGCGCGCGTGCGCGAGCGGGTCGGGCAGGATCGGGTCCTGCTGGCACTTTCCGGGGGGGTCGATTCCTCGGTGGTTGCCTCGCTTTTGCAGCACGCGATCGGCGATCAGCTGACCTGCGTCTTCGTCGATAACGGCTTGCTGAGACTGAACGAGGCCGATCAAGTCATGGCGACTTTCACGCGCCACCTTCACCTCCGAGTGCTGCGCGTGGACGCCGCCGATCGCTTCCTCAATGCCTTGGCGGGCCTGCACGATCCCGAAGAAAAACGTAAGGCTGTCGGCCGGGAATTCATCCAGGTATTCGAGGAAGCGGCGCGGACACTTCCCAACGTAGCCTGGCTGGCTCAGGGCACTATTTACCCCGATGTCATCGAATCGGCGCATGCGGCGACCGGCAAGGCCCACGTCATCAAGTCCCACCATAACGTGGGCGGCCTGCCGGAACGCATGCAGCTGAAGCTGATCGAACCCTTGCGGGAGCTCTTCAAGGACGAGGTCCGCAAGATCGGCATCGAGATCGGCCTGCCTTACGATATGGTCTACCGCCACCCTTTCCCCGGCCCGGGGCTTGCGGTCAGGATTTTAGGGGAAGTCACCGCGGCGCGCGCTGAGATCTTGCGGCGGGCGGATGTGATTTTTATCGACGAGCTGCACCGGCAGGAACTGTACGAGAAAGTCAGCCAGGCCTTCGCAGTGTTGTTACCGGTCAACTCGGTCGGTGTCACCGGCGATGCGCGCCACTACGCGCCGGTCGTCGCCTTGCGCGCCGTCGAGACCTTGGATTTCATGACCGCCCGCTGGGCGCCGCTCGCGCACGAATTCCTGGATCACGTGGCGCGGCGAATTCTCAACGAGGTTCCCGGCGTCTCAAGGGTCGTGTATGACATCTCCGGAAAACCGCCGGCTACCATCGAGTGGGAATGAACGACGAGGAATCGGCGGTGCGGGAAGGGCACCTAACGGGAGTCAATGATGAGCGCTGGATGCGGCAGGCGCTCGCTCTCGCCTGCCGTGCCGAAGAACACGGCGAAGTCCCCGTCGGCGCCGTCGTGGTGCTGAATGATGAGATCCTTGGGGAAGGGTGGAACCAACCGATCGGCCGCAACGATCCCACCGCCCACGCCGAGATCATAGCGCTGCGGCGTGCGGCGGAGCGGATTGGAAATTACCGCATGCCCGGTTGCTCTTTGATTGTGACCTTGGAACCCTGCGTCATGTGCGCGGGCGCCAGCGTGCATGCCCGGATCGCGCGGGTGCTCTACGGTGCGCGTGATCCCAAGGCCGGGGCCGTGGGCAGCGTCTTCGAGATCCTGGGCAGCGGCCGCTTTAATCACGACGTGGAAGTGCAGGGCGGGATCCTCGAGGCCGAATGTTGTAGTTTGCTAAAACGATTTTTTGAGCGGCGGCGCGCCGAAGAGAGGCTGGCCGCGACCGTGTCCCGGTGCGGCGGCTAGCGCGAGAGCTCGGACGGCGATTGCAGCATCGGGGCTACCGGCTCGCCACCGCCGAGTCCTGCACCGGAGGTTATGTCGCCCAGGTGGTGACCTCGATCGCGGGCAGTTCCGCGTGGTTCGAGCGCGGTTTCGTGACCTATTCGAATGAGGCCAAGCAGGAGATGTTGGGGGTTAATGCCGAGACGCTCGCACGCTTCGGCGCCGTGAGCGCGGAGGCCGCCATCGAGATGGCCCAAGGCGCGCTCATCCATAGTCGAAGTGATATAAGCGTTGCCGTAACCGGGATCGCGGGGCCGGAGGGCGGCTCCGAGGACAAACCGGTTGGGACCGTATGGTTCGCCTGGGCCGGCGGCGGTCACCCACCGGTCACGGCGTGCGAGCATTTTGAGGGCAACCGGGACAAGGTGCGGCGGCAGGCTGTCGAGACAGCGTTACGCGGGCTTATCGAGCGCTTGCAATGAATGTCGAAGCAGAGAAATCGCGCTCTCCTCGGAGCGAGGCGCCCGCCCAACGCTTGTTCTTTGCCTTGTGGCCAAGTGAGGAGGTGCGCTCCTGCCTGGTCGAGGTAATGGCCTCGTTACACGCACGCCGGGCCAAACCCGTGGCTGCGGAAAACCTCCATATCACACTCCTCTTCTTAGGCTCGGTCACGGCGCAAACACGGATCTGTGCCGAGAAGATAGCCGCGGGGATCGCGGGACACTCGTTCGATCTCCGACTCGATCAAATCGGCTTATGGCCAAAATCCGGGATCCTTTGGCTCGGTGCGCGCGAGTTGCCGGAGAGTCTCGCTGCTTTGGTTCGAGATCTAAACGTGGGGGTCGCCGGCTGTGGCGTTGATCTTGATACGCGTCCGTTTAAACCCCATGTGACTTTGATGCGCAAGGCGCTCGTAGTCCGGCGCGAACGGCCGATCGTTGCCGTCGCCTGGCGCGTTGATGACTTTGCCTTGGTCGAGTCCAAAACCAATCCCGACGGGTCGCATTATCAAGTGCTCACGCGTTGGCGGCTCGGCGCCGAACCAAACGGAGCGCAAGGGCGTCTTGGGGGATCGTCCGCATACCCGTAAGCCCGCGCCAAGTCTGGTGCGATGTGGTAAGCTTTTTTCCTGATAATCCTTAGTTCACCGATAGCCCTATGACCGAGTCATTGCCTATCAATGCTGAATTTGTTTCGGCAGCACTCGCAGAAGACGAGGTCGGCTCGGTCATCCGCTCGCACCTTTACGTTGAGGCTCAAGTGAACACGTTTCTGGAGCTGACTGTCGTCGAACCTAAATTCCTCGCCGACCTCGATCTGAGCTACGCGAAGAAGGTTGAGCTTGCTTGCTGCCTTGGGTTCGACGCAAAATTCAGAGGAGCGCTGCGACGGATCGGGAAGCTGCGCAACGACTTTGCACACGACCTATCGTCGTCGCTGTCGCAGCAGGTTGTCTCCGACCTCTACAACGCCTTACCTGAGTTTGGGCAGGAGGCCGTCCACATCTCCGTAGATATGCTGCACGAGATGTGCAAGGTCGTACCCCAGCCATCGAAGTACGATCAGCTCTCACCAAAAATGCAGTTCGTGCTCATCGCGCTCAACCTTGAACGCATCTGCTTTGCTGCATGCGAACTTGTACGCGAGTCCAGGGGTAGCCATGGCTAACATCGCACTCAAGCCGACGCGCGGGATCGCCGCAGTTCATTCAAGTGTATGACAGACGCGGCATTAATTTAGATTAACCTCAGTGTAGTAACCATGAAAACGTCAACCATGATGGATATTCTTGGCGGTCTCGCTGTTTTTCTTTCTCATCTGGGCCACATATTTCGCATCTTCAGACTATAACTTGACTTTTTGGCGAGGTGTTGGGGCACATGCTTTTCTTGTTTAGTGATGATTTGATCCCGTATATCGGCGCGTCGTTCCTGCCTGTTGCTTGGGAATGGTGGTGGCATGACATTTCAATTGCCGAAGTTAGTATGCTAGCGTGGATCGTTGCCGATTTCTCGCGTACAAGATCTTTCGAATGAGCGGTGTAAGAACGCGCGAACAGAACGGGCTCAAGAGGCGCCTTTAACGCTCGCACCAGCGGCAACGATATCTAACGCGCGCCGGAGGACGGAAAATCAATGGATGAGAATCGAAAAAAGGCACTGGGTATGGCCTTGAGCCAGATCGAGAAACAGTTCGGAAAGGGATCGGTCATGCGCATGGGTGAGGTGCAAGCGGTCCGCGACGTTGAGACCGTCTCTTCGGGATCGCTCGGGCTCGATATCGCGCTCGGTGTCGGGGGTCTCCCGCGCGGCCGGATCGTCGAAATCTACGGTCCGGAATCCTCGGGCAAGACCACCTTGGCCTTGCACGCCGTGGCTGAGATACAGCGGTGCGGGGGCACCGCCGCCTTTGTGGATGCCGAGCACGCCTTGGACCCGAGCTACGCCGGAAAAGTCGGGGTCAAGATCGATGATCTGCTGGTCTCCCAACCGGACACCGGCGAGCAGGCGCTCGAGATCACGGACATGCTGGTGCGTTCGGGCGCGGTCGATTGCATTGTGATCGACTCGGTCGCGGCGCTCACGCCGAAGGCCGAGATCGAGGGTGAGATGGGCGATACGCACGTGGGCCTGCAAGCGCGTCTCATGTCGCAAGCCTTGCGCAAGCTCACCGGCAACATCAAGCGTTCCAATTCCTTGGTGATTTTCATCAACCAGATCCGCATGAAAATTGGCGTCATGTTCGGCAACCCGGAGACCACGACCGGCGGCAACGCCCTCAAGTTCTACGCCTCGGTTCGGCTCGACATCCGCCGCATCGGTTCCATCAAACGCGATGAGGAAATCGTCGGCAACGAGACCCGCGTCAAGGTCGTGAAGAACAAGTTGGCGCCGCCCTTCAAAGAGGCGATCTTCGATATTCTGTACGGCGAGGGTGTCTCGCGTGCCGGAGAGGTGGTGGACCTCGGTGTCGCGGGCGGGATCATCGAGAAGACCGGCGCCTGGTACAGCTACCGGGGCGAGCGCATCGGGCAGGGAAAGGAAAATGCCCGTGCCTTTCTCAAGGAACATCCCGATAAGGCAGCCGCAATCGAGCAGGCAATCCGCGCGAAGTTCCTGCCGGGTAATGCGGAACGCAGCCCGGTGGCCGAGGAGGCGCGGGCCTGAAGGACAGAGCGCGCCGGTATGCTCTCAGCCTCCTCGCGCGACGCGAATATAGCCGCAAGGAGCTCGCGGCGCGGCTTACGCGGCGCGGCAGCCCGGAGGACCTCGCGCAGCAGGTCTTGCGCGAGCTCGCCGCCGCGGGCTGGCAGAGCGATGAACGCTTTGCGGGCGCCTTTATCGCGTCGAAAACCGAACGCGGATACGGTCCCTTGCGGATCGTTGCCGAGCTGAAGAAACGCGGCATCGACGCGGAGATCATCGCGGGATTAATCCGTACCGGGGAGCCGTGCTGGGAAGAACGTATGCTTCAAACCAGGGCTAAACACTTTGGCGCGCGGTTGCCTGTGGATAGGAAGGAGCGGGCGCGTCAAGCACGCTACTTGGTAAACCGTGGGTTCATTGCGGAGCGGGTCCGGCGCGCGTTAGATACAGGCGATTGAATCCTAGCCAAGAATATTTGAAATTTAGGCCTTTCGATAAACTCCCTCTCCCACCCGGGAGAGGGTGGGGATGAGGGGATAGATATCCCCTCATCCTAGCCTTCTCTCTGAGGGAGAAGGGACTTCCAGATTTCTTGAAGTCGGTCTGTATAACATTGGTTGCGTCGCAGTCTATGTCGATAAAGAGCAGCGCCGAGATCCGGCGGGCATTTCTGGATTTCTTTAGCGCGCGAGAGCATACGATTGTTCCCAGCTCACCGCTGGTGCCGGCCAACGATCCGACGCTCTTGTTCACCAATGCCGGTATGGTGCAATTCAAGAACGTCTTCTTGGGACGCGAGCAGCACCCCTTTCAGCGCGCCGTCTCCTGCCAGGCATGCGTGCGCGCCGGCGGTAAGCACAACGATCTCGAGAACGTCGGTTACACCGCGCGCCACCATACCTTTTTCGAGATGCTTGGAAACTTCAGCTTCGGTGATTATTTCAAGCGCGAGGCGATTCACTACGCCTGGGAGTTTTTGACCGGGTCCTTGGGCGTCGATCCCGCAAGGCTCTGGATCACGGTGTTCCAGGACGACGACGAGGCGGCCTCGATCTGGCTCGATGAGATCAAGGTCGACACGCGCCGCCTATCGCGCTGCGGGGAACAAGACAACTTCTGGACCATGGGCGCGACGGGCCCCTGTGGTCCCTGCTCGGAGATCTTTTTCGACCACGGCGCGGCGATCGCGGGTGGGCCGCCCGGAAGCCCTGAGCAGAACGGGGATCGCTATGTGGAGATTTGGAACCTGGTATTTACCCAGTATGACCGCGATGACAGCGGACGCTTGCACCCGATTCCACATCCCTCGGTCGATACCGGGATGGGCTTGGAGCGCATCGCCGCCGTCATGCAAGGGGTCCACAGTAACTACGATATCGATGTGTTCCGCGCCCTGACGGGCGCGGTCATCGCTTTGGTAAGCGACAAAGACGCCGTGCATCGGACCTCGGTTCAGGCGATTGCCGATCACATCCGTTCCTGCGCCTTCATCGCCGCGGAGGGCGTGGTCCCCTCCAACGATGGCCGGGGTTACGTGCTCCGGCGCATCATCCGTCGGGCCGTTCGGCACGGGCGTCGGCTCGGGTTACGGGAACCTTTCTTTCACCGGCTCGTAGCGGTGCTCGCAACCGAGATGGGTGCGGTTTATCCGAGATTAGCGGAGGGACGAGTTGCCATTGAGCGGGTTTTGAAACAGGAAGAGGAGCGCTTTGCCGAGACGCTCGATCTCGGGCTCAAGCTTCTGGAGCGTTCAATTGCTGATCTGTCTGGGAGCGTGATCCCGGGCCGCGACGTGTTTCAACTCTACGATACCTACGGTTTTCCGGTCGATCTCACCGCCGACATCGCGCGTGAGCGCAGTTTGACCTTGGACATGGAGGGATTCGAGCGGGAGATGGAGCAACAGCGCGAGCGGGCGCGGGCGGCCAGCCAGTTCGGGCAGCCGGCGGCAATGGAGGCGCTCTTGCCCGCACTTGCGGCCGATGATCCCCTGCGCGTCTCGGGGAGCGAGTTCACCGGTTACGCGGGGTTAAAGAGTGAGTCCCGGGTCGTGGCGCTATATCGGCAGGGAGAGCGGGTTCCCGCGCTGCAAGCCGGAGAGCAGGGGGTCGTGGTTCTCGATAGAACACCGTTTTATGCCGAAGCCGGCGGACAAGTGGGTGATATTGGGGATCTCTGCGCACGCGAGGCCCTGTTTCGCGTCTCGGATACCCAGAGCCTAGCCAGCGCCACTCTGCACCTCGGATCGCTTACGAGGGGAGTCCTACGAGAAGGAGAGTCCGTTCACGCGCAGGTCGATCCGGCCTTACGCTGCGCTACGGCGCTTAATCATTCCGCGACGCATCTGTTGCACGCGGCCTTGCGGCAAGTTCTGGGCACGCATGTCGTCCAAAAGGGCTCGTTAGTGGCGCCCGAGCGCTTGCGCTTCGACTTCTCACACACGGGGCCGCTCGAGTCCGATGAGTTGCATGAGGTGGAGCGCTTGGTCAACCGCGAGATCCGCGCCAATCGCGAGGTCGAGACGGTGATTATGCCCGTAGGCCAGGCTCTTGAGAGCGGCGCCCTGGCGCTTTTCGGAGAGAAATACGAGGAACAGGTGCGGGTGCTCAAGATAGGGGATTTCTCGGTCGAGCTATGCGGCGGTACGCATGTGCGGCATAGCGGTGACATCGGTTTATTCAAGATCGTGTCGGAGACCGGGGTTGCGGCCGGAGTCCGTCGCATCGAGGCCCAGACAGGGGAGGGGGCGCTCGCCTGGGTGACCCAGAGCGACCAGCAACTGCAGCAGATTGCGGATCTCTTGAGAGCGCCGCGCGAGCAGCTCGGCGTACGAGTAGAGCAGTTGTTGCAGAACCTCAAGCACGAAGAAAAACAGAATCAGCAACTTCGCGCCAGGCTCAGCACTCAAACCGGACGCGATCTTTCCGAGGCCGCGGTCGATATCGCCGGCGTCAAGGTGCTCGCGGAGATCATCGATGACGCCGATCCCGCGTCGTTGCGCGCGGCCATGGATCGCTTGAAGGATAAGCTCTCGCACGCGGTCATCGTGCTAGCAAGCGTGCAATCTGGAAAAGTACTCTTGGTGGCCGGCGTGGCCAAGGATCTGATACGCCATGTGAGGGCCGGCGATTTGGTGAATTTCGTCGCCCAACAGGTTGGCGGCAAGGGTGGGGGACGGCCCGACTTTGCTCAGGCCGGCGGCAGTGAACCGGACAAATTAAAAGCTGCGCTCGCCACGGTGAGCGACTGGGTTCGGGGCCAAATCGCGCCGTGAGAGCGTGTGAATAAATCTACTGCGCCTCGCGGGTGTGCGTGCTCGCTACGATTTCTTCGCAAGCTCTGAGGCCAGCCCGTATTCCAGTTGCTTTGCGCTTCAGGTGGAGTGGCCGGCCTTTGCGGCGGATATGGCATTAATCGTACAAAAGTTCGGGGGAACCTCGGTCGGTAGCGTTGAACGCATCCGCGCCGTTGCGGATAAGGCTAGCGCGGCGCACCGGACGGGTCATCAGGTGGTCGTGGTCGTCTCGGCGATGAGCGGCGAGACGGATCGGCTCATCGCGCTGGCAAAAAAAATCACCCCGCGACCGAACCCGAGGGAGCTCGACGTGTTGCTGGCGACGGGCGAGCAAGTGACGATTGCGCTCCTGTGCATGGCATTGGAAGCGTCCGGGCAGCGCGCCCGCTCCTACACCGGTGCGCAAGTGCATATTCTGACGGACAGCGCTCATAACAAGGCCCGCATTCTAGACGTCAACGGCCAACGCGTGCGGCAGGATCTCGACACCGGTATGATCGTGGTGGTAGCGGGATTTCAGGGAGTGGATGAAAAGGGAAATATCACCACACTGGGCCGCGGGGGGTCCGATACCACGGCGGTGGCGTTGGCCGCCGGACTCAAGGCCGACGAATGTCAAATCTTTACCGATGTGGACGGGGTGTATACCACCGACCCGCGCATCGTGCCCGAGGCGCGCCGCCTCGAACGCCTCACCTACGAGGAAATGCTGGAGATGGCGAGCCTCGGCGCCAAGGTCCTGCAGATCCGCTCGGTGGAGTTCGCAAGTAAATACAATGTGCCGCTGCGCGTGCTCTCCTCGTTCGCGGAGGGCGGCGGAACGCTCATCGCCCCTGAGGATGCGTCTATGGAACAACCCCTGCTGTCTGGAATTACCGTCAATCGTGACGAGGCAAAACTCACGGTCCTCGGTGTGCCCGATAGGCCGGGGATCGCCGCGCGTATCCTGGGTCCGATCGCCGATGCGAACATCGAAGTCGATATGATCGTTCAAAACGTCGGGGCGGATGGGACCACGGATTTCACCTTTACCGTGCATCGAAACGACTATGACAGGGCATTGGAGGCACTTGGAAAAGTTGCCCGCGATCTGGCGGCACGTGGAGTCGAAGGGGATAACAAGATCGTGAAGATCTCGGTGGTAGGCGTGGGTATGCGTTCCCATGCCGGGATTGCGTCCAAGATGTTTCGGGCCTTGGCCGAGGAGGGCATCAACATTCGCATGATTTCAACCTCCGAAATCAAGATTTCCGTCGTTGTTGATGAGAAGTATCTAGAGCTTGGGGTTCGGACCTTACACAGTGCGTTTGGTCTGGAAAAAAGTTCCACCTAATCCTACCTAATCCTACTGTGTTACAAGCTGCTGAAGGGCACCCTGCTTCGTTGGCATCGGGCTCGAAATGCTCATTTACTGCCGTGTAAACTCCGCTTTCTCGCCCGATTCCCCTCGCATGGCATCCCTTGATCGCCTTGTAACACAGTAGGACTAAGCAGTTAAAAGCTCAGCAATTCATCTCGCATTTAACGTTTGTACGGGTTAAACTGGTGAATGTAGGGCAGGGAGCCCTTTGCTTTAAGGCGGGGAACAAAGCACAATTCCAGGCGTCAAGTACGCTAGTGATAATGGAGGAGGCAGGAGATGCTGATATTGACTAGGAGAGTCGGCGAGTCATTGATGATTGGCGACAACGTCACTGTAACGGTGCTCGGAGTGAAGGGAAACCAAGTACGAGTAGGCGTGAACGCACCGAAGGAAATCGCCGTGCATAGAGAGGAGATCTACCTGCGGATCCAACAGGAACAGGCGGGGGGGATAGGCAAGGCGAGCGTCGCCGTGGAGCCAGAGCTAGAAAAAGATGTACAACATCGATAAACCCTACCTTTAGACTGGGCGGGTCTGCGATAAACTTAGACAAAGCGCAGGTGTTTACAGCGTGGAGAGATGGCCGAGAGGCTGAAGGCGCTCCCCTGCTAAGGGAGTATGGGGCTAAAAACTCCATCGAGGGTTCGAATCCCTCTCTCTCCGCCATCCTCACGGCTACAACCCGCAGCCGATCAGGGGTCTTTGACTGCGCCCTGCGCCCGTAGCTCAGTTGGATAGAGTACCTGGCTACGAACCAGGGGGTCGGGAGTTCGAATCTCTCCGGGCGCGCCAAAATCAATAAGTTACAGCGATATTTTTTTAGCACCTGTACGATTAAACGCCATTTGTACGATTCAAACCCCTTTCCCTGGCTTTACAAGTTCCGGTTTGCGGCGATAGACACGGGCAGTCAAGCGAGAATCTGCGTGCGCCAAGAGCTGGCGCGCATGCTCTAGACTTTCGGCATCGGAGGCACACTTAGCGCGTACGTCGTGCTCCGTAAACTATCCTGCCTTTGGCGTTAACCCCTACGGCGTTCTCTGGGCTTCCCCCGGGCGGGTCAGAAGGTGCTGTCCTTACAAACGCTCCCCAGCCAAGCCTCGACCTGGAGCACTGCCCCAATGTGGCGGCCTCTTGAAGATCATCGCCGCCATCGAAGATCCCCCTGTCATCGCCCAGATCCTCACTCATCTCGGCTTGTCCGCCCGGGCACCGCCCCGATCGCCCGCGCGGTCATTCCACCGACTCAAATGGCCTGATCCCAGCGTACCACCCCTCCCACCCGGTTCCACTCCCTGAGCCGACAGCCTCCGTCGGCCGGCACCCGCCCGAGAGGCCAAAACACCCCTGGATCCCCGGGCTTCGGATGGCTGAAGGGCCCGAAACATCCCGCATCCTGGACCGACGGCTCGTGTCATTGACAACCCACAGGTCCATCCGTACTCTTCCCCTTACCGACCGCGACTTTTGTCCACTGTCAGGGCTGCAAGTTGTGGCTCAATCTGGGCATCGTGACCGGGTCGCGCGCAGCATCGCGTGAGTGACGAGCGTGCGCTCGCCTACTGCACACGCGGCGCAGACTCCAGGTCCGGAGAATCCAAAATGAACGCTGCAGAAGAATGGCTCAGCCACGTGCCTGCTCCGCGCCCCTTGAGTGGCGGCGAGCAATGGAACGTATTCCTCTCCTATCGATCTGCCAACCGTGCGTGGGTATTGAACCTGTACGACGTACTGCGCAGATACAAGCACAAGGTGTTTCTCGATCAATGTGTGCTCGTCGGCGGCGATCAATTGGTGACGCGCCTCGAAGACGCCTTGTCCTCGAGCCAGGCGGGGATACTGGTGTGGTCGAGCCAGGCGCGTGATTCCGAATGGGTGCGCCGCGAATACCAGACCATGGAGCAAGCGAGCGGCAAGAAGCGCGCCTTTCGGTTCATTCCGGTGCGGGTCGATCAGACCGAGGTCCCCACCTTCGCCGCCTTGCGGATCTTCATGGATTTCAGCGGCTATCCCGACGGCCCAAACGGCGGCGAGTTGCTGCGTCTGCTCCATGCCGTGGTCGGGCAGCCGATGAGCGAGGAAGCAGTGCGCCTCGCGCTCGACCTCGACGAGGCGTCCAAGAAGGCCGCGGACCAGATCGGCGCGGCGATACGCAACGGCCGGACCGAGCGTATCCAGCAGTTGTTCGCCGAGCGCGGCCTGCCCTGGCGTGTCTCGGCAGCGTTGGGCTGCAAGGCCGCGGAGGGCCTCACCAAGATCGGTGCGTACGATGCGGCGATCGCGATGTTGCAGGAGCTCGAGAAGGAATTCCCGCGCGCGATCAGACCGAAGCAACTGCGCGCCCTCGCGCTGCTGCGTCGCGCGCGGGGTGGCGGGCCGGAACAGGATCTGTTGGCCGCACAGGATATCGTCAGCGAGCTGTACGAGTCGGGCGAGAAGGATCCGGAGACGATCGGTATCTATGCCTCGACCTGGATGGAGCACTACGAGCGCTCGAATCGAATCCCGGACTTGAAGCAGTCACGCGACTTGTACGCGGAAGCCTTCGGGCTCGCCGCTGACGACTACTACACCGGCATCAACGCAGCGGCGAAAAGCGTCCTGCTCGGCACGCCGGAAGATCTCGAGCGAGCGGCTGATTTTGCGACCAGGGTCCAAGAGATCGTCGGTACCGCGCCGCGCCAGGGCGAGTACTGGATGACGGCGACCGTCGGCGAAGTCCTGCTCATGCAGAAGAACTATGCAGATGCGGCTCGAATTTACGACGCTGCCGTCGCGATGGCCCGCTCGCAGACCGGGTCGCACCAGACGAGCTGGAAACAGGCGTGCCGGTTGATGGCGAAGCTTGAGCCTACGCCCGAGGAGCGCGCACTGGTGCGCAAGGCGTTCGAACATTTGCCCGACTGCGATCAGGTCTGAGGCGATTTCATACTCCCATCGATTGCGGCGGAAGTGCGGCAGCTCAATCCAGAAACTCACATGCCAGCGAAGTGTGCTACCAGCGTGATTTTCAGCCACGGCCTCGCCAAGAAGCCCGCACCCGACAAACTGAAGGAGCTGTGGGTCTGGGGGTTGGAACGCGGCGACCCGATGCCGTCTGTGTTCACGTCTTCGAATGGGGGTATCGATCTCGCGACGGAAGGTGTCCCGCACTTCCTCAACTACTACGCCGATGTCTTCTATGGCACCAACTACGAGACGGATCTCAGGTCGTACTATGAGAAGGAGGGCGATGCGTCGGCTGAGCTCGCGAGCGAGGGACTCGACCGCGTCGATCCGAATCTGCAGCTGCCGAATGCCGTGACGCCGCGGGAGCAGGCTTTCCTCGAACGCTTCGCTTGCCGCCAATCTGGCCACTGGCGCCCGCGCCCGCGGCGGTTGACGCAGCGCCTGCCGATCGCGAGATCGCGCGACTGCTGCCGTCGCCGGTGCGCGAGGCCATCATCAAGAAGGCTGCCATGGAGGCCTACTATTTCCTGTTCGACAAGGAATTCGTTCGCGCCGACGGTGAACGCTTCCAGGTGCGCAAGAAGTTGCGCTCGCTCCTGCTGAGCGACCTGGCGTCAGCGCACAACCAGGCCGAGAAGGTCGTCATCGTCTCGCACAGCATGGGGACCATGGTGGCCTACGACGTGCTGCGTAACTGCGCCAACTGCCCGCCGGTCGATACGTTGATCACGCTCGGCTCGCCGCTCGGCGTTCGCGAAATGCAGCAGGAGTTGATCGCCGCCGGGCGCGACGCTGTCGATTTCCCAGCGGCCACCCTGCGGCGCTGGATCAACATCTACGATCCGATGGATCCGATCTGCGGCGCCGATCCGAGGTTCGCGAACGACTATCGGTCCGTCGGCGGCAAGAGCGTCGAGGAGGTGAAGGAGTCGAACTGGGGCAACTGGCGTCACACCATCACGCACTATCTCGCCGGCAAGAAGCTGCGCCAGCATCTGAGAGAGGCGCTTGAGGTCTGACCATGGACAGCGAAGCGGTACGGAAGCTGGCCGAGGCACTCAAGAACGGCGAGTTTCCCGACGCGCAGCCGTGGGACCTCGGCGCCGCGGTCGAATTGATCGTCGCCGACATCGGGCCGCAGCCCGATTACGGCGACCGAGGCAAGGACGCTGGTCAGGAACCGTCAGTACGATAACGCACGCATCGTCGCGCAGCGATGGGTGGACGCGCGCGATTTCGACCCCGTCATCACGAAGCACCTCGTGCAGGCGCTGATCAATATTGCGTCGCTCGATGCCGCAGAGAAAGTGCTGACAGAACGCTTGCCGAAGCTCGGCGCCGACGCCAGGTCGCAGCGGCAGATCCCGCTCTGGACGGTGTCCGAGGATCGCGAGGTCAGGAAAGGTCTTTTTGTCACAACCTTGTCACACCCAGAATGACGCAATATGATTAATCATTGTTACGCTATTTTTCGAGGGATCAAAGAATTAGGCGTGTAAGTGCTTGACATAAAAAAACAAATAATTTTGCAGCTACGCGCTTGAAAACCGTTGTGGGGCAACTCACCGGGGGTTCGAATCCCTCCCTCTCCGCCATGTATTACAAGTAGTTACGCGTTTTACCCTGCAACCCATGTCTCTCCATCATTGCGTTTTACGCCTGTCCGCGCGAGAGCTCGTCGTGTTTTATTCGGAATGTCCTGATAGTCAGCACGGCTGCTTCGTCACCGCCTCCGACTCGCCGCGGTCAGCGCGGACTCGGTGCATGCAGCTACACTTGGTGCGAGTTATCTAAAGAGTGGCACGTCCGCACCTGTCTCTCGGTCCCTGGATCCGAGGACCGCCGGACACCTTACCGCAATCAAGAAGGCAGGTGGAGTAAGCATGGTTGCTGAAAGCGCTGCTGATGGATAGGTCACATAAGCCTCATGATGAAGTCAACCGGAAAGCCGAGTGCTGGAAATCGGCACGCTCGGTTTGTCGTGGCGGGGATTGGAAACGTGGCTAGGGCATGGTCGGACTGAGGGCCGGTGTGAAAGCACTGGATTCACCCACCGACGCCTACGGTGTGCGCGCCAATCCTCGACCTAACCGGGGTAACAATGGCCCCGGCGGCGTACGTAGCGTGCTACCGCGCATAATGCGGCATAGAACTACCGCGCCAGCGTTACTCGCACCGCCTCGATGACCTCCCGAATTTCCAGATCTTTCGGCGAAAGTTTCTGCGCTTTTTCGTACGCCGAAAGCGCCAGTTCCAATTCCTTTCGGCCGGCCTCAACGCGGTGATCTTTGATTAGTTCCTCGCCGAGATACTGACGATAGCCGCCGTAAGGCTTCAAATAAACAGCTTCTTTCGGCGCGAGGCTGAGGGCGTGATCGATCGAGACGAGGCCCTTACGGATCGCTTCCTCCCATCCACCAATCTGAGCATTTTCCCGCCGTAATATGCCGACCGCTATATCTGCGTCGCCAAGGTAGTAATGATACCTGGGGTTGCTCGGGTCTTGCGCCACCGTACGTTCCACGTCCAATCGGGCTTGCTCCATTAGGTTAAGTGCTGCCTGCACTTCATCTTTTTCCGTGAAAAGAAACAGGGCCAGGCCTCGTCGGGCCATGGCCAGGTTATGGTAGTTATTAGCTTTAGCCATCTCGGACGAAAACGCAGCGGCGCGCCACGACGCGTGTACTCTCTTTTGCAGCGCTGTTTCTCGTTTTTCCCGCAGGGCATCCGGTCGTTCCGGTTCGCGTTGGCTGAGTTCCTCGAGGGTAGAAGCGATCCAGTCGTATGCGTTGCTTTCGTTCTCGTGGTACTGAGCATCTGTCGGATCGAGTCGAAGCGCGGTGTTGAGCGGTTCCAGGGAAGCACGAAACTCGCGCAGGGCCTCCTCGAGATCGCCGCTCTCCTGAAGGGCGGCCCCGAGATTCACGTGAACCACATGTACGTGGTTCTGGTATTTTGCATTCTTTGAAGCGAGTTCCGCAGCTTTCTTGGCCGAGTCGAGACCTTCGCGGTAGGCACTCACGCTTTCGGTTGCTCGCCCTGCTTTAGCCAGCGCTCCGGCGAAAAGTTTCTGGGCGAGCGCGTACCAGACTGCGGCCCGGTTTGGTTCTTGGGCCGCCGCTGCCCTGAGAGTCTCGATCTCGGCGCGATAGGCGTCAACGGCTGCATCCCACTTTTTGTCCTGTTCGGCCTTCTTCCCTCGCTCCCATTGCTCCGTCCAGATTTCGTTCTGATAGCTATCCCCTGCGTCCACGGCTTGGAGTCGCTCCAATTCTGTCTGTTGCTCCTTCTTCTGTCGTTCGAGCGCGCCGGCGGCGGCTGGATCGCCGTTCTTCGGAAGCAGCGCGATCTCTCCGTCCAAGGTTTGAACAAGCTCACCGCGGAAGACGAGATGACTCGGATGCTCTTTGACCACTGTTTCGAGGATTTCGCGCGCCCGTCGCTGGTCTTCGATGGCTGCACCCGTCTTGTTCCGGTCAGCCAAGGCGGCCGCCCGGTCTCGGTGAGCGTTCGCCCGGCTCCACTGGGCGTCCACATCGCTGGGGTCCATGGCTGCCTGCGTGTAGAGTTCGACGGCCTCGTCGAGCGCCCAGAGGCGTTCATCCGGTTGCTTTTTCTCCTTGAGGACTTTCGCCCGAACGGAGAGAGCCCATGCCAAATCGCTTCCCCACGACACGTTGCCGGGGTCTTTGTTGGCGAGGACCCGCAGCTGCTCGATGGCCTCGAGATTCAGACGCTCTGCTTCCCTGAGATCCGGGGCCAGTTTTTTGCAGCGCTGCTGTTCATCCTGCAAGCAGGCCAAAATCCCCTCGCTGACCACTAAACCGGTCGCGGCCCATTCGCGCCGCCAGAGATCGTTGTAAGGATCCCACCGCAGAAGCTCGTCGAAGGAGGCATTCACCTTTCGGTAATCCTGGAGCGCTTCGGATGGATCAAGACCCCCAACGATGTGGGCACGATAAACAAGCGCGAAGGCATCTGCCGTTCTTCCTTCCGCCGAAAGGGGTCTAGCCCAAGCGAGATCACGCGCAACGGACAGGGCTCGGTTAGAAGCCTCTTCGGACCAAGATGCTATCGCAGTGTTCAACAGCGAGTCGGCGAGCACTGTTAGAGCCGCCGTTCTTGGCAGTATGGTCATCGGGGTGCGCACTGGATCCGTATTGCCTGCTCCGGAAACCTCTGGGTCGAAGAGGTGATCCAGCGCGAGATGCACCGCGGCTTCAAGACTCTGCTCCGCTTCGGAGGCCGCGCCCATACGAAGCTGTAAGACGCCGATCGACCGATGGCTCTCCGCGACTTCGATCGCGGTCATGCTGTCTTCCGGGTGGGTTGAATGCAGCCCTTGACGGATCTCCAAGGCGCGACGGTGCATGTCGAACGCGTCCGAGGGGCGGCCTTGATCGGCAAGGGCGTCACCAATGCGAGTTCAGGGTGCGCGCCAGCTCGGCCCTGGGACGATCGCCTTCGCCATTCCTCTCGACCAGGCCGGTGAATATCTTCTCGGCCTCCCGAAAGTTGCGCAGCGCCTCGGCGAGATGACCGTGCATGCGCTCCAGATGCCCCTTGTTCCTTTTCGCCAGTCCTTGATTGAGATCTCTCCTGCGGGGATACGCACGTGCGGCTGGAGTTGGAGGTCCGGCGTGTGGATTGCCGGCAGTGCGGCAAGGTGAAGCGCGAGCGTCTGGACTTTCTGGCCGACAACCCTTTCTACACCAAGCGCTTTGCTTTCTACGTCGGGCGGCGCTGCCGCACGAGCACCATCAAAGCGGTGGCCGATGAGTTGGATCTCGACTGGCAGACGGTCAAGGAGTTGGACAAGCAATACATGGGTGCGCAGCTTGCACGGGCTGGCCGGCCAGGACCTGCGGTTATCGGCATCGATGAGATCGCCATCCGCAAGGGTCACACCTATCGCATCGTGGTCAGCGATCTCCTCCGTGGCCGACCCATTTGGTTCGGCGGAACCGGTCGCTCGGAGGCCAGCATGGACGAATTCTTCACCTGGCTGGGGCCACGTAAAACCAAGGGGGTACGCTTGGCCGTGATGGACATGTGGAAGCCGTTTCGCAACAGTACCAGAGAACAAGCACCCCAGGCGGCTATCCTGTTCGATAAATTTCACGTGATGCGTCACCTGGGTGAGGCGCTCGATAAGATCCGCAAGCAGGAGTATGCCCGGCTCAGCGGCGAGAAACGGAGCTACATCAAGGGTCAAAGGTATACGCTGCTCTCCCGGCGGGAGCATCTGACCCTCGATGGTCGAGCCGCCCTGAAAAGGCTCCTCGCCGCCAACAAGCGATTGAATACCGCTTATCTGCTCAAGGAATCCTTCGGCCAGTTGTGGTGCTACGAGCGCGAAGCCTGGGCGCGACGTTTCTTCGAAAACTGGCGCAACGCGCTTAAATGGCAGCGCCTGAAACCTTGAGTAATACCGGCTGTTTGACGTTGACCGTCTTCTCGACCGTCGCAAGTTCTTTGCCCTCTGGGTCGTTAATCCGTAGACGCAACCGGCGCGTGGTGTCATCCGTTATTGGTTCGTCTTTGCCGGTGTAAAGACGAGGGTGAAAAAGCCCTGTCCGTCGGTCGTATCCTGACCCAGGTCCTTCGGCTCGGCGCCTGCGTCGAGGTCGGATGCCTTGAGGTAGGATGAAAAAAATGGACGCCTTCGATAGGGTATAGGAGAAGGAGGTGTTCAATGAATAAGTTACCGAAGCAGGTTTACACGAAAGAGTTTCGTGAGAATGCGGTGAAGCTGGTTGTGGAGGAGAGGTTAAAAGCTACCGAGGCGGCATCGATTGGTTATCGATGTCAGCGAAGACCTTAGTGAACGGCGTGGGCAAAGAACTCGGGGGGGAAACTTGAGAGGTGGGGTCGAACCGCTTGCCGGTGACGGCGGTAGAAGCAGAGCTCACCCGGTTGCAGCGGGAGTTGCGGAACGATTGCAGATGGAACGTGACATTCTAAAAAACCTTCTAAGGGGCGTGCCCACTACCTGTAGGAGTAGAAACTCCGGTGATTTTATACTGCCCCGGACGAAGGGAGCGGCCGTTGGCTTTTTGGTGGCATTGACCCCGTAAAAAAACGTGGTCCAGGGACAGTAGCGCACTTGGCAGTGGTGACACCGTTTCGGTGATCCCGGTTAGGAAAGTGATGATTGAGCGCCGTCCCGCCCTTCGATTCTTTTGGCAAACGGTGGAGAACGAAGATGGCGCGAGCGAGAAAGCCGAAAGGCAAGCGGCAAACATTATCGGTGGTTCATCCGAAGGCGGCGGGAATTGATGTCGGCGCACAGATCCACGTGGTTGCAGTTCCGGTGGAACTGGCAGCGGAGGCGGTGCAAACATTCAAAAGTTTCACCCGCGATCTACATCGACTTGCTGGTTGGCTAGTTGATCTGGGTATCACAACGGTTGCCATGGAATCGACGGGCGTGTACTGGGTCCCCCTCTTTGAGATATTAGAGAGTCGTGGTATTGAAGTTCTCTTAGTCAATGCCCGTCACGCCAAAGCGGTCCCTGGGCGCAAGACCGATGTCAATGACGCGCAATGGTTGCAACAACTGCACGCCTGCGGTCTTTTACGCGGAAGTTTCCATCCCGAGCGGGAGGTGGCTGTTTTACGGGCCTACGTGCGACAACGCGATCGGCTTTCGGACTACGCCGCTTCCCATATTCAACACATGCAGAAAGCGCTGAACCAGATGAATCTGCAGCTGCAGCACGTCGTGACCGACATTACTGGTGCCACGGGGTTGACGATTATCCGTGCCATTGTCGCTGGAGAACGCGATCCTGCGGTATTGGCAAGTTACCGTGATGTACGCTGTAAGGAATCGGTTGAGGCAATCCGCGAAGCGCTCGTCGGTCACTATCTTCCCGAGCACGTCTTTGCGCTGCGCCAAGCCCTCGAGCTTTATGATTTCTACCAGCAGCAAATCGCCGCGTGTGATGTGGAGATTGAACAGGCCCTGGCCCGGCTTGGTCACGGGAGGGAATTACCGGCCACCCCCTTGCCCAAGCCCAAGCATCGAGGTCGTGCACCCAATGCACCGAGATTTGATATTCGCATGGCTCTTTATACGGTGGTTGGTACCGACGTGACCCAAATCCACGGGATGGGCCCGCACCTCGCGTTGAAACTCCTGGGAGAATGCGGAACGGACATGTCACGTTGGCTCAGTGCGAAGCACTTCACCTCCTGGCTAGCGTTGGCGCCCGGGAACAAAATCTCCGGCGGGAAATTATTATCGTCCAGAACGCGTCCCTCATCGAGTCGCGCTGCGGCGCTCTTACGCCTGGCCGCGACCACCCTTGCCAGAAGCGATACGGCTCTGGGCGCCTTTTACCGCCGCCTTGGCGCGCGGGTGGGTAAAGCCAAAGCTGTCACCGCCACCGCGCGCAAGCTCGCAGTCTTGTTCTACAATGCCCTGCGCTACGGCCTTGATTACGTTGACCCGGGCGCATCGTACTACGAAGAGCGCTATCGTCAACGTACGCTCTCGAACCTTCGTCAACGCGCGCGAGCTTTGGGCTTTGAACTCTTACCGCGCACGGAGGAGGCCGTGGCGGGAGTTTCTTAGGAAGCCACCGCGTACTTTGCCAAGGAGTCGCTACGAGGTACGCGTTGATGAGGTCTCTGCGACTCGATTATCCGATGAGGCTATTGTGCCGTGTGATGGGGGTTTCGGCCAGTGGCTATTATGCGAGGCTTTGCCGTCCGCCCTCGAAGCGATCGAGGGAGGAGGTGCGCTTGAAGGTCGCGATCGGTGCAGCCCATGAACGCACCCGTGGCACCTATGGTGCGGAGCGTTTGCAAAAAGAGCTACAAGCCGAAGGTATTCAGGCGGGGGTGGGGCGGATCAAACGCCTTCGCAAGCAGCTTGGGCTATGTTGCAAACAACGGCGTAAGTTCAAAGCCACAACCCATTCCAACCATCGGCTGGCGGTTGCAGAGAACCTCCTCGATCAGAATTTTGCAGCGACTCGGCCTAACCAGATCTGGGTCGCCGACATCAGCTATGTGCCGACCGATGAGGGCTGGTTATACCTCGCTGCCCTCAAGGACCTCTACACCTGCGAGATCGTCGGCAGAGCGCTCTCGGAACGCATGAGCAAGGAGCTCGTGGGCCGGGCGCTGATCCAGGCGGTCGCAGCCAAACGCCCAGCGGCAGGGCTGATTCATCATTCTGATCGAGGCAGTCAATACTGCTCGCATGACTACCGGAAACTCCTCGAGCAATTTGGCATGAAAGCCTCCATGAGCCGCAAAGGCAACTGCTACGACAATGCCCCGGTGGAGAGTTTCTTCGCCACGTTAAAGACCGAGCTCGTTTATCATCGGCGCTACCAGACGCGTCGCCAGGCCGTGGCCGAAATCACCGAGTATATCGACCTTTTTTACAATCGCCAGCGGCGGCATTCGAGACTCGGGTATCTCTCGCCCATGGCTTTCATTATAAAATACTGGGAGAAACGACAGGCAGCTTAAAAGTTATGGCGTCCACTATTGACAACCGACCTCAGACCACTAACCCGATCGAGTCGCCCTTTGCCGCCGTACGGCTGCGTACCGATGCCGCCAAGCGGTTCAAGAACGTCGAGAACGCCACCGCGCTGATCTGGAAATCATGAGGGTCGCTGAAACGACGTTCCGCCGATTGAACGCCGCGGGGTTACTTAAAGAAGTCTATCGCGGCATCCCGTTCGCCGATGGCATACGAAAAAATGATGACACCCTCAGAAAGGCCGCCTGAACTTATTTACACACTTCTTGACGGAAGCTCTACAGTAGAAAAGGAATGGGTAATGTCTGGCTGCGGTAAAGCCTACTCACAACTCTTGGAAGAAAGCCTGAGCCGCATGACCGAAGAAGCGGCTGCTAGAGCACACCGAGGCCAACGTAGCGGCATAGAGCATTTTCACCTTACCGAAGAATTCCTGGCACAGTCTGAGGGATGGTGGCCAGGTGCTAGAGGTGCGGATCAAGCATGGGGTTCTGGACACGCTCTCCTAACAGTTGAGGCCGACTATGCTTGGCGCGTTTCGGAGAAGGGAGACACTGTCGAGATACAGATAACCAAGGTTTTTGGTAGGTTTCGTGATTATTACGAGTTTGAAAAGCGAGACAGATTCGGAACGGAAGTGAATCCTGGCGAGTATAGTCGCCAAATCAAAGGGTGGAATATACCGTTTCTTCTACGAGCAGATTCGCGCGAAGCTGATCGGCAGAGAATGCTGGACATATCCGGAGATAGTCCGCCTAAGTGGCCGGTGCTCAACCTACCAAAGTATCAAGGCGCCCGTAGGTAGCTCCCGCGCGGAACGGGGTATCCACCACGTTCCGAACCCGCGTAAGACGGAACCATGAAATGGGTTTCGCCGGATGGGAATGGCTCTGCGGGTTCCGCCGAGTGTGAAGGGAGACATATTTGATGGATCGCGTGCCGTTGATTTGGATTATCCCATTTGGCGGAACACCCTTCGGGCTTCCGCCCTACGACGGGTATGGAGTTTTATGTTGGACTATCGACGTTTTCGGGTGCTGGGCGGCACCTATTTCTTTACGGTGAACCCTGTTGGAGCGGCGGCTGGATACGCTGGTGCGCCATGTCGATGCGCTACGCGAGGCGGTGCGAGTGACGCGGCGGGAGCGGCCGTTTCACATCGACGCCTGGGTGGTCTTTCCCGACTACCTGCATTGCATTTGGACCTTGCCGCCGGGCGATGATGATTTCTCCAATCGCTGGGAGGCGATCAAGATACGATTCGTGCAGGCGCTACCCCGCACCGAGCGGCGCTCGAAGGTCCGGATGACGAAGGAGAGCGAGGGGCATGGAGGCAGCGCTTCTGGGAGCACGTCATTCGTGACGAGGCCGATTACGCCCGGCACGTCGATTACGTGCATTGGAATCCTATGAAGCATGGTTTGGGGCGACGATTGACGATTGGCCTTATTCGTCGTTCCACCGCTACGTTCCTCTGGGTGGGTTGCCGGTCGATTGGGCCGGTAGCGGCGAGGCCTTGCCGAACGGAAATGAAGGTTGAGTGAGGTGCGCGATGCACACGCGTGTCAGGACTTATAAACCTTGCTGCGATGGGCAATCACATGAACCGTGATGATGCGTTGAGCCGGATCGGTCGTGTAAAGTACGCGCCAGTCACCGACCCGGAGCTTGAACAGACCTGCAAAGCGTCCTGTCAGCGTCTCGGCTTGGATTTGATCGAAATGCTCGGCGAGCCACTGGATTTTTTCGGCGATGCGTCTGGCGATTGCGGCATCAAGGCGGGAGAGATCCTCGAGCGCTTGAGAGGTGAACTCGACGTTATAGGTCAAGCGAGATTCAGCCTTCGTTGCACGTCCTCGAAGGAGATCCGGCCTTCGGAGGCCAGGGACGCTTGCAGCCGTGTTTGGATCTCGTCGGTCAGTTCCAGTCCCTTATCGGGATCGGTCATCAGGTCGCGCAACTCTTCGTGCACGACTTTCTTGATTAGCGTTCGCAATTGTTCAACCGTGAGATCGGCGACTTTCATGATGCTACCTCGTTTCCTAACCATAGGAGCATCTAATTATAACGCGGAGCGCCCAGCCAGTCGCTTAGTCTGCTTGCGGCGCTCTGCGAGCCGTTCTCGTGTGTAATCGGTAGGCCACCACAAGAGGTAGCGATATGAGCTCCGTTATAACCACCGTGCGGTTTATCGTAAGAGGTAAGGTTAGCCGCTCGGGCGAGGTCTTCGACTTAAGCGGCTATATCATTCGTGCATTCGACAAGGACCTTCGTGCGGAACAATTCCTGGGTGAAGCGGTTACCGATACTAATGGCGAATATCAAATCTCCTATGCGGCCGAACAATTCCGGAGAGCGGAGAAGCATACCGCTGACCTGATCGTCCGGATCTTCGACCAAACGGGGGGGTACAAACCGGTATGATCCTTTACAAAAACAAACCGGGCACATGGTTTACATCAGTTATGGTATTGGCGAGGAGGAAACGCCAATGCCGTGGAAAGAGACCTGTGCGATGGACCAACGAGTTCAATTTATCGGTGACTGGTTGAATGGTCAGTGCCCCAAGATCAATTTGTGTGAGTTTTATGGGATCAGTCGCCCGACAGGTGACAAATGGATTGAGCGGTACCAGCGGTTGGGGCTGGATGGGCTCAAGGAGTGGTCGCGGGCGGCCAAGTATCATCCCAATGCGAGTGAACCGGCGCTGTGCGAAAGAATCGTGCAGTACAAACTGCGGCATCAACGTTTTGGGCCGAAGAAGGTGATGGATGGGTTGCGCCGTGAAGATCCCGCGGTGGCTTGGCCCGCCGACAGTACGGCGGGTGAGATTCTGAAGCGGGCGGGTCTGGTGGGTCCGCGTCGCCGCCGTCGGCGGGTGGCGCCTCACAGCGAGCCGTTGCTCCACTGCGACGGCGCCAATGCCCTTTGGAGCGCGGACTTCAAAGGCGATTTCGTGCTGGGCGATGGCCGGCGCTGTTACCCGCTGACGATGACGGACAACTTCAGCCGTTACCTCTTGCAGTGCCGAGGTCTGGCACGACCGACGTGAGCCGAGGTCCAGCCTTGGTTCGAATGGGTCTTTCGGGAGTACGGATTGCCGGAAGCTATACGGACCGACAACGGCGCCCCCTTTGCCTCGCTGGCGGTGGGTGGGTTGAGTCGGCTGTCGGCCTGGTGGATTCGGCTGGGTATCCGTCCCGAGCGCATTGAACCTGGCCGGCCGGATCAGAATGGCCGACATGAGCGCATGCATCGGACGTTGAAAGAAGCCGCGGTGGCGCCTCCTGCAGCGACGCTCGAAGCCCAGCAGCAACGCTTTAACGCGTTTGTCAGCGAGTACAACGCAGAGCGTAGCCATGAAGCGCTGGCACGGCGAACACCTCGTGAACGGTACACGGCCTCGCCCAGGAGTTATCCCACGAAGCTGCCGCCAGTGGCGTATGGGACTGAGGTGACGGTCCGAAGGGTGCGACATAATGGCGAAATCAAGTGGAAAGGCCATCTGCTCTATGTCTCAGACATTCTGGCCAAGGAACCGATCGGCATGCACCAGATTGACGAGTTCCTGTGGGAAGTACGCTATAGCTTTCATCTTCTGGGTGTACTCAATGAGCGAAACCAGAAAATCAACCCTCCCAGCCAATGGCACGGACAGGGAGAGAATTTGTAAACCATGCGCCCCGGTCTATTTTGTAAACCATGCGCGGCTTGCACATACGAGGAACACCTAGCCGAGCTCGAACCGGTTTTGGAAGGCGTTAAACTCGCCGACTTGACGGATGACGACACAGCTTTTCTCGCCCCCGAAACCGGCATTCCCCCCGAGCACATCGAATTGGTACGGCAGGCGGCAAGGCTTGAGCGCGAAACGGAGATCCCAGCGGAAGCGTTTTACGGCTGGGGTCGTCACGGTATCCCGTTGGTGCTCGACCAGCTACTGGCGCGCCCGAACGACGATTTCGTCCAGGCGTTTCGCATTTCCTTTGAGGAAAACACCATTCCCAGCAGGCTGGGTGCATTAGTTGAGCAAATACTGCGGCGGCTCGATCAACTCCGGAGCGAGCGCGCGTTCCGCGATGAGCAAAGCCGTATTTCGCATGAAGTATTTGGGCAGTTGTTCAAACAGGATACGACCGACCCTCTTGTTCGTTATCAGGTAAAGGTGAGGTCGGTTGTCAATAGTGGACGCCATAACTTTTAAGCTGCCTGTCGTTTCTCCCAGTATTTTATAATGAAAGCCATGGGCGAGAGATACCCGAGTCTCGAATGCCGCCGCTGGCGATTGTAAAAAAGGTCGATATACTCGGTGATTTCGGCCACGGCCTGGCGACGCGTCTGGTAGCGCCGATGATAAACGAGCTCGGTTTTTAACGAGGCGAAGAAACTCTCCACCGGGGCATTGTCGTAGCAGTTGCCTTTGCGGCTCATGGAAGCTTTCATGCCAAATTGCTCGAGGAGTTTCCGGTAGTCATGCGAGCAGTATTGACTGCCTCGATCAGAATGATGAATCAGCCCTGCCGCTGGGCGTTTGGCTGCGACCGCCTGGATCAGCGCCCGGCCCACGAGCTCCTTGCTCATGCGTTCCGAGAGCGCTCTGCCGACGATCTCGCAGGTGTAGAGGTCCTTGAGGGCAGCGAGGTATAACCAGCCCTCATCGGTCGGCACATAGCTGATGTCGGCGACCCAGATCTGGTTAGGCCGAGTCGCTGCAAAATTCTGATCGAGGAGGTTCTCTGCAACCGCCAGCCGATGGTTGGAATGGGTTGTGGCTTTGAACTTACGCCGTTGTTTGCAACATAGCCCAAGCTGCTTGCGAAGGCGTTTGATCCGCCCCACCCCCGCCTGAATACCTTCGGCTTGTAGCTCTTTTTGCAAACGCTCCGCACCATAGGTGCCACGGGTGCGTTCATGGGCTGCACCGATCGCGACCTTCAAGCGCACCTCCTCCCTCGATCGCTTCGAGGGCGGACGGCAAAGCCTCGCATAATAGCCACTGGCCGAAACCCCCATCACACGGCACAATAGCCTCATCGGATAATCGAGTCGCAGAGTACCCACCTGGGCACCGTTTCGCCTGCAGGTCTATTTGAACGGCCATCACTGGTTAGCCCAACGACTGACCAAGACAGGGATCGCCTTTGAGCGCGCCGATAATGCCTTCTTGTCCATCGGCGATCCCCAACAGGCTCAGGCGCTTGCCGATAGCCTCGATCCCAAAGGCTTGCATCGGCGTTTGGACCGATGGGCGAAAAGCTTCTGTCCTATCTTGGGTCAGTTTCGCGCTGGTTATCACTGGAGCTGCATGCAGGTGGAGTTGCATCCTCGGCGCGCCAAGCAGGGCCACTCCCTGGCCCTGGCTTTCTCGACCGATGTCATCTTCCACCGCCAAGCCGATTTCCAACCCCTCTATCAAGCCATCGTGCGTACCGCCGTGCATGCCCTCAAGGCAGAACACGTCGCCACCTTCTTGGGACGCAAACTTACCTCGGCCTTCAGCGGGGAGGCCGGTAACGATTTTCACACCCGCATTCAGGGTACACGCATCCGCCATCATATGGGACCAGCAAGCCTCAAGCTCTACGATAAATTCAGTCTCATGGCTCGGGTGGAATGCACCGCCAACGATGTCTCCTTCTTCAAACACCACCGTTGGGTGGAACAACGCAATGGGCGCAAGCAATTCAAACTCGCACCCCTGCGAAAAAACATCTATAGCCTCCCCGATCTGCGAGAGCTGATGCATGCTGCCAATGAACGCTATCTCAGCTTCATGGCCAGCATCGATAACCCCAATGCAGCTCTGCACGCCATCGACAAAATGGCCAAACCTGTACGAGAGAAAGACCGCTCCTATCGGGGCTTCAATCTCTTCCTCGGTGAAGATCATAGCCTTTTTATCACCCTCGCCCGCGGGGAGTGGAACATCAGCGGCTTTCGCGCCTCCGATCTCCGAGCCCATCTCCGGGATCTCTCCACCGGCCGTGCCTCCTACTGGTTGAAACGCTTGCGCACCCATGGCCTCATCAAAAAGATTGGACATCGCTACAAGTACTACCTCACGACATTCGGTCGTCGTGTGCTCAGCAGCGCACTCGCTATCCGAGAGTATGTGGTCATGCCTGCTCTCAATACCGCTCATGCATGACACTCTTTGCTTTTTTGCACAAGATTTCATGGATAAGGGACTAAGAAACTCCCGCCACGGCCTCCTCCGTGCGCGGTAAGAGTTCAAAGCCCAAAGCTCGCGCGCGTTGACGAAGGTTCGAGAGCGTACGTTGACGATAGCGCTCTTCGTAGTACGATGCGCCCGGGTCAACGTAATCAAGGCCGTAGCGCAGGGCATTGTAGAACAAGACTGCGAGCTTGCGCGCGGTGGCGGTGACAGCTTTGGCTTTACCCACCCGCGCGCCAAGGCGGCGGTAAAAGGCGCCCAGAGCCGTATCGCTTCTGGCAAGGGTGGTCGCGGCCAGGCGTAAGAGCGCCGCAGCGCGACTCGATGAGGGACGCGTTCTGGACGATAATAATTTCCCGCCGGAGATTTTGTTCCCGGGCGCCAACGCTAGCCAGGAGGTGAAGTGCTTCGCACTGAGCCAACGTGACATGTCCGTTCCGCATTCTCCCAGGAGTTTCAACGCGAGGTGCGGGCCCATCCCGTGGATTTGGGTCACGTCGGTACCAACCACCGTATAAAGAGCCATGCGAATATCAAATCTCGGTGCATTGGGTGCACGACCTCGATGCTTGGGCTTGGGCAAGGGGGTGGCCGGTAATTCCCTCCCGTGACCAAGCCGGGCCAGGGCCTGTTCAATCTCCACATCACACGCGGCGATTTGCTGCTGGTAGAAATCATAAAGCTCGAGGGCTTGGCGCAGCGCAAAGACGTGCTCGGGAAGATAGTGACCGACGAGCGCTTCGCGGATTGCCTCAACCGATTCCTTACAGCGTACATCACGGTAACTTGCCAATACCGCAGGATCGCGTTCTCCAGCGACAATGGCACGGATAATCGTCAACCCCGTGGCACCAGTAATGTCGGTCACGACGTGCTGCAGCTGCAGATTCATCTGGTTCAGCGCTTTCTGCATGTGTTGAATATGGGAAGCGGCGTAGTCCGAAAGCCGATCGCGTTGTCGCACGTAGGCCCGTAAAACAGCCACCTCCCGCTCGGGATGGAAACTTCCGCGTAAAAGACCGCAGGCGTGCAGTTGTTGCAACCATTGCGCGTCATTGACATCGGTCTTGCGCCCAGGGACCGCTTTGGCGTGACGGGCATTGACTAAGAGAACTTCAATACCACGACTCTCTAATATCTCAAAGAGGGGGACCCAGTACACGCCCGTCGATTCCATGGCAACCGTTGTGATACCCAGATCAACTAGCCAACCAGCAAGTCGATGTAGATCGCGGGTGAAACTTTTGAATGTTTGCACCGCCTCCGCTGCCAGTTCCACCGGAACTGCAACCACGTGGATCTGTGCGCCGACATCAATTCCCGCCGCCTTCGGATGAACCACCGATAATGTTTGCCGCTTGCCTTTCGGCTTTCTCGCTCGCGCCATCTTCGTTCTCCACCGTTTGCCAAAAGAATCGAAGGGCGGGACGGCGCTCAATCATCACTTTCCTAACCGGGATCACCGAAACGGTGTCACCACTGCCAAGTGCGCTACTGTCCCTGGACCACGTTTTTTTACGGGGTCAATGCCACCAAAAAGCCAACGGCCGCTCCCTTCGTCCGGGGCAGTATAAAATCACCGGAGTTTCTACTCCTACAGGTAGTGGGCACGCCCCTTAGAAGGTTTTTTAGAATGTCACGTTCCATCCGCAATCGTTGCACCTCCTGGCGCAACCGGCTGAGCTCCTGCTGCTCCGGTGTCACCCGCAAGCGCGGCGCACCGGCAACCAATTCACCCCCCCCCCGATATTTCTTTGCCCACGCCTTTATCAACTTCGCCAGAACCCCCAATCGTTTGCCTGCCTCGGCATAGCTGTAGCCCTGCTCGAGCACCAGCTTCACCGCTTCTATCTTGAACTCGGCGGTAAACTGCCGCCGCTTAAGTTTCTCCATCTCCGACTCCTCTCGTGGTCCACTCCAATTTACCTCGATTAAGTCGTCTATCGAAAGCTTACAAGATCACTTCTCCAATCCGGCTTTTACATACACCCCGTCGACCCAGATAGACGACCTCCAACTCCGCGAGAGAGCGTTGACTCCAAACCGCATATTCTCCCTGCCATTTCGTCTTCAGCCGCGCAATCGAACTCCCCGAGAGCGGCGCCCCGTCCCCGAGCAGCCCACGGAGCGCTAGCTCAAAATCCCCCATCGACAGCCCGTGCAGATATAAGGTGGGAAGCAACTCCGCAACGCCCTCCGTCCGGCGAACAAACAAGGGTAAGAGCCGACTCTCAAAGCGCTCCTCCTCCCCCCGTACCCGCGGCCGCTGCAACTCCACCGTCCCGCAACTGAGCGCGAGCTGGCGCACGAGCACCATCAAAGCGGTGGCCGATGAGTTGGATCTCGACTGGCAGACGGTCAAGGAGTTGGACAAGCAATACATGGGTGCGCAGCTTGCACGGGCTGGCCGGCCAGGACCTGCGGTTATCGGCATCGATGAGATCGCCATCCGCAAGGGTCACACCTATCGCATCGTGGTCAGCGATCTCCTCCGTGGCCGACCCATTTGGTTCGGCGGAACCGGTCGCTCGGAGGCCAGCATGGACGAATTCTTCACCTGGCTGGGGCCACGTAAAACCAAGGGGGTACGCTTGGCCGTGATGGACATGTGGAAGCCGTTTCGCAACAGTACCAGAGAACAAGCACCCCAGGCGGCTATCCTGTTCGATAAATTTCACGTGATGCGTCACCTGGGTGAGGCGCTCGATAAGATCCGCAAGGAGGAGTATGCCCGGCTCAGCGGCGAGAAACGGAGCTACATCAAGGGTCAAAGGTATACGCTGCTCTCCCGGCGGGAGCATCTGACCCTCGATGGTCGAGCCGCCCTGAAAAGGCTCCTCGCCGCCAACAAGCGATTGAATACCGCTTATCTGCTCAAGGAATCCTTCGGCCAGTTGTGGTGCTACGAGCGCGAAGCCTGGGCGCGACGTTTCTTCGAAAACTGGCGCAACGCGCTTAAATGGCAGCGCCTGAAACCGTACGAGAAATTCGCCGAGATGATCGAGCGCCATTGGGATGGGATCGCTGCTTATTGCAAACCAGAGAACAAGATCTCTCTCGGATTCGTCGAAGGACTCAACAACAAGATCCGCGTCATCCAGCGCCGCGCCTACGGACTCCGCGACCAGCATTACCTGCGCCTTAAGGTGCTTACCTGCATGCTGCCGGTGCTGTGAAAACATCATTTTCTACCCACTCACTTTCACGATGAGCCCATTTTCGTAGCCCATCCCAGATCACTGCAGCGTGATTTGCAACACTCGGCGCTTGCGTCGATGCAGCCGTGCGGCAATTTGTCACATTCCGCAACGGCTCGAACTCCCCTAAGATGCGCTACAGCCTAGCCTCCACAACTTTGCCCCCGCGAGGGGGCTTTTTTATGTGGGCGGTCGGGCGATCCACCACCGTGCCCGGTCGGGAAAGGATTATTCGCTTAAACCGTTACCGGCTCGCCGTCCTGAAACATCAGCAATTGTCCGGGCTCCAGCCTCGTCCATGCCTCGTTATCGGTGAGCGGCAGTGTCGCGATCACCGAGACCTTGTCGCTGGGTCTTGTGAGTGTGCTGAAATCTACCGTGACGTCCTGATCAACCAGGTGCGCGGAGGTAAAGGGATCCTTGCGCGTAATGAAATAGAGATTGGTCGAACAGTGTGCGTACAGGACGTCCCCGTTAGACAGCAAATAATTGAAGTCGCCGTGACGGGCGATCGCGGAGTTAATGCGTGTCAGTACCTGATAGGTATCGCGACAGCCCGGAGGCCCTACCGGGAACTCCCGGCGCAACCCTTCGAGCAGGTAGCAGAAGGCGCTCTCGCTATCGGTCTCTCCGACCGGCCGGAAGACCTCGCAGACGGCAGGGTCGAAATTTTCGAGCGTGCCGTTATGCGCGAAGAGCCAATATTGGCCCCAGAGCTCGCGCTGAAATGGATGGCAATTCTCCAACGCTATCCGACCCCGGGTCGCTTTCCGGATGTGGGCGATGACATTCGCCGAACGAATGGGGTAGTTCCGGACCAGATCGGCCACCGGCGATTCGATCGTGGCCTTGGAATCCAAGTAGACCCGGCAACCGCGGCCTTCGAAGAAAGCGATCCCCCAGCCGTCGCGGTGGTGGTCGGTCAGCCCGCCGCGAACACGGAAGCCTTCAAAGGAAAAACAGATGTCGGTCGGCACATTGCAGTTCATACCCAGGAGTTGGCACATGGACGATCGCTTCTCTCCGTATAGCCAGCGTTGATCAGTGGGTCGAGGTCATCGTTTACGCTGCCCCGCGGTGTGCTGCACGTTTGGAAGAACTCCTTTCATCGCACTCATCCAGGATCGCTCAAGGAAGCATTGTTCTACACTCTTCACCGACGGTCCGAAGCACCTATTTGGACAGCGTCACCTATACGCCACTGCCCGCTTGATTCCGCAACTTCATCAAATCTTCGGATTTCGCTCGATGTGCACTGTGATTGACAACAGCGCCGGCCCTCAGTACTTTCCTATCGGAGCAAAAAGGCGTTAATTGTATACCCCGCCTTACACGCATCGTGACCCATTGGCACTGCATCCTGACTTCCCTGAATCGCCGTACGCGGTGCTGCCACCGGACCGGCGCTGGTTTCCGGCCCCGGAAGAGTTGCGGAGCACGGCCTACGAAAAGCTACGGCCGCAGCTGGTCGCCAAGGTTCGCGATGAGGTCGCGGCCTGGCGAGATACCGGTGTATCGTCCGTCCCGGCAGATGCAGTGAAGGACCGCAACGCCTTGTTTGTGCCACAGAGGCTTGCCGCCATACTTCGCCGTGTATATACTTGGATATACATTGAGCTACGAAGACCTTCATGTCAACCACGCGTATCTTCAAGAGCGGTAATTCACAAGCGGTACGTATCCCAAAGGAATTGCAGTTCGAACGCATGGACATCTTGCTTGAGATCGAACGCCACGGCGATACGCTCATCCTCCGTCCGCAACGACGTTCGATGCGTGAGACACTCGGGCGTTTTCTTGCGTTAGGTCCGTCGCCCGACTTTCCCGATCGACAGCATCAGATGCAGCTTGAACGCGAGCCGCTATGAGATACATGCTCGACACGAACATCTGTATCTACCTGATAAGGCACCATCCGCGAGAAGTCGTGGCGAAGCTGGCCGACTGCGTCGAAGGTGACGTAGTCATGTCGGCCATCACACTGGCAGAGCTTCGGTATGGTGTCGAATGTCGTACGGCCGACCGTACAGTTCAGGAAGATCAAGTGGCAGCGCTCCTGGAGGCGGTGCCTGCCATCGCGTTTGATGAGGATGCGGCGGCGGCCTACGGTCCAGTCCGCCTTGCCACGCGCGAGCGCACCACTGACGCGTTGGACAAACTCATTGCCGCTCATGCGTTAAGTCGGGGGCTCACCCTAGTCACCAATAATGAACAGGATTTCCGCGTCTATCCTGGCCTGCCCATCGAAAACTGGGCGTCTACTGTGCGGCTTGAACCAGCAGGGGCCAGCCAGGAGCCCGCGCAGCTCGCCTCTCCCGGCACCGCGCCGGCCAGTTCCTCATGGTGAGCGCACTGGGTGCGGATCGCCAATCGAGGGTCTCCTACCGCCGGGTGAAAGGTGAAATGGAGAACGCGGTTCGGAAGCCGCCCTTCGATGGCGTACACATCTTCCGGCCCTCGCTGCTCCTCGGTGACCGCCGGTTCCCGCGGTGGATCGGATGGAATTACGAGCTCAAGAAGCGTCCGTGCCGGAGGCCTGTTGAAAAAGCCGAATATGGCCTAATCTTTTGGACTGCTGGCGAGTCGGCACGCGCCACCTCCAAAGCGTGACATCCACGTTTGCGGTGAAAGGGTTTTAAGAAAGAATGTTTAAAAGCGAACTGGTGCAACACCAGCTTGTGGACGAGGATTGAAAATGCGTGATCCCACGGCTTTGATGTGGGCAGAAGCGTGCGAGCTGCTCGCACGAGCGGAGCAGTTGCAGCGGCAATTCTTCTTCATTGGCGAACACTGCCCCGCGTGGGAGCCGCCGGTAGATATGGTTGAGACCGAGCGCGAAATTTTTGTGTGTGTTGCTTTGCCCGGAGTCAGCACGCAACAGATTGAAATCCTGTTTGAAGCGGACGGCCTTGTGATTTCCGGTGAAAGATTGCTCCCATCGGGAATGCGCGCGGCGCTGATACACCGGCTGGAAATACCGCACGGGCGCTTCGAGCGCCGAATCGCGCTGCCAACCCAAGCAGTAGAACTGATACGGCGAGATCTCATCGATGGTTGTCTTATTCTGACACTAGGTAAGGCGTGATCGAAACAATGAACGCTGAAAACTTGAATGCCGAATTGCGACGCGACCAAAAACCTGAAGCAAGCGATGCCCAGGCAAGCGCCGCGGTGCGTGATTTCCCGCGCCTGCCGGAGCACGCCATACCGATTGTGCCGGTACGCAACCTGGTCCTGTTCCCCGGGATCATTCTTCCGCTGACAGTTGGCCGCAAACAGTCGGTCGCCGCGGCGCAAGAGGCGACGCGCAGCGAGCGCCCTATTGGGGTCGTCTTGCAACGCAACGCCGAAGCGGAATCTCCCACCCCGGACGATTTGCACTGGGTGGGAACGTTGGCCAACGTCGTGCGCTACGTTACTGGCCGCGACGGAACGCATCATGTGATCTGCCAGGGCGAGCAGCGTTTTCGCATCACGCAATTTATCGAGGGCTACCCGTTTCTGGTCGGCCGTATTGAACTCATCGAGGAGTCAGCGCATACAAACCGCGAGATCGAAGCGCGAATGCTTCACCTTAAAGAGCGCGCAGTCGAAGCGTTACAACTGCTGCCGCAACCGCCGGAGGAGCTTGCCAGTGCGCTGCAAGGAGTGCAATCCGCCTCCGCGCTCGCTGATCTCAGCGCACACTTTATGGACCTGAAACCCGCGGAGAAGCAAGATATTCTCGAGACGTTTGACGTGCAGGTGCGGCTCGACAAAGTATTGGCGTTTCTCGCCCACCGGCTTGAGGTCTTGCGTTTGTCGCGCGACATCGGACAACGCACGAAGGAAAGCATGGACGAGCGGCAGCGCGAGTATCTGCTGCGCGAGCAACTGAAGACGATACAGAAGGAGCTGGGCGAAACAGATCAGAACGCGGCTGAGGTCGCAGAGTTGTCTCAAGCGATCACGCAAGCGAAAATGCCGGCGGAAGCGGAAGAGTACGCACGCAAGGAGTTGCGGCGATTGGAGCGCATGCCCGACGCCGCGGCTGAATATTCGATGGTGCGCACTTACCTCGAGTGGCTCACCGAATTGCCATGGTCGATCTTGACTGATAGCACCATCGATATTGCAGAGGCGCGCAAAATTCTTGATGAGGACCACTACGGGCTGGAAAAAATCAAGCGCCGCATACTCGAGTACCTCGCGGTGCGCAAGCTCAATCCCGAGGGCAAGAGCCCGATCCTTTGTTTTGTCGGGCCGCCCGGCGTCGGCAAGACTTCGCTCGGACAAAGCATCGCGCGAGCGACCGGCCGCAAATTCATAAGGATCAGTCTCGGCGGCGTGCACGACGAAGCGGAAATCCGCGGGCACCGCCGCACCTACATAGGCGCCTTGCCCGGAAACATTATTCAGGCAATACGCAAGGCGGGAACGCGTAACCCGGTGTTCATGCTTGATGAGATGGATAAGCTCGGTGCCGGGTTTCACGGAGACCCCTCTTCCGCCCTGCTCGAAGTGCTCGACCCCGAACAAAACGCGACCTTCCGCGACAATTACCTCGCGCTGCCGTTCGACCTTTCCAAAGTCATGTTCATCGGCACCGCCAATATTCTCGACACCATCCCCGGCCCCTTACGCGACCGCATGGAAGTGATCCAACTTCCCGGCTACACTGAGGAGGAAAAAATCGAGATCGCGCGCCGGTATCTGGTGAAAAAGCAGCTCGAAGCAAACGGCTTGTCTTCTGAGCAGAGTGGCATCAGCGACGATGCGTTACGCGCGATTATTCATGACTACACCCGCGAAGCCGGCGTGCGCAACCTCGAGCGGCAGATTGGCACAGCTTTCCGCAGTGCCGCGATGCGCATCGCAGAGGGTGCGACCGCGCGCGTCAACATTGAGACCGCAGACTTGCATTCCGTTCTCGGTGCGAAACAATTTGAAAGCGAAATCGCGATGCGGACGAGCACGCCGGGAGTTGCGACCGGTTTGGCGTGGACACCGGTTGGCGGGGACATTTTGTTTGTGGAAGCGACTCGCGTTCCGGGCAACGGAAAACTGATTCTTACCGGTCAGCTTGGGGAGGTGATGAAAGAGTCCGCGCAGGCTGCCTTGAGTCTCGTCAAATCGCGCGCCGCCGAGATCAATGTTGCAGACGATGCGTTTGACAAGAAAGATATTCACGTCCATGTCCCGGCGGGGGCGATACCGAAAGACGGCCCGAGCGCTGGAGTTGCCATGTTCATCGCGCTCGCTTCACTCTTGATCGGCAAAGCGGTTCGCAGCGACACCGCGATGACCGGTGAAATCAGCCTGCGCGGTCTCGTGCTTCCCGTGGGCGGGATCAAGGAAAAAGTGTTGGCGGCGGCGCGTGCCGGAATCAAAACGGTGCTCCTGCCTGCGCGTAACCAAAAGGATCTGGAAGACATTCCAGAGGGCGCGCGCAATCAACTGAATTTTGTCTGGATCGAAAGAGTCGAGGACGCGTTGCTTGCTGCGCTTTCGACTTGATCGCGGCCTTCCTGGCACGAATCACAGGGCGTCCGCAGTCGGCGCCCGCCTGTTGGGGGCGTCTTGCATCCCGCGTTGTCCCAATCCCAGCGAAAGTGGTCCTGCAACAACTGAGTGCTGAATGGCTATTGCTTTTTCACGAAATAACGATTGATAGCAGGAGGAATTATGAAACGTAAAGCTTCAGCGGTATGGAAAGGCGGTCTCAAGGACGGGAAAGGCACTATTTCGACCGATAGTGGTGTTTTGTCAGACACTCAGTACTCCTTCAGCACCCGCTTCGAGCAGGGAGTCGGCACCAATCCAGAGGAGTTGATTGCCGCCGCACATGCGGGCTGTTTCTCGATGGCTCTCTCTGCTCAGTTGGGAGATGCCGGCATGACAGCCGAGAGCATTCGCACCACGGCCAATGTGACTCTGGATAAGACGGAGGGGGGATTCACCATTACGGCCGTCCATCTGGAGGTGACGGCGAAAATACCGGGAGCAGATCCGCAGGCATTTGAGACGGCAGCGAATAATGCCAAGGCAGGGTGTCCGGTCTCGAAGGTGCTGAATGCGAGAATCACGATGGACGCCAAGCTCGAAACGTAAAGCATGGTCACACCGGGCAGGCGCACCGCGCTCCTTGCCGGCGCGACCGGGCTCGTGGGCGGTCACTGCCTGGAGCTGCTGCTCCAAGGCGACGCCTGGGAGCAGGTCGCGGTGCTGGGCCGGCGGGAGATCGGAACCACGCACCGCAAGTTGGTGCAGCGGATGGTCGACTTCGACCGGCTAGCGGAGCTCGATGACGTCCCGAGGGTCGACGACGTCTTCTGCTGTCTGGGCACCACCATGAAGCACGCGGGCTCAGAGGCGGCGTTCCGCAGGGTGGACTTCACCTATGTCCAAGAGCTCGCGCAGCTCGCCTCCCGTCACCGCGCCAGCCAGTTCCTCTTAGTGAGCGCACTGGGTGCGGATCCCCAATCGAGGGTCTTCTATAGCCGGGTGAAGGGCGAGGTGGAGGATGCGGTTCGGAAGCTGCCGTTCGATGGCGTACACATCTTCCGGCCCTCGCTGCTCCTCGGTGACCGCCGGGAGCGCCGTCCCGGAGAGCGGCTCGCGATCCTCGCGGGACGGGCACTCGGATTCATGTTCGTCGGCCCGCTTGGTAAGTACCGGCCGATCGCGGCGCGGGCGGTCGCCGCGGCGATGATCCGGATTGCCAAGGACGCCACCCGCGGGGTCCACGTGTACGAGTCGGACCGGATCCGGGGGCTTGCTGCTAAAATCAATGTCGGCTTTTAGAATGACAAGAACGTCGAACCACTCATTCTGATCGGAGGAGAACGTCATGTCTACAATGCCCCCGGGCAATGATCACCAACGATCACCAAAACTCGCACGACAGCGATCGCATCATACAGTTGCCGGATCCGGGCATACATAGCTTTTCACGAAGAACGCGGCGATTTCCTCGCGGCGCGTCTCTGCATCCGCATAGCCCAACTCCAGTAACCGTCGCAAGTAGTCTGGCTGAAACATCAATACGCTTAAGATATCGTTCGATCGGGTCTCTTGTGTGCCCAAACCTCGGGTCATGAAGCGGAAGGCGTTCGGAAGCTTATGGCAGGGGGTGTCTTCGGCGGGGAAGCGAAAGCGGCACCGGCCATCCTGCAAAGCGTCCGGCTCGTCGCGCACCGACGATCCCCATCCAAGGTCGGTACGTAGGTGCTGTCGGCGACCCAAAGCTGGTCGGAGCGATCCGCCGTGAACACCGCTTCACCAAATTGGGGGCCGGCCGCGCATCGTGGCCCGTCGTAGAGCGGCCGGGAAAGGGCCCGCGAGCGTCCCCGGGGATAGGCTCAGAAGCCCTGCAGTGAGGAGTAGCGAGACGGGGTAGGTGCAGTACCTCCCGTAGGGGAAACTCCAAGATCTTGGTTGTGAAGCATTCCATGCGCCTTTTCAAATCGTCCTCCTTGACAGCATCCGGTTATTGGGGTTTCACAAGCCTATTGTGTGATCGCTCTCCAGGCGGACGGTAGTGCTGTCAAAGTCGCCAGTGCGACCGTAGGACTCTACGTTTCCGTTAACGAGCCTCACGTAGTATGGCGTGGTCTTAACGGGCCTCACGTAGTATGCCGTGGTCCAGCCCTGGAACGCATCGTCGTGTGGTTCTGAGAGGACATAGTCAAGATATTCTAAACCAGCCAGCGCACTAACGCTGATCGGGTTTCCCATGACCCTGAACACTTCGTCTTTTGTCATTCCGAGTTGCACCCCAGATATCTTGCTCGCTGTGGCGCACGCAGCCAGAAGAAAAGTAGTTAATAACACACCGCAGCCCAATTCCTCATGTAAATCTCCCTTTATTTGAGGCACAACTATACAGATAGATAGTGGCCGATCGGCGCGTACCACCTGTTGCTTTACATAGCACCACCCACTTCGATTCCTACCAGTGAGAACGAAGTTCAGAATGGATTTAATGCAGTAGGCACGCCCCATGCCATAACGAGGTCGTCAGCATTTCGTTTGATGACCGTAGGCGTATTTATGGCTAGGTCGTCAGTCGGTTAGCACGCTTTGTCGATCACGCCCAACCACGACGATGAACTGCAGCGCGGTAAAATACCGGGCTCGCAAATGTCACTGCGTAGCGACGCATTTCCCAGCGTTTTGGCGTCGCCACGCTGTTCGCGCACCCCTTGAGCTGGACTGCACGAGACACGGCCGAGAGCGCAACTGGTCAGCCTCGTGGTCGCGCCATGAGAGGGGCCTGGGGGGGGGGGGGGGACCCAGGGGTGCTTGCCGATAACCCAGCCATGAAACGCATCAGGGACACAGGCGGGCTCGCGGCGGCTAGTTGTCAAACTGTACAACCAACGCGAACACGGCATCAACGAGATCTGCCAATTGATGGGGATCTCCAAACCGACCCTGTATAAATAGAAGCGAATGGATGAGCCGAAAGCAAAGAATACCGGGCTCAGTTTGACGCCTATCATCGTCCCCCTAGCTAAAGCGGCGGTATCTAAGCGGTTAAGGTAGGGGTGACGAGGTGAAGGAGTTGTGTATGCAGCGTTTCAGGCTGTAGGACTGTTACCGGCCCCTCGATTACTTCCTGCTCGGCACGACTGCGGGCCTCATCCCGATAGCCTTCGAGCTCGGGTTCGAGGTGCCAGGGTCACAGGAGCCGGGTAAACCTGAAATGCGGAGCGTTCGCCTGTCATCCGTTAAATTTTTCGTCCTGGAAGTCGTAGCTCTTCGTTTTGGGTCATATAGTAATCCATCGTTTATGAACCCCATCACGCGCACGCGCGTTTTTCGGGCTCAGAAAAATGCCATAGGAGAGGCAGTCCATCATCGGCTTCCCAAGCTGATCGTGTACCGCACCGGATACAACGGTAAGCAAAACGCTGCATAGCAGACACTGGCCTCTGATGTTGTTGGAGTGGCGGCTCCTGGCCGAGGTTGTGTAAAAACCAAGAGGAGTCTGGGGCAAGCTCGTCGCCGGTGTAAGCCCATCGCCGATCGCATTGATTAGAACCTATCTCAAAATAGTACCTGATGATATACATAGTGTATAATCGGAAGTGTGATACGTCTGAGCGATGAGCACTGGGAACGCATCCGGGAACATTTTCCGGAAGAACATAGTCCTGAAAGCCGTCTGGGACGCAAACCGATTCCTACGCGCTATGTGCTCGAAGCCGTCCTGTGGATTTTGAACACGGGGGCGTTCGCTCAAGCCGCCCGAGTCTATTTTGATAAACTCGTCCAGGACGGTGGAAAAGATATCGAGAAAAAGCGCTACCGGCTTCATTTACCACTTGTTGCCGTTCTTTAGGCGTAAGCCGCTCGCCAAGGTCCGCACCTTTGACGTCCAGCGCTATAAGAAGCAGCGCCTCGAAGCTGGTGCTGCTCCTGCTCAATCAACCGCGAGCTCGCCGCACTTTCCCACCTCTTCACCAAGGGGGTGGAATGGCAGTGGATAGATGCCAGGCCCACTTCAATCGAGCGTCTTAAAGAGGACCGAGGGCGCATTACCTACTTGCCTACAGAACAGATCGCGCTCCTTTTGGATGCGGCCAGGGCAGACCAAAACTTTCAGATATACCCATTTATCCTCATTGCGCTCGAAACTTCGCTGCGCCGAATGGAAATTCTCTCCATCCGCTTGGAGCATATCGAGCTTGAACGGCGATCATCTATCTCCCCCAGCGAAGGCCGGTGCGCGGGAACAACCAATGACAGCTTACCTTGCGGAGTTCTTAAGAAGGTATATCGAAACAGCACAGTTCAGGCAGGAATGGTTATTTCCCTTCCGCCCCAAGAAGGGTCACACGAAATGGATCGAAGAACCCTTCCGTCGCGTCGTAGTGCGCGCGGGTTTGGACCCCAGGGAAGTCGTGCGGCACACGCTACGCCATACGGCGATCACTCACTTAGTCCAAGCCGGGGTGGATCTGCCGACCGTACAGCCATAAGACGGTACAAATGGTAGCGCGCCACAGCCATCACAACAGTGATCATATACGCGCGGCGCTGGATAAGCTTGAGCGCCGCTACCGGCCGGCTGACTAGCGAATTGCGTGACATGCATAAATTACACAGACCCCAAAGAACAATGCTTAACGCTGAAGCGAGAAAAGAATTATAATTACTTGATATTCAAATGGTGCCCGGGGCCGGAGTCGAACCGGCACGGGAGTTAGCTCCCGAGGGATTTTAAGTCCCTTGCGTCTACCTGTTCCGCCACCCGGGCATTATGACGTGAGGCGCTTGCGATTTAGTGGAGGCTGGGGTCGGAATCGAACCGGCGTACACGGCTTTGCAGGCCGCTGCATAACCACTCTGCCACCCAGCCGAAAACCGTGTGGTCGTTAGTCGTAAGGTAAGGAAAAATAACAAAACCCCGAACCGGTCGGGGTTTTGTCTGGAGTCATTGGAGCGGGAAACGAGACTCGAACTCGCGACCCCAACCTTGGCAAGGTTGTGCTCTACCAACTGAGCTATTCCCGCGTTAGACGCCATTCTAATCCGGCAACATCGTGTGTCAAGGAGCGGGGACGTCGTTTAATCGGCACGGAATTGGCGTTTCTTGAGCTCCGGCCATGCTAACCAAAGATAAAGACACATCGACCACAGGGTTAATACCGCGGCAACGTAAAGCAGAGCGAATCCGACGGCATAGGTAGGCACGGGGCCAATCGAATCTCGATAAAGGAGCATGATGAGTGCGATCATTTGCGCCGTCGTTTTAAACTTGCCGAGCGAGGAGACGGCAACTTTGGCGCGCGCTCCGAGCTCGGCCATCCACTCGCGCAGCGCGGAGACGGTGATTTCGCGTCCGATGATGACGGCGGCCGGCAAGGCCAGCCATACCGAGGGGTCTTGTTGCAGCAGGAGCACCAATACGATGGCCACCATAAGTTTGTCGGCCACAGGATCTAAAAACTCCCCTAACACGGAGGTCTGTTGCAAACGGCGGGCAAGATAACCATCGAGCCAGTCGGTCAGGGCGCCTAACGTAAAGATCACCGTCGTAGCAATATTCGCGGATTTTACCGGCAGGTAAAAAACGATCACGAAAACCGGGATCAGGCCGATCCGAATGACCGTGAGGGTATTCGGTATATTCATGCGGTTTCGTGGAGATGACGGTAGATCTTGGCGGCGAGCTGTCTACTGATGCCTTTAACCGTACTGAGGTCGTCTATTCCCGCTCGTTCGACCCCTTGAAAACCTCCGAAGTGTTGCATCAAATCACGGCGGCGTTTCGGACCGATGCCTTCAACCGCTTCGAGCGGCGACACGTTTCGAACCTTGGCGCGCTGCAGACGATGTCCGGCGACCGCGAAACGGTGCGCCTCGTCTCGGATCTGTTGTATGAAGTGCAGCGCCAATGAGTCCTTCGGAAGGCTTAAGACCTTCCGCTCGGCGCCGACGATCAACGTTTCGAGCCCTGGCCGGCGCGAGGGTCCCTTGGCCACCGCGATAATCAGGGGCCCCTTGATGTCAAGGGATTCGAGCACTTCCCGCGCCAGTGACAGTTGCCCTTCACCGCCATCGATCAAAAGCACATCGGGAAGCGGGCGGGCCTCGCGCAGTCCTCGAAGGTAATGGCGCTGCAACGCTTGCGCGAGTGCGGCGTAGTCATCCCCCGGCGTTACGCCCAAGATACTGAAACGGCGGTAGCCGGTTTTCACGGGTCCTTCCGCATCGAAAACTACACAAGAAGCGAGCGGCGCTTCTCCGCGCGTATGACTGACATCGAAGCACTCCACACGCTGAATCGGTGCCTCGATGGCTAAAGCTTGCTGAACGGCAGCTAGGCGATCGAGCCTGCGGACTTGGTTAGCGATGCGCTGTACGAGCGCAAGTTCTGCGTTTTGTACCGTCATGGTGAGACAGCGTGCGCGCTCACCACGCACGCTGTGGCGTATCGCTACCCTTTTCCCTGCAAGTTGCGACAAGGCACGTGTCATCCATGCGATCTCCGGAAGATTTCCGTTGACCACGATCTCCGGTGGAATCACCCGGTCTGGCCGGTCGGTAAGATAATATTGTGGTAGAAAAGCGGCGAGTATCTCAACGGGCCCGGCGTCGCCTCTATACGTGAGGTGATAGGCCTTATGACCCAAAATATGCCCTGAGCGCACAAAGAGCACCTGCACGCATGCATTCCCGTCCCGAGTCGCGCCGGCCACAAAGTCGACGTCATCACTGCCGCTCGTGATGCACTGGCGTTGTTGCACCTGTTTTAGTTGATTGATTTGATCACGGATGCGCGCGGCTCGCTCGAAAGCCAAGGCCACCGAAACGACCTCCATACGCTCGATTAGAGTATCAATCACCTGCTCGCTTTTACCCTGTAAGAACAAGACGGCATGATCTACGTCTTCGCGATATGCCGCGGTTGAGACAAAGCCGACGCAAGGCGCACTGCAACGCTTGATTTGGTATTGAAGACATGGTCGGGTTCGATTCCGGAAAAAACTGTCCTCGCATGGCCGGATCAAAAATAACTTCTGCAGAAGATTGATGCTAGCGCGCACTGAGCTGGCGCTTGGGAACGGTCCAAAGTATTGACCCGCGCCGGCGCGAGCTCCTCGATGGAACGCTAAACGGGGATATTCTTGGTCGGTCGACAGGTAAATATACGGGTAGCTCTTATCATCGCGTAACACTATGTTATAGCGTGGATTAAGTTTTTTGATGAGATTGCTCTCAAGGATAAGCGCCTCGTTCTCCGTGTGGGTGACAGTGACTTCAATGGCGCAAACTTGGCCGAGCATCGCACGTGCCTTAGGACCCATGCGGCTTTGCGAAGTGAAGTGATTGCTGATGCGCCTTTTGAGATTCCTCGCCTTTCCAACGTAAATCACCTTGCCCGCATGGTCGAGCATCCGGTAAACGCCGCAGCGTGTCGTTAACGTCTCGGTAGACGCTTTTCTGTCGACATGACCTGATATATACTCCATAACACACTGATTAACAAAATGTTGTCTAATAATAAAAGACCCAGTAGTTGCCGTCCTCAGCCACACCCAACGCTAAATGATAGTTGCCACCATATGTAAAGGACCGAGCTCTTCGGATAATTCTCGATGAGCACATCTCTCATAGGTCTCATAGGGTCTCGCCGCTGCACAGATGGCCGGCCGCCGAGGAATCCCATAATCCAGGCGAGCAGTCTTTTGTCACGGACCGTTTTTGTAAGAAAAGACGTTGTTTTGAATCAAAAACCAATACATGGAGGCTCGGTGCCTAAGGGAAAATTTGTGGATATCCTCCCGGCTCATGCACCTGATCACATGGTCGTTATCGTCGACGGCATCCAAGAGCTCAATCATGCCGGTCCTCTTATATTCTTATATTATTTAAGCTACTTAAAGATTAATCTTCCATCGCCGTTACACGAAAACAGATTCCATGAACCGTAAGCGATGACGAAACTTTCCCGTTTGCCAAGGATAGGCGAACCTAGCGGGCAGCATACGCATGTCTGCCGCCATAAGGGCAACGCCGTACAGGAGAACGCTACGCTTCGGCAGCTCGCCAGAGCCGATCGGATGAAGAGGACCGTGCATTACGGCGACGGTAATATATCACCCCCGGTTGATCATGACCGGATAGCTACGCTTCGTCAGGCGATCCATGACGGTGATTACAACCTTGCGTCGAATCGCGTCGCGGCAAATCTCTATCGCGTCGAATCGGAGCTGTTCGGTAGTTTATCGAAATCACGTGGTGGCATTACGACCCGGTACGTTCCGGTCAGCGACGCTGGAGAACTTCTTGACCGGGTTGCGGTGCTGCTACGCAACTACTATGAAGCGCTGGATCCCCCTTGCAAGCGAACCGGCACGAGCGATTATCCGGGGAAATCCTATGCCGCCTAATGTTCGTCACGAGTGTCGCGCTTTAGAAACCGAACGCGTGGGCCCGCCGGAGAGCTTAAACAGATCATCCGGGCGATCGACATCCCATCGTTGAGGCAGCTCGTGCCAGCGCCACCTGAGCGCGGATAACTTCGTTCTCGTCAACCCTAGCACGCTGTCGGTCCCCCACGGAATATCATTGAACAAGAACGGTGAGAATTTCCTTATCCCTATTAGAATGTAGCCGCCATCCTGCGCGGGACCCAACGCGGCGTCATAGCCTTCGGATAGGAGCCGGGCGGACCGATCGAGATCCACCGAGGTTAATGCGGGGCAATCGCATCCTATCAACACCGCGAAATCGTGGCTGGTAAGCCCGTCCCTTAGCGCATCCGCCATGCGAGCGCCGAGATCATGCCCCTTTTGGGTTCGCAGAGAAATTCCGTAAGTTGCCGAACAGCGCAAGAAAAAATCATGGGTGGCGGTCGGGGAACACCACAATTCGACGCGTTCGAACGATGAGCGTTTTGCCGTGATCAACGTGTGATGTACTAAACGCATATACAGATCGGTTGCGCGGTTTACGCCTAACGCGGAGATTAAACGCGTCTTGACCTGTCCTGGAATTGGTGCCTTGGCAAAAACCTGCAGGACGCCTTTTACGCTAGTCATAATACCTGGCGAGCCACCCGGCGCTTACCCCCAGTGCGTAGGCGAGCCTCAGCCACCACATCAGTATCATCGTGCGCAAGATCCCACGCTGTTCCCAGCGCCGACACGAGGTGACCGCTCGGACACGCAAGCAATAGGGACGGGCAAAGCGCTTGAGAGTGCGGCAAATCTCTATATCCTCCATCAGCGGTATGTCGGGATAACCCCCGAGCGTTTGGAAGATAGTACGTCGAACAAAGATCGCTTGATCACCGGTTGCGATACCGGAAACGCGCGAACGCAGGTTTATCATAAACTCGATCAGGCGGTAGACTGGGTTCTTGCCCGCAAGCCGTATATCGAATCTACCCCAGAGGCATCCCGAGGACGCTAGCACCGCTAGAACGCGCAAGTCGGCGTCGGCAGGTAACTGTGTATCGGCATGCAAGAATAGCAGGACATCGCCATGGGCTACCGCGGCGCCCGCATTCATCTGCCGTGCCCGCCCAGGCTCGCCGGGGACAACGTGATTTACTAACCCCGCACACGCAACCAGCGTTCTGTCCTCGCTACCCCCGTCGGCGATAATCACCTCGTGTCCGCGCTCTCGAGGCGATTGTAAGGCTTGCAGCGTAGCGCCGACGATCGTTTCTTCGTTCAGAGTTGGGATGATGAAAGATATCTGCATACAAAACTCTGTCCGCCGTATGGCGTTGAGGACGTGAGGGTTTCCGACGTCACAATTTTCGCCTCGCGTATAGCGATGTTCTTCTAAGCCAGTTACAATTTCAACCTCCTTTTGGGGCCGTAGCTCAGCTGGGAGAGCGTCGCGTTCGCAATGCGAAGGTCGGGGGTTCGATCCCCCCCGGCTCCACCATTTATGCATCGTACGGAATCCAATGAAATCCACAAGCCCTTGTGAAAGCAGGCTTTTTTGTGTTCTCGCGATCCCGCAAGAGGCAACATCGTCTTTCAATAATCAACAGGAATTCAGAGTGCCTCTACGGTGCACGACTTAGGGACAAATTCCGTTCCTCAAAATACTATGACCTGAACAAATAATCGTAACTGCGGCCGTTGAAAGCACGTAGATAACTGGGATTAACACTCGCATTGTCTAACTTTCCTTGAGTAAGGTAGTTGGCTTATACCTCTATGGGTGGTAACTCCACCACGGAGGGGCGCTTGACCGTTCCTGCTTCCTTGGGGCAAGGGACATACCTACTTGCATGTGAGGGCGGTGCGTGGCGATCCTCTATATGGGCGGGTGAAACTTCGCCTGCCGGCATTGCTACCGGCTGGCCGAGCTAGCGGGAAACGGCGCATGATCGGGCAATGAAAATCTACGCCGGATTGAGCGGTGATCCGAATTGCCCTGATATGCCGAAACAAGTCTAGGGGTATGCACTGGTAGACCTATGAGCGGTTGTACGCCAAGCTGGAAGCAGCGGAATGGCAATCTGGGCCGGGACGGCAATGCGGTTTGGCAAGTTATAGGACACCGACAGGAATGCTGCAGGCCGTAAGCCTTCGGGCTGAAGTGATAGCCCCGTCATCAGCAATGGGCAGAGGGCGGGTGGTCTCTCGGGGTTGGAGAGCACGGCATGTATTGCGCCGCACCGCTCGAATCGCAAGAAACGCAAACCCGCCGTTTGCAACGCTATGAGCGGCGCTGCTCGTTGAGCGGTTCTTCGCCTGGATTCAGTGGCTAAGGCGTCTCCTCGTTCGATCGGAATATTATGCCGAGATTTCTTAGGCTTTGTTCAGCTTGCAACAATAGCAATCCTGCTTAGGGAACCTCTGAACAAGTAACCAAAAATGCTCGGGCAGCGGGCCTACGAATCGATTTCAGACGGAAGCGCGGTCGTGAGGTCTGTTTGTCATTGTTCAAGGGGCCGTTTTCGCCCCGTTTGGCGTAGTGCAGGCACACTACGCCCCCGCCAGTCGCCACAGCTGCCGGCGCAGCATGTAGAGGTTCGCGAGCGCACAGGTGATAAACAGCCGATGCGCGTTCTTCTCCAGGCCCTTATAGCGCGTCTTCACGAAGCCGAAGATACGCTTAATGATGAGAAACGGGTGCTCGACCTTGGCGCGCACGCTGGACTTGGTTTTGTTCTTCGCCCGTTGGATAACGGTAACGTCGATGGGTGAAATCGGTGGCCTTCGGTGCGTGCTTGCGTATGACCTCACTCTGCCCCTGATAGGCCGAGTCGCCCCAGACGCATGTCTCCTCCCCGTGCAAGAGATCGGGCAGACACACCGAGTCGTGCACATGGGCCGGGGTGGCGACCACCGCGTGGATGAGCTTGGTTTGACTGTCCACACCGATGTGCGCTTCATCCCGAAATACCACTGATTGCCTTTCTTGGTCGGATGCATGTCCGGGTCACGGCACTTGTCTTTGTTCTTGGTCGAGGGCGGGGCGCTGATAATCGTGGCATCGACAATCATGCCGGTGCCCACTTTGATACCCTGGCGCTCCAAGTGGGTATGCACCTGTTGGAAGAGCTTCTCGCCCAGGCCATGCGCCTCGAGCAAATGGCGGAAGCGCAGCACCGTGGATTCATCCGGCACAGGCATCTCGCCCAGGTCGATGCCCGCAAACCGGCGCATCGACACCGAGTCGTAGAGAGCTTCTTCCACGCCCGGGTCCGAGAGATTGAACCACTGCTGCAGAAAGTACACCCGCAGCATCATCTCCAGCTCTTTCGGCGGGCGACCGTCACCGGCCTTCGGATACATCGGCGCTATCAGTGCGCACAGATCTCCCCACGGCACGATGCGATCCATCTCCGTCAGAAACTCCTCCCGACGGGTGGTCTTGCTGTACTTCTCGAAACCCGTGCCCAGCGTCATCTGCTTGCTCATTATCGTCCTCGATTGTATTCGGTGCGCTTACCGATCAGATCGTGGACTTTTGCAGAGGTTCCTTAGGCAAATTTGAGATAGGTTCTAGACAACTATCTGTCCACTAAAGCGGGTCAAGACCAATCATGAACCCGTTGCCTTAATCGGGCACGGCGGGTTCTTGGGGGGGAGCGCGGGCGACCGGCTCCTCTACCAGCTCTATGCTTATTTGGTAGTCCCGGCCCTAGCCAACCATGAGTCGGCCGCGCGCGGAATTTTGGCGCTCGACCCATTCGGCCACATGCGGTTTTTCATCTGTGCGCCGTTGGGACCGGTTCCCACTAGGAAATTTGCTTTTATTCTTCTGTAGTTGGCGATGTATCCTTGCTTGTTTTTGCGCATAAGGTTCGCGGCACGCGCGAATTGCGGCACGAAATGCGAGAACGGTATGCGGATTGCACCTCCCGACCCGTCATGGTCAGCCAGGCGTCTGCCTTTAGAAAAATCGGTCAACTGCCCGGCAGCGAACGGCGCCGTGTGTCACGGGTAGCAATCGATTTGCCCGCAACGATGATAGGCCCGAATCGCGACTCGCACCCGTGCACGATCCGAGATTTTTGTACCCAGGGGATGCTGCTGGCGGTCGATCATGTCCGTGCACCGTCACACCAAGCATGTGAATTACACCCCCAAGATCCGATAAGTGTGCGTTTCAGTGCGGCACTGGATGATACCAGCCTCACCTACGAATTGGCTGCATGCGTAGCCTGGAAAGTAGGTGACAGCCTCGGAATCGCCGTTATTGGAAGTCATAAGGAAGCTCTAGCGTCGCTCGAAAGAATCGCCGAGAAGAGGGCTATTGAAACGTCCGGCCGAGATAAGGCCGTTGCGCTGCCTGGCGTTGGAAAGGCACAAGCTCTACATGAATGCACTCAAGTGCAACTGATCATCCAAGAGCTGAAGACACTCGTTGCAGATCCCGCGCTTAAGATATACACCGAGTGCTTGCTGAAGGCCGAGGAGCAACTGTTTGAGCAAGCGAAGATTGCAGGGAGCAATGCTGCCCAGAGCGAACTAATCGACGCGGTATCTCTCATCCACAACAACCGCGGCCGGTTAGCGCCAGCGCTAGCCGAAGCCCTGGCGCGTAAGTTTGATTCTCTCGATTGGTCCCAGTCCAGCGCGTTTCCAACCAAGGCGGTCACTCCTCTCCGAAACGCAAACGAGCTAGTGCTGGTAAAACAAGATGAATTTGAGGACTTTCTGTCGCTGAGCGAAGCGGTCGTGCGGGTCGAGCTGCGGTTTAAGGACGACCTTTTCCGACTACAAAGAAGGTTCTCCTTTGTGTCTCGGTCAGAGATCGATAGAACGACGAATCCGATCGGCCCGGTAGTCCTGTGCAACCTCATTGCCGATGCATTGCACAACCTCGATTTCACCACCCGACAGTGTCAGGCTGCCTATCCAGCGGTGAGCGCATCGTTGCTTGCGAACCTGGGTGGTTTTTATCACAGCGTGAATGAATGTTTAAAAAAACTCAATGTGCTGCCCAACCTCGACGGGACGCCCACCGCACATAAGAGCGTCCAACGCGAATCACCGGTCGCGCCGGAGACAGTAGCCCGGGGGGGTGTCCACGATGCGTACGTCACACAGTCGGACCGAGGAGGTGCGGCGGGACGCCGAATGCAGTCTGCGGTAACGCCTCTGGTAGGCGAGGGAACACGGGCATCACCCAACCCGAGTCCGTGCAACCCGGTTGGCAAGTTACTGCAACTCCGGCAGTGGATCGGACAAGATGCCGTTGGCACCTACCCACCGGGAGGTCAGGATCCCGGTTGCCAGGCTCAAGGACACGGCGGTTCTCCAGCGCTCGCGGGATCGGAACCGTATTACAACGCTTCCGATCTGATCGCCGCATTACCCGCGGTAGAACGGGAGTTAACCCTGTCCGCGGCTGAGGCAGGTCAGAGCCCGACCGTCAAGGCTGGGTTAGTCGCTGCTCTAGAAAGCCGGATCGAAGCCGGTGCGGACCGGCGTTCAATACACCCAGACGATGAGTATGTGCTCGACGTTGTGAGTCGCCTCACCACCTGGATTGGCGGTGATGTAGCAGCAACCAATGGTACTCCGACCTGGCTTCAGCGCTTAGCGGTACCCCTTCACAAGCTCGCCTTGTCCGAGCCGGAGTTCTTGAGCGATCCCTCGCATCCTGTTTATCGGTTTGTCAACGAGCTCGCCCGATTACAGCACGCGTTACCACGAAGCGGGGATCACCAGCAAAGATTAAGTGAAGTGATCGAACACCTTGCTGCGAGAATCGACGGTGGAGACAACGATAGCACGGCTCCAATACGAGAAGCCTTGGCTGACATACAAGCACTCGAGGCCCAGCGGATTGGTGACTATGAGAACAACGTTACACAAGTGATCGAGGATTGTAATAAGCAGCAGGCATTCTTGCAGTCACGTGTTGTACAGGGCATGGCTGCTAAGCGAACCGAGCTGAAGACAGACGGGCGCCCCGACTTTCCCAAGGAATGGCTGATCTGGCTCGAACACGCGAAACAGTTCCGAGTGGGCCAGGCATTTCAATTCCGCGGCCGCCATGGATCGAGCGAGCGCCGTTACCTCGCTTGGATCGCTGAGAATCACAATCTTTACGTTTTCGCGGACAAGGAGGGAAATAAGGCGGCATCGCTTACGCTGCACGAGTTAGCCATGCAGTTACGCCGTGGCGCGATCAAATTGGCCGATTCCACCGAGGTCACGGCGATCGATCAGGCGCTTCGTGCTGCGACTTATTCCGTCTTTCATGACATCCATCAGGCTGCCTGTCATGACCGAACCACCGGTCTTGAAAACCGGCAGGCGTTTATCCACCGGTTGAGCGCGGCAATGGCGCGCTCGGAAGGCGTAACGGGCTTGCTCGGTCATGTGCAACTGAAAGAAGCGAACGAGCGGATAGACCCTCAGCGCTTCGATGGAATCCTCAAGCAATCAACCACGCTCTTGCAGCAGTCGCTGCCGGCCCCGGCTACGTTGGCACGCCTTGACAGGACCAGCCTCGCGTGGGTATTGCCGGCGGGGGATCCGACCCAGGGCGAAGCAATAGTCCATGCTCAACACGAAGCTTTGTCGAATATGCCCATCAAACGGACGAGCGCGCTTTCGAAATTGCGCGTCCATATCGGCGTCGTCGCGTTCGGGCCTCAAGGGGGAACGGCGCAAGAGCACCTCGACCGCGCGCGCTCGTTAGCGGAGCAGGTAGATGCGCCTGGGGGATACAAGCTCGACCTGTCAGGATGCGGCGGGACATCGAGCAGGTGCGAGGAAGGAATTGACTGGGAAACCCACCTCGATCACGCGCTGTCCAATGAATCAATCATTCCCTACGCGCAACGGGTCACAGCCCTGCAGCCGGCGGAGAACCTGGCGCCCCTTTATCGGATCGTCCCGCGGTTTTTATGCGCGGAGGAGGTCATCGCGGTTCCGCTTGAATGCGAGACGCCCCACTTGTCCCCGAAGGTTCGTATCCTGGAGCACTTGCTGTTACGAGAAAGCATTCAGTGGATGGGGGCCCATCGCAACCATGCCGCGCAGACGGGCGCGTATGTCTTTAGACTGTCAAGCGACTCATTGAACGACGCGGGGCTAATCGAATATGTACTGAATCTGCTGACGGAACATCCGGTGCCGCCCGGTAAGGTTTGCTTTGAAGCCACCGAGGACACGGTCCTCGCGAATGCGGAACCGGCACACCATTTTATCCGTACCGTGCATGAATTCGGCTGCCGATTCTCCTTGGCATGCTTTGGCCAGAATACTGCGAAGCATGCGCTTCTTGATGATCTTCCGGTCGACTTTGTCGCCATCAGCGGGACGTTCGTCAGCGACATGACGCATAATTTAAAGGCACACGCGGTGGTCCAATCGGCGCATGAGCTGGGCCGATTATTCGGCGCGAAGACCGTGGCCGAAAACGCCGAGGGGGAGGAGGCCCTCACCGCGCTCCGCAAGATTGGGGTGGATTACGCCGTTGAGTTGACGACAACAGCGCTGCATTTGTCGGAGCGTTAAAACGATGTCAGCCTTGCCGGCGAAGATCGGTAAGTACCAAATCACAGGGATCGCGGGCCAGGGAGCCATGGCTACGGTTTATGTCGCTTATGATCCCGTCATCGACCGCAAGGTTGCGATTAAGGTAAGTAAAATACCGGCGACCCTCGAGGAAGATGTGGAGGCACGGCAACAGCAAAAGCTTTTCTTCAATGAAGCCCAGACCGCGGGCGCGCTCGATCACCCGAACATTCTCAGGATCTACGACGCGAATTACGAACAGGGTCTGTGTTATATCGCGATGGAGTACGTGGAGCAAGCGCGCACCCTGAAGACCTACACCCAAGCGAGCAAGCTGTTGCCCGTCGAGCAGGCAGTAAAACTGATACGCCAGTGTACCGATGCCTTGGTGTATGCCCACGGCAAAGGGGTCACCCATCGCGACATCAAACCCGCTAACATTATGCTGACTTCCAGAGACGTCGTTAAATTGGGCGATTTCGGCATCTCGCAGCGCGCTAATAGTGATCAAACGCAGGTCATGGGCTGGTTTGGATCCCCGCTCTATATGTCACCCGAGCAGGCGCGAGGAGGCGATCTCACAGGGCAATCGGACATCTTTTCGCTCGGGGTTGTGAGCTATCAGCTACTAACCGGAAAGACGCCGTTTGCCGCGCGGGATATACCGGTGGTGATCAATAACATACTAAAAAAAGATCCGGACCCCGTCGAAGCGTTGCGGCCCGAGGTGCCCAAACGCTTAGCCGCCATCGTCAAACGCTGTTTACAGAAAGATCAGGCGCTTCGTTATCAACGTGCGGTGGATCTTGGCGCCGATCTCGAAACGCTTGCCAACGAGATCAATGATCCTCAGTTGGCGCTACCGCAGGAAGAGAAGGTTCGGATTGCCCGTTCCTTGAAGTTTTGCAAGGCCCTTTCGGCAATGGAAGTGAGTGATCTTGTGAAGATCTCTGTCTGGGAGTCTTACGATCCGGGCGCATGCATTCTGCAGCAGGGCGCTATCGAAGCCGCCTTTTATATCCTCGTTTCCGGCGAGGTTGCAATCCAAAAAGATGGCAAGGACATCGCCGCATTGAGGGAAGGCGAATGTTTCGGTGAGATTGGCTATCTCACCGAGGGACGCCGTAGCGCAACGGTGGTCGCTACCCAAGCAGCCACGGTAATGAAGGTCAGCGCCCCCGTTCGAGACTGGGCCTCGCTGCCCACGCAATTGCGGTTGGGCAAAGTGTTTCAGCAAGTGCTGATCGAGCGCTTGATCGAGTCGGGTAAGGCGCTCGCGAAGGCGTTACCTTAAAACACCGGGAAATCGCAGTCAGATAGCAGGGGCATCGCCGCCAGCGTGGACATTGTCGGCGTGACGGCGGAAAATGTCCCGCATCGCACGGCCGTCCGGGAGCAAGCAATCGCCGCGCACTACGAGCTTATTCGGTCGTCGGTCAAATGCCCTATCAACACGTCGAGTTTCCGCAGCAGGGTCAACGCCTATCCATTGAGAACGGCCGGCTCGTCATCCCCGATCATCCCATCCTCGCTTATGTCGAAGGTGACGGTATCGGTCCGGATATCATGCGGGCTTGTCTGCGGGTTTGGGATGCGGCGATCGAACAGGCCTACGGCGGCCAGCGCAAGGTTCATTGGATGGAAGTCTACATGGGCGAAAAGGCTGCCGAGAAATACGACGGCAATGTCTTTCCCGACGAGGTGAAGGAGGCATTACAGCAGACCATCGTGTCGATCAAGGGACCGCTCACCACACCCGTGGGAGCCGGATTTCGCTCGCTGAACGTGGCTCTGCGCCAGGACTTGGACCTCTATGCTTGCGTACGCCCGATCCGGTATTACCCGGGGGTGCCTTCGCCTATGCGCCAGCCGGAATTCGTGGATGTGGTGATCTTTCGCGAAAATACCGAAGACGTTTACGCGGGGATCGAATATCAGGCCGGGAGCGCCGAAGCCAGAAGGGTCGAGCAGTTCCTGAAGGATGAGATGGGGGCCAAATTCTTCGAAGACTCCGGAATCGGCATCAAACCGATCAGTGCCTTTGGCAGCAAACGCCTGGTTCGCAAGGCGATCCAGTATGCTCTGGATCACGGCCGCGAGAGCGTCACGCTCGTACATAAAGGGAATATTCAGAAGTATACGGAAGGCGCGTTCCGCAACTGGGGCTATGAGGTTGCGCGCGAGGAGTTCGGCGATCGGACCATCACCGAGGCCGATCTTTACAGCGTGCACGGCGGTAAGCAACCCAAGGACAAGGTGGTTATCAAGGACCGAATCGCGGATATCATGTTTCAACTGATGTTGCTTCGGCCGAACGAGTTCGACGTGATTGCGACCACGAACCTCAATGGCGACTATCTCTCCGACGCCATCGCCGCCGAGGTGGGCGGGGTGGGGATCGCCCCGGGCGCGAACATGGCCGACTTCGTGGCGGTCTTCGAGGCCACCCATGGCACGGCGCCCAAATACGCTAACCAGGATAAGGTCAACCCCGGCTCGCTCTTGTTCAGCGGCGTCATGATGTTCGAATACCTCGGCTGGAACGAGGTGGCGGATCTCATTACCTTCGCGTATCCCGAAGTCATTCAGCGGAAGATCGTGACCTATGATTTTGCGCGCTTGATGGACGGCGCGACGGCAGTTTCAACGAGCCGATTCGCGGATGCGTTGATCGATCAGATGCAGGCGAAGGTCGATATCGAGGCGCGGCGCAGGGAGTGGTACGCGGCCATTCAATCCGAGAGGGAAGAGCGCGAGGCGCGGCGCATGGCGGAGCCCTTCGTCGAAATGCGCGCCTCGGGACGCACGCCGCATACGGTGGCCGACATCATGAGTCACATCAGGACCGTGAAGCCCGGGGTATTCGTCGATCAAGTGATGCACTTGATGCGCGAGCACGGCATCAGCAGCGTGGTCGTGGAACCCGGCAGGGATGGCCTGTGGGCAATCATGACCCAGCGGGATATCATCGGCCGGATTATTCACGCTAATCGTTCCCCGGCGCGCGTCAAGGTGGAGGAGATCGCTACCAAACCTCTGGTTACGGTGCCTATCGACATGTCCTTGCAAGAGTGCGCCTCCAGGATGGTGGAGTCGCATATTCGCCGTGTGGTCGTCGAACAGAGCGGTTTGCCCGTCGGTATCGTGAGCGACACGGACCTGTTCCGAATCGTGGATGAACTCGGGTGGGAGCCGGTGGTTTTGTAGCGCCATGGAGCACCGGCGGGTGGAATCGCTTCCGAACTCCTTAGCCGGACCCAACGCTACCGGCTCCTTCTCTGCCCGAAGAGCAAGCTAGATGTCATTTGGAATTGCCGAACCTTAGCCGGTACAGCACGTACTCCGTCGCGCGCGCCACCGCCGAGCCAATGGTCATGCCTTGGGCCAAGCCGGTGGCGACGGCGGAGCCCAGCGTGCATCCCGTGCCGCGCAAGTGCGGCGTTTCGATGCGAGGATGTTGAAATACTTGGAGGTCCGCGTCGGTGACCAGGAAATCGCTGATAGTATCCCCAGATCTGTGACCGCCTTTCAATAGTATCGCCTTAGGACCTTGTCCGAGCAAGTGCTTGGCGGCGGCGATCATGTGTTCGTCGGTGGTAATGCGCATGCCCGTGAGCCGCTCGGCCTCAGGAACATTGGGGGTCAAAACAGCCGCGTGCGGGAAAACGCGCCCCACCAAACGCCCGATCCCCGGAGGATCGAGAAGCGTCGCACCGCTAGTCGCAAGCATCACCGGATCGACCACCCAGGGTAGGTCGGGTGCTCGCGCTTCGATCAGATCGCAGACGGCGTCAATGATCTCCGCGCTGTAGAGCATGCCGGTCTTGATGCAGTCGGCGCCGATGCCTCGGAGCACGGCCTCCGCTTGGCGGGCGACGAAATCGGGTTCGATGCCGACGATCGCGTGGACGCGCCGCGTGTTTTGCGCCGTCAGCGCGGTGATCGCGGTGGCCGCGCGACCGCCGAGGGCCGCGATGGTCGTAATGTCGGCCTGAATTCCGGCCCCACCGCTCGAATCGGACCCGGCGATGACCAGTACGCGGCCCTGCATGCGATTCAGACGCTGGGAGTGCCGCGTTTCTCCAACAGGTAGTCCAACCACAGCGCGGAGAGCTTTTCCTGAACAGAGTTCTGCCGCAGCCGCGCATTCAAGTGCGGAAAGTCGACACGATCGAGCTCTTGGTCCTGGTTGTAACACGAATAGACAAAGTATTCCTGGCCAGTACTGGGATCGACGTGCTTGCACAGGCATTGCGCGCATACGCCCTTCATCATGCACTGCATCGGAGAGTTGATCGAGCCGATGGCGACGTGCTTAGGTTTCAGATAGGGCTTCAGTATTCCATTGCGGGCTTCTTTCACGGCCGCCATCATGCGATCGGAACCGATGGCAATGATATGGTCCACATCATCCAGATGGATCGGCGTATCTCCGAGCTTGCCCTTGGCATAGGCCACCATGGCATCGAGGATGTTACCTATGAAACTCTTGTCCTGGGGCCGCGTGATCGCGATCGTCCGGGCCGTGGGCGCGGGATCCACGGACCACACGATCACATCCGCTGCGGCCTCGATGTCCTCGACCTTGAAGACATCATCGCGGCTCTTGTAACCGGCGAAATAGATCACTCGATTGCCGGCCGCGCGCAAGGCTTTACCGATCGAGAACAGCACCGCATTGCCCAATCCGCCGCCCGCGAGCACGACGGTTTTACCGGAAGGGATGTCGGTCGGCGCGCCGGTGACGCCCATCACAACAACCGGATCCCCAGGTTGCCACAACCGGCAGAGCCGGGAGGAGCTTCCCATCTCGAGGGTGATCAGTGTTATCAAGCCCTTCTCCTTGTCCACCGAGGCGCCGGTGAGCGCCAAGCCTTCCGCAGCTAAAACAGTGCCTTCCATCCGCGGGGCAAGCGTCTCGAAGTTTTGAATTCGATAAAACTGACCGGGACGAAACTTGCGCGCTTGCATCGGCGCGTGGACCACGATCTCGAGGATGGTGGGCGTGAGCCGCTGGACCGCCACCACGGTCGCGAGCAGTGACTCATCGAGCGTGGCGTGAAACGCCCGCAGCGCTCGATCGCGGTAGCGCTGATCGGCCGGATCGAGTTGGCGCAGCTCGTGTTCGAACAATCTCACGATGTACGGATAGCCGTCACGGGCGCTGGCCATCGCTTTGACAACGTTCCCCGCGTACACTGGATGGTTGTCCCCATAGAAAGTAATAAACTTACCTTGCCGCCGATACGAAGTGAAGGGCGCGCGCTTGCCGACTTTCGGCGCGGTGAGATCGTGCATCGCTTCCAGCCCGCACGCATTCGGCTCGAATCTTTGGTAGAAGTGGGCCTTGGTGTCCATCTCGAAACTGCCGGGGTGTTCGCTTTCATAGATAGTATTGGGCGAGGTGCCGGCGGCAATGAAAAGGCTGCGCAGCGGCACTTCAACCGCATCGTCTGCGGCGATCCAGCGACCGTCCTTTGGAGTCAGACGCTCGAAACGCACCGCCCGCAGATGGCCGAAGCGATCGCCTATGGCCTCGCTAGGACTCATGCCTTCCGCGAGGGCAATGCCTTCTTCCAGCGCCTTTTCGATCTCCTCGTGGTTCTGTCTGTACGCCGGGGCGTCGCGCAGACCCTTTCGGTAGAATAATGTCACGCCCCCCCATTGTTCGAGCAACGGCAGGAAATTCGGGGTTTCGCCGGCCGCAAGAGCGCGCGAGCGCTCGGCGCGTATGGTGCGTCCGTGATCAAGTAATTCATCCAGGATCAGCAGTTCCTCGTCGTCGTAACGGGCACGCACGGATTGCTCTTCATAACGCCTCGCCAGCACTTCATAACGGTGCAGGACCTTCTCGACCTGCACCGGATAATAAGCGAGCAGTTCGGTCGCCGTGTCGATCGCCGTGAGTCCGCCGCCAATGACGCCGGCGGGCAACCGCACCTGAAGGTTGGCGAGGGATGAATGTTTGGCGGCGCCGGTCAGTTGCAGCGCCATGAGAAAATCCGAAGCCTTGCGGATCCCCCGCATGAGGTTATTCGCAAGCTCGATGATCGTGGGTTTGCCGGCGCCGCTCGCGACGGCGATATGGTGAAACCCGAGATCCCAAGCCTCGTTGATTGTCAGCGTGCCGCCGAAACGGATGCCGCCGTAACAGCGAAACGTCCGCCGCCGGGCGAGTGTGAGATAAATGACTTTGAGGAAGTTCTTGTCCCAACGCACGGTGATTCCGTATTCCGCTACCCCGCCGAAACCCGTCATGACGCGGGTATCCAAGTCCTCGTAAAGCTCGCCAAAATCCCGGACCGGCAGCGGTGGTTGATCCCAATCGCCGCTCAGGTCTCGCGGCAGAGGCTCGATCTTCAAACCATCGATGCCGACCACGCCGAACCCCTCGTTGAGTAGGTAGTGGGCCAAGGTGTAGCCGGCGGGGCCGAGGCCGGCGATGAGCACATTCTTACCGTTATAGGGCAGGGCCACGGAGCGTTTGACATTGAGCGGATTCCAGCGCGTGAAAAGCCCGTAGATCTCGAACCCCCACGGCATGAACAAGACCTCGGTCAGGACGTTGGTTTCGATCTGTGGAATATTGACGGGCTCGGTCTTCTGGTAGATGCATCCCTTCATGCAGTCGTTACAGATCCTGTGGCCCGTGCCCGGGCACATCGGGTTGTCGATCATGATGAGCGCGAGCGCTCCAATATTGTCCCCCTGCCGCTTGAGCACGTGCATTTCGGAGATCTTCTCCTCCAGCGGGCAGCCCGTGATCGTCACCCCGAGCGGGTTGATCTTGTAGCTCCCGTCTCTGCGGTTTCGCATGCCCTTGGAACAGGAATCGGTATCGCGGTCGTGACAATAGATACAGTGATCTATTTCATAAAGCACGTGGCGCTCGTCGTGGCGGGGATCGGTCAGAGCAAAGCCGTCGCGCCGCCGACGTCGCGCCATCGGTCCGCTGAGAACCTTATAGCCGTCGCGTTGGAGCTGCTCGGCATGGACCAGGTGCTGGAAGTCCGTTTTTCGAGCGTGCTTGAAGCTCACCCAATTCGCCACCGTTGCGTTTATTCCCGCATCGTGCCGTGCGGCGAAGCTCCAGCGCTCGATGCGATCGAGCAGCCGAAGGACGAACGCGTGCGCGCACGTTTCGGTCAAGCAATCGGCAAAGGTCACCCGGGCTTCGGGGTCGGCTTCGATACCGGTGCGAACGGCGCACAGGTCTTGATCTAAGTGCTTGTCCGCCGGTTCTTGTCTAGAGATACCCGCGGCGCAGCGCTGCCGCAGACGCCATAGCTTGCTCGCGACACCGGCGAGGGCCCGTTCAGGATCGCTCGCGTGGACACCGGGAGCGATGATGTGTTTTAGAATCTCGATTTGCCGCTGCAATTGTTGGAGGTCCCAGGTGATGAGATCCTCCGGCCTGAACTTTTCTTGCGCTTGCGCCAAGACTTCGTTGCGGAAGACAAAAACCGTGTCCAGTTCTTCTTGTATGGCAGCACGCTGGCGGTCGCGCTCGCTCGCGACGCCGAAGAGCTTGGCGACGAATTCGCCGACGTAGGGCGCCATGCGCACGAGCAAGTCCGATATCGTTTGTGGCGGCAGTCCTGCGCCCAATGTGGCGCGGTATTGGCCGAACTCGGCAGACAGAGCGGGGTCTCGATCCGCGACGTAATCATCGAAAACCGCAAGCAGATCCCTGAGCCGGTGAGGCTCGTATAAGTCCACATACGCAAAGGCGGTAAATCCGAGCGCTAGACTTACTTGCGCGGACGCTGAGACGCCGGCCGCGGGGTACGGCGGGACGCGTTCGGAAAACTCCATGACAAATGGGTTTAAAGTAAACGCGTCACTACGCCGCGGGCCAATCGCTGAAGGGATAAGGCTTATCGTCCGACTTGAAGGTCACGTACACCAATAGCTGATAGATATAGGTACTGAGCCGCTGGCCAAAATCCACGAGGCGCGGATTGATGTCCCCGGTGACGAGCTTTGAACCGAACTGGAACAGCGCGACTCCCCAAGCGACGATCTCGGCGACGGTATAGATAACCGCAAACAGCAACATGTAAGCGCCTCGCTTCCAGGTCTCGCCGTTCTGAAAATGCTCCGCAAAGCTCATGTCATTCTCTCCTTGCCAAAGGCCGCCCATGATAGACACAAAAAACCCGTAATGCCATGCTTACGCGCGCGGCAGAGTAGGGTGACTCTGGGGCCGGCGCGAGAGCGTAGCGCCGCGGTGACTGATATCGCCCCGGGCACCGTAGCGGTAATAGGGGGATTAAGGACGCTGCTAAGTCAGAGAACGGGCGATGAGCTCCCGGCCTTGGCGGGTAATGAACCCGTCCTCGGTAATCAGCCCAACGTCGACGCAGGTGTGGTAGAGCTGGAGCGATCCTCCGCTCGGTACATAGACGGTGCCATCTCCATAATGATGGTTCAACAGCCGCGCGAGCTCGCCGGTGCTTGCCGCAATCGCCTCGAACGTATTCATCTCTCGTTTCCCTGTCACCTCGGTTCGCATCATGAGCATGTGTTCCGGATTCTCACCGATCTCTACGCGGATTGTGCGCCAATGGATTTAGCACACACCGATGTCCCCCTATCGACAGTAAACACCGGAAGATTAGGTGCGCGTAGTCATGACGCTCGCTAGAATAGGCGACGGGAACAGAGAGTTCTGCGAAAAATTACCATCTGGTTTGTAACTTATGCACGATTCACGGGCGGAAGCGCTTCGCCGCTGCAAGCCGGGCCGGGTGCTTGGATCGCGGCGTCAGGGGGAGGATCGAAATTACACGCTGTGTGTGCTAGCCTGGGTAGGCCACGCGCGCATGCGCCGAACCAAGGTATCCTGAGGGCAGGGCGTTTCCGCCGGGATCAAGTGCTTGATGGCATCACGAAGGGGAATGGGCGGGGCAATCCCGTTTCCTTGTCCATAATTTACGCCGACCTTCCGTAGCATCTCCACGGTGGTCTGTGATTCCACGGATTCGGCGACAAGCTCAAGCCCCATGACATGGCCAATGCGGCATATCGCTTCGACGATCGTAGCGGCCACCGGATCGTGAGTGATGTCCTGAATAAAACGGCCGTCTATCTTTAGATAATCTATAGGGAGTATTTTTAAATAAGCAAAGGATGATAGGCCGCTGCCAAAATCGTCCAGGGCAAAGCGGCAGCCGCGGCCTTTTAAGGTCGTAATAAAACTCATCGCCGCGTTCAAATTGATAATTGCCGCGGTCTCCGTGATCTCAAATATTATCTGATTGGACAGCACGTCATGTTTGCTAAGTTCATCCATTACAAATTGGAGGAAGTCCGCGTTGCTGATGGATTGTGAAGACAGATTAATCGACACACACAGCCCTCCCGGTAGGACGGGGCTAATAGCGGATAGGGTTGAGCGCACGACCCAATGGTCAATCGCGAGCATTTGATTGTAACGCTCCGCAGCGGGGATAAACGCGCCCGGAAGTATAAGCTCCCCGCCCTCACCGATCATCCTGATTAGTATCTCCCCGTGCATGCCCTCGAATTCGCTGCCCAACGGCACGATAGGCTGGAAATACAGTTGAAACCTGTTATCCGCCAGCGCTTGGTGTAACCTTGGGATCCATTGCATTTCGTCGTGGCGCTGGGGGATCTCCATGGTTTCGCGCCCGTAGAGATGAACCCGATTACGCCCTTCTTCCTTGGCGGTAATGCAGGCGCTGTCCGCGGCGCTTAATAAGCTTTCACCACCGGTACAGGCTTTGCTGAACGGCACCACGCCGATACTGGCCCCCACTTTAAAGAGCTTATTGGTCCAACAGAATCGGTAGTCTTGGATCACCTCGCGCAGTTCGTTGGCGACGCGCAGGGCTTGGTTGACCGAGCATTCTCCCAGAAGCACGGCGAATTCGTCTCCTCCCAATCGAGCCAAGGTATCGCGCTCGCGCAAGCGGCTCTTTAATATTCCCGAAATCTGCCGCAGCAACTCGTCGCCCGCCCCATGACCGCAGGTATCGTTGACGACCTTGAATTGATCGAGATCGATGTAGCAAAGCGCGTGTTGCTTACCGTGTTCGCGCGCGTGCTCTACCATGAGCGCCAAACGGCGCTCGAATTCGCGCCGGTTCGGAAGCTCCGTCAATGGATCATGCGCCGCCTGGTAGGCGGCTTTTATGGCGGCCCGGCTGGCCTCGGTCACGTCCCGAATCAGCGCAACGTAGTGGGTGATATGGCCCTTCTCATTGGGGACTGGATTAATCCTCACATCCATCACCAAGGCGCTGGCATCCTTACGAAGGCCACAGAGCTGTCCGGCGAAGGCTTCACCCTGGATTAACTGATGCCGCAGCCGCTCTAGTGCGGCGGGGTCTGTCTCCGGACCGAAAAGCACGGAGAGTACCTGACCCATGGCTTCCTGCGGACTGTATCCCAGCACCCGGCTCACGGCCGGGTTGACGTATACGATGCGAGAATCTTGCGGGTCGGGGGCTGCCGTCATGATCGCTGTCACATCTTGTGTGTGCACGATCGCGGTATGAAGCAGACGCAAGGTCCCCTCGGCTTGTTCGCGCGCAGAGATATCCTTTAGCAACTGGCCGTTTAAACGCGCGAGATCGCCACTGTGGAAGCGCAACTTTCGTTCAACCTTCCATTTCGCGGCGAGCGCCACGGCGCAGCGGTAGATCTCATGTGCGTCGATGGGCTGTTGAATACAAAGGACATTGTCGGATGGCGGAAGGCGGGCTCCGATTTTCTGTGAATCGACATCCCCAGACGCGGCCACGATCACGATATTGATGTCGGGATCCAAAGCGTGAATTTGCTCGGCGGCCGAAATGCCGTCGCGCCCGCTGATAAAAGCGAGCGAATAAGGGCGGCCTTCCGCACGAGTCGCTGTTACGCTGGCGAGGGCCTCTTCGGCTCGCTGGCAGCGGGTCAATTCAAACGTTGACTCGGGAGAGTCTTTCGGCGTCGGGCCGAAGAGGACAGCCTCTAGGCAACGGAACGTATCGTCGACCGGGGTGGCAGAAGCTACGCGACAGAGTGCATGGATCAGAGCGTTATCGGGTTCTTCGGTAACGATGAGTATGCGGGGAAGCTGGCGGCTGCTTTTTGTCGAAATAGTCGCCATGTCATGCCTAAGCAAACATTGCGCCCACTTTGGACCGGTGTATGACTTAGGGTAGGCGCGCCAGCTTCGACGAGCGCGGCCGTGATCGCCTCTCCAACAAATGCATCGCCTCGGGGCTCGGGCTTGCGAACAAGGTCAGAAACGTCAACGGCGATATGCCAGCGTATCGGGCTCATCGCGTGCCGCGGGGCTAGTAATCACCGTGCGCGCTGCCTTTCCTTGCGGCCGCCGACAGCCAGCGGATTTTTTACCGAATTGTGCGCTTGCATCCCGATCCGAAACAACCTTTTGCCCGGCATGACGACCTGGTTGATGGCCATGCCCAGCACGCGTCCGTCATGGGAAGACAAGATCTCGTTACGCTCCTCGCTGATGGGGTCGGTCACGATGCCCAATAGCTGCCCGGTGTGTACGGCCTGCCCTAGGCTGACGCGCGACAAGAAGAGCCCGCCGCCGTTGCCGCGAACCCATATCGAACGATGGAAGATTAAAGGGGCGTCGGCCGCCGGCTTTTTCTTATCGACCATCTCCAACGCGGCCATCAGGGATTGAATTCCCCTGTACCCTTGTTCCACTTTGGCGAGCTGGATCCGGTGCGATTCGCCAAGTTCCAGTGTCACGGCAGGCACGCCTGCGGCATCAGCAGCGCGGCGCAATGTCCCACGGATTCCCTCGCTGTGTAAGACGGCAATCGGGCCAAAGCCTTGTGTCAGTCGTTTAACCGCGGGCTTGAGCGCGTTGGCGCGCAACTGTGTCAGATTCGTGCGCTGAAACGATGCGGTGTGAATGTCGACTAGCGCATCGCATTGCATCACGATCCCGTGGAAGAACGAGTAAGCTATCCTGGCGGCCGCGTTGCCCTGCGGATGGCCCGGAAAGTATCGGTTCAGGTCAAGCCTATTCGACAGATAACGGGATTTCCGGCGAAACCCTTGCAGGTTCACGATCGGCACCGCGATGACATTGCCGCTCAGTTTGTCCGGTTCGAGCGAGTGTATGATTCGCTGTACGATCTGGATACCGTTGATCTCATTACCGTGGACAGCAGCCGTCAGACAGAGCATCGGCCCGGGCCTGACGCCTCTTACGACGACGACGGACGTCGCCTCGGCGATGCCGGAGAAAGGCGCCCAGGAAAGCCGTTGAATGGAGCCAGGCTTGACGCTCTGTCCCAATAACTGGAGTGGCTTTCTCGGGTTGGCAGCACCGCCCGGTAGGGTGTTGTCCCTTCTTTGAGTTTTGATGCTCTTGCTTTCAGTCCGAAAAGTTGCCTCATTTGATTTGATCGTAAGGTCGCTCGGCTGGGGAACGGCAGTTCGCGGGTAAAGAACGGTGATCGACAACATGACCAGCGCGAGCCGGCGGGCAGTCGCCCGCGCATACTGGCGTCGATTCAACGATAATCGAACCGGCGAGACGATATTCATGGACATATATTCTTTCACCGTGACTTCTTTGCTTTTCGCAAAGAAGCTTCGTCTGGCATTGGGTTCGGCCAGAGGCCGCGCTGGAAAAATAAACGCCCTTTTTTTTCGTCAAGATGCAGAGTAGTGCGAGGCAAGTAGGTTGTCAAACATGCGGGGCCTAGGCCTAGAATCGGGGGAATTTTCGGGTCGGCAACGGTGAGTATGCGGGGAAGCTGGCCGCCGCCTTTTGTCGAGATAGTTGGCTGTCATGGCCAGGCAGAGATGGCGCTCAGTTTCGGCCGGCGTACGACTCGGGGTCGGCTCGCTGTCTTAGGGGTTGGAAATCAATCTACTGCGCATCCCGATCCCGAGAACTTCTTGTGCCTTCGGTGTCTTAAGAGAAACCGTCTCGAGGCGGGGAGTGCAACAACAATAAGTTATCCTGCATAATAGGAACTTGAAGGGCGGGTTGAATAACGCCAACGCGTGGCGCATCTATGCGGGCACGCTCGCAGGCCCATCGGTAACGATATGAAGGATTTCTGAAATAATGTTCCATAGCCTGTTGGACTTTTGCGAGCGGTTTGTCGGGTGGATCCTGGACGAAAGCTTGGACATCGTGCGATCCCCCTTCGATGTTAGCAGCCGCTTGTATTGGGTGTTTCTGCTCTCGGCGCTACTATTGGCCGCCATCGCCTATAAACGCTATTACCAGCGGGATGGCGCGCTGCGTCTCGCGGAGTTTATTAAATTCGTTTTCCCGAAGCGGATCTATACGCATCCGTCCGCGATCGTCGATTACAAGATATTCGTTAGCTACCACTTCGTCGGTCCCGTGACCTTCGGGCCCATCGCCGAGCTGTTCAGTGCCGCCCTGGTCGCGAGCTACGTCATCGGCTTGCTGACTTCTGCCTTCGCGGCCACCTGGCAAGGCATACCGATCGGCGGCGGGGTCATCCTCGCATTTACCATCGTCTACGCCCTCGTATCCGATTTCGTCACCTATATAAACCACCGGCTGCATCACCAAGTGGATTTGCTCTGGCCGATCCATCGCGTGCATCATTCCGCGGAAGTGCTGACCCCGTTTACCTATTTTCGCAAGCACCCGCTCTATAACATCGTCAAGTTATTCATCGGCGCGCCGGTGCTGGGCGTATTTCAAGGGATCACCATCTTTCTGTTTCTGGGCGAGATGGAGGCGCTGACGATCCTCGGAATCAACGCCGTCTCGGCGCTGTTCCGGATCTTCGGCGCGAACTTACGCCATTCCCATATATGGTTTTCTTTCGGTCCCGTGCTCAATCATATTTTCATCAGCCCCGCGCACCATCAAATCCATCACAGCGCCAGGCCCGAGCACTGGAACCGCAATTATGGGGAGGTCTTCGCAATCTGGGACTGGATGTTCGGCAGCCTGGTCCTGCCAAGTGAGGAGATCCGCAAGAATCTCATTCTCGGTGTCGGGATCGGGGCGCCGCAGTACCACCCAACGCTCGCAAAGGTTTATCTTGAGCCCTTGACGAGCATGTACGCAATACTTACCCGCCGTTTCCGGTCTCCGCCTCTAACTCCTTGACATCGCCGGCAGTAGAGGTTGGGGTCGGTGCTAAGGCGCGACCCGCGCTTTCGGTCGTGGTCCCCATGTGCAACGAGGAAGGCAGCGTCCACCCTTTAGTGCGAGAGCTCGTTGCCGTGCTGAAGGGGATCGGGGTTACCTATGAAATTGTCCTCGTCGATGACGGCAGCCGCGACGCAACCTGGCAGCGGATTGCTAGGCTTGCCGCCGAAAGTCCTGCCATAATAGGTGTGTCGCTCTCGCGGAATTTCGGGCACCAGCGGGCCCTCCTGGCGGGACTCCAGCTCGCGCGCGGCCAGGCCGTGGTCAGCATGGACGGCGATCTACAACATCCCCCAGAGCTTATCCCTTCGCTCTATGAAGCTTGGCGGCAGGGTTACAAGGTCGTGAACACCCAACGGCGCGATGAAGTGGTGGCCAGTCGCTTCAAGCGATTAACCTCAAGGTACTTCTACAAGTTGTTCTCGATCCTCGCCGAGGTGCCGATGGCCGAAGGTAACTCCGACTTCCGGCTTCTCGACCGCACCGCGGTCGATGCCTTGGTGAATCTCAAGGCCGCGGAGCTGTTCCTGCGGGGTGCGGTCCAGTGGCTGGGTTTGCCTGCGACGGAGGTGCCCTTTCAGCCCGAGCGGCGTATACACGGGTCGAGCAACTACACTCTGCGAAAAATGCTCAGCTTCGCCGGCGACGCCATCATATCGTTTTCGACCAAGCCGCTGCGCATTGGGATCTGGCTCGGGATCGCCACCAGTCTTTTGGCTTTTGTCGAGATTGCTTACGTGCTGGCGCGGTATTTTCAAGGGGAGACGGTTTCGGGCTGGGCCTCCACCGTGGGGATCCTGTCGTTCTTGTTCGGGGTGCTGTTTATCATCCTCGGCATCATCGGCAGTTATCTTGCCTGGATCCACCAAAGCTTGCAGAACCGCCCGACGGTGATCATTCGCGACAGCGTCAATCTGCCACGGACCTGAATCGAGGACTTCATGGGAGTTCGTCTCTGGAACTCACCGGTCGCGCGTTTTATCACCGTTGGGATCACGAACACGGCACTCAGCTACGCCGTCTTCGTTCTCGTCCTGTCGCTATTGGGCGGTTATTCCTACCGCGCCGGGGTTGCGCAGATGGCAAGTTATGGGCTTGGATCAATGTGGAGCTTCTATTGGAACCGCGGCTGGACCTTCGGAGCCGAAGACCGAGTCCTACGACAGGCGCTACGCTTCACGCTCGTGCAAGGTCTGTTGCTCATGGCGAGCAGTGTGCTGATGAGCGTTACCGTGGACATGTGGAGCTGGCCGGCAGCTCCCACGTGGATCACCGTGATGGCGTTTATCACTGTCCTGAATTATTTATCGCTGAAATACTGGGTATTCTAAATGACAGAGCGTGAAGGAGCCGCGTTTCAGCATGCGCTGGTTCTACTGCTCGCGGTGGCAGTGGGATTGAGCTTTGGTTTGTGCTATGGGCTCGCGAACCACAACACCTATCTTCTGTACCCGCTCCGGGAGCTCGATCCAGAGTTCCTGCGCTATGACTGGCTCGCCGCGCAGACCACGGCGTATCATCGAAATTTCGCACTGTTGATCGAGCTTTTAGCATCGTTGGGTCCGGCGCCATGGATGGTCGCCGGCGCGAATGTGGCGCTGGTGGCCGCGCTGCTGCTGACGATTTATAGCTTCTTGTATCGCTATTATCGGCGCGATGCTCTAGTCGCGATCCTGATCCTCATGTGCTTTGTGCTCTTGGAGAAGACCCGCAGCGTAGCCAGCAGCCATATCCTGACCTCGATTCTCGAACCCTCCTCGGTCGCGGCCTCCGCGGTCGTGATCGGGCTCCTATTGCTGCTTGCGGAACGCTACCTCTGGTCCGGCGTGCTGGTGGCGATAGGCGGCTTTTTTCATACTAACTTTTTGCTGCTCGATTTCGTTTTCTTCGGTCTTGTTCATCTCGCCCTCGGGCGCGAGGACATTGCGCGCCGCCTGTGTCTACAGTTGGGGCCGAGCGTCGCTGTCTTGCTCTTCGAGTTTCCCATGCTCTATGCCATGGCGACCGATCCCCTGGGGGGAGATGCGCGCAATATCTTTCAGTTCATACGCTCGCCGCATCACTATGTCCCGCGGAATTATCTCGCGGACTTTATTTCCTTCGCAGGATGGCAGTTGCTGGCCATGAGCTGTCTCGACCTGAAATCCTCCGACGCGCGGATCTCCTCCCGGCTGGCGAAGGTCTATGCGGTGTTTCTTGGCCTCGTGATGACCGCCACGGTGCTGACCACGCTCGTCTATGTCCCCTTTGTTTCACAGCTATTCTTCTGGCGCATGGCACCGTTTTCGGTCTTGCTGGCCCAGCTCGTAATCGTCACTCGGATCGCGCCTTACTTCAGCGCGAGCGCGGAACGCGAGACCGCCAAGGGTTTTAAGTGGCAGTGGGTCTTGGCGGCGGCCGGAGGCGGGCTCATTCTCATTCACCATGGCTCGAAGGTACAGCCAACCGAGGTCGGTCTCCTACAGGTCAATCCTACCTACGTCGTCATCGTTATTCTTACCTTATTTGCTTATGTGTTGCTTGCGCGCGGTAAGACCCGGCGCTATCTCACGATGATTCCGCCGGCGATGGTGCCGCTTGGGTTGGCGCTTGTAGGCCTTGCCTTCTCAGCGGCTCCCGCCTACAAAGCGTCCAATGTCCTGCGCGGCCTCTCGGCGCCTAAGCAGGAGCTCTTTCAGTGGGCGCAATCTACCGCCACGGATGCACAATTCCTTATCTCACCGAGCTTAAAGACCTTTCGGCTGCATGCCGCCCGGGCGGTGGTCGTGGACTGGAAGTCCACCCCCATCAAGCCCACCGAGCTCATGGAATGGTATCGCCGCCTGGGGCGTGTGAGCGGCGATCCCAAGGTAAGGAACCTGAATGAAGCCGAGGCCGGCTATCTACGCATGGATCAAACGCGTTTGGCTTCGCTGGCGAGGGAATTCGGGATCGCCTACGCCGTGTTCGAGCAGCCCTTTGATGCGCGGCAACTGCAAGGCGAGGTGGTTTTTACCAATGAGCGCTATCTGGTGCTGAAACTGGGCGCAACGAGCGGCGATTAGAGTTGCATCGCGGCCAGGTAGCGGCGTGTTCGCAGCAGCCGTTCTTCCAAGGCAATTAGCACCGCTTGCAGCGCCACGATGGGTCAGGAGTCTGTACGTGGTCACGGACAGCACGTCATGGAGCCTCATCCCGAGCGGCGCCGATGCCAGCAGCATGCGTCCGTTGGGGAACAGCAATTCCAAGCCGATCCCAAGGCCCGCGCTTGGTAGTAGCACCAAGGCGAGGTTTTCTACCGGCGCGACCAATGATGCCACCCCACGACCCTGGCCACGAGCGAAACCGTGTTGAAGATCCGAGCCGGTGAGGACCCCTTGGTGCAACACCGCGGCCTGTTCAAGGGATTATGTTAGTATGATTCGGCTCCTAGCAAACCCGGGATCGCGCCGCCATGTTTGACAACCTCTCCCAACGCCTAACGCGCATTGTCAAGGAACTCCGCGGGCAAGGCCGCCTGACGGACGAAAATATCCAATCGACCTTGCGAGAGCTGCGCATGGCCTTGCTCGAAGCCGATGTAGCCCTGCCCGTGGTGCGTTGGTTTGTCGAGCATGTGCGAACGCGAGCGGTGGGCGAGGAGGTTGTCGCCAGCCTCACCCCCGGACAGGCATTCATTCGCGTCGTCCGCAACGAATTGACGGCATTGATGGGCGAACAATGCGAACGCCTCGACCTGAATCGGCCGCCGCCGGCTGTTGTGTTGATGGTTGGCTTGCAGGGATCGGGCAAAACCACATCGGCCGCCAAATTGGCCCGGTACCTGAAGGAGCGCGAGAAAAAATCGGTGCTCATGGTGAGCTGTGATGTGCGTCGACCGGCGGCCATCGATCAGTTGAGCGTGTTGGCAAGCGAAATAGGTGTCGAATGCTACCCAGCCGATCCGGCTCAAGATCCAGCGGCGATCGCCTCCGAAGCGCTCTCGCATGCGAAGAGGCGATTTCACGATGTGCTCATCGTCGATACCGCGGGACGATTGCACATCGACGCGGAGATGATGGATGAGATCACGCGCCTCCACCGAGTAATGGATCCGGCCGAGACCTTGTTTGTCATCGATAGCATGATGGGCCAAGACGCGGTCAATACGGCGCGGGCTTTCGATGCGGCCTTGCCCTTGACCGGAGTCATTCTTACCAAGACCGACGGTGATGCACGTGGAGGGGCGGCGCTCTCGGTGCGCCATGTCACGGGCAAGCCGGTTAAATTCGTCGGCGCCGGCGAGAAGAGCACGGCGCTCGAGCCATTTTATCCGGATCGCGTGGCCGCGCGCATCCTGGGCATGGGCGATGTGCTTGGGGTTATCGAAGAGGTGGAACGGAAGGTCGATCGTGAGCAGGCCATGGACATGGCCGAGAAACTGCACAAAGGCCAGGGATTCGATCTCCGGGATTTTCGCGATCAGATCCGGCAGATGCGGGGGATTGGAGGCTTGGGGAGCTTGATGAGCCGTTTACCGGGACTGTCGGATGTCCCCCAACACATGATGGACCAAGTCAATGACAAAGAGCTGGGTAAGACCGAGGCAATCATCAATTCGATGACGCCTAAAGAACGCCGCTATCCCGACAATATCAAGGCCTCGCATAAACGCCGGATCGCCGCCGGCTCCGGCACCCAGATCCAGGATGTGAACCGCCTGTTGAAGCAATTTACCCAGATGCAACGCGCGATGAAGCAGGTCTCGAAAAAAGGCGGGCTGGGAAAGCTCATGCGCTCCATGTCCGGGCGTTTTCCGCCGGCATAGGCCACGCCGTATGCCCGATCCGGCGGTAGCGGTCGAGGGCCTATTGAAACGGTTTGGCGCCGTCGTGGCCGTGGAGAATATCAGCTTCAGCATCGAGCGTGGATCCATCTGTGCGCTACTCGGCGCGAACGGGGCGGGTAAGACAACGACACTGGCCATGCTCCTCGGCTTGATCACCCCAACGGCGGGACTGATCCGCGTCTTGGGGAGGGATCTGCGGACCCATCGTTATAGCGTATTGGCGCGCATGAACTTTTCCTCGCCTTACGTCGATCTACCGCAACGGCTGACCGTCGCCGAAAACCTCGATGTGTACGCACGTCTCTATGGGGTGCGTGATATCCAATCGCGCGTCAGGGAGCTTGGGCGGCACCTCGACATCGAGGGTTTGATGCGGCTTGAGTACCGGACCCTGTCGGCTGGTCAGAAGACCCGCGTGGTGCTGGCTAAGGCTTTGCTTAATAGACCCGAGTTGGTCTTACTCGATGAGCCCACGGCTTCCCTCGATCCGGACAGCGCCGATCGCATCCGTCAGTACTTAGTTCACTACCAGCGAGCCAACGGCGCAACCATCCTTCTGGCCTCGCACAACATGACGGAGGTCGAGCGGGTTTGCACCCAGGTTTTGATCATGCGATCGGGGGCGATCGTCGATCGCGGGAAGCCTATGCATCTGATCGCAAAATATGGCCGCACGACGATGGAAGAGGTATTCTTGCACATCGTCCGCAACGGGGATCCCGCCGACAGGCAAGCACGGTACAGCGTGCGATGATCGCGGTTCCGGAGGAGGTCTTCTCGGCGCGCCGCATCGGGGCAATGATACTGCGTTACCTTTATCTTCTGCGCGGATCGTGGCCGCGGATCCTCGAACAAGCGTATTGGCCCACCGTGCAGATGATCCTGTGGGGGCTGGTCACGCAATTTTTCGCCACCAATAGTTCCTGGGTAGCCCATGGCGCCGGGGTATTGATTGCGGCCGTGCTGCTCTGGGACGTGCTGTTTCGGGCGCAGCTCGGGGTTTCGGTCGTGTTCATGGAGGAGATGTTCGCGCGCAACCTCGGTCAGTTGTTTGCGAGTCCGCTGCGTCCTTACGAGTTGGTGCTGGCGTTGATCAGCATCAGCTTCGTGCGTGCCTGTATCGGGGTGGGAACGGCGGCGCTCCTCGCGATCCCGCTCTATCAATACTCCATTTTTGCGATGGGTATGCCGCTCATCGCGTTTTTCGCCAACTTGCTGATCTTCGGCTGGGCCATCGGACTTGTGATCTGCGCGCTCTTGCTGCGTTTTGGCTTGGGTGTGGAATCGCTCGCCTGGGCCTCGATTTTTGCCATCGCCCCGATCAGCGGGATCTACTATCCGATCGCCACCTTACCCGCCTGGCTGCAACCGGTGGCGTGGTGCTTGCCCAGCAGCCATGTGTTCGAGGGGATGCGCACGGTGATGTTCGAGCACCGCTTCGATGTCGATCGATTCGCTGCCGCGGCGGAATTGAATGTCCTCTATATCGTATTGGCGGCGATTGTGTTCCTGCGGGTGTTCGACGTCGCGCGCGCGCGCGGATTGCTTCTGCAAAGCGGTGAATAGGCGTGAGCTTAGCCGCTTATCGTCGGGGGAGGCCGCGCGATCTGAACAATGCAAAGCCCAAGCAGCACAATAAATAACCCGAGCGCCCACTCCGCGATCGAGAGACTCAAGAAGCTCCACCCGATCTCCGCGCATTCCCCACTGCCGCGCAGGATCTTGGCGAGTGCTTCGAGCATGGGGTAGGTATCCATCAAGTAGTCGAAGCCCGGACCGCATTGCGGTGCCTGATCCGGCGGCAGGTGCTGTAACCACACCTGCCGCCCGGCGACGCCGCCTCCAGCGAGCGCGGATAAACCGATAAAGGCGCTGTAGACGCGGCTGCCGGTTCGGGCCGGACCGTGCACGGCGGCGAGGAATCCCAAGAGACCCGCGCCCGCAAAGAACAGCCGTTGAATCATGCACAAGGGACAAGGTTCGAGTCCTCGAACGATCTCGAGATAAATCCCAAACCCGAGCGACCCCCCGCAGAGCAGGAAGATGAGCACAAATGCAACGCGGTTCGGGATCACGGCCGCCGAGTGGTTTCGCCAGTTGGTCAAGAGCGTATTATACGTGGCGATGCTATTGTGAAATACTGCGCCCAGCCCTGTCGTTGCTTATCGAAGAAAGACCTCGTTAGATGCAAGGCAACGTTTCCCGATCGAAGTTCCTCAATCGCTGCTTCGGCATCGCGGGCGCTCTCCACGAGTTTCCTTAGGATGAACACAGGGCGCCCATGGTTATTGGCTGACATCGGTGGATCACGGACCCGGATCGGCATCCTCGACGATTGCGACGACATCGGGGCGATCCGGGTCCTGTCGAATGACACGCTACCGGACTTGATTTCGGCGCTGCGGAGCTATCTGGAGGAGGAGGGGACAGAGTCCGCTATCCGTGCCGGTGCGCTGGCGGTCGCGGCGCCCATCGTGGGAGATCGCGTGCGCATGGTCAATCGCGGGTGGTCCTTTTCTATCCAGGCGATCAAGGAGGCCCTCGGCTGGGAGCGCATCGAGGTGATCAATGACTTTACCGCCGTTGCCCATGCGTTGCCGCGGCTCGAAGCCTCGCATCGACATCAGATCGGCGCGGGGGAACCGCAAGCGAACGCGCCGCTGGGTGTGATTGGGCCCGGCACCGGCCTCGGGGTGTCCGGGCTCATCCCTTACCGCTCGGGATGGGTCCCGCTTGCAAGCGAAGGCGGGCACGTTACCTTGGCGCCGATGAACGACGCCGAAGCGGCTGTGCTCAGGTGCCTACGGGCCCGCTTCGGGCACGTGTCCGCGGAGCGCGCAGTGTCCGGACCCGGGTTGGTGGCGATCTATCAAAGTCTGGCGGCGCTCGCCGGTGATGTGGCCTCGGATCGAACCCCGGCCGAGATCACCGCCAGAGCCCTACTCGGAGAGGACCGCTATGCCGCGCAAGCCGTGGACATGTTCTTCTGCTTTCTCGGCACAGTGGCGGGAGATCTCGCCCTGACCTTGGCCGCTCGAGGTGGGATTTACTTGGCGGGCGGGATCTTGCCGCAAATCGCCCATGCATTGGCGGGATCGCGTTTTCGCGAACGCTTTGTCGCTAAAGGACGGTATCGGCACTACTTAGAGACCCTGCCAACCTATCTCCTCACCCATCCCGTTCCCGCCTTGCTCGGGCTGCGGACACTGGTGCGCTGCGACCGGTTCGCGATCGATCGTACCGATCAATAAACCGCCGCGTAAGCGAAATCTTTCAGTCATCCCCGGCGTCACGATCGCGGGCGTGCTCTCCCTTGACAATGGTGATCCGTTTATCGACGACGATGAATTCGCCATCGATGATCCCTGGGCCGGCGGATTTTTTCAGGCGGCGTTTGATCCACCAAAAGCGCATTCCGAGGATCGCCCCCAGCACCAGGAAAACGCTAACAAAAAGCGCAAAGAAAAAACCCGCGAAGAGGATCGTGATTGCGAAGGCCGGGACCAGGAGCAGGGCGGCGAGCCATGGGCTGCCGCGGATCTTTTCATGCAGATTGTTCATGGCGATGTGAAGGTGGCGAAACCAAGGTCGATCCGATAACGGCTATCGATTCATGCGAAGCTCGCCGCAGTATGCATTAAAGACCTGGTCAGCACCATAGGCGTTACACGCGGGCGGCGGGGCAGGGGAGTCGCTTGAATAAAAGGTGGCACATCCCTGTGCCAAAATGAGCCGCATGTCGCGGCGGGGGAGGAGGCAATCGCGTTACCCGCGGTTGAGTAGATAACGAATTGGTTCGTAGAATACCGAATGATGCGCGTACAAATCGCGGTAATTTGTCACAAAAGTTCTGTGAAAAATTCACAAAATAGGGGATGGTTTAGGCCTGCGGCGCGGATGCGCTACGCTGGTCGCGGCCATGCATGAGTCGGTTAAGCCAGGGCGCGAGCAGCCACAGGAGAATTCCGGCGGCACAAGAAGTTACTACCAGAATCAGGAAAAAGTCCGCTTGGCCGCCTAGGATCGTCACGACGCGGCCCTCGCTAAAGGCATCGAGCATGCCCGCGAAATAGCCGGCCGCGAGATTGGCTGCAAAGTTGGCCAGGAACCACACTCCCATCAACATCGAGGCATACTTGAGCGGTGCGATGCGCGTGACGAGGGCGAGACCCACGGGGGACAGGCACAGCTCGCCACAGGTATGTAAGAGATAGGCCCCAACCAACCACAGCGGGCTTACCGGCATACCGCGGTCGCTCTGCGCCGCGGCGAACACCAAGACCAGGAAACCGCTCCCGAGGAGGATCAATCCCGATGCCATTTTTACCGGGGTTCGTGGCTCCAAACCGGCGCATCCGAGGCGCAGCCAGAGCATGGAAAAAAGGGGGGCGAGCAACAGAATGAAGGCGGGGTTGACCGCTTGAAACCAAGCCGCCGGAAATCGTTCCTCGGCCAGCAACCAGTGTAACCACCCCGGCGTGGTGCGATCGGTGCTGCGCTCGGCAAACACCGCCATGGAGGAACCGGCTTGCTCGAACGCAAGCCAAAAGAACATCACGAAGAACGCCATCACCAGCATCGCCCCAATCCGCTCTTTTTCCTCGTGGTTTAACAGCGGACGTGCTTGAACATCCGGCGTGCGTGGTGCGTTCGCTATACCTATGTCTCCTAGAAACCGTTTTCTGCCGCCGAGATAAACGGCAAGCCCGGCCAGCATTCCGACCCCGGCCGCCCCGAAACCGTAGCCCCACCCGAAGCGGCTGCTATGCGCCAGATAGCCACAAATGAGCGGGCCGATGAGCGCTCCGAGATTGATCCCCATATAGTAAATGGTAAAACCGCTGTCGCGACGCGGATCATGAAGTCCATAGAGTTGGCCGACCATCGTGGAAATATTGGATTTGAAAAACCCGGTACCCAACACCAAGAGGATCAAGCCGGAATAAAACGCCACGGTATTCTCGAGTGCGAGTGAGAAATGCCCGAGCGCGATCAAGATGCCGCCGGCGACGAGGGCGCGGTGAGTGCCGAGGTAGCGGTCGGCGAGGTAGCCGCCGATGACCGGAGTAAGATACACGAGTCCCGTGTACCAACCGTACAATTGTCCCGCGCGCTCGACCGTCCAACCCAATCCGCCGCCCCCGGTCTCCGTGATCAGAAACAGGATCAACAGCGCCCGCATCCCGTAGTACGAATATCGCTCCCACATCTCCACCACGAACAATAGTGCCAGACCACGGGGTTGGCGCGCCATGCTTGGGGGCTGAGAGGCTTGCAGTGGATGATTTCCGTACACCGATTTTGTAACCTCCGTCTTGGTCTTCTACAATAATCAATTTATGCGCGTGCACCGTGTAAGTCCGAAATCATAACCCAATGTTGTTCTGGACCCTTCAGCGCATTTTCGGCACTTGCACGATCATCGTTTACATCGTGCCCTTGATCCTCCTTGACCTTGAGGCAGTCAAGCCGCTGCTGATCGAGCCCCTGACGTGGATCTTGATTATCCTGCAAGGCAACCGGCACTCGATCCTTGGCATGACGCTCGGATTGCATCGGTACTTTTCACACAATGCGTTCAAGGCCAAACGCTGGTTCGAATTCGTGATTGCCTATTCGTGCGCGGCGTCCAACCAAGGAGGTATGTCCTGGTGGGCCGCGAATCACCGCCATCACCACTTCCACTGCGATACCCTAGAGGACCCGCACTCACCCGTGGCCCGCTCGGTCCTTTACGCTTGGTTGGGTTGGCCCTATGACCTGAGGAATGCGCGCCGCCGAATCAAGCTGCGTTATCCCGAGACCGCGTGGCTCGACAAGTGGTGTTTTGTTATCCCATGGGTGGAATGGCTGGCGGTCTGGGGACTGAGCGGATCGCGGGCGTTGTCCACCCTGGTAATTTTGGTCCCCGCCTTTTTGTCGCCTTTCGGCACGCTTTGGTTTAACGTCATGTCCCACCGCGGCGCGTCAGATCACGAGGGGTGCACGGCCCGTAACTATCGCGTGCCGTCGGCGGTGCTGCTCGGAGAATCCGAACACCGGGATCATCATAACTTCCCCGGTAAGGCAAGGCGGCCGGGCCCCGATCTGCCTTACCGGCTCGTGTTGCGGCCCATGCAGCGTTTGGGCGCCATATGGGGGTTGCGTGAATGAATGGCCTTGCCTTAGGTTAATTCGCGAAAGATGCTCTATGCTTTGCATTAAACCAATACGTCCTATCAGGGCGCGCGGACAGGCCACGGGAGACAACGATGAACAACGAAGTTGATCCGGTCGCCGGGAGTTGGTACGAGCACATGGAGCGTGGCCAGAAATTCGAGGTCGTCGATGTGGACGATGAGCGTGGAGTCATTGAGGTTCAGTATGCCAACGGCGCACTTGACGAAATGGATATTGACGAATGGTACGATTTAGAGATCGAGCCGATCGAGGTTCCCGAGGAGTGGACCGAACAAAGCGGCCAAGATCCCGGCTATGAGGATGAAGCGAAAGGATCCAAGTCGAGCGACGATTGGAGCCCGCGTTCAAAACATCCTAAGCGGCCGGGGGAAAAAAATGAGGCAGGAGAGGATGAGGAGGAAGATGACTGGGGCGACGGCCTAGATGAAAACGACCGCTCGCGAGACGAAGACTGAACGCTCCTCGCCTCACCGGCATTTGTACGCAGTGATAACATGTGCCACTCATAGCCTCAAAGTCTCCCGCGGCACAAATAATGCTGCTAATAGCCCAGGAGTCCTACATGGGCTCGCTAGTCCTGGCGAGGTGTTCACTATGCGTATGCACCTGCTTTTAAGACATGCGGATGCGGTGTGGGCGTTTATGTTGTGGGGATCGGGCTGGAAGCACCGACGGATCAAGGGCCATACCCGGCAGTACACCGAGTGGCGAGATCCTGTCTCGGGCCTCTGCATCGGGAAGATGCGGCTTTAAGGATCGCCTACGTCGAAGCACGGGGATCGCTTTCGACGCGATGCAGTAGGTACAGATTGCGGACGTAGATAAACAGTCCCGTGATTTGGCCCACGATGAAGACGGGATCGACCTTATGCACTGAGTAGCAAAGCAGGACTAAACTGCCGCCGACGCTGAAGTACCAGAATGTCCTGGGGATCACGCTGCGTTTAGCGCTCGCTCGTGAGCCATTGGATCAGGAACCGAGCCGAGGCCGGTGATTGAAGGCCACGTCGGTGCTGCCGTCGTCCACGACGATCATCTCGGGGTGCACGCGGCCATCGAGACAAGCCTCAATCTCGCCGAGCAGGCCAGCGATATTGGCGTCAAAGGCCCTGTGAAGATGAAGAGGGGCGCGTTTGTGCGCGAGAAAGCGGGAGGATGGAATCCATGGAACGCGATCGTGGGGTCGTTTTATTAAAATGGCGCTTCTCTAAGATCACCGGCCAGCGACGCGAGCCTACTATTTTTTTCGCAACACCATGAGCCCGCCTTTGCGGTCCATATCGATCCGGCTTAGGAACGACATTCCGAGTAAGGTTTCTTTGGGGAAGTCGCCATCGATAACCGTGGCGGGCACGTCCATAAGCTCAATGTCCCCGACCCGAACTTTCTTGAGCGTAACCCCGAAGGATCTTACGATTCCCGAAGCTGTCGAGCTGACGCCTTCGTTTCCGATCAGCCTATAGTCGATGCCCAGACGCCGGGCAACGTGTTTGTTTATTGCTACCTGCGTGGCGCCGGTGTTGACCATGAAACTCACCCCGAATCCGTTGATAGCGCCGCCTACGTTATACATTCCCATGTAATTAGGCAAAATGTGCACCGTGGCGCCGGCCGTTGCGGCGGCGAATTGAGTGCCGATGCGGTTGCCGAGAACGTAGGTTTCGCGTTTTCCCTCGACTTCTATCACGGCTCCTTTACTATCGGCGGATATGAGGGTAATACCCTCGGGAGTCTGGTGTCCCGCGGCGAGTAGACGCTGTTTGCCGTTGATGTCCAGGATGGCTTTATCTTTAAATAGACCGACAACCATGAACTTCGGGGCCGCGAAACCCAACCCTGGGAAAAGAACGAGAAGTAAAATTAAACACGAGATTCTATTGTCACGAGATTCTATTGTCATGCATAAGGCATCCCTGAGTCGTTCGGAAATCGGTATCGGCGCATTTACGGTACCGGTTTACATATGCTTGTCGTGAGAGGTTGAGAGGATACAGAAAAATACTAGTTAACATAATACACATTATGCGCACCATGTCGAATCTATATCCTCAAATAGATGCGTCCCTGTGGCGGGACGAATTCCCCGTCGCAAAAAATACCATTTATTTGAACCACGCGGGTGTTGCGCCATGGCCCCGGCGTGCCGCCGAAGCGGTAAAAGCATTCGCGGACCACAATGTCCACCACGGCGCTTCGAACTATAGCCATTGGCTGGAGACGGAACGGCGACTGAGAGAGCAACTACGGCAGCTCATTAACGCCCCAGCCAGCGATGATATAGCGTTGCTGAAAAACACCTCCGAAGGTCTGTCTTTCGTCGCCAACGGGATCGCGTGGAGCGCCGGTGACAACATCGTGATTTCAGCCGAAGAGTTTCCGAGTAATCGTATTCCTTGGGAAGCGTTGCAATCCCGCGGCGTGGCCGTGCGTCAGATCGAGTTGCTGAGGAACCATCCCTGTCCGGAACAGCCGTTGCTCGATGCGTGCGACGGGCGTACCCGGCTGCTTGCGATCAGCTCCGTGCAATACGCGAGCGGTTTTCGGATCGATCTCGATTTGATTGGCGCCTACTGCCGAAAACATGGGATATTACTTTGCGTTGACGCGATTCAAACGCTCGGAGCGTTGAATTTCGACGTGAGCACCTGTCACGCGGATTTTGTCGTCGCCGACGCGCACAAATGGATGCTCGGCCCGGAGGGCATCGCCCTTTTTTATGTCAATCCGGCCATCCGCGACGAAATCACGCTGAGCGAGTTCGGCTGGCACATGACGCAGGATCCGAACGCATTCGACCACAAGGACTGGCTTCCCGCGGATTCGGCGCGGCGGTTTGAATGCGGCAGCCCCAACCTCCTTGGAGCGCATGCCTTGTCGGCCAGCTTGTCGCTGCTGCACGAGATCGGTATGGCCGCTATCTCTAGAATGGTGTTGAATAATACGAGTTATCTTACTGATCGAATTAACCTACATCCTGATTTAGAGCTGCGCTCCCCGGCACATCCGGGGCACCAGTCTGGTGTCGTCAGCTTCCGTCACCGCCGTCATCTGAGCGAAACGCTCTATCGAAAACTTCGCGCGGAGGGTGTCGTTTGCGCGATTCGTGGCGGCGCAATTCGATTTTCACCTCACTTTTATACTCCGCGCAATCAACTCGACCGCGCCCTTGAACTGGTCACGGATCGCTAACGAGCGGCGCTTGCTTTTAAACGAGCTGGACTAAACTTTGTGCGGTGGAACTAACTCAGCGCCACAACCACCTAGTAATGAGGGCACCATTGCTACTACCATTGAGCTAAACGCGTAGGCGAACCGGGTACTCGATTTAAAGGCACGCGCATTTTTAGATTATTCGGAGAACATATGACCACGGATCCGCGAGGACAATTTCTCGAATCGCTGACGGCTTTCACACAAGAGCACCGCGCGAAACATTGGGAAGGCAATTTCAAAGAGTTTCTAGAGAACATTCTACCGCAACGGCCTGAGCGCTACACGCGCAACAGTCACCAGTACGTTTGGAGTATGCTGCGCCGTACCGGGGCCAAGGAACGCGAGAACGGCAACGACGCGCGGCCCTACGGCCTGTTCACGGATGAGCTTTTCGGCATTACGGATGCGCTCGAACGCATAGCCGATTACTTCAAAGCCGCGAGTGCGGGCTCGGAGGTCGGGCGCCGTTTGTTGCTGCTCTTAGGACCGCCTTCGGGTGGCAAATCCACGATGGTAATCCTGTTGAAACGCGGCCTCGAAGAATACAGTCATACCGATGCCGGAGCGCTCTATGCCATCAAGGGATGTCCGGTCGATCAGAGCCCTCTTCATCTTATCCCGCACACGCTTCGAGGCAACTTTCGGGAGACCTATGGGGTAGAGATAGCCGGAGAGCTTTGTCCGTTCTGCCGGGTTCGCCTCGCGGACGAGTTTGCCGGCGATTTCATGCGTTTCCCGGTCCAGCGTATTTTCATTTCGGAAGCCGGTCGAACCGGGATCGGGACCTATGCGCCCCATGATCCCACCACCGCAGATATCGCCGATTTGGTGGGCTCCGTGGACCTATCTAAGGTTAGTAAGTTCGGCGACGAAGGTGATCCACGCGCTTGGTCCTGGTCGGGCGCCGTCTATGCCGCAAGCCGCGGGATCTTGGAGATGATCGAGATTCTTAAAGTGAAGCGGGAATTTCTCTATCTACTACTGACACTGACACAAGAGAAAAACGTCAAGGTGTCCCGTTTCCCCTTGATTTACCTTGATGAAACCATTGTGGCGCACACCAACCTCGCGGAGTTTCAAAAATTCCTGCAGGAACGGGAGAATGAAGCCTTGTTGGATCGCATGGTCATCGTCAAGGTGCCGTATACCTTGGCGTACCAGGATGAAAGCCGAATCTATACAAAGTTAATCTCTTCGACGCCCACCTTTCGGGAGGTGCATCTTGACCCCCATGCCCTGGACAGTGCCGCTATTTTTGCGGTCCTGACGCGTTTGCATAAATCCGAGCGCGAGGGTTTGGATCTCAGCAAGAAAGCACGTCTGTACACCGGAGAACATGTGGAAGGGGTGAGCCTGGCCGAAGTGGACCGCATCCGCGCTGAGACACCGGAAGAAGGCATGTCGGGTGTCAGTCCGAGATTCGTGATCAACGCCCTCTCGAAAGCGATCACGAAAAGCGAGGCGCGCAGCCTGACCAGCATGGAGGTCCTGCTCGCATTGAAAGACGCGATCGAATCCGATGCCCGCATGGACGCCAAGCAGAAACGCCAGTGGTTGGATTTTTTGGTAGTTGCGCGCAAGGATTTTTACAACCGCTGGGTAAAGGAAGACGTGCACAAAGCCTTGTTTGCCTCCTTCGAGCACGAAGCGCAATCCTTGCTGGAGAAGTACCTCGATGAGGTGGAGGCGACGCTCGATCACCGTGAAATCACCGATCCGATCACGGGTGAAGGCAGATCGCCCGATGAACGGTTCCAGCGTGCCGTGGAAGAGAAGATTAATATCTCGGAATCTGGCAAGCTGTCCTTTCGTCAGGAGGTGGTGCGTAAGGCGATGGTCGCATATAAGCAAGGCGAAAAGTTCACGCTCGACAGTCACGCGCGGCTTCACGAAGCGATCGAGCAGTATCTATTCGAGGAACGCCGCGACGTGCTCCGGCTTGTCACCTCGACCAGCCGTCCTGACGACGATGCGAAGCAAAAGATATCGGCCGTGCAACAACGCTTAGTCGACGAATACGGCTATGATGAGCACAGCGCTAAAGAAGCGTTGAATTACGTAACGACCTTGTTGTCTCAGGAATGAATGCGGAATAAGCAGCAAAGATTACAATACCGATGAACCGAAATCAGCACCGCGATCGAGGCCGGCAATCCAAGGACACGGAGTGGTACGATTTGTTTTCACGCGGCGCACGCGACTGGCTGCGGCATAACGAAAAGATCCGCGACAGCGTTAAGCAACGCCTGCCTGAGCTGATTGCCGGTTCCGATGTGATCTCCCGTCCCGATAACCGTACGCTACGGGTGCCCGTAAAGCTTTTAGAGCATTACCGCTTCCGCCTGAAGGACTCGGATCAAAAAGATGGCGTTGGGCAAGGGCAACCGGGTAAGGTGAAACCCGGAGACATCTTGCGGCCCGCGCGTGGACTCTTCGACAGCGCCGATAGGCAAGCCGGGAACGAACCGGGCGGCGTACAGCTGCTGCTCGAATTCAAGGTTGACGATATCGTTGATTGGCTCTGGGAGGAGCTCGAGCTTCCGAACCTTGAGCCGCGGCCCGGGGAAACGCTGGTCGATGAGCAACTCGTACGCGAAGGCTGGGATCGGCGCGGCGCCCGCTCGCGTCTGGATCGGCGGCGCACTTTGAAAGAGGCGATCAAACGCCGCTCGGTCCAAGACGATGCGCCCGATTTCACCAATGAGGATCTGCGTTTTCGGCAACTCGCGAAACGCCAGAGGCCGGCAATGAACGCCGTTGTCTTTTTTCTATTGGACGCCTCCTCAAGTATGGAGGAGGCTGACCGCAAGCTCGCCAAGGCTTTCTTCTTCTGGGTTCTGCAGGGTCTGAGGCGCCAATATTTGAATATAAGTACAGTATTTATCGCCCACACCGCGACCGCATGGGAGTTCTCCGAGGAGGAGTTCTTCAAAGTCACCGCCCAGGGCGGGACCCAGGCCTCGAGCGGTTTCGCTTTGGCGCTGGAAATACTGGAGAAACGATTCCATCCGAGCCGTTACAACACGTATCTATTCTACGCCTCTGACGGCGATAATTTTATCGAGGATCGCGAGCCATCAGAGGCTGCCTTGGAGAAAGTAGCCGCGGCCGGGAATTTCGTCGGCTATGTCGAGATTGCGCAGACCTTGTCGGACGCCCTCGACACTCAGATGAGCGCCCTATTTCAGAGTTTGCTAAACCGGGGGCTACGCGTCGGGAGCTATGTGGTTGGGGGGCAGGAAGATATCTGGCCCGGCATAAAAAAATTCTTCAACCACCAAGCACAGCACGCTCCCTAGCAACATGAAGCGCAATCCCTACTGTGGCCCATTGGAGCAACTCGCGCACGATCAGGGGCTTGATTTTTATCCTGTTGAGTTTGAGGTGGTACCCTCGACCTTCATGATGGAGGTCGCTGTCTATGGATTTCCCGTGCGCATGCCGCACTGGTCCTTCGGGGTGCGGTACATCTATCAGTTGGTTCAGCATCGCATGGGACATTCAAAGATTTTCGAGGTGGTCTTCCCGGGAAATCCGGGACGCGCCTACCTTGCGAACACCAATACGATTCAGGAAAATGCCTTGGTGATCGCGCACGTGTTGGGACACGCGGATTTTTCAAAAAACAATCTTCTGTTTCAGCGTGCGCAAGAGCAAGCCGGGTATCATGTAGTCGAGCAAGCCGCGGCGCACGCGCTCCATATCGAAAACGCTGCCTCGGCCCATGGCCAAAAGCGGGTGGAAATGGTGCTCGATGCGGCGCTCGCACTGGAACAGCATATCGACGACAATCAAACCTTGTCGCGGCCGCCGTATCCGGCGAATGCCGCCGTCGAGGATCCGCCTCCCGCCGAGGGATTCCGAAAGCGATTCACCTCGCTGCCGGGCGAGGTCCTACGAAAGGTCAGCGGTCACGAGCATGTGCGTGCTCCCGTTCCGCCTCACCCCGAGTATGACCTACTGTGGTTTATCGCGCACTATGCCCCGGAGATGGAGGACTGGGAACGCGATATTTTTCTCGCCGTGCGCGAGGAATCGTTCTATTTCTACCCGGTATTCTCCTGTCAGATCATGAACGAAGGATGGGCGTCCTATTGGCATGCGCGTTTGCTCAGGGAGGCGCGTTTTCTGCCGAACGACCATTACCTAGACGCGCTCCGCGCCCATTCCGACGTCGTTCGTCCCTTCGCCGGAGAACACGAGATCGCGCTGCAGATCAATCCCTATCATCTCGGGTTCGTTCTGTGGGATCGCCTCGTCGAGGACCGCGGGTTGGATAAAGCCCGCAGGATTATGCGGGAAGAAGATGACTTTAGCTTCGTGCACAATTATCTAAACGAGGAACTGGCGGCGGAGCTAGGACTGTTCAGCTATAGCGCCAAACGCTGCGGCGAGATCAAAGTCAATGAGGCAGATATCAACGCCATCCGCGAACAAATCTTGTCCCCGCGGTATCATTTCGGAGCGCCGCGGATCGGAGTGGCTCAATTACAGACAGACGGCACCTTGGATCTCAAGCACGACGCCATCGCGGACGGACGCGGACTCGATAGCGAGTATGCCCGCAAGGTGCTCGAGTATGTCCATTGCGTTTGGCGCCGGCCTGTCGAGATGCACACGCTCGATGAGCGTAACAGGGAAACCGTCATTAAGGTTGGAATAAAGGGTCACTAAATAGACGCACCGCAGTCTTGCCGCGGGGACCATCGACCCCTCCTCCAGCGCGAGCCGGGTTAACATGCAAAATGCGACCGGGAAATTTCCGCACCACACTCTTGGTGGGCACACAAAAGGGTTTGTTTTGTATGCGCTCCGATCATCGCCGGGCACAGTGGGAAATGGATGGGCCTCACATCGTCGGCTACGAAGTCACGCATGCCTGGCTGCACCCGAGAGCCCCGCGTCTCGGTTACGCGGCGGCAAACCATCCTGTCTGGGGCGCCCATGTCTATCGCAGCACCGACGGCGGCCGCAGTTGGTGCCCGTTGCCGGCCGTTCCTTGCCATAGCCCGGGTGAATTCCGTTCAAGCCTCGATGCGGTTTGGTTTGTCGCGGCCGCTGATCGCGAAGATCCCGGGCACCTGTATGCCGGGATCGATCCGCCCGGTTTATTTGCAAGCGCCGATGGCGGTGAAAGCTGGGCCCCGGTAATGGGGCTAAACCGGCATCCGACACGTCACACGTGGGAACCGGCCCGCGGCGGCTTTGCGGTCCACTCCATTTACAGCGATCCGAGTGACTCGAATTGCGTCTATGCCGCGGTCTCCGCCGGCGGCGCGTTTCGATCCGATGACAAGGGGATCACTTGGATCCCGATCAACCGCGGCGTGCGCGCGAAGAACATCCCACGCCCGCATCCGGAGACCGGCCATAACATTCACCGTTTAGTCGCGCACCCTACTCTACCCGGCCGCCTCTACCGCCAATGCTATAACGGCACCTATCGGAGCGATGATCGCGGCGCGACCTGGATTGAAATAACTGCAGGTCTACCGAGCGATTTTGGCTATGCCATCGCGGCCGCCCCGGAACATCCCGACATGGTCTATGTGATCCCCGAGGACAATCAGCATGTCCGTACCACCGCCGGCGCCAATCTGCGCGTTTATCGCAGCCGCGATGCCGGTACCAGTTGGCAGGCCCTGACACACGGCTTGCCCCAGGAACATGTTTATGTCACCGTGCTGCGAGAAGCTTTGGCCACCGATGGTCTTGATCCCGGTGGAGTTTATTTCGGGACCTCCAGCGGACATCTGTTCGCGAGCCGGGATGCGGGCGATCACTGGACCCTGATCACGAGCTATTTGCCACGCATCCTCTCCGTCCAGGTAAACATTAATGCTTAGTTGGACGGACGTTCGCATCTCGCTCGTCGATGCCCTCGCCATTCAAGGCGGCATCATTTGTTTTGTGGGGGCAGGCGGAAAAAAAAGCACGCTCTACCGCCTTGCGGCGGTGTGCCCGGGCCGTGTCGCCGTGACCGCCACGGTGCACATTCCGCCGTTTCCGGAGGCTTTGAACGCGCATAGGATCGTCGCCGAATACAGCACGCTCCTCGAGGCGGTGAGGCATACGGGAATGCATCGTACCGTGGCGCTGGCGCAACCCTCCATCAAACCCGGGCGTCTACGCGGGCTGGCGCCGAATGAGGTGCCGCATATTCATGAAGCGGGCGCCTTCGACGTGACCCTGGTTAAAGCCGACGGTGCGCGTTCCAGGTTGATCAAAGCTCCAGCGCCCGATGAGCCGCAACTTCCCGAGAATGCCTCCACGGTAGTGCCGATAGTTTCCGCCCACGCCATAGGCGAACGCCTTAGCGACTCGATCGCACATCGCGCCGATCGCATCAGTGCGGTGACCGGAGTCGAACCCGGTGAGACCATCACCCCGGAGCATGTGGCGCGCCTCCTCACCGATGAGCAAGGCGCGCTTAAAGGGATCGGCAAGGCCGCGGTCGTCCCCCTCATCAATATGGTTGACGAGCCCGAGCAAGAAGCGCTCGCCCGTCAGGTCGCTAAATGGGCCCTGGCGCTGACGCGGCGCTTTGATCGGGTCGTGCTTGCATCCATGCTTCGAGACGCTCCGGTGGTCGCTGTGATCACACGTTAAATCTATTCTACGCGGTGTTGCCGCGGGGACCGTTAGCGATGTGGAGTTTCCACAAAGGGGAGAGGCGCAGCTCTCCCCTTTGGTCGCCCCACGGGGTTGCATACGCCGTGGTTGCGAAATCTAAATCGATTCCAATTCCATGGCCTGCGGGGGGAGGCTTCCGAGCGAGGCTCTTATCCGCATCGCGCTCAAGCAATCTACCAGCCGTCATTACGGCGGCGCCGTTTCGTCAAGTGCGGCGCCAGCAATCCCAGCACAATACCCGCCGCAAGCACCACCGCGCCGATCTGAAACCATTTGATCTGATTTTGTTGGTCCTTTCCGGCCAACTCGTTCTGGAGGCGCATAACCTCGCTGCTCCGTAGCTTGGCCTCATGATCGAGGGTTTGATTCTGGTGTTTCAACTGGGTCAATTCCGATTGATAAGCCGCGAGCTTCGATCCGGAGCCCTTAAATTGTTCCTTGAGTTGTTCCAGCTCGCGTTCCACACTTGCCAGACGCTCGCGCCGGCTGATCTCAGTGCTGACGAAACGATTCTCCAGCCAGCCCGATTTTCCCTCCCCATCCACGATCTTTACGTAACCCGTCGTCTCGTTCCGATCGACCAAGGTCACGCGCGACCCGGCGGGTACGGTTCCAACAAGCTTAAACTGATTGCTGGGCCCACGGTGCAGATAAACGCCTACATCGTCGCTGATATAGACAGTTTGCGCTCCCGCCACGGTGGCGCTCAACAGCACACAAGCGAAACCTAAGAGTGCTTTGTACACAACGATTCCCCCTCGATTCTGGCGAGATTCGATAGACGTTCCAAACCGTGATGATGATTATTATAGCCAGCAACACGGTGCTGTGAAAAATGCCGGGGTGCAACGGTGCTCGCTGTGATCGGTACCGCCCTACCCTTTCGGTACACTTGAGTTCAAGGTTTCGCTCGAATACGGTTACCGGCCGGAAACGACAGTCGTTGTCCGGCAGCCGGCCGGAATATCTCGCCTGAGATGCTGGGTTGTTACACAGATTATGTGGCTCACCACGCGTGTTTTTGCGCTTCCGACACCTCAGCACGTCTACTGGATAACGCCGCAGGCTATGCGCGCACCTCCGCCGCCGCCCTTCTCCGGCTGATCGGAATAGGTGTCCGATCCCGCATGGATGATCACTGCCCGCCCCTTGAGATCGCTCATCTTCAGCCGCGGGGCGGTGAGCGCGCCGATTGCCCGCCCCGCCTCGTCCACGTTGAGGATCGGTAAGTCGCCTAAATGCCCCGCACCTTGCGGACCCTCATGACGGCCGCTCTTGGCCGGGTCGTAATGGTTTCCGGCCGACCACCCGGGCTGCACGGAGCCGTCTTTCTCGCCCGCATCACAGCTCGGATTTTCATGGAGATGAAAGCCATGAGGCCCGGGGGGCAACCCGGCAAGCTCGTGTTGTATCAGGAGCCCCCCCAATCGCTCCGAAAACGTCAGGTACCCGAGGACTGTCCCCACACCGCGGTCGTTGATGTTGTGTAGCTCGACAGTCAGCACCTCAGCCCGAAGAAGTTGGCTCGCCAAGAGAGTAAGAACGCCAAGATAGCTTCGCATTTTCATCGTTTTGCTCCTTATTCAAAACAGGTAATAGACAGGGTTGCTGCGTGGACCGATCGTGTATGCGCTTCAGCACTGGGCGGCGCGCCAATCAGAGCATAGCGCCCCTCATGCTTCGATCTCTCCCTCGCCTCGAAGCCACCCCCATCTCTTTACGCTTCCCACGATATAGGCGCAACCGGTAACGAAGGACACGAGGGAATAGAAGAGGACGCGAAACGGGAGTGAGTCAGGATCTCGAAGAAGTTGCAGCGCCTGTTCGATGAAGCTCAACCCGCGGAATGCATACATACCGCCGATCGCAAATAGGGCAACGGTAAGCAAGGGCAAGCGGCGGATTATGCCTGCTCCCGCGAGCGCATAGCTGCCGAAGAGAGCATGCACGGCAGCCAACGAAAGGGTTTGGATCACCGGGGAAGAGGAACCGCTCGCGGCGAGCCGGGCGAGTCGTTGGCCACCGAAAAAGCTATACGCCGGGGGACCGATCAAGACAATGACAACGTGGAGAATGGCAACAAAAAAACTCACGGCTGCCGCCATGAGGAGCCATGCGCGTCCCGTGGGTTTCATGAGCTTTACCAGGATATCGAGTGTGGGAGCGCGCATGGGAACACCTTCACCCGTAGCATAGCACTTCAGGGATTAAATTTATTTCCCGCGGTCTTGTCCGGTACACCGGCCGCCACTTTTGCCGCACGTTTGCTGCGCGCAGCGACTCCTTGCCCATCCGCAGGGTGCGTCTGAAGAAGCCGAATAGCACAACGCGCGTAGCTCGCGATGCAATCTGAACCTCACGCATGCGTTCAGTTGGTTAGTGCGCGTGCCTCCTTGGGCTTGGCGGAGGTAAGTTTGCTATCTTCCCCAATAATGCGCTCCAGCCAGCGTTGCGCCTGCTTGCGGAATCGCCGGCTCTTGCTCGCCACTTGCAACGCCGAGGCCGCGCACTTTTTATCGCCTTCGTGGTAGCAAGCAATGCCGAACAGGAACTGGGTCTCATCGAGCTCCTTGAGCCCGCCTTTATCGAGCGCGGTCGCAAACGATTTCGCGGCGTCCGCCCAGTTCTCCAGGCTCATCTGCATCCGCGCGATGTTAAGCAATCTTCTCGTGCCGAACCCGGGCAGCCGCCTCTTGCAACGCGCCGATGGCACGCTTGCGCTCGCGCGTGGCATGGCAGCCCCGCAGGCAGCCTTTTTTCAGCTTGCTCCTAATTATCCGCCGACTCGCGACATCTCGACCTTAGGTAAGCCGATGCCGGCGCCGTGCCGGATCTCGGAATAGCGGTCGCTGCGTCCCCGCCACACGGAAGAAATAAACGCACTGATCTCGCCGTCGTTCGCGCCCTGGCGCAATAGTTGACGGAGATCGTACCCGCGCGTGGCGAATAAGCACGTGTAGAACGTTCCGTCCGCCGTGATCCGGCTGCGCGTGCATCCCCGGCAGAACGGCTGGGTTACCGAAGCAATCATCCCGATCTCCCCTCCCCCGTCACGATAGCGATAGCGGACGGCTACTTCGCCCGGGTAGTTCCGCTCAAGGGGTTCAAGGGGCCACTCCTTTTCAATGGCGCCGATGATCTCGCGGGCCGGGACTACGTCCTGCATGCGCCAGCCGTTGCTATCGCCGACATCCATGTATTCGATAAACCGCAGGATATGGCCCGTATGGCGGAAGTGCCCGGCCATAGCGCCGATGCAATGGTCATTCATCCCGCGTCTAACCACCATGTTGACCTTGATCGGATGCAAACCGGCCGCGACCGCGGCGCCGATTCCGTCCAGTACCTGGGCCGCTGAGATGTTGACATCGCTCATTGCCCGAAAGACGGTTTCATCGATGGCGTCTAGGCTCACGGTCAATCGCTGCAACCCCGCCTGCTTCAAGTCGTCCGCCATGCGCGACAACAACACGCCATTTGTTGTGAGTGTCAGGTCGTGGGCACCCTCGATACGCGCAATCCGCGCGATGAGCTTCGGCAGATCGCGGCGTAATAGGGGCTCGCCTCCCGTGATCCGGATCTTCTCGATCCCAAGGGCAACAAAGACCCGCGCCAGACGGGCGATTTCTTCAAAGTTCAATAGCTCCGCCCGCGGTAAGAACGCCCAATCCCGCCCAAACACCTCCTTGGGCATGCAGTACGGGCAACGGAAGTTGCAACGGTCGGTGACCGAGATCCGCAGATCCCGCAGCGGCCGATGCAAGGCATCCCTGATCGAAACGCCGTCATGCGTTCCGCGGACAGATTGGAGGATGGTAGACATCGTTGACTAGTATACTCAACTTTGTTGCCACTCAAGCTTGCTGGCGGTCTCGGAAGTAGGGTCAGTCAGACGATCACCGCAGCAGTCGCGAGGTAAGGAGATTCGGGTCCGGACTGTCGAACACCGCATTATGCCGGTCCGTGAGTGGCCCGCCGCCCGGGATCACAAGACCATTGCTGTCGTATCCGATGGCCTTGAACTTCCATACGCCCCGGATTTTCTTCAAGTTGCCTACATGCTGCCCGGCATCCGAGATCACGCGGAATATGATATCGTTTACTGCTACGAGCACTAACGCTTTCACCCTAAGCTTTCCCATTCCACCGAGTTTTCTTCGCTGCCTCGCATTGCTATTATGCACCGGCATTTCAAGCGCGTGTCCAAGGAACATGAGGGACCGGACGTCGGCTTGCGAAACGGGTAACAACTTCCATTAAATACGATGTCGGTCCCAGACGCGTCACCGTCCGCACGAGGCTATCGCATGCCCGCGGAATGGGCACCCCACCAAGCCACTTGGATGTCGTGGCCGCATAAGCGCGAGAGTTGGCCGGGAAAATTCGCGGCCATCGAGCCCATCATCGTCAAGATGGTGAAGGCGCTCGCGCGCAGCGAAACGGTGCGCATCAACGTGCTCGACGCATCCCAAGAACGGCACGTGCGCTCACTGTGCGCGGGGATCTCAGGCACCATAGAAATTCATCGCTTTCCTACCAACGATGCCTGGTGCCGCGACTACGGCGCGGTGTTCGTGACCCGTCCAGGCGGCAACAAGCTTGCCGCGATTGACTTCGAATACAATGCCTGGGGAGAAAAATATCCGCCTTACGATCTGGACAACGCCATTCCAGCACGGATGGCCGAGGCACTCGCCGTCCCTTGCTATAAAGCCGATTGTATCTTGGAGGGAGGTTCGATCGACGTGAACGGCACAGGACTGGCGCTGACTACCGAGCAATGCCTGCTTAACCCCAATCGCAATCCACATCTAAATCGCGCCGAGATCGAGTGGCGACTGCGCGTGTTTCTGGGCATCGAAAAGGTATTGTGGTTGGGCGAGGGCATCCTCGGCGATGATACCGATGGTCACGTGGATGATCTCACACGCTTCGTATCCGCCGATACGGCCGTCACGGTCGTCGAAGAAGATCCGGATGACGATAACTTCGCTCCGCTTGAGGATAACCTAGCGCGGCTGAGAACGATGACGGGCATCGACGGCCGGCCGCTGATCATCAAAACCTTACCGATGCCTGCCCCGGTTTTTTATGACGGCACGCGTTTGCCGGCCAGCTATGCGAACTTTTACATCGCCAACCGGGTGGTGCTAATGCCGTTTTTTAACGATCCGATGGATGCCGCAGCGAGGGACATTATTCAATCCTGCTTCCCCGGGCGTGAGATCATCGGTATCGATTGCACCGATCTCGTTTGGGGATTGGGCGCTTTTCACTGCCTTACGCAACAAGTGCCTTCGGTGTGACCGGTCGCTCCGGATACTAGCACCGATGCTTGATTCTAATGTGACAGAAACTCATCCTCGGTCCTTGGTCTTAGCATCGTCGTCCCCTCAGCGGAAGGCTTTGCTGCAGCGCCTCGGCTTGCCCTTTTTCGTCCGCGTCCCCGATGTGGATGAATCCCCGGCGCCGGGCGAGGATGCTAGCAATCTGGCGTTACGGCTTGCGAGGGCAAAAGCGGAAGCAGTCCTACCGCATTATACCAAGGCACTGATTATCGGGTCCGATCAGATCGCCATCTGCGGTGGCCGTTTGCTAGGGAAACCGGGCGATTTTGCGGCAGCGTGCGAGCAGCTTATAGCGCTGAGCGGACGCTGTGTGCATTTCTTGACGGGATTGGCTTTATTAAACACTGAAACCCGGCGTATGCAACTCGCGTGCATCCCCTTTGATGTGTATTTCCGCATCATGCACGAGGAGCAGATACGATGCTATCTCTCGGCGGAACAACCTTTCGGGTGCACCGGCAGTTTCAAATCGGAAGGCCTCGGCATCGCATTGGTAGAAAAGATGGAAGGCGAGGACCCGACCGCGCTCATTGGCCTACCGCTTATTCATCTGGTCGGCATGCTACGTAACGAGGGAATCGATGTCCTCGCGCCCGAGGGTGGTCAGGGTCTATGGGCTCCTACCGCAGCGCCGGAATCGGGTTCATGAACACTTTCGCCGCCGTCGCACCCAATTGCTTGGCCCAACGGTCAAAGTAATGCTCGCGATGAGTAAAATCGACGATATTCTCAGCTCCGATGACCTCGCGCGCCACGAAACCGCTACTGCCCAAGGCGTCAATGAGCCCCAGATTGAGGCTTTGCTCACCGCTCCACACGAGCCCCGTGAACAGCGCGGGATCAGATTTCAAACGGTCGCCGCGGCCTTTTCTTACGATATCGATAAACTGCTGATGGACCCGATCCAATACGACCTGAAGATGTTTGGAATCCTCGGGGTTAGCGGGTAAGAATGGATCGAGAAATCCCTTGTGCGTGCCGGCCGTATGTAACCGGCGCTCAATGCCGAGACGCTCTAAGGTACCGACAAACCCAAAACCGTCCATCGCTACCCCGATCGATCCTACCAAGCTCGCCTTGTCGGCATAGATTTTATTTGCCGCCACGGCAATGTAATAGCCACCCGAGGCGCAGATATCCGTGATTACCGCGTACACCGGAATGTTCGGATGCAGCGCTCGCAAACGAAACATCTCATCGTTGATATAACCCGCGTGCACGGCACTGCCGCCCGGACTATTGATACGCATGATGACGGCTTTGGTCTTATCGCTCTTAAAGGCAGCGCGCAGGCCAGTAATCACACTGTCCGCGCTGGCCTGCGGGTCCGATCCGATGACTCCGTCAACGTCCACCAAGGCGGTGTGCACCTCGCCGGACAGGGAACCTTCTTCCCATTGGCTTGAAAAGTAAAACGCCGACAAGACCAGTACGTAAATAACCGCGACCGACCTGAACAAGATACTCCACCGACGCGCGCGCCGCTGCTCCGTGATCGCCGCTAACGCGAGATCGCGGATGAGCGCGTGCTCCCAATTCCCAACCGGTTCTTTACCCTCAGTCTGATCCATTTTCACTAACCTATCGTAAATTAGATGGCTAAAGCAATCCCCGGTGACGCGCGGCGAACTCGCCGCTCACCGCGTGACTCCGGTCGCGCCGCAATGACTCCAGAACCGACAGCAATCCTGCCGGTAGCGGCGCTTGCACTGATATTTGCTCATTGGAGTTCGGCGCCACAAACTCGATACGGTAAGAATGCAAAAACAAGTCCCGTAAACCGTAATGTCGCATCGCTCGGTTGAATGCCTTATCGCCATATTTGTCATCGCCGGCTAGCGGATGACCGACATAGGCGGTGTGGACCCGGATTTGATGCGTTCTACCGGTCTTAAGTTGCACCCGCACCAAGGTCGCGTTTTCGAATCGCTCGATCGGCTCGATGTGTGTCTCGGCAAACTTGCCATCGTCGGCCACGCACACCATGCGCTCCGACGAACGTACCCCGTTTTTCTTTAGGCCGGTTTTAATCGTACCTGCGCTAACCGGCCAATGACCACTGATGAGACCAAGGTAAGTCTTCGCAACAGCGCCCAACCGAATAAGGCCGTGCATCGCCCGCAGAAATCGCGGCCGTTTCGCGATCATCAGACACCCCGAAGTGCCGCGATCGAGCCGATGCACGAGCTCTATGTAGGGCGCATCGGGCCTAAGATCGCGCAAAACCTCGATCAGCCCGTTGCGGATCCCCACTCCTCCATGGACCGCGATCCGCGCTGGTTTGTTCAGGACGAGAAGCTCCTGATCCTCATAAAGCACGCTATCGCGTACCGCCGCCCGTAAACTTTCGGGAGCAGTCATGGCCTCGTTCGGGGTCATGCGCACGGGTGGCAGACGCAGTACCTCGCCGGTTGTTAAGCGATAGTCTTGCCGAATACGGCCACCGTTCACACGCACTTCGCCGTTTCTCAGCATCCGGTAGATCCGGTCCCGAGGGATCCCCTTGAGCGTCCAGGCCAAAAAATTGTCGATGCGACGCCCGTCATGCTCTAAATCAACAATAATTTGGCGTGCTGGAACGTGTACCAAGTGCGTCCCATCCCTAGCTCTAGTCCCATGCTGGTTGAAATTAGTGCCCGATTGCCGCATTGCTGTATCGTTGCTATATTAGCTTGCGGTAAGTATATCGGAGTCGCAAATGCGCTATCGAGCTTACCAGGAATTCGTAGCCTATCGCGTAATAAACAACGCAACGGTGCAGTGGCGAGTGAGCGGCCTGCTTCATAGCGAGCGTGGATTATCCCCCTTGCTTAATCGCGATGGCGGGGTACGTGCTACATTACGGCTTCGTCCGGCGTTACGAGCCTCGAAGCGAGGCTTAGCCCCTTCTGAACCCTAAGATAATTACCAGAGCATAGCGACTGTCGGCCGCCGTCAATCACCTCGTGATACCCAGAAATGTCACTCATACCGGCTATGGAAATAGTGAATTTTTACCGGGGCGCCTCCCGTCCATTACGAAGGCGCCTGACAGGAATATGCAGAAGACATGAAAAGAATGCTTATCAACGCAACTCAATCGGAGGAGTTGCGTGTCGCCCTTGTCGACGGACAACGCCTTTACGACCTTGATATTGAGGCCACCGGTCGCGAGCAAAGAAAATCGAATATTTATAAGGGGAAGGTCATACGCATCGAACCGAGCCTCGAAGCGGCCTTCGTCGATTATGGCGCCGGACGGCATGGATTCTTGCCGCTGAAGGAGGTCACACGGTCCTTATTTGTCGAATCGCCGCGCGGCGGAACGCGTGTCAATATCCGGGAGGTGCTTAGGGAGGGGCAAGAACTCACCGTACAGGTAGAGAAAGACGAGCGCGGCACCAAAGGCGCTTCGCTGAGCACCTTCATTAGTATTCCCGGACGCTATCTCGTATTGATGCCCAATAACCCGCGCGCTGGAGGTGTCTCGCGGCAGATCGAAGGCCTGGAACGCGAGGAGGCGCGAGACGCCATGAGTGGTCTCAATATCCCCGAAAGCATGGGACTTATCCTCCGCACCGCCGGTATGGGCAAAGCGGTCGAGGAGTTGCAGTGGGACCTCGACTATCTGCTGCACTTGTGGAGCGCGATCGAGGAGGCATCGAAAGACCGTCCGGCGCCCTTTCTGATTTATCAGGATCGGGACGTAATAATCCGCGCGATCCGCGATTACCTGCGTAATGACATCGCCGAGATTCTCATCGACGACCCGGGCCTATGCGAAAAAGCCCGGGATTTCATGCAGCAGGTGATGCCGCAAAACCTCAACAAACTCAAGCTATATCAAGATGGTGTCCCGCTTTTCACTCGCTATCAGATCGAAAGCCAGATTGAATCTGCGTTTGCCCGCAAGATCGAGCTTCCTTCGGGCGGTTCGCTAGTCATCGAACCCACCGAGGCTTTGATCACGATCGATATCAATTCGGCCCGTGCTACGCGAGGCGGCGATATCGAAGAGACCGCGTTCAATACGAACGTGGAGGCAGCCGAAGAAGTCGCGCGCCAACTTCGGTTGCGTGATCTCGGGGGCTTGATCGTGATTGATTTTATCGATATGGAGAATCAAAAGAACCAGCGCCAGGTCGAAAATCGCCTACAGGACGCTCTTAAGATGGATCGGGCTCGCGTGCAGTTAGGCCGCATTTCGAGATTCGGGCTCCTTGAGATGTCGCGGCAACGCCTTAGGCCTTCCCTTGATGAGTTTAGCCATATCGTGTGTCCGCGGTGCAGCGGTTTGGGCACCATTCGCGGTGTCGAATCGCTCGCGCTTTCAGTATTGCGCGTAATGGAAGAAGAGGCGATGAAGGAATCGACCGCCAAAATCGTGGTGCATTTGCCGGTGGAGGTCGCGACCTTTCTGGTCAATGAGAAACGCCAGGAGATTAGCGGTATTGAAACTCGGCAACAGATTCGCGTGATTGTTATTCCGAATCCCATGCTCGAAACACCTCACTACGAGCTTAAGCGCATCCGCCAGCATGATCTTCACGGCGCGGCCGATCCTAGCTATCGCCTCATACCCGTGCGGGCAGTGGACGCGGGGGACATGGGAACCAGAGATAAACGGCGGCAAGAAGAACCTGCTGTCAAGGAGGTTTTGAGAGATATACCAGCACCCCAGATCCGCAGTGAACAACCTCTGCTGCCAACCACACCGTCGCATGCGGGATTCATCCGCAGGTTTATATCGACTTTGTTCGGTGACGAGAAAGAGGAACCTCAGTCGGTCCAACCCGGTGCGGAAGAGATCGGAGCACCGGAACAAGTCACACCACCGCTACAGCAACGCCCCGCTATGGATGGTGACCGTCCACCGCGTCGGCGCGGCGGGCGATCGTCCCGAGGCGGCCGCGGCCGGCAGCAGCGATCACCGGCGCGTGCGCCAGACCCAGCCGCCCTTGAAGCTCCTTCCGCGGCGGCTTCCGAAGCGTCTGGTGATGCGCCGGTATCTGTGGTAGGAAACGAAACCCCCAGCGCGGTCGCCGGCGAGCGGCATATCTCGCAGCGGCAACGGGGCCGCTCTCGCTCCGGCCGCCGTGGCGGGCGCCGTTCCTCTCGGGGAACGGGCTCAGGGTTCGGTGGACCGGCCGATGGCCAACGCGTCTCGACCCCGAACGAGGACGGCAAGCGCCCGAGCGATCCCGAGGAGACGATGGGTCCGTTGCCTGAGCGTCCGGCCGGATTAGACACAAGCTCACCGCAAAGTTTTCCGGCCGGCGCTCCCGAACCCGAGGGTTATGCTCGCCGAGAAGACCGGGCCGTCGTAACTAACCCGCCGTCAATCCCGGAAGAGTTAAGCTAAGGGATCGCTCGCATCGCGAGCCGAGCGCCAAGGATTATGCGAAACCGTTCCTTGCGAGTAGCGTGCATGCCGTCGGGGCTGTTTCAGGAGTTTCTTAATCACCGGCCGCCGGTGTTCCGGATCTTCAAAACCACGCAGGCCACGGCAAATCGCGTGCTCTTGAGGGGTGAGGACCCGGCGTGAAAACCGGTGTCCGAGACGCTGTAAGCCTGCGCGCATGCGCTCGACCCTGACGATGTCCACGCTGATCCCACGGATCATCGCCGTGCTTCCAGCATCAGCCTTTTCATCTCGCGCACCGCCTCCGCGAGACCGCTGAACACCGCGCGCGCGACGATCGCGTGCCCAATATTGAGCTCCTCTACCTCGGCTATGGCCGCAATTGGGTCAACATTCTGATAGTTGAGCCCGTGTCCGGCATGGACTCGCAACCCCTGACTTGCGGCCATCCGACCCGCCGCAACAATACGCTGTAGCTCGCGCTCTCGCGCGCCTGGATCCGCCGCGTCCGCATAGCGTCCGGTGTGGATTTCGATGACCGTCGCGCCCGCCTCGCGGGCGGCTTCGATTTGGCGCGGATCTGGGTCGACAAACAGCGACGCGCGAGCGCCCACACGCTCGATACGTTTGCATGCCCCTGAAATCGCGTCGAGTTGTGCCGCGACATCCAACCCCCCTTCGGTGGTCAATTCCTGTCGTCTTTCGGGCACAAAACAACAGTCCGCCGGTCGGATCCGCTCGGCCAACGCGAGCATAGCATCGGTCACTGCCATTTCGAGGTTCATGCGCACTTGAAGCACGGCGGCGAGCAGTTCCACATCGCGCTCCTGTATATGGCGCCGGTCCTCACGCAAATGGATCGTGATGGCGTCCGCTCCGGCGTGCTGCGCTTCCATGGCGGCTTGAACGGGATCGGGGTACTGGGTTCCCCGTGCTTGCCTTAACGTCGCCACATGGTCGATGTTGACTCCAAGCAGAATTGGTCCTCGTGTAACCATTGACCTGGACGCTCTAACTGAACAACTGCCGGCTGGCCAACGGCCGGGCGCCGATATGAGAAGCAAGGATAAATCGCATCAACCGTTTCGACTCATTGAGTGCTTCAGGTTCATGGAGGAGCGCCGCGGCTAAGGCGATCAAGGTGCGCCCCTTTACCTTAACGGTGTCGATGTGCGCGGGTGGATCGCGCCAGGGACCTTTATCACTTTGATAGTAATAATCGCGTTCAGGTTCAATGGGAGCATTGGTATCCACATCAAAGCTCAGACTAAGGCCATAGCCGATGTCTTCGAGCAGACGTTTCTCGAACAAGCGCAAGGCCGGCTCCTCGTTCCCGGCTTGCGCGAGGCTTTCCAAGGCTTGGCGATAGGCCGCGAAGAGCGCTGGATGCGGATCGTCCCGATGCAATACCCGCATCAAGAGTTCATTGAGATAGAAAGCGCTTAAGAGCGCCCGGCCGCTCAAGGCAGAGAAGGGTCCGTCGACCTCGGCTCCGACGAGCGTCGACAGCTCCCCCCGTCCTGCCCAGGCCAGAAGTAGCGGCCTAAAGAATTGCAGAGCGCCGCGGAACGTCGAACGCTGCCGGTTTGCGCCCTTCGCGATCAATCCCACCCTTCCTGAGCGCAAGGAGAAAACTTCTAAAAGTAAGCTCGTCTCTCGATACGAACGCTGGTGCAGGACAAACGCGCTGTGCAGGTCAACACGCACCGGCCACCCCTATCGAGACACAAGCCACGTCTTAAGCGTGAAACCCTAGCTGGCCCAACGCCCGAATATCATCGGACCACCTTTCCTTGACCTTGACCCAAGTCCGCAGAAAAACCCTGCTGCCGAACAAGCGCTCCATCTCCAATCGTGCAAGTTGACCCGCGGCTTTCAGCACCGCCCCATGCGCGCCGATCACGATTCGCTTTTGGCCCGGCCGCTCTACCCAAATCGTGGCATCGATACATGTTATGTGCGGTTTCGAGACGAACTCGTCTATCATTACGGTCAAGCGGTGCGGCACCTCCGCTCCGAGCTTGTGCAGCAACTGCTCGCGGATCAGCTCGGCCGCGAAAAACCGCTCGCCGCGATCGGTCAGTTCGCCCGCGGGAAATAGTGCGGCCCCCTCGGGAAGCCTGGACTTCAATGCCTCCTCCAATGCGACGATGTTGTCACCGGTGGAGCTCGACAGCGGAACGATCTCGGCGAGATCCATGAATCCGCTGACTTCGCTGAGGTAAGGCAAGAGTTTGGATTTATCCGCGACGGTGTCGACTTTATTAACCGCAACCAGGACCGGACACGCGGCCGGCTTTATACAGTTCAAGACGTACTGATCATCCTCCGTCCAGCGCAACGCCTCCACCATGAATAGGATAATATCGACCTGTGCAATTGCCTTAATGGCCTCCCGATTTAAGGCGCGATCGAGCGCCCCGTGCCGCCCGTGATGCAGTCCAGGTGTATCCACGAACACGATCTGATGGAAACCTTCTGTCTTAATGCCGAGGATCTGATAACGGGTCGTCTGAGGTTTGCGCGAGGTGATGCTGAGCTTCTGTCCGATAACTCGGTTAAGAAACGTTGATTTGCCGACGTTGGGACGCCCGACGATGGCAACCATCCCGCAGCGGCTCACGGGGCTAGCAAGGATCATTAGCGATCAGGAATCACTCGCCTCGCGCAGTAGCCGCAGGGCTTGCTCCGCTGCCGCCTGCTCCGCGCGCCTGCGGCTCGAGCCCTGCGCCGACACCGGCGAGGGCAACGGTACGCACTGGCAGGTGACGGTAAAAAGCTGCTTGTGAGGTTTACCGGCAACGCGGGCCACCGCGTAGGTGGGAAGCGGAAGGCGGCGTGCTTGCAGTATTTCCTGAAGCTCCGTTTTCGGATCCTTTCTGATCGCCTCCGGCAGGGTCCGATCCAGCATCGATGAGAACCACGCCAGCACCCGTTCGCGACAGACTGCCAGTCCCCCATCGAGATAGATGGCGCCGATAATCGCTTCGAGCGCGTTGGCGAGTATCGATTCCCGCTGCATCCCGCCGCTTTTTTTTTCGCCTTGGCCCAAGGTGAGATGGCCTGCCAGGTCGAGGTAACGCGCCACCACGGCCAGTGTTTCCCGGTTGACGAGTGTCGAACGCAAGCGGCTCAATTCACCTTCTTGCGCGTACGGGAAACGCTCGAAAAGCGCTTCCGCAACTACAAGATCGAGCACGGCGTCACCGAGGAATTCCAGCCGTTCGTTGTTTTCTTCCCCCGCGCTGCTGTGAGTAAGAGCGGACGTTAATAAGCTTCTAGTCTTAAAACCATACCCAAGCGCCTCGCTGATCCCTGAAGTCGCTGTCACTCGATACCCATGCCTGGGATGGCGATGCTTTCGTTGAACTTCAAGACGACATCCAGATCACCAAAGAGCGGTCCGCGATCTTCATAGGTCATGGTCATGAGACGGCCCTTGCCATCGGAGTTAGCTACGACCTTCAAATATTTCTGGAGATCACTTCCGGTAATCGTGTCCACATCGGAGACCTCGAAGTTACGCTCGATTAAGTTCCTGATCTCCTGTACGCCTTTTTGGCCGATTTCCGGCATACCGGCCACGGCTTGCATGGCGGCACGCACTTTGAAACTTTGGTTGTAGAGCGGAAACAGCTTCATAAGGGTCAGGGCCGCGAATCCGAGGAGCGCGCCGCCCATCAAAAGTCCCCAGAGGGTGAGTCCCCGCTGCTTTGCCGGTAGGTTGTCATGCTTCATGACGTACTCCTTAGTGCTATGAGTGTGCGTTAACGAATCGAACGGCCTAGGCGCTGCCAATCAATCCCCCCGTTCTGACTGTCCCAGTTCATCCAGATCATAAATGCTTTCCCGATGAGGTGATCATCGGGTACGGTGCCCCAGTAGCGGCTGTCCTTGCTGTTGTCGCGATTGTCACCCATCACGAAATAATGGCCATCGGGCACCACCGTCTCGGTCTCCAATGATGGCCGCTCGGGTTCGACGAGAATAGCATGCTTGACATCATAGAGATCTTCGTCGATTAAAGCCGCCCCGGTCATCGAGGTACCAGCGCCTACGCCCTCATACGGACCCAACCGCGTTTGCGAAATCCGTTCGTCGTTAATCCACAATGCCTTGTCGTGGTAAGCAATGCGGTCCCCAGGCAAACCTATCACGCGTTTGATAAACGGAGTCGAGGGGTCTTCCGGGTATCGAAATACGACGACATCACCGCGTTCGGGCGCGCCCAATCGTATGACCTTCGTATTGAGAACCGGGAGCCTAAGACCATAAACATACTTGTTGACGACAATATAATCTCCGATCAAGAGCGTTGGCATCATGGAGCCCGAAGGAATGCGAAATGGCTCGACCAGAAACGACCGCAGGAGCAGCACGATGAGGAAAATCGGAAACAAGGAGCGCGCATAGTCCACCATTAGCGGGAGCTTGGCGGCCGGATCGCGGCGTGGCGCGAAAAACACAGTGTCCGCTAGCCAGACCAGTCCGCTGATGAATACCAACACTACCATGACCAACGCGAAATCTACGTTCATTTCGCCTTACCCACGGTCAGCACGGCCATAAAGGCTTCCTGTGGGATCTCGACCGTTCCTACTTGTTTCATGCGCCGCTTGCCGGCCTTTTGCTTTTCGAGAAGTTTCCGTTTTCGAGTCACATCGCCTCCGTAACATTTCGCAGTAACGTTTTTTCGCAGCGGCTTTACCGTCTCCCGTGCCACGATTTGCGCCCCTATAGCCGCTTGTATCACGACCTCAAACATTTGGCGCGGGATCAATTCCCGCATCTTTTCGGCAAGCTCCCGGCCGCGCCGTTGGGCTTGGTTCTGGTGAACGATGGCGGACAAGGCGTCTACCCGATCGCCATTGATCAAGATATCAAGCTTCACCAGTGACGCCCGTTGAAACCGGAGAAAGCTATAGTCCAACGACGCATAACCGCGCGTTAAGGACTTCAGCCGATCGAAAAAATCGAGCACCATCTCGCTCATTGGCAGCTCGTAGCTCACGGCGACCTGTCGCCGCCCGTAGTGGAGTTTCGTTTGCGAACCGCGCCGATCCACGCATAGCGTAATCACGTTGCCGAGGTGCGCCTGCGGCACCAGTATGTCAACTTGAATGATGGGTTCCCGGATCTCGGCGATTTCGTTCTGGGGCGGGAGCTTGGCCGGATTCTCGATGCGTAGGACCTCGCCCGAGGTAGTGGCTACCTCATAGACTACCGTGGGCGCGGTAGTAATGAGGGCGAGTTTATACTCTCGCTCCAAACGCTCCTGGACGATCTCCATATGCAACAAGCCCAGAAATCCACACCGGAATCCAAATCCTAGTGCTTGCGAGGTCTCGGGTTCATAACGCAGCGCCGAGTCGTTCAAGCGCAGTTTCGCCAAAGCTTCGCGAAACGCTTCGTAATCGTTTGAGTCGCTGGGGTAAAGGCCGGCGAAGACGTTGGGTTTGATCTCCTTAAAGCCCGCGAGCGGCTCGGCGGCTGGCCGCCTTGCGCCGGTAAACGTATCCCCGACCGGGGCGCCGTCGATTTCTTTTATCCCGGCCACGACGAAACCCACCTCCCCCGTGCGCAATGTCTTGCATACCACGCGCTTAGGTGTGAAGACACCGAGCTCGGTGATTTCGTATTCGCGCCCCGCCGACATGACCCGAACCTTAGCACCGGTTTCGATCACGCCATCGAATACGCGCACCAAGGACACGACCCCCAGGTAATTGTCGAACCAGGAGTCGATAATCAAGGCTTTCAAAGGCGCTTCCGGGTTCCCGCGCGGCTTGGGCACCCGTTTTACGATCGCGTTCAGAAGATCGCCCACAGCCTGTCCCGTCTTCGCGCTGACCACGAGCGCCTCGCTCGAATCGATACCGATAATATCCTCGATCTCCGCGCGCACACGTTCCGGATCGGCGGCGGGTAAATCGACTTTATTGAGAACCGGGATAATCTCGAGTCCGTGCTCGGCAGCCGTATGGCAGTTAGCGACGGTCTGGGCTTCCACACCCTGCGCCGCATCGACGACCAACAGTGCCCCCTCGCAGGCGGCGAGCGAGCGCGATACCTCGTAGCTAAAGTCAACATGCCCCGGAGTATCGATGAAATTAAGCTGGTAGGTAATGCCGTCATCGGCGCGAAAGCCCAAGGTTACGCTCTGAGCCTTGATGGTGATCCCGCGCTCGCGCTCGATGTCCATCGAGTCCAGCACTTGTTCGGCCATCTCGCGCTGACTGAGTCCGCCGCACAACTGGATAAAACGATCGGCCAAGGTGGACTTACCATGATCGATATGGGCAATGATCGAGAAGTTTCGCACGTGCTCCATGGCGCTCGCGCTCGCTGGCTCTACACCACAGGGCAGGCGAAAGCCCGGCCGTTCACGCCACGCACGCTTATATTGGCCAGCACGAGAATTATACGGGGATTCGACTTCGCAATGGGGACGGCCTGACGTTCGCAGGCCGTCATTCTAGTCGATTGCGACCGGCGCCTGAACACCTCATACCGCAGCGGAATTCCACGCTGAACCCCCTACTCGGCGATTTTGATCGCCAGAAAAATCGGACCGCCTTGGCGTTGAATAAGGGCCGGTATGGGCTTCCCCGCGGGCAAGGTCGCCACTATTTCGGTGAAATGCTTGCTGTCCTTGACCTTCACGTTGTCGATTAGCAATATGGCGTCGCCCTTACGGATCCCGGCGCTTTTCGCCGGTCCCGGTTTCACCGCTTCCACAACCACCCCGTGATCGCCTTCGATTTCGAGCGCTTTACGTTGCTTGCCGGAAAGATCTTTCACCGCAATCTTCAAGCGATTATCCGTGATCGCCTCCGCCGTACCTCGATCCGAGGACGCCAGCTTCAGCTCTTCTTCTTGCGGAAGCTCCCCGACGGCAATTTCCACCACTTTCGGTTCGCCCTCACGAATAAGCTTTAAAGGGGCCCGTTTGCCAACCTCCGTGTTACCGACGAGCGGCGGTAAATCCGAGGACAGATCGATCTCGATACCGTTAAATTCGACCACCACGTCGCCGGGCTGAATCCCGGCTTCGGCGGCCGGGCTGTCCGGAAGCACCTTGGCGACCAAAGCCCCATGCGGGCGAGCCATTCCGAAGGATTCCGCAAGCTCTCGAGTGACCTCCTGAATCAGCACGCCTAACCAGCCTCGCGACACCTTGCCCTTGGCGACGATCTGGTGATACACATTCATCACGACTTCGACCGGGATCGCAAACGACAATCCCATAAAACCGCCAGTCCGGCTGTAAATCTGCGAATTCACACCAACGACCTCCCCGTCCAGATTAAACAGCGGACCGCCCGAGTTTCCCGGGTTGATCGCGACATCTGTTTGAATAAAGGGGACGTAGTTTTCATTCGGCAACGCCCGCCCCTTCGCGCTCACGATCCCCGCCGTCACAGAGTGATCGAACCCGAACGGTGAGCCGATGGCTAAAACCCATTCTCCGACCTTAAGATCCGAGGAACGGCCGAGCGTAACAGTCGGCAAATCGGTGGCTTCAATTTTCAATACTGCCAAATCGCTGCGCTCGTCGTGACCAATCGGCTTGGCCAGAAATTCGCGCCGATCGCTCAGACGCACCCAAATCTCATCCGCATCCTTGACGACGTGATAGTTGGAGATCACGTAGCCGTCCTTGGAGAGGATAAAGCCGGACCCCAATGATGATCGTGGAGAGAGCTCAGGTCCCTCGATATTATCGCCAAAAAAGCGGCGAAAGAACTCATTTAACGGGCTGTCTTCGGGAATATCAGGTATTTGGAGCTGAGGGGGTGCACCATCGGCGCGTTTTTCGGATTCTTTCAGTGTCGTCCCGATATTTACCACGGCCGGGGCGTTCTCCGAGGCAAGATCGGTAAAGTCCGGCAGCGAGTTGCCAACGGCTGTCTGCATGCTGAATAGCGCCGCGAGCGCCAAGAGCGCTTTAGAAAAAGAGTGTATTAGTCCCATCGTGACTTTGCCTCCCTTCCACAAGGGGTAAGATTTTTCCAATGCAACCTTTTATAACTCGAACAAAGCGTGACGAGGGTCGGCCGTGACTTCCACGGGCCGCTTAGGGGGCAACCGGGCTTACGGAGGTGGCTATCTGCCGCACCGTCGCCGCCGGCACCTCGCCGACAACGGTGATTTGATGTCCGTCCGCCAAGGTACTGTAAGTATTCAATGCACCAAACGCGGAATATCCCTGCACCGGGACCGCCTGCTTCTCATTTTTCTCGATAAATACCGAGACCGTCGCCAAGCCGTCCGAAAACACCTTGTGCTTTACCGCTTTCTTGTCTTTGGGCATGTCATGCATCTCCTGCTCGGTCATCGCGAAACCACGCGGCAACCATCCTACCTTCCATCCCGAATTCCGCTCACTGGACGCTCGGGGTGTTTCGTTCCGATACCAAGTATAGCCCTCCCCGCTAATCGATGCCTGCAGCGCGCTCTCTGAAATCACCGCGGGTGTCTCCAACGCTGTAAACAGCATTTGCTCGAGGATGCTGCCGCCACCGTCCAGCACCTGTGACTTCAACAACAAGCTGGAGCTTGTGTCAATCCAGAGGCGGTAGCTATACCGATCGGTGTCCTTGGGTTGTATGCCCAAGACCCATGTCGGCCTGCCCGCGATTCGATCTCCGCCGAGGACGGAAAAATCGTAGAGCGCAGCGACCTGCTCGATCGGCTGCCTCCACGCTGTCCCAAAGAATGCCTGTTGCGAGGTTTTGTCGACCATGACGCTGCGCTCATTTGGAAAGATACAGATCACCTCGTCATTGCGGCGGATCACTTCTTTGGCCGTGCCAGTAAGCGCAATCAGACGTTCATGTTCTCCGCGGCTATCGGTTCTATGAATGATACGCATACTCGCGGCGTCAGCGCCGCGGATCGACACGAAGGTCCCGTCATAGTTGTTGGCACGGGTCGCATGGGCCATCTTGGCAAGGATGGCACGGGCTTGGTTGGAGGTGTCGGCAGCGGAAACCGGCGGCGCGGATAGGGTGAGGATCAAAAAACACGGAGTCAGCCGGCGGAACGCCCCGATTTCACGGCTGGGTTTCATGGGTAACCACCCGGAAGTAAGGCGTTAAGCCTTGCGTCTGCGGGCTAGAATTGAATTGTTGATGATTGACTATATACGCGCTCAGGCGCGACGATGCATCAACCGGTTGACCGTTCCACTTAACCGTGGCTATGGGCAGGGGATGAAATTCAGCGGATCCGATAGTGCTCACCTGTGGCACTTGCTCCGGTAATTGATTACGGTTAAGACCGAAGAACCCGACTCCCGCGAGAGCAGCCGCTATGGCGAGCCCCGCGGCCGGCTTCCATCGCGACTCCAACCTCCAGCGCATCGGCAGACAGGCGGGCTCCTGCTCCAGCGCCAAGGACACCCTCCTGGATATATCCGGACACGCCGTATCCGGCAGGCGCTGGCATAACGCGTCACTCATCAAGTGATAGCGCGACCAAGCCGATCTCAACTCCGGATCGGTCCGCATTTCAATCAATAACGGACCGGCCTCGCGCTCTGATAGTTCACCGTCCAAAAGTGCGGATATCTGTTCTCGCCGTTCACTTCTCATAGCTTTTCGTCACTCCAATAACGCTTTTAACCGATGGTCGATCGCTTCCCTAGCCCGGAATATCCGCGATCGGACCGTTCCAATCGGGCAAGTCATTACATCGGCGATTTCCTCATAGCTCAAACCCTCGACCTCACGAAGATTAATGGCGGTGCGAAGGTCATCGGGTAACTGTTCGATGGCCTCGGCGATGGCCTCCTTGATCTCATCGGTAATCAAGAGACTTTCAGGCGTCGCGAGATCCTTAAGCATCGATTCCAGTTCGACTTGCTCTCCTTCGACGCGAAAACTTTCGGATTCCATTGGGCGCCGGGACTGGGTTACGAGATAATTTTTCGCCGTATTGATAGCTATGCGGTATAGCCATGTATAGAAGGCGCTATCGCCGCGGAAGTTTGGCAGGGCGCGGTAGGCCTTTAGAAATGCATCCTGAGCAACATCCAAGGTGTCGGTGGGATCACGTACATATCGGGACACCAATTTAATGATCCTCTGCTGGTATTTCAACACGAGTAGATCAAACGCTTTTTTGTCGCCCTTCTGAACCCTCTTGACAAGCTGTGCATCGGCGCCGGTCTCGCCCATCGGGGCATTCTCCTTGTATTATTGAGCGGCGCACTGTACTGCTAGATAGACCGTATGACCCTTATCAAGTTCGCAGCGCGACGCCATGAGATTGGCGGGGCGCATTATATACCGATTTAATGGCATCTGAATCTTTGAACCGTTCTGCCTCTATCGCGCTATGACGCACCAGTACGATGTCCTCGTCATCGGCAGCGGTGCTTCCGGATTAAGTGTCGCGCTTCAGCTCGCGAAAGGCGCGCGGGTCGCCCTCCTGTCGAAGGGCCCGTTACAGGAAGGCGCGACACTCTACGCGCAAGGGGGGATCTCAGCGGTGCTCGATAGCTGTGACTCGATCGAGTCCCATGTGCAGGATACCTTGACCGCCGGCGCCGGCCTTTGCGATCTCGAGGCGGTACGCTACGTCGTCGAACGCGGACGTGAAAGCGTGCAGTGGCTTATCGAACAAGGTGTCGCGTTCACGCGCGCCGAACCAAAGGTAGGGGGCATAGAATATCACCTGACCCGCGAAGGGGGGCATAGCCACCGGCGCATTATCCATGCAGCGGACGCCACCGGACGCGCCATTGAAAACATCCTTGAAGACCGGGTCCGTGCTCATCCCTCCATTGATGTGTTCGAGCACCACCTGGCGATCGACCTCATAACCGCGGCCAAGTTCGGTCTCGGCGCGGAGCGCTGCCTAGGCGCGTACGTCTTGGATACGGACGCGCGCCGGGTACTCACCTTTGAAGCCCGCTTCGTGATTCTCGCTACCGGCGGGGCCGGCAAGGTCTACCTATATACGAGCAATCCCGATGTCGCGACTGGCGACGGCGTGGCGATGGCCTGGCGCGCCGGTTGTCCCATCGCCAGCATGGAGTTTTTTCAGTTCCACCCTACCTGCCTTTATCATCCTCGGGCGAAGTCCTTTCTCATTACCGAGGCTGTCCGTGGCGAGGGTGGGAAACTCCTGCTGCCCGACGGCTCGGCTTTCATGGACCGTTTCGATGCGCGCGCGGAGCTCGCGCCCCGCGACATCGTTGCGCGCGCGATCGATCACGAGATGAAACGCTTGGGCGTCGATTTTGTCTACCTCGACATCTCGCATAAACCGGCGGAGTTTATTCTCGGCCACTTTCCCACTATCGCCGCCCGCTGCCTTGAGTACGGCATCGACATGACCCGCGAGCCGATCCCCGTCGTGCCCGCTGCACACTATATGTGCGGCGGGGTAGTTACCGATCGCTACGGGCGTAGCGCGGTTCCGGCGCTTTATGCCATCGGCGAAGTCGCTTACACGGGCCTGCACGGGGCCAACCGCATGGCCAGCAATTCCTTGTTGGAATGCCTCGTCATGGCGCGCGCCGCCTCTATGGACATCCGCACGCAACTGGCGGGCGCGCCGCGCGTGCCATCGGTCCCCGATTGGGATGAAACGCAAGTGACGGACTCCGACGAGGAGGTCGTCGTGGCCCATAATTGGGACGAATTGCGCCGCTTTATGTGGGACTATGTCGGCATCGTGCGCTCCACAAAGCGCTTGCAGCGGGCCAGCCGCCGGGTGCAACTCTTGCGCGATGAAATCGTCGAATATTACGGTAACTTTCGTGTCACCGTAGATCTCATCGAGCTGCGTAATCTCGTGCAGGTCGCAGAGCTTATCATCGAATCTGCCCTGCGGCGCAAGGAGAGCCGCGGCCTTCACTACACCCTGGACTATCCGCTTCCCGATGCGTCCCGCCCGCCCTCACCCACCGTGCTGCGCCGGCCGATGTAGCGGTGCTTCGATCGGTGCCTTGCGGAACGAAGTGCGGATCACCGCGGCCATACTGTTTCTCTGCTTTGAGTTTGTCCGTTAGATACGCCGTGGACGAATGTGTCGTCGGGCACTTATTTGGCTACGGCGCATAGCCATTCCGCCCCCGCCCCCAACGGTGGGCGCGTAATACTCGAAAAGGCATTTCTAAAAATCCCCTCTCCCACCGGACCGGGAGAGAGCTAGGGTGAGGGGATGTAACTCGATGATTTTTATTCCCCTCATCCTAGCCTTCTCCCTAAAGGGGAGAAGGTATCCGTCGCAATTTTAGTTAGAAGTGCCCATAGAGCGATCCGTCCCCCTTTTTTTTAGTTTTTTTTTGGTTTACGCCAGCGCCTTGTCCCGCCAGCGGCGCACGCTCATCACGTCGAAGCGCTCGCCCTCGAAGACGATCTGCTTCACGGGTTTCTTGCCGTTGTCGCTCGCGCGTTTCAGCCAGTCGCGCACTTCCATCCAGCGGACCTCGCCCTCTGAGTTCCGGATCACCAGCAGCACGGGAAACGCCTGCGCCATCCAGTAGCGGGCGTGGCGCTCGTCCTTGATCGTGAAGATTTCCGCGCCGTCGCTCTTCCGCTCGCGCAGGTAGGAGTCGCCCGACTTCAGTTGCAGGTAGAGCTTCCGCCCGGTCGCCTCGCCGTCGTCGTCCTTGAACTCGATCTCCATGTCGATGCCGTGGTCGCTCACGTTGAACTCCCGGCTGATCTGACCCGCGAGCGCCACCGTGGAGATCACCTCGCCGACCAGCGCGCGCTCCTTGCTCTCGTTGTCGAGCACGATGGCGGACTGCTCCTGCAGTTCGCGCACCCGCTGCTGCATCTCCGGGCTGGCGAAGAGCTGCTCCAGTTCGTCCCACAGCGGCACGCGCTTCTCGCAGTTCACGCAGATGATCGTCGGATCTCCTTGCTCGGCTTGACCCGGCTCCGTTGCCGGCTTGCAGCCATCGTTCAGCCGTTCATCGCCACCTCGCGATTGCCCACCGGCGTGCCGCAGTGCGGGCAGACGTAATGGCGCAGCCGCACCACGTCCCGGCGCCTTCTGCAGCAGGTGCTCGTGGACGTATTTGCTGAAGATGATCTTTTCCTCGACCGCGATCGCCGGATCGAAATACACCTCCAGCTCGCCCGCGCCTTCCGCCCGGCGGGTCAGCTTCACGCCGAGTTGTTTGCCGGTGAGCGTCTTGAAATCGGCGGCGTAGCGCCAGAGCTGATCCTGCTCGAACGGCTCGGTGTGATGCAGCCGCACCACCAGCGTGGCGTAGATGTCGTCGAGAAAGCCGTTGAAGCGATAGCTCACCAGCACCGCCGGATGCCCGACCAGCTCCGGGCGTTCGCGGCGGTAGTAGCTGGGGAAGATCAGCAGCGTGCCCTTGTCCGTGTGCTCGCGCAGGCAGAGGCCGCGCTCGACCAGCGTCTGGTGCATGGCCAGCAGGACGAAGCGCTCCTCGTCGGCGTCGAGGCGCTCCATCGAGGACGATGATACGTCAGGTCGCCGTTCAAGACCCGCTCCTCCGGCAGGCAGCCGCGTTCGTGTTCATCCGCGCGCATCGTCTGGATCACGGCCTGGGCGTAGGCGTTGATGCGCTCCGGCTGGAGCAGCACCCAACTGCCGAACTTCAGCTCCCACACCACGCCGGGACCGGCCAGCAGGCTCACCACCGCCTTCAGTTCCTCGTCGGTGAAGTGCGCGACTTCGCCGGACAGGCGCAGTTGCAGCGTCTCGCGCAGTTCGTTGAAGCGCATCAGCACCCGGCCTTCGTCCTTGAGGCGGATGATCTCCTCCTTGAGCCGCTTGAAGAGCAGCGGCGAGGAGCGCCACGGGATGTCCTCCCAGCGGATGCCGTCGAGGATGGCCTGCTTGAGTTCCTCGCAGCCGAGGTTGGTCTTGGCGCTGGTTTCCAGAAATTGCAGGTAGCCGCGTTCCTTCGCGAAGGTTTCGATCTGGCTCCGGCTGACGCGCAGGCCGCCGGCATCCACGCGCCCGGCGACCAGCAGCTTGGCGAACGCCTTGCGCGAGGCGCGGGTGAGATCGCGGTCCCACTGGCCCAGCGTCTCGAAGAGGTCTTCCTTCTGGCCGTCGAAGACCAGCACCGCCAGCGCGGTTTCGTCCATGTAGAGCTGGTGGATCAACCGCTGGTCCGCCTGGCCGCCGAAATCCCAGAGCCAGATTTCCCGCTCGACGCCGTCGCCGGAAGACACGGGCAGCTTCCACTGCGTCGCCCACGCGCCGACCGTCGAGTCGCTGGGTTTCCAGTCGTTCAAAGCCAGCCGCTTGGAAAGCCCGGTCTTGCCCGCGCCGCTCTCGCCGACGAGGAGGACTTTGGCGTTCGTGTATTGGACCTGGTCCGGCGCGAGCGGCAAGGCTGGCGCGGTGGCTTCCGGTGCTCGCGCCTCGGTGACAAATTCCGACAGATCCCACACCCGGATGCCGCCATCGTCGTCGCCGGAGAAGGCGCGGCGTCCGATCGGCGCTCCACGCCACGTTCCTGACGCCGCCGTGGTGGCCTTCGAGCACGCGCAGGCAGCGCCCCGTCTCCACGTCCCACAGCCGCACGGTCTGGTCATCGGAGCCGGAGAGGGCGCGGCGTTGATCGGCGCTCCACGCCACGCTCCTAGACCGCGTACCGGTGTGGCCTTCGAGCACGCGCAGGCAGCGCCCGGTCTCCACGTCCCACAGCCGCACGGTCTTGTCCTCGGAGCCGGAGAGCGCGCGGCGTTGATCGGCGCTCCACGCCACGCTCCGGACTCGTTGCGTGTGGCCTTCGAGCACGCGCAGGCAGCGCCCCGTCTCCACGTCCCACAGCCGCACGGTCTTGTCTTCGGCCGCCAGTAAGCGCGCGCTTTCCATCTGGACTGAATGCGTAGGCAAGATCGCCGCCTTGGTGTCGAGCTGGATGGCCTTTTCTGCAACCTGCTCGCGACGCAGGCCCCTGCCTCCGCCACCGGCGGCTTCGCTGGCGGTCGGCAGGCTTCGAGGAGCTTCGCATACTCCTGCTCGCGGTCCTCCGGCAGCCAGTTGATGTAAAGGAATTGCGCCAGGGAGCCTTTGATGGGGGCGTCGTCGAGCCGCAGGGGAATGAAGCGGCGCTCCTTGTTCAGCGGGTCGCGAAACCGGAACGTGCCGGCCTCCAACTGCGCCCAGTCCGAGCCGAACGCATTCGCCGACATGCAGAGCACGAGCACGCGCGAGTGCTCCAGCCCTTCCTCGATCTTCGCCGGGATGCTGTCGCCGGGCTTGAGCACCCAATCATCGAACCACACGCGCAGCCCGTCCGTCCGCAACCGCTCCGCGACGGCGCGCACGACCGCCTTGTCCTTCGAGCTGTGGCTCAGGAAGACGTCGTGGGTGAAAGGTGCGTTCATGGTGGGCAGAGACAATACTGAAATCCCCGCCTTCCGGCAGGTTAATTAAGTTCCTGAAGGGTGTGGCGGTGTTCA